>NZ_LNCU01000096.1:0-52499 GCF_001542415.1 Bradyrhizobium macuxiense
TGCCAGCCATGCCAGGATCTGCTCTCGTTGTGATCGAGCCCGAATTCGTTTTTCGCAGTTTCAAAGCTGTCTTCGATCGCCCATCGATGGCCTTCGACCGCGACCAGCGTTTCAATTGATGTTCCTGCCGGGCACCAGGTCGAGAAGAAGGCGAGGTCATCATCAGCGATACGACGCCGGATCAGCAGACCGCGTGTCCAAAGACCTTGATCGACGCTGTTGAATTCTTCGGCATCGAGATCGGCTAGTTCGAGATAACACCAATCGTGCAGCCGCGGTCCTTTGGTTCCGGCACCGGCCGACAGGCGCTTCCAGTCGGATGGGCGTCGCGTCCGGGCGAGTTCCGCAGCCGTCCCGGCGACCGGCGGTCGCTTGCCCCAGGATCGGAATACATGAGCGCTGTTGACCCCAAGCACGTAGCCCTTGCCGGCCCGACGCAATTGCTGTTCGAGGTCGCCAACACCGTAAACGGTATCGCCGGCAACCCAGTTGAATGGGACAGACGCCGCTATCGCCCGTGCGATCATTCTCGTCGCAAGCTTTGGCTTGGTCGCAAAACCGACGTCGGCAGGCACGTATGTGGCTTCCAGGCGATCTGGATCGTCGGTCCATTCCTTCGGAAGATATAATGCGCGATCGATGAACGCATGGCCATGACGCGAAACGTAGGTAGCGAACACGCCGATCTGGCAGTTCGTAATCTTGCCTGCCGAACCGGTGTATTGCCGCGCCACGCCGCACGACGCCTTCCCCTGTTTGAGAAAGCCGGTCTCGTCGATGACGAGGACCGCATCGTCGTCTGCCAAATGCTCCATCACATAGTCGCGGACAATATCGCGCAAGGCATCGGCATCCCAATCGCTGCGACCCAAGATCGCCTGTTGCCGCCAAGGACCAGGATCGCCAGCGGCCTCCGCGCGCATCCAACCGGTCTTGCGTTGCTCATCACCGAGCAGACCTTCCAGAAACAGGCCCGCGTTCCTCGCAACACGTTCTTGCCCGAACAGCGGACGTATCCGCTTCTTAACCTCCCGAAGCGACGCAGCCCACAACGCAAGCGTCTCTTCAACTGACGCTGCCTGCGCCCACAATCTTCGAATCATGGTTGCCCATGGATTCAGAAACTCTCAGAAAACACAACTGTAATGCTAGGGCCTCAACCGCCGCTTCGTAGATGGGTCTCATCCTCGCCAGGCTTCCTCGCCGCAAGCATGCGGAAGGTGGGTACGGATCAAGCAATCCGACCGGATATGAGGTGATGCAGTGAGCTGCAGAAATCTTCGGAAGCCAATCCCTGCCACGAGCCCACATGGCGCGCTGCGCTACGCATGGCTCCGCGCGCCCCCCCCTCTCGCCACGCAACCCTGGCCCACAGCCTTGACTTACAAATCCCCATATGAGGATGGGTAGAGCGAAGCGAAACCCATCGCTCTCACAGCGGCCGGGATGATAGGTATCGCTTCGCTCCACCCATCTACGCGCTATGCTTTCGCGACAAAGATGCGGCCGGCCAACGGCCCGATTCAGGGAGTGTGCGATGCGGAACCGCAAGTGGTCGAGACGCGACTGGCTCAAGGCATCGGCCGCCACCGCGGCGGGGGTGCTGTTCGCCGAACCCTTGAGGGCGGCCGCGCCGCCGGCATCCGTAGTGACGCCGGAGCTGATCGCGGCGGCGCAGAAGGAGGGCAAGGTCTCTTACTACAGCGCGCTTGAACTGAACACGGCCGAACGGCTCGCGCGCGCGTTCGAGCAGAAATATCCCGGGATCAACGTCCGCGTCGAGCGTTCCGGCGCCGAGCGCATTTTCCAGCGCATCGCCCAGGAGCAGGGCAGCGGCATCCATGCGGTTGACGTCGCCAACTCCACGGACCCCGCGCATTATCTCGATTGGAAGAAGAACGACTGGCTCGCGGCCTACATGCCTGAAGATGTCGTCAAGCATTTTCCGGCCGATCAGATCGATCCTGATGGGACCTATGCGACGTCCTGCGCGTGGTTCGAGGTGATCGGCTACAACACCGAGCAGGTGAAGCCGGAGGAGGCGCCGAAGAGCTACGCCGATCTGCTCGATCCGAAATGGCGCGGCAAGCTGGTCAAGGGTCACCCGAGCTACAGCGGCGCGATCCTGACCGCGACCTTCGTGCTGGTGCGCGATCTCGGCTGGCCGTATCTGGAGAAGCTCGCGCAGCAGCGCGTGATGCAGGTGCAGTCGGCGGCCGATCCGCCGAAGAAGATCCTGCTCGGCGAGCGCGCCGTGATGGCCGACGGCAACGACTACAATCTCGTGCTGGCCAAGGACCAGGGCAAGCCGGTCGAGGTAGTGCATCCGGCCGAAGGCGCGCCGCTGATCATCGTGCCGAGCGGCATCTTCAAGAGCGCGCCGAACCCGAATGCGGCAAAGCTGTTCCAGAGTTTCTTCTTCAGCGCCGAGACCCAGCAGATGCTGGCCGACGAGTTCGCACACCGCTCGTTCCACGCAGAGGTGAAGGAGAAGGCCGAGCACGTGCCGCTCGCCAAGCTGAAGATGCTCAAGGCCGATCCCGCCCAGGTGCAGGCGCAGAGCGAGGAGATCAAGGCCAGGTACGCGAAGCTGTTCCGGGTGTAGCCTCAGCGTAGGATGGTAGAGCGGAGCGATCCATCCTACAGGGTCCCATCCTTCACAAAAACAAAAGGCGCTTCCATCGGAAGCGCCTTTTGCATCTCTGCAGCCTTTCAGGCTTACAGTGAGTAGTACATCTCGAACTCGACCGGGTGCGGGGTCATTTCGAAACGGGCGACCTCGGTCATCTTCAGCTCAATGAACGCGTCGATGAAGTCGTCGTCGAACACGCCACCGTTCTTGAGGAACGCGCGGTCCTTGTCGAGGTTCTCCAGCGCCTCGCGGAGCGAGCCGCAGACGGTCGGGATCTGCTTCAGCTCTTCCTTCGGCAGGTCGTAAAGGTCCTTGTCCATCGCCGGACCCGGATCGATCTTGTTCTTGATGCCGTCGAGGCCGGCCATCAGCATCGCGGCGAAGCCGAGATAGGGGTTGGCCATCGGATCGGGGAAACGCACCTCGACGCGCTTGGCCTTCGGATTCGCCGTATAGGGGATGCGGCAGGACGCCGAGCGGTTGCGCGCGGAATAGGCGAGCAGCACGGGGGCTTCATAGCCTGGGACCAGACGCTTGTAGGAGTTGGTCGACGGGTTGGTGAAGGCGTTGATCGCCTTGGCGTGCTTGATGATACCGCCGATGTAGTGCAGGCAGGTCTCCGACAGGTCGGCATATTTGTTGCCGGCGAAGGTCGGCTTGCCGTCCTTCCAGATCGACTGGTGGACGTGCATGCCCGAGCCGTTGTCGCCAAAGACCGGCTTCGGCATGAAGGTGGCGGTCTTGCCGTAGATGTGCGCGACCTGATGGATGCAGTACTTGTAGATCTGCATCTGGTCGGCCATCAGTGTCAGCGTGTCGAACTTCATGCCGAGCTCGTGCTGGGCCGACGCCACCTCGTGGTGATGCTTCTCGACCTTGACGCCCATCTTGGCCATAGCGCCGAGCATCTCGGAGCGCATGTCCTGCACGGAGTCCTGCGGCGGCACCGGGAAGTAGCCGGCCTTGGTGCGGATACGATGGCCGAGGTTGCCGCCCTCATATTCGGTGGAGGAATTGATCGGCAGCTCAGAGGAGTCGAGCTTGAAACCGGTGTTGTAGGGGTCGGCCGCGTAGCGCACGTCGTCGAACACGAAGAACTCGGCCTCGGGGCCGACGAACACGGTGTCGCCCACGCCCATGGACTTCACCATCGCCTCCGCCTTCTTGGCGATGCCGCGCGGGTCGCGGTTGTAGGGCTCGCCGGTGGTCGGCTCGAGTACGTCGCAGACGATGACCATGGTGGTCTCGGCGAAGAACGGATCGATGGTCGCGGTGACCGGGTCGGGCATCAGGCACATGTCGGATTCATTGATCGCCTTCCAGCCGGCGATCGAGGAGCCGTCGAACATCTGACCTTCGGCAAAGGTGTCCTCTTCGATCATGCTGACATCGAAGGTCACGTGCTGCCACTTGCCGCGCGGATCGGTGAAGCGCAGGTCGACGTATTTGACGTCGTTGTCCTTGATCGATTTCAGGACGTCTTTGGCGGTCTTCATGAGTACCCCTTTTGGATTGACGGGTCGGTTTCCAGCGTTCAGCGACTTTATTCTCGCGAATGGCGAGTTGGTGTGACGACTCAAACGAAATCAGGCTGCCGAAGCAGCCCTTTTTCTCCTCTGAAGTCGCAAAATCCGGATAGCATCGGGCTCAAATAGCGTCCAGCCCGGATTCGCCGGTCCGGATGCGGATCGCTTCCTCGATGTTGGAGACGAAGATCTTGCCGTCGCCAATGCGCCCGGTCTGAGCCGCGCGGCGGATCGCGTCGATCGCCTTCTCGACCAGGTCGTCCCCGATCACGATCTCGATCTTCACCTTGGGCAGGAAGTCGACGATGTATTCCGCACCGCGATAGAGTTCGGCGTGACCCTTCTGGCGCCCAAACCCCTTGGCCTCGGTGACGGTGATGCCTTGCAGTCCGACCTCCTGGAGTGCCTCCTTCACCTCGTCGAGCTTGAAAGGCTTGATGATGGCTTCAATCTTCTTCACTGAGCGCCTCCCGGGCATTGCAGATTGCAGGGTCGTCTTCGATGCGCATGGGGCGCAGTCTGGTCGAGTGTTATGGCTTCCGGCCCGTGACCGGAAACTCGCACAATGGTCGCACGAAGCCCATCGCGAGCGGCTTCCTCAAAAGCAGGGTCTATGCCAGTTTGTCAGGGTCCCCGATTTTGGAACGTTATCAGCCTTTTAACAGGCAGTCGGTTGATATCGAACCACAATGGGCATGATATCCAAGCCTATCGAATAGGCAAATTGACCAATATGTGAGCAATCATGCGGTCAAAACCCCGCGGACGTCACAGGAAATGCCTCTCGAAAAGGCGAAGAGATTGAGGATTCGGCATGGACGTTCTGACCACCACCGAGATGGAGCGCGCCGACCGGCTGACCATCGCAGCCGGAACGCCCGGCTTCGCCTTGATGATGAGCGCGGGCCAGGCTGTTGCCGAGGCGGCGATGGACCTGGTCGAGGAGGGGCCGATCGTCGTGGTCGCCGGCCGCGGCAACAATGGCGGTGACGGATTTGTCGCCGCCGCCGAGCTGGCGGCGCGCGGCCGCGAGGTCTCGGTCATCCTGCTTTGCGAGCGCGACAGCCTGCAAGGCGATGCGGCGCTGGCGGCCAAGGGGTGGAAATACCCGGTGCTGCCGTTCAACCCGCAGGCGCTGGGCATCGGCAAGCCGGCCCTGATCATCGACGCGTTGTTCGGTGCCGGGCTCAACCGGCCCGTGAAGGGCGATCCGCTGGAGATGATCGCCGCGATCAATGCCAACGGCGCACCGGTGCTGGCCGTCGACCTGCCGAGCGGCATCAACGGTTCGACCGGAGCGGTGATGGGCGCTGCGGTGCAGGCGACCGAGACCGTGACCTTCTTCCGCAAGAAGCCCGGGCATCTGCTGCTGCCGGGCCGGATGCATTGCGGCAAGGTGCGGGTTGCCGAAATCGGCATCGATCCGCAGGTGCTGGATGAGATCAAGCCGCTGACGGCCGAGAACGCGCCGGAGGCCTGGCGGTGGTCGTTCCCGGTGCCGCGGATCGACGGCCACAAATATGCGCGCGGGCATGCGGTGGTGGTGTCGGGCGATATCGCCTCGACCGGCGCGGCTCGGCTCGCCGCGCGCGGGGCACTGCGCGCCGGCGCCGGCCTCGTGACGGTGGCCTCGCCGCGCGATGCGCTGGCGGTCAATGCCGCGGCGCTGACCGCCGTGATGGTGCGCGCGGTCGACAACCCGATCCAGTTCGCCGAACTGCTCGGCGACAAGAGGCTCAATGCCTGCGTGATCGGCCCCGGTATGGGCGTCAGCGCACGCACGCGCGACTTCGTCCACACCGCGCTGTCGGCGCAGCGCCACCTCGTGCTCGATGCCGATGCGCTGACGAGCTTTGCCAGTGCGCCGGACCGGCTGTTCGAGGCGATCAAGGCCTCCGACGGCCAGCAGGTGGTGCTGACGCCACATGAGGGCGAGTTTCCGCGGCTGTTCAGCGACATCTCCAACAAGTATCCCGGCCGCTCGAAGCTCGAGCGGGTGCGCGGCGCCGCCGAACGGTCCGGCGCGGTGGTGCTGCTGAAAGGCGCTGACACTGTGGTTGCGTCGCCCGACGGCCGCGCCACCATCGCCGCCAACGCGCCGCCCTGGCTCGCCACCGCCGGCGCCGGCGACGTGCTGTCCGGCATCATCGCAGGCTTCCTGGCGCAGGGCGTAACGGCGTTCGAGGCCGCCAGCATCGGCGTATGGATGCACGGCGAGGGCGCGGGCGAAGCCGGTCCCGGCCTGATCGCCGAAGACCTGACCGAGGTGCTGCCGGCCGTGTTCCGCCGGCTCTACGACGAGTTCGGGATTGAGTATTAGGCGGCTTGAACTTGCCGACATGGACGCGGCCGCGCGCGTGCATCGCGCGGCGTTCGATCAGGCGCTGCCGTGGCTCGCCGGCCTGCATATGCCGGACGAAGACCGCTGGTTCTATCGCGAAAGGATGCTTGCCGTCTGCACGCTTTGGGGCGCGTTCGACAGCGATGCGATGAGCGGCGTGATCGCGTTCCACCACGACTGGATCGAGCAGCTCTATGTGCTGCCTGCCGCGCAGGGCCGCGGCATCGGCGGTGCGCTGGTCGATATCGCAATGCACAGCGCCGACAGATTGCAACTGTGGACCTTCCAGCGAAATGCGGCGGCGCGCCGCTTTTATGAGGTGGGCGGATTTGTCCCGGTCGAGCAGACCGACGGCAGCGCAATGAGGAGAATGAGCCGGACGTGCGCTATCTCTGGACGCGTGCGGCCGGCCGGCGTCGTGCGCCCACCACGCCCGGGCAGGGACGATATTGACCGCAGGCGGAACCCGCGAACCGGACCAGGCTCACAGCGAGGCGGACGATCGTCCGACGATCGGACGCTATTTGACCACCTGTGGTGCCTGTATGGACGGGCAAATCGAACCCTTGAGCCCCGACAAGCGGCGTAGCATGATGACCGTCAACGTCCAGGCCGGAGCAACATGACTCATCCTTGCCGTGTCCTAATGATCTATCCCAAGTTCGTACCGGACTCGTTCTGGAACTATACGGAGGCCTGCGAACTCGTCGGTGCGAATTATCCGGCAGCGCCGCTTGGACTGATCACTGTCGCCGCCATGCTGCCGAAGCATTGGGAAATTCGTCTCATCAACCGTAACACCGAGCCTTTGAGGGACGCAGAGCTCGACTGGGCCGATCTCGTGATGATCGGCGGCATGCTCAACCAGCAGCCTGATTTTCTCCACCTGATCGATCTCGCCCATCTGCACGGCAAGCCGGTATGTGTCGGTGGGCCCGACGTCTCCTCCAGCCCGCATCTCTACGCGGACGCGGACTTCCAGGTGATCGGCGAGGCCGAGCAGATCATCGAGCGATTCATCGCCGCCTGGGAAAGCGGCGAGCGCAAGGGCGTATTCATTGCCGAGAAATTCAAGATCGACGTCACGCTAAGTCCGATGCCCCGCTACGATCTGATCAAGTTCGATCATTATCTCTTCATTGGGGTGCAGTATTCGCGCGGCTGCCCGTTCACCTGCGAGTTCTGCGATATCATCGAGCTGTATGGTCGCGTGCCGCGGACCAAGACCCCCGATCAGATTCTCGCTGAGCTGCAGGCGCTCTATGATCATGGTTATCGCGGGCATGTCGATTTCGTCGACGACAATTTCATCGGCAACAAGAAAAATCTCCGCATCTTGCTGCCGCAGCTCAAGGCCTGGCTGGAAGAGCGAGACTATCCGTTCGAGTTCTCGACCGAAGCCTCGATCAATATCGCTGATGACAGCGAGCTGCTGCAGGCAATGAAGGACGCGAACTTCTTCGGAATTTTCGTCGGCATTGAGAGCCCGGATCCGGAGACTCTCGTGGAGATGAAGAAAAAGCAGAACACCAGGCGCAACATCGCCGAGAGCGTTCACAAGATCTACGACTACGGCATGTTCGTCACCGCGGGCTTCATCGTCGGGTTCGATACCGAGAAAGTCTCGATGGCGCAGGCGATGATCGACTTCATCGAGGAGGCGAGCATTCCAGTCTGCATGGTTGGACTGCTCTATGCGCTGCCTGGTACGCAGCTGACGCGGCGGCTGGCGAAGGAAGGCCGCCTGCACAAAGGCCATGATCTCATGAAGGTCGAGCAGGCGGGCGACCAATGCACGCTCGGCTGCAATTTCGACACCAAGCGTCCGCTTCGTGACATCCTTGTGGATTACAGGGCGGTGCTCGGCCACGTGTACAGCCCGTCTGCATATGCCGGTCGACTGTCGCGGCTTGCCGCCATGCTCGACCGGTCCGACCGGCGGCGCGACCTGCCGGATGGCGACACGCGCAAGAAGCTTGGCGGCATCGAGGGCGTACACAAGATCATGCGAGCCCTGCCGGAGGTTCGCGAGCCGTTCTGGAAGACCTTTGTCGAGGTCGCCAAGTCCAATCCAGGCGCACTGCGCTACATCGTGATGCTGATGGCGCTGTACCTGCATTTCGGACCGTTCTCGAAGCACGTGATCGGTGCGATCGACCGCCGGATTGCCGAGCTGGACGATATCCGTCCGGTGAGGGCGGCGGGGCCTGTGCCGCTCATCGAGGACGCAGTTTGATGGACGGCGAAGTTCGCTCGTCCGCGCGCTAATTCTTAAGGCGTGTCAGTCCGAGTTGCCCGTCCACCGGCCCGCCTTGCAATGACGGACCGGTGTTGACTGATGCTGCTCACGCAACATCGGTGGAGAGCGAAACGCTCTTCCAAGCCTCGAATTCGGCCTGCAGCAGTTTCATTTTTTCCTCGACTAACCGCACGGCATCGCTGCCGAGCAGCAGATGCGCCGGCGGATCAGCCGACATCGCGAGTTTCAGCATCGCCTGCGCGGCCTTCTTGGGGTCGCCGACCTGCCGGCCGCTCATTTCCATGCGGCGTTTGCGGATCGGCTCGATGATTGGGTCGTAGTCGCTGATCGATCGTCCAGCCCGGACCATCGATCGTCCGGCCCAGTCGGTGCGGAAGCCGCCTGGCTCGACCGCGGTGACCTTGATGCCGAGGTCTTTGACTTCCTTGCCAAGGGACTCGGATATCCCCTCAAGCGCGAACTTGCTGCCATGATAGTAGCTGAGACCCGGCAACGTCATGATCCCGCCCATCGACGTGATGTTGAGGATGTGCCCGGCGCGTCGCTTGCGCATGAAGGGCAGCACGGCCTGGATCATCGCCACCGCGCCGAAGACATTGACCTCGAACTGCCGTCGCAGATCGTCGATTGATGATTCCTCCAGGATGCCCTCGTGGCCATAGCCGGCGTTGTTCACCAGAACGTCGATCGGAGCGATCCTGTTCTCAACGTCGGCGATCGCGGGCGCGATGGCCTCGGTGTTGGTGACATCGAGGATCACCGCGTGCACGCCTTTGCCGAGCGCTTCGAATTTCTGCTTGTCGTTCTCGCTGCGCACGGTGCCGACGACAGTATGACCGTCACTCAATGCAGCCTCGGCGAGCGCGCGGCCGAAGCCCGACGAGACGCCTGTAATGAGGAAAGTCTTTGCCATGGGGGATGTCCTTCCGATCCAGATTGCGGGCTGAATATAGTCGGCTTGATTCATGCAATAATCGGCATAGAGTGGCATGACCTGATGCAAGAAATCGCACAATGAAGCATGCTGGCCTTTTCGAGTTGAACGCCGTCGTCGCGATTTCAGCGCATCGCAGTTTCCGCGCGGCCGCGACCGAGCTCGGCATTTCGCCCTCGGCGTTGAGCCATGCCATCGCCGCGCTGGAAAAGCGGCTCGGCGTACGCCTCATCCATCGGACGACACGCAGCGTCGCGCTGTCGGAAGCGGGAGAGCGTTTCCTCGCCAGGGTCAGTCCCGCGCTGCGCGAGATTGCCGGCGCGGTGGAGGATGTGAATGCGTTTCGCGATACTCCGGCGGGAACGCTGCGGATCAATCTGAAGGAGCGCGCCGCGCACCATATCCTCCGCCCTATCGTCGCAAAATATCTGCGGCGCTATCCTGACATGAACGTTGAATTGACCCTCGAGGGACGTCCCATCGATATCGTCGCGGAAGGTTTCGATGCCGGTATCCGGCTGGCCGAAGCCGTGCCGCAGGACATGGTCGCTATCCCCTGCGGCCCGGATACGCGCTTCATCGTTGTCGGTGCGCCGGCCTATTTCGCACGCGCGTCGGTGCCGCGGTCTCCGCTTGATCTGCTCACACATGAATGCATTCGCAGGCGGATGCCGGGCGGCTCGCTCTATCGCTGGGAGTTCGAAAAGCGCGGCGAGCAGATCGCCGTGGATGTCCCAGGCAGGCTTACCCTCGACAATGACAGTCTGATGGTCGAGGCCGTCCTCGAAGGCTTGGGACTGGCCTTCGTCAGCGATTTTTGGGTCACGGAGCATCTTGCCGCCGGAACCATGCAGGCGGTGCTTGAAGACTGGACGCCGCCATTCCCTGGCCTGCGTCTCTATTATCCCGGACACCGACACATGACGGCCGGGCTTCGCGCATTCGTCAACATGTTGCGGGAGGAGACGAAGTTGGCCGCCAGGGGCGACAGGATACCACGGCCGGCCAAGCGATCGGGAGATCGGCGCAAACGAGCCTGAATTCCACCGCGAGGTGAGAGCCGACGGGACCATTTCAGACATGAGGACCAAGAATGACGGTCTACGTGATCGCACTGGTGAAGTTCACGCAGGAAGAATACTACCGCCGCTATCAATCCCGCTTTGCCGGGGTTTTCAAAGCGTTCAACGGCCGCTTGCTGGCAGCCGACGAGAGGCCGAAGGTTCTCGACGGCGAGTGGACGCGCGACAAGGTCGTGATCATGGAATTTCCTGACGAAGCTGAAGCGACGCGCTTTCTTGATTCACCTGCCTATGCGGAGATCTCCAGGGATCGCATCGCCGGGGCGACGGTGCTGTCGCTGCTCGTGAAGGGGCTGCCATCGCCGCTGTGAGCATGATTGATCGCATGAACTGAACAAGCGGTTAGATATTTGCGTTTAAGCGATCGATGCGCGTGGCCTATACGTTTCGCGTCGTTACCTCCAGCGGACCACGCCGATGATCAGATCCACCAGCCTGCTTTCCTCCGTCTCCCGGACGGCCGCTGCGCGCAACGGAGGCGTCGATGCCGTATCGTACCGTACGGCCATGCGCTACCACGCCGGCGCCGTGGCGATCCTGTCCGCGGGTACGTTCGGGGACAGGACCGGGCTTACGGCGACGTCGGTCTGCTCGCTGTCGGATACGCCGCCGCGGCTGATTGCCTGCGTAAATCGCTCGGCGAGCGCGCATGGGTTGATCCGGCGAACCGCCTCGTTCGGCGTCAATCTGCTGCGGGCGGAGCAGGCCGAGCTTGCCAACGTGTTCGCCGGCCGGCGCGGCATCGAGCGGGACGATCGCTTCGCGGACGCGGACGGATGGCTGTCGCTGGTCACAGGGGCGCCGATCCTGAAGAGTGCGCTCGCGAGCCTCGACTGCGAGCTCGTCGACGAGCACGCGCACGACACTCACTCGATCTTCATCGGGGAGGTTCGTGCCGTGCAGCAGTGCGATGGCGTTACGCCGCTGGTCTATTTCGGCGGGCAGTTCTGCGCGCTCGCGCCGCAGGCTGACTGACATCAGCCCCCGAAAGGGATTCAGGCGCGCGCCTTGAAGACCTTCTGAACCGTGGCCGTCAGCGCGGTTGCGGCGGGCGAGAACGATTGTCCCTTCAGCGAGACGATGCAAACCGTGCGTTCCAGCGCAGGGTTGACGATCGGCAAAGCCTGCATGGCCTTCTTCAGCGGTCGCGGCAGGGCAATCATCGGCAGGATGCCGACGCCGAGCCCGGCTCCGGCCAGCGCGCCCAAGGTGTGGCTGTGCTCGACCTCGAATTTGATCTTCATCTGCAGGCCGCGCACGGCGAGTGCGCGCTCCAGCATTGACCGCAGCGCGGCCGATTTCGAGTTGAGCAGGATCGGATAGGCGGACAACTCAGCGAGATCGACCGCGCTGCGTTTGCGGAACGGAAAGGCGCGCGTCGCGAGCGCATAGATCGGGTCGCGGAACAGCGGCGCGAACTGAAATTCGGTCGGGCCTTCCATCTCGGGCCCGATACCGAAATCGGCCTCCCGGCGACGGAGGCAGTCGAGCATGTCTTCTGCCGCAAGCTCCCGCAGGTTGATGTTGATGCCGGGATAGCTGGCCTGGAAGGCGTACAGCGCCTGCGGCAGCGCGGTCGCCGCGATGGTCGGAACGCAGGCCAGCGACAAGGTGCCGCGCTGGATGTCGATCACCTCGCGAATCTCGCGCAAGCCGTTCTCCCACTCGCCGAGCGCGCGCCGCGCATGGGTGAGGAGCTGCAGGCCCTCCGCGGTCAATTCGACGCGCCGCGTGGTGCGGTGAAACAGCGCGGCGCCGACCTGATCCTCCAGAAGCTTGATCTGCATGCTGACCGCCGACTGCGAGCGGTTGAGCTGCTCGGAGGCCTGGCGGAAGCTCTTGTTCTCCGCGACGGCGATGAACATGTGCAGCAGCTTGAAATTGATCTGCGACATCGATTGCGGGCTCCCGGGCCGGTGAGTTCGCATTGTTCGAAAGAACTGAATAGTTCTTAAGATAATCTCGTTAGAAAGATCAGTGCCGGACATCTAGCATGATTGTGTTGGCCGCGGGAGCCGATCCCGTGGCGCGATACAGAAAAGTGCCACCTGATGTCCTTCACAATCCCCAAGCCGCGCACGCGCCGGGTCCAGCGCTCCGAGCTCGCGGTGCCCGCAACCTCGACGCACTTCTTCGAGCGCGCCGCGCGCGGCCCCGCCGATTTCATCTTCCTCGATCTGGAAGATGCCGTCGCGCCGGCGCGCAAGCCGGAGGCGCGCGAGATCGCGATCGAGGCACTCAACACGATCGACTGGGGCACCAAGACGCTCGCCGTGCGGATCAACGGTCTCGATACCGAATGGGCGCATCGCGACATCATCGAGATCGTCGGCCGCTGTCCACGCCTCGATCTGGTCATGGTGCCCAAGGTCGGGACCGCATTCGACGTCAGGTTCGTCGATGCGCTGCTGACGGGGCTGGAGCGGGAGCATCCCCGCGCGAGGCCGCTCGGCATCGAGATCCTGATCGAGACCACGCTCGGCCTCTCCAATGTCGAGGACATCGTGCAGGCGTCGGAGCGGCTCGAGGCCGTCATCTTCGGCGTCGGCGACTATTCGATCGACCTGCGTACCTGCGGCGAGATCATCGGCGCCTCCGACCCGCGCTATGCGGTTCTCACCGATGCGGACGAGCGCGGCGACCGCCGCATGCACTGGAACGACCAGTGGCATTTCGCGCTGGCGCGGATCGCCAATGCGTGCCGCGCCCATGGCCTGCGCGCGATCGATGGTCCTTATGCGAATTTCGGCGATCCGGTCGGCTTCCACGCCAGCGCCGAGCGGGCGGCGGCGCTCGGCTTCGAGGGCAAGTGGGCGATCCATCCGTCGCAGCTCGATATTGCCAACGAGGTGTTCTCGCCGACGGCGCGCGAGGTGGCGTGGGCGCGCGAGATCATCGCAAAGATCCAGTCCGCGAGCGCCGGCGGTGACGGCGCCTTCGGGCAGGACGGCGTGCTGATTGATCTCGCGGTGCTGAAGCGGGCGCAGGCGATCATCGACCGCGAGCAGGCTATCGCAGCGGCGGGCAGGGAAGGAGCGCGCGATGTCGCATGAGCCGCCGCTGGCCGGAATTCGCGTGCTCGACATCGCGACCTTCGTCGCGGCGCCGTTCTGCGGAACGGTGCTGTCCGATTTCGGCGCCGAGGTGATCAAGATCGAGCAGCCAGGTGTCGGCGACCCGCTGCGGCGGTTCGGGACCCCGAGCGACTGCGGCGACACCTATGTCTGGCTCAGCGAAGCCCGCAACAAGAAGTCGGTGACGCTCGACCTGCGCAGCGCGCGCGGCGCCGCGCTGTTCCGCGAGCTGGTCCGCCAGTCGGACGTGGTGCTGGAGAACTTCCGGCCGGGCACGCTGGAGAAATGGGGGCTCGGCTTCGAGGCGTTGAAGGAGATCAATCCGAAGCTCGTGATGCTGCGCGTTAGCGCCTACGGGCAGGATGGTCCGATGCGCGACAAGCCGGGCTTTGCGCGGATCGCGCACGGCTTCAGCGGGCTCGCCTATCTCGCCGGCGAGGCGGGACGCCAGCCGGTGATGCCGGGCTCGACCTCGCTCGCCGACTACATTTCGGGCCTCTGGGGTGCGCTGGGCGTGCTGCTGGCGCTGCGCCATGCCGAGGCCACGGGGCATGGGCAGGTCGTCGATATCGGGCTCTATGAGTCCGTGTTCCGCCTGCTCGACGAGATGGCGACAGTGTTCGCCAAGACCGGCTTTGTCCGGGAACGCCTCGGTGCCGATACGGTCAATGTCGTGCCGCATAGCCATTATCAGACCGGCGACGGCAAATGGGTCGCGCTGGCGTGTTCGAGCGACAAGATGTTCGAGCGGCTGGCGGAGGCGATGCGGTGCCCTGATCTTGCGACCGACCCGCGCTATGCGACCATGGCCGCGCGGCTGGCGCGGCGCGCGGAGGTCAACGGCATCGTTGCCGACTGGATCGGCGGCATGCCGCTCGACCAGACGCTGGCCGAGTGCGAGCGCTACGACGTGCCGTGCGGGCCGATCTACAGCATCCGCGACATCTTCGACGATCCGCAATATCGCGCCCGCGGCAACATCGCCGAGGTGCCCTCGCGCGCCGGCCCCATTGCCGTGCCGAGCGCGATCCCGCGCATGTCCCGCACGCCGCCGCAGTTCAAGCACGCCGGTGTGTCGCTCGGCGCGCACACCGACGAGGTCCTGACCTCGCTGGCAGGTGCGTCCGCGGCGATGCTGGCTTCGCTCCGCAAAGACGGGGTCATCTGACGCGACCCGATCCTCCCATTGCCACGAAAGAACAACGCCATGACCAGGCAGATGAAACTGATCGGCTTCCTGCAGGCCCAGAATTGCTCGAACTATCCGGCCTCCTGGCGTCATCCGGACTCGAAGCCGAACTGGTTCTCGCGCGACTATTACGAGCGCATCGGCCGCACGCTGGAGCAGGGCAAATTCCATCTCGCTTTCTTCGACGACCGGCTCGCGATTCCGGATCGGTTCGGCGATGATTTCAGGGAGACGATCCGCCACGGCGTGCGCGCGGCAAAGCTCGATCCGGTTTCGGTGGCGCTGACGATGGGGCTGGCCACCGAGCGCCTCGGCATCGGCGTAACCTATTCGACCACCTACTACGAGCCGTTCCACGTCGCGCGTGTGTTCGCGACGATGGATCTGCTGCTGAACGGCCGCGCGGCGTGGAACGTGGTGACGTCGCTGAACGATTCCGAGGCCGCGAATTTCGGCGCTCAGGAGCATCTCGGTCACGATCTGCGTTACGATCGGGCTGACGAATTCATGGAAGTCGTGCTCGGGCACTGGAACAGCTGGGAAGATGGTGCCGTGTCTTTCGACCGCGAGAGCGGCCTGTTCGCCGACCCGGCGAAGGTGCACCGGCTCGACCACCAGGGACGGTTCTTCCGGTCGCGCGGTCCGTTTACAGTGCCGCGCTCGCCGCAAGGGCACCCGGTGATCATCCAGGCCGGGCAGAGCGGCCGCGGCAAGACGTTTGCGGCGCGCTGGGGCGAACTCATCTTCGTGATCTACCCCAATCTCGACATCGCCAAGAGGCAGTACGCGGACCTCAAGGGGACACTGGCGAAGACGGGCAGGGATGTTAGCATCGCGCCGGCCGTCTATCCCGTCGTCGCCGAAACCCAGGCCGAAGCCGAGGACAAGGTCGCGGCGATCAACCGGCTCGCCAAGCCGATCGATGCGCTGACCTTGCTGTCCGAAGTGCTCAATTACGATTTCGCGGCGAAGCCGATGGACGAGCCATTCACGGTTGACGAGTTGCGGTCGATCAGCGGCCTGCAGGCGATCCGCGACCGCGTGGTCAATCTCAGCGGCAAGCCCAATCCGACCCCGCGCGACTTCGTCCAGTTCAGCGGCCGGGGCACGCTCGCCGAGTTGCCGACCTTCGTCGGTTCGCCGAAGACGGTCGCCGACCAGATGGAGGGCTGGTTCACCGAAGGCGGTTGCGACGGCTTTGTGGTCGCCGCGACGCACGTGCCCGGCACCTACGAGGATTTCGTGCGCCTGGTTGTTCCGGAGCTGCAGCGCCGCGACCTGTTCCGGAGTGAGTACGCGGGCGACACCCTGCGCGAAAATCTCGGCCTGCGGCGGCCGCAGGGCGGGCCGTCACGTGAAGCCGGGCCGGAGGCGCGCGCCGCCACCGGATAACATCAGCCGACATACCGGCGGCGCGAACAACGATCAAAACAAAACATCAATAGGGGAGGCTTAAAGTGACCACGACGGGCGTCAACGCGGGGGGCCGGCTCGACCGGCTGCCCATCGCTGGATTCCACTACCGGATATTCGCGCTGATCGGGGCCGGACTGTTTGTCGACGGCTTCGAGATCTTTCTGGCCGGCAGCATCTTGGGCGCGCTGGTGCAGTCCGGCTGGTCGGACCTCGAGCATAATGCGCGCTTCATCTCAGCGACCTTTGTCGGAATGCTGATCGGCGCCTGGCTCGCCGGCGTCGCCGGCGACCGCTTCGGCCGCAAGTTTGCCTATCAGGCCAATCTGTTGATCTTCGGCCTGAGCGCGCTGGCGGCCGCGCTCGCACCGTCGATGAACTGGCTGATCGCGGCCCGCTTCGTGATGGGCCTCGGCCTCGGCGCCGAGATCGTGGTCGGCTATGTCGTGCTCAGCGAGTTCATCCCGCCGCAGCAGCGTGGCCGATGGGGCGCGGCGCTTGCGACCTGCACCAATGGCGCGCTGTTCGTCGCGACGCTGGTGGGCTGGGCCGTCATTCCGCATCTCGGCTGGCGCTGGATGTTCGCGATGTGCGGCATTGGCGCGATGATCGTCTGGTTCCTGCGGCGCTCGCTGCCGGAATCGCCGCGCTGGCTGGAGACGCAAGGCCGCGGCGCCGAGGCGGAGACCGTGCTGACGGCGATCGAGCAGGAGGTCGGCAAAGAAGGGATGCTGCCGACGCCGGCCTACCAGCCGGCACCGGTGCTCCCCGACGTCCGCTTCACACGGCTGTTCTCGCGCGCACTGATCGCGCGGACCATCGTGGGCTGCCTGATCCTGATCGGGCTCAACACGGCGGTCTACGGCTTCATCGCTTGGATCCCGACTTTCTTCGTGAAGCAGGGCATCAACCTGTCGTCCTCGCTGGGTTACACGATGCTGATGACGCTCGGCAGTCCGTTCGGGACACTGGCCGGCATGTGGATCGGCGAGAAGATCGATCGCAAGCCGTCGCTGATCGTGCTGTCGCTGCTCGCAGCGGGGCTCGGGCTGATCTATCCGATGTTCATCAATCCGACCGCCTTTGTCGTGATCGGCTTCCTGCTGGTCTTCACGGTTGCGGTGATGCTAGCGCTGGCCTGGGGTCTCTACATTCCTGAGCTGTTCCCGACGGAGCTCAGGATGCGCGGATCCGGCATCTGCAACACGGCCGGGCGCCTGATGTCGATCGTGACGCCGTTCATCGTGGTCGAGCTGTTCACCCGGTTCGGCGTCACCGGCGTTGTATCCGTGGTGGCCGGGCTGCTGGTGCTGCAGGCGATCGCGGTTGCGGTGCTCGGCATCGAGACGCGCAAGCGCCCGCTCGAGGAACTGCGACCGGAGCTGATGGACAGCGGGGCGTCGCATACGCAGGTGCGCAGTCTGCAACCGAGCCCCGGTGGGATCGCGGCCGGCGGGGAGTAGAACAGCAAGTAGCCGGACATCGGCGAATGCCGGAACCTCGCGATGTCTGCGTCATGCTTGGATGCGGACATCGCGGTGCCGCGAGGTGTGCGCATTTTCACGAGACTGTTGATGGACGCCGGGCGGGAGGCGCGGTAACGGCCGGCATTCTTTTGCAATGCTGAAGCGGCCTCGTGAGCAACAAACAGAACAATCCCATTGTAAGCGAATGTTTCTCGCGGATGGCTCGCTGGAGTAACGGGAGCGAGATTGCCCGGCAGCTGCTCTAGTTGCGCACGAAATAAAGTGGCGTTCGCAACGTCAGTTGATAGGAGGGCTTCGGCAGCCACATGATTTCCGCCGTGACTCCAAAGAGGCGGTTGTCGTTGTCATCCATCCGATCGAGATCGAGCCGGAGAATGGGCTGGGTGAACGACCGAATGGGCGTGAAGCTCAACAGCTGCGCACCGCCAAAATATTGGACTCCGGCGCGACCGGTGAATTTCCAGTTGTTCGGCCACTGATAATAGCCGCCGACATAGCCGATGATATTCGGATGAACTCTGGCCAGCGTGGTCGCCACCTCGACGCGGGTGTCCTGGATGCCCGCCAGCACGCCGCGCGTCTCATCCGTATCGAAGGCGTAGTCAAGCTCGAGAATGTTGTTGAAGGTCGTCGTCGCAGCCGGCCCATTCGGGACGGCCTGGGTGATCGTCGATTGCCAGGTGATGGTCGGGATCGAGCCGCCATTCTGACTGTAGAGATCCGCCTGAAACCCGACGTTCCAACTGGTGACATCGAAGGGCGACCAACCCTGTGCGGGGCCATAGGTCGCCGTGCCGGAGATCCCGGCATAGAGCGAGACCTTGTCGGTGACATCAACCGTCATTGGAAGATCGACGGCGAGGGATTGCCGGGAGGGCAGGGATACGCTCGTCGGAAACGTGCTGCCGTTCGCCAGCGCGAACGACTGCAGCGCCGTGAACAGGGCCGAGCTGCCGAAGCCGATCGGCAGAGTGCCGGCCGGCACCGTTCCGTAGGTCGTTCGCAAATCGAGATAGATGTTTGGCGTCGTATTCGTCGAGGTGCCGCTGTCGTCGTCGGGATCCTTGCCGAAGGCGGCCCCGGCGAAGCACGCGCCGATGAGGCAGCCGAGGATGGTCCTCGGCAATAGCGCGGAGGCGCCGAATGGGGCGGTCGAGATGCGCGGGCAGATTGACACGACCTCGGGGCTCCTCTCTGAAAGCTGACGGGCAGTCTATCAGGCTTCCCACCAAAGCAACTGCACGTCTGCTTCCGGAGCGGCCGCCTCCCGCCGCGGGCTCGCGGCTAGCTCACCAGATATTTCGCGACCGCCGGCTCGTTCCATTCGATGCCGAGGCCGGGACCGCGCGCGGTGACGGCGCCGTCGACGATCTCCGCTGGATTGGCCAGGATCGCGCCGGCGAAGTCGAGGAATTCGAGCCAGTGCGCGGTCGGCGTCACAGCGAGCAGGTGCGCGCTGACCTCTGCGAACAGATGGCTCGACATCGGGATCGAGGCGGCGTCGGCCTGGCCTGCGACCTGCAGCCAGCCGGTGACGCCGCCGACCTTCATCACGTCGGGCATGATGAAGTCGGACGCGCCCGCCGCGATCGCCTCGGCGAAGCCGCGCGGAAACCACCAGTTCTCGCCGGCCTGGATCGGCGTCGGCGAGGTCTCGCGGACATTGGCGTGGCCGGAGAGGTTTTCCTGCGGCACCGGCTCCTCGATCCAGTGCAGGTCGTATGGCGCGAGCCGCGCGATCCGCCGCGTTGCCTCCGCCGGACCGAGCGACTGGTTGAAGTCGATCATCAGCGCGATGTCGGGGCCGAGCAGGGCGCGCACGCCCTTGACCACGCGCTCGTCATTGGCGGCATCGCCGTCGCCGCCCTTGATCTTGATGCCCTTGAAGCCCTGGTCGAGCGAGCGGCGCAGCGCGCGCTCGTCGGCAACCGGATCGACCACGCCGTAGCTGTCATAGGCCTTGATCGGCTTCGCGGAGCCACCGAGCAATTCGACCAGCGGCCGGCCGGCGAGCTGGCCGAGCACGTCCCAGCAGGCCATGTCGAGGCCGGACACCGCCATGCCGACCAGGCCTTGCCAGCCGAGCAGGCGAAACTTGGCGTCCATCGCCTTCATCAAGTCGAAGGGCGCGACCGGCTTGCCGGCGAGGTCACGGCCGATCTCCTCGATCAGATAAGAAAGAGGTTTCAGCGTGAGCTTGCTGTAGGCGAAAATGTAGGTGCGACCGGTAACGCCCTGATCGGTCTCGACATCGATCAGCACCAGCGGACCGGAATCGATCACGCCGAAGGCGTTCTTCACAGGGCGCTTGAGCGGCACCACCACGCTTCGTGCACGGACTCCGCGAATCGCTGCAACTGTCTGACTCATGGTCGTTTCCTCGTGTTCTTATTGGACACTGTACCATCGGATCAGTCGGGGCGCGGCCCAATCAGCCGCGGTGGCCTCGAGCAGGTAGCGCCCCGGATATTCGGCGAGGAAGGCGATGCGCTGGGTCTGGCCGGGCTCGATCGCAAGTGTGTCGAGCCAGAACGGCTTCCAGCCGTCGTCGAGCCGATCCAGCAGGCGGAAGTGGTGACCGTGCAGGTGGAAGACGGTGGTCGTCGCGGCGCGGTTGGTCATCGTCAGCACGACCGGACGGCCGGTCTTCGCCTGAAAGGCCGGGGCAGCGGTCGGCTTGAAATCGGCCGGCCGGACCCAATCGGAGGACGTGCCGAGCGCGAGGTCGACGCGTTGGGCGTTCTTGAGATCGATCTGCGCGGGCAGGTCGTTGGCCGGAAGCGGCGGGGCGGGCGGGAACGGCGCTGAGCGGATCGGGGGCTCCGCCGAGACGGTCAATTTGCCGACCGGCCTGGCCTGCTTGCCGTCGTGGAGCAGGATCGGGAAACTCGTCCCCGCCGGCCCGACCGCATCGACGAAAACGTCCGTGCGGCTTCCCGGCGCCAGCACCAGCGCACCGTTGCGGGCCGCGAACGGTTCGGCCGGCTGGCCGTCGATCCCCATCACCCTGACCTCAAGGTTTTCCAGCTTGACCGCCAGCACGTTGCGCGGGCTTCCATTGATAAAGCGGAGTCTGAGCCGGGCGTTGGAAGGGGCCGAGATATCGAATGAGGTTTGGCCATTAACTGTATGAATTAACGTCGTATCTTTTGGATCTGTCCCGGCAGGGGTCACTATCCCATCCTGACGCAGGCGCCACTCCTCGATGACGAGGGCCTGGTCGCGATCCACTGCAACCGGAGACGTGCTGTCGACGATGAGGGCACGCGGCCGCGCCGGCGAGGCGCTGCCGTCGCCGAGCAGGCCGGCGTCGCAGAGGAAGGTTCCGGCGTGTCGAAGCGGAAGCTGGAAGGTATCCTTTGCTCCCGCCTGGACCGGAGCCCGTGAGGTCAGCGGCTCGGCCGCCGGCACTCCGTCGAGCCCGCGAAAGTCCAGCGCCGCCGGGACCGGCAGCGCGTTGTTGAAGGTGACGTCGAGCACCTCGCCACGCTTGAAGCGGAGGTCTCCATTGCCAAGGGTCCAGACCGGCGTCTCGGGGCCGCCGGGACGAAGCGAAATGCGATCGGTCCTCGTCTGCAGGGCCACGGCCGTGCGGCCTTGTGCCACGCCGATCGCGGGCAGGAGCGGGCAGAGCGCTGCGGTGCCGAGGGCGGTCACCAGCTGGCGCCGGTCGAGGGGGAATTGGGGACTTGCCATCGGGCCGATGCGGACCATTTTCAACTCAGTCTGTCCAGCCGCGATGAGTCGCAGGCGGCTATGCAAAAGCGGCCATTTTTTTGCTGCGAACTGGCGGGCGCATGCTATAAGCCCGGCCGCCCGCGGCATCGCGGTCGGATGGGATGCTTTTCAAGCGGGCGTGGCGGAACTGGTAGACGCGCTGGATTTAGGTTCCAGTGACGAAAGTTGTGGGGGTTCGAGTCCCTCCGCCCGCACCAAGCGCTTACAGCGTTTGCATGACGATTCCTTGGAGAACCTTGAGCCCTTTTGAGGGCCGCGGGTTCACCGAACCACCGGCGTCAGGCTTGATAAGGCCGCGCGTCGACTTGATTGAACACTGCCACGACCGTGAGGTCGCCGGCGAAAGCGGAAGAAGATTGATACCATGCAGGTCACCGAGACCCTCAACGAGGGATTGAAGCACGAGTTCAAGATCAGCGTTCCGGCATCCGATCTCGATGCCAAGGCGGGCGCCAAGCTGGTCGACCTCAAGGACAAAGTCCGTCTCAACGGCTTCCGTCCGGGCAAGGTGCCGGTGGCGCATCTGAAGAAGCTCTACGGCCGCTCGGTCATGGCCGAGACCATCGACCAGACCATCCGCGACACCAACACGCAGATCTTCACTGACCGCGGCTTCCGCCTCGCGGGCGAGCCGAAGATCACCATGCCGACCGAGAAGACGGAAGTCGACGAGCTGCTGTCGGGCAAGACCGACCTGACCTACACGGTCGCGATCGAGGTCGTGCCGCCGATCCAGCTCGCCGACTTCAAGACCTTCTCGGTCGAGAGGCCGGTGGTCGATGTCGCCGATGCCGATGTTGACGACGCTATCAAGCGCATCGCCGAGGGCAACCGTCCGTACACGGCCAAGGCCGAAGGCGCGAAAGCGGAGAACGGCGACCGCGTCACCATCAACTTCAAGGGCACCAGCAACGGCGAGGCCTTCGAGGGCGGTACCGGCGAGGGGATCCAGGTTGTGATCGGCGCCGGCCAGTTCATCCCGGGCTTCGAGGAGCAGCTGATCGGCATCGGCGCGAACGAGACCCGCACGCTGAAGGTCTCCTTCCCGAAGAACTACCTCAACGACAAGCTCGCCGGCCAGCCGGCAGAGTTCGAGACCAGTGCGACGCTGATCGAGCTGCCGGGTGAGACCACAATCGACGACGAGTTCGCCAAGACGCTCGGCCTGGAATCGTTGGACAAGCTGAAGGAGCTGATGCGCGAGCGCCTGAAGGGCGAATTCGCCGGCGCCACCCGCCAGCGCGTGAAGCGCGCGCTGCTCGATCGTCTCGACGAGAGCCACAAGTTCGAGGCGCCGCCGTCGCTGGTCGAGGAAGAGTTCAACCTGATGTGGAACTCGATCAAGTCCGAGATGGAGTCCTCCGGCAAGACCTTTGCCGACGAGAACACCACCGAGGAGGCGGCCAAGGAGGAGTACCACAAGATTGCCGACCGCCGCGTCCGCCTCGGCCTCGTGCTGTCGGAGATCGGCGAGAAGAACAAGATCAACGTGACCGACGACGAGGTCTCGCGCGCCGTGATCGAGCGTGCCCGACAGGTGCCCGGCCGCGAGAAAGAAGTCTGGGACTACTATCGCAGCAACCCGCAGGCGCTGGCCCAGCTTCGCGCCCCGATCTACGAGGACAAGGTGGTCGACTTCATCCTCGAGCTCGCCAACGTGACCGAGAAGAAGGTCACCAAGGAAGAGCTGTTCAAGGATGAAGACGCCGAGAAGACTGCCGCCTGATTGCGGCACCTCGCGTTAAGGATGAACGGCGAAAGCGCGTCTGGCGAGGGTCTCCCTCGCTAGGCGTGGTCGTTCGAATCGGCTTGAACTTCGACCTGCCCAAGTGGCTAGTGCCGGTCTGGTCTTGTCGGTCGGAAATTGGTCTATATCTGGGTTAAGCTTTGGCTAAGTCGCTTGCGCCAAAGTTCTGCATCACCCCTAACCCCTGGGTCTTCCAATGCGCGATCCCGTTGAAACCTACATGAACCTCGTGCCGATGGTCGTCGAGCAGACCAATCGCGGCGAACGCGCTTACGACATTTTCTCGCGCCTCCTCAAGGAGCGCATCATCTTCGTCACCGGTCCGGTGGAAGACGGCATGTCGACGCTGATCGTGGCGCAGCTCCTGTTCCTCGAGGCCGAGAACCCGAAGAAGGAAATCTCGATGTACATCAACTCGCCGGGCGGCGTGGTGACATCGGGTCTTGCGATCTACGACACGATGCAGTTCATCCGTCCGCCGGTGTCGACGCTGTGCACCGGGCAGGCCGCCTCGATGGGCTCGCTGCTGCTCGCGGCCGGCGAGAAGGACATGCGCTTCACGCTGCCGAATTCGCGCATCATGGTGCACCAGCCCTCCGGCGGCTTCCAGGGCCAGGCCACCGACATCATGCTGCACGCGCAGGAGATCCTGAATCTCAAGAAGCGCCTCAACGAGATTTACGTGAAGCACACCGGCCAGACCTACAAGGCGATCGAGGACGCGCTGGAGCGCGACAAGTTCCTCACCGCCGAGGACGCCAAGTCGTTCGGTCTCGTCGACAAGGTCATCGACAAGCGTCCGGACGATCCGGCCTCCGCGAAGGCCGCCTAAGTCGGGGCAGCTATCCCGAGGCGTCGGTGTGATCTCCACATTGACACCTCACATAACCGGCAAACACCAGCGAGGACCGGCCCGCAAGCGTACGGGCACGGGCAAAAGGTTCCGCTTTCGTGCTCGTCGCCGGAGTGGTAATCCCGCAACGTTTCGTGGATTTCGATGCGTATTCCACGTGCGAACGCTGGAAATCACGGTATTGTCACGGTCTTGAGCAGACCGCCCGATTAGCGAATTCTTGATAGTCGGGTGCCAGCATGGTTGGCTGTGACGTATCGGCTATGATCGCGGGAGATTCGAATACACCGTGATTCGCACGGTCAAGACTGCGTAGGGTCTTTTTTGGTACGGAATTTGCTCTATCTACCCATTAACCTTCGGATTTGTACCGGAGTGGGTCGATCTGGCAAACGAGATCGAACGGCGGACGGAGATAATGAATGAGTAAGGTCGGCACGAGCGACTCCAAGAACACGCTATATTGCTCGTTCTGCGGCAAGAGCCAGCATGAAGTCCGCAAACTGATTGCGGGACCGACCGTCTTTATATGCGACGAGTGCGTTGAACTCTGCATGGACATCATCCGTGAAGAGAACAAGTCCTCGCTGGTGAAGTCGCGCGACGGCATCCCGACGCCGAAGGAAATCTGCAAGGTGCTGGACGATTATGTGATCGGCCAGAGCCATGCCAAGAAGGTGCTGTCGGTTGCCGTCCACAACCACTACAAGCGGCTGAACCACCAGACCAAGCACAACGACGTCGAGCTGGCGAAGTCGAACATCCTGCTGATCGGTCCGACCGGCTCGGGCAAGACGCTGCTCGCGCAGACGCTGGCGCGCATCCTTGACGTTCCCTTTACCATGGCGGACGCCACGACGCTGACCGAAGCCGGTTACGTCGGCGAGGACGTCGAGAACATCATCCTGAAGCTGCTGCAGTCGGCCGACTACAATGTCGAGCGCGCGCAGCGCGGCATCGTCTATATCGACGAAATCGACAAGATCAGCCGCAAGTCGGACAACCCCTCGATCACCCGCGACGTGTCGGGCGAGGGCGTCCAGCAGGCGCTGCTGAAGATCATGGAAGGAACGGTGGCCTCGGTTCCGCCGCAGGGCGGCCGCAAGCATCCGCAGCAGGAGTTCCTGCAGGTTGATACCACCAACATCCTGTTCATCTGCGGCGGCGCCTTCTCAGGGCTCGAGAAGATCATCTCCGCGCGCGGCCGTTCGACCTCGATTGGCTTCGCGGCGCAGGTGCTCGCGCCGGAGGATCGCCGTACCGGTGAGATCTTCCGCCACGTCGAGCCCGAGGATCTGCTCAAGTACGGCCTGATCCCGGAGTTCGTCGGCCGTCTCCCTGTCGTTGCGACGCTGGAAGACCTCGACGAGACCTCGCTGAAGAAGATCCTGACCGATCCGAAGAACGCGCTGGTGAAACAGTACCAGCGCCTGTTCGAGATGGAGAACATCGAGCTGACCTTCGCCGACGAGGCGCTTGGCGCGGTCGCCCGCAAGGCGATCGAGCGCAAGACTGGTGCGCGCGGTCTGAGGTCGATCCTGGAGAGCATCCTGCTCGAAACGATGTTCGACCTGCCTGGCCTGGAAGGCGTCGAGGAAGTCGTGATCTCGCGCGAAGTCGTCGAGGGAACGGCCCGTCCGCTCTACATCTACGCGGATCGTTCCGACCGCGCCGTCGAGAGCAGCGCGAGCGCCTGAAGCGCAACGCCCAGGGGCGAAAAATTGCATGGCTGCCGGATCGTCCGGCAGCCATTTCCGCATAGCGGCAGCGGCCGTTGCGGCATAGCAGCAAATGTCTGTTTAGCCTGAATTTACAGGCGTTTCTCGTACTTGACACCCCTGTGCCCGATAGCCACCTAATGCTATCGGTGACGACGCTCATGCGGTGAGATTCGTCGCTTCACGAGACGGAATAAACGCGGCTGTGAGAGCCTCACTTATTCCGGATCATCAAGGCACCTTGTGGCGGTTGCGCGAGCAGGCGGGCTGCGTGCAAGGGGGCACAACAAAAGGATTAGGCCATGACGACCTCCAAACCCCGGCCAACGATCGTTCACGGCGAAAGCCATTCCTACCCGGTGCTGCCGCTCCGCGATATCGTCGTCTTCCCGCACATGATTGTGCCGCTGTTTGTCGGCCGCGAGAAATCGATCCGCGCGCTCGAAGAGGTGATGAAGAACGACGCGCTGATCATGCTCGCGACGCAGAAGAACGCGTCCGACGATGATCCGGCACCCGACGCAATTTACGAAACCGGTACGCTCGCCAGCGTTCTGCAGCTCCTGAAACTGCCCGACGGTACCGTGAAGGTGCTGGTCGAAGGCCTGGAGCGCGCGCGCGTCGAGAAATATTCCGACCGGGCCGAATATTACGAGGCGACCGCCGTCGCGCTCGCCGATACCGACGCCAACTCGGTCGAGGCCGAGGCGCTGGCGCGTTCGGTCGTGTCCGACTTCGAAAGCTATGTGAAGCTGAACAAGAAGATCTCCGCCGAAGTCGTCGGCGTGGTTCAGGCGATCACCGACTTCGCCAAGCTCGGCGATACTGTTGCCTCGCATCTGGCGGTGAAGATCGCCGATCGCCAGGCAATCCTGGAGACGTTGTCCGTCACGCAGCGCCTGGAGAAGGTGCTGGGCCTGATGGAGAGCGAGATCTCGGTGCTGCAGGTCGAGAAGCGCATCCGCTCGCGCGTCAAGCGCCAGATGGAGAAGACCCAGCGCGAATATTATTTGAACGAGCAGATGAAGGCGATCCAGAAGGAACTCGGCGACGACGAAGGTCGCGACGAGCTGGCCGATCTGGAGGAGAAGATCTCCAAGACCAAGCTCTCCAAGGAAGCACGCGAGAAGGCGCAGCACGAGCTGAAGAAGCTGCGCCAGATGTCGCCGATGTCCGCGGAAGCGACTGTCGTGCGCAACTATCTGGATTGGCTGCTGTCGATTCCGTGGGGCAAGAAGTCCAAGGTCAAGAAGGACCTCGAGGCCGCGCAGGCGGTGCTGGACTCCGATCACTACGGGCTCGAGAAGGTCAAGGACCGCATCGTCGAGTATCTCGCGGTGCAGTCGCGCGCCAACAAGCTGACCGGACCGATCCTGTGCCTGGTCGGACCTCCCGGCGTCGGCAAGACCTCGCTCGGCAAGTCGATCGCCAAGGCGACGGGACGCGAGTTCGTGCGCGTGTCGCTCGGCGGCGTGCGTGACGAGGCCGAGATCCGCGGTCACCGCCGCACCTATATCGGCTCGATGCCCGGCAAGATCATCCAGTCGATGCGGAAGGCGAAGACCTCGAATCCGCTGTTCCTGCTGGACGAGATCGACAAGATGGGCGCCGATTTCCGCGGCGATCCATCGTCGGCGCTGCTTGAGGTCCTGGACCCCGAGCAGAACTCGACCTTCAACGACCACTACCTGGAGGTCGACTACGACCTGTCCAACGTGATGTTCATCACGACCGCGAATACGCTGAATATTCCGGGCCCGCTGATGGACCGCATGGAGATCATCCGGATCGCCGGTTACACGGAGAACGAGAAGGTCGAGATCGCGCGCAAGCACCTGATCCCGAGCGCGCTCTCCAAGCACGGCCTGGACTCCAAGGAATGGTCGATCGACGACGATGCCTTGCTGCTGATGATCCGCCGCTACACCCGCGAGGCGGGCGTGCGTAACCTGGAGCGTGAGCTCTCCACACTCGCCCGCAAGGCGGTGAAGGAGCTGATGATCTCCAAGAAGAAGTCGGTCAAGGTCACCGAGGCGAACATCGAAGAGTTCCTCGGCGTTCCGAAGTACCGCTTCGGCGAGATCGACAGCGAGGATCAGGTCGGTATCGTCACCGGTCTTGCGTGGACCGACGTCGGCGGCGAGCTGCTCACGATCGAAGGCGTCATGATGCCCGGCAAGGGCAGGATGACGGTCACGGGCAATCTGCGCGACGTGATGAAGGAATCGATCTCGGCGGCGGCGTCCTACGTCCGCTCGCGCGCGATCAACTACGGCATCGAGCCGCCGCTGTTCGACCGCCGCGACATCCACGTTCACGTGCCGGAGGGGGCAACCCCGAAGGACGGACCGTCGGCGGGCGTGGCGATGGCCACCGCGATCATCTCGGTCATGACCGGAATCCCGGTCCGCCACGATGTCGCGATGACCGGCGAGATCACGCTGCGCGGTCGCGTGCTGCCGATCGGCGGTCTGAAGGAGAAGCTGTTGGCTGCCGCACGCGGCGGCATCAAGACGGTGCTGATCCCCGAGGACAACGCCAAGGATCTCACGGAGATTTCCGATGCGATCAAGGGCGGCATGGACATCATCCCGGTTTCGCGGCTGGATGAGGTCGTCGCGAGGGCATTGGTCCGCGTGCCCGCGCCGATCGTCTGGGAAGAGGAAACCAAGGTCGACGTCAAGCCCGACACGACGGATGAAGCGTCCGGCGGCCTGACGGCGCACTGAGCGAACTCCGGTCTGAAAATCAAACGGCGCCTTCGGGCGCCGTTTTTGTTTTGGTGGTTTGCGTATTGCGCGACGACTGCTCGGAACGGAGCGCGCCCGGACAGTGTGACTACCTTTTCTTCTCGACGAGAAAATTGCCGACCGCGCCGAGCGCCATCAGCACGCTGGTGCCGAGGAACACCGCGCGCATGCCGATATGGCCGCCGATGAAGCCACCGGCGAGGGGGCCGATCACCTGGCCGGCATATTGCGCCGACACCGAGTAGCCCAGCATGCTCCCGGTGACGGTGTCAGGCACGCTGTGCCGGATGACGCTCGCGATACACGGCAGCAGCCCGCCCAGCGCCAGGCCCATCAGGAAGCGCAGCAGGATGAGCTGCCAGCCGCTGATCACGAAGGCCTGCGGGATCAGCAGCACGGCCGAGACCGCGAGGCAGATGATGATGATCCGCCAGTGGCCGACACGATCGGCGAGCTTGCCGAGATGCGACGATGACAACAGGCTGCCGAACGCTGCCGCTGACATCACGAGCCCGGCGACGAACGTCACCTGCGGCGCTTGGACCAGTTGGGCAACATAGACCGTGATGATCGGCTCGATCGACATGTTGGCGACCATCAGCAATAGGCCGGTCACCCACATCGCGAGGACCGGGCGCTTGTCCGGAACGAGCGCCCAGCCGCCGCGCGACCTGCTGCCGCGCGCGACCGACGGCCGAACGCCCTCGCGGATCAGGAAGGTCGTGCCGAGGAAGGTGATGAAGATGACGCCGCCGGCGATGAAGAAGGTCGAGCGGATGCCGATCAGGGACGGCAGGATGCCGCCGATCAAGGGGCCGACCAGGCTGCCGGCCATGATGCCGGCGGACAGCACGCCGATCGCCCAGCCGGAGCGCGCTTTCGGCGTTTGCGATGCAACCAGCACGGTCGAGCCTGAGGCGTAGCCGCCGAGCAGACCGGTCAGCAGCCTGAGCCCGACCAGTTCATAGACATTGTGCGCCATGCCGATCAGCGACATGGCAACGGCCATGCCGAGGCTGGCGCGGATCAGCATCAGCTTGCGGCCGTAGCGGTCGGCCAGCCGGCCCCAGAGCGGCGCGGTCAAGGCCGCGGTGAAGAAGGTTGCGCCATAGGCGACGCCCGACCACTGCACGATGGCGGCATGGTCGGTCACGCCGAGCTGCTCGACATAGAGCGGCAGGAACGGCAGCAGCAGCGTCATCGCCACGATCGTGGTGAAGGAGCCGAACACGCAGACGATCAGGTTTCGCTTCCAGGGGCCGGCGTCGAGGGCCTCCTCGCGATCGATTTCCATGTCCATGTCAGCGCAATCCGATCACAGCGAAGCCGCGCGCCTTGAGACCGCGGCGGTCCTCGTTCAGCGAGCGGAGCAGGCGATCGCGGGTGTCGCTGATGTGGTCGGCGGCTTCGCGCGCGGCGGCCTCCGGATCGTTGTTCTTGATGAAGCCGAGGATGCGGCGATGCTCGCGCCAGGCCTGCTCGCGCGAGGGTTCGGTCCACACCTCCAGCCAGCGCGCGCGCGACAGCCGGGTCATCGCACCCGCGACCGCCTTGACGATGAAGGAATTGCCGGAGAGGCGCGCGATCTCGACATGGAAATCGGTGCCGATGCGGTGCCATTCCTCGCGCGGCGCGCCGGACTGGCAGGCGTCCAGCATGCCTTCGATCCCGGCGATGTCGGCCTCGCTTGCCCGCGCGCAGGCGAGGCGGACCGCCGTCGTCTCCAGCGGCACGCGGAACTCCGCCAGCGCTTCCAGCTCACCGAGATCAATCGGCGCGACGATCCAGTTGCGGCCGTCGCGCTGCACCAGCTCTTCGCCCTCGAGCCGCACCAGCGCGGCGCGGATCGGCGTTCGCGATCCCTCGAAGCGGCTTTCCAGCCAGCGTTCCGTCAGCCGTTCTCCGGGGCCGAGGTCGAGCGACAGGATCATCTCCCGAAGCTGATCGTGGATCTGGAGCATCTGCGACATGGCGGCGGTCTCGGCAAAAGAGGGTGGATGGCCGACTTCGAGTCGGCCGAATATCCCGGTACGGTATCCCACGTAGGGTAAGATTGGGATACCAAAATGGCATGCCGTCGGTGCGTCGGGACTATCTGATGGAGAGGTAACGATGTGCGCCCTATGTTCGTTACGGTGGCAGAAGGAGGCAGACATGCAGATCGACGGGCGGTGCCACTGCGGGATGGTGACCTATCAGGCCGAGATCGACCCGGAGCGGGTGTCGATCTGCCACTGCACGGACTGCCAGACACTCACCGGATCGCCTTACCGGGTCACGGTGATCTGCGACGCCGAGCAGGTGCGGCTGACCGGGCGGGCGCCAAAGGTTTACGGGAAGACAGGCGACAACGGCCGGACCCGCTTCCAACATTTCTGCGGCGATTGCGGTTCTCCCTTGTTCACGAGCGGCGAGGATGGCGGGCCCGACGATTGGGGGATCCGCTGGGGCAGCATCCGTCAGCGCGACCGGCTGATGCCGAAGCGCCAGGTCTGGTGCCGCTCGGCGGCGCCATGGATCAACGATCTCGCGGAATTGCCGGGATGCCCGACGGAATAGGGCCATCGACCTTGCACCGCGGGGGGCGGCGAGGCTAAAGAGGCGGCGCAAGTGGGGCGGTTAGCTCAGCGGTAGAGCACTGGTTTTACACACCATTGGTCGGGAGTTCGATCCTCTCACCGCCCACCACTGCAATTCCTAGCTCGGCAATTATCTTCAACGAGCACCGTTACCAGGAGACGCCGCATGGCGAAGGCGGACTGGTTCATCCTTCGCCTATCGTCCAATCCCGCCGGGCAAATTGCCGCCAACATTGCTGGGATGATATGTTCGCGTTCGCCGCACAACCGGGAACTCGATTCATGCGCATCATTGCCGCCGCTCTTCTCCTGACGACCTTCATTGCCGGACCTGTCTTGATTGCCCGACCCGCGTTGGCGCAGGACCATGTCCAGAGATATCGCGAAGAGATCGACAAGTCGCCGGCGGATGAAGCCAACGAGAAGCGGGCGCAGCGCGCATATCAGCGCGCAATCAACAGTGTGCCGGACCAGAAGCCGACCGATCCGTGGGGCATCGCCCGCAGCGACAGCACACCGAAAGCTGCTCCCAAGGAGCATGCCAAGTCGGCTGCGAAACGGGCTGCACCGAAGCAGGCCAAGCCGGCGAGTGCTGCCGCCAACTGATCCGCAAGACAGGCCAGGTCGATGAAGTATTACGTTTGCAGGTTGACCGGCCCGCGCCCGACTTTTCCGCAGGACATGACGCCGCGGGAGGCCGAGATCATGCACGCGCATGTCGCTTATTGCGGCGAACTGCTGCGTACCGGCAAGGCGCTGATCTTCGGGCCTGTGGCTGATCCCGCCGGCGTCTGGGGCCTCGGCGTGCTGCAACTGCCCGACGATGCCGATCCGCAGGACATCGTCGCCAACGATCCCACCATGAAGGCCAATGCCGGCTTCACCTATCAGGTGATGCCGATGCTACGGGCCGCAACGCAAGAGACCTGTTGATGGATACTTCGCAAGGTCACGAACGCAACGCCGACCAGATCGCCTACTGGAACGGGCCGGGTGGCCAGCGCTGGGCTGCCCGACAGGCCGCGCAGGACATCGTACTTAAGCCGGTGCTCGAGGTACTGATCGACCGCGCGAAGCCGGGTGCCGGCGAGCGCGTCCTCGATGTCGGCTGCGGCAGCGGCGCGTCGACGAATGCGCTTGCGAAGAAGGTCGGGCCGTCGGGCCATGTGTTCGGCGTCGATGTTTCCGGGCCGATGCTGGAGCGGGCGCGGCAGAGCACGCCAAAGGATGCGCCGGTCGACTACGCGCTTGCTGACGCCACCGTCTATCCGTTCGATCCCGCAAGCTTCGATCTCCTGACATCGCGTTTCGGCGTGATGTTCTTTGCCGAGCCCGTGGTGTCGTTCGCCAATCTGCGCACGGCGCTGAAGCCGTCGGGCCGGCTCGCCTTCGCCTGCTGGAAGGAGCCGCGCGAGAATCCGTTCTTCATGGCGCCGCTGCAGGCCGTCTACAAGCACGTGCCGAAGCTGCCGCAGCTCGGTCCCGAGGATCCCGGGCCGTTCTCGTTCGCCTCCGAAGCGCGGGTGAACCGCATCCTCGGCGAAGCCGGGTTTTCCACTATCGCCATGGAGCCGTGCCGGCTCGAGCTCGATGTCGCGATCGGGCGCGGCCTGGACGCTGCGGTGCAGGCGGCGCTCGAGATCGGCCCGGCCAGCCGCGCGCTGGAAGGACACCCCGATGACGTGCGGGCCGCCGCTGTTACCTCGATCCGCGAGGCGTTGACGCCGTTCGCGAAGGGCGATTCCGTGCTGCTGCCCGCCGCGATCTGGATCGTGACGGCGCGGGCCTGAGAGGTTAGGCCCGCTCTTCCCAGATCATCGCCAGGTGCACGATGGTCTGCACGGCCTTTTCCATGTCCTGCCGGCTCACCCATTCCAGCCGCGAGTGAAAGGCGTGCTCGCCCGCGAAGATATTGGGGCAGGGCAGCCCCATGAACGACAGCCGCGAGCCGTCGGTGCCGCCGCGGATCGAGGTCTTCACCGGCGAAAGCCCGGCGCGCTTGATGGCCTCGATCGCGTAGGCGACGACCTCGGGGTGACGGTCGATCACCTCTTTCATGTTGCGGTACTGCTCCCGAACCTCCAAGCGGTAGGTCGAGCGCGGATAGGCCTTCATGACATCTTTCACGATGCCTTCCAGCAGCGCTTCCTTCTGCTTCAACCCGGCCTCGGCGAAATCGCGTACGATGAAATCGATCCGCGCTTTCTCCAGCGCGCCGGAGATCGCGACGGGATGCAGGAAGCCTTCCTTGCCCTCGGTGGTCTCGGGCGAGCAGGCGTCCTTCGGCAGGCGATCGACGATCGCGGCGGCGATCTTGATCGCATGCTCCATCTTGCCTTTGGCGAAGCCGGGATGGGTCGCGACGCCCTCGATCATGATGCTGGCGCCGTCGGCGGAGAAGGTCTCGTCCTCGATATGGCCGGCGCTCTCGCCATCCATGGTGTAGCCGAAATCGGCACCGAGCTTCTTGATGTCGACCTTGTCGACGCCACGGCCGATCTCCTCGTCCGGCGTGAACAGGATCTTGATGGTGCCGTGCTTCAGCTGCGGATTGGTGATGAGGAAGTGCGCGGCATCCATTATCTCGGCCAGGCCGGCCTTGTTGTCGGCGCCGAGCAGGGTGGTGCCGTCGGTGGTGATGATGTCGTTGCCGATCTGGTCGGCCAGCGCCTCATGCTCCGCGGCGCGGATCACCTGCGAGGGATCGGCCGGAAGCACGAGGTCGCCGCCGCGGTAATTCGTCACGATCTGCGGCTTGACGTCCTTGCCGGTACAGTCGGGCGAGGTGTCCATGTGCGAGCAGAAGCAGATCACCGGCACCGTCTTCTCGGTGTTGGCCCGGATCGTCGCGTAGACGTAGCCATGCGCGTCGAGATGGGCGTCCGAGATCCCCATCGCCTGCAGCTCGGAGACCAGGAGGCGGCCGAGGTTCTTCTGCTTCTCGGTGGAGGGGCAGGTCGGTGAGTCCGGATCGGACTGGGTATCGATCACGACATAGCGCAGGAAGCGTTCGGTGACGGTGTGCTTGAAGTCGAGGACCGGTGCCAACATGAAGAAAACGCCTCAAAACGAAAGATCGAGAGCCCGGATTCCGGTTCGATCAAAATCCTAGGCTCAACGCAGGCTCTATAACAGAAAAGCGCCACTCCGGGGCCGCGTCGCGAACCGGAATGGCGCTTCGGGTCTGGCCCGGAGGTTGAGCGGCCTAGATGGCTTCCTTTAGCTCCTTGGCGGCGCGGAAGGCGACCTTCTTGCTGGCCTTGATGTGGATTTGCTCGCCGGTGGCGGGGTTGCGGCCCATGCGGGCGGCGCGCTTGCGGACCTGGAGGATGCCGAGGCCGACGATGCGGATCCGCTCGCCCTTCTTGAGGTGCTTGGTGATCCGAGTGACCATGTCGGTCAGGATCGCCTCGGCCTGCTTCTTGGACAGCTCCTGCTCCTCGGCGATGGCCGCCGCCAGATGCTTCAGCGTGATCGTCGCCGGGGTCGCTGCTTTCTTCGCCATGTGTGGCCCTCCTCGTTGCTGAATTGTGGTTTCGCGCTGATAGCGCGCAGTGCGCGTCGGAAAGACGCGTCCGGAAAAATCCTGAAGCCATCGGTTCTGCAGAGCTGGGCCGGCGTCAGGAAACCAAGACGTATCAGGCCTTATTTGATTCGGGGCTTCGCTGACTACGCCGCGTCCCCTCAAAAGAGGCCACAATTCGCCTCGGTGAGGCAAAAAGCGGCGCGGTTGTAGGCGGGTTTGCAACGTCCTTGACTAACGGGAGGAGGGCCTTTATGCCCTCGGTCCTGCGCGGATCAATCCGGTGATCGGCATCCGCGGGAGTAGCTCAGTTGGTTAGAGCGCCGCCCTGTCACGGCGGAGGCCGCGGGTTCGAGTCCCGTCTCTCGCGCCAGTTTTTTCAATAACTTAGCAGCCTGATCCGATCGTGGCGCTCCCTGAGCACCGCTGATTGCGTGCGTCTTCCCAGCCTGGTTCCCCTGCAACCTGAGCGTCAATCCGATCAACTTGATTCAGTTGTCCTGGTTCGCACCCGCCTGAGACGGGACGCGACGATCTCCAAGAACTCAGGACGCGGCGGCAACGACAGCGTTGACCGGCTGAGCCGCCCGCTCCGGTTCGTACGCCAGGGCCGGGCGCCATTCGGGCGTCAGCCACCACAGCAGGAACAGCAGCGCAATTCCGTTCGAGAGCAGCCCGGTCGTGAGCGGCACGTTCATGACCGTCTGAACGGCGATACCGGATGAGACGGCGATGAAGCGCGGCGGCAGGTGGTGCGAGACGGTCGATCCGATCGACAGGATCAGGCCGCAGACGAACGCCGCCACCGGGGCGAACACGACACCGGCCGAGGCGATGCCTTCCGTGGCCAGGAAGGAGGCGTTGAAATTGCCGTCACGATAGACCGCTGCGAGCTCCGGGCCGAGTTCGCCATATGAGCAGCCGATCAGATGCCGCACGACGGAAATCTGACAGAAATGGGTCAGCTCTCGGTGCGCGAAGAAGTCGGCGTAGTGATCGAGTGCAAGCGAGGGAACGGCGATGAAGCGCAGGTTGATGGCGCTGAACAGGAAGTAGTTCTTGTCGGCGACGAGAATGGCGAAAGCCGCCAGGCCGATGATGATCGGGATCAGGAGCGCGAGTACGGTAGCCAGCCGTGGGCTGAAGTAGCTATAGAGGCAGAACAGGAACGGAATCAGATCGGCAGCAGAAGCACGGTCTTGTTGTTGACGACCGGATAGAGGCAGAGGGCGAACAACAGCACGCCGGCCGCCTGTGCCCATCGCTTTCGCGTCGCAAAGTATGCGAACAGATAGGGCAGAACGGCTCCGATGATGATCCCGATGAGATAGTTTAACAGCGCCGGCCGCGCGATGGCGCTCCGGGCCGCCCCGTATGGATCGCCAAAGCTCGTGCCATAGGACGTATCAATCATCAGCACGACGCACGACGTTCCGAGCAGAACCGCGACGATGCGGTTCATGACCGCTTCGGACAGCTCAGGCCGCCAGATCGCGAAATCCGTGAACAGCAGAGGCAGCATCGCCGCGGCGAGTGCCGCGATCATGGCCCAGCGCGCGATGGCATGAGGATAGTCGAACTCGCTGAAGAAGCTCAGCCAGATGAAGCCGAACACGGCCGACAGCAGGAAGAAGGCCACGATATAGCTGAAGCAGAATCTCGCGACGACAAATGCCGGGACAAAGACAATCATGACCGCGGTGCCGAGCACGGCCTGCGCGGTGATGCTGTCGGAGCGCCAGAAATGCATTGCCGGGAAGGCGTGCCCGCAGGCGATCAGCGACACGATGCTGACGATGAAGAACCCGGGGATCGTGACCCCGAGAACCAAGTCATCGCGCGTCAGTTTCATCCGCCGGTCCAGTTCCGTAGAACCCGTGACAGTTAGCCAGCAACGTCAAGCGAGGCAAGTTAAGCTAGTTCAAGCCTTTTGTTTCTGTGTTTCTGAACGCCGGGCCGGCAAGCTCACAGATTTGATGGACGGCAGAACGGATTTCGCGCTCAAGCCCGTGATTGTCCGAGGGCGCCAGCCTCGGCCGGATGATGCTGTTCGGTCGTTTCGGTGCTGCGTGAACCGCGTTGGCAACGAGTGATTCGACTGTCCGAATTAGGCGGCCGCATCGGATGGGCATGCGTGCGCCCGAGGTGAGACGATCTTTGGGGGCCGGGGGGCGGAAGCCGCGCGGCGCGCGCTCTCACGCAAAGAATGCGGCGATCACGTCGACGTCGGATTGGCCGGCGGTGCTGCCGCGCAGGTCGGCGTCGATGACGCGTCGGCAGGCGTCGACCGTGTGGATGTCACCCAATTCGTTGGCTGCCTCGAGGATCGACCAGATCGTGTCCATCGGGATGTGGCTGGGCGCGGCGAGTTGCGGATCTGACAGCATCGGTCGGACCGGGGCTAGAATTCGAACAGGTCGCGGCCGCGCTGCGCGAGGACGTGCAGGTCCGCCACGGTGCCGCGGACAGCGCTGCATTGGCGGCACTCGATGATGGTGTCGTCGGAGGCGTTCACTGGATCGGTCGGCTTGATCGACAGGCTGCCGCAATCGGTGCAGACGATCTTGAAGCCGGTGGTAACGATTTGCTGCTGCAAATTCATTGTGGCCTGAGCCCCTGTTGATACCGACGCTACACAACAACTTTTAAGACTGGGATCGTGGAGCGGTTCGCAATCGAGTGACCGCATTAGGGCGCCGTTAATGGAGGCGCTGACGGCTGGTTGGGTGTCGCCAACAAAAAGGCCGCCCCAAGGCGGCCGCTTTGTCTGGCGAAGCCTGGGAAATCTTTAGCGGACGGTCGATGTGCCCGAAGACGTGATCGCGACCGGCTTGCCGGCCTTGATGATCTGCGTGGTCTGGGCGGTCTGGGTGAAGTCCGCGTTGTTGCGGGCCGAAATACCGAAAGCTGCAACCGCGATGCCGGCCACAAGCGCGACGACCACGATCTTGAGGTGGGTCGCGCGGTCCGCTGAATTGATCGAGTGGTTCATGGTCGCCTCCGGGCGTCTATGCGCCATCTGTTGGCGATAGTGGTAAGCGCCATCTGTTTCCGGATCGTTTCGTGGGACTGGCGAAATGGTTTCGTCCCACCGGTGCATTGGTTTCGCCGTGCCTTGCGCAGCGCGGTCGCAGGCCCGAAACTGGCGCCAGGCGCAGAGAGCGTCTGGGAGAAAAATAATAATGAAAACAATGAGTATGACCCGCAGGGGTCTCTTGGGAACGGGCTCTGCTGTCGTCGCCGCGGCAGTCCTCGGTAAACCGGCTCTTGCCGCAACCGAGTTCGACTTCAAGCTCGGCGTCAACACCCCGGAAACCCATCCGTTGACAATCCGGCTGGTCGAGGCCGCCAAGGCCGTTGGCGCGCAGTCGTCGGGCCGGGTCAGCATCACGGTCTTCGCCAACAGCCAGCTCGGCGGCGATCCCGAAATGCTGTCGCAGGTCCGGGCCGGCGGTATCGAGCTATTGGCCGCGCCCAGCATGACGCTGTCGACGCTGGTGCCCCTGTCGGGGCTTCCCAGCATCGGTTTTGCGTTCCAGTCCTACGATCAGGTCTGGGCGGCGATGGACGGCGGCGTCGGCGACCTCGTGCGCGATGCGATCACCAAGACCGGCGTCGTGCCGCTGAAGAAGGTCTGGGACAACGGCTTCCGCCAGATCACCTCATCGTCGAGCCGAAAGCTCAACAGCGTCGACGATCTCAAGGGCTTCAAGATCCGCGTGCCCGTGACCGCGCTCTTGACCTCGCTGTTCTCCGGCCTCGGCGCGCTGCCGTCGAGCATCAGCTACAGCGAGCTCTATTCTGCGCTGCAGACCCACATCGTCGAAGGGCAGGAGAATCCGCTGGCGCAGGTGTCGACCGGAAAGCTCTACGAGGTGCAGAAGTACTGCGCGCTGTCGAACCATTGCTGGAGCGGCTACTGGGTGCTCGGCAACCGCCGGGCCATGGCAAGCCTGCCGCCCGATCTGCTCGAGATCATCAATGCTGCGTTCGACGCGGCGGCGGTGAAGGAGCGGGCCGATCTCGTCGAGATGGATCGCTCTTTGCAGGCCGAGCTGTCGGACAAGGGCATGACGTTCAGCAAGCTCGATCACGCGCAGTTCAGGGCCGCATTGGTAAAGGCCGGCTTCTACACCCAGTGGCAGAAGACCTACGGCGCGGAGGCCTGGGCGATGCTGGAGAAATACACGGGCAAGCTGACCTGAGCGCGTCGTTGCGTATCACCGCTGGCATCGTGCGCGTGATTACCTGTCGCGTAATCGCGCGCACGATCTCCCTCTGCAATGATCGGTTTGTCGGTGGCGCCAACGCTGCCGCTCGATCCGCAAGGGAGACGCGAGATGAATCGTCGAACGGTCCTGGAAGCAACGTTGCTCGGCACGGCAATGGCGGCGGCAGCGTCGGCGGCCGCGCAAACTGTCGCGCCGCTGGCCGCGCGCGCATCGTGCGTGACCGCGAAGGACGGCACCTCATTGTTCGTGCAGGATTGGGGCTCGGGCCGGCCGGTGCTCTTCCTGGCCGCCTGGACGTTCAACTCCAGCATCTGGGGCCACCATATCGTCGCGCTCAACGCCAAAGGCTATCGCTGCGTCGCGCCGGACCGGCGCGGGCACGGCCGGTCGGACATGCCGGCGACCGGATACGATCTCGAGACGCTGACCGATGATGTCGCGGCCGTCATCGAACAGCGCGACCTGCATGACGTCACGCTGGTTGCCTATTCGATGGGGTCGATCGAGGCGGTCAATTATCTCGCCCGCCACGGCTCGGACCGGATCGCGCGGCTGGCGCTGGTGGCGCCGACGACGCCATTCCTCATGAAGACGGAGGACAATTCCGACGCCGTGCCGAAGGCTGCGATCGACGCACAGCTTGCCGAGATTGCGCAGGACTATCCGGGCTGGCTCGCCGCCAACGAGGCGCCGTTCTTCATGCCCGATACGCCTGACGTCACCCGGGCGTGGATTAGGGAGATGATGTTGAACGTGCCGTTGCCGGTGGCGCTGGGCTGCCGCAAGACGATTGCCTTTGCCGACGTTCGTGCGGCCGCGGCCGGGATCGACCGTCCGACGTTGATCGTGCAGGGCGACAAGGACGCCAGCGCGCCGCTGGAGCTGACCGGCGCCAAAACGGCGAAGCTGATCGAGGGCAGCAAGCTGAACATCTATTCGGGCGCACCGCATGCGCTGCCGCTGACCCACAGCGAGCGTCTCGTGTCCGACCTGCTCGCCTTCATGGCAAGCTGAGACCGTCAGCTCGCTCGCGCGATATCGGCGCGGATCCAGCGCGCCGCCCACACGAAGAGCAGGGCGCCGAGCATGGTCGTGACCGCTGCCGACAGCAGCGAGTAGCGCACCGCGTCGGCGCCGTAAGTGTCCTTTAGGGCGTCGTTGATCATGCCGACGGCGAGCGGGGCGACGCCCTGGCCGAAGCAGGTGGCGGTGAGCAGCACGATTGCCGAGGCCAGCGCGCGCATGCTGGGTCTCGCGACGGTCTGGGCGATCGCGAAGATCGGCCCGAGATGGAAGCCGACCAGGAACGAGGTCAGCGCCAGCGTCGCGACCATCAGCGGGAAGCTCGGCGTCAGCATGCACAGTGCGAAGACGGGGCCGGCGAGGCCGGACATGATGGCCGGCGCCCATAATTTCCAGCGGTCGTCGCGGCGGCTGATCCGCGCCACCACGATGCCGCCGACCAAGGTGCCGGCCATGCCAGCAAGGCCTTTGAAGGTGCCGGCATAGGTGCCGATCTCGGCGCTCGTGAGGTGATGGATGCGCGCCAGGAACGGAGGAATCCACACCGCTGTCGCGTAGTTCGTATACGTCGTCAGGCAGAAGCCGATCAGCACGATGATGAAGCTTGGCTGCGAGCCGAGAAAATGCAGCGTCGGGCCGATCGGTTCGGCCTTGAACGTCTCGGCCACCGCGCCGCGCGCCGGTTCGGCGATGGTCAGCCACAGTACCGCTGACAGCGCGACGCCGGGCAGGCCGGCGGTGAAGAACGCCATCCGCCAGCCGTAGTGCTGGTTGACATAGCCGCCGATGAAATAGCCGAGGAAGACGCCGAGATAGGTGCCGATCGCGTAGATGCCGAGCGCGCGCGGACGTTCGTCCTTGTCGAAGAGGTCCGCGATCATGGATTGCGACGCCGGCGTGCCCGCGGACTCGCCGACGCCGACCCCGATGCGGGCGAGCGCCAGTGTGGTGATGCTGGAGGCCGTGCCGCAAAGATAGGTCATCGCGCTCCAGAGTGCGAAGGCGCAGGCGACGATGTTGCGGCGGTTCATCCTGTCAGCCATCCGTGCGATCGGAATGCCGAGCAGCGAGTAGGCGAGCACGAACCCGAAGCCCGCCAGGAGCCCCATCATGGTGTCGCTGAGGGCAAACTCCTTCTTGATCGGCTCGATCAGCACATTGAAGATCGTGCGGTCGAGGAAGTTCAGGGCGTAGACGATCGTGAGCAGCCCGAGCACGTAATAGCGCCGCGCGGCAGGCCGTGCAGCATCCTGTGAATGCGCGGCGGCCTGCGGCGCGAGATCGACCATGGCTTCCCTCGAATTCTTGTTTTTTGTCTGATTGAGCGCGGGCCTTATGCCTCGCGGATATAATTCCCGGCTTCGAATTCGACCGGCCTGGCGCCGGCGTCGAACGACACGCCGATCGGGTTGCGGCCCGCCGCCAGTGCCTCGAGCTGATCGGAGAGCATGCGGCGGATCATCAGGATGCCGCGGTCGCTCTGGCCGAAATGCTCCTCGGAATGAACCGTCATCGGGCCCTGGCCGACCTGCGCCTCGTAATCGCCGGGAAACTGCTGATGCTCGGCTTCCGTCATGTCCCACCAGAATTTGCCGTTGAACTTCGAGCGCATGCGGCCGATGTCGCCGGCGTTCTTGACGCGGCCCGCGACATAGATGCGGAACGAGGTGTCGTCGATCGGCAGGGTCCAGCCGATCGATTCGACGCGGGCGAACTGGGCGACCCGCGGATTGGGCACCACGCGCAGCGTGGGGAGGGCGGCCTCGGTGACGCGATAGAACACGCGGCCGTCGTCCTGCTTGCGGATCGAGCGCACCGCGACGCCGCGCGGCGACATCTCGAACTTCACCTCCGGCATCGAGGCCATCATGTTGGTGAACTGCGGTCCGCTGAATGAGCCGTGCAGCACCGGCACGTGGTAGGGGTCGACCACGTTCTCGAAATGCTGCAGCCAGTTGCAGGGGATAATTGCAGGTCCGCCGCCGCCGATCGAGGAATCATCAGCCTCGACGAACTCGCCATCGTCCATGGTCTCGAGACATTCGTAGTGCGGCAGCACCGGTTTTTTCTCGGCGGGGCCCATATAGGCGAAGATCAGGCCGTAGCGCTCCTGCACCGGATACCAGGGCTGGCGCACCTTGTCCTTGAAGCGGCCGCCGTCGGGCTCGCAGGGCTGTTCGAGGCAGTGGCCTTCGGCGTCGAACTTCCAGCCGTGATAGCAGCAGCGGATGCCGTCTTCCTCGACCTTGCCGTAATAGAGCGTGGTGCCGCGATGGCAGCAGCGCGCATGCAGCAGGCCGACCCGGCCATGCTTGTCGCGAAAGAGGATCAGGTCCTCACCGAGCGCGCGCACTTTTCTGGGGATATCGGTGGCGTCGCCCGCGAGGCCTATCGGGTGCCAGTAGCGGCGCAGCAGTTCGCCCATCGGCGTGCCGCGGACGACCGAGGTGAGCTCGGTCCGGGTGGCGGACGGCTTCATGGCATAGGCGGTGCCGAGGTCGCGGTCGCGCTGGGTGATGGTCATGCTGTTCCCTCCTGCCGCGGGCTCAGGCGCGCGCGATCAACCTGTTGACCAAGTCAACGATAGATCGATGACAATGTCAACGATATCCATTAGCTTGGCAGCGGGCGACTTTGTTGGCAGAGGTTGGCCGATGACCGAGAAACTGAAGACTGGAAGGGCTGGCACGCCCGAGTTCGTCGTGGACGCGGAACTCGCGCCGATCACCGCCATGATGTCGTCGCGGCTGATGGTGCTGGCGAACCTGCTCAGGCGCGGCGCCATCCTGCGCTACAAGCGCCTGACCGGGCTGTCGTCGGTCGAGTTCGGTCTGGTCGCTTCGCTCGGCCGGCGGCCGCCGATGAGCGTGGTGCGGCTCGCGGAAGCCGTGGGTATGGACAAGGGCCAGATCAGCCGGGCGCTCGCGGAACTGGTTGCGCGCAGGCTGGTGGCGAAGTCAGCCAACCCGCGCGACAACAGGGAGACGCTGGTGTCGCTGACCAAGGCAGGGCTCGCCGCGCATGATGCCATCGTCGCCGGTGCGCATGAGCGCAATCGCCATCTGCTGGAACAGCTCAGCCCGCAGGACCTGGAGTTCCTGCTTGGCCATATCGACCGCCTGATCGGGACCGCTGCCGAGATGCTCGCTGCCGAGAAAGAGCTGGGCTGATATGGGGGCCGTGCAGGGCACCACAGCGTCGCCGCAGCGTTACCTCCATGAGGCAGGTGCGCCGCTGGATTGGGCCCGGAGCCCCCGGGGGACGGCGGTAAAAGCGTCAAAATAGCTTGTCTTGCGCCCCCTGTTGCGCTGCGCTAAAGCCTCAAGAACAATTCCAATCAACGAATCTGCGGCACGTCCGAAACCGCAGCAAGAAGGCCTCGCCGATGACCGGCATCCTGCAGAATTACCTCCCACTTGTGGTTTTTATTGGGGTCGCGAGCCTGATCGGTTTGGCGCTCCTGATCGCGCCGTTCCTGGTCGCGTTCCAGTCGCCGGACCCGGAAAAGCTGTCCGCCTATGAATGCGGATTCAACGCTTTTGACGACGCCCGCATGAAATTCGACGTCCGCTTCTATCTGGTGGCGATCCTCTTCATCATCTTCGATCTCGAAGTGGCGTTCCTGTTCCCCTGGGCTGTGGCGTTCGGAAAGCTGGGCGCGACCGGGTTCTGGTCGATGATGGTGTTCCTGGCCGTGCTGACGGTCGGATTTGCTTACGAATGGAAGAAAGGCGCGCTCGAATGGGATTGAGCCCCACCGCCGCATCCTCGCAGCCGGCGATTGCACAGGCTCCGAAAGGCATTCTTGATCCGTCGACCGGCAAGCCGGTCGGTGCCAACGACCCGTTCTTCCTCGAGGTCAATCACGAGCTGTCCGACAAGGGCTTCTTCGTCGCCGCCGCCGACGACCTGATCACCTGGGCGCGCACCGGTTCGCTGATGTGGATGACCTTCGGTCTCGCCTGCTGCGCGGTCGAGATGATGCAGGTGTCGATGCCGCGCTACGATGTCGAGCGTTTCGGCTTTGCTCCGCGTGCCTCGCCGCGCCAGTCCGACGTGATGATCGTCGCGGGCACCCTAACCAACAAGATGGCGCCGGCGCTGCGCAAAGTGTACGACCAGATGCCGGAGCCGCGCTACGTCATCTCGATGGGCTCGTGCGCCAACGGCGGCGGCTACTACCACTATTCCTACTCGGTGGTGCGTGGCTGCGACCGCATCGTGCCGATCGACATCTACGTGCCGGGCTGCCCGCCCACCGCGGAAGCGCTGCTGTACGGCGTGTTGCTGCTGCAGAAGAAGATCCGCCGCATCGGCACTATCGAACGCTAAGGTTTTAGGTATGGACGACGGCAAGCTCGACGCCCTTGGGCAGACGATCGTGAGCGCGCTTCCGGGCGCCGCCACCGCGCACTCGGTTGCGTTCAATCAACTCACTATCGATGTCGAGGTGGGCAAGATTGTGGAGGTCGTGACTTTCCTGCGTGACGATCCCAACTGCCGCTTCGTGAACTTCACCGATGCAACGGCGGTCGACTATCCCGGACGCGAGAAGCGATTCGACGTCGTCTACCATCTGCTGTCGCCGACGCTGAACACCCGGATCCGCGTGCGCGCCCAGGCCGACGAGACCACGCAGGTGCCGTCGATCATCGGTGTCTTCCCGGGCGCCGACTGGTTCGAGCGCGAGACCTACGACCTCTACGGCGTGATCTTCATCGGCCATCCCGACATGCGCCGGCTGTTGACCGACTACGGATTCGACGGTCATCCCTTGCGCAAGGACTTCCCGCTCACCGGCTTCGTCGAGGTTCGCTACGACGACCAGGAGAAGCGGGTGCTGTACGAGCCGGTCCGGCTCAACCAGGAATTCCGCAAGTTCGATTTCCTCTCGCCGTGGGAAGGCGCGGACTATCCGCTGCCCGGTGACGAAAAGGCGAAGGCGGAGCCGAAGCCATGAATGAACAGCCGCAAAACCTCCGCAACTTCACGATCAACTTCGGTCCGCAGCATCCTGCGGCGCACGGCGTGCTGCGCCTGGTGCTGGAACTCGACGGCGAAGTCGTCGAGCGCGTCGATCCGCATATCGGCCTGCTTCATCGCGGCACCGAGAAACTGATCGAGCACAAGACCTATCTGCAGGCGATTCCCTATTTCGACCGGCTCGACTACGTCGCGCCGATGAATCAGGAACACGCGTTCTGCCTCGCGGCGGAGAAGCTGCTCGGCATCACCGTGCCGCGCCGCGGCCAGTTGATCCGCGTGCTCTATTGCGAGATCGGCCGCATCCTCTCGCATCTGCTCAACGTCACCACGCAGGCGATGGACGTCGGCGCGCTGACCCCGCCGCTGTGGGGCTTCGAAGAGCGCGAGAAGCTGATGGTTTTCTACGAGCGCGCCTCCGGCTCGCGCATGCACGCGGCGTTCTTCCGCGTCGGCGGCGTGCACCAGGACCTGCCGCCGAAGCTGATCGACGACATCGACGCGTGGTGCGACCCGTTCCTCAAGGTCGTCGATGACCTCGATACGCTGCTCACCGGCAACCGCATCTTCAAGCAGCGCAACGTCGATATCGGGGTGGTGCCGCTGAAGGAAGCCTGGGAGTGGGGCTTCTCCGGCGTCATGGTGCGCGGCTCCGGCGCCGCCTGGGACCTGCGCAAGTCGCAACCCTATGAGTGCTACGCCGAGATGGATTTCGACATTCCGATCGGCAAGAACGGCGATTGCTACGACCGCTATCTGATCCGCATGGAAGAGATGCGCCAGTCGGTGCGCATCATGAAGCAGTGCGTCCAGAAGCTCAAAGCGCCGGACGGGCAGGGGCCCGTCGTGGTCGAGGACAACAAGATCGCGCCGCCACGCCGTGGCGAGATGAAGCGCTCGATGGAAGCGCTGATCCATCACTTCAAGCTCTACACCGAAGGTGTGCACGTGCCGGCCGGCGAGGTCTATGCCGCGGTCGAGGCGCCAAAGGGCGAGTTCGGCGTCTATCTCGTCGCCGACGGCAGCAACAAGCCTTACAAGTGCAAGATCCGCGCGCCGGGCTTCGCGCATCTGCAGGCGATGGATCACATCTGCAATGGCCATCTGCTCGCTGACGTCTCGGCGATTCTTGGCTCGCTCGACATTGTGTTCGGAGAGGTCGATCGGTGATGGCGCAGCCGCCCATCCAGTTTGACCGTGCCTCGGGCGCCCTTGAGGGAGCGAACGCCTGGGAGCGGACGGCTGCGCTGGCGCTGGCGACGGGCGCGAAGATCTCCTCGCATTTCTCGCACATGGGCTACGTCGCGTGCGCCAATCTGCTGCGCAAGACGCTGTCGGAACGGGACATCGCGGTGACGCTCAACGAGGATGCGGTGTTCGCGTTTCCGTACGGCGACGGCTACTGGAGCAAGCTGCTCGATCGCGACTACACCTATGAGGACGAGCTCGAGCTGTTGCTCGAGGACTCCGCCGATGTCGACTACACGCTGCTCGATTGCGGTGCCAATTACGGCTACTGGTCGGTGCTGGCATCGAGCAGGCCGTTCGGCTCGCACAGGGCGATCGCGATCGAGCCGTCAAAGCAGAACTATCCGAAGCTCACCAATAATGCGCGCGTCAACGGCAACCGCTTCGAAACCATGAAGTGCGCGATCGGCGCCGGCCGCGGCACCGCGCGTCTGTCCGGCACCAAGCACGAGGCCTTCAGCATCGCAGGCGATCCCGCCAGCGGCGAGGAAGTGCCGGTCATCGCGCTCGACGATCTGATCGAGGACCAGAAGGTCTCGCCCCAGGGCAAGTATCTGGTGAAGCTCGACGTCGAGGGCGTCGAGATCGACGCGATCAAGGGCGGCAGGCGGCTGATGGAAACCGACAGCGTGCTGCTCTGCGAGGAGCATGGCAGCGATCGCCAGCACACCGTGTCGCGCTACATCCTCGAACAGACGCCCCTGAAGCTGACGGTCTTCGACCGCCGTACCCAACGCCTTGAGACCGTGACCGAGCTCTCGATTCTCGATCGCATCAAGGTTTCCACCCATATCGGCTACAACGTGTTCGGCACCGCAAGCGCTTTCTGGCAAGACCGGATTGATGCGCTGAACGCGAAGGCCGCACGCCGCGTGCAATGAGAGACTGAACGATGTCCGTCCGCCGCCTTGCCCCGAAGGAATTGCAGCCCGCGAGCTTCACGTTCACGGACGAGAATCTTGCCTGGGCCAAGAAGGAGATCACGAAGTATCCACCGGGCCGCCAGGCTTCGGCGGCGATCGCGATCCTGTGGCGCGTGCAGGAGCAGCATGACGGCTGGGTTTCGGAAGCCGCGATCCGGGCCGTCGCCGACCTGCTCGAGATGCCGCATATCCGCATGCTCGAGATCGCGACCTTCTACACGATGTTCCAACTCTCGCCGGTCGGCAAGAAGGCGCATGTGCAGGTCTGCGGCACCACGCCGTGCCGGCTGCGCGGCGCCGGCGACCTGATCGAGGTCTGCCAGCATCGCATCCATCACGAGCCCTTCCACCTGTCGAAGGACGGCAACTTCTCGTGGGAGGAGGTCGAGTGCCTCGGCGCCTGCGTGAATGCGCCGATGGTGCAGATCTGGAAGGATACCTATGAGGACCTGACCAAGGAGAACTTCGGCAAGGTGCTCGACGGCTTCGCCGCCGGCAATCCGCCGAAGCCCGGTCCGCAGATCGACCGTCAGTTCTCGGCGCCCGCGGGCGGACCGACCACGCTGAAGGAAACGACCTGATGCGAGGTCTTCTGGTGCAGGCGAACGGGATGGGGAGGGGTGATGCGATGAAGAATTGGCGTCTTATCGCCCTGCACACCGCAGCGGCCGCCTGCTTCATCTTCCTGCTGCAGCGCTACGGGCTGAACGCCTCGCTGGAGAGCAGCCTGTTATGGGCTTTCGTGTTCGGTGGCTGCGCCGCCGGGCTCGCCTATTCGCAAGCCAATCGGTGATGTTCGGAAAGTTTTGAGCATGCTCGACGACAAGGACCGCATCTTCAAGAACCTCTATGGCCTCCACGATTGGGGCCTCGAGGGCGCGCGCCGTCGCGGCGCCTGGGACGGCACCAAGGCCATTATCGACAAGGGCCGCGACTGGATCATCAACGAGATGAAGGCGTCCGGCCTGCGCGGCCGCGGCGGGGCGGGCTTCCCGACCGGCATGAAGTGGTCGTTCATGCCCAAGGAGTCCAAGGACGGTCGTCCAAGCTACCTCGTCGTCAATGCAGACGAGTCCGAGCCCGGCACCTGCAAGGACCGCGAGATCATGCGGCACGATCCGCATCTGCTGGTCGAAGGCTGCCTGCTCGCGAGCTTCGCGATGAATGCGCATGCCTGCTACATCTATGTCCGCGGTGAATTCATCCGGGAGCGCGAACGGCTGCAGGCCGCGATCGACCAGGCCTACGACGCCAAGCTGATCGGCAAGGACAACGTCAACGGTTGGCCGTTCGACCTTTACGTCGCCCACGGCGCCGGCGCCTATATCTGCGGCGAAGAGACCGCGCTGCTCGAGAGCCTCGAAGGCAAGAAGGGCCAGCCGCGCCTGAAGCCGCCGTTCCCGGCCAATGTCGGCCTCTACGGCTGCCCGACCACGGTGAACAACGTCGAGTCGATCGCAGTGGCGCCCGATATCCTGCGCCGCGGCGCGTCCTGGTTCGCCGGCATCGGCCGTCCCAACAATGTCGGCACCAAGCTGTTCTGCATCTCTGGTCACGTGGAGCGACCCTGCAACGTCGAAGAGGCGATGGGCATCCCGTTCCGCGAACTGATCGACAAGCATTGCGGCGGCATCCGCGGCGGCTGGGGCAATCTGAAGGCGGTCATCCCCGGCGGCTCGTCGGTGCGTATGGTGCCGGCCGAACAGATCATCGACACGCCGATGGATTTCGACAGCCTGAGCAAGCTGCGCTCGGGTCTCGGCACCGCGGCCGTGATCGTGATGGACAAGTCGACCGACCTGATCCGCGCGATCGCCCGCATCTCCTACTTCTACAAGCATGAGAGCTGCGGCCAGTGCACGCCGTGCCGTGAGGGCACCGGCTGGATGTGGCGCGTGCTGACTCGCATGGCCGAGGGCCGCGCCCACAAGCGCGAGATCGACATGTTGCTAGAGGTGACCAAGCAGGTCGAGGGGCACACGATCTGTGCGCTCGGCGACGCTGCCGCCTGGCCGATCCAGGGCCTGATCGCGCATTTCCGTCACGAGATTGAAGAGCGCATCGACCAGTATTCGCACAAAGCCGATCTCGACGATCAGGGCGTCCGCGACCCCATGCACTTGGTGGCTGCGGAGTGATGACGGCGAAGTTGGGAAAGACTTGAAGACATGACCAAGATCATCATCGATGGCAAAGAGATCGATGTCTCGCCGGACTACACGCTGCTGCAGGCGTGTGAGGCGGCGGGCGCCGAAATTCCGCGGTTCTGCTATCACGAGCGGCTGTCGATCGCCGGCAACTGCCGGATGTGCCTCGTCGAGGTGAAGGGCGGTCCGAAGCCGGTCGCAAGCTGCGCCTGGGCCGTGCGCGACTGCCGTCCGGGCCCGAAGGGCGAGCCGCCGGAAGTCTCAACCCGTTCGCCGATGGTCAAGAAGGCGCGCGAAGGCGTGATGGAATTCCTGCTGATCAACCATCCGCTGGACTGCCCGATCTGCGACCAGGGCGGCGAATGCGACCTGCAGGACCAGGCGATGGGCTACGGCGTCGACACCAGCCGTTTCGCCGAGAACAAGCGCGCGGTCGAGGACAAGTATCTCGGTGCGCTGGTCAAGACCTCGATGAACCGCTGCATCCAGTGCACGCGCTGTGTCCGCTTCTCCGCCGAGATCTGCGGCGCCCCGGAAATGGGTGCGACCGGACGCGGTGAGGACATGGAGATCACCACCTATCTGGAGCAGGCGCTGTCCTCGGAGCTGCAGGGCAACCTCGTCGACATCTGCCCGGTCGGCGCGCTGACCTCGAAGCCCTATGCGTTCGCGGCGCGGCCCTGGGAGCTTGGCAAGACGCAGTCGATCGACGTCATGGACGGCGTCGGCTCGTCGATCCGCGTCGACACCCGCGGCCGTGAGGTGATGCGCATCCTGCCGCGCATCAACGAGGCCGTGAACGAGGAGTGGATCTCCGACAAGACCCGCCACGTCGTCGACGGCCTGCGCACGCAGCGCCTTGATCGTCCCTATGTGCGCGAGAACGGCCAGCTCAAGCCGGCAACATGGCAGGAAGCTTTTGCGGCGATTGCGGCCAAGGCCGGCCGCAGCGACGGCAAGCGGATCGGCGCCATCGCGGGCGACCTCGCCGCGGTCGAGGAGATGTACGCGCTGAAGGAGCTGCTCGCGAAGTTCGGCTCGGTCAATCTCTCGGTGCAGGGTGGCGACGCGTTCGACGCCAACGCCGGTCGCGGCTCGTATATCTTCAATCCGACGATTGCCGGAATCGATCAGGCCGACGCACTCCTGATCATTGGCTCGCACCCGCGCAAGGAAGCGGCCGTGCTGAATGCGCGGATCCGCAAGCGTTGGCGTCACGGCGGGCTCAAGGTCGGCATGATCGGCGCCAAGGCCGATTTCACCTATGACCACGAATATCTTGGCGCGGGCACCGAGACGCTGACCGATCTCGTCGCCGGCAAGCATTCCTTTGCCGAAGTGCTGAAGAACGCCAAGAACCCGATCATCCTGGTCGGCGCCGGCGCCTATACCAGGCATGACGGCGCGGCGGTGCTGGCGCAGGCGGCGAAGCTCGCCGTCGATGTCGGCGCGCTCAAGGACGGCTGGAATGGCTTTGCCGTGCTGCAGGATACCGCCTCGCGCGCCGGTGCGCTCGATGTCGGCTTCTCGCCGGCTGCGGGCGGCCTGACCGCGGCGCAGATGACGACCTTCGGCACACTCGACGTGCTGTTCCTGCTCGGCGCGGACGAGATCACCGTGCCGGACGGCACCTTCGTCGTCTATATCGGTACCCACGGCGATCGCGGCGCGCACCGCGCCGACGTCATCCTGCCTGGTGCGGCCTATACCGAGAAGTCCGGCATCTACGTCAACACGGAAGGCCGGGCGCAGATGGCCGGTCGCGCCGCGTTCCCGCCGGGCGAGGCCCGCGAGGATTGGGCGATCATCCGTGCGCTGTCGGACGTTCTGGGCAAGAAGCTGCCCTTCGACTCCATGCAGGCGTTGCGCCAGGCGATGTTCAAGGCTTATCCGCATCTGATGCGGCTCGATCAGGTCGAGGCCGGCAAGGCTGACGACGTCAAGGCGCTGGCAAGCAAGGGCGGCAGCGTCGACAAGGCGGCATTCAAGCCGACCGTCGAGGACTTCTATCTGACCAACCCGATCGCGCGCGCTTCGGCCGTGATGGCGGAATGTTCGCGCCTGGCATCGGGCCGAATGCTGGCGGCAGCGGAGTGAGCGTGATCTGATGGCTGAATTCTTCGCAAGCTCGTTCTGGACCGGCTTCCTCTGGCCGTTGATCATCATGGTCGCGGAAAGCCTGTTGCTGCTCGTCGTGCTGCTGATCGCGATCGCTTACATCCTGCTCGCCGACCGCAAGATCTGGGCGGCGGTGCAGATCCGTCGCGGCCCCAACGTGGTCGGCCCGTTCGGGTTGCTGCAATCCTTCGCCGACCTCCTGAAGTTCGTGCTGAAGGAGCCGGTCATTCCGTCCAGCTCCAACAAGGGCGTGTTCCTTTTGGCGCCGCTGGTCTCGTGCGTGCTGGCGCTAGCCGCTTGGGCCGTGATTCCGATGAATCTCGGCTGGGTGATCTCCGACATCAATGTCGGCATCCTCTACATCTTCGCGATCTCGTCACTGTCGATCTACGGCGTCATCATGGCCGGCTGGTCGTCGAACTCGAAGTACCCGTTCCTGGCCGCGCTGCGCTCGGCGGCGCAGATGGTGTCCTACGAGGTTTCGATCGGATTCGTGATCATCACGGTGCTGCTCTGCGCCGGCTCTCTGAACCTGTCGGCGGTGGTCGAGGCGCAGAACACCCGCGGGCTCGCCAGCCTGATCGGCCTGCCGCAGCTCACCATCCTGAACTGGTATGTGTGGCCGTTGTTCCCGATGTTCGTGGTGTTCTACGTCTCGTCGCTCGCGGAAACCAACCGCCCGCCGTTCGATCTGGTGGAAGCCGAATCCGAGTTGGTCGCGGGCTTCATGACCGAATACGGCTCGACGCCGTATCTGCTGTTCATGCTCGGCGAGTATGTCGCGATCACCACGATGTGCGCGCTGGCAACGATCCTGTTCCTGGGTGGCTGGCTGCCGCCGGTCGACCTGCCGCCGTTCACCTGGATTCCGGGCATCGTCTGGTTCGCCCTGAAGGTGTTCTTCATGTTCTTCATGTTCGCGATGGCGAAGGCGATCGTGCCGCGCTACCGCTACGATCAACTGATGCGGCTCGGCTGG
>NZ_LNCU01000096.1:52523-59363 GCF_001542415.1 Bradyrhizobium macuxiense
GGAAGGTGTTCCTGCCGCTGTCGCTGGCGATGGTGGTGATCGTGGCCGCTGTGCTGCAGTTCACCGGCATCGCGCCGAAGTGAGGCCGTCATGAGTGTCAACGTCAACGCAACAGCCCGCTCGCTTCTCCTGTCGGAATTCGTCTCGGCGTTCTTCCTCGCCATGCGTTATTTCTTCAAGCCGAAGCCGACGCTGAACTATCCCTTCGAGAAGGGCCCGATCTCGCCGCGCTTCCGCGGCGAGCACGCGCTGCGCCGCTATCCCAATGGGGAAGAGCGCTGCATCGCCTGCAAGCTGTGCGAGGCGATCTGCCCGGCGCAGGCGATCACGATCGAGGCCGGTCCGCGCCGCAACGACGGCACCCGCCGCACGGTGCGTTACGACATCGACATGGTGAAGTGCATCTATTGCGGCCTGTGCCAGGAGGCATGCCCGGTCGACGCCATCGTCGAGGGACCGAATTTCGAATTCGCGACCGAGACCCGCGAGGAGCTCTTCTATGACAAGGCCAAGCTGCTGGCCAATGGCGACCGCTGGGAGCGCGAGATTGCGAAGTCCATCGCACTCGACGCGCCGTACCGGTGAGGTGAGGGCATGATCCTTCCGGCGTTGTTCTTCTATCTGTTTGCCGCCGTCTGCGTGGCGTCGGCGGTCATGGTGATTGTCTCGCGCAATCCCGTGCACTCCGTGCTGTTCCTGATCCTGGCCTTCGTCAACGCGGCCGGCCTGTTCATCCTGATGGGGGCCGAGTTCCTCGGGATGATCCTGATCGTGGTCTATGTCGGCGCCGTCGCGGTGCTGTTCCTGTTCGTGATCATGATGCTCGACGTCGATTTCGTGGAGTTGCGCGAAGGCTTCATCCAGTATTTGCCGGTCGGCATCGTGATCGGCGGCATCTTCATGTTCGAGCTGCTGCTGGTCGTCGGCGCCTGGGTAATCAATCCGCAGGTCGCCAAGACGATCACGGCGGCGATCCCGACCAATGTCAGCAACACTGAGGCGCTCGGCCTCGTGCTCTATACGAAGTACATCCATTACTTCCAGCTCGCCGGCATGGTGCTGCTGGTCGCGATGATCGGCGCCATCGTGCTGACGCTGCGTCACAAGGCCAACGTCAAGCGGCAGAACATCAATGTGCAGAACGCGCGCACGCCTGATATGGCGATGGCGTTGCGCAGGGTGACGGCGGGGCAGGGTCTGCAGGACGCCGACGCGGCGGAGTGGGTGAAATGACGATCGGGCTCGGGCACTATCTCGCGGTCGGCGCGATCCTGTTCACGCTCGGGATCCTCGGCATCTTCCTCAACCGCAAGAACATCATCGTCATTCTGATGTCGATCGAGCTGATCCTGCTCTCGGTCAACATCAACCTGGTGGCGTTCTCGACCTTCCTCGGCGATATCGTCGGCCAGGTGTTCGCGCTGCTGGTGCTGACGGTGGCGGCGGCCGAGGCCGCGATCGGCCTCGCCGTGCTGGTGGTGTATTTCCGCAACCGCGGTTCGATCGCGGTTGAAGACGTCAATCTGATGAAGGGCTAGGCGCAGTCATGGTTCAGGCAATCGTATTCCTGCCTCTGCTGGGCGCCGTCCTCGCGGGCATCATCGCGCTGGCCGGCGCGCATGCGCGCTGCCCGAGCGGCGACACCGTCGAGCACCACGACGATGCGCATGGTGACGCCCATGCCGCGGCGGCCCACGACGATCACGGCCATGACGACCATGGTCACGACGATCACCATGTCTCCGAGCCGGCGGCTGCCGGCTCGCGGCTGGCCGAGTTGATCACCACAGGCCTGCTGTTCGTCTCGGCGGCGCTGTCGTGGTTCACGCTGGTCGATGTCGGCTTCATGCACCATGACGCGCGCGTCGTGCTGCTGCCCTGGATCACCTCGGGCGACCTGCAGGTGTCCTGGACGCTGCGCGTCGACACGCTGACCGCGGTGATGCTGGTCGTGGTCAACACGGTGTCCGCGCTCGTTCACCTCTATTCCATCGGCTACATGGACGAGGACCCGAACCGGCCGCGTTTCTTCGGCTATCTCAGCCTGTTCACCTTCGCGATGCTGATGCTGGTGACCTCGGACAACCTCGTGCAGCTGTTCTTCGGCTGGGAGGGCGTCGGTCTGGCGAGCTACCTGCTGATCGGGTTCTGGTACCAGAAGCCGTCGGCGAACGCCGCGGCGATCAAGGCCTTCGTGGTCAACCGCGTCGGCGATTTCGGCTTCGCGCTCGGCATCTTCGCGATCTTCATGCTGGTGGGCTCGACGGATTTCGAGACCATCTTCCACGCCGCGCCCGGGCTGACCGGCAGGACCATCGACTTCTTCGGCTGGCACGTCGACGCACTGACGCTGACCTGTCTCCTGCTGTTCATGGGCGCGATGGGCAAGTCGGCGCAGTTCTTGCTGCACACCTGGTTGCCGGACGCGATGGAAGGCCCGACCCCGGTGTCGGCGCTGATCCATGCCGCGACCATGGTCACCGCCGGCGTGTTCATGGTGGCGCGGCTGTCGCCGCTGTTCGAGCTGTCGCCGACCGCGCAGGCGGTCGTGATGTTCTTCGGCGCGACCACGGCGTTCTTCGCCGCGACCATCGGCCTGGTGCAGAACGACATCAAGCGCATCGTCGCCTACTCGACCTGTTCGCAGCTCGGCTACATGTTCGTGGCGATGGGGGCGGGGGCCTACTCGGTCGGCATGTTCCACCTGTTCACGCACGCCTTCTTCAAGGCGCTGCTGTTCCTGGGCTCCGGCTCGGTGATCTATGCGATGCATCACGAGCAGGACATCCGCAACATGGGCGGCCTGTGGCGCAAGATCCCGTACACCTTCGCGGTGATGTGCATCGGCACGCTGGCGCTGACCGGCTTCCCGCTGTTCGCCGGCTACTTCTCCAAGGACGCGATCATCGAGTCGGCCTATGCGTCGCATAATCCGATGGCGACCTACGCCTATCTGCTGACGATCGTCGCCGCCGGCCTGACCTCGTTCTATTCCTGGCGTCTGATCTTCAAGACCTTCTTCGGCGAACCGCACGACCAGAAGCATTACGAGGCGGCGCATGAGAGCCCGATGTGGATGCTGGTCCCGATCGGCGTGCTCGCCGCGGGCTCGATCCTGGCGGGTCTTCCGTTCAAGGAGCTGTTCGCCAGCCCGCACGGGGTGGAGGAATTCTTCCGCGAGTCCGTGAAGATGAACCCGCATATCCTCGAGGACATGGAGCATATGCCGGCGCTGCTCGCCTACCTGCCGACGGTGATGATGGCCCTTGGCCTGTTCATCTCCTACATGTTCTACATCCGCAGGCCGTACCTGCCGGTCGAGCTCGCGAACCAGCAGCCGATGCTGTACCAGTTCCTGCTCAACAAATGGTACTTCGACGAGCTGTACGACTTCATCTTCGTGCGCCCGGCCAAGTGGCTCGGCTACACGCTCTGGAAGAAGGGCGACGGCTTCATGATCGACGGTCTCGGTCCCGACGGCATCTCGGCCCGCGTGCTCGACGTCACCCGCAACGTCGTCAAATTGCAGACCGGCTATCTCTATCACTACGCGTTCGCGATGCTGATTGGGGCGGCCGGATTGATCACCTGGTTCATGTTCGGCTTGGGAGGCCAGTAAATGACAACCTGGCCAATCCTTTCCGTCACGACCTTCCTTCCGGCGGTCGGCGCGATCCTGGTCTACCTGCTCGCTAGGGGCGGGGACGAGACCGCGAACCGCACGGCGCGCTGGATTGCGCTGTGGACCACGCTGATCACCTTCGCGATCTCGCTGATCCTGGTCGCGCGCTTCGATCCGGCCTCGACTGACTTCCAGTTCGTCGAGAAGGCGTCGTGGCTCGCCACCGGCATCAACTATCACATGGGCGTCGACGGCATCTCGCTGCCGCTCCTGATCCTGACCACCGCGATCATGCCGCTCTGCATCATCGCGAGCTGGAAGGCGATCACGCAGCGCGTCGGCGAATACATGATGGCGTTCCTGATCCTGGAAACGCTGATGGTCGGCACCTTCTCGGCGCTCGATCTCGTACTGTTCTATTTGTTCTTCGAGGGCGGCCTGATCCCGATGTTCCTGATCATCGGCGTCTGGGGCGGTCCGCGCCGGGTCTATGCGTCGTTCAAGTTCTTCCTGTACACGCTGCTCGGCTCGGTGCTGATGCTGCTCGCCATCATGGCGCTGTACTGGAACGCGGGCACGACCGACATCCCGACGCTGATGCACACGGCGGTGCCGCGCGGCATGCAGACCTGGGCGTGGCTCGCCTTCTTCGCCTCCTTCGCGGTGAAGATGCCGATGTGGCCGGTGCACACCTGGTTGCCGGATGCGCACGTCGAGGCGCCGACCGCGGGCTCGGTTGTGCTGGCGGCGATCCTCCTGAAGATGGGCGGCTACGGTTTCCTGCGCTTCTCGCTGCCGATGTTCCCGCTGGCCTCGCACGACTTCGCGCCGTTCGTGTTCACGCTCTCGGTCATCGCCATCATCTACACCTCGCTGGTGGCGCTGATGCAGGAGGACATGAAGAAGCTGATCGCGTACTCCTCGGTCGCGCATATGGGCTTCGTCACCATGGGCATCTTCGCGGTGACGACGCAGGGCGTCGCCGGCGGCATGTTCCAGATGGTCTCGCACGGCATCGTCTCCGGCGCGCTGTTCCTCTGCGTCGGCATCGTCTACGACCGCATGCATTCCCGCGAGATCGCGACCTATGGCGGCCTGGTGAACCGGATGCCGCTCTACGCGATGACGTTCATGGTCTTCACCATGGCCAATGTCGGTCTGCCCGGCACGTCCGGTTTCGTCGGCGAGTTCATGACGCTGATCGGCACCTTCAAGGTCTCGCTTCCGACGGCGTTCTTCGCCACCACTGGCGTGATCCTGTCGGCGGCCTATGCGCTCTGGCTCTACCGCAAGGTGGTGTTCGGCGCGCTGGTCAAGCCGGCGCTGATGTCGATCAAGGATCTCACCTTCCGTGAATGCCTGACGCTGTTCCCGCTGATCGCGCTGACCATCCTGTTCGGCGTCTATCCGAAGCCGGTGCTCGACATGTCGGCCGCTTCGGTCCAGCAGCTCGTCAACAACTACAACACCGCCGTGACTGCCGTGAAGGCAGCCTCGCTGGTCGTGAAATAGCATAGCGTTTTCAAGCGAAGTGGGGCCCGGTTCGCATGAAGAAAACGCGTCAAATAAAGAGGACGGGACCTCGATCTGAGTTGAGGTTCTCGGTTAGGACAGTGTCATGAGCTTTTCCAGTGCAGGTTATCAGTTGCAGCCGGTGCTGCCGGAGCTGGTGCTCGCGGTCGGCGCGATGGTGCTGTTGATGATCGGAGCCTATCGCGGGCAGGGGACGACCCGGCTCGTCACCACGCTCGCGGTCTTGCTGCTGGTCCTCACCGGCGTGCTGGAGCTGTGGCTGCCGGCCGGCAAGCTCGTCACCTTCGGCGGCAGCTTCATCGTCGACGACTTCGCCCGCTTCCTGAAGATACTGGCCCTGATCGGCTCGGCGGTCACGCTTATTCTGGCGACCGAATTCCTGTCCCAGCCGTCGGGCCGCTCCTTCGAGTTCTCGATCCTGGTGCTGCTGTCGACGCTCGGCATGATGGTGCTGATCTCGGCCGGCGACCTGATCTCGCTCTATCTCGGCCTCGAGCTGATGAGCCTTGCGCTCTACGTCGTCGCTGCGAGCCAGCGCGACAACGCCAAGTCCAGCGAAGCCGGCCTGAAGTACTTCGTGCTCGGCGCGCTGTCGTCGGGCATGCTGCTCTACGGCGCCTCGCTGATCTACGGCTTCACGGGCACGGTCAGCTTCGCCGGCATCGCCGCGGCGGCGACCAAGGGCAGCATCGGCATCGTGTTCGGCCTGGTCTTCCTGCTCGCCGGCCTCTGCTTCAAGGTCTCGGCGGTGCCGTTCCACATGTGGACGCCCGACGTCTATGAGGGCGCGCCGACGCCGGTCACCGCGTTCTTCGCGTCCGCGCCGAAGGTTGCCGCGCTCGCCGTGTTCACGCGCGCGACGCTCACCGCTTTCCCCGGCATCGTCACCGAGTGGCAGCAGATCCTGGTGTTCGTCTCGATCGCCTCGATGGCGCTGGGCTCGTTCGCGGCGATCGGCCAGACCAACATCAAGCGGCTGATGGCCTATTCCTCGATCGGCCATATGGGCTTCGCCCTGGTCGGGCTCGCTTCGGGCACTGTCGAGGGCGCGCAGGGTGTGCTGGTCTATATCGCGATCTATGTCGCGATGACGCTCGGTTCCTTCGCCATCATCCTGGCGATGAAGCGCGACGGCCAGGCACTCGAGCAGATCAGCGATTTCGCCGGTCTGTCGCGCACCAATCCGCTGCTCGCTTTCATCTTCGCGATGCTGCTGTTCTCGCTCGCCGGCATCCCGCCGCTCGCCGGCTTCTTCGCCAAGTGGTACGTCTTCGTCGCGGCGATCAAGGCGAACCTGTTCACGCTGGCGGTGATCGGCGTGCTGACCAGCGTGGTGGGCGCGTTCTACTATCTGTCGATCGTCAAGGTGATGTATTTCGACCAGCCGATCGGCAAGCTCGATCCGGTGCGAGTCGAGCTGCGCACGGTGCTGGCGGTCGCGGGCATCTTCAACATCTTCTTCTTCGCCTATCCGGGCCCGCTGGTCAGCATGGCATCGGCGGCGGCGAAGTCGCTATTCTGACGCGCATGGTTCCGAAACTGGAGACTGGCTTTCGGAGATGATCATGCGAAAAACGTCAAAATGACCTTCACGCTCGGACCCCGGGCCATTGCGGCGGGCTACAAGCTCGCCGCTTTCGATCAGGTCGGCTCGACCAATGCCGAGGCGATCCAGCGCGCGCGCG
>NZ_LNCU01000096.1:59410-65644 GCF_001542415.1 Bradyrhizobium macuxiense
GGCGGGGCGGGGCAGGCGGCAGCGGGCCTGGGTCGCACCGCGCGGCAATCTCGCCAGCAGCGTGCTCGAGGTGCTGGAGGTTCAGCCGGCGGTCGCGGCAACGCTCGGCTTTGCCGCCGGGTTGTCGCTGGAGGCCGCGCTGCAGAAGGTCAGCATCGAGGCGGCGCTGCGGCTCGGGCGGAGCCCGGCCTACACCCTGAAATGGCCGAACGACGTACTGGCTGACGGCAGGAAGCTGTCGGGCATCCTGCTGGAAGCCGAGGGCGTCGGCGATCGCCTGGCGGTCGTGGTCGGGATCGGCACCAATGTCGTGGCCGCGCCCGAGAGCACCCCGACGCCGGCCGTGTCGCTCGCGGCGCTCGGCGTCCAGATCGGCTCGGAGGAGCTGTTCGGCGCGCTGTCGGACGCCTGGGTCGAGTTTCGCGGCATCTGGGACGATGGCCGCGGCTTTGCCGAGGTCCGCCGGCTCTGGCTGGAGCGCGCCGCCGGCCTCGGCGAGCGGGTGGCGATCCAGACCGGGGCCGTCGCGCTGGAGGGTACGTTCGACACCATCGACGACACCGGCTGCCTGATCGTCCGTACCGCTGACGGCCGGCGCATCCCCGTGACCGCCGGCGAGGTCTATTTCGGCAATGCAGCCTCGGTGAGGGCCAACTGATGGCGCGTCCGGACGAACTGACCTTTGCGCCGCTCGGCGGCGTCGGCGAGATCGGCATGAACCTGTCGATCTATGGCCTCGGCAACCGCCATCAGCGCGCCTGGCTCGCCGTCGATCTCGGCGTCTCCTTCGGCGACGAGGAGCATCTGCCGGGCATCGACCTGATCATGCCGGACATCCGCTTCCTGGAGAAGGAACGCAACAACCTGATGGGCCTCGTGCTCACGCACGCCCATGAGGATCATTTCGGCGCCATCATCGATCTCTGGCCCAAGCTCGGTTGCAAGATCTACGCGACCCAGTTCAGCGCCGCACTGTTCGAGGCCAAATGCGCAGCCGAGCGCAATCCGCCGAAGATCCCGGTCACGGTGATCCCATCGGGCGGCCGGATCGACATCGGTCCGTTCAATGTCGAGTTCATCCCGGTCGCGCATTCGATTCCGGAGTCGCACGCGCTTGCAATCAAGACCGACGTCGGCACCGTGCTGCACACCGGCGACTGGAAGATCGACCCGACCCCGATCATCGGGCGGCCGACCGACGAACGGCGGCTGCGCGAACTCGGCGATGAAGGCGTGCTGGCGCTGGTCGGCGATTCCACCAATGCGGTGCGCGACGGCCGTTCGCCGTCGGAGACCGAGGTTGCCGCCACGATCAAGAAGCTGGTCGGGGCGGCAAAGGGCCGGGTCGCCGTCACGACGTTCGCCTCCAACGTGGCGCGCATGAAGGCTGTCGCCGACGCCGCCAGGGCCGCCGATCGCGAGGTCGTCGTGGTCGGCCGCGCCATGGAGCGGGCCGTGCAGGTGGCGCGCGAATGCGGCTATCTCGACGGCGTGCAGAATTTCCGCAGCACCGATGTATACGGCCATTTCCCGTCGGACAAGGTGCTGGCGCTGTGCACCGGCAGCCAGGGCGAGCCGCGTGCCGCGCTGGCGCGGATCGCCAATGACGACCACCCGCAGGTGACCCTGAACAAGGGCGACACCGTGATCTTCTCCTCCCGCACGATTCCCGGCAACGAGAAGGCGGTCGGCGGCATCATCAACGGGCTGGTCGAGCAGGGCGTCGAGGTCATCACCGACCGCGACCACCTGGTGCATGTGTCCGGCCATCCGCGCCGCGACGAGCTGCGCGACATGATCTCCTGGGTGCGGCCGCAACTGTTGATCCCCGTGCATGGCGAGGCCCTGCATCTGGCCGAGCACGCCAAGCTGGCGCGTGCCGCAGGGGTCCCCAAGGTTCTGACCTGCCGCAACGGCGACCTGGTCAAGCTCGGGCCCGGCGAGCCCGGCATCATCGACGAGGTGCCCGCGGGCCGGCTCTACAAGGACGGAACCATTCTGGAGGACTCGAAGTCGCGTGCGGTGGTGGAGCGGCGGCGGATGGGTTTCGCCGGCTGCGCCTTCGTCGCCATCGCGATGACCGAGCAGGGCGAGCTTGCCGACGATCCCGAGGTTGATCTCGTCGGCATGCCGGAGAAGAATGCCGCCGGCGAAATGCTCGACGACATCGTGTTCGATGTCGTGGTATCGACGGTCGAGGGGCTGCCGCGGCCGCGTCGGCGCGATCCAGATGCGCTGGCGGAATCGGTGCGCCGTGCCGTGCGGGCATCGTTGAACGAGCAATGGGGCAAGAAGCCGCTCTGTCTCGTGCACGTTCTGACGGTCTGATGCGCCCCGAACAAGTGCGCGCAACGACAAGGGAGAAACACATGCTGGGTCGGCTCAATCACGTCGCGATTGCGGTCAAGGACGCCAAGCAGGCCGCGAAGATCTACGGCACCGCGTTCAATGCCGAGATTTCCGACGCCGTGCCGCTGCCGGAACACGGCGTCATCACCGTGTTTGTGACGTTGCCCAATACCAAGATCGAATTCATCGAGCCGCTCGGCGAGGCCTCGCCGATCGCAAAGTTCGTCGAGCGCAATGCCGACGGCGGCATCCATCATGTTTGCTATGACGTGCCCGACATCATCGCGGCGCGCGACCGCATGATCGCCGAGGGCGCGCGGGTGCTCGGCGACGGCCAGCCGAAGATCGGCGCGCACGGCAAGCCGGTGCTGTTCTTCCACCCCAAGGATTTTTCCGGCGCGCTGGTCGAAATCGAACAGGCCTGAGCCGCGATGACCTTTCAGATCTCGGCCTACCAGATCTCCACCGGGTTCGCGATCTACTTCGTCCTTTGGTGGCTCGTGCTGTTTCTGACGCTGCCGTTCGGCGTGCGCAGCCAGCATGAGGACGGCGTCGGCGTGCCTGGCACCGACCCCGGCGCGCCGATCCTGGCCCGGATGGGACGCAAGCTGCTGTGGACCACGCTGCTCTCGGCGGTGTTCTTCGCGATCGGGATGTGGGCCTATTACGAGGGCTTTCTTTCGGTCGAGCGACTGTCCAGACTGATGGGGATGCCGGCGTTCCACAACTGACAAGGAAAGGCCGGACAGGCCCGACGCGGGAGCGAGGATCAACCTCGCCCTGTGACATCAGGAGGAGGCGACCACGATGAACCTGCAGGCCCAACCAGGCTCCGGGCAGAGCCAATACCGAATTCTGCGCGAAGCCGATTTGCGCGACTATCTCGCTGGTCTGCCCGCCATCGTCGCGCATCTCGGCGGCGCGCCGGCCGACTGGTCGATCAGCGAGGTCGGCGACGGCAACCTCAACCTCGTCTTCATCGTCAAGGGAACGAGCGGCGGCATCGCCGTCAAGCAGGCGCTGCCCTATGTGCGCCTCGTCGGCGAGAGCTGGCCGCTGCCGCTTTCGCGTGCCCACTACGAGCATCTGGCGCTAGTGCATCAGGCGCGGCTGGCGCCGAAGCTGGTCCCGGCCGTGCTGCATCATGACGGCCCGCTGGCGCTGACCGCGATGGAGCTGCTCGAGCCCCACATCATCATGCGCAAGGGATTGATCGGGGCTACGCGATACCCGCGATTCGTCGAGGATATCTCGACGTTCCTGGCGCGGACCCTGTTCTTCTCGTCCGACCTCTCGCTGACCGCGGCGGAGAAGAAGGAGGGGATCGCTGATTTCGCCGGCAACCACGCGCTCTGCAAGATCACCGAGGACCTGATCTTCACCGATCCCTATCGCGTCGCCGAGCAGAACCGCTGGACTGCGCCGCATCTCGATGCGACGGCGGCCGCCTTCCGCGACGATCTCGACCTGCATGTCGCGATCTCCAGGCTCAAGCTAAAGTTCATGGGGAGCCCCGAGGCGCTGATCCATGGCGACCTGCACACCGGCTCGATCATGGTCGCCGCATCAGAGACGATGGTAATCGACCCCGAATTCGCCTTCTACGGCCCGATGGGCTTCGACATCGGCGCGGTCATCGGCAATCTGATCATGGCCTATCTTGCCTCTGCCGGGCACGAGCGCTCGCCCGGCGAGCGCGCCTCGTTCGAGGCCTGGCTGCTGGAGACGGTTGAGGGCGTCTGGACCGAGTTCGCCCGCAAGTTTGTGGCGCTGTGGCGCAGCGAGGCGAAGGGCGACGGCTATCCGGTGTCGCTATTCGCCGGCGAGGCGGGCGCAACACGGCTGGAAGCGGAGCGGCAAGCCTACATGGCCCGGCTGTTCCAGGACACGGTCGGCTTTGCCGCGGCCAAGACGATCCGCCGCATCCTCGGCCTCGCGCACAACATCGATTTCGAGTGGATCGCGGACGAGAAGCAGCGCGCGATCTGCGAGGCGCGAGCCCTCAAGCTCGCTCGCAGCATGATGCTGGAGACGCCGTCGTTCACGACAATCGGCGCGGTGACCAAGGCGGCACGCGAGGTCCGCAACTGGCAACCGGAGTTTGCCAACTGATCCGACAGCTCCCGTTATTCCGGTTGTGACGCTCCGCGTCGCCCCGGAATGACGATGGAGAGGGCCTGCGACAAATCACCCAGACGAGACTGAGCAAGAACTACTGGTGAGCGGAGTTAGGCCGGCGTGGGCCGGCCGATTGCGAGCGGAAGCCCTATGTTTGTCCAGAGAGCCGCGAGAGCAACCTGGATGGGCGTCAAAAGGGCTGCGAGGGTACATCGGCAAGTAGCAACCGCCTTGGCGAGCGCGGCCAGAAACGCGTCGAAGCCCAGGATGTTGAGCACGCGGGTGAAGTTGTAGCAGAGCGCCATCAGGCTCCACTCGCCGCGGACCTTGTCGAAGCCGCGGACCAGGAAATGACGATAGCCGGCACGGCATTTGAGCGTGCCAAACGGATGCTCGACGATGCCAAAGCGACGGCGCATCACCTCGCCCGCGCCCTGCATCCGCGCGCGATGACGTTCGAGAACGTCTTCATGCTCCCAGCGACCGATCGTCCGGTAGGCCGCGTTCGAGCCAAGGCAACGGATCTTGAGCGGGCAGGTCCTGCAGATCGCTCCGCGCGCCGCGTAGCGGATCTCGACGCGGCCACTGGTGTTCTTCTGCCTGCTCTTCATCGGATGTAGCTGATGGCCGCCGGGACAATGATAGGTGTCGGATACGCCATCATAGTTGAAGTCCTTGAGGGCGAAGCGGCCTTGCTTCTCGAGCCGGGCGCTGCCCTCCGGCACCGGCACATAGGCCGTGATGCCATCGTCCTCACAGGCCTTCAGTTCGCGGCTGCTGTAATAGCCCTCGTCTGCCAGCACCTGCAGGGTCTTGACCTCGAGGGCTTCCTTTGCCGCGATGGCCATCGCATGTAGCTGGCCGACATCGCTGCTGTCGTTCACCACCTCGCTGGCGACAATGAGCTTGTGCTTGTCGTCGACGGCGGTCTGCACGTTGTAGCCTGCGACCCCCTGGCCGCTCTTGACCAGAAGTCGGGCATCCGGATCGGTCAGGGACAACTGCGTCTCGCCATTCTCTTCCAACCGAGCAAGATCGGCTTGTGCGCGCGAGCGCTTCGCCATCAGTGCCGCGACCTTCGCGCCAAGGTCACCACCACCTGCGCCGCCACCATCGGAGCCATCCTGGCCTGGCTTCCTGGCTTCCGCGGCGTCATTGTCCTCAAGGGACTTGCCGTAGGCCTCGATCTCCTGATCGAGCTTTCCGATCTGATCGGCAAGCCTCTTGCGCGTAAAGATGCTGGCCTTGCTGGCGTCGCCATGGAAGAACGAGCCGTCAATCGCAACAACGCTGCCGCCGACAAGACCGAGTTCGCGCATCAGCAGCACGAAGCTGCGGTTGGCCGCCTTCAGAGCCACCCAGTTCTCCTTGCGGAAGTTGCCGATCGTCCGATAACCCGGCTTCAGATTCTTCAGCAGCCAGATCAGTTCCAGATTGCGGCAGGCCTCCCGCTCCAACCGGCGCGACGACCTGATCTGGTTGATGTAGCCGTAAAGGTAGAGCTTCAGCAGATCGGCTGGATCGTACGGCGGTTGACCGACCCCTTCGGCCTTGCGATCCGCATGGCGAAAGCCGAGCTTGGCAAGGTCGAGCACACGAACGAAGCTCTCGATCGCCCGGACCGGGTTGTCCGCCCCGACATAATCCTCAATCCGAGCAGGAAGCAGGCTGGCCTGGTCGCGGCTCTCGCCGCTCTTGAATGTCCGATTCGTCATGAACAGAATCGTACATCAACTTCCCAAAATGCCGAGTTCTTGCTCAGTCTCG
>NZ_LNCU01000097.1:0-8026 GCF_001542415.1 Bradyrhizobium macuxiense
TGCCAGCCATGCCAGGATCTGCTCTCGTTGTGATCGAGCCCGAATTCGTTTTTCGCAGTTTCAAAGCTGTCTTCGATCGCCCATCGATGGCCTTCGACCGCGACCAGCGTTTCAATTGATGTTCCTGCCGGGCACCAGGTCGAGAAGAAGGCGAGGTCATCATCAGCGATACGACGCCGGATCAGCAGACCGCGTGTCCAAAGACCTTGATCGACGCTGTTGAATTCTTCGGCATCGAGATCGGCTAGTTCGAGATAACACCAATCGTGCAGCCGCGGTCCTTTGGTTCCGGCACCGGCCGACAGGCGCTTCCAGTCGGATGGGCGTCGCGTCCGGGCGAGTTCCGCAGCCGTCCCGGCGACCGGCGGTCGCTTGCCCCAGGATCGGAATACATGAGCGCTGTTGACCCCAAGCACGTAGCCCTTGCCGGCCCGACGCAATTGCTGTTCGAGGTCGCCAACACCGTAAACGGTATCGCCGGCAACCCAGTTGAATGGGACAGACGCCGCTATCGCCCGTGCGATCATTCTCGTCGCAAGCTTTGGCTTGGTCGCAAAACCGACGTCGGCAGGCACGTATGTGGCTTCCAGGCGATCTGGATCGTCGGTCCATTCCTTCGGAAGATATAATGCGCGATCGATGAACGCATGGCCATGACGCGAAACGTAGGTAGCGAACACGCCGATCTGGCAGTTCGTAATCTTGCCTGCCGAACCGGTGTATTGCCGCGCCACGCCGCACGACGCCTTCCCCTGTTTGAGAAAGCCGGTCTCGTCGATGACGAGGACCGCATCGTCGTCTGCCAAATGCTCCATCACATAGTCGCGGACAATATCGCGCAAGGCATCGGCATCCCAATCGCTGCGACCCAAGATCGCCTGTTGCCGCCAAGGACCAGGATCGCCAGCGGCCTCCGCGCGCATCCAACCGGTCTTGCGTTGCTCATCACCGAGCAGACCTTCCAGAAACAGGCCCGCGTTCCTCGCAACACGTTCTTGCCCGAACAGCGGACGTATCCGCTTCTTAACCTCCCGAAGCGACGCAGCCCACAACGCAAGCGTCTCTTCAACTGACGCTGCCTGCGCCCACAATCTTCGAATCATGGTTGCCCATGGATTCAGAAACTCTCAGAAAACACAACTGTAATGCTAGGCGCGGGTGATCCTGACCGGTCTCCGTACGTCTGTGGCCGGCGTCGACCCAACAATTTGTTGACGAGACTTAATCTCTTGTACATTAGTGCAAATGGGCGCCGTCGGCCTTTCAGGGCGATACTTCTCGACATCGATCTGGCGTCATCGCCGAAGGAGACCGTCTCATGCAGCCGGAACCGATCTTCGATCTCGCGCATCTCGGCCATATGGAGCTGCTGACGCCCAAACCCGACGAGAGCCTCAAATTCTTCGTCGACGTGATGGGCATGACCGTCAGCGGCCGGACGGGCGAGTCGGTCTATCTGCGCGGCTGGGATGATTACGAGCGCTATTCGCTCAAGCTCACGGCGTCGAAGACCTCGGGCATGGAGCACATGGCGTTGCGCGCCCGCAGCGAGCAGGCGCTCGAGCGCCGCGTTGCGGCGCTGAAGGGCTCGGGCTTCGACATCGGCTGGGTCGATGGCGACATGGGGCAGGGGCCGGCATTCCGCTGCCGCGATCCCGACGGTCACGTCATCGAGCTCTACTACGAGACCGAGTGGTACAAGGCGCCCGCCGAGCTGAAGCCGGCGCTGAAGAACCAGGCGCAGCGCTTTCCGGCGCGCGGCATCAATGTCCGCCGGCTCGATCATCTCAACTGCCTTGCGGTCGACATCAAGGCCAACCGTCTGTTCTTCGAAAACTATCTCGGCTGTCGCACCACCGAGCAGATCGTGCTGAACGACGGTACTGAAGCCGCGATGTGGATGACGATGTCGAACAAGAGCTACGACTTCGCCTACACGCGTGATCACTACGGCGTCGAGGGCCGCTTCCATCACGTCACCTACGCACTCGACAGTCGCGAGGAGATCCTGCGCGCCGCCGACATCTTTCTCGAGAACGGCGTGCACATCGAGACCGGGCCGCACAAGCACGCGATCCAGCAGACGTTCTTCCTCTACGTCTATGAACCCGGCGGCAACCGCGTCGAGGTCGCCAATGCCGGCGCCCGCCTGATCCTCGCGCCGGACTGGAAGCCGATCGTATGGACCGAGGAGGAGCGCAGGAAGGGACAGGCCTGGGGTCTGAAGACGATCGAGTCGTTTCACACCCACGGCACGCCGCCCGTGGCGCGCTGAGACGCGAGTCGTAATCCGGAACCGTGGACCTGCCGCGAGGAACGCTCTCCCAAACGCGTCGATACGCCGCCGCGACCACAAGCGGTCGATGGCTATAGTCTCCGACGCACGATCGACATGGTCTGGTTCGAGAGGATCGGCACGATGAAGGGCAAGACGTCGAAGGGATCGGCGAAGATCGCAAGGAAGGTCCCCGCTAGGCGGAGTGCCGCGAAGCCGCGCCTGCTCGCGGGCGGCAATCCCCAGATTGCGAAGGGCGAGGGCGACGCTCCCGTGCAGGCCTATATCGCGGCGATGCCGGGCTGGAAACGCGACGTCGGACGCAGCCTCGATGCACTGATCTCGCGCACGGTGCCCGGCGTGCACAAGGCGGTGAAGTGGAACTCGCCGCTTTACGGTATGGAAGGCCAAGGCTGGTTCCTCGGAATCCACACCTTCACGAACTACGTCAAGGTGGCCTTTTTCCGCGGCGCGTTGCTGCGTCCCGTCCCGCCAGGTGAGTCCAAGCAGCAATACACGCGCTACCTCAACATCCACGAGAGCGACCAACTCGACGAAACCCAGTTCACCGCATGGGTGAAGCAAGCCAGTCAACTGCCCGGCGAACGAATGTGAGCGGCGCTCCGGCCTTGCCTGCGCTGCGTTTCTCACCATGTTTCGGAGGCACGAACGGGGGCATGAGGTGGCGCCATGACATCGCAACCCGACTTTTCCAGTGAGAACTTCAACCGAGATCCCGTTGCCGGCATCGCCGCGTTGCGCGCCCGCGGGCAGATTGTCGAGGTGAAATTTCCGATCGTCGGCCGGGTCTGGCTGACGACCACCTATGACACGGCCACCGCGATGCTGAAGGACAGCGCGACCTTCACGCTGCGCAAGGAAGACGGCGAGGTCGCGGGCCTGCGCTGGTGGATGCCGAAGTCGATCGCCACTGTTGCCAACAACATGCTGACGATGGACGAGCCCGACCACACGCGGCTGCGCAGCATCGTCGATGAAGCGTTTCGCCGCCGCGCGGTGCTCGACATGGAGCCGCATATCCGCGCCATCGCCGATCGCATGGCCGACGAACTGTTCGCGGCGGGAACCCCAGCCGACATCGTTCAGCGCTATGCGCGGATCCTGCCGGTGTCGGTGATCTGCGAACTGCTTGGCCTGCCGCTCGCCGACCGGCCGAAATTCATCGCCTGGGCGAATGCGATGACGCAGCTCCGAAGCCCGATCAGCTTCCTGCGCATGATGGGTTCGCTGTCGAAGATGCGGCGCTATCTCGCCGAGCAGTTGCAATCCGTGCGCGAGAAGGGCGGCAAGGGACTGATCGCGGAGCTGGTGCAGGTCGAGAAGGAAGGCGGCCGCATCACGCCGGACGAAATGGTCTCGATGATGTTTCTTTTGCTCGCGGCCGGCTCGGAGACCACGACGCATCTGATCAGCGGCTCGGTGTTCGAACTGCTGAGGGACCCCGCGCGGCGCGATTGGCTCGAGGCCGATTGGAGCCGCATCAGCCTCGCGATCGAGGAATTCCTGCGCTTCGTGTCGCCGGTGCAATTTACCAAACCGCGCTATGTCAGGCGCGAGGTCGAGCTCGGCGGCGTCAGGCTGAAGAAGGGCGATCGCGTGATGGCGATGCTCGCAGCCGCCAACGTCGATCCGGCCGCCCATGAGCATCCTGAGAAGATGGATCTCGAACGCAAGCCGAATCGGCACGTCTCGTTCGGGACCGGAATCCATTTCTGCCTCGGTCATCAGCTTGCGCGAATCGAGGCTGCCTGCGCGCTGCAGGCATTGTTCACGCGCTGGACCCGCCTGCAGCTTGCGGTCAAGCCTGAGCAGGTTCGCTGGCGCGGGCGGCCGGGCATCCGCGCGATCGACAAGCTGCCTGTCGTCGCGGGCAGTTGAAGCGGCCTCTCGCGCTGGATCGTTGCGGCGCCTCAGGCGTTTGGTGTTAGGTTGCGCCGACACGAACGTCAGAGGAATACGTCGATGAGCGAACAGACGACGGATAAGCGCGTGCGGGAGGCGTCCCGCAGGCATTTCCTGCAGGCGGGTGCAGCATTGGCCGGCGGCTCTGCGGTCGCAGGGCTCGGCGGCTCCGGCGCGCTCGCTGAATCCGGGAATAATCTTCCGCCCAATGTGCCCGAATGGATGAAAGCCCCTGGTGCCCCCATGGGAAGCCAGCCCTACGGCGCGCCCTCCACCTACGAAAAGGGCGTCATCAAGAACATCTCGAAGACGCTGCCGCAATATATCTCGGCCTCGGGCCGCACGCCGCTGCAGGATCTCGACGGCATCATCACGCCGAACGGCCTGTTCTACGAGCGTCACCATGGCGGCGTGCCGACGATCGATCCAGCCGAGCACCGGCTGATGCTGCACGGCATGGTCGATCGTCCGCTGGTGTTCACGATGGACGACATCCGCCGCTTTCCGTCGCAGTCGCGCATCCATTTTCTGGAGTGCTCCGGCAACCCGGTCTACACCAAGCCGTATGGCAAGACGGCGTCCGACCTCGTCGGTCTCTTGAGCTGCGCCGAATGGACCGGTGTGCCGCTGAAGACGGTGCTGAACGAGGCCGGCCTGCAGGCCGGCGCCAAATGGATCGTGGCCGAGGGTGCCGACGCCGCCGCGCTGACCCGCAGCATCCCGATCGAGAAATGCCTCGACGACGCCATGCTGGTCTACAGCCAGAACGGCGAGCGGCTGCGCCCGCAGCAGGGCTATCCGCTGCGCCTGCTGGTGCCCGGCTTCGAAGGCAACATGAACGTGAAATGGCTGCGCCGGCTGAAGGTGGTGGCGGAGCCCGTCTATTCGCGCGAGGAAACCTCGAAATACACCGACCCGATGCCCGACGGCACGGCGCGCGAGTTCACCTTCTATATGGAAGCCAAATCGATCATCACGCGGCCGTCCGGTGGACAGAAGCTGACCGCGAAGGGTTTTCAAGAGATCACCGGGATCGCCTGGAGCGGCCACGGCAAGATCAAGCGCGTGGAGGTGTCGGTCGATGACGGCGAGAGCTGGCAGGATGCGACGCTGCAGGAGCCAGTGCTGACGCGCGCGCTCACGCGCTTCCGCTTGCCCTGGCATTGGGACGGGACGCCGGCAGTGATCCAGAGCCGCGCCATCGACGAGACCGGCTACGTGCAGCCGACACTGGCTGAGTTGGTGGCTGTGCGTGGTGTCAACTCCTTCTATCATAACAATGCGATCTGGCCCTGGCGGATCGATGCGAATGGCGAGGTGAGCAATGCGCAGGCTTGACCTCAAACTCGCGCTGCTGGTGAGCGCGATTGCCGCCGTCGGTTTCGCTGCACAGGCGGAGGAGCGCTACGGCATCGGCCAGCCTGCGACACAGGCGGAGATCGCCGGCTGGAACATCGATATCGGTCGCGACGGCTCCAACCTGCCGCCCGGCAGTGGCAGCGTCGAGCGCGGCCGTGTCGTGTTCAGCGAGCAATGCGTCGCCTGCCATGGCGACAACGGGCAGGGAGGCATCGGCGACCGCCTGGTCGGTGGGCAGGGCACGCTCGCGAGTGCCAAGCCGATCCGCACCGTCGGCAGCTACTGGCCTTACGCTCCGACGCTGTTCGACTACATCCGCCGCGCCATGCCGCAGAACGCGCCGCAGTCGCTGAGCAATGAGGATGTCTACGCGGTATCCGCCTACATTCTCAGCCTCAACGGCATCGTTCCGCAAGACGCGGTGCTCGATGCCAAGTCGCTGGCCGCGATCAAGATGCCGAACCGCGACGGCTTTGTCTCCGACCCCAGGCCTGACGTGCACGACCACTGAGGGCCAGGCCGGAACGGCCCATTGTATGCCGCGGTGGCCGTGCGCCGCCGCGGCTACGTCGCGGCATCGTGACCCGGTTGCTGTCCGCGGCCGGAATTTCTCCGTCGTCAGGTCAGTCCTTGATTCAGTCGGGGACGGCTGCCGCCGTCTCTCGACGGTCTTCAGTTGACGCATCGGAGAGATCACATGGCCGGACACAGGATTGCTGCAGCCGCGGCGCTGCTGCTGAGAGTTACGCTTGCGCCCGCCGTCGCGCAGATGTCGGAGCCGGCGGCGTTTGATGCACAGAATCCCGGCCGCAGCTCGATCAATGGTGGAGCCCTGACGCCCTGGGACGAATCCCAGTTGGCCGCAGAGCGTCGCGGCGATCCGGGCAACGCCTATGGCGCCATGGCGCCAACGTCGTTCGCTTGTATGCGCCATCATTCGTTCGATCCCGCACCCGGCACCTTCCACGTCCGCGACGGCCGCCGGCACGCCTGCCAGTAGCGTTGCACCACTTTCACAGTGGATAAGGCTGCTTGAATGCCACGCTTCGGCCTGGCATTTGAACGCTCCTGCCTCCGGCGGGTTATGGTTGCGTGGATCGGGCCGACGGCGGAGGTGAACGGTTTGGCCGACGTCTGGGTGCGGAAATCGACGACCGAGCTGTTGCAGGAGGCCGCTCAGGCGGTCGGCGACGCCGAGGCGCCGCGGTTCAAGCGCTCGCTGTCGGCGCTGCAACTGGTGAGCCTCGGCATCGGCGGCATCATCGGCGCCGGCATCTTCGTCCTGACCGGCCACGCGGCGGCCGCCAATGCCGGTCCCGCCGTCACGCTGTCCTTCATGCTTGGCGCGATTGCCTGCGCATTCGCCGGGCTCTGCTACGCCGAGATGGCGTCGACGGTGCCGATCTGCGGCAGCGCCTACACCTATGCCTATGCGACCCTCGGCGAACTGATCGCATGGATCATCGGCTGGGACCTGATCCTCGAATATGCGGTCGGCGCGATCGCGGTCTCGGTCGGCTGGTCCGGCTATTTCGTCAGCTTCGTGCGCGATCTCGGCATCAACCTGCCGCAGCAATTCAGCTCGGCGCCGCTCGCCTATGACGTCAATACCGGCGCATGGTCGTCGACCGGCGCGGTCATCAATATCCCGGCGATGGCGATCATCGTCTTCGTTACCACGCTGCTGGTGATCGGCATCCGCGAGTCCGCGCGCTTCACCAGCTTCATCGTTGCGCTCAAGCTGATCGTCATCGCGCTGTTCCTCGCCACCACCGCGTCGTCGGTGTCGCTGTCGAACTGGGTCACCACGGGCAATCCGGACGGCTTGCTGATCCCGCCGAATGCCGGCCCGGGCGCCTTCGGCTGGTCCGGCGTGGTCCGCGGCGCCGCCGTGGTGTTCTTCGCCTATATCGGCTTCGACGCGGTCTCGACCACGGCGCAGGAGGCCAAGACGCCGGAGCGGGACATGCCGATCGGCATTCTCGGCTCGCTCGTGATCTGCGCGGCGCTCTATGTCGCGGTCGGCTTCGTGCTGACCGGCATCGTGCCGTACGACCGGCTGAACGTGCCGGATCCGATCGCGGTCGGCATCGATGCCGTCGGCGTCGGCTGGCTCAGCCCATTCATCAAGCTCGGTATCCTGTTCGGCCTAACGTCGGTGATCCTGATCATGCTGCTGGCGCAGCCGCGGATCTTTCGCTCGATGGCCTATGACGGTCTGCTGCCGGCCTTCGCCGCAAAAATCCATCCGCGCTTCCAGACGCCTTATGTCTCGACCATCATCTGCGGCGTGATCGCCGCCATTCTTGCCGGCCTGCTGCCGATCGGGCTGGTCGGCGAGCTCGTCAGCATCGGCACGCTGTTCGCATTCGCCGTAGTCTCGGTCGGCACGCTGGTGCTGCGCCTGCGCGATCCCGATTTGCCGCGCCCGTTCAGGGCGCCCGCGATCTGGCTGGTGGCGCCCGCCGG
>NZ_LNCU01000097.1:8068-46161 GCF_001542415.1 Bradyrhizobium macuxiense
CTCGTGATCGGGCTGGTGATCTACGCGGTCTACGGCCGCCGCCACAGCCGGCTGCGGGTGGGGGACGGAGGATAGCAAAAGCGGATCGTGAGGCGCTCCATCCGCGTCATTGCGAGGAGCGCGGCGACGAAGCAATCCATCGTCTCACATGTGCGGCACGATGGATTGCTTCGCTACGCTCGCAATGACAGGGCGGGCTGCGATTCAACTGTCAAACAACTTGTTCGCCGTCATCACCCGCGCATGCGGGTGATCCAGTATTCCAGGGACGTCAGTGCAAGAGTCGAGAGGCCGCGGCGTACTGGATCGCCCGGTCGAGTGCTTAGACCGGACAGATCACTGACAGGCGCAGCCGCCACATGCAGACCCCGCTGCCGGAGCACTCAGCCGACCTGTCGTCGCTGCGTGAGCGCCGCGCTTCGTCATTTCAGGAAGTCGAGCAGCGCAACGGCGAGCGTGACCACGGAGACCAGGAAAGCTGATTTGGCGAATATCTTGCTCTTGCGCGCATCGGCCGCGGCTATCACCGCCTCGTGCGCGCGATTGAAAAGTTCTCTGTAGCGATCGTCGTCGGACATTCGAGTCGTCCAGGTGCGTTAGGTTGGGCCATGTCTCGCACGGAAAAGGGCGCACATAAGGCGCGGGACATCGATCGAAATAGTCGGGGTTCAACACAAAGTGCTGATATCCGCAGCTTGAAATCACTCGAATCTGATCAGCAACAGCACGTCGCGAACCGAGCGCGCAGGACACAAACCGGCAACGGTTGCGAACGGGTGATGCCGGCGGGGCGATCGGGCAGGCTCCCCGAAGGGGACCACCTGCTGCCGTCAGAACTTCATGGTCACGCCGGCATAGACCGTCTGTTCGGTGCAGCTTTTGTTGCTCGTGCCGTCGGCGAAGAAGCAGATGCCGTTGGCCGGGTTGCTGCCATCAAGTCCGAACTTGTTCTTCCAGTAGCGGTACGCCACGAACGTCTCGAGGAAGTGGGCGTATTTTTCTCCCCACAGTGCCTTGCTGGCGTCGAAACTCAGGCGGATCGGCTCGGCGTTGATTTCCGTCGCGGTCTTCCAGCCCGGCGGAAGGCTGTAGGGGCCGTAGGCGCCGGTGCCCTTGGGGCCGTAGATGCCGACATGCCCGCTCACCGAGAAGTAGCGCAGGCTCTCGGGCAGGAAACCAAGGTCGCTGCCGTAGTCGACCTCCAGCGCCCAGGTCGGGTTGTAGTGCAGATTGCCGTCGATCGTTCCGGTATAGCCCGGCGGCATCAGGCCGTAATACGGCGGCTTGCCGTAGAGCCCGATGCCGTACGGACTGTTGCCGGCGTTGTTGGGATACGCATAAACCGAATGATTCCATTCCCGATAATAGAGCGGGGCGACGTTCAGGTAGCTCTTGAACGGCAGGTCGAAGGCGAATTGCAGGCCGGCGACGATCGCCTCCTTGGCCGGGGCCGAGTAGCTCAGCGTGGTTCGTCCGTCGCCGCCGACTTCGAACGAGACGTTGCGCAGCGGTCCGGCCCTGAAGGCCGTGGTGTTGAAGATTTCGTTGAACCCGAACGTGCTGCGCAGCGAGGCGTTGATCTCCATGTTGCCGGAGCATGGCGCCTCGCTGCCGAACGCCGGATGGCTGTAGATCGCCTCGCAGGGCGAGGCCGGATCCCGGTGATCCGATTTCAGCACCTCAGTATAGAGACGGTTGGTGCCGTAAGCCCAGCTGTCGGTGTGGGTAAAGGCGTAGACCTGCTTCACGGTCTGCGCGGTTTCGCCGGGCGAGGTCGCGCTCGGCAGCACGCCATAGGTGAAGGTGTTGTCGACGCTGGTGAAGAACGGCGTGCCGAACGGCGATAGCGACGGTGTGCCCGGCACCGGCGCGCCCAGCTTCACGGTGATGCCGGAGTAGACGCCGTTGCTGGAGCAGCTGCCGTTGTAGACCCCCTTCGTGATGCACGACGTGTCATACGCCTCGGCATAGCCGCTGATGTTTCGATCGTAGCGCCAGGCCGCCCAGACATCCACGAGGTGCGCATAATCTGCGCCCCAGAACAGCTTGCCGGCGTCGAGCGTCAGGCGGATCGGTTCGAGCGCATAGGCGATCGTGCGATTGTTGAGCGGGCTTCTCGGGTAGGGGCCGTAACCGCCGTTGCCGTCAGGGCCGCGGATCGAGGCGCGCCCGCTGACCGAGAAGTACTGCAGGTTCTCGGGCAGGAAGCCGAGATCCATGTAGTAATTGAAATCGAGCCCCCAGGTCGACGAGAAGTGCATCACGCCGTCGGGAAGGCCGGGATAGGGCGGCGGCATGGAGATGGCGCCGCCGAAGCCCGGAGGCTCCAGCTGAGCGCCGTGCTGCAGCCTTTGAAAGTACATCGGGCTGATGTTGAAATAGCCCTTGTAGGGCAGCTTGAAGCCGAACTGCAGGCCGGCGAGCACATCGTAATTGCTCGATGCGGTGAAGATGTTGGTGGCGATGGCGTCTGCGCCGACCAGGAACGAGATGTTGGTCAGTGGGCCGGCTGAGAAGATCTTGGTGTCGAACAGTTCGTTCCAGCCGAGGGTGCTGCGGATCGATGCCGAGGCCGCCACGCCGCCGGCGCATAATCCGGTCGGCGCGAGCACGGACCCGAGGCAGGGCGCGGTGGCGGCCCCGTGATCGTATTTCGACATCAACAGCGAGAAGCTGTTGGTGCCGTAGGCCCAGGCGTCGAAATGGGTGAAGGCCAGCGTCGAGCTCTGCGAGTTCGCAGCGTAACCGGGAACGCCGCCGGCAAACGACGAGAAGGTGACGCGGTTGTCGTTGATCAGGAAGAACGGTTTCTCGGCCGGCGGCGGCGCCTTGAGCCTCACGGCCTTCTTCGACATGTCGCGATTGTCGGTGGTCGCCTGGTCCGCCGCCTGCGCTGCTGCAAGCATGCACAACAGCCCGGCGACCGCGCCAGGGAATACGCTCGTCCGCATCATCATCGCCCCCAACAGTGTTGTTGTAGACCCGGTCCCCTCGAACCGTCCAGGCCCTGGAATGTGCTAGCTCCGAACCTCCTCGACCGGCGGCAGGCGCCAGCGACCTTCCAGCATGTCGTTGCGTGGCAGATAGCAGCGCATGATCAGGCTGTACTGGCCGCTCCGCGGCGCAGGCAGCCAGTTCGCGGTGCGGTCGCCGCCCGGATCGGTGCGGCCGATCCAGAGCGTGATCGAGCCGTCCGCATTGCGCCGGAGCCCCCTGGTCCGGTCGCCGATCGCGTAGCGCCGCAGCGGGTTCTCCGCGAGGAACAGCTGATTGTCCTCGGCCGCTTCGTACATCGTCAGCGACCAGAAGCCGTTCAGCGGCATGTTTGCGGGCAGGCGGAGCTGATAGTCGTCCAGGCCGTCGAAGAAGCCGTTCTCGAGATTTCCCGCGGCCCGCATATACATCGCTTCGGCAACCGGCAGCGCGCCGATGCCCCACAGCGCGACGGCAGCGCGATAGCGATAATCCTGATCGAAATTGCCAAGGCAGGGACGCGGATAGCTCCAGCCCTCGATGAAGACCGGCCGCTTCGCCGCCGATGTCAGCGCGGATCGCGCCTTGGCGAGGCCGGCAGCGATAGCGTCGGCTTCCGCCGCCGTCGGCGCTGCCACGTCGATGACGGCCGCGATGCGACGGAGCACCGCGACGTCGGTTGCCGGCGGCGCATCCGATGCGAGCAGGCTTCTGACGCTTGCGAAGAATTCCGGCGCCGCGGCGTTGCGATCCGCAAACGCCTCGAGCGTGGCGCCGGGCGCTCCCTCGAGTGCGAAGCCGTCCTGCACCCGGTGCGTGGCCTCGAGATCGGCAGGACCGTCGACCAGCGTTCGGACCAGCAACCAGGCATGCGGGGTCGCGACGCGCACGATGTTGGGGCCGGCACCCGCCTGGCCGGGACCTGTGATCGTGAAGGTGCCGCCCGCGTTGCCGATCGTGCGCACGCCGAGCACGGCGTTGTTGTTGGTGAACATGTCCATGAAGGCGACCGAGAAATAGCGATCTCCGGTCGCGGGAATGGTCAGGCGCAGCGGGCCAGCAGTCAGGTCGAGCCAGGCAAACGAATACAGGGTGTCGTTGTTCGGTGTCGTGACCCAGCGGTGGGTGTTGTCGAGCAGGGTGCGCTGATGGGTCAACACATTCGTACGCCTCGTGCGATGGCGCAGCGCCGCCATCTCGATCAGCGGCAGGGCGTAGATGAAGGCCTCGCCGGCGGCCCCTGCGAGCGCAGCCTCCCGGGCCGCGGGAGCAAGCGACGATGCCGCTGCAGGTGCTGATGTCGGAAGCAAGTCGCTGAGGCTCATGTCATTGGCTCCAGATACGGCGATCGAGCAGCGGCGACGATCATGACGGCGCGACGGCGAGGTTGAGGGCGGGCTCCGGCGCGGTCCGGTAGCGGCCAAGCGACAGGAACAACGCGACGGGGACGATTTGCAGCGCGGACAGCAGCAGCAATGGCGTGACGACGCTGCCGCTCAATGTCGAGAGCCGGACGAACGCGACCGGCCCGGCGGCGGCACCAATGCAGAAGGCGAACAGCAGCCAGCTGAACACCTTGGAGACGGAGCGCGTGCCGAAATAGCGCCCGGCCAGATAGGGCATCAGGTCGGCTTCACCACCGATCGCAAAGCCCATCAGGATCGAGGCGGCCGCCATGGTCGCAGCTCCGCTCGCGGTCGCATTGATCAGCATCGAGGCCGCCATGAACAGCACGGTCAGGATGCAGACGACGCGCGCATGCAGCCGGTCGAGCAGATGTCCGACGAGGATGCGCCCGAACAACGCGGCGATGGCGCCGATCGCCTGGATCCAGGCGACGTCGGCTGCAGTCACGTCGGCTCGCCGGGTCAGGATGTACATGGTGTTGGGCGCGATCGCGTAGAACGACATCCCGATCACCGCAAAGCAGAGCGCGAGCTTCCAGAAAGTCGCGGAGCGGATGACTTCCGCGGCGCCGATGCCGTTCTCCGGCGCCTGCGCTTCCATGATTTGCGTGCGGTTGCCTCCATCCGGCGCCGGAGCATCCGCGGGCGGGCTGTCCTTCACCAGCCACGCCACGAGCGGCAGGCAGACGACGATCTCGAACGCGGCAAATGTCAGCAGGGCAGCCGACCAGCCGTATTGCGTGATGATCCAATGGGCAGCGAGCGGGACGACGAAGCTGCCGCCGGCCTGCGCGCTCGCGGCAAGACCAAGGGCGAGGCCCCGTTTTTGATCGAACCAGCGGGAGATCGCCTTGGCATAGGATACGACGTTGGTCCCTGCGCCGACGAAGCCGAACAGGGCGGCCGCGAGATAGAACTGGGTTAGTGAACTTCCGACCTGGCTCAGAACGGCAAGGGATATCGCGAACAGGGCGATGCTGATGACCGCGAACTTTCGCGACCCCAGGCGGTCGAGCGGCCAGGCGCAGAACAGATAAGCGACCATCGTCGCCGACAGCACGATGGTCGCGGCCCGCGCGACGTCGGTCTGGGTCCAGCCGTAGTCGTGCGCCATGGCGCTGGTCAGCAGCGCGAATCCCGTCGTGAAGATCGGCGCTGCGCCGAACGAAATGCCGATTCCCGAGCCGATGACGACGCGCCAGCCGGGGCTTATGACCTGCTGCCCCATCGGATCACGCGCAAGCGGTGAGCGCGCGCTGCGCGACCGGCAGCTCGACGCAAGCGATGCGGCTGGGGACCACTGTCGGAGGGCCGATCTGCGATGTTGCGTTGCCGCTGAACGACACGGTGATCCTCCCGAAATCTTTTTGCATATATTTATGCAGTTATAGGTTTGGCGTTTGAGCCGTGTCAAGCCGCCGCCGTCCCTTCGGACGTGTGAGGTGCTACTTCGCGAGCTGATGCACGGTGACCCAGGAATCGCGCAGGATGTTGCGCCGTCGCGCGAACAGTCCGCCCCAGACCTCGCGGTTCGGTTGCGCCTGGTGCTCGGGCTTCGGCTTCCAGTAGCGGCTCTCGTCCCACGCCGTGAGGCTCGGATAGTTGACGATCATCAACACCAGCGCCTCGCCATTGGCGGTGGGCTGACGGCAGTGCCAGAAGCCTGCAATGCGCATCCCGGTGTCCGATTCGGACGATCGCCAGGCCTCGACGCTCAGCTCTGTCAGCGTTTGCACCTGATCCGGTGCGACGACGAACCAGCGATGGGTGTAGATGCCACTTGCCGTGCACGGCGTCTGCCCGCGCGCCAGTGTGTCGAACAGGCGACTGCGGACATCGCGGATCTGCGTATTCTCATAAGGCGGTGGGGGCTCGCCGGTCCAATTGGTGACGACAGTGACGATGTTGCTCGAAACGCCGATCAGGGGCTGGAAGACTCCGAGAAGTTGGGCGTTGCGCGGCGCCCCAGCGGATCTGACTGCTTTGGCAACGTCCTCGCCGTGATTGGGCTGAACGACGAGCTCGTCGAACCTGAGGACGCGATAGTTCGTATCGGGCATGGCTTCTCCCTGGCGGTCCGGTTTAGGACACGTTTGCATATGCCGGCGCTGCGACCGAAGGGCGGAAACTCGCGTCGCCACCGGAAGACAGACCGTTCCTCGCCGGCATTTATTATTGCATAATTCTATGCAATAATAATGACCGCGCGAGCGGCGTCAAGTCGCCTCGACATCGCAGGGCAGGAAGGGCATGGCTGATCGCCGGGGCCCGGCAAAGCCTGGATGCGCAAAATTCTCGCGGCTCGGTCGGTCTGCGAATATTGTCTCGCGCGGGGTTTTGCTAAGACGGGATCAAACTTTGAAGGATTGCGATTGATGGTTTCTCGCTCGCCCCGCGCTGAATCTCTTGCCGAGCCCGTCGACGGCCGGCGACAACGCGCCCAGATCACCCGCCGCAACATCGTCGCCGCGTGCATCGCGCTGCAGAATGAAGGCGTGTTGAAGCCGTCGTCGCAGCAGATCGCTGACCGTGCCGCTGTGTCCATGCGGACGTTCTTCCTGCACTTTCCGGAGAAAGGACAGCTCAGGCAGGCGGTGCTCGAGCGGCTGACGCCGGAGCCGATCGAGCCGCCGCCGTCGGAATCCAACATGCAGGGCGGGCTGGAGGCCCGTCTTGCGCAGTTCGTCGACATGCGAACCCGGACGCTCGAGAACATGACGCCGCATCGTCGTGCCTCCAACGCGATGATCGAGACATCGCCCCAGCTGCAGAAGCACCGTCTCCGGGTGCGCAAGGCATTTCGCGATGTGGTCGACCGGTGGTTTGCCGCCGAGCTCGACCGGCTGCCCGCGGAAGCGCGGCGGCAATGGCTTGTCGGCATCGCCACGCTTGTCGACTGGGAGATGTGGCAGTCGCTCCGCACCTATCCGAGCCGGAGCATTCCCGAAGCGAAGGAGTGCCTCAGGCTCCTGTTGGTCGCGGCCTTGCGGCAAATCGAAATGGAAAGCCCGGCATAGGCAGGGGGCTGCCATCCGGATCGGCATACCGCCGGGGTCGGCGATCAGTTGATGGTTGGAGAGTTCGGCAGGTGCGCCGGTTCGAACTTGCCGATCTTGCGCGCGCCGTCCCAGAGCTCGACGGCAAGCACGTCGGCCAGATCCCTGGCTTGTTCCATCGCGTCATCGTCATCGCGGCAGAACAGGTCGACCCGCCGCATGATGCGGTCGTCGTAGCTAAGGACGTAGGCCGTGTAACCGTGCATCGCGCGTCCTGTTGACCCCACGGCCGGCTAACGCCAGGTCCGGAGAAGCGTTCCTATGACGAGAGAGCGGAGCAGCAGCGAACCCGGTTCATGAGTCGAGAGATCGGCCGCGAGCCACAGGCCTGGAACCAAGACGAAGGCGGCAGAGAGCGTCACGTTTTCGCGGCTCGACTTGGTTTGACGAGCGGAACCGCTTATTTGTGTTGCGTTGGCGAACAAGACTCGAGGAATGACAATGAACCGCCTGCTTTTCACCGTGATGTCCGCGGCCGCAATCCTGGTCGTGACCGTGTCGGCTTCCCCCGCGGCCTCGCGGCGCCACCATAGCGATCGCTACGTGTCGCGATACGAGCCTGCCGATCGCTATTGCATCCAAGGTCGCATCTGGGGTTATCCCGGAAACTGCGGATTCGCGACCTATGAACAATGCATGGCGACTGCCTCGGGCACCGACGCCTATTGCGGGATCAATCCGCAATACGGCTTTGCGCAACAGGATCGCTTCTATCGCTGACTGATCGAGACTGATCGGCCTCGTTGTCCGGTGGCGGGTGGCGTTCGCGCCGCTGACATATCGAATCTCGGCCGGTTCGAATCACGGTCGGTGGACTTGAGACCGGTCTTCCTGCGCCCGGTTCGTCTGCATCGGCGTGCGCGAGCGTGACAAGGATGCCCCCTGGGTGCCGAAGCTCGTGCGCGCCTATCAGAACGAGACCATCCGCCAACTCATCAAGGACAAGCTGCCGGGCCAGCTTCCCGCTTTCTGAGCGGCGTCGCGCGGTCCGCGAAGCGATCTTCAATTGCGGCGGCTTGCCGACTGCGGAGATCGCGGCCGTTGTCGAGATTTCACGTTCGTGCGATGTCGTTGCACGAAATCGCTTGGCTGCGACGAGCCGTGCGCATGGCCGTGAGCCGCGCATAGCAGCCCCACCAGAACGTGGGTTAACCCACCGTGAGGAGATGCCACTTCAGCACGCGGGCTGGGCCAAGGAGAAAAACAATGAAGAAACGTACCAAAGGCTTGGCTGCAGCGTCTCTCACGCTTGCTGCAGCATTTATGGCATCCATGATGTTCACGTCATCAGCGTCCGCGCAGTGCGCGGAATGTGCGCAATATCCCGACCGTGATCCCTTCACGCAGGGGCTGGCGGTGAAGCCTGCACCGGCGCCGACGGTCGGGCAGGGTGGCGTCGCGTCACCGCGCTCGCCGAGCAATGCGCGTGCGGAAATGCGCCCACGTCATGGCCGTACCGTAGGAAGCGCGGGCCATCGCCATCAGTGACGGTTCTTGATCGAAGAGCAGGGCCCCGCTTGCCGGGGCTCTGCTTTATTGCATCTTGAGTGAGCGCTGTGCCGCCTCGCTGCAGGTGCAATGCAGCCATCGCCAAATCGGCTAGCATAGCGACCGGGCGGCGAGAGGCATTTGCGAGATGGGCGTCCAGGATTACGCATTAGCGATCACGCGTTCGGAAGTGACCGAGGTCCTGGAGCGTTTCGATCCGCGGATCGTCGGCGCACTTCCGCTCGACCTTGCGGTATCCGGCAGTGACATCGACATCGTCTGCCATGCGCCTGATCCGAACGCCTTCGCAGAGGTGCTCTGGCAGCATTATCGAACGGCCGATGGCTTTGCGCTGTACCGGTGGAGGTCTGATACGCGGCCGGTGATTGCCCGGTTCGTGTGGGACGGGTGGCCGTTCGAGCTGTTCGGCGACACGCGTCCGGTGGATCGGCAGCGCGGCTGGATCCACTTCGAGGTCGAGCGTCGGCTGCTGGCGCTGGACGACGGGCGGCTGCGGCAGGCCGTCGGCGCGCGAAGAGCCGCCGGAATGAAGACGGAGCCGGCCTTCGCCGCCGTGCTCGGCATCGGCGGCGATCCTTATCCCGGGTTGCTCGATCTGGCCGCGGCGAGCGATGCGGAGTTGTGCGCGCTGCTCGCGGCCAGCGATCTCGGCTGAGCCTCAGGCGATCGCGTTCAATGCGCGACGGATCGCGGCGAAGATCGCCTCGATCTGCTCCTCGGTGATGATCAGGGGCGGCGAGATCATCAAGGTGTCGCCGGCTGAGCGGATCAGGATGCCGTCATCGTAGCTGCGCGCCGCACACTCGATACCCCGCGCACCGGCGGCGCCGTCGCGCGGCTCAGCAGGCCGATGTTCCTGATATCGATGACATAGGGCGCGTCCCTCAAGGCATGGGCGGCGGTTTCCCAGGCCGGTGCGATGCGCCGCGCGCTCGCGTCGTCGCGAGAAACGACCCCATGGCATGTGAGCGGGCAGCCTGCTAGGTTTGCGCGCCTAGATAGCAACAAGCGCCGCGACAGTCGGCGTTCGCGGGGGAGTTTCCAATGCGACATCCGGGGATGAGCGTGCGGTGGATCGCCGCCGCGATTGTGTCGATCGGCGTCACGGCAACTGCGCCGGGCCATGCCGCGTCCGTTGCGCCGGTCGCAGCCGAGAACGGCATGGTGGTCACAGCGCAGCATCTCGCCACCATGGTGGGCGTCGATGTGCTGAAGCGGGGCGGTAACGCCGTGGATGCGGCAGTCGCGGTTGGTTACGCACTCGCGGTGGTCTATCCCGCGGCCGGTAATCTCGGCGGCGGCGGCTTCATGACCATCCAGCTCGCCGACGGCCGGAAGACCTTCCTCGATTTCCGTGAGGTCGCACCGAAGGGTGCCACCGCCAACATGTATCTCGACAAGGATGGCAACGTCGTCAAGGGCCTGTCGACCAAGGGCCATCTCGCCGTCGGGGTGCCCGGTTCCGTCGCGGGAATGGAATATGCGCGCGAGAAATACGGAAGCATGAAGCGCGCCGATCTGATCGCGCCTGCGCTGCAACTGGCTGAGGACGGCTTCGCGCTGGACCAGGGCGACGTCGACATGCTGCACTCGGCGACCGACGACCTCAAGGACGATCCGGCCACTGCCGCGATCTTCCTCAACAGCGGCAAGCCCTTTGAAGTCGGCGAGAAGCTGACGCAGCACGAACTCGCCGAAACGCTGCGCGAGATCAGCAAGCGCGGCACCGACGGCTTCTACAAGGGCTGGGTCGGCGCTGCGATCGTGGCGTCGAGCCAGGCCGGCAAGGGCCTGCTGACGCAGGAGGACCTCGACAACTACAAGGTCCGCGAACTGGCGCCCGCCGAGTGCGACTACCGCGGCTATCACGTGATCTCCGCGCCGCCGCCGAGCTCGGGCGGCGTAATCATCTGCGAGATGCTGAACATCCTGGAGGGCTATCCGCTCAAGGATCTCGGCTACCACTCCGCGCAGGCGACGCACTACCAGATCGAGGCGATGCGGCACGCCTACGTCGATCGCAACAGCTATCTCGGTGACCCCGACTTCGTGAAGAACCCGCTCGACCGCCTGCTCGACAAGAACTACGCGGCGAAGATCCGCGCCGCGATCGACCCGACCAAGGCCGGCGTCTCCAGGGACATCAAGCCGGGCGTCGCGCCGCATGAGGGCAGCAACACCACGCATTATTCGATCGCCGACAAGGACGGCAACGCGGTGTCGGTCACCTACACGCTGAACGACTGGTTCGGCGCCAAGGTGACCGCGGCCAAGACCGGCGTGCTGCTGAACGACGAGATGGACGACTTCACTGCCAAGGTCGGCGTTCCGAACCTGTACGGTCTGGTGCAGGGCGAAGCCAATGCGATCGTGCCGGGCAAGCGTCCGCTGTCCTCGATGAGCCCGACCATCGTCACCAGGGATGGCAAGCCGGTCATCGTGCTGGGCACGCCGGGCGGCAGCCGCATCATCACGGCCGTGATGCTGACGATGATCAACGCCATCGATTACGGCATGAATGCGCAGGAAGCCGTGGACATGCCGCGCTTCCATCAGCAATGGCTGCCCGACCCGACCAATGTGGAGGATTACGCGCTGTCGCCGGACACACGGAAGATCCTGGAAGGGATGGGACACAAGTTCGGGCCGCCGCAACCTCCCAATCACCTGGCGATCATCATCATCGGCGCGCCGTCGCTGGGCGGCAAGCCGGTCGGCAATAATCGATTCTATGGCGCGAACGACCCGCGCCTCAACACCGGGCTCGCGGCCGGCTACTGATCGCCATCGGCCGTGTCTCAGGCGACGGCGGCCGACCTGCGGTCCGGTTGTTCGCCGGTGAGGAGCAGCCGTCGGCGAATCGCGTCTTCGACGAGGGTCAGGGTCTGCCGGGCTTCGCGCGCGTCGGCTTCGGCGGCCTCGGCACGCAACTCAATCGCCTCGAGCTGTTGCTGCTGGGCTTCGATGCGCTTTTGCGCCTCTTCAAGCGCCCTGGACGCGTCTCTCAGCTTCCGCTCGGTTGCGTTGATGATTTCGAGCTGGGCCCGCTCTGCCGCCTCGGCGCGTGCTTCGGTGGCGCGAGCCCGATCCTCGATCGCGCGGAGCAGGTCCGATGCCTGATAGACAAGGTCGAGAGCCTCGGAGCCCGCATTGGGGGCGGGCGGCCTTGGAAACCCAAGAATATTTTCGGTGGTCACAAACGGTCGTCTAAAACCGCGCAGTGCCATGGACGTCAGCCCGTCGCGAGTCAGTTGTCAGGTAACACGATGCGGCCAACATGGTTAATGCACGATTAACGACGACCAATTTCCGGTTGTGCCGATGGGGTGCTGAAGTCCCAGCGGTGTAGCCGGTCTGAGTCGGCGGGGCGCACGGACTTGGGTCCGGTGGACTGGCATGCGGGAGCCGGGCGGGGTGGGCGCGGTCGGGCGACGTCGCGCGTATGTGATCGATCCGCCGGGGACCGGAATGTGACGCCGGCCGGACTAGTCATCCGTCCCGCAGCGTTTCGAACAGGCCTCGTCGGCGACGGATGGCCCCGTTGTGGCCTCCGGACAGTCGCTTTGGGGAACTCACTGACTTGGCTGGGAGCGCGAGCCCGGCTCTATGGCATAAGTTTGGCGCCTGAGCCGCTATAATTATCCCTCATCGAATTGCAGGTCCCGGGAGCGACCGATATACCGACGACCGGTGTGGCAGGCAGCGGGCTCAGAATGATCCCCGTATTCGCCACGGGACTTCGTCGATGAGATTGCTGTTACGGTTCTTTGGATTTCTGTTCACCGCAGGATCGATCCTGTTTCTGGCTGGCCTCGCTGCGGTGGCGGGCCTGTTCTGGCATTTTTCCAAGGATCTGCCCGACTATTCACAGCTGCAGAACTATGAACCGCCGGTGATGACGCGCGTCCACGCGTCAGACGGCTCGCTGCTCGCCGAATACGCCAAGGAGCGCCGGCTCTATCTGCCGATCCAGGCGGTGCCCAAGCTTGTGATCAACGCGTTCCTCGCCGCCGAAGACAAGAATTTCTACGAGCATGGCGGCGTCGATTATACCGGCATGGCGCGCGCCGGCCTGGCCTACATCCAGAACTACGGCTCCAACCGCCGTCCGCAGGGCGCGTCCACGATCACCCAGCAGGTCGCCAAGAACTTCCTGCTGACCAACGAGGTGTCGTTCTCCCGCAAGATCAAGGAAGCCTTGCTCGCGATGCGGATCGAGAAGGCCTATTCCAAGGACAAGATTCTCGAGCTCTACCTCAACGAAATCTATCTGGGCCTCGGCGCATACGGCATCGCGGCTGCCTCGCTTGTCTATTTCGACAAGTCGGTGAACGAGCTGACCGTCGCGGAAGCCGCGTATCTGGCGGCGCTGCCGAAGATGCCGGCCAGCCTGCATCCGGTGCGCAACCACGCACGCGCTGTCGAGCGGCGCAACTACGTGATCGACCGCCTGCAGGAGAACGGCTGGATCACCGCGGCCGATGCCGACAAGGCGCGCAAGGACCCGCTGGTCGTGACCAACCGCTCCAGCGGCGCGCACACCTTCGCCGGCGAATATTTCTCGGAAGAAGTCCGCCGCGACATCTTCGAACGCTACGGCGAGAAGAAACTCTATGAAGGCGGCCTGTCGGTCCGCACCACGCTCGATCCCAAGATCCAGGTGATGGCGCGCAAGACCATGGTGGCCGGGCTCGTGAATTACGACGAGCAGCAGGGCTATCGCGGCCCGATTCAAAAGCTCGACATTTCCGGTGATTGGGGCGTGCCGCTCGCGGACGTCAAATCGCTCTCCGACATCTCGCCGTGGCGGATGGCCGTGGTGCTGGAGACCAGCCCGCAATCGGCGCGGATCGGCTTCCAGCCGGGGCGGGTGCTCGGCGGCGCCATCAGCAAGGATCGCGAGACCGGCCTTGTCTCGATCGACGGCGTGAGATGGGCGAAGGCTGCCTCCGGACCTCTGAGGGGCAAGACGCCGACCTCGGTGGCGCAGGTGCTGCAGCCCGGTGACGTGATCTACGCCGATCCGCTCTATAAGGACGGCCACATCATCGAGGGGCAATACCGGTTGCGCCAGATCCCGGAAATTTCGGGTGCGATGGTGGCGATGGATCCGCATACCGGCCGTGTGCTCGCGATGGTCGGCGGCTTCTCGTTTGACCAGAGCCAGTTCAACCGCGCGACGCAGGCCTACCGGCAGCCGGGTTCGACGTTCAAGCCGATCGTCTATTCGTCGGCGCTCGACAATGGCTACACGGGATCGACCATGATGGTCGACGCGCCGATCGAGATCGACCTCGGGCAGGGCCAGGTGTGGCGTCCGGAGAACTTCTCCACCGGCCGCTATCAGGGCCAGGTCACGCTGCGCAATGCGCTGCGGCTGTCGCTCAACACCGTGACGGTGCGACTCGCGCAGGAGATCGGCATGCCGCTGATCGGTGAATATGCACGCCGCTTCGGCGTCTATGACGAGCTGCCGAACTATCTCTCCTATGCGCTCGGCGCCGGCGAGACCACGGTGATGCGAATGGTCACCGCGTATTCGATGATCGACAATGGCGGCCGTCGCGTGAAGCCGACCCTGATCGACCGCATCCAGGATCGTTATGGCCACACCATCTTCAAGCACGATCAGCGCGAATGCATCGGCTGCGATGCGCCGGAGGGATGGAAGAACCAGCCCGAGCCGCAGCTGATCGATCACCGCGAGCAGGTGCTCGACCCCATGAGCGCCTACCAGATCACCTCGCTGATGGAAGGCGTGGTGCAGGCCGGCACCGGCACGGCGCTGCGAGATGTCGGCAAGCCGATCGCCGGCAAGACCGGCACCTCCAACGAGGCCAAGGACCTGTGGTTCGTCGGCTTCTCGCCGGACCTCGTCGTCGGTCTCTATGTCGGCTACGACAAGCCGCGCTCGCTCGGCAGGACCGCGCAGGCTGGTCATACCGCAGCCCCGATCGCGCGCGACTTCATGAAGCTCGCGCTGGCCGACAAGCCGGCCGTTCCGTTCAAGATCCCGCCCGGCATCAGGCTGGTCCGCGTCGTCGCCAAGACCGGCGCGCGCGCCGGTCCAGGCGAGACGAGCGGCACGCTGCTCGAAGCCTTCAAGCCGGGCCAGGCGCCACCGGTCTATGACAACGTCGTTCCGGGTACCGACGTGATCGATGGCACCCAGGCCGGGATTGCGCCGGACGCGGATCGCGCGATCGTGCGGTCGGGGACGGGCGGGCTGTACTGACGCTTGGAGTAGCCCGCTTGCGCGGGCCGCAGTGCCGCGTGAGGCTGCGTTCAATAGTGCTTCACGACACCTCGCAGTGAAATCCAGAGTGCGACCGAGAGCAGGCCGAAGCCCGCGAGGCAGAGGAAGGCGAGCTGGTAGCCGATCCATTGCGCGATCCAGCCGCCAAGCGCGGGGCTCAGCGAGGCGCCAATTCCCTGGATGGTGATGACCGCGCCTTGGCCGAGATTCACGCGGCCGGTCCCGTTGAGCGTGCGGGCGACGATTCCGGGCACGGCCACGCTCTGCAGGCCCGCGCCGATGCCATCGAGAATCTGCACCGGAAACACACCCCACCAGCCCGACAGGAAATACGCGAGCACGCCGCGCGCGGGCAGCGCGAGAAACGATGCGAGCAGAACCGGCCAGAAATTGCGGCGTTCGGCAGCATGCATGCCGACGACGGACATGATCACCATGACGCCTTGCGCGACCACGATCGTGGTCGCCACCACGCCGGGGCCATTGGTGAGACCACCCGCGACCGCGGCGAGCCCGTAGAGCGGCACGATCGCGGCGTTGCCCAGATGGAAGATCGCGAGCGAGACGGCAAGCACCAACAGCGGCTTGTGCTTGACCAGCACGGTAAATCCGTGCGGCTGGCTTTCGGGGTCGTCTTCCTTGCCGCGCGCGGCATGATGATCGATCGCATCCGACGGAATCATCATCACGCTCGCGATCGTCAGCACGCCGAATCCCGCAGCGAGCAGGAACACCGCGACATATCCGTAGCGCCAGCCGAGATAGCCTGAGGCTGCTGCGCCCAGCATGTTGCCCGCGTGGTTGAAGGCCTGGTTGCGGCCGTTCTGCCGGTTGAACCCGCGTTGCCTGACCATGCCGAGCGTGATGCCCGTCACCGCCGGAACGATTGCGGCTCCCGCGATGGAGGTCGCGATCTGCGACAGCGCAACGGCCCAGAACGCCTGCGACACGAGGATGACGGCCGATGCGACGACGACCGCCACGCCCGGCACGATGACCCACGCGCGCTTGTGATCCGTCGTATCGATGAAGCCGCCGATCGGCGTGGTGATCAGCATCCCCGCGACGTTCCCGATCGTCAGCGCAGTCCCGATCAGCCCGCTGGTCCAGCCGTGGCTCTGCAGGAAGACCCCGACGAACGGTCCAATTCCGGACTGCATATCGGCCATGAAGAAATTCAATGCGAGCAACGCCCACAGCGGCCCGGTCATGGCGAGTGTCTTGATGTCGCGTGTCTTGCTGGCAGGTGTCTTGGTTTCTCGGCTGGTCATGGTCCGGCGCGCCCGTTGGTCTCGAGCGGAACTCCCCCGGCGCGCGATTGTCGCGATGCGGCAGGTCGGTGCGGTGCACAGGAACAAACGCGATAGCGCAGACTTGGGTCCGAGAAACAGCGTGTTCGAAGCGCGGATCAACGATTGGAGACGGCAATGGACGGGTCTTGCCGGCCCGGTCGATCGCGTTGGAGCGCTCGAGGAGATGGCAATGGGATTGGCTCAGTACTCGGTGATCCCCGTTCGCGACGAATGGGGCGTTCTGCACGACGGCAATCTGAACGGCGGATACGCCACGAAGGAGGCCGCATTCGAGGCAGCGTCCGCCGCCGCATCGCTCGCGATACGGGAAGGCCATGAAGTTCACGTGAGCGTGCCCGCACGCGAGGAAGACGAGGGCGCCCTGACACAGCGCGCCACATGAGCTTTCGCGACTGCGGTCGAAGATAGGTGCTTTCAAGACAGGTGCTTTCAAGGAAGGTGCCGGCGAGGCAGGCCGGCGAATCCGTATCCTCCCGAGGTGAATTGCGTCCGGCCGGACGCAATTTTGCGGGAACCGAATTGGTTCCCGCGTCGTTGATCGCCCTGCAGGCGTTTCCGGGCAGGGTTCAACCCCGCGATGAATATCCTTGATCCCCAGGGCCCCATAGCTGCGGCTGAGCGGACGATCCTGGTGGATTCCGTCGCCATCATGCTTGCGATCATCCTGCCCACGATCGCGGCCATCCTCGGCTTCGCCTACTGGTACCGCAGCTCCAATCCGCGGGCGCAGTATCAGCCGGAGTGGGCCTATTCGGGCCGCGTGGAAATGGTGGTCTGGGCCATCCCCGCCTTGACGATCATCCTGCTCGGCGGCGTCGCCTGGATCGGGGCGCATCAACTCGATCCCGCCCGTCCGGTCGAGGGGACGGGACCGCCGCTTCGGATCCAGGTCGTCTCGCTCGATTGGAAGTGGCTGTTCATCTATCCCGATCAGCGTGTCGCCAGCCTCAACGCGCTGACCGTGCCGGTCGGCTCTCCGCTGCAGTTTGAATTGACGTCGTCGAGCGTGATGAATGCGTTCTTCATCCCGCAGCTCGGCAGCATGATCTACACCATGAACGGGATGGTCACCCATCTGCAACTCCGGGCCGACAATGAGGGAACCTTTCAGGGGCTCTCGGCGCATTTCAGCGGCGACGGCTTTCCCGGCATGATGTTCGACGTCCACGTCGTCTCGCAGATCGCGTTCACGGATTGGGTGGCGCAGGCGGCGAAGAGCAGCCAGGCCCTGAATGCCGACAGCTACGGCAAGCTGGCGCGGCAATCCGTCGGCGACGCAAAGCTCACCTTCCGGCTGGATGACCCCTTGCTGTTTCACGCGGTGGCCAGCCAGCACATCCCGGCAGCGCCCGGTCCATCGCTGGACCAGCAAGCCGAAGTCTCGCCACGGAGTCACTGATGTTCGGCAAGCTTAGCTGGTCGGCCATCCCGATCGACCAGCCGATCCCCATGATCACCTCGGGCGTGGTGGCGCTCGTCATTCTCTCTGTGCTCGCCTGGGTCGTGCTCGCCGGGCACCTGCCGTATCTCTGGCGCGAGTGGATCACCAGCGTCGATCACAAGCGGATCGGCGTGATGTACACGCTGCTCGCGCTGGTCATGCTGCTGCGCGGCTTCGCCGACGCGCTGATGATGCGCGGCCAGCAGGCGGTCGCATTCCAGGCGCAGGGCTATCTGCCGCCCGAGCATTACAATCAGATATTCTCGGCGCATGGCACGATCATGATCTTCTTCGTCGCGATGCCGTTCGTGATCGGCCTGATGAATCTCGTCGTGCCATTGCAGCTCGGCGTCCGCGACGTTGCATTCCCGACGCTCAATTCCGTCGGCTTCTGGCTGACGGCAACCGGGGCCCTATTGGTGAACATCTCGCTTGTCGTCGGCGAGTTTGCGCGCACCGGATGGCTGCCTTATCCGCCGTTGTCGGAGCTGACCTATTCGCCCGGCGTCGGCGTCGACTATTATCTCTGGTCGCTGCAGATCTCGGGCATCGGAACGCTGGTGGCCGGCATCAATCTCGTCACCACGGTGCTGAAGCTGCGCACCAAGGGCATGAACTATCTACGCATGCCGATGTTCTGCTGGACCACGCTGGCGTCGAATCTGCTGATCGTCGCGGCGTTTCCGATCCTGACGGCGACCTTGGCGATGCTGATCCTCGACCGCTATTTCGGCTTCCACTTCTTCACCAACGAAGCCGGCGGCAACGTCATGATGTTCATGAACCTGATCTGGGCGTGGGGACATCCGGAGGTCTACATCCTCGTGCTGCCGGCATTCGGGATCTTTTCCGAAGTCGTGTCCACGTTCTCCGGCAAGCCGCTGTTCGGCTACCGCTCGATGGTGCTCGCGACCATGGCGATCTGCGTCATCTCCTTCATGGTGTGGCTGCATCATTTCTTCACAATGGGCGCGGGGCCGAACGTCAACGCGATCTTCGGCATCGCCAGCATGATCATCGCGGTGCCGACCGGCGTGAAGATCTACAACTGGCTGTTCACGATGTATCTCGGGCGGGTCCGTTTCACGACGCCGATGCTGTGGGCAATCGGATTCATGGTGACCTTCCTGATCGGCGGACTCACCGGCGTTCTGGTCGCGGTCCCGCCGGCCGATTTCCTGCTGCACAACAGCCTTTTCCTGGTGGCCCATTTCCACAACGTCATCATCGGCGGCGTGCTGTTCGGTGCTTTCGCCGGCTACACCTACTGGTTTTCGAAGGCCTTCGGTTTCCGTCTGCATGAGGGACTCGGGAAGGCGGCGTTCTGGTGCTGGCTGATCGGCTTCTACGTGGCCTTCATGCCGCTCTATGCGGTCGGGCTGCTCGGCATGACGCGCCGGATGCAGCATTACGACGTGCCGGAATGGCGCCCCTGGCTGCTGGTCGCGGCCGTCGGCGCGTTGATCATCTTCGCCGGGATCGTGTTCCAGATCCTGCAGCTCGTGGTCAGCATCCGCCATCGGGTCGAGTTGCGCGATCGCACCGGTGACCCCTGGGACGGCCGATCGCTCGAATGGGCTACGGCGTCGCCGCCGCCGGTGTTCAATTTCGCCGTCACACCCGTCGTAAGCGGGGCTGACGCCTACTGGGCGATGAAGGTGCGCGCGAGGCGCGATGGGGCGAGCGACCAGAGCCCCGATTACAAGGACATCGAGATGCCGCGGAATTCGCCGACCGGATTTGTCTGCGCCTTCTTCGCCACCGTGATGGGGTTTGCGTTGATCTGGCACATCTGGTGGATGGTCGCGGCGGGAATGGTCGGGGCGTTCGCGACGTTCGTGGTGTTCGCCTGGCGCGACCATGATGAGTACGTCATTCCGGCTGCCGACGTGGCGCGGATCGACCAGGTCAATGTCGACGCGCGGCGTGCCTTGATGAGCGGAGCGGTCTGATGTCGACGATAGTCCTCGGGCATGCCGATCCGCATCATTTGGGTGGCCTCCACGCGGCCGACCACGCCGGACCGGCGTCCAAGCGGATCGTGACCGGCTACGGTTTCTGGATCTTCCTGCTCAGCGACATCGTGATGTTCTCGTGCTTCTTCGCGGCCTACGCGGTGCTGTCCGGGCAGACCGCGGATGGGCCGAAGGGATCCGAACTGTTCGATCTTCGCTCGGTCGCGGCCGAGACCGGGTGTCTTCTGCTGTCGAGCTTCACCTGCGGGCTCGCCAGCATCGCGGCCGATGTGCGCGAGAAGACCCTGTTCCAGCTGGCGATGGCGCTGACCTGCGCGCTCGGCCTGGCGTTCCTCTCGCTCGAGGTGAGGGAGTTTGCGAGCCTCGTTGCGCGGGGCGCCGGCCCGACGCGAAGCGCCTTCCTCTCGGCCTTCTTCACCCTGGTTGGATGTCACGGCCTGCATGTGTCCGCGGGCGTGCTCTGGCTTCTGACGATGATGGCGCAGGTCATCGCGAAGGGATTTCGCGCCGATATCCAGCGCCGCTTGTTGTGCTTCGCGCTGTTCTGGCACGCACTCGACATCATCTGGGTGGCGCTGTTCTCGGTGGTCTACCTGCTCGGAGCCGGCCAATGAGTGATCTTCCCCTCGAACCCCATGCGACCGACGTCGCACCTGGCGATGAAGGCGAAATCCAGATCCGGGCGCGAATCCTCGGCTACGTCGTCGGTCTTGGCATTGCCATCGTGCTGACCATCACCTCGTTCTTCATCGCAGGCACCGACCTCGTGTGGCAGCCCAGCATCCCCGTCGCGATCGTCGTACTCGCGATCGCCCAGATGGGCGTGCATCTGGTGTTCTTCCTGCACATCACCACAGGCCCCGACAACACGAACAATGTGATGGCGCTGGCCTTCGGCGTCCTGATCGTCTTCCTCGTGATCGGCGGATCGTTGTGGATCATGTCCAACCTGAATCAGAACATGATGCCGATGGATCAGATCATGCAGATGCAGCGGTAGAGGTGGGATCAGGGGGCACGGCGCTGGCCGGGCCACGATCTCCGTTCTGCCGCGTCGCGCGGAAGCCGGCGCGGACTTGACGGCTAGGGGATTGCCAAACCTGGCTGGGGAACCTGGATTCGAACCAAGACAAACAGAGTCAGAGTCTGTTGTGCTACCGTTACACCATTCCCCAAAAATTACTCAACGGCGTCAATAGCTTAGCTGAATGACCGGGCAATTTTTGCGGCGAGGGCGGCTGGCAAATCAGCGCGCCCCGCGCGAGTGGGGTCGTTCTACCCGCTTGGTCCCGGACTTGGCAAGCATTGATGACGCCCGTTTGGCGTCAAAATACCCTCCTTTGGCCCTGCTCGCTCGCGTGCCCGAGGGCAGCCGTCCCGACACCTGGAGCACGATGCTCGAGATGGGGTCGGTCGTGCGGCCAGCAGATCCTCAACTTCCTCGCGCGCGGGCAGCGACCTAAACGCGCGCAGCACGCGCGAAGATCGCCGCGGCACATTCTCGTTGCAGCGACTTTAGTCGCAGGCGATCGCAACCGGCGGCGCGTTAACTTGCCGGTTCATGAGACGCGTGCGATGCTGGCACACCAAGAAAAACAAAGGGGGAGGCGGCGGCATTTTGCCCGAACGTTTCCCGTCAGCACGGCCACGGGACCTTCGGAGACGTTCATATGAGATTGTCGAAACTTGTCGGGCCGCTCGCCGCGGCCGCGATCGCGATGGGACTGGCTTCGGGCGCGATGGCGCAGCAGAAGACCGTCAAGATCGGCGCGGTGTTTCCCCTGAGCGGCAATGCGGCCAGCGCCGGCGTTCACGCCAAGGCGGCGATCGAGGTCGCGCTCGACATCATCAACAACGCGCATCCCGAATTCGGCAATTTCCCGCTCGCCAAGAATGCCGGATTGGCCGGCCTCGGCGGCGCCAAGGTCGAGGTGGTGTTCGCCGACAACCAGGGCAGCCCCGCGACCGGGCAGAACCAGGCGCTGCGGCTGATCACCGAAGAGAAGGTGGTGGCGCTGACCGGCGCCTATCAGTCCGGCATCACGCTGACCGCAAGCGCGATCGCCGAGAAGTACGGCATTCCCTTCGTCAACGGCGAGTCGGTGGCCTCGAACCTGACCGAGCGCGGGTTCAAATGGTTTTTCCGCACCACGCCGATCGCGACCGATTTCGCCCAAGTTTATTACGACTTCTTCACCGAGATGAAGGCCTCGGGAGCCAAGACCGACAACATCGCGGTGGTGCATGACACCACCGAATACGGCGTTTCCGTCGCCAACACCCTGGCTGCGACCTTCAAGGAGAAGGGGCATCCGATCGCGCAGGACGTCGCCTACACCACCAACGCGACCGACGTGCAGAGCCAGGTGCTGCAGCTCAAGGACAAGAAACCCGACGTCGTCATCATGATCTCCTACACGTCGGATGCGATCCTGTTCGCCAAGACCATGCAGGCGCTCGACTATAAGCCGCCGATGCTGCTTGCCGACGATTCCGGCTATTCCGATCCGTCCTTCATCAAGGCGGCCGGCAAGATCTCGCAGGGCGTGTTCAACCGCTCGTCCTGGAGCGTCGGCCCGGCCGGCTCGCCGACCGCGATCATCGCCAAGCTCTACAAGGAGAAGAGCGGCGACGAGATGGACGACACCGCCGCCCGCCAGATGCAGGCCTTCTTCGTGCTGGCCGATGCGATCGACCGCGCCGGCTCGACCGAGCCGGCCAAGATCCAGGCCGCGCTGAAAGCGACCGACCTGAAGCCGGAGCAGCTGATGATCGGCTACAAGGGCGTCAAGTTCGACGACAAGGGCCAGAATATCCTGGCCTCCGGCCTGATCATCCAGTTGCAGGATGGCGAGAACTACGTCGCGGTGTTCCCGAAGGCGAATGCCGAGAAGCCGCCGGTCATGCCCTACAAGGGCTGGTGATGATGTGGAGGGCGGGGCGCAGGCCTCCGCCCTTCCAGTTGCCGTCAGTGGCGACGGCGTCGAGAACCGGCACGCTTGAGCATGATGAAGCTAGCCAAAATTGGTGCCGCATCGCAGGCGAGCACCTCTCCCATTGGGAGAGGTCGATTTGCGCCTGCAAATCGGGTGAGGGGTTACGCTCCATCGATAGACCTGATCCCCTCACCCGGCTCTGCGCGCCGACCTCTCCCGATGGGAGAGGTGGTCGGAGGGCTCGCGGCCGAGATCATTCAACCGCAAGGCATCGGGCCCTGATCCATGTCCATTGTTCTTGTCCAGGTGATCGTAGGGGGCCTCCTGCTCGGGGCCGTCTATGCGTTGTTCTCCTCCGGCCTGACGCTGGTGTGGGGCATGATGAACGTGGTCAATTTTGCCCACGGCGATTTCGTCATGCTCGGCATGTACGTCGCCTATGTTGTCTACACGCTGCTCGGCGGCGGGCCGCTGCTCGGCGCACCGCTGGCGACGCTGGTGCTCGCCACGCTCGGCATCGTGGTCTATTTCGGCCTGATCCGCGATGTGATGAAGGGGCCGATGCTGGCGCAGATCCTCGGCACCTTCGGGCTGGCGCTGTTGCTGCGCTATTCGGTGTTCTGGTGGTTCGGCGCCAATTTCCTGTCGCTGCCGGGAGATCTGGTCGGCGGCACCTTCGATGTGTTCGGCATCCGCATCGAGGCCTCGCGGCTGCTCGCCGGCATCGTCGCGCTCCTGGTGACGTTCGGGCTGCATTTGTTGCTGACGCGCACGACGCTGGGGTCGCGCATGCTCGCGGTCGCCGAGGATTCGACAGCCGCACAGCTGATGGGCATTCGCCCCGACAGCATGCAGGCGATCGCCTGGGCAATCGCGGCGGGCGCCACCGGCCTTGCCGGTGCGCTGATCGCGACCTTCTTCTATGTCGTGCCGACGGTCGGTGAGACGCTCGGCATCGTCGCCTTCGTCACCGTCTCATTGGGCGGTTTCGGCAGCGTGCCGGGCGCGCTGATCGCGGGCCTCCTGATCGGCGTGATCGAGTCGCTCTCGGGCTATCTGATCGGCGCCGTCTACAAGGACATGGTGGTGTACGCGCTGTTCCTCGGCTTCCTCTGGTTCAGGCCGCAGGGTCTGATGGGCAAGACGTGATGCGCCGCACCTTCTGGCTCGCAATCGCGATCGTACTGGTCGTGGCTTACCCTTGGGTGTTCTCGACGCCGTTCCAGCAGAGGCTTGGCGCGCTGGTGCTGCTGTATGCGATCGCGGCATCCGCCTGGAATATCATCGGCGGTTATGCCGGCCAGGTTTCGGTCGGGCACGTGGTGTTCTTCGGCTGCGGCGCCTATGCCGCGATGGGGGCGTATACGCATTTTGCGTTGTCGCCGCTGGTCGGACTTCCCGCCGGGCTGGTCGCGAGCGTCGCGATCGCCGCCGTGATCGGCGTGCCGACGCTACGGCTGTCGGGGCATTATTTCAGCATGGCGACGATCGCGGTCGCCGAGCTGGCCCGGCTGATCGTCACCAACACCGACTATCTCGGCGCCGCCGTCGGCCTGAGCGGGCCGACCGTGCCGCGCAACGTGTTCGATCTCTCCTTCATCTCGGCGCTGCCGTATTACTATCTGTTCTTCGCCGTGCTCGCGGTCACGCTTGCGATCACCTGGTGGATGACCAACAGCCGGATGGGATTCTATCTCCGCGCGATCAGGGATTCGGAGCGCGCGGCGCGCTCGCTCGGGGCGCCGGCCAGCCGCACCAAGCTGTACGCCTACATGTTGAGCGCCGGCCTCACCAGCGTTGCCGGGGCGCTCTACGCGATGATGTTCGGTTTCGTCGATCCGGACTCCGGGCTTGGCCTCCTGATCTCGGTGAAGATCCTGATCATGGCCGCGCTCGGCGGCGCTGGGCTCTTGTTCGGACCGCTGGTTGGGGCGGCGATCCTGGTGCCGCTGGAGGAGATCTCCAACAGTCTGCTCGGCGGCAAGGGGGCCGGCCTGACCTTCGTGGTGTATGGCGCGATCATCGTATTGATCGCGCGCTTCCAGCCTGGCGGCATCCTGGCGCTGATCAACCGCCTCTGGGCCAAGCGCAAGACGAAGCAAGAGTCGAAGCAGGGAGCAGCCGATGCTTCTTGAAGCACGCGACATCACCAAGGCGTTCGGCAGCTTCAAGGCGGTGGATGCCGCGAGCGTGACGCTGCAGCAGGGCGACGTCCTCGGCCTGATCGGCCCGAACGGCGCCGGCAAATCCACCTTCTTCAACTGCCTGACCGGCGACCTCGCGCTGACCGCGGGTAAGGTGTTCCTCGAAGGGCACGACATCACCAACCGGCCGCCGGAGGCGAGGGCGCGGCTTGGGCTGGCACGCACCTTCCAGGTGCCGCAGACCTTCGAAGGCATGACCGTGCTCGAGAACGTCATGATCGGCGCCTTCCTGCGCACCTCCCATCGCGCCGAGGCTGAAACGAAAGCGCGCGCCGTGCTGGCGCGGGTCGGCATGGAGCGGCTGGCCGATGCGCCGGCACGCTCGCTCGGCACGCCCGGCCGCAAGCGGCTCGAGATCGCGCGTGCGCTGGCGACCGAACCCAGGATCCTGCTGCTCGACGAAGCGATGGCCGGACTGACCCAGCGCGAGGTGCAGCTTGCGATCGACCTCGTCCGCGACATCCATCGCTCCGGCATCACGCTCGTCATCGTCGAGCACATCATGGAAGTGATCATGTCGCTGGCGAGCCGCGTCATGGTGTTTCATCAGGGCAGGGAGATCGCCCACGGCACGCCGCAGGAGGTTACGTCCAACCCCGCCGTCATCGCCGCCTATCTCGGCACTCGTGCTGCCGCCAAGGTCGCCGCCGGCCACACCCCGATCGAGCTGATGGGTGGGCCCGCGACATGACCGGTCCGCTGCTCAAGATCGAGCACCTGGAGGTGCGCTACGGCGACCTGATCGGCGTCTCCGATGTCTCGCTCGAGGTGCCGCAGGGCACCGTGGTCGCGCTGCTCGGCTCCAATGGCGGCGGCAAGACGACGACGCTGAATGCGATCGCCGGCCTCATCCCAGTGCATTCCGGAACGATCCGTTTTGCCGGCGAGGAGATTGCAGGTCAGAGCGCATTCGCGATCGTGCGCAAGGGGCTCGCGCTGTCGCCGGAAGGCTGGCGGCTGTTCGTACAGCAGAGCGTCGAGAACAATCTGTTGCTTGGCGCGACCCCGCTGCGCGACAAGAGCCGCGTGAGGACATTGCTGGATCGGGTCTACGATATCTTCCCGCGCCTGAAAGAGCGCCGCACCCAGCGCGCCGGCACCATGTCCGGCGGCGAGCGGCAGATGCTCGCGGTCGGCCGCGCGCTGATGAGCGATCCAAAGATTCTGATGCTGGACGAGCCGTCGCTGGGCCTGGCGCCTGCAGTGGTCGAATCCATGTACGAGACCTTCGGCCGCCTGCATCGCGAGGGGCTGACCATCCTGCTCGCCGAACAGTCGATCGAGCTTGCGCTCGAAGTTTCTGACTTCGCGACTGTGCTGCAGGTCGGCAAGAGCGTGCTGTCGGGGACGGCCGCCGCGCTCGCCGACGATCCGCAGGTGCAGCGGGTGTATCTGGGGGCGTAGAGCGGAGGACTCGCTTCGCCGGCGACTCCCGCGTGCGACCTACTTGATCTTCTCGTACACCGCGGCGAAGTCCGAGAGCGGCATCGGGATGGTGATCGTTTCCTTGGAGAGGTTCTGGAACGAGACCTTCAACTGCTTGCCGGATTTCAGCGCGGACAGGATATCGGCCGCGATCGGGGCGTTGACGTAGCATCCGCGCGCCTCGCAGGTCTGGATCGGCACGTCGACGGCCTTGCCTTCGTCGACCTGCAGCTTGGCGCCGACGGGCAGGTTGAGCCCGAGCGGCAGCTGGATCAACGCGACGGGCACGCGGGTGTCGCCGGGTACGCGGATATTGACCAGCACGACGAGCTGGCCGGTTTTGCTCAGAACGGCCGTCTGTTCCATCGCGCATTCGAGCGGCGCCTCGCGGCTGGCGCTGGTGCAGCGCGCGACCCAGCCGGGATTGTTGGCGGGCGCGGCGTCGGCATGGGGGGCGGCGGGAGCGGGTGCTGGAGCCGGTGCGGCCTTGCCCCTGGGAGTCTCGGCATGGCCGAAGCCGGCCACGCCGAACACGGTGAACAGGACCAGCAGCGACTTTGCGACAATCTTCACGGCACCACTCCGAAATCAGCGTCTTCCGGATGTGCCGCTGAAGCGACAAAGTCAAGTCATTCGGCAGCCTGCTTGACCGACCCATCCTCGCCGTCGTCCGCATCATGGTCCGGCCGCTGCGAGCGGCCCCAGTTCGCGAACGCATTGGAGAGCCGGTCGAGGTAGAGATAGACGACGGGGGTGGTGAACAGCGTCAGCGCCTGACTGACGATCAGGCCGCCGACCATGGCGTAGCCGAGCGGCTGGCGGATTTCCGAGCCGGTGCCGGTCCCGAGCATCAGCGGCACGCCGCCGAGCAGCGCGGCCATCGTCGTCATCATGATCGGACGGAAGCGGAGCAGGGCGGCCTGGCGGATCGCGGCCACCGGCTCCAGATGCTCGTCGCGCTCGGCGGCGATCGCGAAGTCGACCATCATGATGCCGTTCTTCTTCACAATGCCGATCAGCAGGATGATGCCGATCAGCGCGATCAGCGAGAAGTCGAAGCCGGCCGCCATCAGGATCGCCAGAGCGCCGACGCCGGCCGACGGCAGGGTCGACAGAATCGTGATCGGGTGGATGTAGCTCTCGTAGAGGATGCCGAGGATCAGGTAGACGACGACGAGCGCGGCCAGGATCAGCAGCGGCACGGTCGACAGCGACTGCTGGAATGCCTGCGCGGTGCCCTGGAAGCTCGAGCTCAAAGTCGGCGGTGCGCCGAGCTCGACCATCGCCCGTTGCACGGCTTCCGTCGCCTGGCCGAGCGCGACGCCCTGAGCCAGATTGAACGAGATGGTGATCGCCGGGAATTGGCCCTGGTGGCTGATCGAGAGCGGCCGCACCGGAACGCTGGTCCATTTCGCAAAGGTCGACAGCGGCACCTGGTCACCGGTCAGCGGCGACTTGATGTAGATCTTGTTCAGCGTGTCGATCGCGCCCTGCAACTCCGGCAGCACCTCGAGGATGACGTGGTAGCTGTTGAGCTGGGTGAAGTACTGCGTCACCTGACGCTGGCCGAAGGCGTCATAGAGCGTGTCGTCGATCAATTGCGGCATGATGCCGTAGCGCGAGGCGGTGTCGCGGTTGATCTGCAGCTCGAGCGTGGTGCCTTTGGTCTGCTGGTCGGTCGCGACATCGCGCAGCTCGGGCAGCGTCTGCATCTTGGCCAGGATCTTGGGCGCCCATTCGTTCAACTCGGTGAGATTGGCGTCCTGCAGCGTGAATTCGAATTGGGTACGGGTCGGGCGCCCGCCGAGGCGGACGTCCTGGGCGGCCTGCATGAACAGCCGGGCGCCTTCGACCTTTTCGAGCTTCGGCCGCAACCGGGCGATGATCTGCTGAGCGTTCGCGTCGCGATCCTTCAGCGGCTTCAGGGTGATGAAGAGGTTGCCGTTGTTGCCGGCGCGGCCGCTACCGCCGATCGCCATCGCCACCGACGCCACGGCGGGATCTTGCAGTATGATCTTGCCGAGCGCCTCCTGCTTTCGCTTCATGTCTGCGAAGGAAATGTCCTGGCTGGCTTCCGAGGTCGCAGTGATCAGGCCGACGTCCTGCTGCGGGAAGAAGCCTTTCGGGATGATGACGAACAGGTAGACCGACAACGCCAGCGTTGCGAAGAACACCATCAGCGTCGTGAACTTCCAACGCAGTGCGAGGTTGAGCCCGCGTTCATAGCCGCGCAGCATCGCGACGAAACCGCGTTCGCTGAGCTGATAGAACCGACCGTGCCGCTCCTCGCTGTGGGCACGCAGGAAGCGCGACGCCATCATCGGGGTCAAGGTCAGCGACACGAGCATCGAGACGAAGATCGTCATCGCCAGCACGACCGCGAATTCGCGGAACAGACGGCCGATGATGCCGCCCATCAGCAGCAGCGGGATCAGCACCGCGACCAGCGAGATGCTGATCGAGACGATGGTGAAGCCGATTTCGCGCGACCCCTTGAAGGCGGCGGCCAACGGCCTTTCGCCGTCCTCGATGTAGCGGCTGATGTTCTCCAGCATCACGATGGCGTCGTCGACCACGAAGCCGACCGCGATCGTCAGCGCCATCAGCGACAGGTTGTCGAGCGTGTAGCCGAAGATCCACATCAGCGCGCAGGCGCCGAGCAGGGCAAGTGGCACCGTCACCGCGGGAATCACGGTCGCCCAGAAGCTGCGCAGGAAGACGAAGATCACCATGACCACCAGGAAGATGGTCAGGAGCAGGGTGTATTGGACGTCCTCGACCGCGGCGCGGATCGTCGTGGTGCGGTCGCTGATGACGTCGATCTTGATCGCCGGCGGAATCGCGGCGACCAGCCTGGGCAGCGCCGCCTTGATCTTGTCGACGGTGTCGATGACGTTGGCGCCCGGCTGCTTGAAGATTACCAGGAAGACGCCGCGTTTGCCGTTGGCCCAGGCGGCCTGTTTGGCGTCCTCGGGCCCGTTGACCGCCTGACCGATGTCGCGGACGCGCAGGGGCCCGCCATTGCGGTAGGCGATGATGACGTCGTTCCAGGGCTCGGCCGTGAGCAACTGGTCGTTGGCGTAGATGGTGTAGGCGCGGCTGGCGCCGTCGATGTTGCCCTTGGGACTGTCGACGGTCGCGCTCGCGATCGCAGTGCGGACGTCTTCAAGCGACAGGCCCTTCGCGACCAGCTTGGCCGGATCGATCTGGACGCGGACCGACGGCTTCTGCTGCCCGCCGATGATCACCTGCGCGACGCCTGAAATCTGGCTGATCTGCTGGGCAAGCTGGGCATCGACCGCGTCACTGACCGTGGTCAGCGGCAGCGTGTCCGAGGTCGCCGACAGCAGCATGATCGGAGCGTCCGCAGGGTTCACCTTGCGATAGGTCGGCGGCGAGGGCAGGGTCTTGGGCAGTTGGCCGCTGGCCGCGTTGATCGCGCCCTGCACGTCATTGGCGGCGCCGTCGATGCTGCGGTTGAGGTCGAACTGGATCGTGACCGACGCGGTGCCCAGATAGCTCGTCGAGGTCATCTGGGCGATGCCCGGGATCTGGGCGAACTGGCGCTCCAGCGGTTGGGCGACCGAGGTCGCCATCGTCTCGGGGCTCGCGCCCGGCAAGCTCGCGGTGATCTGGATGGTCGGGAAGTCGACCTGGGGCAGCGGCGCCACCGGCAGCAACGGATAAGCCACCAGGCCGACAAACAGGATGCCGGCCATCAGCAGCGAGGTGCCGATGGGGAATCGAATGAAGGGTGCGGAAATTCCGTCGCTCATTCGTCCTTAACCTTCGACTGGGCTTGGTCCGAGCTCGCCACCGCCGTCGTCACCACGGTTCCCGGCGACACCTTGTACTGGCCTGCGACGATCACCTGCTGGCCTGGCGACAGGCCTTCGTCGATCACCGACTTGCCGTCGATCGACTGGCTGACCTTGATCTTGCGGAGCTCGGCCTTGTTGTCGTGGTTCACCGAAAACGCATAGAGACCATCGGTGCCGTGTTGCACTGCATCGTCGGGGACGACCGTTGCATCTTTCAAGGTTCGGACCAGGAGCCGGGTCGAGACCGATTGGCCCGGCCACAGTGCGTGGTCCTTGTTGTCGAACACCGCCTTGAGCCGAATAGTCCCGCTGGTGGTGTCAACCTGGTTGTTGATCAGCGCCAGGGTTCCCGTCGACAAGGCGCGCTTGCCGTCGGTCGTCAGCGCAATGGCCTTCGGCGGCGCCACCGCCAATGCGTCCTTGATATCAGGTAGCTGGTCTTCCGGCGCAGTGAAGATCACCGTGATCGGCTCGATCTGGGTGATCGACACGATCGCGGTCTGGGCCGAGGCATTGACGATGTTGCCGAGATCGACCAGTCGCAGCCCGACGATCCCGTCGATCGGCGACTTCACCGTTGCGTAATCGACCTGCGTCTGAGCGTTGAAGATGGCGGCGTCGTCGGCGGCGATCTGTGCGGTGAGCTGGGCCACGGTCGAACGCTGGGTGTCAAGCTGCTGGCGCGTGGCGAATTCGCCGAGCCTGGTGTAGCGCTGCAGGTCCAGATTGGCATTGGCGAGGTTGGCCTGGTCCTGCGCCTTCTTGGCCTTGGCCTGGTCAAGCGAGGCCTGATATGGTCGCGGATCGATCTCGACCAGCGTGTCGCCCGCCTTGACGAACTGGCCTTCTTTGAAGGCGATCCTGGTAATCTCGCCGTCGATCCGGGTGCGGACTTGAACGGTGTTGAAGGCCTGCACGGTGCCGAGGCCGGTCAGATAGACCGGGAAATCCGCCTTTTCGACCGGCGCAATCTTGACGGGAACCGCGGGGCGGGTCGCGGCGCGCTTCTGCGCGGCCTCGGCGGCCAGCTTGTTATCCGTGTATTTCTGCCAGCCAAAATAGCCGGCAGCACCGACCGCCGCGATCAGCAGGACCCAACCGATGGTACGTGACTTGGACATGCAGACCCTTGGGTTGACGAAACAATAAAGGGTGATCGAAACGGTTCACTGAGCTTGCGGATATAATATGCGTGCACTTAATGAGTAAACACACTACGACTTGAGAATCCTAAACATTTGGAAAGGTTTAGGTCAGCAACGAAAAGAAACACTTCGTCTGGGAACGCTCCGGGGACCGCCGCTATGTCGCACGATCTCAAACGCCAGTTCATTGCTCAGCTCGTCGAGAGTTCGCGGCTGCTGCGCAACTATATCGATCATCGCGCCAAGGCGCGAGGCACCACGCGCGCCCAATGGATCGTGCTCTTCCGCCTGCGTGAGCAGGAAGGGCTCTCGCAGGTCGATCTCGCCGACGTGCTCGAACTGCAACCGATCTCGCTGGTCCGGCTGCTCGATCGGCTCGTCGAGCATGGCCTGCTCGAACGGCGGCCCGACCCCAGGGATCGTCGCGCCAATCGCCTGTTCCTGACCAGGAGCGGACGCCAGCTCGTCGATGATCTCGACAGCCTGCGCGATGCGATCGCAAGCGATGTGCTGCGCGACGTGTCGGATGCGCATGTCAAAAGCGGGCTCGCCACGCTCCGCTCGGTCAAGGATCGTATCAAGACCCTCGGCGAGGGATCGGACAGCATCGCCGCGAAATAGCGCAACACCGCGCTGCTCGACCAACTCGTTCGTGTCGGCCGATGGACCGGTTGAAACGCCGCGCGATGTCGTTCATATGCGCGCGTCGATCGCGCGAGACGGGGAGAGCCGCAATGGATGAATTGAACGGGCGCATGATGGCGTGCCAGATCCTGATCACCGGGTTGATCGCGCGCGTCGCCAACGAGCAGCGCGATCCTCTGCGCTTCCTCACCGACTTCCGCGACGAGATCAAAGCCGTCGTCAACGGCGTCAACATCGCCGGCATGGACAATACCGAGCGCGTGCGGCAGGTCGCGCAGCGGACCGTCGACGAGCTGTTTTCCCTGATGAAACCTCCGAGCAAGGATTGATCGCGGCGCATCGATCCAATGCCTCCAATGCGATCTCTTTAGAACGATTATTAGAACGCTTAAAAACTGAACTTAGAACGATTTCAGACTGCAGATTAGAATCGCTTTGAATTGGGGCGATTCAAGCGCGTTGTTGCCGCGATCGCATTGACCCGAAAATTCACGCTCAGTAACCGAAAGAGACAGTTCGTCGGAGTTCGATTTCGCTGACGAGCGTTATTCTCGGGGACGTGTGGAATGAGCAATGCAAGGGCGCCAAGGTCGCTGCGCTTCGATGCGGCTATGGGCTTGGCCGACAATAGCGCGGGCTATTCGGGTACGAAGGTTTCCGCGGTCGCGGGCCTGATCGCGGTGGCATCCTTTTCGGGTGCCGAAGCGCAGCAGACCAATCTCCCGCCGGTGACGGTCGACGCCCCGGTCGCTCGCCCGCGTCCTGCCAGCTCCAGACCGACCCCGGATCAGGTCCGCGCTCGCACGGCGCTGCGTCGGGCCACGCGCCGCAACCAGCAGGCGCAAGTTGCGCCGGTGCCGTTCCCGAACGCCGGCAGTCTTGCCGCCGACCGCGACCCCTACGCGGATGCCGCGGCGCCCTACAAGGTCGACCATCTGCAGTCGTCGAGCAAATTTCCCGAGCCGATCCTCAACACGCCGAAGACGGTGACGGTGCTGTCCAAGGAAGTGCTCGAGGACAAGAACGCCACCACGCTGAAGCAGGCGATCCTCTCGACGGCCGGCGTGACGCTCGGCAGCGGCGAGGGCGGCAATGCGTTCGGCGATCGCTTCTTCATCCGCGGCTTCGACGCGCGCAACGACATCTTCATCGACGGTGTCCGCGACCCCGGCGTCAGCGTCCGCGAGAACTTCTTCACCGAGCAGGTCGAGATCCTGCGCGGTCCCGGCTCGACCTTCGCCGGCCGCGGCACCACGGGCGGCGCGATCAACATCGTGACGAAGCAGGCCACGACGGAGAAGAGCTTCTACAACATGGACACCACGTTTGGCACCGACCAGACCAAGCGTGTGACGCTCGACGTCAATCAGGTGATCAGCCCGACACTGGCCGTGCGTGCAGGCGGCCTGTTCCAGGACGCCAATGTCGCCGGCCGTGACAACACCACCGACGATCGCAGCGGCGCCTTCGTTGCGACGAAGTGGACGCCGCTAGACGCGGTGAAGATCACCGGCGATTACGTGCACACCGAGCTCCACGGCATCCCGGATTTCGGCGTTCCTTATTACCGGCCGGGTTCGCCGGCTCCCGGAAATATCTTCACCAGCACGGCCGGCGGTCCGTTCCCTCAATTCGGTTCGCCCGCCAATAATTTCTACGGCCTGGTCAATCGCGACTTCTTCAAGGTCCAGCAGGACATTGGAACGGTCAGCAGCGAAATCCAGGTGACGCCCGATCTCGTCCTGACCGACAAGATCCGCGCCTCGCGCTCGATGAATAACTACATCGGGACGATTGCGGAGTCGCCGATCATCACGAATCCGCTCTCGGCTTCGACCATCACGATGAACCCGCAGAGCCGCTATCAGATCACCGACGTGCTCGCCAACCAGAGCGAGGCGACCTACAAATTCGATACCGGCGGCTTCAAGCATACGGCCGTGGGCGGCGTCGAGATCTCGCGCGAGACCTCGTATATCGACAAATATACCGGGCTGAGCTCGGAATTGACGACCGGTACGCCGTTCAACGGCGCCGGGTCGATCTCCGGGGTGAGCGTGTTTTCGCCGCAATACACGTACACACCGTTCACGTCGACGCCGACGCTCGCGGGCCTGCCGACCAACCTCTCGATCGATACCAAGAGCGTCTATCTGCTCGACAGCGTCAATTACAACGACCTCGTCATCCTCAACGGCGGCATCCGCTACGACGACTACACCATCAACACCAGCGGATACGGCACTGTCGCCGGCGCGACGACGTTCGGCGCACAGAGCGCCGAGTTCGGCATGCCGAACTTCAATCTCGGCCTGACCTTGAAGCCTGCGCCGAACGGCAGCGTCTACGCCGCTTACGCGACGTCGTCGAACCCGGTGGGCGCCGAATTCGACGGCACCAGCACGGCGTATGGCGGTCTTTCGCCTGTCCTCAACGGCAGCTCCAACCAGATCTTCGGGCCGGAAAAGAACCAGGCGATCGAGGTCGGCACCAAGTGGGAGCTGTTCGATCGTCACCTGCTGGTGACGGCGGCGCTGTTCCAGACCAACAAGGAGAATGCGCGCGAGGCGCAGAATGTCACGCCGACGACCGGCACCGCGACGTGTCCGTATCCGGTCACCAATCCGCCGACGACAGGCTCCGTGTCCTGCATCACCGCCGGTGCCGCCTATTGGGTCCGCGGCATCGATCTCGGTGTCGGCGGCAAGATCACCGACAAATGGAGCGTGTTCGGCGGCCTCGTGCTGATGCAATCGCAGGTGACCAAGTCGAATGCGCCGTCGCCGCAGCCGCTGCTTTATCCGACCAATGTCGGGCTGCCGCTCGCCAACATCGCGCACCAATCGTTCAGCTTGCTCTCGAAGTACCAGCTCACCGACATGTGGGAAATCGGCGGGCAGGCGGTCTATCGCTCGAAGATCTATGGCGGCACGCTGCTTGCGGCGAACCAAGGCACGTCGCTCCCGAGCTACTGGCGCTTCGACGCCTTTGCGGAAGCGAAGATCGACAAGCACTGGACCGTGAAGCTGTTCGTCAACAACATCTTCGACAAGCGCTACTACGATGCGCTCTACCAGAGCGCGACACCGTTCGTGCTGGAAGCGCCGGGACGCGCCGCGTATCTGGTTGTTTCAGCGCGCTACTGACGGAGGCATCAAAGCTTCGCGATGCTGGTCTGTGTTCCCAATGTTTTGAGCAAAGCCGATGTGGCGGATTTCCGCCGCATCATGGACGCAAGCGATTGGGAGGACGGCCGCTCGACGGCGGGAGCAAGCTCCGCGCTGGTGAAACGCAACGAGCAATTGCCGCCCGACAGCGAGGTCGCGCGGCAGCTCGGCAACCGTATTCTGACGGCGCTGTCGGCGAGCCCGCGCTTCGTCTCGGCGGCCATCCCGCTTAGAATCTTTCCACCCTTGTTCAACCGCTATGCCGCCAGCGACGGGCACCATTTCGGTCTGCACGTCGATAATGCGGTGCGGGGGGACATGTTAACGGGCATGCGGATCCGCACCGACCTGTCAGTCACGCTGTTTTTATCGGAGCCGGAAGATTACGACGGCGGCGAGCTCGTCATCGAAGACCTCTACGGATCCCATGAAATCAAGCTACCGGCAGGCGATCTCGTGCTTTATCCTGCGTCCAGCTTGCATCTGGTCACGCCGGTCACCAGGGGGACGCGGGTTGCGTCTTTTTTCTGGTTGCAGAGCATGGTACGGGATGCGCACGCGCGCAGCCTGATCTTTGATCTCGATACGGCGATCCAGGCCCTGGTGGAACGGCTGGGGCGCGACGACCCTGAAACGGTCAAATTGACCGGCATTTATCACAACCTGATCCGCCACTGGGCTGAAGTGTAACTATGAAGACATCCATGTTCCGTGCTGCATCCGTCATGGTCGCCTCGCTGGCGATGCTGATGCTGGCTGCGCCGTCGTCGGCGCAGCAGCAGGCAGCACCCGCCGCGCAAGCCGCGCCCGTGGCCAGGTCTCAGGCGGCACCGGTGGCCCAACAGCCCGCACCGACCGTGCAGCAGCCCGCGCCGGTGGCCCAGCCGGCCGCAGCGGCTCCGCAAGCCCAGGCGGCCCCGACACCGGCGGCTGTCGCCGCGGCGCCTGCCGCGGCCCCGGCGCAGACGTCGGGATCACCCGCGGCCGATGCGCCGTCGGCCGCGCCTGCTGGTGGTGAGAGCAAATCATTGAAGGCGACCGTCACCGGCCTGCACGAATTGTCGCCGTGGACCATGTTCATGAACGCCGACATCATCGTGAAGGCGGTAATGATCGGTCTCGCCTTCGCATCGCTGGTCACCTGGACCGTATTCATCGCCAAGATGATCGAGCTGACTGTGGCCCAGGGCAAGCTGCGCGGCGCACTCGCCAAGATCAGTGAATCGCGCTCGCTGGCGGAAGCGCAGTTCGCGCTCGGCGCCAAGGGCAGCGTGCTGTCATCCTTCATCGCGGCCGCGATGCGCGAGGGTCGGCTGTCCGCCGGCATCTCGAGCGACAGCGGCATCAAGGAACGCGCCGCCTCGAGCTTCTCCGAGATCGTCCGCGCCGAAGCCCGCCGCATCCGGCTCGGCATGGGCCTGCTCGCGACCATCGGCGCAACCTCGCCCTTCGTCGGCCTGTTCGGCACGGTCTGGGGCATCATGAACAGCTTCATCGGCATCTCGAAGTCGCAGACCACGAACCTTGCCGTGGTGGCGCCGGGTATCGCGGAAGCGCTGCTCGCCACCGCGATCGGCCTCGTCGCGGCGATCCCCGCGGTCATCATCTACAACCACTTCTCGCGCGTGACGAAGAGCTATCTCGAACTGGTCAGCCGCGCCTCGGGCGCCGCGGCACGGCTGCTGTCGCGCGATCTCGATCGCACCCATGGCAGCATCCCGCAGGGCGGGCGTGCTGCGGCGGCGGAGTAGGCGATGGCTTTCTCGGTCGCAGAGAACGATACCGACGACGATTTCGCTGAGTCCCACGAGATCAACGTCACGCCGTTCATCGACGTGATGCTGGTCCTGCTGATCATCTTCATGGTGGCGGCGCCGCTCTCGACTGTCGATCTGCCGATCGACTTGCCGACCTCCACCGCGACGCCGACGAAGAAGCCGGACAAGCCGACCTATGTCAGCATCAAGCCGGACCTGTCGCTGGCGATCGGCGAGACCTTCGTCAAGCGGGTCGATCTGGTGAATGCGCTCGACGCCATCCCGGATATGACCAAGGACAAGTACATCTTCGTGCGCGCCGACAAGGCGGTTCCCTACGGCGAGCTGATGGACGTGCTGGAGTTCCTGCGTAAGGGCGGCTATTCCAAGGTCAAACTGGTCGCGCTGGAAGGGGTTCCGGATACGGCGGCGCAGCAAGGCGCATCGCCGGCACCGAACCCATGACGAAGGCCTGACGCCGATGTCCGATCTCGAACAAAAGCCGTCCCGGACGCTGTGGGTGGCTGCCGCGGTGGCCGCTGTCGCGCTGCATGTCGGCGGCGCCGCACTCGCGCTGACCAATCTGCAGGCGGAAGATGCCGAGGACGTCTCTGGTGTATCGGCCATCGAGGTTGGGGTCGAGCTGGCGGCGCCAAATCGCGAAGTCACCGACCTGCCGGCCGGTCCCGATGCGGATGCGTCCGTAGCCTCACCGCAAGTCGCGGAGCAAAAGGCCGAGGTCAAGGAAACCGATCTGCCGAAGGAAACGCCGACCGAGCCCGACGACGCCGATCGGGTGGTGACCGAGAACGACAACAAGAAGCCGACCGAAGAAGAGCAGAAGGTAGCTGCCGTGCAGACGGCCGCATCGCAGGAGTCGGTCCAGCAGGAGGCCACCGCGATGCCGACCGTGGAGGCCGCGCCCGAAGCGCAGCGCTCGGTGGCGCCGGTGGTCGGCAACGGCAACGCGTTGAAACGCGCGCGGGAGACCTGGCAGAAGCTCCTGATGGCGCATCTCGACAAGCACAAGAAGTATCCCGCCGATCGCGCGCTCAAGTCCGCC
>NZ_LNCU01000097.1:46171-51126 GCF_001542415.1 Bradyrhizobium macuxiense
GGCTCGGCCACGTCCTCGACATGGCGATCGAAAAGGGATCTGGCGACGCCGCGTTCGACCAGGCCGCGCTTGCGATGATCAAGCGATCCGATCCCGTTCCCAAGCCGCCGCCGCTCGTCGCCGACGAAGGCCTGAAGTTCACGCTCCCCGTGGTCTTCCGCGTCAAGGGCAAGGGCTGAGGCGTCCTTCCGCTGAACCACCGCGTGATTGCGTGCGTCGAAATGCGTCGCGGCGAGGGTGGTGCGCGACGCAATTCCGCATACGTGTCCTTTTCCGTACGGCCCGCGCGATCGCTGCCGACAAGCACTAGCTGCGACGCCTCAGATAGAGGTTGTTGAGGATCAAGGCGCCGCCGGTGATGCAGGCGCCGATGATCTGCACCCGCGTCGGCAGCACGCCGGTCATCGCCGAGACGGTGAACGCGGTGATCGGCACGACATCCATGAAGAGCACGCCGTTCAGGGGCGTCAGGATCCTGTTGCCGAGATTCCAGCACAGCACCCCGACGACGCTCGAGATCAAGCTCATATAGAGCAGGTGCGGCAGGATGAAGAGGGCATCGGCCGTTCCCGGCAGCACGATTGTATCCGTCAGCACGAGGATCGCGTTGATTGCGATGATCGTACTCAAGCCGAGCACCATCGTCATGGTCGTGTATTTGAGAGCCGACCAGTGAACGAAGCGCGCTGCGCCGAAGGTGTAGATCAGCCAGAGGATCATCCCGAGCACGATCAGCCCGTTGGCTGAGTAGTTCTGCGGCTCGCGCAGCAATCCGCCGATGTCGCCCTTGGTGATGACAAGCGCGACACCACAGAACGACAGCAGGACCAGCAGCAGTGTCGGGATCGGCGGCAGGACGCGGCGGGTGATCGAGATGATGAGGACACCGAGCAGCGGCTGCGTCGCCGCCATGATCGACGTCGTCAACGCGCCGTCGCGCCCGCCCAGTTGCTGTCCGAGAAAGACCAGGAAGCCGAAGCCAGCGAACCCAATCGAACCGAGGAACCAGGCGAGGGCGATCTGCTCGCCCTTCAGCCGCAGCGCATCCGGACCTTCCGTAACCCGAAGCAGGACGAGCGAGACGACTGCAGCGATCAGGTAGCGCAGCGATGTGAAGGTGAAGGGATCGATATGGGTGAGCGCGCTCGACATCACCGGAAACATCAGGCCGAACGAGACCGTCGCCGCCAGGCAATACAGAATTCCCCGCAGATGCGTGCCCTGTGCGGAGCGTCGTGAGGCGCCCTGAGGGTCAGTTTTGTCTGAGGTGGACGACGCCAGAGTTGGCGACGCAGCGTTGTTCATGAATGGCTCCCAGAAGATCGCTTCGGTTTCGACGGCGATCGTGCGCGCGCGGGGCAATCTTGACCATCGGCACGAATGACAGTTATCGTGAATATCGTGCCAAACCCGCGAAACAGGAAATCGCCCAGCAACAGGACCCGGCGGGACCGCTCCCGCGACCGGACGGTCGCCCTGCTGGCTTATGATGGCGTCAATGCCTTTGAGCTCGGCATGGCGCTGGAGGTGTTCGGCCTGCCCAATGTGAGCCGCGACTGGTATCGCGTTGCGGTTTGCGCAGAGCGACCCGGCGTGCCGCTCGCCGCCGGCAGTGGGGTCAAGATCGTTGCCGACGTGCCGTTCTCGTATCTTGCAGAGGTCGGCACGATCATCGTTCCGGGATGGCTTGATATCGAGGCGTCACCGTCGGAGCCGGTGCTATCGGCGCTTCGTCGCGCCCATGCCCGCGGTGTCCGCATCGCCTCGATCTGCTCGGGTGTCTTTGTCGTGGCTGCCGCCGGATTGCTCGATGGACGGCGCGTTGCCGCGCATTGGGCCCATGCCGAGGCATTGATGCGCCGACATCCGTCGTTGCGCGTCGATTCCAAGGTTCTCTATGTCGACGACGGCGACATCATGAGTTCGGCCGGCCGCGCCGCCGGCCTCGATCTCTGCATCCATATCGTGCGCAAGGATTTCGGCGCCGAGGTCGCCAACGAGGTGGCGCGTCGTCTCGTGATACCGGCCCACCGCGAGGGCGGGCAGGCGCAGTTCATTCCGAGCCCCGTCCTTGCCGAGGGCGATCCTCTCGCCGAGCTTTGTGCGTGGATGCGTACGCATCTCAATCGCGATCTCACGATCGCGAATCTGGCAGGCCGGGCGCGCATGAGCAGGCGAACCTTCATCAGGCGCTTCGAGGAGGCAACCGGCACGTCTCCGGGCGAATGGGTGCTGCAGGAGCGGGTGATGCGGGCGCGGAGCCTTCTGGAAGCGACCGGCATGTCGGTCGAGGATGTCGCCACCGCGGTTGGTTTCGGCACGTCAGACGTGTTGCGTCATCATTTCCGGACGCGCTTCGACACCAGTCCATCGCGTTATCGGTTGGGCTTTCGCGCCTAGGGAAAACTCCAACAGGAATTGCTCTTGCCGGCTTGTGTTACGCACGACGACGGCCGACGGTGTGACCGCCAATCCGCCGTGCGCATCGCGCGAACCGATCAGTTCTTCTTCACCAGCGGGCAGGCGCTCTTCTCCAGCGGCACGAAGGCTTCGTCCGCGGGGATCGTCGCGACCAGTTTGTAATAGTCCCACGGATATTTGGACTCCGACGGCTTCTTCACCTCGAACAGATAGGCGGGGTGGATCTTGCGGCCGTCGGCGCGGATCGAGCCTTTGCCGAACAGCGGATCGTCGGTCGGCAGCTCCTTCATCTTGGCGACCACCATGCGGCCGTCATGCGGATTGCCGCCAAGCGCCTCCAGCGCCTTGAAGTAATGGATGAGCGAGGCATAGACGCCGGCCTGCACCATGGTCGGCGGGTTCTTCTTGAAGCGCTCCAAGAAGCGTTTCGAGAAGGCGCGGGTCTGGTCGTTCATGTCCCAGTAGAAGCTCTCGGTGAAGTTCAGGCCCTGCGCGACGTTGAGGCCGAGCGAGTGCACGTCGGTGATGAACATCAGCATGCCCGCAAGCTTCTGGCCGCCCGATACGATGCCGAATTCGGCCGCCTGCTTGATCGCGTTGGTGGTGTCGCCGCCGGCATTCGCGAGGCCGATGACCTTGGCCTTCGAACTCTGCGCCTGCAGCAGGAAGGACGAGAAATCTGCCGTGTTGAGCGGATGCTTGACGCTGCCGAGCACCTTGCCGCCGCCGGCGGTGACGGCCGCAGTCGTGTCCCGCTCCAGCGCCTGGCCGAAAGCGTAGTCCGCTGTGATGAAGAACCAGGAGTCGCCGCCGGACTTGACCAGCGCCTTGCCGGTGCCGTTGGCGAGCATGTAGGTGTCGTAAGACCAGTGCACCGTGTTGGGCGTACACTGCGAGCCAGTGAGATCGGACGAGCCCGAGCCGGAATTCAGGTTGACGACATTCTTCTCCTTGGCGAGGTTTGCGATCGCGAGCCCGACATTGGAGGCCGCGAGATCGACGAACACGTCGACCTTGTCGACGTCGATCCATTGCTTGCCGATGTTTACGGCGACGTCGGGCTTGTTCTGGTGATCGGCCGAGATCAGGTCGATCTTCCAGCCCTTTGCCAGCAGCCCGGAATCCTCGATCGCCATCTGCGCCGCCACCGTCGAGCCCGGTCCGCCGATGTCCTGGTAGAGACCGGATTGATCGCCGAGGGCGCCGACCTTGACGACCTTGTCCATGGTCTGGGCCAGCGCGCTGCCGGCGAACACCAGGCTTGTGGTCAGGACAAGGGCTGCAACGGAACGCTTCATCTTTCCTCCAGTATGATTTTGTTTTTGAGTTCCTCATTATGCCCGGCCACGACGGCGTCGCCTAGGCGCGCCATGCGATCGGCTGCGCGCGATATTCCACCGCGCGGCGAATCAACAGGCGACGATGACGGCTGATGTACGATGACGCCTGATGTTATGTTTGTGCGGGAGCGCTATCGGGAAAGCGCTCGCGGGCGAAGCGCTACCGCTAGTACCCGGAATCAGAGTTGATTGATACGGCGGCCCTTGAAACGGCGTTGACGGATCTTTTTCTTGGTCCAGACGAAGGGCTCGGCTTTGTCGTTGTAGGCGTTGACGTAGGCATCGATGTGTTCCTGAAGCTGCTTGAGGCTTGTGAAGGAGGTGCCGCTGAGCGACTGCCCCTGCAGGATTGAGAACCATACCTCGATCTGGTTGAGCCAGGACGCACTCGTCGGTGTGAAATGGAATTGCACATTGGGATGGGCCTTGAGCCAGCTCTCATTCTTCTTGTGGGTGTTGAGGTTGTCGAGGATGACGTGAAGCTTTCGGCCCGGAAAGGCCGCGGTGAGGCTGTTCATGAAATCGAGAAACTCGACACGGCGACGGCGTTTTGAATGCGTAGCGATGATCTTTCCGGTGGCGACTTCGAGCGCTGCAAACAATGTCGTGGTGCCATGCCGCTTGTAATCGTGGCTCTGGCCGGTCAAGGCGCGGCCATTGGGCAACTTCAGATAGCCCTGCGCTCGCTCCAAAGCCTGGATCGAGGGCTTCTCGTCCACGCAGAGCACAATAGCCTTCGCCGGCGGGGCGACGTAAAGGCCAACGACATCGGCGGCTTTGGCCGTAAAGTTCGGGTCGTTGCTCTCACACCAGGACTTGCGAGCCGCGAGGTCAATCTTGTGGCTGCGCAGGAACCGCCAGACATATTGGACGTCAACATCGCCTAGCGCCTCGGCCAGCAGAGGGCCGGTCCAGCGCGCAAACCCTTGCGGGGGCGGCTTATCCAGCAGCTTCAGAATCCGCTTGTCGGTCGTCTTCGTATAGATCGGCTGCTTGCCGGGCCGCGGCTTGTCTTGCAGCCCTTCAAGGCCTTGGTCGGCATAGCGATGCCGCCAAACGCTGACAATCCGCGGCTGGACCCCAACTTCCTTGGCGATCGACCGGGTGCTGCGCCCGTCCGCCGCTAACAGGACTATCCGCGCCCGCTTCAAATCGCGCTGCAATGTCATCGGTGAGCGACAACACGCCTCAAGC
>NZ_LNCU01000098.1:0-28293 GCF_001542415.1 Bradyrhizobium macuxiense
TGCCAGCCATGCCAGGATCTGCTCTCGTTGTGATCGAGCCCGAATTCGTTTTTCGCAGTTTCAAAGCTGTCTTCGATCGCCCATCGATGGCCTTCGACCGCGACCAGCGTTTCAATTGATGTTCCTGCCGGGCACCAGGTCGAGAAGAAGGCGAGGTCATCATCAGCGATACGACGCCGGATCAGCAGACCGCGTGTCCAAAGACCTTGATCGACGCTGTTGAATTCTTCGGCATCGAGATCGGCTAGTTCGAGATAACACCAATCGTGCAGCCGCGGTCCTTTGGTTCCGGCACCGGCCGACAGGCGCTTCCAGTCGGATGGGCGTCGCGTCCGGGCGAGTTCCGCAGCCGTCCCGGCGACCGGCGGTCGCTTGCCCCAGGATCGGAATACATGAGCGCTGTTGACCCCAAGCACGTAGCCCTTGCCGGCCCGACGCAATTGCTGTTCGAGGTCGCCAACACCGTAAACGGTATCGCCGGCAACCCAGTTGAATGGGACAGACGCCGCTATCGCCCGTGCGATCATTCTCGTCGCAAGCTTTGGCTTGGTCGCAAAACCGACGTCGGCAGGCACGTATGTGGCTTCCAGGCGATCTGGATCGTCGGTCCATTCCTTCGGAAGATATAATGCGCGATCGATGAACGCATGGCCATGACGCGAAACGTAGGTAGCGAACACGCCGATCTGGCAGTTCGTAATCTTGCCTGCCGAACCGGTGTATTGCCGCGCCACGCCGCACGACGCCTTCCCCTGTTTGAGAAAGCCGGTCTCGTCGATGACGAGGACCGCATCGTCGTCTGCCAAATGCTCCATCACATAGTCGCGGACAATATCGCGCAAGGCATCGGCATCCCAATCGCTGCGACCCAAGATCGCCTGTTGCCGCCAAGGACCAGGATCGCCAGCGGCCTCCGCGCGCATCCAACCGGTCTTGCGTTGCTCATCACCGAGCAGACCTTCCAGAAACAGGCCCGCGTTCCTCGCAACACGTTCTTGCCCGAACAGCGGACGTATCCGCTTCTTAACCTCCCGAAGCGACGCAGCCCACAACGCAAGCGTCTCTTCAACTGACGCTGCCTGCGCCCACAATCTTCGAATCATGGTTGCCCATGGATTCAGAAACTCTCAGAAAACACAACTGTAATGCTAGGCCGCCGTGGCGACCGCCCCTCGACGTCACATCGGCGAACAGTGTCTCGCTCGATCAGCGTCTCGGTGAGGACTACCCAAACGTCAGCTTCATTCATCAGGACTGCACGTCTATATTTTGGCATTCGGTGAAACGCGCCGAAACTAAGAAAAGCCTTTAAAACAAGCGGTTTTTGCCTAGCCTGTTTCGGGCTGCTTCGGCGGGTTTCGTCAAATCTAGGGCCCGGCCCAAGCCTCTCTCAACCCTTCCACGGAGACTGAGAGGCCCGAGGCCGAGCCCATGGTCCAAACTCTTTGGGAGCCTGAAGCCGTAATGGATACTACCACGACCACTGAACCCACTGGCAAGCGCGGCCGCAATGGCAGGTCATCCTGACCGATCGCATGTGCCAAAGCGCGTCGCCAAGCGGGTCAAGTTTTACGATCGCGAATGCCCGGGCCTCTACGTCAGCATCACCAGGGCCGGCGTTGCGACCTTTTTCCTTCAAGTTCATCGATCGGCAGACCGGCAAGCAGCGCACCGGATGGCTCGGTACCTATAACCCCGAGACCTTCACCGTCGAGGATGCCCGCAGCAAGGTCTGCGGCCTCAAGGCCATGGGCGGCGAGGCGCTGGCCGAGACCTTCCGCGAGCAGAAGGCGGCGAAGGCCAAACGGGGCAAGACGGTCGACGAGATCATCGAGGAGCGGATCGAGTGGATGCAGGTGCCGGTCCGCAAGCCGGACGGGGAAATGCGGCCCCGGATCGAGACGTGGGAGAACGTCGCCAGCCATCTGCGGCGGTTTCTCAGCCCCCGGCTCGGCAAGAAGCTCGCCAGCGAGGTCACCAAGCACGACATCGCGAGCCTGTCGAACGACATCGTCGCCGGCAAGATCGGCGTTCCCTCGATCGCCAATGCCCGCCACATGCGCCGCGCGGCCTCAGGCCTGTTCAACTGGGCGGCCGAGGCCGGCCGCGACTATGTAACCGCGAGCCCCTGCGTCAACTTGCCGAAATTCGACCCGGAACATCCGCGCACCCGCGTTCTCTCGCCCGACGAGATCAGGACTTTCTGCCACGGTCTCGACCGCGACGACTTGCCATGGGACCGCCGGATCTGCCTCGCGCTCAAGTGCGAGTTGGTCACCATGCTGCGATCCTGCGAACTGCTCGGCGCGCATCGCGACGAACTGATCAATCTCGACATCATTACGCAAGCTACGCTACGCTTGATACGTGCGCCGGAGCGGGTCCGATGCATGCAGTTGCACTATCCCGATCTCGCCACACCGACGCAGGATCAGCAGCGTCTTCTCGCCGACGAACGCTTCGACCAATTGCAAGGAGCCATTCTACCCGACGGCAACGGCGGTTGGCGATACCTGCTCGAAACCGCTATTTTCCACGACCACAATGCACCCGATGACCACGCCGCACTTAAAGGCCTGTCAAACGTCCGCAGTGCAACTGAGACATTTGACTTTGGTTACAGCGACGACGCGCATGCTTTCGCAAAATTCGAGGCCTTACTGCGCGCCAGAGGGAACTGGTTTAACCCGCAACCTTGGCTGCTCACGTTCCTGCCTGCATCCAATGCTATACAGATAGCACGCGAGATCATAGGAAGATTAAGCCACGGGGACCTTGGGCCGTTCGGTCGCGTCACCTTCTATCCCCTGCGACGTGAAGCATTCCGTGCGCCGCTGGTTCGGATGCCCGACGGAGCTGTGGTTTTTGTCTTCAACGTCATCCGAATTCCCGTCTCGAAAGACACCAGGCAGATCGAGCGGATGATCGCTGACAACCGGAGCATCTACGAGCGCGCTCGCGAGGCTGGCGGCGTGTTGTACCCGGTCAGCGCGCTTCCAATGTCGCCGGATGATTGGCGGATGCATTTCGGATCTGCATGGCCGCGGTTGCTTGGCGCCAAGCGGCGATACGATCCGAATAACCTGCTCACGCCAGGCTATAACGTGGCCTAGCCGTCTCTGGCCCCTACGTGAAACACCACAGTTCCGGCAGTCGAACAGCATAGCCTGGCGCTTTCATTGAGGCTCGGCGGTATCCGGCCTGGCTGGAGGAGGAAGCAAGTAACATCCTTGCATCCAACAACAAATTCCACAAACCTGACCTGATCGGACTCAGAAGAATCGAAAACCCGATGGTCGAAGGACAACAATGAATCCAGACAACTACTTGCTCGGTCGGGGCGGCGCTGAGGTGGAGCGGCTCAAGCGTCAAATTGTGATGCTTGCCTCTGATTCTGACACGCAGCTGGATCGAATCGGAATCAAGAACGGCGAAAGAGTCGTCGACCTCGGTTGCGGACCAGGAGGCGTTCTGCACCTTCTTGCGGAGCGCGTTGGGGCAAATGGGTCCGTGCTTGGCATCGACCGAAGCAACCAGTTCGCGCAACTGGCACGCCGCTTCGTTACGGATTGCGGACTGCCGCAGGTGGAGGTCCGAGAGGGCGACGCCTATAATACAAGGTTGCCCAAGGCCAGCTTCGACGGTGCTCATATGCGGCTGCTGCTCGTCAACCTGCCACAGCCGGGGCGGATCGTGCACGAGTTCGTTTCGCTCGTGCGCCCCGGCGGGTGGGTCGCCAGCTTCGAGGCCGATTACGTTCCACACTGTTTCGACCCGCCGTTGCCCGCATGGACACGCCTGCTCGACGCATATTCCGCCTATGCGCAAGCGCAAGGGATCGATCTATCAGTCGGGCGGCACCTCCACCGGCTATTCCGCGATGCGCGGCGTAGTCGATATCCAAGTCGACGCGATCATTCACGTCTTCCCAACCGGCCACGAGCGTCGCTCGTTCCCATACGGCCTGATTGGCAATGTTCGTGACAAGCTCGTGGGTGGCGGGTTCATCAAGCGGGAGGACTTGGAGCGAGATATTGAAGCGCTCGAAAACCACCTGTCCCGGCCTGGCGTGCAGGTTACGTCGAACTTGTTCTTTCGGCTTACGGGTCGGCTGCCGCAGTGAGGCTGAAGTATGATACAGCAGAGCCAAATCCACCTAGCCCGCATCGAAGCACCGGGGAAATGCCGAAACAACCCTGCTTATCCTTGCCCAGCATACTGAAGCGAGCGACGATAACGCTACGGCGTTTGCCTTTCGTGGGAAGATCAACGGCCATTCCGACAGTTGCCTGCATTAGCCGACATTGAGCCCGCAATGGGGATTTATCTCCTTCGGAATGGCCGAATAGCAGACCGAGGGCTTTCGGGGGTTCGAGCAAGTGGAGCGCTACCGCCTTTCCCCACACCAACCAAACCCGATATCTCAGTTCGGTAGCCGTGGGGCGAGTGCAGATTTACCCTCACAAAGGCGAAAGTTGAAAGAGCTCCGGCTGCAGGTCAGGCGAAAGCGGCCTCCGTCGTGGAAAATCGAAAACCCGGCCCGTATTCGGTGCCGAGATCGCACGGCAGGGGGCCATCGGGTGAAGTTGTTCGTTCAATATTGTCCTCGCGATCCGTGTATCGGTCCTGAGTGAGGGCCACGCGCTGTGACCAATGGGCAAGTGTCATTTGATATTGGATCAACCGATCCTCGCGGGCACGAGCCGCCTTGCGCCGCATCCAGCGGGCGACCAATCTCGACGAGAGGGTCGCCTTGCCAGAGAGGTTCTGAGCCGTCCTGGACGGGACGAGACAATCCACGCCGCAAACTCGCGGCCTGCTCGCTTCGCGTCGATTTCTACTTTAGCCGTATCGTGACCCCACCCACGGCTGCGGATACCTCCGCGCCGACCTTGGGACCGCTGAGCTGCAGGATGACGCCGTTGGCATTCTGCAATTGCACGCCTTGCGCGCCGGCCGCGATCGCACCGCCGGCTCCGGCCACGGTGTAGGAGCCTTCGATCGAGGCCGGCCCCCTCAGATTGATCGCGTGCCCGACGAGCTTGGTGGTGGAGGCACCGATAGTGAAGCCGACGCTCATGCCCGACACGGTGAACGGGTAGTGCTTGCCACGGAGCGTCAGTATGCCCTCGCCGCCTCCGACGCCCACGATGAAGCCACCCTTGGTGAAGATCACCGCGACGGCACCGGTTTCGGCTCGCGAAGACGCGCTAAAACCAGCCGAACCGACCACCAATGCAATCAGGGCAACGAGCAGACGAGCCTTCATATCTTTCTCCTCAAGGGATCAGTGCGATAGGGAGCTATTGCGCGAGCAGCAATGCGAAATAGCCGAAAATGGTGAGCAGGATGCCCGACACCGCGTAGCCGACCGGGAATTCGGTCCAGGGCAAAGCGGCATCAACCAAGTCACGCCAATCGTCGGCTCACCCCCGGTCCGACGAAGAGTCGGTCGATGCGTGCGGACCTGGCGTTGAACATGGAAGGGCCTCTGATGGTCACTGAACGGATTCGTTAAGCCACGCCCCCGCCCGTACCTTTGATCCAAGTCAAGCAGCCGCGCGTTTCAAACACGATCTCGGCGGCCTTCGGTCGCTCAGCACGTTGCCAGGCCATCGACCAATGACCGAAGCGGCCACGAATTAAGATCTGGTCGCCAGCGCCCTCTCAATCGGCTGGATCAGAGACTGCGCCGTGAACGGCTTGATCAGATAGGCGATGCACCCCGATTCCATCGCCGCCATGCGGGTCGCTTGCTTATCGTTCCCGGTAATGTAGATGACAGGCAAGTCGCCCCCCAAATTTGCGATGAGACGTCGCAGTTCAATGCCGGAGCCATCGCTGAGATTAATATCGAGAATGAGACAGACGGCTCTACGGAAGTCTCCGCAACTCAGCAATCCTCCAGCCGTCTCGAACAGTTCGGATTCAAAGCCGTGCTCCCTCAACAACCGCTTGATCCCCCTGAGCATCGAGGGATTGCCGTCCACGACGAAAACAACGTTCTGCGTCGGCAAGGCGATCGGTCTCGATTTCCGAGGTTGCTGATCCGGCACCGCAAACTCCGGCGGATCGGTCGCTTGCGGCGAACTCCACTCTCCGGCCGATACTCTCGGTCGTCCACCGCGAATTCCGAGATACGCCTCGTCTCAGGGCGCTCATATTGTCCCTTTGGACAGGACAATGGACGGTAACTTGCAACGAGGCCAGCACTACCCGCCGGGATCTGTTGCGGGATCGGACGTGCCAAGTCGCTCCGCGATCGAGACCAGTTCTGCAAGGGACCGGACCCGCATCTTTTCCATGACCTGGTGGCGATGCGCCTTCACGGTACGCTCGGTCGTTCCGAGCTCGTGAGCAATCTGCTTGTTGAGCTTGCCGCGCACGATCAACTCAAACACTTGACGCTCGCGCGGCGTGAGCGCTGAGACGAGGGCACGAAGCGAGTCAAGCTTGCTGCGTTGACTGAGAGCGAGCTTCTGGCGCGCCACGGCGCGCTCGATCGCGTCAATCAACTGGTCCGATGAGACAGGCTTCGTGAGAAAATCCTCGGCGCCCGCCTTGATTGCCTTCACGGTCGTCGCGGTATCGGCGTGCCCGGTCAGGAACACGATTGGAAGGATCGAACCGAGCTCGATAAGGCGGCTTTGGAGTTCGGGCCCGCTCAGGCCGGGGATGCGCACGTCAAGCAGAATGCATCCGAGCCCCTGATTGCCCGGAAGCCGATCCAGCAAATCCTGGGCCGACGAATAGGTCGCAACATTGTAGCCCGCAAGCTTAAGCCGACGCTCGATCGCTGTTCGAAACGACGCATCGTCGTCAACCACGTGAATGCGGCGGGGCAACTCTCTCTCCTCGGCGGCCGACACCAAGGAAAGGAGGTTGGTCGACCAGACATAGGAACAATGGCCATTGAACCATTGATTCGAAATGGCGGATTTGTCGAAGGTCAATCGTTCGCTTCCGGCTGTGTGAGTCGGCAATCCGGATTTCTACGGATTAAAACTCCATAAAGGTTGCCCTTGCGTCCGCCTAACCGCCAGCGGCGCGGATGAACGAAATACGGATTCCCGCCGGGCTGGCTTCTGCCCTGGTGTGTCGCTGCATTGTCCGCGCAATGGAAAATCAAATGGACGCGGGTAGCCTTACCCTCTACTAGCCCAAACCGCCGAGGTCTGGCGGCGGCGACAACGTGCGGAACGTGACCAAGCTCGACGCGACGACCATTGGATAGGCATCGGCCGCCCCCCCCGATCGAGGTCGTTGAACCCGACCGCCGGCTGGGTGCACACCAAAGCGTATGCGTGACGAGTTCAAGTCGGAAGTCGACAAGCAAGCCTGGATAACGGCGGCGAACTTGGACGGCGCCTCACCCACAGTGTCGGGGTGAGGCGCTTATATGCTGCGAACTGAAGCGATTGGCAGGAAGCCGCCAAGTTAGCATTTGGTAACGACTTGGCCATAGGCATTGGTCACCTGAACGCAACCCGGCCTGACGGCATAGGCACCGGCCGCGGCTGCCGTGGCGGCCGCAGTGCCGTAGACCGCGCGGCGCGTGGTTCGCCGTGCGACTCCGGCATAGCTCATTGGCGTCAATGGTCGTCCCACCCGTGCTTCTGAGGTGGAGACCAGCCCTTGTTTGACATCAACGGTGCCGTTCCAGAGGAGCCCTCCCGCAAGGGCCACGGCGGCGGTGAGAAGCACAAGCGTCTTGCGAATCGAGATGGTCATTTCTTGGCTCCATCAATTGTGCCTGCAGGCACTTCGTCAAATTCGATCATCGCGTTGGAATCGAGGCTGACCTTCGTCGCGCCCTCCGGCGGTTTGAAGGTGAAGGTGTCCGCATTCGCGGCGGCGTCGGTCTTCCAATCCTTGATCCGCAACGTGTATTGCGGTGCCCCGGCAAGGGTCTTGCTGGTGATCACATATTTGCGCGGGATTGGCTGCGCACCCGTCTGGATCCAGATCTGCCAGTCTGTATCATGTCCGCGAAACGCAAGATGCTCGCACTCCACGCCATCGACGACGCCCTGACCGACATGATGGCCTTCGATGACGTCGGATGTCAGCACCTCGAACGAATTGGACAGCAGCAGATCGGTGCCGGGCATCGCGGCACCTGTCCTTGCCTGGAGGACGTCGACGAGCTGGTCGATTGTGCCGGGCGCATCCGCCTGCACATAGGCCTTGGCATTGTTGCCGTAGAGCGAGACGGTTTTCCCGTCATAGACGAGATCGACATCGCTATATCCCCCGGTGCGCTTGAACCGGAGCTTGTCAGGCCGAGTCATGCTCAATTGCCCTGAGCTGGCGAACTGAATCTTCTGCAGCTCGGGCGTAATGACCTCGATGTCGCTGTCGAACGTCGCCGTGATCGATTTCTGTGCCGCGGTATAGTCCGTCATTGCCTTGAGCAGGCTTGCGGAATCATCGGCGCGTGCGCCGCGACCGGCCGCGAACGCTAGTATGGCAGCCGAGGCAACCGTTGCCGAACTGCGGATAAGTGCGCGACGTCTTGTGCTCTTCATGTCAATACTCCATGGGCCTGCGACCAACGTGAAACCGCTGCGCAATCGAACGTTGATTTGGATCAAGCCTCGAAACTCAGCCAGCGGACCATCTTTGGCTCAGTCTGCAGACTAGCCTTGCCGATCGAACGTACGAAGTTGCCCCCGGTCGAGGATTCTGATTCCGCGCTGTGTTTGACCCACGAAGTCAAGGACTCCCACTCGCCGCAATCGGGACAACGCGCGAGATACAGTTTCCAGCGTCAAACCAAGGTAGTCGGCTATGTCTCGACGCGACATTGGGAGTGTCATGACGCCCGCGGCGGTAAGCTCCTGTCCATTTCGAGGAGGAACGTCGCTACTCGTTCCAGCGCATCCTTCCGTCCCAGAAGAAGCACGTGATCTTCGGCGTGTTGAAGATTTCTGGTGGTCATGCTGAGCAGGTTGCGCGTGAGAGCGTCATCGGCCCGGGCCATCCCCTCAAGGCTTTGCCGCTTGACCAGACGAAGCATCGTTGTAACGACCGCTTCGGCCGTGAATCGATGCGTTTCGCCGTTCACCAATCGGAAAATATCGCCAACCGGGTGAAACGCACCAATCTGGCGCCTTCCATCGATCAGCAACTTGTAGCTTCGCACAGCGCCGCTTTGGACTTGATACACATAGTCCGCCGGCTCATTCTCGCCGTAGATTTCGGTCCCTTTCGAGTACGTAAATTCAACAAGACTGCGGATTCGAACTGCTCGCCATGCCGAACTCGCCAAGTGTAACAGCACCAGGAATCTGGTCTGTCGTCATGCGCACAAGCAAAGCTGACACCCCTGATAAATCTGCAGGCGCGGGATATTTCGCGAGAGAATATCCTAATTTAAGGTGGCTTCAAAGGTCATTGTACCAAGGGACAATGCAACAGGCCGATTTTGCGAGTTTGATCATTGCGCAATGATTCTCGGATCGTGCCGCGCATGATCTCAATTCAGTCGCTTACGGAGCCTCTCGATGATCTCTCTCAGTTCGTTGGCGTAGTCCTCGATGAGTCGACGAACGTCCTTCAAGCGCGGCTGCTTCTCGATCGTCTCGTTACTTGCCGATGGCCTTTCAGCCTGGATGCGAATGAACCGCAGCGGACGCATCGACCGCATGGGCACCGTTGATCTTTCCGGCATGCAGGTCTTGCTCGCCTAGAACTGCGTCCCGGATCACCGGAGCAGTTCTTTTGGTTCATACTCGGTATGCAAGCGAGCATCAGGACCTCTGAACCAATTGAAATCGATTGAGCGGCACGACGCCCTCGCCATGCTGAGGGAAACGACCATGCTGTCCCTAAGGTCATTGTCCCAAGGGACAATGCACGAGAGATTGTGTCTGCTGCATTACTGTCGTGTCGTATTCCGTCATTCTGGTCTTAGATGCCGCCACTCTGGTACGTCACTTTCGAGGTCCGCAGAGGCAGCACGTTGCCCAAAAGGCGAAGTCCTCGGGAAACGAGAACGTTCGAAAGCGAAGCAGACGCTAAGAAGTTTGCGCGCGGCCTACTCGCCGAATGCCGCGTTGTCTTCGCGGGCACAATCAATCCCCATTCGCCCAAACGGCTCATTTCTTCGGACTGCATCTTTGACTGGACTTGCGAGGGAAAGAGCGAGGCGTCGTAGTAGTCCGGCGAAAGTGCGGACTAAGCTCCACCAATCTGCGACGGTGGTTTCCGACTAGGTGTTGCCATTTTGGCACGGGGGTCTTGATACCCGTGATCTATAGCGGCGACTTAGCTTGATAGTTTGCACTCACGGAGACGGTGAAATGAAGAGATTTCTACTTGCCACGGTTGGCATGGCGGCGCTGGGTCTGGGTGGCCATGCCTCGGCTGCTGATCTTGCGGCGCGCCCGGTTAAGGCGCCCCCGCCCGCTTTGACCTCAGTTTATGATTGGACCGGCTTCTATATCGGCGCCAATGGCGGGTGGGGTCAGAGCCGCAATTGCTGGGGGCTCGTGCCGGTAGCCGGCGCCGTTATTTCTGATGGGTGCAGCACCCGAGGCGGAGGAGTGTTCGGTGGTCAGATCGGCTACCGTTGGCAGATGGGACAGTTTGTTTTCGGCCTTGAAGGACAGGGTGATTGGGCCGACCTGCAAACCTCTCGTCAGAGCCTGGTCAATCCGGCCTTCTCAACCACGACGAAGGTGGACGCTTACGGTCTCATCACCGGCCAGATTGGTTACGCCTGGGATGCGGCTCTCATCTATCTGAAGGGCGGCGCCGCGGTGACAAGCAATCGCTACGACGTGTGGACCACGGTCGGTGGCATAGGCGTGGCCTCCGCTACTGCCACTCGTTGGGGTGGCGCATTGGGTGTCGGGTTCGACTATGGCTTCGCCCCGAACTGGTCTGTCGGCATCGAGTACGATCGGCTATTTATGGGTGACGCGAACAATTCCTTCTCTGTCGTCAATCCGATCGTGGCAGGCGCTCAGAACCGGATTGGTCAAGACGTCGACCTGCTGACGATCCACCTGAACTATCGCTTCGGCGGGCCGATCGTAGCGAAGTACTGATCTCGAAGTCGCAGACAGACTTGAAGCCCCGGCAATCATTTGCCGGGGCTTGGCATCGCAGGAAGAGCTCGATTCCAAAGGCATCGATTGCTCCGGAAGTATTGCCCCTAGCTGAATGAGGCAACGGTGTTTCGTCGTGTCGCCCTTCTTTCCGTTGCTGTGAGCATTGTCAGCTTGTCAGGAGCGGCCGCTGCTGATCTTCCAGCTCGAGCAGAACCGGTCGCCCCCGCCTATGTACCGGCATTCTCGTGGACGGGATTCTATCTTGGAGGTGAACTGGGTTGGCTACGAACGGACCCCGAATACACGACCGGAGCGTTGGTGTTCGGCGGGCCTTTCGTCGTTTCGTCCACATCCAGCAAGGATGGCATGAGCTACGGGATCCTGGCCGGCTACAACTACCAGATGGGCAATCTGGTGCTCGGTGTTGAAGGTGACTTCGAAGGCTGGACGGTCGGCAAAGTCCGCTACACCTCCCTGACCGGAGACTTCCTTACGGCGCACAGCAAATGGGGTGGCTCAGTCCGTGGGCGGCTCGGCTACGCGGCCGATCGCACGCTGTTCTACGTTACTGGAGGTGCCGCGTTCGTATCAGACGAGACCTCCGTTCCTACGACAGGAATCTCGATCGGCGGCGACGGCACGCGGGCGGGATGGACGGCCGGCGCCGGCGTGGATTACGCCTTTACGAACAACTGGTTCGCTGGGCTGGAGTATCGGTACTCAAGATTTGAGTCGAAATCCTTCATCTATCCAATGCCCATCCTCAATCTTGGACTTGTCGGCTTCACCCAGGAACTGAACAACAATCAAGTGAATGCACGGATCGGCTTCAAGTTCTAAGAGTGAACTGAATCCTGGCGCAGGCAATCTCGCGCTGCAAGAGCCTTGTGCTCGCAGTCTCGATCGCTGCAAGCAGCGTGCTCTGCTTTGGTCGCTCCTGTTGAAAGAGTCGCTACTTCGCGGAAGAGAGGGCCCTGCCCGAGTTCGAAGCGAATGAGACGGCGCCGTGTCGATCGGTAAGCAGCAAGGCCCTGGAGCGCCGAGCCGTCATTTGATCTGAATCAAATATGCTTGTCACAATCTCGATGCGAGATATGACGCGACGTCATAGGAGGACTTTGTATGACCAATTTCCGTCAGATGATCTGGATGCTCATCGCAGCGTTCGGTCTCGCTTTGTCGAGCGTACAAGGCCATGCGCAAAGCCGACCCGACGCCGACGAGCCCGGCCTGATCGCCGACGACGGCTACCAGCTCGATCCGGAGTGGCAGAAGCAGGTCGTCTATTACCGCAGCAATGAAGCGCCCGGCACGATCATCGTCGCGACCGCCGAGCGCCACCTCTATCTCGTGCAGGGCAATGGCCGTGCGCTCCGCTACGGCATCGGCGTCGGCCGCGAAGGCTTTCAGTGGCAGGGGCTGGTGACCATCACCCGCAAGGCGGAGTGGCCGGACTGGGTGCCGCCACCGGAGATGATCGCCCGGCAGCCCTATCTGCCACGCTTCATGGCCGGCGGCCCGGGCAATCCGCTCGGCGCCCGCGCCATGTATCTCGGCACCACGGTCTACCGCATCCACGGCACCAACCGGCCCGACACGATCGGCACCGCCGTCTCCTCCGGCTGCTTCCGCCTCGTCAACAACGACGTCGCCGATCTCTATAACCGCGTTCCCGTCGGCACCAAGGTGATCATCCGCCAGAAGCCCGAACTGTAATCCTAGCCCGCTCACGACACGATTTTCCCGATCATTCGCGAGAAAAACAATCCATGCGCACATTTCGAGGCGGCCTGACCATCGGGCTCGCGGTCGCCGTATTGGTTGCGGCCGCCGCCATCACCTATGAACGTTACGATACGAAGACGCTGAAGCGCACCATGCGCCGGGGCGAGGTGCTGTGCGGCGTCAACAAGGGCTTGCCGGGCTTCTCGAACCCGGACGACAAGGGCAACTGGACCGGCTTCGACGTCGATTTCTGCCGCGCGGTGGCATCCGCGATCTTCGACGATCCGTCGAAGGCGAAGTTCGTGCCGCTCGACGCCAGCGAGCGCTTCAAGGAATTGCAGAACCGCAAGGTCGACATCCTTTCGCGCAACTCCACCTGGAGCATGTCGCGCGAGGTCAATTACGACCTCTATTTCCCCGCGGTAGCCTATTATGACGGCCAGGGCTTCATGTTGCCGCGCGCACGCAAGATCGATTCCGCGCTCGACCTCAATGGCAGCAAGGTCTGCGTCCAGGCGGACACCACCACCGCGCTCAACCTCGCCGACTATTTCCGTACCAACAACATGACGTACACGGAGATGAAGTTCGGCAAGCCCGATGATGTCGTGAAAGCCTATGATTCCGGCCAGTGCGATACGCTGACGTCGGACGCCTCGCAGCTCTATGCGCTGCGGTTAAAGCTCTCCAAGCCGAACGATCACATGATCCTGGCGGACATCATCTCCAAGGAGCCGCTCGCGCCAGTGGTCCGGCAGCGCGATGACGACTGGATGATGATCGTGAAGTGGACGCTCTACGCCATGATCAACGCCGAGGAGCTCGGCGTCACCTCGAAGAACATCGACGAGGCACTGAAGTCGAAGAAGCCCGAGGTGATGCGCCTGGTCGGCACCGAAGGCTCCTATGGCGAGGATCTCGGCCTGACCAAGGACTGGGCGGTGCGCATCATCAAGCATGTCGGCAATTACGGCGAGGTCTACGACCGCAATGTCGGCGCCGACTCCAAGCTGAAGATCCCGCGCGGCATGAACCAGCTCTGGAACGCGGGCGGCGTCCAGTACGCGCCGCCAATACGCTAAGAGCATCACGGCCGATCTCGCGGCGACATGATGCCCGCCGGGGATTGATCCATATCAAGCCTGGCGTGCGCGGGCGGCAAACACTGGATGTCTGCCTCTTCCCCAGCATGACGCGTCCGGCAGGTCGCGCCGAACGCGAGAACGGAATGTTCGATTGCACAAGACGCCCCTTCGCTCTCCTTGCTGGAATACTGCTTGTCTTGTTCGTGGCAGATAGCCCGGAAGTGCACGCGCAGACGCTGAATGCCGTCAGGGAGCGCGGCGCGGTCAATTGTGGTGTCGGACTGGGATTGCTAGGCTTTTCGAGCCAAGACGACAGCGGCCACTGGACGGGCCTTGACGTCGACATCTGCCGTGCAGTTGCGGCCGCAATATTTGGCGATCCTGACAAGGTGACGTTCGTGCCGCTCGACGTCTCGACGCGCTTCACCGCGCTGCAGTCAGGCAAGATCGACGTATTATCGCGCAACTCGACCTGGACCATGTCGCGCGAGACTTCGCTTGGCCTGATGTTCACTGGCATCGCTTACTATGACGGCCAGGGCTTTCTGCTGCGCCGGGAGGCCGGCATCGATACCGCCCTGCAGCTTGGCGGTAAGACGGTATGCACCCAGACCGGCACGACCAGCGAGCTCAATCTGGCGGACTATTTCGGTGCTCACGCCATGCCGCTGAATGTGCTGACACTCAGCACTGCTGAGGAGAGCCGCAGGGCATATGAGGAACGCAAGTGCGATGTACTAACGAGCGACGTTTCGCAGCTCTACGCGGAACGTCTCAAGCTCGCGGTTCCCGACAGTCACATCATCCTGCCGGAAATCATCTCTAAGGAACCGCTGGGGCCGGCGGTACGGCAGGGCGACGATCAGTGGTTCAATTTGGTCAAATGGACGCTCTACTCGCTGATCAATGCCGAGGAGCTGGGCGTCAAATCGGCGACGATCGACGACGCGCCAAGATCTACCAATCCCGACATCCGGCGCCTCGTCGGAAGCGAAGGTGAGTTCGGTCAGCAACTGGGGCTCGAGAAGGACTGGGCCGCGCGTGTCGTTCGTTCCGTAGGCAACTACGGAGAAATCTACGAGAGAAACGTCGGAACGCAGTCGTATCTCAGCATCCCGCGCGGACTTAATGCGCTCTGGACCCAGGGCGGAATCCAGTACGCGCCTCCCGTCAGGTAGGGAACGCCGATGAATGTGGACTATTACTCGCTCTTGACAAAGGCTGTGGCGGGCAAGGACGCAGGCGCGCGCGACCAAATCTACGAGAACGCCTATAACCTCATCAAGAGATCCCCCCTTGCGCCCCAAGTTGTCTCGTCGCACGCCGCCGCGCTCGCCGACGCCATCCGGCGGATCGAGGATGAGCTCGCCGCCAAGGAGGTGAAATTTTCGACTGACGTCAATGGGGCTTTGTCTCCGGACAAAAAATGGAAGCCGCTACTCGTCACCGCCTCCGCGGTTGTCGCCACTCTCGCCCTGGCGGCCCTGATTTACGGATTTGTCGCAAGCAGGGGCCCCATTGGCGGCGGCGCGACGGCATCAGCAACAAAGGCACCGCGCGGACGAGACGACACCGTCGCGACAGATCTGAAACCCGGAGTTGACGGCGGCTCTACGGGCGAAAACCTGCCTTTCGCGTATCAGCGCCAAGTGGTGTTCTATCGTACCACCGTTGTCCCGGGGTCGATCGTGGTCGATCGCGAAAACCGCTTTCTCTATCTGATCGATTCGAACAATTCCGCGCGTCGCTACGGTATCGGAGTCGCGCCGGAGTGCCTGAAAGGCGGCAGCTTCTTCCACGTCACCAACAAGCTTGAATGGCCCGACTGGAAGAGTCCGGCCGCGAGCATGAAAGACGCGGACTCGTTGCTTCCGTCGACCGGCCGCCCCGGCAGTCCGCTGGGCGCCCGCGCGCTGCTGCTGGACAAGCCCGGGTTGCTCATCCACGGCACGAACTCGCCGAAAACAATCGGCCATCTGGTCGCCTCCGGATGCATCCGGCTGGTGAACGAGGACGTCGAGGACCTGTACCGGCGGGTTCCGCTGGAAACGCGCGTGGTGTTTGTCAGTTAGTCGCAGCAGTGTGACTGCGCGCTCGTCAATTCAGGAGATCTGGAGGATGGTTGATCTAAGTCAAGCCTGATGCCCAACCGAGCCGACGACAACGGAAGCCGAGCTGATTGCTCCGTTCGGCATCCTGTAACGGGATAGAGGGGAAATATGCGACAGATTCGATTGTCACTGACATGCGCTAGTCTGGCTCTCAGCACTGCGATCCCTTGGTGTCACAGCCACCAGCAGATCGGCGAATGCCGTGATCTACTGCCAATATGTTGACTATCCGGTAGGCTGTGTAGCAAGCGCCGGCGTGGTGCTTCGGCCACGCCCGGTCGCCCGCGCCGCCGCTCGAGAGGCGGTCCGACCGGGAACGCCAATGAATCGCGGCGGCCCCATCGACCGCGTTGGACGTCGCTGAGAGCTCATCTCCCGTCACAAACTTTGGAAAAGCGGGGCTGTCCAAAGTTTGTGAGTCCGGAGTGAATTGTCAGCGCCAGTTCTTCTGCATCGCGTTCATGACGGTATCTGACTTGTGCGTCTTGCAGTAGTTGCCAACGACTTTGCCGTTGCGCTCGACGTAGCGAAAATCAACAACGCTGAGGTTCTTTGACGCGCTGAAATACCCCGCCATCCACGAGCTGATCAGCGCCTGTCTTTCCCGATCTGACTCCAACAATTGCTTGCAGGTAATGAGGGACAGGTCGACCACCACTTGTGCCTTGGCAACCGAATTCATGGCGAGGAGCGCGACGGCGGTAGCGGCGACGATTGAGAGCTTCATGACTATCTTCCGATTTGTTTTGATCACTGGCCGGCCGTAGAGCGCTCAAGGCCAGCCATCACGGTTTGAGTGGGATTGGTGGCGCACCACGCCTTTACGCTTGCGACGTTTCGTGCGTAGGCGTTGAGATCTACAAATGCGTATCCCTTCTTTTGATTGAACCACCCGCTCATCCACGCGGAGAACACGGCAGAGTCGCCCGTGGACATTGCGAGATACTGTGCACAGGTGATGCGCGCCATGTCGACACTCGTTTGAGCGTGCACAGGGCTCGCCATCGTAACGCCTGCAAGAAACAACCCTGCAGCCAACTTCTCCATAAGAATGCTCCCTTGTTACAGTAAGTGTAGTGAGGTGATTAACGCGAAGGCTCCGTGGCATGGCTTGATCTAGCGCAACATCAGCGCACCAGGACTTGATCTCCGTCGTTCGAGTGGGATGTCTGGTTTGGGGCTTCTTGCCACGGCTCTGGTCTGGTCTGACTTAGGCACCACCTGGCTTGCGCCTATGCCAAGCAACGGGTGGAAGTGTTGAACGGCCGAAGAGAGCTGCGACAATGAAACTTGAACTGTCAGGTATCGCGCTGCTCACGATGATCGTTCCCGTGCAGGCGCTGGCCGCGACGCTCTGCGTGCCGAGGCGACGTTCCTCGACCAACTCGTCACCGTAGCCGCAGTGCTCGAACGACGATGCACCGGCTACGAGGTCAATGGTGCTGGCGCTGTCCAACTCGGCTCCAGGCTTCTCGGCAGTACCGGTGCCGCGATGGCAATGATCGGCGCCTATGACGCGGCTATAAAGGCCCACGATGGCAATGACTACGACCCGAGTAGATTCCGCCCTGAGGTGTCCGAGGCGCCAGCAAAACGTTCAACCGAGTCCAGGCGGACTTGACAAAAAAGCTCGAGAGCGGCCTGCGCCGACTATGGCGATGCCAGCGTGGCGCGTGGCCTGCTGCGACGGTATTGAAGCTGCCATTTGCGCGTCTTGGCTCGCGATCTCTTGCTCCATTCGGGGCATAGCAGCGACATTCAGTGGGGAGGCAATTTGCGAGGCCGTCGCGAATCCCAACAAGCGGTTCGGGTCGAGCAACAGAGCCGTCTGACGCGCGGCTACGGGAGCCAAAGTGCAAAAGCCGATCGCGACTGTGGTTATGAGCGGGCTTGCGACGGCAGCCCAGGGTCTGTGTTGTCAATGGACACCTTGGCGCAGGGATTCGTCCTAGCATTACAGTTGCAATTGATTGAGGATTCTGAATCCATGGGTGACCATGATTCGGGATCTGATGATTGGTGGTGCGTCGGTTGAAGATACGCTGACGCTGTGGGCTTCCTCGTTGCGAGATGCCAAGCAACGCATCCGTCCGCTGTTTACGCAGGAGCGGGTCGCGACCTCGGCGTGGCAGTTTCTCGACGGACTGTTGGGTAACGAGCCGCGCAAGACGGGTTGGATGCGGGCGGAGGCGGCTGGCGATCCAGGCCCGTGGCGCCAGCAGGCGATTCTGGCCGAGGGCATTGGGATGCCGACGCGCTGCGCCACATTGTGCGTGAGTACGCACTGGAGACGCTTGGCGATGAGGACGCGGTCCTGGTCATCGATGAGACCGGCTTTTTGAAACAGGGCAAGGCCTCGTGCGGGGCCGCACGCCAGTACACTGGCTCGGCGGGCAAGATCACGAATTGCCAGATCGGAGTGTTCGCCTCCTATGTGTCACGGCATGGCCATGCCTTCATCGACCGGGCGCTCTACCTGCCAAAAGAATGGACGGACGACTCCGCTCGCCTGAAAGCCGCGCATGTACCGAGCGATGTGGGCTTTGCGACGAACCCCAAGATCGCGCGTCAGATGATCACTCGCGCGACCGCGGCCAACGTGCCGTTTTCGTTCGTGGCGGCGGACAGCGTGTATGGCACTGGATAGATCGAAACCCTGCTGCGCAAGGCGGGCAAAGGCTATGTCCTGGGTGTTGCGTCCAATCACGTGTTCCGCTCCTGGGGCAAGCAGCGGCCTGTCGCCGGCACCGCCGCCGCGATCGCGCAGAGCCTTCCCAAAAAGGCCTGGCGCCGCCTGTCGTCCGGCGGAGGGACCAAAGGCCCGCGCTGGCACGACTGGGCCTATCTCGAGCTGGCCGATCTCGAAGCCAGCGAATACAACGACGACCTTGCCGGAGAATGGACGCGGGGTCTTCTGATCCGCCGCAACATCGCCGACGGCAGCTTGGCCTTTTTCTCCACATGGTGCCCCAAGGGCACGTCCATGCAGAAGCTGGTATCGGTGGAAGGCCATCGCTGGGCCATCGAGGACAGCTTCGAAACCGCCAAGAACGAGCTCGGCCTTGATCACAACGAAACGCGCTCCTGGCATGGCTGGCATCGCCCTGTCTCACTCGTCATGCTTGCCTTCGCCATGATGGCTGTCATCCGTCATCGGGCCAACACCGGGCCGTTGCTCAAAAAAGCGACAGCGGCCGCGACCGACGCATCGTTCTTGATCCGCTGGTCGATCCAAGAAATCCGGCGCATCGCCACGAAGCTCGCCCAGCGGCGCATCCCGCACGCCCGCGTCCTCGCATGGTCGTTTTGGCGCAGGGCTCATCAGGCAACTGCGCGCAAAGCCCATCTCAAGAAAGAATTGCAACTGTAATGCTAGGCAGAAGAGGCGCCGATGCTGATGAGGAAGGCGACCGGCGATCCGTACGCTGCGCGGACGGGCGATTTTGGAACGAAGTCAGCGCCATCTGCGAGTTGCGATGAGCACCGCTGCATACAAGATCGCTCCGATCCGCACTGTCGCGAACGCGGGGACACTTCCGCTATTTCGAGCGCAGATCAGGCCCTCAGGACGCTTGCTCGTCTGATCGGTCGTCAGATGGCACGTGAGCAGTCCGAACGAGAGCAAAGAGCACAGGCACCGCGACTTCGCCGGAATGAACGAATCCCAGCTCGCAGGCCGCGCTGAGTTTCGCCATCGCTTCAGCAAGCGTTGCGCTTGGCGACCGTAGTTCACGCGATGACGGCATCATGTGTTGTTGCGGGGTGATATGAACGTATGAGCTAAGTCATTGATGTTATTGCGGACGGATTAGGAGCAAAAAACAACCCCAGCAAGCCATTCAGATTGCTGGGGTTTTTCACCAACTTGGTTGCGGGGAGGCGCAACCACCGATACCGACACTCATTAATGGTGACCATTTGAGCTGGGAGGAGCGTTGCCCTCCGAAACCAAAGGCCACACGTTCGAATCGTGTCGTGTGCGCCACTCGCTACCTTACGTCCCAACACGCTAGGGCAGCCTCGGCCTCACCGCTGCTGCGCGACCATTCCCGTAGTCGCCGTTGCTCCGAAGACACGAAGCTCGGCGGACTCAACGTTCGCGTTCCCAGTTGCCCGCCGGGCTCGAAAAGCCAGGCGGCGGCGTCTCACCCCAGGGCTTTGGATCAGCACCGCCCCTGCTTCCAGAGACCGGGTGGGCAGCCATGTCCGCGCCATCCGAGCTTGCGGCCACGGCTCCAGCCGAATGGTCGATAGCCATAGCTATGGCCCCAGCCGTGTCCCCAACCGTAGCCATGTCCGCCTCTCACTTCGATGAGATCGGTATTGTTTGTGGCGCCCTGTGCGAGCGAAGGAGCCGGCGATCGGGGGAATGCCGATGCTGGCGAGGTCACTAAGGCGATCGGCAGGGTGAGCGTTATTCCAAGAAGCAATCTGCGCATGGGGCATCCCGTTTCACATTGAACGCCTCATGCAGGCCGGGAAATGTGGCGAAACGTTTGCTCCGTCCGGCTGGGGGTGGCCAAAATGGTTAGCCAGCGAGAGTTCCCGGCCAAGCAGCCTTCTCAGACGTTAGCTCCAAGGCGGCCGCTCGCCCGGCTTCGGTTAGGCCACCGAGAGTTTGATCGCCCTTCTCGGCGCATTTGATAATTCGGCGCGCAATGTGGCGGCGAGCCTTATGGTCGGCTGGCGGCGTTGGGACAGGGTGGCTGTCGGATAACTCCGCTTGTTCAAATACAGCTTTGAGCATTAGATGCCAGGATAATACGCTCCATCTGGCGTGAGACCTTCTAATTCAACGATGCAGCACTTCGCGCAATTAATTCTGCTCTGATCAAGCATGAAGCAAATCTCTATACGCGATAAGGATATTGGTCGTCGGCTTCGGGTCCACGACCCGTAATACTCGTGCCAGCAAATCGCGTCGGCTCTGCCCCGCCATAGTCGCCGATGGCCTGAAGTCGGACGGATCACCATGCCGGAGAAACAGCCAAGCGCGGATATGGAGGCTGCTCTCACGCACTGGCTCGAAACCGTTGACCTCGGCCAGTACGGCAAGCTCTTTGTGCAGCATCGTATCGGTTTGGACGTTCTGCCCGATCTGACCGAGCAGGATCTGGTCGAACTTGGACTTCCGCTCGGAGATCGCAAGCGCTTGCGGCGCGCGGTCGCTTCCGTGACCCGTCCGGCAAAAGGTCCAGCTGGCGGTAGGAGCGTCGCAGAATGCGTAGCGGCGAGCGCCGAGCGGCGCCAGCTGACCGTGATGTTCTGCGACATGGTCGGATCGACCTCGCTGTCCGAACAGTTCGATCCCGAAGACGTCCGCGACATGATCGCGAGCTTCAGGGAAAAGTGCGTCAGCGTGGTCAAGCGGTACGAAGGTTTCGCGGCCCGCTACCTCGGGGACGGCATTCTAGTCTATTTCGGCTATCCGAATGCGCATGAGGATGACGCCGAGCGGTCGGTGCGCACGGCGCTCGAAATTGTACGGAGCCTGTCGTCGGCGAGAGCGAGTGACGCCCGCGGCGTCACCAGTCACGGGCCTAGCGTGCGCATCGGGATTGCGACCGGCCTTGTTGTCGTCGGAGATCTGGTTGGACAGGACACGGAGGAGCGCGATTCCGCAGTCGGCGAGACGCCAAATCTTGCTGCCCGCCTGCAGACCCTGGCGCCTCCAAATGGCGTCGTCATCGCGTCTTCGACGCAATCCCTGCTGAAAGGAAAGTTCGACTACGAGGACCTCGGATTTCACGCGCTGAAGGGGATGTCCGCGAAGGCTCGGGCCTGGCTTGTGGTTCGACCCTCCCGCACGGAAACGCGATTTGCCGCAGCCACGAGCTCCGGATTGACGCCGCTGGTCAACCGCACTGATGAAGTGGCGTTGCTTCAGACCCGCTGGCAGCGAGCGAAAGCCCGCGAGGGTCAGGTTGTGCTGCTGACGGGCGAGCCGGGAATTGGAAAGTCCCGGATTGTCCAGGAGCTGCGGGAGCGGATCGCACTCGATCAGCACGGACAGGTTTCGTTCCAATGCTCTCCCTATTACAGCAGCACCGCGTTCCATCCCTTCATCGCGCAGCTCAAACTTGCGCTCGGCCTTGACGGCGAAAGCGCGTCTGCGCTGTGGCTAAGAAGCCTTGAAGCTGGTGTCGCCGCCTCGAATGGCGAAGCGGAAACAGTGGTGCCGATCCTTGCGGCGTTGCTTTCAATTCCTACCGGGGACCGCTACGCGGCCCTCGATCTCTCGCCGCAACAGCAGAAGGATGCGACTGTTGCCACGCTCGTCAACCATCTGCTCGCGCAAGCGCGCGAGCAACCGCTCCTGATCGACTTTGAGGACGTACATTGGATCGATCCCACCTCGCGGGACGTACTCGATCTTCTGGTGCAGAACGTTCGCAACACGTCGATCCTCATCGTAATCACCGGTCGCCCGGAGTTTCAGCCCGGCTGGAAGGAGTGCGGGCATGCCGTGACTGCGAACCTGAAGCGTCTCGGTCGACAGGTCCGCACGACATTGGTCGAACGTGTGGCGGGAGACAGGCAGCTCCCCCGCGAGGTGGTTGAGGACATCATCGTCAAGACCGATGGTGTGCCGCTCTTTCTTGAAGAGCTGACCAAGGCCGTCCTTGAGTCCGACGTCCTGACCGAGCAGCATGGACACTACGTCTTGTCCGGCCCATGGCACCAGCTCGCGATACCGGCGACACTGAACGATTCCCTCATGGCCCGCCTTGATCGTATGGGGTCATTCAAGAGAATCGCGCAGATCGGCGCCACTATCGGCCGCGAGTTCTCCTACGAAATCCTCCGCGAGGTCGCCGATGCGTCCGCGGATCTGATCGAAGCCGCCCTGAACCATTTGGAGGCCGCCGGATTGATTGTTCGCTTCGGTTTCCTGCCGGAGGCGCTGTACTCATTCAGGCATGTGATGATCCAAAATGCTGCGCATGAAAGCCTGTTGCACAAGGAAAGACGAACCCTGCACACGAAAATCGCGCGCGTGCTGGCCGAAAAATATCCGGAAAAGGCCGAACGCGAGCCGGAACTTCTCGCCTATCACCTGACCGAATCAGGCGAGAGCGAGCAGGCTGCGAGTTTCTGGCTCAAGGCAGGCAAGCAGGCCGCCATGAAGGGCGCCACTCTGGAGGCGATCGGTCATCTTCGTCGCGGACTCGCCGTTCTGCAAGGCTCACCCAGCATGCAGGCCCGAACCGAATCCGAGCTGGAGCTTCGCATCGCCCTGGGTACCGCCCTGATCGCGGCCAAGGGATATGCCGTGCAGGAGGTCGAGGATAATTATGTTCGAGCGCTCGAGCTCGGTCGCCATCTCGACGACAAGGCGAAGGTCTTTGCGGCGACGCGCGGGCTTTGGGTGTGCCACTTCATCCGCGGCGATCTCGCGCGGGCGCATGAGCTGAGTGCGGAGCTCTTGAAGTTCGCAAGGCGCGAGGCATTGAACCAAAAAATATCTCCAGCGCAACAGACCGGATACCTCATCGAGGCGCATCGGGCGATTGCGATGACCATGCTGTACCGCGGGCGATTTGTGGTCGCCGAACATCATCTCGGGCGCTTCAGGAGCCTGTACAGTCCGGAACTGCACGGCACGCTGACGGCAACGCATGGCATCCATCCTGGCATCGTCTCGCTGTCATACCTCGGCTATCTCTTGTGGTTTCTCGGCCGTCCTGACGCGGCGCGTCAGTATAGCCAGCAGGCCATTTCGGAGGCTGAACACCTTCGCCACCCCTTCACGCTGTCGTTTGCTTTGACCTTCGGCGCTTACGTTTGCCAGCATCTCCGCGATGTCGAAGGAACCCACGATTACGCCAATAGGGCACTAGCCTTATCATCGGAACATGGCTTCCTGCATTGGAAGCATCAGACGACCATCCTGCGAGGATGGGCGATGACCGAGCTTGGGGATGTCGATGAGGGATTGAACCAGATGCGAATTGGCGTCGACGGCTACGAGGGCATGAACGCCTGGCTCGCCAGTTGCTGGTTCAGGAGCCTGCTCGCGAAGGCTTTTGCAAGTGCCGGCTTACCGGATGCTGCCTTGCGCGAACTCGACAACGCATCGGCGATCGGAAGGAGGACGGGAGAGCATTTTTACGAAGCCGAGATCTATCGTTTGCAAGGTGAGATGACTCTCAATTACGCGAAATCATCGTCCGTCGAATCCGCTGAACGATTATTCCTCGCCTCGAACGAGTTGGCGCGCAGGCAAAGCGCGCGGACCTTTGAATTGCGTTCAACCGTCAGCCTGGCACGCCTATGGCGACATTCCGGCAGACACGCGCAAGCGGCTGTGCTGCTGCTACCCGTCGTCCGAACCTTCACGGAAGGTCTGCTTACGTCTGACGTCAAGGAAGCGCTCGAGCTGGCGAATGAACTGGTGGCGGAAATGCCCGGAGATCATGAATGGAGCGGGCGTGTCTGAGGATACCGAGGCGCCCCAGGCGCCTTCCGCGCGGACGCCGCTTACGCAGGGTGTGGCGCAGCAATGGCGATGACAAGATGTCGGCTAGGCACGTCAACGTTAGACCGATCAGAAATTGATCTGGAAATTCAAGCCGCCGTATACGCCTTTGCCGCAGTTGCTGTCTCGGACAAAGTCGAGCGAGACACCGGTGTTCATACCGGCGACGGTGACCCCTGTAATGTGTCCGCCGAGACGAACTGTCATTCCACCATGCGACTGGTGGTACCATGCGAATCAAAGTGGGACCGAGAAGCAGGACACGCTTTGCGACCTCCCGCCCGTATGGCTGATGCAGCATTGGGCTGATCGGTCGACCTCTGGCTCGATCCCAAGAAGGTGATGCCGAACAAGGGAGGCGCGCAGGCTTGAGTTACCTACCTTAGCGCGTATCATCTCGCCACCGACGCTGAGAAAAGGCGAACGATGATCATGACGTTCTTGGCGCTAGCAAGGAGCAAATCGATAAAAGAGAAAGATCGGCAGGCGAATGACAGCGCTGTTTAGGTTAGGATCAGATAGTATTGTGAAGGACGATGCTGCGCCAGAAGTCGGCCGATTGCTCCACGTCGGACATTGACCAAAAGCCGACTCTGTCGCTCGTTCTCCGACGTGAGCACTGACCGACAGCCTCTCCTCTCGTCGGGTAAGCGGGCGATCCTCATTGAGCGCGAACCAACGTCCCTCTTCTTGGTCTCGGGGTTCGGCTCGGGCGCGTAGCTCCGGTGTCCCTAGCCCTGCGCTCCCGGGCCCGCTGTACGGCCTTCCTTTGGCGGGCTTGCCCGACGCGGTGGGTCAAGATCATTACCGGGGCGCGTCCAGCGCCTTCAGCTCGTCGGCAGCGGCGATGATCGCATCCCGGATATTCTTAAAATACTCCGCATCGATCCTCGCCGCGAGCCAATCCAGCTCGCCCACATGGCCGTGTTCGTTCGCCTTGCGGACCACGCCTTCGCTGATCAGCACGTCGAGGCAGCGCCTCACGTTGGAACGCGGAAGCCCGAGATACTTTGAAATATCAGAGGCAGTACGTGGCGGCGCGCCCAAATCGTCGCTCATGCGGATCATCATCGCTACCAGCAGCTCTTCAAACACTGCGCCGGGGTGCTTGCGAGCGTAACCGCTGCGCATCGCCACGAAGCATGCCACCAACAATCTGCCGACAATCGCGGATTGCTTGCGACGCTTCTCCAACGTTGCATCTGAATTATTTGATCTTTCCCTGGCCATTTTCGCCACCGTTTGTTTTCTACTTGCGATGGTGTTTAACGAGCACGTGCGTTGGTTGCAAAGGGGAGCTGGGACGGTATGGGCCTGCATCGGCGTCTTGCGCAGACTTTGAAGAATGGGACAGCTTTTACGGTTGGTGTGATCTGTCTCGGGCTTTTGCCGATCGCAATGATGCTAGCTGTTCTCTTCCTTGAGTGACCGCTCGCGGCGTAATCGACCGCTTGTGGCTTTGCGTGTCTGCGGTTTCACAATCCTTGGGAAGGCTATGAGCGAACTGCCGCTGAGCCCACGCGAGAAGCAGCTTTTACGGCGCTTGGCCGCTGAGAAGACTGATGCTCAGATCGCCGAGCGACTTGGCGGGACCGCCAGTCAAGTCGGACAGCAGCGCGCGCGCTTGCTCGCCAAGCTGGGTGTCAGCTCGCCGGACGAGATCGCGGATGCAGCCGAGCGACTGGCAAGCTGGAGAACCTACAGAGGCGTAACGTAGGTGCCGGGGGTTCGATGCTCCGCAGGCGAGCTGCCGGCTATGTCTCGGTGCGGTTATGGCCTTCCTGTGGCCTTCCAGGCCCTTGTTCCAGCTTCCCGCCTTGGGGACTTACCCATCTTTAATTTGAACGCTGGTCGGCCTTGCGGCAGGTACCGCGTATGAAGGACCGTGTGATGACCGCTGCGGAGGCCCGCAAACTTGCGTCCGAATACCGGGCTCAAGCGAGGCAGGCCGGGATTTCTCAAAAACGAGCGTCCCTTCTGACAAACATAAGCCGGACCTTCAGCGGTCTGGCGAGCCAGCTCGAAATCCTGGAAGCCGACGTGGCAGCGGAGCAAAGGAAGCCGCGATAAGTCGTACGGCCTCGCCACCGCCCCTATGGGCCGGTCGGTCCGGCGTCCCCGTAGCCCTGCGCTCCTGGCGCGCTCTACGGCCTTCCCCGTTGGCAGTGAAGGGGCCCAGCATCCGCACCTAGCCGGGCCCACGTCACCAATGGCCTCCCCGTGCCTGTTTGGCACGATGTTCACAAACCGCTGTGCCCGCAGACGTTCCAGCCGAGACACCGGTCGATGTCTCTGAATATCCGCCACAGCGATTGAGCATGGTCGCGGGTCGGCGACGCTGACCATTGATCTTGATCAAGGAAACAGACTGCCTGCCTGCGCGCTGGCGAGGGCTAAACCTTGGCCCTGTAGCCCCGCGCGCTCCCGGCGCGCTCGTTCGTGGTGACGACGACCCGGGCGATGCACCGAGCGGGGCAGCGTCGATGCTTGATGTAGGTCAATGGTTTGCCGCGAGGCCAGCGGTCAACTTTTAGGGCTGCCAAATCCGACGGAGCCCAAACGATGAAACTCGTCAAAATCGCAGCATTGGTCGTTGCGGGCACAGTGTCAGCTTCGGCGGGCGAAATGTCCTCCGACGACATCGCGAAACTGCCGCAGGACAAGGTCGCAGCCATCAAGCAATACTGTGCCAATGAATGGCCGGACAACTATGCCATGCGTGTCTATTGCGAGGACAGGCAGTACGGCGCGCTTAAGGAGTTGATCGATCGCGGCAGCATCGAACCGAAGGCCAAGGTCAGCCCGGACAAGCCTGCCGCCGAGCGGACGAATGACGCCGCGATGGCGGCGGTTACCTACATGACAGCTCAGACCAAGTGCGACCTGTCGGACGAGGAGCGCAACAAGCTAAAGAAAGCGATGGAGGACATCATCGAAGGAAACGGCTTCACGTGGGATACCTTACGAGCCAACGGAGCCACAGCCGTGCGTGGCTACTTGAGAGACAACCCGGCATGGAGCAAGGCGATGGACGATGATCAGCAGGCCGTCGTTCAGGTTTGTCGAGGCGTACACACTCTGATCGGCAAGTTGAGGCAGTGAAACGCGCTCGCCGCGCGCGCCGCCCTTCGGGTCCTCTGGGCCGCGTGGAGAACGCGGGGAACGCGAGACCCCGCCTATCGAGCATATTTGCAATTTTTGATTTTCGACTTTCCTTTTCGTACCATCTCGCACACAAAGGCTGGTGCGCGATGTGGAGCCGATCGGCTCTGGGTGATCAAGGAGCGGAGCAAGTAAGCCGCTAACACCCGTCGTCCTGCCGCGCGGCATCGACTACGGCATCACGCCTTGCCCCTGCTCTTGATCGGCGTGATGTAGGTCCGGCTGCAATCAAGGTACTGCGCCGCCAGCGCCGACGGTTGCAGATTTTCTGGATCGCGGTCGAGAGACAGCCCCGTCAACGACAATGGTGACGGCCTCTGCCATCAGCGTCATTCCTGTTCGTCACCAATTGTGGCGTCGGCGTGAAGGCGGTCGATGGAGAGGGTGACGGAACAGTCGTTCACGTAGATGAACGTGAGGATTGATCCAGGTCAAGGGCGCGAAGCTCCAGCGCGCAAAGCTTCGAACAGACCGCGGCTCAATGCGCCGTGCAGGCGTCCGCGGCTTTCTCTATCGAAGAAGGAGTACGCCAATGTTGCGTCGAATTCTCATCGCGTTGGCAGCCGCAGCCATGCTGTTGGTCACCTTCACTCCCGACGACGCATTCGCCCGCCGCGGAGGCGGCATGCGCGCTGGAGGTTTTCACGGCGGTGCTGTGCGAGCGGGAGGCTATC
>NZ_LNCU01000098.1:28323-86506 GCF_001542415.1 Bradyrhizobium macuxiense
TACCGGGGCGGCGCGGTCGCTGTGCGCGGCGGGCGCTACGGCTATCGTGGCGGCGCTGTCGCTGTGCGCGGTGGGCGCTACGGCTACGGCTATCGCGGCTACCGTTACGGTGCCGGAGCGGCGGCAGTGGGCGCGGCTGCGGTCGGCGCCGCTGCGGCGGGAGCCTACTACCGCGGCGGCTGCGGCTACGACGCCTACGGCAACTGGGTTTGCCCCGGCGGGTATTATGGGTACTGAGCGGCCGACGCCGTTGGCCTATGGTGCTCGAAGCCGATGGTGAAGTTATCGACATAGCTTTCAGTGACACTGGAGAGGAAGCAATGATCAGGCTCGTCGTCGTTGCGCTCGCGCTGTGCGTTGTGTCCCCAGCACAGACTATGCCGTACGCCCCACTACAGCAGTCGAACAGTTCTGTCATTCCGGTTCGCCAAGGATGTGGTCTGGGCCGTCAACTGGTCGATGGCATCTGCGTATCGAATGCCAAGGTGCGCGCCGCGGTCCGCAAGTGCAGCGCTCGAAAAATGCGCATGGTGAACGGTCGCTGTGAACCACGCGTGCGACCTGCCGCCGCCCCTGCCGCGGCGCGACCTGCTGCGGCACCACCTACGACCCAGCAACCTGCGGCTACTCCCGCCCCACCCCGTTGACCGGCGCGCGCAAGCGACAACGAACTCTGGTGGCTGATTGCAGAAAATATCCCCCAGAGCATTCGCACTCTGCGGGGCCCGCGCCGGTCGGCCCCCAGGACCGGGAGGCCGTTGGTGCGCCCGGCAGGGGTCGAGTCGAACCCGCAACCTGCGGATTAGAAATCTGCTGCTCTATTGAGCTACGGCGCGACGGCCCGTTGTCTATAAAAAAATCGCCGGGATTGGCCAGACACTTCGAGAAAAACCTTTGGTCCATCTGCGGTCCGTTGTGGCGCCGAGACAAAATCAAATGATTGATTTTGTTGAAGGGTGGGACTTCTGCCGGGCCCACCATTCGGCAGCATCGCGCTTGAAAGCATTCAATTTTTCGCTCGGTTATCCGCCTCAGACTTCGCCAGCGCCGTGGCTCTCTCGACGGCCTCTTGTCGTGTGAGCGTGCTGGGGTTCAAGCGGCGTGAGACGAGGTTGTCTTCTGTCCGTCCGCGACCATACTTCAAGGCTTGCAGTCATCGTCTACGCCACGGTGAGGAATGATGCACGGAACTTGTTAGCGTTCTGGCGGCATAAGAAAAACGCTAGCTCCGCGCAGGCTCAGTCAGCGGAACGGCAACTTGCTGGCCTACGCTTAATCAAGAAACGCCATGGCCGGAAATTGCGGCGGCTCGTTGTACTCGAAACTAATGATCGAGAAGAACGAGCTCGACAAGCGCAAGGCTGCAGCACGAGATGCCCTTGATGCCTACAGTACGGAAGTGCTGACGCGCTATAAATCATCCATCAATGTGAACTTGCGCAAGTTCAGCGCCGGATTTCGCATCGATGAAGTGAGGGTAGAGTACACGGGCCGATTCCGAACTCGACGTTTGGCGTGATCATTGATGAAACCGTCGTCGAGATGGGAAACGCTGATACCCCCATCAATCAGCCGAGCTTTAAGAATACACTATCGGCAGGCGACAAAAGCACGCTTGCTCTCGCCTTCTTTATGGCTGAACTTGCGAAGGACCCACATAAGGCGGAAACCATCGTCGTGTTCGATGATCCCTTCAATAGCCAAGATCATTATCGCCGCACATGCACAATCACGGAAATCCGCCGCTGTGGGATTGGCGTTGAACAGGCCGTAGTGATGTCGCACGACCGTCACTTTCTCCGAGAGATTTGGGACCTGCCCTTACCGCCCGAGCATCGAAAGGCGTTAGAGCTGGTCGCGGTAGGAAAGCGCGACACCGTTATCGCGCCTTGGAATATCGAAAACGACACCGAATCCGACGATGCCGCAAATCGTCGAATGTTGAACGCCTACCATGCCAAGCGCGAAGGTGAGCCGCGCGACGTCATCCAAAAAATCCGTCCCGTGATAGAGACCCACATTCGACGTATTGCTCCCGTTGAAATGGAGAGGCGTCAACGCTAGGCGCGATGCTTGGCCGCAATCGTGACGTTGAGCAAGTCCCGCAGGCCCTTAAAGAAGCATACGACGACATTGATGACATCAACACGTATACCCGCCAATACATGCATGGCGACCCCAACTACATTCAAGGGAAGCGCCTCTCTTCCGACGAATTGGCGGGGTTTGTCGAGAAGACCCTACTCATTGTCGGGCGTTAAAGGTCAAACTCAAGGCTGATAGGCGAGCGCCTGTTTTGTTGACGCGCGCGGCGGAGCCTTTTTGATAGCGCGCGACGAATGCAGCAGCGATCAGCTCCCGATAAGGCCATCAAATTTCGACGGCGGCTTCGGCGGCTCCACGCCGGACAGGCGTAGGCGCGAGATCGGCGATAGGCCGAAATGGCTGCCGAACTTCAAGGCGTCGTTCGCGGATTGGCTCGCGATCCGGAGCAGCGGATTGACGCGCTCGCCGTGCTCGGTGGTGATCGTCAACGGCTGGCCGGTCATCGTCTCCTCGGCCTTGCGTTGTTGCGCGACGGCGCTGCAGTAGGCCGTGCCGCGCAGCAAACAGGATGGAAGCTTCCCGCCAGATTGTCGCGCTATAAGGCCGCAAGCGGGGTGACGTCGAGAACGGTCAACAGGCCCAGCCGGAATAGTTCTGGCGCGACTGCTTCCCACTCTTCGCGTGCGTAACCCTTCAGCCCTTCAGCCGTGCCGGCGGTGCGGGACAGGCGTCGGCCTGCTTGGCTTCAGGCGGCGACCGAGCGGGACGCTTTCCGGGGCTGCCTCGCAGCAGGCGCAGACGTGGATGTTCAGGTGGCGGCCCGGGCATGGGAGCCTCCTTTCCAGCCCTAAGAGAAACAGCTTACCACGGTTTTTAGACAACCTGCGCTAAGGTCCGCTTATGGAGGTTACAACGGACGTTGGATGCGCACTGCGGGCATGTCGCGTTTTGGACCCGGAGCGGACAATCTAGCTTTTCCTTTCGCCGGATCGTGAGCAGCGGTACGCCCTCAATCGTAGTGTTGCGCGCGTGCGCATACGCAGCCTAGTGCGCTTCATCTTGCCGAGGCCGTTCTTGACGTATCGTCTCCGAGCTGTTGGCCCTGGGCGAGCCTCCGCTCCAACATGCCCATTACGGTGCTCACTTCGTCGAAGGCTCTGGAGTGCGAGTCGTCTCCTCCTAGATGAGTCAGGTCGAACACCAATATCTTCTGCTGCGCGATCTCGCTCTTGTAAGGCTCCTCCTCCGGATTGATGTCGCCGACGCGCGTTGTCCCTCCCCAAATGGATTTTGATATTTTGAGAGCTATATCATCCTGAGACAGAAACAAGCCGATCCGAGGGCGCCGGGCACCCATCTCTCTGACCTGACTCAGGAACCGATCAAACTCGACGTCGGGCGCGACAAGAGCCACGTTCTTCAGCTTCGGCATCGTTCCTCCGCGCGATGCTTTCATATGGAGTGCTTCAAGAGTTACCAGGCAGCCCATGGAATGGCAGACAAGGGTAATCTCCTTGATGCTAGGATTCGAATTGACAGTATCCAGGAGCTGGGCCAGCGGCGCACTTGATTGCATCGCGACCTTGCGGTCGTACTCATATGAGCTCAGGCTTGCTACGCCCTGTGATGGCCAGGAAAAAAGGACCGGAACAACAGGAAGTCTGCCGTCGTGCACGAACTGGGCGAACCGGTAAATGGCGTCGTCGAAACGATTGTTGAATCCATGCACAAAGACCATCGCCTTGCTGCGATGTCCGGCCTTTGCCACGGTGGTGATAGCGCCGCCAAACCCGACGCGATCCAAATATTCTGCCGATGCCGTTACAAAATCTCGACGGGGATCCCCGGGGGGAGTCACCGGCCACTGTATTTCGCCGACCGCTCGCGCATGATCCGGCGGAATAGAAACGGTGACCTGACCAAAAGCGATCTCGTTGGACAGCTCTCGGCTGAACATTTCGCCAGGGTCGCTGCTAGATCGCGTACGAGTCGTTGCGACAAGAATAGGGACGCGCGAGACAGCTTCAACCGTCTCATTGGTCGGTACAAGCACGCCCTGTAAGGGACGGATCGCGCACGAACAGCAGGCCAGGGCCACCAGAACGACAGTTGCAACATGTAGAGAAGCGGCAGTGTGGCGTGGTGAATGCATCCGGCTCTCCTCGTAGCGTACACTCTACGGTCCGGTATTCTGATAGCGTCTTACTTGCCTCGACTTCAGCGCACCCAGCGGGTGCATCCAGCACCAAAGTGACCTTTGCGCAAGTCCGATTGATCCAGATCAATGATCAGGTCTCGCTGCTCGAGCCGTCTCGGTGGATGGCGACAGTTCGGTAAACGTCTTTTGCGCACTTCAGGACCCTGGGGTTAGCTTCTCGCGCCGAGACGCTGTTGGCACTTCCGCGAAGTGTCCGCACGCCTCATTGAGGTCCGGACAGGGGGTATAGCGATTTGCTCACGTTTTGGTTTTTCGCATTTTAACCCAAAGCCCGACCTTCTTGGCGCTGATGTGGTTATCGGATATCGCATCAATGCGTTCATATCCGTCGTCATGCACGCGACGAATCGAATTGCCGACGCAATCTCCCGGTCCAACCGACGCGCAGTGGGAAATTTTTGCCGCCTCGATTGCCGAACCTCATCTCGGCTTTGACGCTACTTTGTCCTGAATGAAGCCACAAATTGCGTTCATCAAGCACGCAACCGTATTAGGGGGGATGACTATGCGGGCACAAAAGGCCGGGGAGATGATTGTCGGGACCGACCATCGCGCCCGGATCGAGCAAATGCAGTCAGAACTTGCGGCGCTCAATAAGCGACTTGAAGAGGTAGAGAAAACGCAGGCCGACGCTCAAACGCTCGAAAGCCTGAAGCAGAGCGCTATTCGCGCGTGTAAGCAGATAGACGAAGCCCGCTGTGCAATGGCTACGGATCATTTGGTCGCCTTATTGGCGAAATGATCCGAAATCCAGCGGACCGCGGAAGAGGCTAAGCCTCTTCACCCGCGGCTTTGCGGCGTTCTGTTTGCTCCTTTACGGCTATGGCTTCGACCATTTCGACGACACCGCGACGCACGTGCCCGTCACGGATCATTCGAAAGGCTTTTAACAGTCGGAACGCTTCCGCCGTCTCACTGGGACGTTCTCTGCTCACCATATCTGCCGTCTCGTGTCGTCGCCGTCGGCAGCGTGGCGACGACGTGTCTCGTTTAATCCCTCAGTCCTAGAAACCAAAGTGACGTAGATCGAGGCAGAGGCAGCTTCCACTACCCGAAGTGAAGAACTTTTCCACTCTTCGCGAGTGGTGCTGTCTGACATAGCTAGGTGCCTGGCGGACCTGGGATTGGCTTTGCATCCATGGTGCGATGGGCTCCTCGCATGCATCGCTCCTGCAGGCGGCGCAGCCGTAGTCGGGCGCTTTCGAACCCGCCAACGATGGCCCCAGTTTCGAAATGCATGATCATAAGACATTACAATCGCTACGGTTTGGCATGGATCTTCGACACCATCTGAGCGGCATACAAAACGGTCGCCCAGATCGGCCCAGAGCGCTTTTCGAAAACTCGAGGTTTGATCTCATTCTTTCATTCAATTGTCTCGCAAAATTGGCCCATCGGCGATTCAAACAGCCGTGGGCTTTGCCGCTCGTCCGATATCACTTACCGGCGCGCCCTCTGTCTGATCGGTGCCACTGGTGTTCTTCCGGGCCATTCCGCCCGCCGGCTATGCCTGCGCGCATCTGTTGGCCCCTTTGGCAGAATGCTCTGACCGTCAAATGCTTCCACAGTTCCGCCTAGCGTGGAAGTTACTATCGACGGGTCAACTGTCTGCAATTTAGCGCTCAAGCCGAGGCCTGTGACGAGCTAAAGCGCACAGCAGCCGTTGCATGGGCAACTGACTAGCCCAGCCACGACTTGTCATCAGGATGACCGCTGATCTCACTGCCACCGTCCAGCGCTACCCGCCGAGCGATCTATTTGAGTGATGTACCGGCTTGGTTTGTCTTACGCACAGAATTGCGCTTCGCGCTCGGTATTGACCTATTGGAGTCCACTCATAAAGCAAAATGAGCGACGACGTGTTGCGGCATATTCTAGTTATCAGAATTTGAACGAGACCGCCCCATACCGAGCATGGGTACGTCCGACCTGCTCCGCGCTCCCCGGGAGGGTTACCCGATGTACCAAACCCTTCTTGCGAGTTGAACGAAATCGGTAAAATGCGACGTGTTGGTTTCGACGGCGGGAAACCGCCATCATCGAAAAATTCGTGCGAATGGGAAGATCGCAACGCGGGCTTCTTCCGACCGCCCTATGCTTGTTGCAATGATGGGATTGTGCCGGTGGGTTGCCGGACGTGTCAAACCGAAGAGCGATTCATCATCCGGCCCACCATCAGGACAATTCCGTGCGGCGTTGGACCCGATCGGCCCGCGCCGTTCTCGCATCGCAAGGAGGCGTCAATGTATTTTGTTGCTGCCGTGCTCGCGGTCTTGTCGGGCTTGTTCTACGCGGCAGGTCAACATCAGGTCGGCTCGCTCGGCACCACCATGTGCGAGTATGGCGGTCTATTCTGCGAGAGTCCGTATCTGGTCCTGGTCGGCGCCGGCCTTGCCGTGGCCTGGGCAGCGCTAGTCAGCGTACGCTAGCTGCGCAAGCTCGACATTTCGAATGCTGGCCTTGTGCCGCTGGTTTGCCCGGCGAATCAATTCGTGACCCGCAGCTCATCCGGGGTAGCCGGCGTGAGCCGTCGTTGGATCGGACTCGCGCTTGGAACGGGATCGACGTTCGATATTGCAGCGGGCTCTATTGAGACGAGTTCGGGTTCGCCGGCTGAACCGGCTTCGGGCCGGGCGGCACCGGCTCGATCGGCGCGCTTGGTTCGGTCGGCATCACCTTTGCGCCGGCGGCGCGTGCGGCCTCGCCGGTCGTTGAGTGATTGGCCGTCGCGGCCGGCTGCACCTTCGGCTTGCTCCACGGCCCGTGATCGACAACCAGCATGCCCAGCACGCCGAGTGCGGCAATGACGGCTGCCACCACGAGTGGCGCGCCGCCGTGTCGCTTTCTTTCCTCGATCGCGCTAACGTCCCTCATGTCGAATCCCATTGTGCAGTTATCGTTGCTGCAACAAGCCCGGACCCGCTCGGAAGTTTCCGGTTCCCCACATTGAAAAAGCGAGACAATCTGCGGAACCAATCCGCAACTGCGGCATTTCCAGCACACGGCCGTCACGCTAGTTAAAGACGGCGCTTGTCGCGGATAGGTCATCGACCTGGTGTTCAAAGCAAGCGCACGCGCGGATAGACGGCTGGCTCTGCCCCTCCAGCAAAACCGCGGCACATCACATGAGCTTCGAAACGCCGGAATCCCCGCTGCAACCGAGTCTCGCCGAGCGCGCGATCGACACCGCCACCGATGTTTCGCGCACGATCACGGAGGTGTCGGATGGACTTCGGGCTGCCGTCGATCGGCTCAGCGACGCAATCGCGGCCTCGCGCCGGCCGGGCGGAGCGCTCGCCACGGTGAGCGCGGTCACGCGTGAAGCGCCGCTCGCCAGCCTGTTCATAGCCTTCCTGCTCGGCATCGCCGTTGCCCGCCGACGCTGAAAGCGCAGGATATTCCGTCCTAGAACTTGGTCCTAAGACTTGCCTTTGGTCGCGTCCTTCGTGGCAGACATCACGCTGCCCGTGATCTGCCGCATATGTTCGCCGGCGTTGGTGAATTGGCTGCGCAGAAATTCCGACTGAATCCGCATCGCCTCCTGCAGATCGGTCGCTTGCACCAGCTTTCGCGCGTGCTCGAACGCCGCCTTCATGTTCTGCTCGGTGAATGACAGCGCCTGTTTGGAGATTTCCGTTCCGCTCCCCGGCATCGCTGCCATCGATTTGCTGGCTGCATCAAAAAACAAGCCGAAGGCCTTTTCGGCCTGGTCGATGGTCTTTTCCGCGAGGTCGCGAAGTTCGGCAGGAACTTCAAGCTTTGGCTCAACCATGATCGCCCCCTGAAATAAGCGTCCGGCGACGTTAGCATAGATTGCGTTCGCGTCAGCGCCGATCACAACCGCCGGCTGCCATCGCTCGTTCCGGTGGATTGAGGAAAAGTTACCTAGCGGAGAGTTATCCAGACCCTGTTACCGCCCGGATTGGACCGTTTAGTCACTCAGCACGGCAGCGCCTGCCGGGGTCAGCACCGGCCCGTCATCGTGCAATTCGATCAGGCCGAGCTCGGTAAGCAGCTGCAGGTCCTCGTCGCTGACCGGCGACAGTTTGAGCCGGCCGGCCTGGATATCCCGCAGCGTCCAGCGCAAGCCGATAGCTCGCTCGAGGGAAAATTCAGCGAATGGATTATCTGCCATCCGCTCCGCCTAGTGCCGCATTTCGCTCAGACTTTGTCTTCGCTGCGGCGTCTTCATGGACATCACAGAATGGTCCGGCCGGGCGCGATCAAGGCTCTCGCGAGCTGCGATCGCGCCTGCAAGTTCGTTCGTGCGGACCTCGCGGTTCTCAGTAACGGTAGGGCTCGATGTCCAGAAGCGGGTATGCGCTGAACACGCTCGGCAGATTGGTCGGCGTTGCCGGATGCAGATAGGACTTGTCCAACTCGGCAAAACTGGTGACGCCGAGCAATCCGAGGCAGCGGATCACCTCGTCCTCCAGCAATTCAAGCATGCGCACGATGCCGGCCTCACCTGCGGCGGCGAGCGCCCAGCAGTGCAGACGGCCAATGCCGACGAGATCCGCTCCCGAGATGATCGCCTTCACGATGTCGGTGCCGCGGTAGAACGAGCCGTCGACCATGATCTTCGCGCGGCCCCCGACTGCCTGAACGATCTCGGGCAACACATGCATCGAACCGCGGCCGTGGTCGAGCTGCCGTCCGCCATGGTTCGACACATAGATCCAGTCGACGCCGTGATCGACGGCGATCTTCGCATCTTCCGCGGTAGCGATTCCCTTGATGACGAGCGGAATTTTGAACTTGTCCTTGATCAGCTTCACCGTCCGCCATTCCAGGCCTTTCTGGAAATCGCCGCCGGTGGCGCGGATGCGGCTTTCGCGGACGTAGCGCTTGGCGATGTCGCGCTCGCGACGGCTGTAGTGGGCGGTGTCGACTGTGAGGCAGAACGCGGCATAGCCGTTGGCGATGGTCCGGCTGACGACGTCCTCGACGAACGCATCGTCGCCGCGCACGTAGAGCTGATAGATGCGCAACGCATCCGGCGCCGCCTTGGCGGTATTTTCCAGCCCCGGTTCCGACACCGAGCTCAGCATATGTGCCGCGCCGAAGCTCCCCGCGCCGCGCGCGACAGCCGCGCCTGCGTCGGGATCGAAGATCTCGAGCGCGCCGACCGGAGCGATCATGACGGGAAGCCGGAGCTTACGCCCGAACACTTCGGTGGAAGCATCGACATTCACGACATTGCGCAACACGCGCGGCCGGAACGCGATCTCGTCCAGCGCCATCCTGTTGCGGCGCATCGTGGTCTCGGTTTCCGAGGCGCCGACGATGTAGTCCCAAGCATTCTGGTTCAGCTTGGCACGGGCCTTCCGCACGAATTCGTGCAGATTCTGATATTCCTCGCCGCTCGCGCCGAGTTCAACATTGCGCGCAGGTTGGATGGGGGTCCCGTCATTCATGGTGTTTCTTCTCCCGATTTGGCCGGCACATTAGCCGCAGACAAACCGGAAAAGCTACCGTCTTGAACCGAGAAACCCGCCGGCGAAGCCCAGCTATTCGCTCGCGGGATGGATCCGTCTCGACAAGAATATTCCGCCGCCTGAGCGCGGCCGCATGAGCCGGCTACCCGCCCGCAAAGCGGTTTCGGTACTCGGTCGGAGAAACGCCAAGGTGCCGCAGGAACGCGCGACGCATCCGTTCGTCATCGCCAAATCCCGCGCGCTTGGCCACCTCGACCACGCCACCGATCTGACGGCTCTCGAGCAGCAAGCGAGCCGTCTCCACGCGAAGCGCCTCAACGCCACTCGCGGGGGTCATCCCGGTGCGGTTGACATACGTCCTTGCGAATGTGCGCGGCGTCATGCCGGCCTTCTCCGCGAGTGTCTCGACCTTCAGGTCGCTGGTGATGTTCTCGATGATCCACGCATGCAGGGCGCTGAAGCGCCCCTCGACGTCAGATGCCTGTGCCGCAAGGACGGTTGAAAACTGGCTCTGCCCGCCCGGCCGTTTCAGGAAGACCACAAGCCTGCGCGCGACATCGAGCGCGGTGGTATGGCCGAAATCCTCCTCGATCATGGCAAGCGCCAGGTCGATGCCGGCGCTGACACCGGCCGACGACCAGACCCGCCCGTCCTTGACGAAAATCGCATTCGGCTCGACCCGGATCTTGGGGAAACTGTCCTGGAGCCGCGGGCAATAGCGCCAGTGCGTTGCAGCACGCTTGCCGTCCAAGATGCCCGTCCAAGCCAGTGCGAACGCTCCGAGGCAAACCGACGCGATACGGCGCGCCTTGGGCAAGGCCTGCGCAATCCAGCCCATCAATTTCGCATCGCTGCGGATCTGCCAGATGCCGGGGCCGCCCGGGATCACCAGCGTGTCGACCTCGCCAGGTCCAATACTATCGATCGGTGCGGTGTCTATCATCATGCCGACGTCAGTCGGCACCAGTCCGCCAGAAGTCGAAAGGTAGGACAGCGAATAGCCCGGCCCGGGCAATTCGATCGCCTCCAGTTCCGCGAACACCTGCGCTGGCCCCGAGATGTCGAGCAAGGTCACGCCTGGAAACGCGACGATCGCGATCCGCCGCGTGTACGTCTTGTCGAGTGGCTCGGGCCGGGCCGGTTTGGCAGATTTCGAGGGCATATTGTCCTTTAAGCCATTCGAGGCTCCCCTGTATAGGTCGCGATGGAATGCGGGAGTTCTGCCATGTCGCGAAGTCTGGGCAGCCGATATCAGGCGATCACATCGCCGTGGCCGGATTACGCGGTCTACAGCCTACCTGACGCCTCCCGGATCGAGGCCTGCGACCGTCAGTCGCTGATGGATGCGATGAACGGCATCATCGCCGTCAACTGGCAGGCCAGCGAGCCGCACTGGACGGCCTCATCCTCACCCTTCGACAGCAAGTACAGCCTTATCCTGGTCTATGACAGCTCGGGCCTCGTAGCCTTCTCGGTCTATCGCGTCCTGCAACTGTCGACCGGACCTGGGATCTACCGTAGCGGCACCGAAGTACTGCCGGCTCACCAGGGCCGCGGCCTCTACGGCTTCTTCACTGCCGAAGTTCTGCGATGTTCGGGGGCCGCTGAACGACCTGAAGGCAGCGTGCTCTACGGCTGGCGGACCCGCAACCCCATCGTTTGGGCCGCCAATGCCAAGATTTGCGCAAGGGTGACACCGTCGCTGCTCGACGACGCGCAGGATCCTGCATTGCAGGCGGCCTGTGTCGAGATGTGCGCATCGCTCTATCCGGGCAAAGCGCTCGAGGTGCCCGACATGATCATGCGAGGCGCCTACGGCCACATCAAGCATCACCGTCAGACGTATCACGGCACCGCATCGCTCGTAGAGGCAGCGATGTCGCGGAAGATCCCGGACTCGGCGGATGCCCTTTTCTCTGTCGGTTACGCGAGGATCTGATGTCGATACTCGGACAACAAACCGCATTCGCACCAACCTCGCGCCTGACCGACCGCGCCTATTTGGCCTGGGCGACTGTCGCGATCGCCTACGCCATCGCCTTCCTGCAGCGCGTATCGCCGCAGTCGATGAGCCTGAGTTTCATGCACGACTTCAACACCGATGCGGCCGGTGTTGCAATGCTCGCCTCCAGCTATTTCTGGGGCTACACGCTGATGCAAATTCCGGCGGGCCTTCTGGTCGACCGGTACGGCGTCAAGCGCGTCGTGCTGGTCAGCATGATCGCATCCTCGCTCGGCAGTGCAGCGTTCGCGCTGGCGCCGAACCTGCTCGATGTCTTTGCCGCGCGCCTGGTCGTCGCCTGTGGCGATGCACTGGTCTTCACCGCCCTCCTGAAGCTCGTCGCGCAAAGCTTTGCGGACGAGCGGTTCGGCGTGATGTCGGGGATTTCGCAGGTTTCCGGATATGTCGGCGGCGTGATCGCGACCACGCCGCTCGCGGCTGCCGTTTCCGGCTTCGGCTGGCGCGCCTGCTTCCTGTTTATTGCCTGCATCGGCCTTGCCAACCTTGCTTTTGCCAAGCTTGCGCTCAAGCCTGATCCGGTCTCGCACAGCAACAAGACCCTGAAGGGTGTTGTGACGGCTGCGCGGCAATCGTTGACGCATCTCGCGAACTGGGGTTGCGCAATGACATTTGCGTCGCACTTCGCGGTCGTGACGACGTTATCCGGTGTCTGGGGCATTCCGATGGTGGCGCACTTCTTCCACATCTCCCAGACCAGCGCCGGCACGCCCCTGCTCGCCTTCATGATCGGCAACGCCGTTGGTTCGATCTTCCTTGGCCACGCTGCCGATCGTGCCGCGGCGACGCTCGACCGCGCGTTGATCCGCATTTGCGTGCTGCGCATGGTGCTGATCGCGCTGCTGCTGCCGCCGGTCGCACACGCATTCGGTTTCGTCTACGTCACCGTCGTGTTCACGGCGCTGGGCCTCGTCGCCGGCGGCACCGTTCCGCTGGTGCTGAAATGCGTCAAGAAACTCTACACAGCCGACCTGATCGGCGTCGGTGCCTCCGTCAACACCACGGCCGCCGGACTCTTCGCCGGTGTGTCGCAGCCCATCATCGGGTTCGCCATGCTCGCCGCCAGCCAGGTCTCGGGAACCGATGCCGTGCACAACAAGGCGGCGATTGGCGACGCCGGTTACGGCACCTTGATTGCCATTCTGCTCCTCATGTCGCTGCCGGGTATTGCCGGGCCGCTACTGATGAGGAGCAAGTTGATAGCTCATTAGTCTCGTTAGGGGGTGTTATGAAGCGCTTGTTTTTACGAAAAGGCGATGTTTCCGAAAACTTTCCGGTGAGCAGCTGGCAAAGCGTGATGTTCTCCGAATTCGAAGCGCAGATGAGCAGCGAAGCGAGGCCGTTTCCTTGCGTGTTCGGCGTGGCAGGGCATCGCCAGGATCAGCTCCGGTATCTTTTCCTCGATCCATACGATGTCGCCGTTCTCGGCGAGCAACTCGCGCAATACGTCTCGGAGGCCCGCTCGTTCGGACCCAATACCTCGTTGATCGTGTTCACGCGGCCGCGGCCGGTGCAGACGCTCGACGCCTACTATCGCAAGATGTGGATGACACTCGACCAGCTCGCACGCCTCGACAAGAGCTCGTGGCCGGCCGACGTACCTGAACAGATCGACCACCCGATGTGGGAATTTTCGTTCGCGGGCGAGCCGATTTTCGTGGTGTGCACGACACCGGCGCATGTGATGCGGCAGAGCCGCCGCTCCAGCGCTTTCATGCTCACCTTCCAGCCGCGCTGGGTGTTCGAAAAGATTCTCGGAACCGAGAAAGCGGCCAACGCCGCGTTCGGCGAGGTGCGCAAGCGTCTGATCCCGTACGACAGCGCAAGCCCCTCACCGCTGCTCGGCCGCTACGGCGCATCCGACGGGCGCGAGTACCTGCAGTACTTCCTGCACGACGACAACAACACGAGCGCGGGCTGTCCCTTCGCCAAGCTCGCGCAGAACAAGACGCCGGCCATCGAAGACAAGGAGCGGGCAGCATGACCCAGATCATCGCAGGCACGAAGACCGAATTTTCCATCGATCCCGAGATCCTGAACCTGCTTCCTGCGCAGGGCTCGGTGGAGCTGCAGCACGATGCCGCCGGCAAGGTGCATCACTTCCATACGCACCCGGTCGATGAGATCCTGATGATCATCCAGGGTCGGCTGAACTTCATCTGGGATGACGGCGAGCGCGTCGTCAGCGCCGGAGATACGATCCTGTTGCCGGCCGGGACCCGCCATCAATCGGAGGCGCTCGAAGGCGGCGCGGTCTACGTCATCGCGACGCAGCCGCCGGCCAAGCCAATGAGCAACTGAATCCAGGGAAAACGAATCCCTCAGGACAATGAGGGATCACCCGGCGGCTGAGCCGCCAAACGTTCGACCAGCTCGATGACGTCGCAACGCTGGTCGGGCGCAAGCCGAAGGAAGGCCTTCAACAGTCGCAGGCTTTCTACTGTTTCGCTCGATGGAGCTCCGAGCTTGTTCTGCAGCTCTGCAACATAAGTGGGATTTTTCATCTCGCACCTTAAGTGAGGATCACGAATGGCATACCCAGGTAAACGTGAAGGCTTGGCCCAGAAGGTAGAAACCGCAGCGCAGGAGGCCGAACGCCTTGGCCTGACGACGGCAACCTTGATACTTCGGATGGCTCGCCTCGAAATCGATCGTGCGGAGCTCGAAGAAGTTGAAAGTATGCCAAGGAACAACCTGCGCAGCAAGCCGAACTGAACTACCGGAACGGCTCGATTTCGACACCAGTGCCGTTGGCACATGTCGGCCGGCGCGAGATGCCGCGCTGTGTTGGCGGGGACAGCAATATGGTGCGAGCGGCGTTCCGCTCGCCGGCGATCAGGTCGGCTTGTGACAAATTGGCGGTCAAAAGCGCCTGATTTTCGGTGCCCACCCGCGCGCTAACCCGTGTTGCCTTGTTTGCCGAACGCTCCCGCCTCGGCCAACGCCGCAATGCGCCGGTCGTCGTAGCCAAGAGTCTTGCGCAGGACGTCCTTGGTATGTTGACCAAGCAACGGAGCGGCGACGGGTTCGACCGTCGGCGTGACGCTCATGGTGACCGGTGACTCGATGTTTGGAACCGAACCAGCGGTCGGGTGAGAGATCTTGCTCAAGCGATCACGATCGCGCACTTCGGGTGCGTTGAACCCCTCCTCGACCGTACGCAGATAGCCGACCGGAATGTTGGCTTTCTTCATCTTGGCCATCCAGTTCTCCAGCTTGTCGCTCGCAAACACGCTGGCGATGATGCCGCGCAACTTCTCCCTGTTGGCGCTCCGAGCCTTGCGCTGGGCAAACTCCGGATCGGTGATGAGATCCGGACGTTCGAGCACGTCCGTTACAAGCCGTCGGTACAGCCGATCGTTGGCGCAAGCCATGTAGAGCGGTCCGTCAGATGCCTGGTAGACGCCAACGGTCGGCGAACCGTTCGGCGAGTTGCCGAACCGGCCGGGATTGTTACCGTTGATCAGATAGGCCATTCCGTAGAATCCGGTCATCGCTACCGCGGTGTCGATCAGTGCGACCTCGACTTGCTGGCCGCGACCGAGCCGATCGCGTGCGATCAGTGCGAGCAGAATGGCATTGCAGGCCGACATCCCCGTTGCCATGTCGACGATCGGCGGACCGGTGCGAACCGGCTCGCCGTCCGGAAAACCGTTGAGCGACATGAAGCCGCTTTCGGCCTGCGTGATCGGGTCGAAACCGGGGCGCAGCGCAAAATCGCCTTTCCGGCCGTAGGCCGAGATCGAGCAATAGATCAGACGCGGGTTGGTCGGCGCCACTGAAGCGTAGTCGAGGCCGAATTTCTTCATCACGCCGCCGGAGAAATTCTCCACCACGACATCGGCCTTGGCGATCAACTCGCGGGCCACCTCCAGCGCAGCCGGGTTATTGAAGTCGAGCGCAATACCTCGCTTGTTGCGATTGAGGCTCAGGAATGCAGCGCTCTCGCCGCCGATCTCGGCGTGCTCATACGCGCGCGTGTCATCTCCACCGTCCGGATTCTCGATCTTGATGACTTCGGCCCCGAAGTCGGCCAGCGTCTGCGTACAGGCCGGACCGGCGACAACGCGGGTAAAATCGACAACCAGCAGACCGTCAAGCGCCGTCGGGATACCCTCTCCGCGCGGCGCGCGCTCTGGCAATTCTGGTCTGACGGTCATGATCGGACGTTTCCTTTGATTATTTTGTCAGGCGAAATTCCGCGATCGTCGCGGCAAGCGGCGCCACAGCCTTTTAGCGGAAGCCCGTCACCAAGACCAAATCCGGATTTTGCAGGGCGGGACCTTCGCCTGACATGGCTGCCGCCAACTGTGCCCGCGGAGAACTCACGCATAGTTGCGTGGAAGCGCCCAAGAAACCGATCCGATGCCGGCCCGAACGAGCATCGGACCGCGCAGGACCGTAGGTCACCGCGTGGCGCCAACTTGCCGCCACGCCCGCTATCGCTATCAGATGACCGCCGAGCTATTCGGCAAGCATTTCGCCGGATCCGCCGAACTCGGCCGGAAAGTCCTTCAACTTCGGCAGGCCATCGCGTATCGGCAACACCGCTTCGGCATAGTTGACGTGGACGCCGGGGGCGAATTTGAGCGTCGGGATTGTGGCAGTGAAGACGTCGACGAGTCCAAGCGTCGGATGGTTCGTCATCAGATGACCGCCGCATTTGCTGCAATATTTGCGCTGGCTCATCGGGGTCTTCTCAAATGTCGCAATCTGGTCAACTCCTTTTGTGACCTCGACCGCCTCAGGCTTCCAAAGGCTGAACGCATTGACCGGACCACCCGACCAGGAGCGGCATGAGCGGCAGTGGCAATAGCCCATGGCTTCCGGTTCTCCAGTGACTTGCAGTTCGACGGCGCCGCAAAAGCAATTTCCAGTGTGCTTCATTAGTCGGTTCTCCTTGGGTGACTTGATCACGTCAATCTTCCCGCCGGCACCAGCGTCGACACACCCGCAGTACTTGAGAAATCTAAAGCAGAAAGACGCTGGAGAGGATGGTGGCGATAGTGACCGCCGCGAACTCCTTTGAGTAGACGCACTAGACCCGTCCCTGCACCAGCGGTCATCACACCGCGCTCAAATGCGACCTGGGTCGTCGGTAGGAATGAAATTACATGAGAGACCACCCCGCTGTCGACCATCTTCGACACTGGCGTGGCCGAACACGGTTATCGCACGCTGGAACGGAGCGTCGAACTATGGGCAGAGTACCATCCGGCAGCGCGATCAATTATTGCGATGCCAAATGCCTACGCAGTCGCACATGAACAAACCAACTCAAGCGATGCTTCGCCGGATCGCGGAGCGGCAACTGTCGCGTAGCAACGTCAGCCTTGCCATCGGAGGAGACCGCGGCGACGTTCGAATTGCTCGCTCGGCTTTGGGCCCAACAGGCAACATCAATAGTCGTGGGCCTCCCTGCGGCATGACAAGGTGCCACCGAGGCACCTTCGATGTTCGACCGCTACGCGCGCCCTCGTGAGGCGTCGGGGACCGGCTCCGGCTCAAGCATTTCGAGGCCGCTGACACGCTTGGTCCAGGCTCCCTGCGTTTATCACCCGCGGGCGGCGAACCGCGATGACCTCCGGGGCATTGCGACGAGGTCTCCGTTGAGTCTTTCTTGTGCGAGTTGAAGGCCGGAATCTATTCGCGTCCCGCGTTCGAGAGGACGGTGCCAGACATGGCTGAGGGCGGAGCTACAGCGCGCGATGGTCCGAAGGGGCCGGCCCTGAAACAGCGGCGGACGTCGAGGCCGGCCTGTGAGCCTACGGCAACCCGCGCCGCGCTTTGTCATCCCGAAGGTCGTCAACGGCCGCGCTACGCTATTGCCGGACGCTGCCGGCCACCTACCGCAAGCTGGGCCCGACGCTCCACAGGGGGCCACGAGGTTGAAGTGTCAGCCTCGATCGAGCCGTCGAAACGGAAACAGCGGTGACGTCCTATTGCGAAGGAGAGCGTGACAATGATCGAGGTCGAGCTACTCTTACTGATGATTGTGGGTCTGCCGACCGTGGGCCTCATACGAATGGACCTGCGGCTACGGCACATGGAAACGCAGTTGAAGGTGTAGTGCAGGGCCCGTCAACGAAGGCCTAATCGCCGGCGAGCAGCCCTCGTTTCCGAATGAAATGGCTTGTGACGAAAGTTAGGCCGCGCTGGCCACCGGTTCGCTTGTATCTACGTTGGCGTGCCAAGATCATCGATAGCTCCAGCCAGATCGCAGCCGAAGGAGAAAACGTTCGACTACGCAGGCTCATCGTGCTTGCGATAGTATGAGAACTCATCACGAATGACGATGCATCGTGACCGACATCATGTCGACAGGGCAATCCTTGGAATAGACGTCAAAGGCCACGCCGATCCAAACCACAGCGCCATCGTTGCCTGCTTCAGCATGCTGAACGAGCACGGGCGACGCCGTGTCGACATTTTCCGAAATGCTTGGATACCGGCATGGTGAATTTGGCTTGGCACGACCATCGATGCCCCAAAAGTCGTGGTTATGCGATCAGCCGCTCGATCGATGCGCGGCTGACGATCGCCGCTCTGGCGGTCGCAATCGAGCGACGACACCTGCCGGCGGGATGCGTGCATCATTCGGATCGAGGTTCGCAATATGCCTCCGAGCGCTATCGCGACACACTGGCGGCGCGCGCACTTGTGGGCTCAATGGGGCGGCGCGGCAATCCGTACGACAACGCCAAGGCGGAGAGCTTCATGAAAGCCATAAAGGTCGAGGCGGTATATCCGATGGCATACGAAACGTTCGAGGACGTTATCGAGAACCTCCCCCGCTTCATCGATGAGGTTTACAATAAGGGCCGATTGCGCTCCGCTCTCGGCTAGCTCAGCCCGCAACAGTTCGGGGATCAGCACGCCCGGCAGAGGGTCAAAGTCAGCCGCCTGACCCTTTCCGCCCCCAGGCGCCCACTCCAATTTGGCGTCCAAATTTGACTCCAGCCAAAGCACCGCAAGTGCCACACCCCCGGGTTGGAGCGATGCACGGGTCAAGGTTAGACGCCAAAGGGGGCAATATTCGAGGCCACGGCACACTTGGACATTTCCGTTGTGTCGGCTGGAAAAGAAAATGCCCACCCAGGCGGCGGCCAAGGGCGGGCATGCCCCGCTTGAAGACCGCGAGATATTCCCGCGAGGCGGATTTTCCTATGAGGGACCGATCCCACGGTCAGGTCGGCATAAGGTCGCGAGAATTACGCCAGAGCACGCGCCTCGCTTTCCATCCTTCACAGCAGCCACAACGCGGCTGGATGCTGTTGCGCCATGGCATGTCTCTCTTCGGGCGCACCGGCGCCGTGACTTTCGACACTTCCGATGGCGGCGCCGCTTCGATCGAATTGCACGGTGCGGTCTATTCCCAGTCCATCCCCGACCGCATAAGGTCCCCGGCTAAGCAGCATGATCACGGCCGGGGACCGCTCCTTTCGGGCGCGCGGGTCGGGGTGCACCGGGGCCGGACAGCTGCGGAAATAGTACACCGGGACCACTGCGCGAACGCCTCCAGACGGTTCGCGCCCGCAAAGTCTGACGCGGAACGCGGCGGAAGTGAGGTTCTGCAGTGCGAAAGACAGTCGCTAGAAACGCGGTGAAGCTCGCCCAAATGCAAATCATGCGCTAGCATCGCCGGCCCTTACGGTTTGTTGCGTTTTAAGGACTCCCAAATGGACGAGAGCTTCAGGAAGGAACGCGCAGGCATGGTACGGGATCTGGCCGCCAAGGCGGATCCATTTGTCAAGCGGCGTCTTCTAGATCTTGCGAACCGCTATGATAGCGCTGATCGGCCTGACGCTACTGCAGCGACGCCGGACAATCTTGAAATCACAAGGTCCAGCATCGTCGCCAACGAGCGATAGGTAGGCCGTGATTTTCGCGCGCCGGTCCCGGTCACCAAGGCTTGGGGGCCGCAGATAAGCGACCGGGACCACTGCGCGAAGCGTGTGAGTTTCGCGATTCTGAGTGTGGCGCTGAACGCGGCGGAAGTTGGACTGTGCGTCCGCCGACTACGCTAGCGCCCGCCCCGTCATGGCGTCCACAACCGCCGCGGTAGCGCGGCCTTAGTGCGGTCAGACTCTCAATCACTGAGACGGATCGTAGGGTGACTTTCGCCACCTTCCAACCGGGCGGGCATAGCTAACGCTGCCGCGTCAGCGCGGGGCCAAGCGCGATCTCGTCCACCCCCAGCCCTACTCCACATCAGAACCGTGCCCTCCGTCGTTGCGACCTCGAAGACGATCGACATGTGCCATCGGTTAGGTCAGTTCGTCCATTCTCTTTGCGCCCTTGCACTGGCGATAGCGTGGATCATCGCGCCGTCCGCATCCGCTCACAGTCGAGGCTTCTCTTGGTTCTTTGCACATTCCAAGCCTCACGGGACATGCTCAGGACAGCATGTGGTCGCAACCCTTCTATTCATCGGGACGACGGACCGCAAACGGTGAGATATTCGACTCAAGTGGGTTCACGGCCGCGCACCGCACACTCCCGTTCGGGTCGCGTGTAACACTCATGAATCCCGAGAACGGAAGGTCCGTGACCGTGGTGATAAACGATCGAGGTCCTTTCACGCCCGCGGTGACAATTGATCTAACACATGGTGCCGCTCGAGCGCTCGGAATGCGCCAAACGCAGTGGATGTGCATGCTCTGATATCGAACAGCGCGCTGTCTTCACGGGCTTCGGCGGTTGGCGCGGAACTACAAGCCACTCTGCTCTCACCGGACACCTGCCCTTCCCGACGTACGCTGCGACGGTCGCAAGTTGAATTTGAATGGCGGTTGGTAATCGGATGGTGCAAGGTACGAAGGCTCACGCCGACGACCTTTCCAGCGAGCCCATCTTGTGGATCACGCAAAAGCCGAGGATGAGGTGATTGAGCGCGGCGCCGGGCAACGCGTCGATCATCAGTTCGTGGACATCGAGGGGAGCTTGTGATGATGCGCAACAGGACGCGCGGACCGCCAAGCAGATCGGCCACCCTCTGCAGATCGTTGCCCGGCCCTTTCGCTGCCGGTCTTTCGGCCGCGGCAGTCATGGCAGCACCTCCCCACAACCCAACTTGGGTTCTCTAGGCCCGCGCGTCCGCAAGCCGACGCGGAATGTTCTGGCATGCGAGCCTACGGTAGAGCACCATGCCAAATCACGAGCGCTAGTATCACCAGCAAGGCGACGGTGATGATCGCTTCGGTCGCGGGCATTTGCTTCATGGGCCGCCGACCACGCCGGACTTAGGGCACAAGGCTCAATGTCAGCCCTCCGACCAGCCCAACGAACCCGAGCATCAAAATCATGAAATAAAAATCGAGGCGAGCCATTAGGGCCTCCCGTAAGGAAATACTAGGGTTCGTCTAAATCCCCCGTTCTAGGGCTCAACGCAGTCGGGCCGCTAGATCCACCAGATCACAACGCCGATCGCCACGATCGCAGTCGACGCGACGATGATCAGCATGTCGGTCGAGAGCCGTATGTCACGCTTCACCTGAATCGTCACCACGCGCCACCTTTCGTGCCGCCCGTGCTTATAGTTCCAAAATGATACGCCGCCGGTCTTGAAATACGCTATTCCGGCGGCGCCCTGTCTCAACCTGGGCAATGCAATCCCCGGCACCGAGATTTCAGCAAGCAGTGTGCCAGCCTCGCGCTGCCGGGCTCTCACGCCTGGTTATTCCGAGACGCGGAGTGTGGCGCGGCCTCGAATATTGCCCCCTTTCGGCGTCCAACCTTGCCCCCCGTGCAGCGCTCCAATCGGGAATGGGTTGTCGCACTTACGGCGGATTAGGCGGGACGATGCAAAGCAACCGTGAATAAGTCAGCGCGAAGCCGAGAAAGGCCATCGTCCATGCCGCACCTGCCACCGCCAGCAAGACGCCTGCATGCGAAGAAGGCTCGAGTGAGGCGCAGACGCGCGCAAGAGCCGCAATTACAATGGCAAGGTAGAGCGCCTGGGTAGCGCGGGAAGCCACCAGTGGCTGCCCGGTGTGTCCAAGCGATGCGCGTGTCATCACGGCAATCGTCATCGTCCCGATGGCGCCTGCCGTCCAAGCGTGCACACCGGCTCCGGCCGCGATCAGGTCGAGCGCCGACAAGGACGTCAGGAAATATCCGACCGGAACAAAGGCGTAGGCGACGTGAAGGATCAGCACAAGGCGATCCGGAAGCGTCCGCTCGCCGGCCCACCGCCCGAGGCGGAAAAGATGCAGCCCACCGGCGCAACAAAGCGCCGCGGCTGCAGCGGGCCCCGACGGCGCGACGACCCAAATGGCAAGCGCGCCAACGCCTGTCAGGATTGCGACGGCGTCGAACCGACCGAATGGGGTCGGCATCCGCCCCTCCCCACGACGCGCCAGCCAATTGCGAGTGAAGTTCGGCACAATGCGGCCGCCGATGATGCCGATCAGCGTCACCACGATGGCAATTCCGGCCCGGGTCGAGTACGTGGCGACGCCTTCCAGATGCGCCTCCACATGAAAAGCGATGTTGGCCGTCGCAAGCAGGATCACAACGCCCACGACCATCAGATTGCCCCACTTCCGCCCCGCCACGATCTCACGCGCGGCAGCGGCGGCGAGAAGCAGCAGAAACAGGGTGTCTACCACCATCGCCGCACTCCAGCCGATCGTTTCGGAAAAGCTCACCGCGAGACGGCCCGCGAGCCACATTGAGAACAAAGCCGCCAGTCGTGGTCCCCGGATCGGCGGCCGTCCTGTCCAATTCGGAATCGCGGTCAGCAGGAAGCCTGCGATGACCGCAGCGACGTATCCGAACAGCATTTCGTGGGCATGCCAGTCGAGCGGCCCGAAGGCCGTCGGCAGCGTGATGTCGCCGGCGAACACGACGAGCCACAGGGGGATCATGACTCCGGCCTGGATCGCGCCAAAGAGGAAGAACGGCCTAAAGCCGTAGGAGAACAGCGCCGGCCCCCGATACGCAGGCACCGTCGTCATCGTTCCCATCAGGCGTCCTCCGGTTCTTTACAAGGGATACAGGGATACTACGTCATGCTGCCGTGGGACCCGGATCGCCATCCTGTCTTCCGGCTCTTGCAATGTTCGGGACACGAAACGGTACGACGTTCGAGCGTGATCGTTCCACGTTCTCGATTACGACGAAGTCAAGGCTGCCGCCGATGAAGAAAGGCATCTTGTCTCCGCGGCGCAGGCCAATCAGCGTGGCTCCCAATGCCGACAGAACGGATATGCAGTCCGTGCCGAAAGTCTGGTCTTCAGGCCAGACCAACTGGATCGTTCTTCGCGAAGCGCCCCAATTTATCCGGTAGGTGACCCACGATCCGATCCTCACGAGCGCATCGGCATCCTCGGCGTCATCGGGCACGATCTCGGCCCGGTTGATTTCGCCGACGAGGAGAAGTGCGTCCATATTGCCTCGATTCCATGCGGCTCGCGCGAGCCGGTCGAGACGGGGATAATCCGATGCGGTCAACGCAACCTTCGGAAGAGGCAACATGGCGACCTCCTTCTGGGTAGCGGCTCCAAAATGAAGCCACATGCGGCGAAAGCGCACACACCTCGCCTCGCCTTCTGTCCGCATTAAGCCAAACGAGCTACGGTCGAGGCAAACGAATTGAATTGACCGTTTCCTGCAGAATTGCTGCATTCATCGGATGGATATCGAACTCGCCAGGACATTTATCGAGATCGTCTCGACCGGCAGTTTCGTCAAGGCTGCCGACCGTCTCCATGTCGCGCAAACCACGGTGAGCGCACGCATCCGTCTGCTCGAGCAGCAACTCGGGCGGCCGCTGTTCGTCCGGAACAAGACCGGTGCGAACCTCACTCCCGCCGGTCAGCAGTTCCTGCGCTTCGCCCCCAATTTCGTTCAGCTGTGGCAGCAGGCCAAGCAGCAGGTGGCGGTGCCCGAAGGCCATAGCGCGGTGCTGACGATCGGAAGCGAAGTCAGCCTATGGCAGCCGCTCCTGCTCGATTGGGTCAGGAGAATGCGTCGCTCCCATGCCGACATCGCTCTTCGGGTGCACGTCGACGTGCCCCAGGACCTGATCTCGCACGTTGCGGCGGGGCTCATAGACATTGCCATCGTATATGCGCCGCATCAGCTGCCCGGCATTGAGGTCGACTTGCTGATGGAGGAAGAGCTCATCCTCGTGACCACCGATCTTGCGAAATATCGAGACGGCGATCCCAAGTACGTCCATGTCGAATGGGGTTCCGAGTTCTCCCTTCAGCACGCCATGAGCTTTCCGGATACGGTCCCAAGCCTGCTGACAAACCTCGGTCCGCTTGCTCTCACTTACACTCTCCTGGAGGGTGGCTCCGGATACTTCCGAATGCACGCGATCCAACCCTACCTGTTGACGGGAGACCTGCATCTGGTGCCTGGCGCACCGCGGTTCTCTTTCCCGGTCTATACAACCTACTCCACGAACGTTGATGCCGCCACGTTGGAAGTCGCGCTTGCCGCGTTGCGCGCCGTCGCGCTCGTAAAGAAGTAGGGGGCAGGACGGGGCGCGCGCTAGGCCGACGAAGCGGCGCCTCGTATAACCGTCACTGGCCCTTCTGACTGCGTTGCTTTCGGGCACGTCGCACATTGAATGCCCGTTCGATCTTGGAAAATAACCACACGAACGCGGCGGCAAGCCCGACGGCAACGGCCATAAGAACGAAAGACAAGGTCGGCGCGTCAAGCATCCATCTGCCGTTCTTTGAGATCTTGCCGCCGGGAGCGTGCGTCACGATCAGTGATCGCTCGGACAGGGGTGAGTTCTTCCATTCGCGGCACCTGGATCGACCGTATCGAGGAGTTCGACCTGCTTGCGGTGCAACAGCAGCAGATACATCAGTTTCGCATTCAGCCTTGGATCGAAGATGTTCACGACGCCATCCTCGATCATGTCCGCTAACCCCGCCATATGCGCGCGGGCGAATGCGATGGCATTGCGAGTGCCGCGGATGCCATTGCCCGGAGAGGCCGCAGCGAAAACCCCTCCCCGGCGGATCATGTGAGCGCCTCCTTTCCTGATCATTTCTTTTTTGAGCAGGACGCAAATCGCTCCCTGCGCCAGTTCGGATTCGAAGATCAGGTCTACGAGATGATCGTCGACGGAGCGGCCGATCGCGGCGAACGCGCCGATACCTGTCCGCTCGCCGCCGAGGAGATCGTCAAGAAAGATCAACACTTCCCCTCTCGACCAATAGCCGACGCGTGCAGGGTCCTTCTCGCTCATTCCGTACGAAGACGACGCCAATGTGCGGCCGGTATTGACAGTTCCATCGTGTAATGGGGTTTTGACCATGATTTCGTTCCCTCAATTGTTGAGAGCCGGCCGTCAAGACAATCGATGATCCGTCTCGGCCATACTGACTAGTCGACGTTTGTGCGGCGTTTGCAAACGAGAAGATTTGTCGGTTGTCAGCAAGGATGTTGATGGATGAGATGACCGGCGCAGGTCGGAGAGATCAAAAATGTTGCCGTCAAGCGCGAAGACTTTTCATTTGTCGCGATCGACCGGGGGAATATGGTGGCGTCAGGCCCATGGTTGGCGCTGAGCGTCATCGACCGTGAGGCCGTTTGAAATCAAGGAGACCGCACGTGTATCAAAGAATTCTCTTGGCCTTCGATGGCTCGCCGGATGGGCGCGAAGCGCTCGCCCAGGTCGAAGGTTTGGCATTGTCGTGCGGTGCCACCGTGCATCTGCTCGCGATCGTCGACAGGACGGAAAGCATGCCGGTCGTCGAGGCGATGTCGTTCGTCGTTTCCGATGCCCAGCGGCTTGCGGTCCAAGAGGTGATCGATGAAGGCGTCAGGCGCTTGCACGGCGCGGGCTGCTCGACGGTGGGTGCCCTGAGATACGGCAGGCCATCCGAGCAAATCGTTCAGGTCGCCAGAGAGATCGGTGCCGATTTGATCGTCGTCGGCCATCGGGATCAAGGAACGCTTGCGCGTTGGCTGAATGGCTCCGTGGGTGAAACCATCTTGCACAAGCCGCCCTGCAGCGTGCTCGTCGCCGTGAAGCCGGAGGGGCGCATGGACAATGTCAAACCGTTCGAGAGGCCGAAGACGCGAGGGAAAAAGGCATCGTGACATGGGATTCGTCGTTTGGTCTCCAGCCCTCCGTATCCCAGCCATGTGACATCTCGCGGCCCCCCTTAGTCACAATGGAGAACCGTTTTGCTGTTGCGATTCCCGGAGGCGGTGCACCAATCGATCGATGCGCCCTCGTGCAATCCGATCAAGGCGCTCCCGAGAGCGTCAACACCGACAGCGCGTTTGTCCCGCCCTTCGTCTCTCCGGGAAGCACGAGGGTTATCCAGCTTTCCTCTCCAGTGATGTTGTCGCGCAAATGCACCCGTGAGTGGACAGCGACGACATTTGCCGGAAGCTGAGCGGCCGGGACGATGGTGGCGCGGTCGAGCTCCCGCAGCAGGTTCGACGCGGCCGCGGCTCGCCCGCGATCCGTCAATGCAGCGGTAGCGACGGCAACCAGTCTTTCTCGATCAGTTTCCGAGATCATCACCGGCGGCAATTTGATCGGGTGCCAGAGGTCGGTTCTTGCGTAGGTCACGTTGGCCCTCACTCTCTGCCGGTCAAGGGGTCTCCTGGCGAGACGCCTTCGCGGCTATCGCGGCAGCATCCATTCCAAATGTTTCGCTAGACTTGGCGACGCGCGATCGCGCTTGGCAAGCGACAATTATTGCATTCTTGGCGCAAAAACTCTGATGGCCCCATCGTTCGTTTCTTTGCTGGAAACGGGCACAAATTATCGTTTGTCAGCGCGCGGGGATCGGCAATGAATGAGGCGTCACTACAAACGAGAGAGCAAGGGAGGTTCAGATGGAGATCAAATCCACCTCCGTGTTGCCGTCGAGATATGACGACTTCCTGTATGCCGTGATCTGCGAGGACGGCAACGGAACGCAGATCAGCGTCGTTTCCGCGTTGGCGCGGTTGGACGTGGACCCTTGGGAAGAAGCGGCTCGGCTCGACGAAATGATCGGAGCACGAGCGCAGAAGCGATTGATCTCGATGCTCGACCGGATGTCCGGACAGAACTGGATGGACGACCAGAAGAAGGCAGTCGCGTCGAGGCTGGTTGGACTGCTGCCGACGTCCAGAGCACGATCGAATCCGATGCCAGGTTCGGAGGTAAGCATTGAATTGCTGGTTTGCGTCGCAATCTTCTGGGGTTTTCTGTTGGCAACCGCCGCCTTGACGTACAACGATCACAAGACGTCGGCCGTCGCCGAAAGTCACGCCAGCATAACGCCTCCCGTGCAGAACCCGAGCGCAAGCAGTGACGTCAGGATCGCCACCGACTGACGATTCCGATCACTCCGCAATGATCGGGCCCATCGGGCCGCTGCCGATGTTTGGGAAGATATCATCTTCTCCGCATGCCGCGAGCGCCAGGCATCTCCCGATCCATGTCAGGACGCAGTTCTCCAGAGCAACAGCAATTTTTTTGATTTATTCGGGCGATTAAATTCGTTTGTTCGCCGGGAAAATGGGAGCGAGGCTTCGGGCAACAAGGAGGTCGCTATGCCCGAGGATGGCAACGGTTCAGGAGTCGTCGCGCTGTTGTGGGGACTTTGGGTCTATGGGCTGTTCACCTACTGGTTTGAGCATTTTTCTTCCCTTGCAAAGGCTAAAGCCGCTCAACGATCCGGCCGCGCGATCTCGCCCGTGAGCGTTTCGGCGCGCTGCGCAGAGATGGAGGCGCTGGCAGCCAGCGTGCTCAAGCATTGCGGCGGACTCACCGTGATCGACTTCCTCAGCGAAAGACTTGCGGCCTACGAGGCGGTCGTCGCGGCATTCAATGCCGGCGACCAGGCGACACTGCTCAGATACGTTTCCCCTGAGGTCTATGCCGAGTTTTCGGACGCGATCTCGGCGCAAGAGGATCGGCACGAGAAGACGAAGACTGTGTTCGCGCTGGTCGCACCTCCCGAGATCGTTGCCGCGCGTTTTGACGACGCACACGCCGAGATTTCCGTGCGCTTCGTCGCCAGTTCTTACAGGATTCTGGAAGGCGGCGAAGGGAAGCCCGAAGAGCGACGCAGCGTCGACGTCTGGACGTTTGGCTGCGCCCCGCCGACCCACAGGTGGAGCCTGATTGCGACGGAGGCCGGACGATGACCCAGAACCGCGGATGCTTCGACCGGGACGATGACGACCCCGCCCCTCACGAGTATGCGTCGCCGCCCTGCTACATGCACGAGGTCCATCCCGCCTACTTCGGATCGCTGCCGCCCGCCTGTCCGACTTCGGACCAGACGTCGGACGTCCCTCCGGAGGAGCACCACACAATCGTCTCGCGGGCGACCCTGCCATGCGTCAGGCATTTTCAGGCCTTCGGGCGAAGCGCTGCAATGCAGTGCGATCGAGTGAAAAGGATCATCACCGCCCTGATTGGTTCCAAAAGCCTGCATTAGCCCGCCGCAGACTCTTGAAACCCAAGGAAGAACGCAATGTCATTTTCCGCGGATGTCGCTTCTCACGGTCATGCACACGATCTGCCGTCCGGTTGGCGTCGCTACGTCTATTCGACCAATCACAAGGACATCGGCACGATGTACTTCGTGTTCGCGATCTGCGCGGGGGTGATCGGCGGGATTCTCTCAGTGTTGATCCGCGCGGAACTGCAAGAACCCGGCCTTCAGATCTTTACGAACACTCATACCTACAACGTGTTCGTGACCAGCCACGGGCTGATCATGATCTTCTTCACGCTGATGCCTGCCATGATGGGCGGGTTCGGCAACTGGTTCGTGCCGTTGATGATCGGCGCGCCGGACATGGCGTTCCCGCGAATGAACAACGTCTCGTTCTGGCTACTCCCATCGTCGTTTGCCTTGCTCATCATCTCGGCGTTTGTCGAGGGAGAGCCCGGCTCGTCCGGAGCCGGCACGGGCTGGACGCTCTACGCGCCGCTCTCGACCTCCGGCCATCCCGGCCCGGCGGTCGATTTCGTCATTCTCGCCCTGCATCTGGCTGGAGCGTCCTCGATCCTCGGAGCGATAAATTTCATCACCACCATCTTCAACATGCGGGCGCCCGGAATGACCTTGCACAAGATGCCGCTGTTCGTTTGGTCGGTGCTCGTGACCGCATTTCTGTTGTTGCTGTCGCTGCCGGTGCTTGCCGGCGGAATCACCATGCTCCTGACGGATCGGAACTTCGGGACAACGTTCTTCGCGCCGGAGGCTGGCGGTGATCCCGTGTTGTATCAACATCTGTTCTGGTTCTTTGGACATCCAGAAGTCTACATCATGATCCTGCCGGGCTTCGGGATGGTCAGCCAGATCGTCTCGACCTTCAGTCGAAAGCCCGTGTTCGGCTATCTCGGAATGGCGTATGCGCTCGTGGCCATCGGATTCATCGGGTTCGTGGTCTGGGCGCACCACATGTACACCGTGGGCATGTCAAGCAGCGCCCAAGCCTACTTTGCGTTCGCCAGCATGGTGATCGCGGTACCGACCGGCATCAAGATCTTTTCGTGGGTCGCCACCATGTGGGGCGGCTCGATCACTTTCGAGACGCCCATGTTGTGGGCCATCGGCTTCATCTTCGTCTTCACGATCGGCGGCGTGACCGGCGTGGTCCTGGCCAATCCGGGCATCGACCGATCGTTTCAGGACACCTACTACGTCGTGGCACACTTCCACTACGTGCTGTCGCTCGGTGCCGTGTTCTCGATTTTCGCGGGATGGTACTACTGGTTTCCGAAGATAACGGGGTACATGTATTCCGAAACCTTCGGCAAATTGCACTTCTGGCTGACGTTCGTGGGCGTCAATCTCGCGTTCTTTCCGATGCATTTCCTCGGGCTGTCGGGAATGCCGCGGCGCATCGCCGACTATCCCGACGCATTCGCGGGCATGAACCTGATTTCCTCGATCGGGGCCTATATCTCAGCAGCCGGGCTCGTCGTGTTCTTCGTGGGCATGGCTTATGCGCTCATCCGCAAGTCGAGGGCGGCCGGCAACCCATGGGGCAGCGGAGCGACCACGCTGGAATGGACGCTGTCGTCGCCACCGCGATTCCATGAATTCGAGGTTCTTCCGCTCATTCGATGATCGGGCGTCCACGGATGAGACCATGCGCGCTGCAAATCGGAGATTATTGTGCTTCGGCGCGGGGTCCTGGAGCCGATCGGAACGCCAATGCCTTGATCGACATCGTATTGACGGAGGCAAAGTTGCGAGCCGATTTACAGAGGCACGCCGTCAGACCTCACGCATGCGATGATGCGAACTTCCGTCTTAGATCAATAGCGCTAGGCATCACAGAGGGCTCCGTCAAAGCGGACGCGCGCGGCATGGATATCGGAATAACGACGGTCGGCCCAATCGATGAGGCTCGCCATCGGCTCCAGCAGGGATTGGCCTAGCGGGGATAGGCAATATTCAACGCTCGGCGGCTTGGTCGGAAAGACATGGCGGGTGATAAGTCCGTCGCGCTCCAAGTCGCGCAGCGTCTGGGTGAGCATGCGCTTGGAAATGTCGCGGATGGCTCGGTGAAGTTCGCTGAAGCGCTGCGGTCGCGTCGCGAGGGTCATGACCAGGAGTATGCTCCATTTGTCGCCGATGCGGTCAAGCACCTCGCGCACCGGACAATGTACGGGTCTTACTGACTGGGCGTCGTCCGATTGATATCGGCTGAATCGCTCGATCGCGCTCAATGCGGCGCTCATGCGGGACCCCTTTTTCTCTCCTGGTTACAAAAAACTGCCTCCTTACGGCGCAGCTCTAAGGTCTCTATGTGAGACCTGCCCTCAAACATAGACCATTCAGGGCAAGGAGAGAACACATGTTTTTGGTGATGGGAATTACGGGAAAAGTCGGCGGCGCGACGGCCAAGCATCTGCTGTCTCACGGCAAGAGGGTGCGCGCGCTGGTCCGCAGTCGCGAGAGGGCGGCGGAATGGATGGACAAGGGCTTGGACTTGGTGGAGGGCGACTGGAACAACACGGCAGAGATTCAGCGGGCGCTCGACGGCGTCGACGGCGCGTTCGTCATGCTGCCCGCAGTCTGGGCCCCCTCGCCGGATTTCAAGGAGGCCAAGGGCGTCATCGCGAGCTATGTCGAGGCGCTGACCAAGACCGCACCGCCGCGTGTGGTCGCGCTCTCGTCGATGGGGGCGAACCGAACCAGCGGGTTGGGAATGATCACCGCCCTATCGCTGTTGGAGCAAGGCTTTCGCGACTTGGCGTCCCCGGTCGCTGTCGTGCGCGCCGGCGGGTTCTTCGAGAACTTCCTGTACGGCCTGCACGTCGCCCAGGGCGGCACGCTCCCAGTTTACTACAATCCGACCAGCCGGAAATCGACGATGGTCGCGACGAACGACATCGGTGCTGAGGTGGCGACGCTGCTGACCGGGCCGATGTGGTCGGGGCATCGCGTCATCGAACTTGGTTCGATGGTCAGCGCGGATGAAGTCGCAGCGCAACTTGGCGATGTCATGCAGCACGACGTCAAGGCCTTCGCTGTCCCGCGGGCCGAATGGCCGGCAGCGTTCGAGCAGCTCGGCATCCCGAAGGGCCAAACTGGACCGGCTGAAGCAATGTTCGAGGCCGTCAACGCGGGCTGGATGGACCTCGGCGTCGCTGGCACCGAGCATGTCGCCGGCACAACGCTTCCCCGGGATGTCTTCGCGGCAGCCCAGAAGGCCGCCACGGCGTAGGTCCGCGGATCAGCGATCAGATGCGATTCTTTCGGACCTGCCCCGAAAGAGTCGCATCTCCTTCGGCAGGAATGCGCCGCGGCCAGCCGTCACTTGGCGCGACCACGCAGGTCCTCTGCGCAGCCCCATCAGAAAAAGGTTGGATAAATGTCAAAGATTTCCTGGCGCCAAGTCTCGGCCTGGGCACTTGCAGCTTTCTTCGTCGCGGGATCGCTCAGCAACATCCTCGCCCCTGGGTCCATCTACGAGGAATATCTGCGGTGGGGATACCCGCACTGGTTCCATTTCGTGACCGGATCGCTGGAACTCACGACCGCCTTTCTGCTGGCGCAGGCACGGACACGACTGTGGGGCTCGGCGCTCGGCTGCACCGTGATGTTGGCGGCGCTCGCGACCGTCACCCTCCATGGCGAATACCGGCATGGGGTGCCGCCGCTTGTCGTGGCGACACTATCGATAGTCGTCGGCTGGATCGCCCGGCGCAAGCGGCTCCCCAGCTCGGCATGACTGTCGCGATCAAGCGCGCCTTGGCGCAATCGGCCGGAGAGCCATTACGCGACCCGCTAAAGCTGGTTCGTTCGTTGATGGATTCCGCGGCGCTCGCAAGGACTGTCCGCATCACGCTGAATAAGAGCGCGCTTCTGAGCACCGCATTAAGAGCTTCCGATCAGTCGTCATTGCCGTCAAGAGCTAGCGTTCAATACCGTCACCGCACGCCGATTCTGCGACCAACAGGACTCGTCTTGCAAACGGCAACAGGTCGTTCTTTGCCGTACGAGATCGTCCACATGCGGTTCGCACAAATCCCGCTCGAAATCTGAAAGTCGCGGACATCCTGGGCACGACGTGCGCCAAGCGCAATATTGTATTCGCGGGTTCCGCGCTTGTCCGCGTGGCCCTCGATTTTGAAAGTATAGCGCGGATAGGCCCGAAGCCATTGCGCTTGCTTTTCCAGGGTTGCGATGGCTTTAGCAGGCAATACCAATGGCCTTCCGGCCGTCCCGGACGACAATCACCACCATGCCACGCACTTTTCCGGTTGGACCCTGACCGTTTGACCACAAACGCTGGATCCACCAGACGACGCGCGAGATACTGCGGGGAAAGCAGCCTGGTCCCTAAAGCTACGTCTCGTTCGCATTTCGCGGGCCTGCTGCTGCTCAGTTGACGTGATTGCCTCCGCAGCTCGATGCGTGGCACGCGTTTGTAGCGCGCGTGTTGATTTGCAGTGCGGTGTGGCTTTCGTGCACTGATGTGCCACACTTTCACCCCTGACGTGGATAGATGCTTTGTTGTGTTGGTGTTGAGTGTGGGGGATGGGTTTGAGTGAGAAGGTTTCGAGGTTGACGCTTGCGCAACAGCGCGCACTTGAAGCCGTCGAGGCCGGCTTGGTTGTGCGGAAATATCGATCGCAGCTGGGCGGCATGCTGGTGTGCCCCGATGTCCGACCAAAAACGCTATGGAGTTTGCTGCGCGACGAACTGATCTGCGACGGCGACGAGAACGCTCATGGGGAATGCATCATGGCGTTGACCCCGACAGGACAGCGCGAGTTGGGGCGCGTCGGATCGAACGAATAGGAAGCCCGCTGAGAGCTGTTTCGGGTGAGCCGGCGGAATGGGACCGGCCGATCGCATTTGACGAATGGCAAAGGCGCGCTGGCCCGCCGCGCTGGCGACCGCCCGTGTCCCGCCGAACACCGCCAGCCCCTCCTTTGGTCCGATGCCCCGAGCCCATGTCGGTGCCGTTGATTTAGTTTTGCTTCTGAGTTTCGACGGAGACAGTCGCGCAAGGTGCCGATGTGGCGTGGAGATGCGCACGTGTCAATTGTGGATCGGCGTGGCCTTTACCCCCCATCCGGCGTCCAAGGTTGCCCCCGCCCAATTCGCCATAAGTGCCGCAACCCATTCCAGATCGAAGCGCTGCACGGGCGTCAACGTTGGACGCCGAAGGGGGCAATATTCGAGGCCGCGGCACACCTTATGTTGAGAATGCTCTTATCCGGCATTCTCACACGAACGGCGGGAAGATGTCGGGTCGTTTGGGCAGCAGCCGCCGAAAATACCGCCGTCCTTCGGCCGAGACGGCATTGCTGCCGGCAAAGAAGTCATCCGGCATACGACGCGTTTTGCCCGCCACACGCGTCAACGGCACGAATTGAGGTGTGGTGTGGTGGCCGTCATAATGCAGCACCACCGAGCCGCTGCCGCCCAAGGCGCTTTGCACGGAAAATGCGCCAGCGTCGAAAGCCTCCTTGCGGTCGGTTTCGTCGATCACGCCGACATATCCGCGCGGCAAATAGCCCAGCGTATCGACGCGCGCCCTCGCCTTGGGAAAACGCGATTTCAGCGCTTTCTGGATCTCGATACCAAGATCGCCGCCGGTCAATTGCAGATTGCCATGGGCGTCGTGCTCGACCGCCTCGCCTGCCAGCGCCTCGGCGAGGGGCCGTCCCATCTCGTCCTGCACGCCCTCGGACATCGAAACGATACAGCGGCCCAAGCGGGCATAAACTGCATCGACCTCGTCGAGGAACTGGGCAACCGTGAACGGCTTTTCCGGCGTGTAGATAAGATGTGGGGCATCGTCGGACGATTGCTGCCAGCCTGCGGCAGCTGCAGTGAGAAATCCAGCATGGCGGCCCATGACGATGGCGACATAGATGCCGGGCATAGCGCGAAAATCGAGATCAACGCTGACAAGGGCATTGGCGACAAAAGCGGCGGCCGAGATGAAGCCGGGGACGTGATCGTTCTCCATCAGATCGTTATCGATGGTCTTGGGTGCATGCACGAAATGGCAGGGACTGTTTGACTGTTGACGCAGCAATTCGAGCGTTCCCGCCGTGTCATTGCCGCCGATATAGACAAAGGCACGGGCGTCGAGCCGACTCAGCGCCGCGAGGATCGCAGAGCATGCGCCGGAATCTGGCTTGTCGCGGGTCGAGCCGAGCGCCGAATTGGGCGTATTGCCGAGGCGGCGCAAATCCGCTTCGGGGATGGCGGTGAGATCGACGACATTGCCAACCGTCAGGCCGCGCACGCCGTGGCGGGCGCCGAGAATACGCGACGACGGATCATGCTTGCGCGCGGCGAGGATGGCGCCGCAGAGCGTCTGGTTGATCACGGCGGTGGGGCCGCCGCCCTGGGCGATGACTATCGATGGCATGGATCCTCCATGACTTGCTTCTTGCTCTTCGACCCGCGGATTGTGAGAGCTAATTGAAGCGAAGATTGGCCAATTCTGCAGCGAGCTGTGCGGCCTACAGCGAATGGATCTTTCGATCAGCGTCCGCCCAACCGTGCTAAAGGTCTGGCTTAGCAATGTCCGCCTTGCGCCGATAGCGCTCGAACCGTAATCCTCCTTTGAGTTGAGCCTCGGCAAGACCGGCTGCGACAATCGCCAGCCTGCCAAGCAGGTCGATCACCTCCGAAAGTACCTTCTGCTTGCCGTAACGGACGTTAAGGTTCGATACATCAAGCATGCTTCTTGCTCAGATAGGCCGTCGCAACGGCTTCGTCGGCGAGGACATCGATGGTCTTTTCGGAGGCAATGACAGCACCATGATGGAGCGCGATCGAACGGTCCGCGAGCCTCCCCAGGAATCCAACCTTGTGATCAACTATACACAGCGTCACATCGTGCGATTTGAGATCCCGGAGAGCCGCGTCGAGATTAGCGATCTCGTCGTGACCAAGACCCGAGGCCGGCTCATCAAGCAGCAGGAGTTCACAAAGCATGCCCATCGCAACGCCGAGCATCTTCTCATTGCCATAGGAAAGTGCCCCACCGTTGCATAAAGGATGAATGGCTCACCGCTTGCCCGCCCTGCGCTACTCGCGACATCAGCATCGCGATTGCGGTGCACTCATCGGGTGCCGCCTCCGTCGCTGTCCAGATCGCATCGCGGCACTCGTCTAGCAGAATGGCAACCTGCATGAGGAAGGGCTGAGTGATGGTTGGAGTGCCATTGGAACCTATTGGCAAGAGCCGTCTTCGTCCAACCAAGCAGCGCTCCGCTGCTTTCTCAGCGACGTTAAGAACTTGTTAACCAACGCAGCCTAGCCTGTGGTTACTTTTTGGTTAAGAGCCGATTGCCTCGCGGTCGTTCCAGGAGAGCAGCCGATGCCGATTGAGGCGCTGACATACGTCGCAGTTCGGGCCCTGCTGACGATCTCAGCGGGCGTGCCCAATCACCTGCCAAACGGCTCCGGTTGCCGCGCTCGCTTGCGAAGGACGGCAAAGTCCTGGTGAGCGTTCATCTCGCTGAACTGCCCACGAGGTGGTCGTCAGGCAGACAACATCGTCCAACCAGAGGAAAAGATCGAGGCGCTGCAGGCGGAAATTGTGCAGCTCGAATCGAGGGCAACCGGTCACCGCACAGATTTCGAGCATGAACGCGGGTGCGCAGAGTGCCTGGCCTGCAGGCAACCGTAGAGACTATGGCCGCTACAGAAGCGACGGCGCGGCTTGAGGGCGAGGTGGCGGCTCTACGGAGCGATGGCTGAGTTGGCACCTCGATTGTCAGCAACAGACAAGCTGCACTAGACGCATATCGCAAGGCTCATAGGTAGCAATCTAGGCCCGCGATTCCAGCTTGTCGGATCAATCGTGAGGTGCAAAGTGGCGAACATCACCGACATTCGCGAGATGAAAGCGCGCATTGTTGTGTTTGGCGTCGGCGGCGCCGGGGGCAATGCCGTCAACAACATGATCGCCGCCGGCCTGGAAGGCGTCGACTTCGTCGTCGCCAATACCGACGCCCAAGCGCTCGCCATGTCGAAAGCCGAGCGCCTCATCCAGTTGGGCACAAAGGTGACCGAAGGGCTTGGCGCCGGCTCGAACTCCGAGGTGGGGCGAGCTGCGGCCGAAGAGGCAATTCAAGCGATTCAGCATCACTTGACCGGAGCACACATGGTGTTCGTTACTGCTGGCATGGGCGGCGGTACCGGCACTGGGGCAGCACCCGTCATAGCCAGGATCGCACGTGAGCTTGGCATCCTCACCATCGGTGTCGTCAGCAAGCCCTTCCACTTCGAAGGCCAGCGTCGTATGCGCCTTGCCGAAGCAGGCATCGCGAAACTGTTGGAGGCGGTTGACACCCTGTTGATTATCCCAAACCAGAACCTGTTCCGGGTGGCTAACGAGAAAACGACATTCACCGATGCCTTCGCCATGGCCGATCAAGTGCTTTACTCAGGTGTCGCCTGCATCAGTGATCTTATAGTCAAAGAAGGCCTGATCAATCTCGATTTTGCCGACATTCTCTCTGTCATGCGCGAGAAGGGCAAGGCCATGATGGGCAGAGGCGAGGCTTCTGGCGAAAAACGCGTGCTCGCTGCTGCTGTGGCGGCGATTTCCAATCCATTGATCGAGGATCCCTCGATCAAGCGCGCCAGTGGCCTCATAATCTCAATCACCGGCGGCAAGGACCTGACCTTGTTCGAGGTCGACGAAGCCGCTACCCGCATTCGCGAAGGGGCCGACCCGGACGCCAACATCATCGTCGGCGCCACTTTCGATGAACGCCTAGAAGGTCTTGTCCGTGTCTCGGTGGTGGCGACCGGCATCGATCATCTGGGCCCGGCGAATAAATCGATGGCTGAGACAAGCATCGTCCAAATACCAAATGATTCGAGCGTGCGATTTGATGCACCGATGTTGAATCTACCGAGGATGCAGCAAGCGGTTCAGGCTCCATGATTCTGGCCAAGCTGAGGTGCGTGAGTTTCGCGCGCATCGACAACCGACTGCAGGAGCAGCTCGGAATCAAGCTATCCGATGCGAGCCGTCGTTTTGGTAACGGCAGTCTTTGCCATGCTACGCTTCGGAGCCGCCCGGCCCCCTGGAAGCCGATGGCGGGTCCAATTGACGACCGGTCATATCGCCCCAACACCATCGCCGCCTCCGGCCTGCACGAGGATCAGACCGGACGTTTGGCATGGGGGCGAAGGTGCACCGGCTGGGCACATTCCCGCCGGTCGCCGTCTCGCAAAACTTGCAATTGGATGCAGGCTTACCCGCGAGCTAATCCCACCACGAACCACTATTCAAAATCCGTTATGGCGCCGATCCATCGCCCAATGCCTCGACCGTCAGAAAACACGAGTCATCTCTAAGCCGTCGCCACTGCCATCTGACCCAGCCCGACTCTTTCCTCGCTGTCCTTGCTGAGATGCAAGGCACAGGCGCTTTCGGTGGCATTTTCGTGCTTTACCTGACCGAAGCGATACCATTGGCCAACGCCAGACTGATGGTTCTATCGCTTGCGGCACTGATTGGAACCGCTCCGCTTCGAACTGCCTCATGTCGGCGAATTCTCGATGTCGCTACGCAGGAACATCTTGATTTCTGATTATCGGAACTGCTATGACAGTTCAGGGATTCGGAGAGGATGAGCCATGCTTGACGTGAAAATGATCGAACGCGGACTTGAGAGGACGGGCAAGAGCAAGGGGGGCCTTGCCGAAGCGATGGGCGTGCGGGCCGGTGCGGTGTCCGAAATTCTATCGGGAATACGGCTGATCAAGGCGGCGGAGATCCCCCTGATTGTCGAGTATCTTGAGCTGAACGCGGTGCCGATCATGGGGCGGATCGGCGCCGGCGCCTCGATCGAGCCGGATTACGAGCAGGTGCCGCCGGAAGGTCTCGGCGACGTCGAACTTCCGTTCCCCCTTGCGGAGGAGACCATCGCCTTCGAAGTATCGGGCGATTCCATGCTGCCAAAATATGAGAATGGCGACGTGATCGTGGTCTATCGCGAGCAGCGTCATCCGTTGTCGAGTTTCTACGGCGAAGAGGCCGCAGTCCGGCTGAAGACCGGTGAGCGCTACCTCAAGACTGTGGAGCGCGGCAGCTCGTCCGGCGTCGTCAACCTGACCAGCTTCAATGCCAAGCCGATCAACGGCGTCAGGCTCGAATGGATCGGCGAGATTTGTGTCACCCTGCCGCGCGGCCAGATCGCAAGGATGCGGGGCAAGACGGCAACAAAGGGCCGCAAGGCGACCAAGGCCTCCGGCGGACGGTCGTCCGACAAGTAGGAGTGGTCTCCGGAAGGGTGCCTGGCCGATTCTCCTTCGGCTAGGTCAGGGGCGAACCTTCTAATTCCGATTATCAGAAATTGCCTTGACTTTATTCGGATCATCGGAAATAATACCCGATGACAGTCAAGGTGTCGAACTTCGAACATGCAATATTTCGTCGTGATGATGACTATGGCCGCCGCGGACGTGAGGCCATCGTCGATCCCGAAATGACCAGGCGCGAAGTCGTCGCGCGGGTCGCATCAGGGGAATGCTCGAATATCAGCTTCATCCACGAGATCGCTGGATCCTCTGTTGGGGACATCACGGACGACATCCTTGCCGAGGCTGCCCTTCCCGAGATCGGCTTGACCGGCGCAGACTTGCAAGCCAATACGCTCGACCATGCCCGCGACCTCCGCAAACACGAACCAGTCTGACGTCGAAAGCGTTCATGCGACGATTTCGAGAACGTGATTTTCTTCGGATTCGGTACCTTGGCCGGAACCGAATTCAGACTACATATGTTCACGCAAAGTCTATTCGGACTGTGCTGAGGTTCCCACTAGATTAGTGATTCCGCTTCTCCGGCCAGTAGACGTCTGCTTTCAATGAATCCGACAACAAATGCCGAGATCGCGGCACGCAACAGCGATCTCAGAATCGCGCTGCTGCTCGGCATCGCCAATTGGTTTCTGTTTCTGGACCACATCCCTCACAACGCGGTCAACGCGCTGACCTTGCGCAACTTCGGCTTCAGCGGTGCGACCGACCTGTTCGTATTCGTCGGGGGCTACACAGCGACGCTGATCTACGCCGGTATGGCCCTGGAACGCGGATTCCTGGTAGCCGCAACCCGTATCTTCAAGCGCGTGTGGCAGCTCTACGCGGCCTATATCGTGCTGTTCGTGATCTATGTCGAGTTGATCAGCTATGTCGCGAGCCGGACCGCGGCACCTGAGATCATCAACGAGTTCAACATCACCGGCTTCATCGATCACTCGATCCGGTCTCTGATCTACGGCCTGCTCCTGCAGGCCACGCCGCTCAATCTTGACGTCCTGCAACTCGTCATTGCCTTGATGGCATTCCTGCCCATCGTCCTATTCGGGCTACTGACCCTACCGAACGTGACGCTCGTCGCATCCTTGGCGCTCTATGCGGCAGCCCGTCTGCTTGACTGGAACCTGACGTCGTATCCGGACGGTCACTGGTACTTCAATCCATTCTGCTGGCAGCTCCTGTTCGTGATGGGCGGCTGGTGCAGCCTTATAAGCAATCGTTATGCAGACGCGATCCGCGCGATGCAAGCCGTGCCTGCCTTGCGCGCTGCCGCTCTGTTGTATCTCCTGTTCGCGCTGACGATTGTCGCCAGCAGCAGGATTCCGATGCTTGCCGAGATGGTCCCCGACTCCTTCGTCAATACATTCCTGCCGAACGAGCAGGAGAACGTCGAGCCATACCGCATCCTGCACTTCCTGGCGTTGACGTTCCTGTTCACCCTGTTGGTGCCGCGTGACTGGAGACATCTGCACTCTCACGTCCTGCAACCGATCATCAAATGCGGTGAAGAGTGGCTGGCCGTGTTCTGCTCGGGCGTATTCCTCTCCTTTGCCGCGCACTTGATCCTGATTACAGGCCCGAATGCACTGACAATGCAGATCGTGGTCAGCATCGCCGGCATCGCGGCGATGACAGGGGTGGCCTATTACGTCTCTTGGTCAAAGCACCAGGACTACAAGTCGGCCGTCAGGGCGCCGTCCTGATCACGGATCAGAAACAGCTCGCCGTCTTTAATCGACGACAAGTGCGCGCTTCAGGCGCTTGTTTACTGGCATGCAGCATGACGTGATCGAGCGCATCGCGACGGGCTGCGTCGGAATCGGACGCAAAGAGCCGATAGAATTGCGAGCAATGACGGCGGCCCGATCTCGGATACCAATCGCGGCAAGATCTTCGACGCCTTCTTCACCACCCGTCGCGATACGGGCGGCACCGGAATGGGACTCCCGATCGTACAAGCCGCCATGGTCACCCATGGCGGCTCGATCCGTCTCTTGCCATCCAGCCGAGGCGTGGCCTTCGAGCTGCAGTTTCCCGCCGTCTGAACCGGCTCAGATCCGCTCGATGATGATGGCCGGCGCCATGCCGCCGGCAGCGCACATCGTGACCAGCCCACGCTTGAGATCGCGGCGCTCGAGCTCATCCAGCACCGTCCCGATCAGGATCGAACCGGTCGCACCGATCGGATGGCCGAGCGCGATTGAGCCGCCGTTGACGTTGACCTTGTCGCGATCGAGCTTGAGGTCGCGGATGTACTTCTCGGCGACCACGGCAAAGGCCTCGTTGATCTCGAACAGGTCGATGTCGTCGAGCGTCAAGCCGGCCTTGGCCAGCACCTTGCGGGTGGCCGGCACCGGCGCGTTGAGCATCAAGGTCGGCGAGTCCCCCATATTGGCCATCGCGACCACGCGAGCGCGCGGCTTCAGGCCGTGCTTGCGGGCATAGTCCGGCGACGCGAGCAGGATCGCGGCGGAGCCGTCCACCACACCCGAAGAATTTCCCGCGTGGTGGACAAAGTTGATGTCGAGATCCGGATGTTTCTCCAGGATCAACTTCCGATAGGTCGTGCCCTTGTCGTCGAGAGCGTAGTCGGCAACGGCCGGGAACGCCGGCTTCAGCCCGGCGAGGCCTTCCATCGTCGTCTGTGGCCGCGGATACTCTTCGCGGTCGAGGGCCAGCGTGCCATCCTCGCGATAGACCGGAACCAGGCTCTTGTCGAAATGCCCGCCCTTGATCGCCGCAGCCGCCCGCTTCTGACTCTCGAGACCAAGCGCGTCGACGTCGTGCCGGGTGATCCCTTCCATGGTCGCAATGGCGTCCGCACAGACGCCCTGATGCGACTGCGGGTGGCGGGCACGCAGGCGAAGGTTCCCGTTGTCCATCATGAATGGCCCCTCGCCGCGGCGGCCTTCCATCGACATCATTTCCGTGCCGCCGGCGATCACGAGGTCCTCGGAGCCCGCCATGATGGAATTGGCGGCCATGTTGACGCTGGTGATGCCGGAGCCACAGAAGCGATCGAGCGTGACGCCGCTGGCGCGCACGTCATAGCCGGCATCGAGCGCCGACATGCGGCCGAGGTCGCCGCTCTGCGGACCGCGCTGCGAGCTGGTGCCCCAGACGATGTCGTCGACATCGGCGGTGTTGATGCCGGTCCTGTCTGCCAGCGCGCGCAGTACCGCGGCGCCAAGCTGCTGTGGATGAATGCTGGAGAGCGCGCCCTTGCCGGCCTTGCCGATGCCTCGTGGTGTCCTGCATGCGTCAATGATCAGCGCGTCCGCCATGGTGGTTTCCTCTCGGCAATGAATGTTGGTTTGAGGCATTTGCCGCCGATCCGGGATCAAAGTCAATTCGCGGTGGCGGCCCGTGATGCATGGCGCCCCGCGCTTTCCGGTTGTCCTATCAGCCCTGCTCAGCCGAGCCATGCTTGACGCGCAAATTCGTTTATGCGCAGCTACTTAAAACAACAACGTATTCTCAGGGGCGGAAAATATGGGCGGGCTCGGGCGAGCACTGGTCGGTTATGGCTTCCTCATCGCATCGGTCAATCTGGCGGCGGCGGAGCCAATCAAGCTACGCGTAGCCGACTCCTTTCCGAAGGGACACTATCTCGTCAAGCTCGTGCTCGAGCCCTGGATGGAACAGGTTCAGAAACGCACCAACAATGCGGTAACCTTCGAGCACTATCCGGCCCAACAGCTCGGCAAAGCCGCAGACATGCTCAAGCTGACGCAAACCGGCGTCGCCGACATCGGTTATGTCGCGCCGGCCTATGTGTCCGACAAGATGCCAGTCTCAGAAGTCGCGATGCTGCCGGGCATGTTCGAGCATTCCTGCCAGGGCACGCTGGCCTATTGGAAGGCCGCGCGAAGTGGCGTGATCGCGGAGCAGGATTATACCCCGAATGGCATTCGCCTCCTGCTCGCAGTCAGCCTGCCGCCCTATCGCATCCTGACTGTGAAGCACCCGGTGAAGGACGCGGGCGACATCAACGGATTGAAGCTGCGGTCGACCGGCGGCGCGCAGGATCTCACCTTGCGCGCCATCGGCGCGGTGCCCGTGCGCATGGCGGCCCCCGACGCCTACGAGTCCCTGTCGCGGGGCACGATGGATGGCCTGCTGTTTCCGCTCGAGAGCGTTGTCGCTTACGGCGCAGACAAGCTGGTGAAATATTCCACCGACGGCTTCGGCTTCGCGAGCTTCGTCGTCGCCTATTCGATCAGCGAGAATGCCTGGAAGAAACTGTCGCCCGAAATCCAGAAAACGATGGTCGATGCGGCTGAGGAGATCCTGCCTTCCGCCTGCAAGGAAGTGCAGAAGCAGGACAGCGAGACCATGAAATCGATGGAGGCCGCAGGCGTCCACTTCGACACCTTGCAGCCCGACGCGATCGCAAAGCTCACGGATCTGACGAAGGGCGTGGGCAAGGCATGGGCCGACGGGCTCGATGCGCGCGGCAAACACGGCAGCGACGCCCTGAAGGAATTCAGTGCAGCCGTCGCGGCGGTCAAGTAGCGCGACGGAGCTGAACGTGATCAAGACAAGCCTGAAGGCCTTGACCGCCGTCGAGAAGGTCACCTCGGCCGTCGCCGCCGTGTTCATGTTCGCGATCATGATCATCGTGTTCTCCGACGTCGTGATGCGCTACGTCTTCAACCGCCCGTTCTCCTGGGCTTACGACCTGATCTCGCTCTACGTGATGACGGGAGTCTTCTTCTTGTCGCTGTCCGGCACCTACGCGGTGAATGGGCACATCAGCGTCGATATCCTGCTGCCTCGCTTCTCGGCCGTGATCCAGCGCCTGTGCGTCATCATCTCAAACCTCGTCGGGCTCGCGATCTTCATTCCGATCGCCTGGCTCGGCTATCAACGGGCACTAGACAATTACGTATCCGGCGACGTGATGGCAGGTGCGATCCCGTGGCCGACCTGGGCGTCCGCAGCGTTCGTCCCTGTCGGGGCGGCAATCCTGGCGCTGCGGCTCGCCGTTCACCTCATTGCCAATACCGCAAGCCTTCTGACGGGCGAGAACCTGCTGCCGCTGCCGGCCATCTCGGGTCATTCGGAGAAGGCCGCCGGAGGTTTCGAATGATCCCCGCCCTTGTCCTTGGCCTGCTGTTCTTCCTGCTGGCAATCGGAACGCCCGTGGCATTCGCCATGGCCTTCTCCGGCGGGGTCGGCCTCTATCTGACCGGCGGCCTGCCGATCCTGCTCGGCGTGCTGCAGACGACGCCGCTGTCGGCCGTCAGCTCCTACGAGCTGATCACGATCCCGATGTTTCTCCTGATGGCGGACCTCGTGCTGCTGTCCGGCGTCGCCGACGATCTTTTCAAGACGGCGGCGGCCTGGGTCGGACGAATCCCGGGTGGACTCGGCATGGCGACCGCCCTTGCCGGTGCCGACTTCGGCTCGATCTGCGGCACCAGCACCGCGTCAGCCGCGACGCTGTCCTCGACCAGCCTGCCGGCGATGATCCGCCAAGGTTACGAACCCAGGATGGCGGCCGGCGTCGTGGCCATCTCGGGTACGCTCGCAATGCTGCTGCCGACCTCGGTCGCGCTCGTCATCTTCGGCTTGCTCGCCGAGGTGAACATCGGAAAGCTTTTGATCAGCGGCATCATTCCGGCGATCTTCGTCACCGTCATCATCATGTCGACGATCTACATCCTGGTGCTGCTCGATCCCTCGCGCGCACCGACGGTAACAGCGGTGTCATGGTCCGAGCGCCTCGGCCTGCTCTGGCAGGTCAGCCCGATGGTGGTGCTGTTCTCGATCGTCACCGGCACCATCTATCTCGGAATCGCGACGCCGACAGAAGCGTCTGCATTCGGCGCGTTCGGCGCTTTCTGTCTCGCCTGCTGGAAGCGCAAGATCAACATGACGTCACTCTATGTGACGTTGCGGCACGCGGCGCAAGGCACCTGCATGATAGTGCTGATCATCATGTGCGCGCAGATCTTCGGTTATTTCTTCACCCTCACGCAGGTCACCCAGAACCTGATCGGCTGGGTCGGCGGGCTCGACGTCTCGCGCTGGGTCATCATCGCGCTGATCCTGTGCGGCTACATCGTGCTCGGTTCCTTCATGGATCAGATCGCGATCCTTGTTCTGACCGTTCCGATCGTGCTGCCGCTGATCAAGTCGCTCGGCTTCGATCCGATCTGGTTCGGCGTCATCAAGATCGTGACGGCCGAAGTCGGCATGATCACGCCGCCGATCGGGCTGAACTGCTTCATCGTGGCGCGCTACGCAAACCGTCCCGTGGGCGAGGTGTTCCACGGCACGTTCCCGCATTTCATTGCTCACCTGATAGCGATTGCGATCTTCGTGGCATTTCCGGAGATCATCCTCTGGCTGCCGAACCATATGCAACATTGAAGAAGCCGTCGGTTGAGACGGCCACCTGCTGGGAGACCATAATGACGTTCTGTTCTCGCTTTCTCACCGCCGGCATCGGCACGGCCTTGCTGGCCGCCTCCGCATCATCGGCTCTGGCGCAGGCGAAGATCACGCTGCGCCTCGCCGACAGCCTGCCATCCGGCCACGTGATCCACGAACTCGTCGGCAAGCCGTTTTCGGAGCTGGTCACCAAGTTGACCGATGGCCAGGTCACGTTCCAGCACTTTCCGGCGGAGCAGCTCGGCAAGGCCAAGGACATGGCCCAGCTCACCGCGCTCGGCGTGGCTGATGTCTCCTACATCGTGCCGTCCTACTCGTCCGACAAGTTTCCGCTGACGGCGGTGGCCGAGCTACCGGGCATCTTCGACAACGAATGCCGGGGCTCACTCGCTTTCTACAAGGTCTCGCACAATGGCGGCATCCTCGAGACCAAGGAGTTCGCCCCGAACCAGCTCCATCCGCTGGTGACACTCGCGCTGCCGGCCTATCAGCTTCAGCTCGCGACCAGCCGCGAGATCAAGTCGGCAAAGGACATCGAGGGCCTGAAGGTCCGCACCACCGGCGGCGCGATGGACCTGATGATGCGCTCGATCGGCGGCGTGCCGGTGCGAATGGCAGCACCCGAGATTTATGAATCGCTAACGCGCGGCACGCTCGACGGGCTCATCTTCTCCTATCAGAGCTCCGTGTCCTACGACTTCGGCAAGATCCTCAAGTCCGGCACCGAGGGCCTGAATTTCGGCACCGCCATCTTCACCTATTCGATCGGTGAGGCGAAGTTCAAGTCACTGCCCGAAAATGTGCGCAAGGCACTGGTCGATGCCGGCGAGCAGACCACGCGCGAGGCCTGCAAGCGGTTCGAGGACGGCGAGAAGGCCGCGACCGACAAGATCAAGTCGCAGGGCATGAAGGTCATCAACTTCAGCGCCGACGACAAGAAGGTGTTCGACACCGCCTTCAGGGCGGTCGCGCAGGAATGGGTGAAGGACGTCGACAAGCGCGGCAAGCCCGGCACCGACGTCTACAAGGCCTTCACCGAAGCGCTGGCGGCAACCCATTGAGCGGGGCGCCGACGAGGAACACGCAGTCCACGCCCGCGGGTCCCCTCGCAGGGGTCAGGATCATCGACCTCACCAGCGTGATGATGGGGCCCTATGCGACCATGATCCTCGGCGACTACGGCGCCGACGTGATCAAGGTCGAGAGCCCCGATGGCGACGTGATGCGCCATGCAGCTCCGATGCGCCATCCTGGGATGGGCGCGATGTACCTGCAGGGCAACCGCAACAAGCGCTCGATCGTGCTGGACCTCAAGAAGGCCGGTGGCCGTGCCGCCCTGCTGCGGCTTGCCGCGGCCGCCGATGTCTTCGTGCACAATATCCGCCCGGCGGCGATGGCACGGCTGAAACTCGGGGCTGACGATCTGCTCGCGATCAATCCGCGGCTGGTCTACGCGAGCCTGCATGGCTTCGGCGAGACCGGGCCCTATGCGGGACGGCCCGCCTATGACGATCTGATCCAGGGCCTCACCGCCCTGCCCGCGCTCACCGGCAAGATCACCGGCGAACCACGCTACTCGCCGACGACCATGGCCGATCGCACCGTCGGCCTGAACGCCGTGCACGCAATCCTCGCGGCGCTGTTTCACCGCGAACGGACCGGCGAAGGCCAGGCCATCGAAATCCCGATGTTCGAGACCATGGCGCAGTTCGTGCTCGGCGATCACATGGCCGGCCGCAGCTTCGAGCCGCCGATCGGGCCGCCGGGCTATTCGCGGCTGTTGTCGCCCGATCGCCGCCCCTATCAGACCAGCGACGGCTATATCTGCGCGCTGGTCTATTCCGACAAGCAGTGGAACGCGTTCTTCGCCAAGATCGGGCTCGCCGACGCGGCCGATCGCGACCCCAGGCTCAACAGCATCTCGGCGCGAACCCGCAACTACGACTTCGTCTACGACTGGTTCTCGCAGATGATGAAGACCCGCACGACCGCCGAATGGATGCGCTTCTTCGAGGACGCCGACATTCCGCATGCGCCGCTGCACGACCTCGACAGCCTGATCGACGATCCGCATCTGGCGGCGGTCGGACTGATCCAGACCATCGAGCACCCGACGGAGGGAACGCTACGGGTCGCCGGCCCGGCCGCGACCTGGAGCAAGACGCCGCCGTCGATCCGGAGCCATCCGCCGCGGCTCGGCGAGCACGGCCGGGAAATCCTCCGCGAGGCTGGGCTCGCAGACACAGAGATCGCCGCCCTCATTGAAGGCGGCGCGCTGATCGAGCCGGATCGCTGATTATCTTCCGCGCGACGCCAAAATCTTCTCGGCGGCGCGAAGGTGCGGCTTGTCCAGCATCTTGCCGTCCATCTTGACCACCCCGGACGGATTACCGGCGAACGCGGCGATCACCCGCTTCGACCATTCGACCTCCTCATCCGTCGGCATGAAGGCCGCGTTGACGACGTCGACATGCTTGGGATGGATCACGGCCTTGGCCAGGAAGCCGTCCTGGCGCGCAGCAATCGCCTCGGCCTTCAGCGCGTCGAGGTCGTTGATGTCGGTTGCGATGGTATCGATGGCCACGACGCCGGCTGCGGCCGCGCCGATCAGGCAGAGATCGCGGGCCAGGATGAAGGGCGAGTGATAGCGGCCGTCGGTGCGGTTGCGCGACGCGCCGAGCGAGGCCGCGAGGTCTTCCGCGCCCCACATCATGCCCCACAACCGCGGGCTCATGTTCTCGAAGTCGAGGATCTTGAGCACCGCGCGTGCGGTTTCGGTCGCAACCGTCACGATACGCGTGGTGCCTTGCGCGATATCAGATGCAGCCTCGAACGCATCGAGCCAGAGCGCAAGCTTGTTGACGTCGGCCGCGCCGGCACATTTCGGCAGCACGATGCCATCAGGCTTGCCCGGCATCACGGCCGCCAGGTCGCCGAGCGTCATATCCGTGTCGAGAGCATTGACACGAATGTAGAGCTTCTGGCTCGGGTTGCGCTCGTCGAGCATCTTTCGGGTGATGCCTCGCGCGGTCACCTTCTGGTCCGGCGCGATGGAATCCTCGAGGTCGAGGATCAACGCGTCGGCCGCGGTCTTCTTGGCGCTCTCGTATTTCCGGGTGCTGTCACCGGGAACGAACAGGAACGATCGCATCGCTCAGGCCCTCGGTTTGCAATGCATCAGGCCGGTACGGCGGCAGCTCGCGACCACCTCGCCGCGCTGATTGGTCATGGTGTGCTCGAACTCAACGATGCCCTGAGTCGGTCGCGACTTGCTGGCGCGCTTGCCGATGATCTTGGTGTGCGCCTTCAGCGTGTCGCCGTGGAACACGGGCTTGGGAAACCTGACGTCGGTCATGCCGAGATTGCCGACCGTGGTTCCCAGCGTCGTGTCGTACACGCTCATGCCGATCATGATGCCCAGCGTGTAGAGGCTGTTGAACAACCGTTGGCCGAACTCGGTCTTTTCCGAGAAATGCGCATCGAGGTGCAACGGCTGCGGGTTCATGGTCAGCAGGCTGAACATGGTGTTGTCCATCTCCGTCACGGTTCGGCTAAACTCGTGATGGAATTCCTGCCCGACCTCGAACTCTTCGAAATACAATCCGGCCATTTACCGTCCCTTGTAGTTGGGCGTCCGCTTCTCGACGAACGCATTCAGTCCTTCCTGGCAATCCTCGGTCGATGCGACCACAACGAAGCTTTCCGCCGTGTTCTCGACCGATCGTCGGAAATCCGCATCGACCGCGCGCATGAACGCGTCGCGCCCGATCTTCATCACGATCGGTGATTTCGTCGCAAGCTTGCGCGCGATCTCCCGAGCGCGATCAAGCGCGGTGCCTTTCGGCACGACCTCGCTGAGCAGGCCCATGCGATAGGCAGTGGCTGCATCGAAGGGCTCGCCGAGGAACAAGGGGGCAAACGCCTGGTGCTTGCCGACCAGCCGCGGCAGCTGCACGAAGTGGATCGCCGGGATCAGGCCGACATCGATCTCGGGATAGCCGAAGGTGGAGGCGTCGCCGGCGATGGTCATGTCGCAAGAGATCGCAATCGTCATGCCGCCCGCCCTCACCGCGCCATCGATGGCCGCGATCGTCGGCTTGCCCATCCGGTATTGCGTATCGTTCAGCGCGAAATAGAGACGCTCGAGGAATGTCTTGGTCTCGATCGCGGGCTTGCCCCTGACGATGTCGAGGTCGAGGCCAGCGCAAAACACCTTGTGGGCACTACCGATGATGACGGCGCGAACCATCTCATCGTCGCGCGCCTTGGCCAGCGCGGCCAATAGCGCGTCGATCAAGGGCAGGCTGAGTGCATTGACCGGCCCGCGGTCCAGCATGATTTCGGCGATGTGGTTCGTCACCGAGTAACGTACGAGATCTGTGCTCATGAATGGTTGCCTTCGTTATCGCTTGGCCTGCCGCACCGCGCCGGACTCAACCAGCCCGTCGATCTCGGCCGGACCAAAGCCAGCCTCAGTGAGGACCGCGCGGCTGTCCTGTCCGACATCCGGGGCAGGACAAAGGCGGTCCTCCGACAGGCTTGCGATGCCCGGCGTCCGCGGCGTGTAGACCGGGCCGACGCCCGGGGTATCCTGGCACACCGACGCCTTGGTTGCCTCGACATGGGCATTGCGCAGCCACTCGCCCGGAGTGAGGATCCGCTCGGCAATGATATCGGCCGCGTGGAGTTGCGTCAGCCAGGCGTCCGTCGGCCGGGTCAGGAATACCTCGCGCAATTGCGGGATCAGCGCGTCGGCGGAATCGGCGCGCCGGGCGAAATCGGCAAAGCGCGGATCGGTGGCGAGATCTTCGCGGTCGATCGCCCCGCACAGGCGCTTGTATTGCGGCTCATTGACCAGCGTCACCATCATCCAGCCGTCCTGCGTCTGGTAGGTGCCGGCCGGCACGTTGAGCGCGCGAGGCGCCCCGCCCTCGAGGATGAACTCGGCCACCTTGTGGCCAAGCAGCGCCGAGGTCGACTGGCAGAGATTGACGTCGATCCAGCGGCCGGTGCCGACGGTCGCGCGCGCAAATAGGGTCGTCGCGATGGCCTGGAACGCGTAGACGCCGGTGACGATGTCGGAGATCGTGGTGCCGACTCGGTGCGGCACGCCGTCGGTCCCGACATTCACCGAAACCAGCCCCGAGAACGCCTGCGCGACCGAGTCCGACCCGGGCCGCTTGGAGTACGGCCCGCTCTGCCCGAAGCCGCTGACCGACAGATAGACCAGGCCGGGATTGTCCTGCGACAGGCTCTCATAGCCGAGCCCGAGCCGGGTGGCGACGCCGGGCCTGAAGCCTTCGATCAGCACGTCGGCGTCCTTTGCCAGACGCTGGGCGATCGCAATCCCATCCTTGTGCTTCATGTCGAGGCACAGGCTGCGCTTGCCGCGGTTGTAGACGGCCGACAAGGTCGTGTGATTGCCATAGGTCGTGCCGAGATAGCGCGACCAATCGCCCTCAGGCGGCTCGACCTTGATGACATCGGCGCCGTAGACCCCGAGCAGCATCGCGCAATAGGGCGACGCGATGCCTTGCCCGAAATCGAGCACCTTCAATCCCCGATAGGGCGCCTCATGCGTCGGCGTGAGCTTGCGTTCGCCCGCCATTTTTCCTCCCGTTGCTGTCAGGGGCCTTACAGCGCCAGATAGCGCTGTCGAATGTTGTCGTTGGCCCTGAGCTCTTCGATGGAGGATGTGTAGACGATCTGCCCCTTGTCGATAACCGTCGCGTGGCTCGCAAGGCCAAGGCAAAAATGCATGTTTTGTTCGGCGATCAATACTGTGGCACCAGTGCCGCGGAGCTGCCGCAGCAGATCGCCGATTCGCTGCACGATGATCGGCGCCAGCCCCTCGCTCGGCTCGTCCAGCAGCAGGAGCACCGGATTGCCCATCAGCGTGCGGGCGATCGCCAGCATCTGCTGCTCGCCGCCGGACAGCCGGCCGGCGATCCGCTGCCGCAGCGGCTCCAGCAGCGGAAACACATCATAGACCCGGCGGATCGACCATTCGTCCTCGCCGTTCGGCCCCTTCTTCTGACCGATGACGAGATTGTCCTCGACCGTGTGCTCCGGGAAGATCTGCCGGTCCTCGGGCACGAAGCCGAGCCCGGCCTGCGCTATGCGATGCGGCTTCAGCCCAGACACGACGTTGCCGCGCAAGGTCACCTTGCCGCGCCGCGCCGGCGCCAGCCCCATGATCGCCTTCATGGTTGTCGACTTACCGGCGCCGTTGCGACCCAACAGCGCCATGGTCTCGCCCTGCCGCACCGACAGGGCGACACCGAACAGGATCTGGCTGGTGCCGTAATAGACGTCGAGGTCCTCGACCTGCACCACCGGCTGTGTGCTCATGCGACGGCTCCCGCACGGTCTTCGCTGCCGAGATAGGCCTCGATGACGGCGTCGTTGCTGCGGATCGCGTCCGGCGTGCCGGTCGCAAGGATCCGGCCGTAGCACAGCACGACGATCTTAGGTGCGATCTTGAACACGATGTCCATATCGTGCTCGATGAACACCACCGTGATCTTCTGCTTCTCCCAGAGCTCGCGCACCTTGTCGATCATGCGCCAGCGCTCCTCAGTGCCCATGCCGGCCGTCGGCTCGTCCAGCAGCAGTACTTCCGGTTCGAGCACCAGCGCGAGCGCGATATCGAGCAGCTTCTGGTCGCCATGCGACAGCGTCGCAGCCGTTCTGTTGCGCTTGTTGGCAAGCCCAAGCAGCTCCATGGCATGCTCGGCGCGATCCCGCGTCTCGGCCAGTGGAAAACGACGATGCATCACGCCGGCCCGCCGCTGGTCGGCGCAGACCGCGGCCAGCATCGTCTCTTCCACCGTCAGCGACGGGAAGATGCTCGCAACCTGGAAGGCGCGACCAATGCCGTGGCGCACGATCTCCGGCGGAGTCTTGCCGGCCATGTCGACGCCATTGAGCAGAATCTGGCCCGCATCCGGTCGCAGCGCGCCGGTGATCAGGTTGAAGAACGTGCTCTTGCCGGCTCCATTGGGGCCGATCACGGCAGTCAACGACCCGTCGGCAAAGTCGAGCGAGACGTTGTCCGTCGCCTTGACGCCGCCGAAGGATTTCGAGAGGGAGCGGATCTCCAGCATGGCTAGCCGTTTGCTCCCTCGCGACGCTGCACGAACCATTCCACGATGAAATCCATCAGCCCCTTCCGCAGGCCGATAGCGAAGAACAGGATCACGATGCCAAGGACAATGCCGTGATATTCCGTCAGGCGGGTGACCGTGTCGTTGAGGAGTAGCAGCAGCGCGGTGCCGACCATCGGCCCGAGGAACGTGGTGACGCCGCCGAGCATGTTGATAAAGATGCCCTCACCCGAGATCGTCCAGTAGGCGAATTCGGGATAGGCGCCTGAGACGAACAACGCCATGATCATGCCGCCGGTCGACGCGAACAGCGCCGCAAGCACGAAGATCACGAGCTTCGCCCGCCAGACATCGATGCCGATGAAGCTCGCGCGCGTCGGGTTGTCGCGGATCATGCGCAGCGTGTAGCCGAATGGCGACTGCGCGATCTGGCGCATCAGGAGCAGGCCGATCACCAGCAACGCGCAACTCGCGATGTAGAGATGCATCGGCCTCGACAGGTCGATGCCGAGAAATGGCGGCCGCGGGATGCCGCCGCGCAATCCTTGGTCGCCGCCGGTCAGCGACTGCCACGACAGGATGGTCGAGTGGATCAGCATCTGGAATGCCAGCGTGACGAAGGCGAAGTAGATCTCCTTCAGCCGCACGCAGATTGCGCCGATGACTGCGGCAACAAGGAAGGTGATCGCCAACGTCGCGGCAAAGGCGACCGGAATCGGCACACCGGTTTTCTGCATCATCAAACCGAAGCCATAGGCGCCGAGGCCGAAGAACATGCCATGGCCGAACGAGATCATTCCGGTGTAGCCGACCAGGAGATTCAGCGACGTCGCGAACAGTCCGTAGGCCGCGCAGCGGACCACGAAGTCGAGCAGCTGCTTGCTGCCGAACACCATCGGCAGCAGCGCGAGCACGATGAAGGCCACGAGCGCGATCAGGACATCGCGGTAACGCTGCGCCCTCGCGTCGATCCGCGGCACCTTGAGCACCTGCGCGCCCTCGCCGGCCTGCAATTCGGTCATGCGGCCTCCTTGCCGAACAGGCCGGTCGGCCGCGCGACCAGCACGATCACCATGAAGAGATACATCAGCCCTTCGGTGTACAGGGGAAAACCGAGCGATCCGAAGGAGCGGATCAGTCCGATCAGGAGCGCGCCGATCAACGCACCCAGGATCGAGCCCATGCCGCCGATCACGGTGACGATGAAGGACTCGATCAGCACCGAGAACCCCATGCCCGGTGTCAGCGAGCGCACGGGTGCGGCAAGCGCGCCGGCTAGCCCCGCCAGCAAGCCGCCGAGCGCGAACACGCCGCCATAGATCAGCCCCGTGTTGATGCCGAGCGCAGACACCATCCCCGGATTATGCGCTGCTGCGCGGATCACCTTGCCGATCTTTGTGCGCGCCAGCCCTAGTCCGAGAACGACGGCAGCGGCGAGCGCCACGCCGATCAGCAGCAGATAGTAGGGCGGCACCACGCCGCCCGCGATGAACAGCGGCGGAACCTGGAATGCGGCCGGCATGCCCATCGACTTGAACTCCGGGCCCCAGATCATGCGCACGACGTCATCGAAGATCAGCACGAAGGCATAGCAGACCAGGAGCTGCATCAGGACGTCGGCGCCATAGACCCGGCTCATGAACGCGCGCTCGAAGATCAGGCCGAGGATCGCGGTGCCGACGGCGCCGCACAGCATCGCCAGCGCGAAGCTGCCGGTGAGCTGATAGGCCGTCATCGCGAAATAGGCGCCAAACATATAGAAGGCGCCATGGCTGAAATTGACTACCTTGAGCACGCCGAAGATCAGGGTCAGCCCGACGGCGACGAGAAACAGCAGCATACCGATGATCAGGCCGCTGGTGGTTTGGGTCACCAGGCAAGCGGGACTGGCGAAACAACTGGCGAGCGCGTCGAGGTCCACGGGAAATCATCCATTACGGCGGGCCGCAACGCCGGCGCGCGACAAGCATCAGATCGCCGGCGGGGACTGCTGACCGCTGTCCCCGCCTGGCGTACGGATCAGGTGTAACCCTTGCTTTTCTTCCACTCGGCTTCGAGTTCGAAGATGGTCTTCCAGTCACCGGCCTTCATATCGAGCACATAGGGCTCCTTCGGAATCGTGGTGCCCCACCCGATTGCGTAACCGACCAGCGTGTGGTCGTCGGCGCGCATCGTGACTGTGCCATCGGCGCCGAACGGGCACTTGATGGTCAATCCGGTCAGCGCTTCCGCGACCTTCTTGCCGTCAGTCGAGTTGGCCTTCTTGACGGCTTCATTGAGGAACATGACGGCCGTCGCGTTCTGCCAGGACCAGTTGGTCGGATATTCGCTGTACTTCGCCTTGTAGGCGTCGCCCCAGGCCGCATTCTCCGGTGTCGGCGGAAACGTCTTGATGTAGCGGTCGCCGGAGTGGATGCCCTTGGGCAGGTTCTTCACCACGGTGAGCGCAGTGTAATCGGCCATGTTGACCGCGAACACCTCCATCTGGGTGAACATCGCGTAGATGTTGGCCTGGTCGATGTAGGACGTGAGATCGCCGCCCCACAGGCAGGAATAGAGCGCCTGCGGTTTCGCCTGCAGGATCTTCGTGATCACGTCGGTGTAGTCGGGCTGGAACAGTTTTGGCCAGGACTCGCTGATGACCTCGACGTCGGGCGCGAACTTCTTCAGGTACAGCACGAACTCGCCGGTGGTGTCGCGGCCATAGGCATAGTCAGGCGAACAGGTCGCCCATTTCTTCAGGCCCTTGGCCTTTGCGATCGACGCCGCATAGCTGGCGCCGACGATCGAATCGTGAATGCCCTGGCGGACGCAACGGAATGCATTCGGGATGTGCTGCTTGGGATCGGCCGTCAGCGACGAGGCCTCCGAGCAGGTATGGATGCAGAGCACGCCGAGATCGCGCGCCACCTCGTGAACCGCAAACGATCCCGAGGACGCCTCGCCATCGAGCAGCATCTCGCAGCCGTCGGTGTTAACGAGCTCGCGCGCGATGCGAGCGGCTTCCTGCGGCTGCCCTTTGGAATCGCGGATCACCATCTCGATCTGCCGGCCGGCGAGGCCGCCAGCCGCATTGACCTTCTCCACCTCGAGCAGCACGGCGTTGCGCGATGATGTTCCGAGTTGCGCAACTCGGCCCGACAGGATGGTCGGCATGCCGATCTTGATCGTCTTGGCCTGCGCGCTGGCCACCCATGGCGCAGCCAAGGTCGCCGCACCGGCGCCCATCAGCGCAAGAGTCGCGCGCCGGCTGACGCCCGGTTTACGGGTGCTCTCCATCTTCCCCTCCCTGTCGGGTGTGCGTTCCCAAATCCCTGTCGGAGATCGTTCCGTCTCCGTGTCCACGATGTTTTCAGAGCAAGGGGGGTGACGTCAAGCCAAAGATGAATTACGAGTCATAATTCATCCTGGGAAAGAACGGGCCGGAATCGGCCCTATCGAGCGGCAAATGATCAATCTTTCCAGCTTCATCGCGTTTCACGCCAAGCGGACGCCCGATCGCTGTGCGCTGAAATATCGCGGCGAGGACATCACCTACGCGAGCTTCGACCTGCGGATCAGGCAGGTTAGCGGCTGGCTGGCTGCACGCGGCATCGGCCCCGGTGATGTCGTTGCCGTGCTGATGAAGAACAGCGCCGCGTTTCTCGAACTGGTGTTTGCGGCGAGCCATATCGGCGCTGTGTTCCTGCCGATCAACTATCGCCTGTCGGCCGACGAGGTCGGCTACATCGTCGGCAACTCCGGCGCGCGTCTCCTGATCGCCGACGAGGAGCTTGCGGCGATCGCGGGCGGCGGTGCACCCGTCGTGCTGCTCGACGAGATCGCGCAATCCAGCATCACGAGCCTTGCGCCCGACGTCGCGCCCGCGCCGATGCATGTGTGCCAACCGCGCGACCTGATGCGGCTGATGTACACCTCGGGTACGACCGATCGTCCCAAGGGGGTGATGCTCTCTTACGAGAACATCTACTGGAAATCGGCCGATCAGACGCTGGTGCTCGGACTGAACGCGGACACGCGACTGCTCGTCGTCGGTCCGCTCTATCACGTCGGCGCGCTCGACCTGCCCGGGATCGCCGTGCTCTGGCACGGCGGCATGCTGTGCATCCATCGGACATTCGAGCCCGAACCGGCACTCGCCGCGATCGAGCGCGAGAAGCTGAACGCCGCCTGGTTCGCGCCTGTGATGACCACCGCGCTGCTCACCTGCCCGAACCGCGAGCGCTACGACGTCTCCAGCCTGCAATGGGCGATCGGCGGCGGCGAGAAGACGCCGGAGGTCCGCATCCGCGCCTTCTCCGAGTATTTCAGGAATGCGCGCTACATCGATGCCTACGGCCTCACCGAAAGCTGCGGCGGCGACACCTTCATGGACCCAGGCCGCGAGATCGAGAAGATCGGCTCGACCGGCCGCGCCATCGCCCATGTCGAGATCGAGATTCGCGACGACGTCGGCAAGCGATTGCCGGCCGGTCAGAATGGCGAGATCTGCCTTCGCGGACCGAAGGTAACGCGGGGTTACTGGAAGGATCCCGAGAAGACGGCATCCGCCTTCTTCGGCGACTGGTTCCGCACCGGCGATATCGGCTATCTCGACCAAGATGGCTTCCTGTACCTCACCGACCGCAAGAAAGACATGATCATCTCGGGCGGCGAGAACATCGCATCGTCAGAGGTCGAGCGTGTCATCTACGAAATGCCTGAGGTGAACGAGGTCGCCGTGATCGGTCTGCCCGACGACCGCTGGGGCGAGAGGCCGGCCGCCGTCGTGGTCCTAGCGGAAGGCGCAACTCTCGACCTGACGGCTCTCACCGAATACTGCCGCGCCCGGCTCGCCGCCTTCAAGGTTCCGAAGCAACTGATCATTCGCGACAGTTTGCCGCGCAATCCGTCCGGCAAGGTGCTCAAGCGCGTTCTCCGTGCCGAACTCGAGGCCACCGCATGATGCAAGCCACATCCGCCAAGGTGACAAAGCTCAACCGGGTCGAGCGCAACGCCTGGACCAAGCAGAAGATCTTCGACGCCGCGACCAAGGTCGTCGGCAAATACGGCTACGCCGAGGCCTCGGTGGCCCGCATCACGGAAGCCGCGGGTGTCGCGCAAGGCACCTTCTACAATCATTTCGAGAACCGCCAGGAATTGCTTGACCAGTTGCTGCCCAAGATCGGGCTCGACATGGTGCGCTTCATCCGCGCGCGCACCGGGACCGCAGATGCGGCACGGCAGGAAATCGAGCGCTTCAGCGCGTTCTTCGATTTCATCCGCGAGGTGCCGGAATTCCTGCGCATCCTCAACGAGGCCGAGTTCTTCGCGCCGGTCGGATACCAGAAGCACTTCGACAACATCTCGAGCGCTTATGTCCGCATCCTGCAGCGCTCGCGAAGCGCGGGAGCCACCACCGCCTTCACCGATGAGGAATTCGAGGCCATCGTCCAGGTGTTGATGGGTGCACGCGGCTATCTCAGCCGCCGCTATTCCTACTCCGAGCACGGCGTCACAGCGGTCCCCGACTACGTCGTCACGGCCTATCAGAAACTGGTCACGCATGGGCTCTTCAATACCGACGACAAGGACAACAACGATGAGCGCTGACGGCACCATCCTCATCACCGGCGGCAGCCGCGGCATCGGCGCCGCCACCGCGACCCTGCTCGCCGATCTGGGGCAGCACGTCGTCATCGTCGATATCGCGCCCGAACCGCTGGTCGGGACCACGGCCATCCTGTGGCCGGCGCCGTTCGACGTCGCGAGCGAGAGTGCCGTCGTCGCCGGTGTTGCCGATATCGAGAAGGCGCATGGCCCGATCACCGGCCTCGTCAATGCCGCCGGCGTATTTGGCAAGATGCATTCGATCGAACGGGTGCGGATGGAGCAGTGGGACCGAGAGGTCAACATCGATCTCCGCGGCACCTTCCTGGTCGCGCGCAGCGTCGGCGTTGGAATGGCGAAGCGGCGACATGGCGCGGTCGTCAACGTCGCCTCGGTCGCCGGCATGACCTCGGGACCGATCCACGCCTACACCGCGGCCAAGGCTGGTGTCATCCAGATCACGCAGACACTCGCCGCCGAATGGGGCCGCACCGGTGTCCGCGTCAACGCGGTGTCGCCCGGCTTCACCCGCACGGCGGCTCTCGAAGCCGGCATCGCATCGGGCGCCCTGAACAAGGGCCAGCTCGCGCGCCCGACCGCTATGAACCGGCTGG
>NZ_LNCU01000098.1:86584-137513 GCF_001542415.1 Bradyrhizobium macuxiense
TACATCGCCGGCACCACCTGGGCCGCCTATGGCGGCCTGCCGGACACGCCGGCGAGCTAAGGACAGCACCGCATGAACATCGAACTCCCGCGCAAGGCCCTCGATCTGTCCTCCGCCATTGCTGAAGGCGACATCCGCGTGCTGCTGATGGTGCTGGTGCACATGACCGGCGACACGAAGTGGCTGGAGCCGCCCTACAAGCCGAAGCGCGACGTCCGCCTGATCCCCGATCCCGATGCCGGCGTGCCGAAGGAGATCCAGGACGAGATCCGCGCGGCGGTGCTCAATCTCTTCGCGAACGGCACGCCGAAACCCGTCATCACCGACCCCGGCGACGAGATGATGCTGACGATGATGCGGGCGACGCTCGGCGAAAACGTCACACCGGAATACGCGCCGCTGATGCGGGAGGAGATGGGGTTTGTTCCCCGCGAGGCGCGCTGGCACAAGCGCCCCTCCGACGAGACGCTGGCGCGGCAGCATGTGCTGATCGTCGGCGCCGGTGTCTGCGCGATTGCGCTCGGCGTCGCGCTCGGAGGGCTCGGCATCCCCTACACCATCGTCGAGAAGGAAGACGAGATCGGTGGCACCTGGTACGTCAACCGCTATCCCGGCTGCGGCGTCGATACGCCGAACCACTCCTATTCCTTCTCCTTCGGCGCGCGCAATCCGTGGACGCGCTATTTCGCGCAGCGCCAAGAGCTGCTGGACTACCTGCTCAAGGTCGTGCGCGAACACGACATCCGCCGGAATGTCCGGCTCAACACCGAGCTCGTCGCCGCGCGCTGGGATGAGGGCAAGCGGTGCTGGATCTCGACCCTCAAGACAGCGAATGGCGAAGAGACTTTCCAGTCGACCGCGCTGGTCAGCGCGATCGGCCAGCTCAACGACCCCTCGCCGGCCCGCTTCAAGGGCGACGAGGATTTCAAGGGCTTGAAGATCCATTCGGCGCGATGGTCGGACGACATCAAGCTCGACGGCAAGCATGTCGCCGTGATCGGCACCGGCGCGACCGCAATGCAGCTTGTGCCTTCGATTGCCGATCGCGTCGCCTCGGTCACCGTTTATCAACGCACCGCGCAGTGGGCGCGCCCGGTGAAGGGCTACTCTGATCCGATCACCGAAGGCGCGCAGTGGCTGCTCGCCCATTTGCCGTTCTATGTTCAGTGGTACCGCTTCAATATGTTCTGGCGCTATGGCGACGGCCTGCTGCCGTTCCTGCGCAAGGACCCGGCGTGGCCGCATCCGGATCGCGCCGTCAACAAGGGCAATGACCGGCACCGCCAGGAACTGACCGACTTCATCCTCTCCGAATTGAAGGACCGTCCGGACCTGATCGAGAAATGCGTGCCAACCTATCCGCCCTACGGCAAGCGCATCCTGCTCGACAACAACTGGTTCAGGACGCTGACCAAGCCCAACGTCGAGCTCGTCACCGACAAGATCGATCACTTTGCACAGGAAGGCATCGTCACCGCCGACGGCACGCTGCGCCAGCACGACATCGTCGTGATCTCGACCGGCTTCAAGGTCTCCGAAATGGCAGCGCGGCTGAACGTCGCCGGACGCGATGGCAAGAATCTCAAGCAGGTCTGGCGCGACGACAATCCGACCGCCTATCTCGGCCTCACCGTGCCGGACTTTCCCAATCTCTTCCTGATGCTCGGACCGAACACAGGGCCCGCGCATGGCGGCAGCGTGATCTTCCAGTCCGAATGTCAGAGCCGCTACATCTCCGCGTGTCTGGTCGAGATGATCGAGAACGACATCGCGGCGATCGACGTGCATCCTGACGCGCATGATCAATACATCAGCAAGGTCGACGCCGAGCATGAGCAACTGATCTGGACGCATCCGGGAATGACAACCTACTACCGCAACAAACAGGGTCGCGTGTTCTCGGCGATGCCGTGGCGGTTCGTCGACTACTGGAAAATGACTCACGATCCGGATTTCAGCCGCTATCGTCAGACCAAAGCCGGACAGGAATCCTGACCTGAATCGACCTTCTCGGTAACTTGACAGACCGCGATATCTGCCGCAGCATTTCGGCCACTGCACCTGTTGAGGTGCGGAGCGCTCGCTCCCAGCATCGCAGGAACTGACGGCGGATTATATGATCAGCCGGCACGCAGCAGAAGCGGACAGATGTCCGTCGGCCCACCCTTGGAGAGGAGCATGACGCCACCGGCACAAGCCAGCGACCTTGCTCACCAGCAAGGTAACGGCGCAAGTTGAGGCGATCAGCAGCTGCTAGCCACATTGCGCCGCCGACAATCTGACCATATCCGCAGGACAAGAGCGCAAAGGCCAAGCGCTTTTAGGTCCCGAACCATCACTGGTGTGTACCAGATATCCTTCGCTAAAACGAAGTAGCAGGGCCCCGCGATGCTTGAATGCACCGGGGCCCGTTCGTTTGCGCTGCTGCCCCACCGGATCGCCACCTCGCATTGCGTCGCTGCTCTCGATCGGAAACAATCGTCCGGAGCAAGCGAGGATTGATGATGGAAAAGCCGCGGGTGCGCATCTACACCGACTACAAGAGTCCGTACGCCTATGTCGCCAACAAGCGACTGTTCGAGCTTGAGGAGAAATACGGCGTCGAGCTGGAATGGCTTCCCTATACTCTGCGCATCCCCGAGTTCATGGGCACGGTCGAGGAACGCACACCGCATTTCTGGCGCAAGGTGCGGTACTCCTACATGGACGCGCGGCGCTTCGCCAACGCGCAAGGCCTCGTCATGAAGGGCCCGCGCCGGATCTATGACGCGTTCTACTCCAGCGCCGGGATGCTGTTCGCTCAGCGTCATGGCTTGTTTCAGCCCTATCACGATACGGTGTTTCGGCGGTTCTGGAACCATGAGCTGGAGATCGATGAATTCTCTGACATTGCCGGCGTGATCTCCACCATCGGTGGCTCCGCCGATGATTTCGAGGCCTATGTTCGCGGGCCCGCTCGCGCCGAGCACGACCGCATCATCGACGAAGCCGAAGCACTCGGCGTGTTCGGCGTTCCGAGCATGGTGTTCAACGGCGAGCTGTTCTGGGGCGGCGACCGCATCGACATGCTGATCGAGCGGATCGAACATCCGGAAACAGTCGCGACCGCGCTCGGAAGCAGGCACCGCAAGTAGGTTCATTCGTTGACTGACCGCGTGCAACGATGCTGGTGATCGAAATCCAAATACTGCCGGGACGCTGCAAACACGTCGCACATCGTAGCTTATCGTTGTCATTGAAAGCACGGTCCTGACCGTTTCGAATCTGTTTACCCTCTTTTGCTAGCCTTCCGGAGATGTGACCACCGGGATCCGGCTATGTTCAAGGAAGGCCTCCCGATTGCCTATGATGCGCCGGCCGACCTGAAGAAGTGGCCTTCTCTCAGGAACGAGCGCGTGACCAGCAAGACGCCCTACCTGGTCTACAACGGAACGCTGGCGGACTGCATTCGGCTGCTGCTGGCCAAGCCGATCAACCAGATTTCGCTCTACAACATCGTGACCGAGCGCCAGACGGCGTTCGACAGCAACGTGCTGTCTCCGGCTGACGCGGCCGAGATCGCGCTGCGCAAGGACTTTCCGAAGGGTTGATCATCAGGCTCCACTCAGGATGGCCCAGCAGCCGGTGCGTTCGAGCACCGGCTTCAGGGCGGCGCGATCGTCGCCGTCGAGCGCAGCAAACTTCACGCGGAGCTGCTGCAGGCACTTGACCTGATATTTGAACGGCGCCAGCGCGTAAGGCAGGCCCCAGACCTTGATCTCGAGCCGGTCGAGCCCTTTCGCAAAAGCGTCCGCATTGGCGGCCAGGAACGGCAGATAGAGTTCGCCGGCAATCCGCAACAGCGCCTCGGCGAACCCGCCCAGCGCCTGTTCGCGCGGATACCAAGTGCCATCGGCACCGGAGGCGTCATCGAGCCTGCGCACCCAATGCTCCGTGAAGGGCGCCCGCTCCCGCATGATCCGCATCGGCGTCGGATCGGTTGCCATCTCGCTGAGCTGTCCGAACCAGGCGAAATCCGCCAGCGACGGCCGGCTGCCGAACATGTACTTCGTCATGCCGACATGCGGCTCGAAGGCTGCGAGGATGCGGCGATAACTCTCCTCCAGCAGCGGCTTGTTCTCGGCGGTCGCGCCGAGAATGACCATGCGCGAGATCTGTCGCTCGCGAAACTCCTCGATCTCCTGCGCGGTTCCGGTCTCGGCCTCCGACGTCGACCATTCCTCGGCGGCCCAGCGCGAGACGTAGGTCTGATCTTCCGGATCCCACCACCTATAGAGGAACAGCGGCTTCACTGCCCATTCGTCGGCGAGGTCCTCGAGCAGATCGCAAACGAAGGCCACAGCCCTGTCCTCCGGAATCACCGAACGGCCCTGATGCCGCGCCTCGAGATCATAGGCTAGCGTCGTGGTCTCGCCGCGATAGCTGCCGTCGGGATACTGCAGCACCGGGATCAGCATCGGCTTCAGATGCGCGGTCGCCTCGCGCAACGCCTTGGTCATGATGACCCAGTCGTGCGGTATCCGCCGGTAGCGCATCAGCGCCCGCAGCTTGATCGCGTAGGGCGACGCGGTGGATCCGATCAGGCGATAGCGGCTGTCAGTCATGATGGATCACACCGAAAATGCTGGATTGCCGTACGGATAAAACTTCGCAAGATCAACGTTTCTGTAGGGTAACTTGTCGAGCCGCGTCGTGCCGAGGAACGGCTGCTCGGGCTCGACCAGCAGGATCGTCTTGGCGAAGCCGTTGTCGTCGAAGCCGCGCCGGAAATGCACTCGCGACTTGATTGCCATCACGTCGAATGCCGCGATGTCGAGGCCGAGTGCCTTCAGCGAGAACGGCTCCATGATCTGCACCAGATAGGTGGAGAGGATCAGGACATTGTTACGGCCGAAACGCACGCAGATCCAGAATTGCCCATGTCCCTCGACCGCGGCCATGATCGTCCCCTGGACCCACACCGGCGCTCCCGCCGACTCGTCGACGAGACCGCCGACCGCCATGTCGAAGGCATCGCCGGCCTTGGCGCCGGCAGCCTTCAGGCTTGCGGTCGCCTTGGCATCGGCAATAGTGGCGATCAGCGTGTTGGCGAGATCCTGCGCTACGATCTCACGCAGCAGCCAGGTCGCCGATCCCGAACGGTCGCTGTGATCCGCCAGTACCACCGGTGTATTGCCGTCTGCAACGGCTTGCTTTGCCAATGCGACACCCTCGGCAATGCTGTGCAGTTTGGTTGATTGCAGCAAGGCCTCACGCAGCCGCCAGATCGTGCCGGCGAGATCGCGCGCAACCTGGTCGGCGAGTTCTGGCTTGTCATTTGTCAGCACGTGAACAGTCATGCCGACATCGGGCACGTCAGCAAACGGAAAGCCGAAGAAGATGTTGATGTAGACATCGACCTCGCGGGCTTCCCACACCAGCGCGCGCTGCACGAGATCCATCCACGGCCGCGCCCCGGTCCATTGCAGCACGGTCGGCGAGATCACGGGAATCTTGATGGTCTTGTGCGCCGGCTTGTAGTCGCCGCGGATCGCGCGGACCAGCATGCGCGCGGCCCGCTCGCCCTGCAGATAGCCGTCATAGTGCGGGAAATATTTGACCGTGAACGCCATGTCGGCCTGCGCGAGGAACGCCTCGTCCTCGTTGCCATGCAGGTCGAAGGTCGCGGCGATGAAGGCACCGCGCCCGACCACCTCCCGAACCTGCCGCGCCAGGTCGGCTTCCGGACGCGGTACGTCGCGCACAGCCATCGCGCCGTGCAAGGACAGATAGACGCCGTCAAAGGGCCCCTCTGCCTTGAGCCCGGCGATCATCCTGCCGACAAAAGTCCGGTAAGCCTCCTGGGTGATCCAGCCCGATCCGGTGCCCGTCTTCGGCCAAAGCGGGGATTCGATGCCGACCAGTTCGACCTCGGAAAACTCCCGCGCCGCCTTTACGAAGCCGCCCATGTAGTTCCTCGGATCGGAGCGCAGCAGCGCCTCGCCCTTGGCCGGCGAGCCCGGATAGATGAAATCGTCGAGCTTGGTCTCGTTCGGCAGGAACGAGACGGTTTCGTGGGCAAATTGCAGGACGGCGATACGGATCTTGCGATCACTCATTTTCATGCGCCTCACTCTTTTTCCGCAGTGTGGCATCGAAGTGCCTGCGCGCCAATGCCGCATTCGGATTTTGCCCGCCAGACCTGCAAATAAGCTGACGAGCTGCGCCTTGCCGGCTTGCGAATTCTGCTATCTTCGCGGTCAACAATTCGTCCCCAGTCCGCCCGACATCCAGGAGAGAACGCCATGAATCCGCCCGTCAACGCGCCCGCGATCAAGGTCGTCAAATCGGTTCGCGATCAAGTGAGCGCGGAGGAATGGCAGGCCCGTGTCGATCTCGCCGCCTGCTACCGGCTGACGGCGATGTACGGCATGACGGAGATGATCGCCAACCACATCTCCTGCCGCGTTCCCGGCACCACCGACCAGTTCCTGATCAATCCCTACGGCATGCTTTATGAGGAGATCGACGCCTCCTCGCTGATCAAGGTCGACGTCCAGGGCAACACGCTGTTCAACGCCTCCGACTATGACGTCAATGTCGCGGGCTTCGTCATTCACAGCGCGATCCACCTGGCCAAGCACGACATCGACTGCGTCGCGCACACCCACACACCGGCCGGCATGGCGGTCTCGGCGATGGAATGCGGCCTGCTGCCGATCGCGCAGACCTCGATGCGTTTCCTGCACATCGCCTATCACGACTTCGAAGGCATCGCCGACAATGTCGACGAGCGCGAGCGGCTGGTGCGCGACCTCGGCGACAACGAGGCGATGATCCTGCGCAACCACGGCCTGCTGGTGGTCGGCCAGACCGTCCCCGCCGCATTCAACGTGCTGTTCCGCCTGGAGCGCGCCTGCCAGACCCAGGTGATGGCGTTGTCCTGCAACACCAAGCTGACCTACCCGCCGCAAAACACCCTCGAAGACACCTATGAGCGGATGCTGCCGAAGCCCGGCCGTGCCGCACGCAACGGCGAACTCGCCTGGCCCGCTCTGCTGCGCAAACTCGACCGCGCGGATCCGTCATATCGGGACTGAGGCGCGAGGCCATCCTCGTTCGTCGCCCCAGCAACGATGTCGTCCCTGCGCAAGCAAGAACGACATTTCCTTTGCTGGGATTCGACATCGGAATAGTTCATCTCGGGTGTCATCACGCGCGCATGCGGGTGATTCAGTATTCCAGAGGCGCCGACGCTTGAGCCGAGAGGCCGCGGCGTACTGCATCGCCCGGCCGAGCCGGGCGATGACAGATGTGTGTGGGGACCAGCTTCGCAATTCTCGCGACGTGATTTGCCTGAGCTCTTCATCTCGTTTCGCCACTCTGAGAGCAGAGGGCGCAGGGAAAGCCGGGTGCTGATCGCACCCATGGGCCCGGTGCAATGAAAAAAGCACAGGGGTAGGACCACAGGTGTAACCGGAGCAAACCCGGCTTTCCCTGCGCGATGGGTTACGGCTTATACGTGCTCCCCGGTGAGACTGGGCTCTTTTGTCATCGTCATCAGCAAGAGGGCTTGCCTCGGCTGCTTCGGCGGGTTTCGTCAAATCTAGGGCCCGGCCCAAGCCTCTCTCAACCCTTCCACGGAGACTGAGAGGCCCAAGCCCGAGCCCATGGTCCAAACCCTTTGGAAGCCTGAAACCGTAATGGATACTACCACAACCACTCAACCCACAGGCAAGCGCGGCCGCAATGGCAGCGTCATCCTGACCGATCGCATGTGCCAAAAGCGCGTCGCCAAGCGGGTCAAGATTTACGATCGCGAATGCCCGGGCCTCTACGTCAGCATCACCAGGGCTGGCGTTGCGACCTTTTTCCTTCAAGTTCATCGATCGGCAGACCGGCAAGCAGCGCACCGGATGGCTCGGTACCTATAACCCCGAGACCTTCACCGTCGAAGATGCCCGCAGCAAGGTCTACGGCCTCAAGGCCATTGGCGGCGAGGCGCTGGCCGAGACCTTCCGCGAGCAGAAGGCGGCGAAGGCCAAACGGGGCAAGACCGTCGACGAGATCATCGAGGAGCGCCGGTCCGCAAGCCGGACGGCGAGATGCGGCCCCGGATCGAGACATGGGAGAACGTCGCCAGCCATCTGCGGCGTTTCATCAGCCCCGGCTCGGCAGGGAGCTCGCCGGCGAGGTCATCAAGCACAATATCGCCAGCCTCTCGAACGACATCGTTGCCGGCAAGGTCGGCGTATCGATCGCCAATGCCCCCCTCATGCGCCGCGCCGCGTCAGGCCGCGTTGCCCGGTCTCAAGCCGTCTACGCCGCACGATCTGCGCCGGACAGCGGCGACTTTGGCCTGTGATCTCGGCTTTGACGACGCGTGGATCGCGAAGTGCCTTGATCATGCCGCGAGCAAGAAGCAGGACCAGATCGTGTCCACCGTCACGGGCAAGGTCTACAATCACTCAAAGCGGATGACAGAGAAGCGCAAGGTGCTCATCGGCGTCGCGGCCGAGTTGCGGCGGATTATGATCACGCCAGCAGGGTCCGAATTGCAGCTGGTCGCCTAACCTACGACCGTTCATCGACCCATCAACGGTGTTCATATAGACCATGGGGCCCGACTTCTAGGTCGGGCTCTCGAAAGGTTATGTCAGCTATCCCGGCGGCGAAGCCGCATTCGCTTCCATGCCGCCGTTATGTCATGGACCGCGACGATCGCCGCCCATAGTGCCAAACACGCTACGCCCATCATGAACAATGTTGCTTCATTCATTGGACAAGAACCCTGTCTGGCCCCACCTATGAACACTAAGCGCGCTTCCTCGTTCCGGGCCCCACATAGGTTCCATTAAATGTCCGGCGCGCACCAGCCGATCCATCGGCGCCTGATTAACCCAATCTTACGTGCGTGACGTTCATCATTGGGCGGCGCTGAAATTAGGTGGCAGTTCCTCCCATGCTCAAAAACGGAACTTATGCGGCTTGGTTCAAGACCCCATTGGGCGAAGGCACAGGCATAGCCCATGTCGCGGATGGGAAAATCTGGGGCCGTGACAGCATTATGTCTTACAGCGGCTCTTGCGAGGTCGATGGCGATCGGTTCACCGCGATCGTGACGCTCAAGCGGCACACCGAAGGCCATGCAACAGTTTTTGGCGTGGATGATCTGACCCTACGGCTTGAGGGAACGTGCCCCGCGAACATAGGCACTTACGTAGGAACGGCTGATCAGATGCCGGGAGTGCTCCTTGAAGGCACTCTCATTCTGAGCGACGGCGTATCGCCCACGCCAGGACCGACCGCACCCTTGCCACCGTTCAATCTCAGCAGACTGCCGAAACTACCGAAGCGCTCCCGTTGATGGTCTGCGCACGAGGACGACGACATTGGATGATATCGAGAAGCACGGCCTCAAGTTGATCGAGGTGATGAAGGCTGCTGGGATTTGCATGGGACAGATCGTCCATCGAGAAGCGATTATTGCCGTTTGGAGCAAAGACGGTGCGAAGTGTGATGATCTCACCGCCGCGCTCAAGTTTGCAGAAAGTTTCGGTTGGATTGAGGACCCTGATGGCGGCGGGACATTCCTAAGGCTGACCGCCGTTGGGCAGGCAATATGACACGCGTGTCCAATCAACTAGTGCAACGTCTGCCTTCGATGCCGGGATGCGTGCTTGACCCGTTCCGCGTTCAAGCAGTTTAGGATGTGCTCCAACTGCTCGTTGACAAGCATGAGAGCCCTGAGAGTGCTGCGTGGATCGCCATCACAGGCGGCGACGATCTCGTCTAGCTCCCCCTCATACTCATCGAGATAATCGTTGGTCGTTGGATGCGGCATGCGAACAACCTCGAAACAGAAAACGTCGTTCGCGGATGGCGCGGGCCGCGCTTTTCCTCAATATTCACAGGCTGTCGCCAAGGAACGGATTGCAGCATTTGTGCGAGCCGCGCTTTGCTCTGAGTGAATATTTTGAATCGTTTGGGACATCACATGGTCGAGGTCTATTTCAACGTCAGGCGTGATCTGCTCGTCGTGAGAAAGGGGTTTCCTTTGCCGGCCGATAGTGCGCAAGGGAAATGGCGAAAGAGCAAGAAGAGGGTCATCCGGACCAGCGAAGAGATCAGGCAGGCGGTTCAGAGCCAACGCTACTACGTGCGTAGGCTCAGCGATCTCAAGAAGAACTGCACTGCCGATCAAAGCGCGTGACGACCATATGCAAAGGCCCGGCCGCCAATTAAGACGGCCGGGCGAGAGGAAGTATGAGCTTGATGAACAACGCGAATATGCTGCGGCGCGAAGTGAACTTCCATCCCGGGCGAATACGGGCGGCGCGCTCAGGCGTGTCCTGCCACTCGGTCCCACATTGGTTCCCGTCGCGCCACCAGTTGCAGGGTGGAAAAGCAGATCGGACATTCAAATGACCGAACGTCGTAATCTTTGGTCAGAGCCGCGACGGCGACGAGTATCCGTTCCGTGTTACAGGCAATGCATACGGGCGACGGCATAGCGTCTCTCCCTTCGATTGGAAGTAGGCTGCGATCTTACGTCCGACGGAATGGGTCCAGATCGATTATTTAAGCCGTAACAATACCGTCGGTAATATTGCCCCGCTCTGGGCGGACGCCGCGCAATCTGTTCTTGCGCAATCATTTGGCTATCGACGGCGCGCCCAAGCCCAGTTAGCGTATTGCTTTCCGCCGAGCCCTTTTTCTACCGAAATAGCTGCTTAGGGAGGTTGCTCATGCTCACTGCGGATCGGTTTGACAGCCGGACTTTTGCCAACATGGAAGTCGCACTGGAAAGGGCCTGTGAGCATCTGCCAAAGGGCACCGACGACTATAACGCCCGCCGTTACATCGCCCGCCGGATTATCAAGTGCGCGGAAGGCGGCGATCGAACGCTTGGCGGCCTCACCGAAGCCGGGCAAGCGGCTGTGTCGGAACTCACGTCGAACAAGGCTGCATAGCCGAAGCCGTCTCTCAAGTTCACCGCCCGAAGAACTGCCGGCGCTCAGGCCGAGCGTGCGTTGCCGCTGGGGCTTCGCAGCGCGGCCTCCAGTTCAGCAACGATATCGTGCATGAGTCTTTGCGCGAGCGGATCAGTCACCTCGCGCTCCATCATGCGATGCGGATTGGTATTCTACCATGCGCAATCGTCGCGGGACGCACCGTTCGTCACAGTGGGCGAGGCGGTCAGATGGACGTGTCCTGATCCTGAAACTCGGCGTTTTCGCCATGATGCTTGCATTTGTGGCGGTCAACCGATTCCATCTGACGCCGCGACTTGCGATCGGGTGCTCCAAAGGTGCTCAATCAAAATCGCTTGGTCAGTTCGCCCGGAACAGCGCGATTGAAACCGTCCTAGTGGTTTATCACGGTGATTTTGACTCTTTGTGGACAGCTTGATAGGCGCGGCCGAGTTCGGCGCGGGCATGTCGGTTGTGAACATCCATTTGATGCGGGCTGGGGTTTTATTTGGCTGCCGTTGTCATGCTGCGATCTGGTTTCGAAGCCTGTCGGGGTCGTCGATGCGGCGGCCGAGACGCTGGCGCTGAAGCACGCTGATCTCGCACTCGACCATGTTGAGCCAACTGGCGTGCTTCGGGGTGTGGTGGAATTCGAGGCGGCGCAGGATGCGTCGGGCCTCGGCGGGCGCGAAGGCCTCATACAGCGCCCCGGGCTTATGGATCGACAAATTGTCCTGCACGACACGGATGCAGGTGGCGCCGGGATAATGGACGTTGACGAGCTCACGCATGCAGTGGGCGTAGTCCACGGCTGTGCGGCGGTCGGTGACCTTGACGTCACGCCAGCCCCGATACGGATCGAAGGTGACGAAGAGATTGACGGTGCCGCTGCGGCGATACTCGTAATCGTAGCGCTCGCGCTGTCCCGGTTGAGCCGGGATTGGCTGGCGCACCTCGCCGATCAGCTGGACGGGGGTCTCGTCGAAGCAGACCAGTGGCCGGGCGGGATCCGGCGTCTCGGCGTAGAGGTCGAGCACGTCCTCCATGCGGGCGACGTGTTCGCCGTCGACATGGGGAATGCACCACATGTCCCTGCGCCATGGCTTGAGGTCGTTCTCGGCCAGCCGGCGACGCACGGTCTCGCCCGACAGGCTGTCGTGATCGGTGAGCTTGACCATCGTGTCGGCCAGCAGCGTCAGCGTCCAGCGTTCGCGGCCGGCAGGTGGCTTGGCGCATGCGGTCGCGACCAGCAGGGCCTCTTCCTTGCCGGTTAGCTTACGCTCTGCGCCCGGACGCGGCTCTTCGCTCAAGGCCCGCTCCAGATTGCCTTCCACGAAGCGGCGCTTGGTCCGGCCGATGGTGGAGAGGCTGACACTCACGGTCCGGGCGTCGCGGCGGGCCCCAGCGGCCGCCAGCAAAATCTGCGCCCGCTTGAGCTTGCGGGCGACTTGCTTGCCGCCGCCGAGCATCGCCGTCAGTTCGTCGCGCTCGCCTTGGCTCAATTCGACCCGATAACGTACATTCATGCTTTGCCTCCTGGTCGGAGGCCGGGACGAATCCAGCGATGAGTCAAAAATCAGGCGCGCGCCTCACCGAGAAGCAGGGTCACTACCTCGCTTTCATCCACACCTATTCGTACATGTTCGGACAGCCGCCCGCTGAAGCCGACATTCAGCGCCATTTTCGCGTCAGTCCGCCCTCAGTCCACCAGATGATCGTCACCCTCGAACGAAACGGTTTCATTCGCCGTCAGAAAGGCGTTCCCCGAAGCATCGAGATTCTCCTGCCACCCGAAAACTTGCCGATCCTCGAATGGCTCGGTATCAAAACCTAAAAACCACTGTGATGAACGACTAGCGAACGCCTCGGCAGCGGCAGCCGTCGGGATGATTTCGTCGGCGCGTCCGGCAACGATCGCGACGGGAAGCGAGATTTTCTCAAAGCTGTCCCGTGCGAAGATTGGGCCTGGCCCGGGCGCCATGGCGAAGGCGACGCGAATGCGTTCGTCACGATAGGACTTGCCGGCCTCGCTGTAGCGTTGCCGGAAATCCGGGTCGACGCCCATACGCGCTAAGGGTCTCCCGGCGCATGACGGCAGCGGGCGGCGGCGGTTTGCATGAGGCGTCGGCAGCGGGCGAGCGGCAGAACACTTGCAGCGTTCCGGATTGCTGCTGCCGCCAGCATCCGCAAGGACAGTATAGCCACCGAGCGAATGACTGGCCGCACCGATGCGCGCCGGATTGACTAGGCTGCCAAAGGTCTTATCGACGAGCATCGCATCGATAACGATTCAGAAATTTTATGCAGGCAACGACACCGTCGAGGTGAGGCTCCCGATAGGTGGCTGAGCTGAAGCCCGCAAGCTCCGCTCTCGCTGGGTGGCGGAGTACTCACTCGAGATGTCGTCTGAACAAGTTAGCCCGCGCGCGCTCGACAGAGATCCCCTCCTCCGACCTCAGGCATTGCGCAAGACTTCCTCGAGCTGCGCAACGAGCTTCGCCCTTTGCTCGGCAGGAAGCTTGTCCAGATTGATCTGCTTCCAGCGCACCGCTGGCAGGTCCGCCGCTCCAAGGAGGCCCAGCAGGCTCCAGTCCGGCTCGCCGCGCTTGAACCCTATGAGGAAATCCTTATGAGCCTGCGGCATTTTTCCAGCGAGTTCGGCGATCAGCGTTTCCCGGGCTTCGAGCAACTCGTCCAGGCTTACTTCATCGGCGATCATGCCTTCAAAGCCGTGTGTGAATTCGTGCTGGATGTCCTTGCGACGAGGAACCACGACCTCGGAAATCGACCTGTCATGGCTGATGAGGTAGACGATGAACGCCTTGCGGAGATCGTCCGTGATGCCTTCGTTGGCGAGCAGATCGCGGACATCGAAGAGGTCGCGCGGATGCTGCCGGTCGAGAGCCGCGACGAGCTTGCCGGCGTATAGATCGGCGAACGAAACAACTTTCATCTGTGCGAAGCCGAACGTTTCTTCGACGCCAGGCGAGACATCGCGCAGCTCCGGCTCGAAGACGCGGCCCCTGATCACCGGCGTGACCTCGATCTTGATCTGCGCGTCGCCTTTCTGGATAGTCAGCTTGGTGACGATCTTTTCACGAGTGTTGACGACTTCCGTCACCCGCGCGCCCGGCAATCCTTTCCTGATGGCCGCTGCCACGCGCTTCATCGCTGCATCGATCGTGGCAAGAGATTCGGGGCGCGGAGCTACCGGCAGATAGGTCAGGTCAATATCGACCGACAGGCGCGGCATGTCGCGGTGGAAGAGATTGATGGCGGTGCCGCCTTTGAGCGCAAAATCGGGCTCCGTCGCGACGAACGGAATCGTCTCGAGCAACAAGGCCACTTGATGCCGAAATTTTTCAGACAGGGGCATTGAGGTCGTCTGGGATGGTTATGAGGTATTTGGTGTCGAGTTTGCCGCCCTTAACGAGCATGCGCTTTCCCGTGCCGAGATTGACTTTCGACTTGTCGATCTGTTTGAGCCAGGCGTGCTGATGCCGCTCCGAGAACCAGAAGAACAATCGTTTGACCTTGACGCTTTTGCAGTCGTTCAGAAGCGTTTGGAGCCGCCGGGGACTCAGGCTCCTCAAGCCTTCCGCCAGTGCATCGACCTGATGGAAGCTTTCGTGGCGGGGCAATTCGTCGAGCAGTTCGAGGAACGCACGTTCGGGCGTTGATACCGTAAGAGGCCAGTCGAATGGTCCCGGTATTTCCCGCGTCGTACCCGACTTTGATTCGGGCAGGCTCCCGTGCGTTGTGAATAGGCTTTGCGCGCGGTGAACGCGGAATTTCTGTTTGAGCGGGAGTTTGCCGAGCCAGCCGGGAGCAGGCCGCGTTCCGTATAGATGTATAGTCGAAGGACCCGTCTGGCTCAGGTAGTGACTGAAGCCTTGCGCCTCGATCGCGGTACGTCCCCCGACGACGAGATCTGAGCCGAGCAGTCGCTGAAGTGAAACGACGACACTTTGCCAGGAGAGTTTGCCGAGCGGGCGTTTGAAGGTTCCCCGCGCCGGCTGAACCAGCCAGCCGGCCGATACGTATTGGCTGCGCAGGCTGGTGGAATATCCATGCCGTTCCATCCAGGCGGCATCGACCAGAAGTCCCTGCGGCAGAGTCCTTTCGAGCTTGTTTAGCTTTCTGTCCCTTTGCTCAGCCATACTGGGTAAATTGGCACTTTCTCAAACCAAGCTCAAGGTTTAAAAAACACCCATTTTCCGTAACTAGACTAAGTAAAATCATCACAAAACAAACTCGAAATCCGAAATTGACGTTTTGTTTCTCTTTTGTTCTATAGCAGGCTACCCTCCTGGGGCTGCTCGCGCAGGCGTTCGGGCAGATCGATGCGTCGGTGGAAAACCCGCCGGTCACATCAAAATCGACGACGCGCATGTGGACATTAAGCCGAGCGACATCGCAATCGCGCACAGATCATGTTGAATCCGGCTGCAACGATGATGGGGAGTTCATGAGTTTCAAAGCAACCGGCGCTTCGCATGAGGCAACCCTGCATTGCCCCAACTGCAATCACGAGATCCGGCTGACGGAGTCGTTGGCTGCTCCCCTCCTCGCTGAAACCCGTCAGCGCTTTCAACAGCAGCTGGCCAGCAAAGATGCAGAGATGGAGCGTAAGACCGAGGCACTGCGGCTGGAACGCGAGCAGGTCGCTAAGGACCGCGAGCAAATCGAGAACCACGTTGCGAAGCGATTGACCGCCAAACGTGCCCAACTGGTCGCGACCGAAAGCAAGAAGGCGCGAGAGACGGCCGCAGCAGAGCTGCAGGCGAAGGGACGCGGAAGCCGCGGAGCTGCGAGCGAACCTGCTTACCAACAACGCAAAGCTTGCCGAGGCGCAAAAGCAGCAGGCCGAACTGATGCGACCGCAGCGCGCACTCGAAGAGGAAAAGCGCAAACTCGACCTGACAATAGAGAGGCGCGTGCAGGCTTCAATCAGTGAAATCCAGATCAAGGCCAGGCAGGAAGCCGACGAAACAGCGCGTTTGCGCGTTGCCGAGAAGGACCAGACCATCGAGTCGATGTCCCGAACGATCCAGAAGCTCAAGCGCAAGGCCGAGCATGGATCACAGCAATCCCAAGGGGAAGTGCTCGAGCTCGAAGAGCTTCTGTGCGGACGTTTTCCGGCGGATTCGATTGAGCCCGTTGGAAAAGGTGAGCTCGGGGCGGACGTAATTCAGCAGGTAAATGGTGCTATCGGCCAATCTGCCGGCATCATCCTCTGGGAAACTAAGCTGGGAAACTAAGCGCGCCAAGGCATGGAGTGACGGGTGGCTCGCTAAATTGCGCGACGATCAGCGTCGTTCCGGTGCCGATATCGCACTGATCATCTCACATGCGCTACCAAAGCATATCGAGCAATTTGACTTGGTCGACGGTGTATGGGTGGCTCATCCGCGTTGCGCATTGCCAGTCGCCGTGGCGCTCCGCCAGGGTCTAATCGATGTGAGCAGCTCACGTCTCGTTCAGCAGGGTCAGCAGAGCAAGATCGAGCAAGTTTACCACTACCGAGATCGTGACGTCAGGCAAGCTCTGCACCGCAAGGTGCTGAAAGAGCGTCACGGCGACGCGGATACGTTGGTGCTCGACGAACTCGGCCTGCGCCATGGCACCTGCCGCGTAGATATCGCTGTCGTCAACGGCTACCTGCATGACTATGAAATCAAAAGCGACGCCGACACGCTGGTGGCGGCCAAACTGCGCAGGTCCATCCCGGCTGGCAGGTTCGCAAGATAGTATTTCTTCTCTCCCGACGCGCGGTGCTCGCCGATGAGCCAGGCTTCCTCCCCTGGAAGATGCTGCTGGCCCTTATCCCATATCCGTTGCGGAGGTCCGTCCGCTGTGCGCACGCGGACAGATGACGCGGAATGCCAACCGCCCAAGCAAGCATGTCTTCGGCCGCAATCGATAGAACGTCGGGAATGCTCCGCTTGCGGGGGCGGCCACACCGCATCCCACCGCAACACTCGTGACGATCGCGACACGCCCCTCAATCGGGTGAGACGCGCGTATTAGACCGCTGAGTTGGGTCAAACGCGAAGCGGAATTTTGCCCTACCGGGGTGATTTGTCGCAGGTCCGTGCCGATCGATCCGGTCTGTCAACCAGCGCCCGCCGCAATTGCGGTATCACCTCTTCGCCGAACAGCGTCTGCGTTTGGCGGCGATTTGCCGTCGCGCCTCTCCCCAGCATCGCCAGGAAATGGCCCGCGCCGCACCTGCGGCATTGATCGATGATCTGCTCGATGACCTGCGCCGGCGTGCCGGCGATGTAGTCGTCATCATGCAGCGAGAAGCCGCTTCCGGCCCTCGGCGCATCGAGCAACGGCGAGGAGTTTGCGACGACCCTCGGATCACCTGCAACCACCTTCAGGGTCGCAGCCTTCTCGGCCCGCGACGCCTCGCGCGCCTCGGCTTCGTCGTGTGAAATGCAGACATTGCGCCGGATTGCGAGCTGATCGGGTCCGACCGCGACGCCCAATTCCGCGGATTCGTTGCGATACACATCGAAGATTTCGGTTATTCGACCGACCGACTCGAATCCCGTACAGATCTTGGAGCGCCGCTGGGCCGACCTCTGCGCCGATCCGGTACTTACAACCGTCGTCCATTTGGGCGGCGAAGGCTGCAGGAACACGTTCGGCATCAGGGTCAGGTTTTCGAACTTCCAGTACTTTCCTTTATGGTTGACGACGGGACGAACGAGCGCCGCATCGAGAATCTCCAGGCTCTCGTTGAAGCGTTCGCGCGCCTCCTCCATGCTCAGACCGACACGCAGCAACTCCTGCGGCACGCCGGCCGCAAAGCCAATCTCGAGACGCCCGTTCGTCAGATGGTCCAGCATCGCGAGCTCTTCGACGATGCGCCAGGGCGCGTAGAGCGGCACCACCATCCCCATGGTTCCTAGGCGCAGTCGCGTCGTGCGGCGGGATACGGCAGCGATCAACAGGTTCGGAGACGGGCTGTACGACAGACCGAAGTGATGTTCGCTGAAGAATATCCCCTCGAACCCCATCCTTTCGGCTTCCAGCCAGAACCCGAAGGCTTCGTCGAACACGGCAGACGCCAGGTCTTGCCGCACCTCCCCTGCACCGAGGTTGGGGGCCTGCATGAATTCGAAGATCCAGGGCTTGATCAAGGGCTCCTCCCAGAGCAAATGATTTTGCTCGGCGGCCCGATTGAGCTCGAGCACCTGTGCCGCAGTCCTCTCGCTACACCCGGTCCTCGAATTTGAAGAATTGATTATAATGACCCCTGGGATAGATAGATTGGATATCAGCCAATGCGGTTCGAAGGCCTGGACTTGAATCTGCTGGTCGCGCTCGATGCCATCCTGGAAGAAGGCAGCGTCGTGCGGGCCAGTCAGCGCCTTCATCTCAGTCAGCCGGCGATGAGCGCCGCCATCGGCAGGCTGCGGCAGTACTTCAACGACGACATCTTCACGATGTCGCGGAGAAAGCTGGTGCCGACCCCACTGGCCCGGTCGCTCGAACGACCGACGCGCGACATATTGCTGCGCGTTCGAGCCAATCTGATCTCGGCTCCCGGATTCGAGCCGGCGAACTCCCAACGGCGCTTTCGGATCGTCGTTTCGGACTATGCGAGCATCGTGTTGATGCATCCGGTGATGAAGCGCGTGTACCGGGAGGCACCCGGGATCTCGCTGGAGCTTCTTCCCTTCAACGACCGGGTGGATGACCAGCTCGAGCGCGGCGAAGTGGACTTCATCATCATGCCCGACGTCAATGCCGTCGACGATCACCCCAGGCAACATCTGTTCGCGGACGAGTTCTGCTGCATCGCCTGGACCGGCAGTCGCAAGATCGGACGCTCGATATCGCTTGGCCGCTATCTTCAACTTGGCCACGTCACGGCTCAGTTCGGTCCCATCCGCAGGCCGTCCTTCGAGGAGAAGGCACTGGCCAGATCGGGTTACAAGCGCCGCATAGAGGTCATTGCGCCGAATTTCACCACGATGGTTGCTTCGGTCATCGGAACGGACCGTGTGGCAACGGTGCACAAGCGCCTTGCCGTCATCTTTGCCCGGAGCTTTCCGTTGAAGCTGCTGCACGCCCCTGTCCGTATTCCGGCATTTCGGGAGATGCTGCAGTGGCCGGCGTCATTTCACGCGGATCCCGCGCTGGTGTGGATGCGCGAGACGATCTCCGATGTTGCGTCCGAAATTGACCGGACACCGGCTGCGCGAATGAGGTTCGGGTAGCGGCGGTGCATCAGCCCCGCTGTGGACTTGGAAAGGGCACGGTTCGCCGGGACGACTTAGTGAGCCAAACATCGTCACATCAGGGACTGCGCGTCCGGCGCAGTCGTGAGGCTCAACCGCATGCCAGCTTGGAAAGGGATGTCATCCCTGTCAAGCGCGTAGATGCTTTACGCTGTGCCTGCCCGCCTCAGCTCCTTGCACCGCTGATGACGGGGCCGAACAACTCCCATTTGGCACCATCGAACCTTCGCAGTTGCATCTGCTTCAGCGGCGCAAAGTCGGACCGGCTGGTGTTGATGGTTATGCCGGGCAGCAGCGTACCGCTTCTGAAGTCTTTCAGGCTCGCCGCTTGCCGCATCACGTTTTCTCGCGTGAGATTGTCGCCGCACTGCTTGAGGACCTGAACGAGCGTCCGGGCGAGATTGTACCCGTTCGACACCATGCCGTCGGCTCGATTTCCTTCGGGAAAATCTCTTTCGAGAAACTGGTCGAACGCCTTCATGTTCGGGTCGTCTCTCCACTGCGGATCCAACGGGTCCATCAAATAGGCGACTGAGATAATCCCTTGCGCATTCTCGACGCCGGCCGGCTGGATCACCGCACCGGTCGAACTGCTGACGCTCGCGAGGAGGTGCACCGGCTTCCAGCCGATTTCGGCTGCCTTTCGGATCGCTTGCGCCGCGAATTTCGGTCCGGTGATGTCAACGAAGACGTTGGCATTGAGAGACTTCATCTTGACGACATGGGCGTCCACCGTGGGATCGGCGACCTCGTAGCTCTCCTCGACCACGATCATCGACTGAGCCATGCTGCCGAGACCGTCCTTCAGGCCCTTGAGATAGTCCTTCCCCAGGTCGTCGTTCTGATAAAGCACCGCAATCCGGGGGCTCGGAATGCTCTTCAGAATGTACTTGGCGTAGATTTGAGCTTCGCTCTGGTAGCTCGGGATCCAGCCCATGGTCCATGGGAATTCTGCAGCATCGTCCCACTTGGTCGCGCCGGTCGCGACGAACAGCTGCGGCACTTTCTTGCTGTTCATGTATTTGTGTATCGCCGAGTTCGTCGGAGTACCGAGCGAGCTGAAGATGAGGAGAACCTCGTCGCTTTCGACCAGCTTGCGCGCCTGCTCGACAGTCTTTGGCGGGCTGTAGCCGTCGTCATAGCTGATGAATTTTATCTTTCTCCCGTTGATGCCGCCCTCGGCGTTCAGCCTCCTAAAATAAGCCGCTTCGGCCTTGCCGACCATGCTCCAGGCGGATGCAGGGCCGCTATAGGGCATGATGTTGCCGATCTTGATCTCTGTGTCGGTGACACCGGTATCGTATTTCTTCTGCGCGAATGCGCCGTCTTGGCAGATCGCGAGGAAAGCAATGGCGGTCGAAAGCGCCGCCAGTCGTCGAGCGACGAAAAGCATTTCGTTTCTCCCAAATGAAATAAACTATGAATGTTGTGTCTGGCATTGAGCGGCCTCTTCCGGGCCGCCTGTCCTGTATTGAATACCGGCCATCGAACAAAGTCGATGCAATCCGACACTTCACACTCGCTTTCGCGCGGCCAACTCGCGCGATAGGTCAATCAGACTGACTTGGATGAGAGATAACCCCATAGAGCAGCGTGGCACGTCGCTAGACGCTGCCAGCATCGGCACACCCGGCTGGCATCCATCGGATCGGCGGTGATATGGTCGATTGCGGCGGCTCACGACGCCGCAGCCTATTTCAACACAATCAATTTTGGAGGACGCAATGCGAATTTCCTATGTCATTTCCTTTGTCTCGTGTCTCTTGGTGTCAGTATTCTCGATCCCAGCGAAGGCTGACGATGCAAATCTGAAACAGGAGGTCGAGAAGGTTGCCGCAGCCTATGTCGACAGCTTCAACAAGCATGATCCTGCAGGGATAGCCGCGCGGTACACCGCCGATGGCATGGTCGTCAATCCGACGGGATCTCACACGGATATTGCAGAGATCTACAAGGGCATCTTCAAGACCGGATGCGATCACAGCGACGTCACCATCGATCAGGTCTCCCCGTTGGGAGCTGATGCCGCGCTTGGCGTCGGCGAATACCATCTCAGCGGCAAGAACCAGAGCGGCGAACCCATCAATATCGTCGGTCGTTGGACTGCGGTTTACGTCCGTGACGGCGAGGGATTGAAAATCCGGATGCTCTCGGCGTTCCCAAAGGCGCCTCCTCCAAAGGACTAGCGTCGCGAGCTCGACAGAGAGAAGCCGCCGATCGGCGGCTTCTCTTCATGCTGGCGAAATTCGCGCGCGCTGTAAGCGCGATCGCTTTCGTACCGCCCTTACGGAACGTCAGCTTCCGAGTTGAATGGTGCGCTCAAGGGCTGCGGCGAAGCCGTTGAGGGGTATGTTGAAGACGACGGCCTGCCCGGTGTTGAGGTTCTGCGCGGCAACAGTGAGGACCTTGGAGCGGCCCAGCGTGTCCGTCACGGCGGTGGGAAAGAACAGTGGAAGCAGACAGCCTTGCGCGGTACAGGTCGAGAAACGCACCTGCTCCAGATCCCTGTTATCGAGCTTGAGAACCGCCCCCGCTTCGAGCTTCAGCCCGAACGGCATCAGCATGTTGCCTTCGGTTTTTCCGTCCCTGGAAAGCAGCTCGATGGCGAAGACCTGCAGGTTGGTCTCCTTGGAGACCTGCGACTGACTGAGGGTGCAGAGCCTCGCACCGTTGTCGACCACACATTTGACGATCCAATCGCCGTAAGTCTCGCTGATCGCGGATGCGCCCTTGGGAAGCTGGAAAGCACGGACCGTGCCGTCAGCCGTAGGAGGCTGGCTCCGCGCGCCGATCGGGGCGCCGCCGCCGGTTTGCTGCATGTTGGAGGTATCGGCAGTTCGCGCGGCGTCCGCTGAACCGCTACTGGCGATGAAAACGAGAGCGACAATCGCGCGAAGGCGCTTCTCTGCCGCGTTGGCCTTAACCATGACCCCACCCTGCCTTTCAGGTCTCTAATCCAATTTTGCACTTTACGTGGGTAAACTTCCCACGCATTGGAGACACACTTACTTGGAGAGTCCGGGACATGCAAGAGCTGATCGCCGCCACCGTGGTTATCGCGATTGTTGCGTTTTGTGGCAGGTATCTTTGGGGAGCGGCGCAGGAAGCCAAAGCGGCGAACAGGCGCGGGCGATAGTTGCAGCGGTGACCGGCGACGCGTCGGTCACCGCTGCATCACTTGATGCAGGATAATCCGCAGGATGGGTGGCACGCCGCAACATCCCCGGCTCGCGTCCGAGCCGAAAAGGATGGGTATCGTTGCGCTCGGCTCTGCGCGGCTAGCACAGCATCCCGAAGAACTCGCGCGTTTCGCGGACGAACAGCTCGGGCTGCTCGAATGCGGAGAAATGCCCGCCCTTCGGCATCTCCTTCCAGTGCTGGATGTTGGGGAAGCTCGCTTCCATCCATTTGCGGACCGGCGTCACGATCTCCTTGGGAAAGACGGCGACGCCGGTCGGCACCGTCACCTTGTGCAGGGTACGCTTGTTCGCGCCAAAACTCTCCCAGTAGAGCCGCGCCGACGACGCAGCTGTCGCGGGGACCCAGTACAGCATGACGTTGTCGAGCAGCTCGTCGCGGCTCAGGATGTTCTCGGGATGCCCATCGCAATCGGTCCAGGCCCAGAACTTCTCCAGGATCCAGGCCGCCTGCCCGCTGGGCGAATCCGTCAGACCGTAACCCAGCGTCTGCGGCCGGGTGGATTGCTGCTTGGAATATCCGGAATCCCAGTCGACATAGTATTTGATGCCGTTGAGCGCCCGTGTCTCCTCCGGCGTCGGCTGCCCCTCGACATTGGGTCGCGTCGACATCGCGAGCGTGATGTGGATGCCGGCGCAATGCGCGGCGTCCTGCCCGCCGATCGCGGTCGTGACCGCCGAGCCCCAATCGCCGCCTTGCGCGAAATAGCTCGTGTAGCCGAGCCGCTGCATCAGCACGGCCCAGGCCTTGGCGATGCGATCGACGCCCCAGCCGGTCGCGGTCGGCTTGGCGGAGAAGCCGAAGCCCGGCAGCGACGGGCATACCACGTGGAACGCATCGGCCGCGTTCCCGCCATGCGCAGTCGGGTCGGTCAGCGGTTCGATCACCTTGTGGAATTCGACCACCGATCCCGGCCAGCCATGAGTGATGATCAGCGGCTTCGCGTTCGGATGAGGCGAGCGGACATGGATGAAATGAATGTCGAGCCCGTCGATCGCGGTCGTGAACTGGCTGAAGCGATTGAGCCTTGCCTCGCGCTGGCGCCAATCATAGTCCTCGGCCCAATAGCGGCAGACGTCCTTGATCCATTTCAGGGGCGCGCCCTGGCTCCAGTCGTCGACCAGCTCGGCTTCGGGCCATCGCGTGCGGCGCAGCCGGGCGCGGAGATCGTCGAGCAAATCGTCGCTAACGGAAATGCGAAATGGGCTGATGGCATCGTTCATGGCGTTTCCCCGGGGGCACAAGACCTGCCGTGAAACATAGGATCGGGCCGTCGGCCGATCAAACCGCCGCACGCCGCTATTTGCCGAGAGCCGTCTCCAGCAGCGCCTGGGCCTGCCTGGTCGCCTCGGCAAAAGCCGGCTGCTGCGGCGCGCGCTCCGTGAAGCATCGCCTGAAGGCCGCCTCGCCCTGCTCCCGCAGATTGCCGAGCTTGTCGTAGGCCTTCTTGTCGATCTGCTTGCGGCGCAGCTTCTCTTCCGCCTCGTCAGCCCGCTTGATGTAGCCAGCGCGGATCGCGCTACAGGCAGGCACCTGCACGGCCGGCTCGATGCCGCCATAGGCGATATAGACCTTGCCGTTGGCAAGCGCGACCGCGAACACCTCGTCGGCCCGATCGGGGGTATCGTCCTGGGTGCGGCCGGCCAGGAAGGCGTAGGTCGACGTGGCCGCCGTGGGCCTGGCGATCGGCAGCTCGTTGAAATTGATCACCGCCGCATCGGTCGAGATCGCCTGGGTGTAGAGGCCCTCGAACTTCAGCGCCGCATCGAACTGCTGCGGCACGTTTTTGGAGCCTTTGTCCCACCAATCCTTGTGCCCTTGCAGCCAACGAGTGAACAGGGTTTCGGTGGTGACGATGACGTGGGCCTTCGGCTCGACATAGCTGCCGTCGGCACCTTGTCCGGCCTTTGCGCCGCCCTTGCCGGTATCGGCATCGAAGCGCAGGGCGTCCAGCATGCCGAACCCCTCGTCACCCTTATAGAGAGTGTCGAGATTGAGCTGAGCCGGCCCGAAGCCCGCACGCGCAGACTCGGACAGGATCGTTGTTAGCTGGACCTTGAGATCTGCCCGTGCAGCCGCTTCGGCCTTGTCGACGGCATCACCAGTCTGCCCAGCGTCCATCTGTTTGGCGAATTTGGCGATCGCGGCGTCACGCGCGGCGATGTAGCGGTCCTCCGGCGACGCGGCATTGGCGTGCGACAGGACCAGGATCGGGGCGAGGCAAAGGGAAAGGCGCATGAACAAATGCATGCCCTGTGGTCGCCCGCAGGGCATGCAAGGTTCAAAGGTCACGGGGGTACTGGAGCCTCGGTCCCGGTTGACTTCAGGACCAAGGCTCAAGATTCTTGCTTGACGCGCCTGCGCGCGGAGACCGGCGTCCACGTCACCCGGAAACCTTCACCCTTGCCGGCGGCAGCCGCCGCCGACACGGGTTTGGTCGAGCCGGACCGGTCAGGCTGCCTTGGCCTTGGCCACGTGGGTGGCGATCGCATCCATCAATGGCGGCGACAGGCAGTCATAAGGCTCGAGCCCGAGCTCCTTCAGGCGCGACCTGATCCCGGCCATATCCGTCGGCTTGACGCCGGACTCGATCACCGACGAGACGAATGCCGCAAATCCGGGAGCGGCAGAGCCGGATTCCTGGAACAGCTCGGGATGGATGAAATCGAGACCGTAGAACGGATGGCCCTTGTTCTCGATCCGGCCGTACATATGGGTGCCGCAGCCCGTGCAGGCGTAACGCTGGATCACCGCCGCGGTGTCGACGATCTTGAGCTTGTCGCCGTTCTCGAGCACGGTGACGTTCTCCCGCGGCACCACCGCGACCACCGAGAAGGTCGCCCCGTCGGGCTTCCAGCACTTGGTGCAGCCACAGGCATGATTGTGGGCCACGTCGCCCTTGATGGCGACCTTGACCGGCTTGTCCTTGCATTTGCAGATCAAGGTCCCGCCGGCGAAATGGCCTGACCCCTGTTTGACGCCGTTATCGACCGATGGGTGGATATGAACAGTCATTGGTCTATCCTCCTAGTGCTTGGTGTTTTGATTTCAGAACACGACGACCGAGCGGATCGATTTGCCCTCGTGCATCAGGTCGAAGCCCTTGTTGATCTCTTCGAGCTTCAGCACGTGGGTGATCATCGGATCGATCTGGATCTTTCCGTTCATGTACCAGTCGACGATCTTCGGCACGTCGGTGCGGCCGCGCGCGCCGCCGAAGGCGGTGCCCTTCCAGACGCGGCCGGTGACGAGCTGGAACGGGCGGGTTGCGATTTCCTTGCCGGACTCAGCGACGCCGATCACCACCGAGACGCCCCAACCGCGATGGCAGGCTTCCAGCGCCTGGCGCATCACATTGGTGTTGCCGGTGCAGTCGAATGTGTAGTCGGCGCCGCCATCGGTCAGCCCCACCAGGTGCTGCACGATGTCGCCGCTCACCTTCGTCGGGTTGACGAAGTGCGTCATGCCGAACTGGCGGCCCCAATTGTCCTTCGCATCATTGATGTCGACGCCGATGATCTTGTCGGCACCGACCATCTTGGCGCCCTGGATGACATTGAGGCCGATGCCGCCGAGGCCGAACACGACGACGTTGGAGCCCGGCGTCACCTTGGCGGTGTTGACGACCGCGCCGACGCCGGTAGTGACGCCGCAGCCGATGTAGCAGCTCTTGTCGAACGGCGCGTCCTCGCGGATCTTGGCGACCGCGATTTCAGGCAGCACGGTGAAGTTCGAGAACGTCGAGCAGCCCATGTAGTGGAAGACCGTCTCGCCCTTGTACTTGAAGCGCGAGGTGCCGTCAGGCATCACGCCCTTGCCCTGCGTGGCGCGAATCGCCGTGCAGAGGTTGGTCTTCTGGCTCAGGCAGCTTTTGCACTGGCGGCATTCGGGCGTGTAGAGCGGGATCACATGATCGCCCGGCTTGACCGACGTCACGCCGGCCCCGACCTCGCGAACGATGCCTGCGCCCTCGTGCCCGAGGATCGAAGGAAAGATGCCTTCGCTGTCGAATCCATCGAGCGTGTAGGCGTCGGTGTGACAGATGCCCGTCGCCTTGATCTCGACCAGGACCTCGCCGGCCTTGGGTCCTTCCAGATCAAGTTCGACAATCTCAAGCGGCTTCTTTGCCTGGAATGCGACTGCGGCGCGCGTTTTCATTTTAGTCTCTCCAAAACACTCATAGGGTTGTCAGGCGCCGGCCACGCTCATTTCTTGTCGTTGTTGCCCATGCAGGCGTCTTCCGCCTTCGTATAGGCGTCCGACTTGTCTTCGTGCTTGGCCGGCCGGCCTCGCGGGATCGCGTTGTTGGCGCGGGCGCGTAGGTACACATAGAGGTCGTCCATGTAGCAGGCAACGTTCGGGTTATCGCCGAACGCCGGCATCACGTTTTCCTGCGCGGTATTGACGTTCTTGCGTCCGCTCGCAACCGTGCCGAGGAAGTCGGCGTAGCTCATCGTCTTCAGCGAATTCGCCAGCGCAGGAGCATAAGTCGATCCCATGCCATCGGGACCGTGGCAGACATGGCACTCCGAATGATAGCGACGGAATCCGGAATAGGTGTACCAGTCCACGGTACCGTCGGCCTGCACCTTGAAAGTCGGGTTTCCATCCTTGTCGAGATACTTTCCGTCCTCGGACTTGACGGCGGTCGGATCGCCGACGTCTTCAGCGGAAGCAACTCCTCCCATCGCCACGACTGACATCGCAGCAATCACAAACCAGATCTGTCGCAAAAGCTTATCCTCGCGTGCGATTGAAGACGGACCGGCGCATGGAGGTCGACCCATGCGCCGGAACGAGGTTGGTCAGCTCACTGCGGCAGCGAGAACACGGTGAGCGTTCCGCCGAGCGAGGTGTAGTTGCTCAACGCGGCATAACCGCCGACCGCACCGAGACCGGCCGTCGGATCAGTCAGGCCGGCCGCGAGGCCGATACCTGCCCAACCACCGACACCCGAGAGCACGGCGATGTACTGCTTGCCACCATGTTCATAGGTCGTGACGTTGCCGATGATGCCGGACGGAGTCTTGAACTTGTAGAGCTCCTTGCCCGTCTTGGCGTCGACAGCCTTCAGGTAGCCTTCCAGCGTGCCGTAGAACACCACGTTGCCGGCAGTGGCGAGCGCACCCGACCACACCGAGAACTGCTCCGGATCCGACCAGACGATCTTGCCGGTCTTGGCGTCCCAGGCGATGAAGTTACCCATATTCTTGTCGCCGGGGGGCGGATACATCGACAGCGTCGCGCCGACATAAGGCTGACCTGCGGTGTAGCTCACCTTGAACGGCTCGTAGTCCATGCAGACGTGGTTGGTCGGCACGTAGAACAGCTGCGTCTCGGGCGAATAGGCTGCCGGCTGTTCGTCCTTGGTACCGAGCGCGGCCGGGCAGATGCCCTTGGTGTTGTGATCCTCGCCGCCCTTCTCGGTCGAGGCCGCGTCAAGAACCTTCGGACGGCCATAGGTCGGCGAGTTCTTGTCCATGTCGACGCCGGAGGTCCAGTTCACCTTCGGATCATACTTTTCGGCGACCAGCAGTTCGCCGTCGGTACGATCGAGTGTGTAGGCAAGGCCGTTACGATCGAAATGGGTCAGCAGCTTGCGATCCTTGCCGCCGATCTTCTCGTCGGTGAGGATCATCTCGTTGACGCCGTCATAGTCCCACTCATCGTGCGGCGTCATCTGGTAGACCCATTTGGCCATGCCGGTATCCGGATTGCGCGCGAAGATGGTCATCGACCACTTGTTGTCGCCCGGACGCTGCTTGGGATTCCAGGTCGAGGGGTTGCCCGAACCGTAATAGACCATATCGAGCTCGGGGTCGTAGGCGATCCAGCCCCAGGTGCAGCCGCCGCCGATCTTCCACTGATCGCCTTGCCAGGTCTTGAGACTCGAATCCTTGCCAACCGGCTTGCCGAGCGACGTGGTCTTGTCGTTAAACAGTAGCTGGTCATCCGGCCCTTCCGAGTAGGCCTTCCAGACCTGCTTGCCGTCCTTGACGTCGTAGGCCGTCATGCTGCACTGAACGCCGAATTCGCCGCCGGAGGTGCCGACCAGCACCTTGTCCTTGACGACCAGAGGCGCCGACGTGCCGGTCTGCCCCTTCTTCGGATCGCCGTTCTTCACCGACCACGCCACCTTGCCGGTCTTGGAGTCGAGCGCGACCAGCGTGTCGTCTGCCTGATGCAGGAAGATCTTGCCATCCGCATAGGCGAGGCCACGGTTCACCGTGTCGCAGCACATCACCGGGATCACGTTCGGATCCTGCTTGGGCTCGTAGCTCCAGATGATCTTGCTGTCCTGGGAAAGGTCAAGAGCGTAGACCTTGTTCGGGAACGGCGTGTGCACGTACATCGTGTTGCCGATGATCAGCGGGCCGCCTTCGTGGCCACGCAGCACGCCGGTCGAAAACGTCCAGGCGACCTGCAACTTTCCTACGTTTGATGCGTTAATTTGATTCAGCTTCGAATAGCGGGTGTTGGCGTAGTCCCCGGCTGGCATTACCCAGTCCTTCGGGTTCTTCGACATCTTGCTGAGTTCTTCGTTGGCATTGGCAGCCCCGGCGGCGATCATCGCCATTGCCCCAACACCTGTCGCGTAAAGTACCTTGCGCATCGTGGATTCCTCCCAGTTTCAAGAGCTCAGGGTTTCCGTTGAAACGGCCCACTTCTTCCATTTTGGTTCCTTAGCCGTACCCCGATCGGCATGCGACGACTTGCCCAAGAGCGAAGAGGTGTTTGTTCGACAGCGAAACTCCGCTAAAATTTTCCGGTCCGGCCTGAATTCGTCTGGGAGGCTGCGTTATGCTGCACAGCATCAGTGCCCAGCGAGAGGCATTGTCGCGCCTCGTGCCCTCCAAGGTTGCGCTTGACGGCGCAAGAACTTAGTCGGAGGATCGCCCGACATTGACCGGGAAGAATCCCGCCCTCCCCCTCTACCGCTCACGAAATGAGGGAAAAGGCGCATTATCTCGGGCCAGACTTTCGCGCTATGAGCAGTCACGTTTGGGGATCGAATCGGTGGCTGGAAAGATGTCCGATACAGTCCATTCACTCAGCACAAACGGCTTGACGCCCAAGCGGCAAATCGAGCGCTGGTCCGATGCGCTGACCGACCTGTGCGGTCAGTTCGAGGTCGATGCCCTCGAAGGGTCCTCGCTCGAGGGACGGATCAACTACACCACCGTGTCGCGCTTGAAGCTGTGCCAAATCGAGGCAAGTCAGCATCGAATCGCGCACACGTTCTCGCGCATCAAGTTGAGCGAACACCCCTACATCAAGATCCTCTTCCAGACACATGGCGTGTCGCATTTCGAGCAGGAAGGCCGGCACTTCGACATCGTGCCCGGCGACTGCTTCGCCTACGACGTCTCCTGCCCGCACACCATCATCAGCCCGTCCCTGACGCGTCACGAGGTCGTCATCGTCCCCAAGGATCTCCTGAAGGAGCGCGGCTTCCAGCTCTCCAAGATGGCGCCGTGCAAGCTGTCGGCGCGCAACGGCACCGGCCGCATCGCCTATGACTTCGTGCACGCCGCTTTCGGCGAGGCCTCGAAGCTGTCCCCGCTCAATGCGGTCGGCGTCGCCGATTCGCTGATCGACCTGCTGCTGCTGCCGCTGCGCGAGACCGGCGCGATGTTCGACCGCGGCAGCGCCGAGGCGACCTATGTCCGGGCGCAAGGCTTCATCCGCGAGCATCTGCGCGACCCCGATCTGTGTATCGACCGCATTTCCACGGCGCTCGGCTGCTCCAAGCGCTATCTGCACATGCTGTTCAGCGATCGCGGCATGACGGTCAGCGACTACATCTGGCGGGCCCGGCTGCAGCACTGCCGGCAGGAGCTGGAATCCCAGAACGGCAAGACCATCACGGACGTCGCATTTTCGTGGGGCTTCTCGAGCTCCTCGCATTTCAGCCGCGTGTTCCGGAAGTATTTCGGCATCGCGCCCTCGTCCGTCAACAAGGCGCAGCACGGCGGCATTCCGGCGGATGTGGTGCTGGAGTAACGCCTCCGTCCGGCATCCGGGCACGGCGACCGGCATTTCGCCGGTGCCGACATAGGCGATCTTCACCTGCTCGCCGCGACAATCCTAGAACGTCGCCTTGAGGCCCGCATAGAAGGCGCGCGGCCGCGCCGGGCTGAGCGAGCGCGGGTCGGTAAAGGGCGCTCCGCCATTGGCAAAGTTCGGCAGCTGACCAGTGTCGAAGAAGGTGCCGTAGGTCGCGTAGCGATTGTCGAAGATGTTATCGATGCGGCCGAAGATCTGGAAGGTCTTGTTGATCTGGTACGACGCGTGCGCGTTGACCACGGCGTAGGACGGCAGCTTCGGCGCCTGGTTGGATGCGTCACCAATGAAATACTGGCTGCTGACCCAGATGGCGTCGCCGCCGATCCTGAATTGATCCGTAACGGCATAGTCGATGCCGGCCTTGATGCGATGGCGCGGAATCGCAGGGATCTGGTCGCCGGGCGAAACCTGGATGTTGCCGTTGGCGTCCGCAAACGGGCTGTTCGAGCCGAGCAACAGCGAGTTCAGGAAACGCGCATCGATGAAGGAATAGCTGGCATAGACCTGCAGTACAGACGATTTCAGGTTGACCTCGGCCTCGATGCCTTGCCGCCTTGTATCGCCGACGTTCTGGAAATAACCAAAGCCCTGCAGTATGGGGCTTGGGATATCGAGAATGTCGTCGGTGTTCTTGGCGCGGAAACCTCCGAGCTTCCAGCTCAGGGTCCCGATGTTGAGCTCTCTGGTCCCGCGCAACCCCGCTTCGATCGTGTGCGACACCACCTGCTTGAGGTCGGGATCCGACACCAGGAAGCTCGCAATCGTGCATGGATGCGCCGGATCGGCACAGCCCAATTCGAGTGGCGTCGGCGCGCGATTGGCCTCCGAATAGCCGGCATAGAAGGTCAGTTCGGGCGTGATCTTGTAGGTACCGCCGATGACCGGATTGAACCTGTTGTAGTCATGGTTGCCGTTGAGCGCGGTACCGAGCTGATCCTGCAGGTTGACGTTGGCCGTGTTGAACCGGCCGCCTCCCGTGATCGAAAACCTGTCGGTGACGTCGAACGTGTCGAGCGCGAAGAGGCCGATATACTGGTTGGTGGTTCGCAGCGAGACCGGTCCATCGGTCACGGGCGACCCGGAGGGCCCGAGGAAAATGCCGCTGCCGTTGAAGACGTAATTCGAGCCGAAGGTGCCGAGTTCGGCGCTGGCATTGAACCAGGTGACGCTGGTGTCGATGCTGGTGCCGACGGTGAAGTGATTGCCGTGGCCGAACAGCTTGTCGTCGTTGGTCGCCTGCAGCGAGAAACCGGCCGTGGTAGATCGCGTCGAGGTGCGGTCGTTCTCGCCCAGAAACGCATCCGACGGGAATGGATTGCTGAGCTGCACGCCGTTCAGGCCAAAGGCTGGCGTCGAGCTGTCGCCGAAGCACAGCAGCGTCGGGTCGTCGCAGGGCTGCGTGCCGGTCGGATTGGCGTCCTGGGTGCTTTGCTTGAAGAAGCGCAGATGCGCGGCACCTTCGATGGTCCAGGTCGGCGTCGCCTCGACCTTGCCTGTCAGGTTGAAATAGCCCACCTGATTGTGCGACGTCTGCGGCGTGGTGTAGGTCGCGCCCCAATATTGCTGCAGCAATTCCGCGGGCACGGTTGCCGTGGCGCCGAACTTGTTGTCGGCAACGCCCATGTTGAGGTGGAATTCGTTGGCGTCGTTCTTGTAGGCAATATCCCCGTAGAAGCGGCGGATGTCGGACTGCGAGAAGTTGCGGAAGCCGTCGTCGTGCACACCCTCGAGGGCGCCGTAGACGGCATAGTTATTGTCGATCGTCTTGCCCCACTGCCCCGAGCCCTGGATGCGGCCGAACGAGCCGCCGATCACGCTGAGCTCGGTACCTTGATAGCTGAAACCGTCCTTCATCCGGAGGTCCACCGCACCGCCGAGCGCATTGAGCCCGAAGGCTGGATTGTTGGTGACGACGGTCACCGACTTGATCGCGAGGGTCGGGATCAGGTCCCAATTGACGGTATCGCCAAAGGCTTCGTTGATGCGAACGCCGTTCTGATAGACGGCGAGCCCCTGGGGTGTGCCTGAAACGGGGGACGCAACGAAGCCCCGGAACTCCAGATTCGGCTGAAACGGATTGCCGGTAACCTCGGAGATGTTGACGGAGGGTACGCTCTGCTGCAACGCGTCCGTGATGTTGGGCGATCCGGTCCGTTCGATCAGTCTGGTGTCGACAACGTTGACGCTGCCCGGAACCTTGTCGGCATCGATCGCGGATGCCGACGAGGGCGTCGATGCGGGCGTGGTCGGTATCGCCACTCTCGGCTGGGGACGAACGATACGCCTCGTCTCGCGCGGGCGACCGCGCTTCACGCCTTGGCTGGGCGCCGTGACCTCGACCGGCGGCAGCGTTTCGACGTGCTCGGATCCACCTTGCGCAAAGGCGGCGTCTTTGCCGACAACCAGGCCCATCGCAATTGACGCGACCATCACGAACCGCACGCCGCCCATCCGTCCACCCATCGACGACCGGCCTTGTCGATCCCCACCGGTTCGTACCGGGATACTAGTAAGCAGATTGCGCGCCACGCCATCCAAAACTGTTCCCGAAAGATTCGGGAATAATTCCCGAATCCAAGCGAAGCGATCGCTTCTAGGCTTGCACGGCCTTGGGAACGAGCGCCTCGACCGTGACGCCATCATCGCCCGAATTGACGTTGAGCGTCCCGCCGAGCGCGAGGATCCGTTCGCGCATTCCGGTCAGACCGCGCCCGAGCTTATGGTCCGGTCGCAGACCGCGGCCATTGTCGCTCACGCGGACCAGCGCGCAGACGCGGCTGTCGCGCACGCCGGCCTGCCGATCGGCAGGTGCGATCGTGATGCTGACCGCCGTTGCCTCGGCGTGCCGGAAAACATTGGTGAGAGCTTCCTGGACGATGCGATAGATCGTCAAATCGGCCATCTCGCCGGCGTCGCCGAGCGCACTCGAAACGCTGCTCTCGATCTCCACCTCGGGATGCGACTCGCTCCACAGCCGCACCAATGCGCCGAGCGCATCGCGAAGCCCGAGCTCGGCCAAGCCGGCGGGACGCAATCGTTCGAGGATACGGCGCGTGAACTGCTGAAGGGCGTTGACCTGTTCGAGGATCGCATTGCCGTGCTTGCGCAGCGCCACCGGATCAGGCTTGTCGACCTCCGACATGCGCGTCAGGGCGCCCGCATGGGCTCGCAGTGCAAACAGATAGGGCCCGAACTCGTCGTGCAGCTCGCGCGCGATCTCCTTGCGCTCGGAGTCCTGCAACGACACCGCGCGCTCGGCAAGCTGCCGCTTGCCGTCCACCGCCTCGCCCAGGGTCGCCGCCAGATGGTTCAGTTTGGAACAGATCGCGGCCAGCTCGGGCGATCCTCCCGGTTCGACCCGCACATCGTAGAACCCCGCCTCGATGCTGGTCATGGCCTGCGACAACGCCTCCAGCGGTGCAAGCGCACGGCCGACCACCAGCATGGTGACCAGAAACAGCGCAACCGCGATCGCCGAGCCGACCTCGACCTGGGTGACGATTCCGTCCCAAATCTCGGCCACTTCATCGTCGGGATGCGAGGTGATCAGCAGCGATTGCTGCTGGCCGTGAATCGAAATCGGCACCCGCACCGAGGTCTGCTCCGGATGTACCAGCGCGATGAACCATGCTGGCGGCGCGCGTCCGTCGCTGACTTCCTCCGGACGCTCGGACGCCTTGGCCGTCGCGTTATCCTGCCGCGTGATGCTGACATGACGCAGCCGGCTCAGGTCCTGGACGATCCGATCAAGCCGCGCATCGGGATCCGGCGCTTCGTTGAGACCGGCAACGATCGTCCCGACGAATTCGCGCGCCAGGCGGATCGTGCTCTGGTCTTCAGCCTGCACCCGAGGTCCCGCTTCCAGCACGAGCCGCGCAATATTGATGCCCAGTCCGATCAACAGGATCAGCGCCAGCAGCAGGTTGATCCGTGCGCGCAAGGATAGTTTTCGCCACATCGCGTTGCCCCTGACCGTGACGTCCTCCTCCCAGAGGATCGTTGACAGCCAAATTTGCCCGGCTATCTAATCGCAGCCTACTGCAATCTCGCACGCGGTGCACAACCGGATCGGAACCGGTGTTCACCGGTTCTTCGTGCAAGGTAATGCGATGATGAACGGGTTGAAGCGGGTCGACGGAACAACGCCATGCGCATTCTGATCGTTGATGACCATCCGATCGTCGCCTCGGGTTGCCGTACCGTGTTCGCCGACGATCCCGAGATCGTGCTGCTGGAAGCGCCGGACGCCGAGAGCGGCGAACGCGCCTTCGTTGCCGAAAAGCCCGATATCTGCGTGATCGACATCAACCTGCCGACGGTTTCCGGCTTCGAGCTGGCGCGCCGCATCCTGGCGCGCGAGGGCGCCGCACGCATCATCATGTTCAGCATGAACGACGACCCGGTGTTTGCTGCACGCGCCATCGACGTCGGCGCCAAGGGTTACGTCTCCAAGACCGGCGATCCCAATGATCTGGTCGAAGCGGTGCGCGAGGTCGGCAATGGCGACGTCTATCTGCCGCCCGCGATTGCGCGCAGCGTCGCCTTCGCGCGGCCGACCTTCGCGCAAAATCCGCTGTCCAAACTGACCTCGCGCGAGATGGAGATCCTGCGCCTGCTCAGTTCCGGCAAGAGCCTGTCGGAGGTCGCCTGGCTGGTTCATTCCTCCTACAAGACTGTCGCCAATACGTCATCGATCATGCGCCAGAAGCTTGGCGTGCGCAGCTCGGCGGAGCTGGTGCGGTTGGCAATCGAGAGCGGCGTCGCCTGACGCCGCGCTTCACAGCTAAAGGGACATGACAATGCAGACGATTTCCCAGAACAAATCTCATGGCGGCGTGCAGGGCGTGTACCGCCATCCGAGCCGTGAGACCAAGACCGAGATGACCTTCTCAGTGTTCGTCCCGGCTCATGCGGCCGGCGCGAAGCTTCCGGTGGTCACCTATCTGTCAGGACTGACTTGCACCCACGCCAACGTCACGGAGAAAGGCGAGTTTCGGGCGGCCTGCGCCGAGCTCGGCCTGATCTTCGTTGCGCCCGATACCAGCCCGCGCGGCGAAGGCGTGCCCGGCGATCCCGCCAATTCGTACGATTTCGGACTTGGCGCGGGCTTCTATGTCGATGCGACGGAAGCGCCGTTTGCCAACAATTATCGCATGTGGAGCTATGTCACCGAGGAATTGCCTGCCCTGATCGCCGCGCAATTCCCTGTCGATACGACTCGGCAATCGATCCTCGGCCACTCGATGGGCGGCCATGGCGCACTGACCGTGGCGCTGCGCCACCCCAAGCGCTATCGCGCTGCGAGCGCCTTCGCGCCGATCGTGGCGCCCTCGCAAGTGCCATGGGGCAACAAGGCGCTGGGCGGCTATCTCGGCAGCAACAAGGCTGCGTGGCGAAAGCACGACGCCGTTGCGCTGATCGAGGACGGCGCCCGCTTCTCCGATCTGCTCGTCGACTACGGCGATGCCGACCAGTTTCTCACCGAGCAGCTTCGGCCCGAGCTTTTGAAGGCCGCCTGCGAGAAGGCCAACACTCCCCTCACCCTGCGGCGCCAGCCCGGCTACGACCACAGCTACTACTTCATTTCAACGTTCATGACCGATCATTTGCGCTGGCACGCCGCACGCCTGAAGGCCTGACCTTTGCCTCGCTCTATCGCGCCTGCGGCGCGCCGTAATTCGGCGCGAGAAGGCGTTCGCGCACGAGATAGCTGGTCGCACGCGACCAGGATTCGTCGGTGTTACCGCGCATGTCCGCGCTGGCAGCCGTGAGCAGTTTCCCGCTATGGACGTCGCGCAGATAGAGATTGATGTTGAGGATCAGATTGGAGACCTTCTGCACTGTGCCGGTGAGCGCGAGATCGGCGCCGAGCTTGTCGGCCAGCGTCACGTCGCATCCGCCGCAGGCCTGAAGATTGCTGTCGTGCGCCGCAGCATTGACCGGCGCGACATCGAGGACACGGAACTTGCCGGACTCGGCCAGCTCCTTGCGCACCTGATCGGCGGTCCGGCCCAGCCGCGCCTGCTCGTCCGCCCGCGGCCCGTTCACCTCGCCCTGCAGGCTCGTGTCGATCATCTCGAAGTCGAACACCGCGAGCTTGGGCGGTTCGGCGCGCACCGCCGCCGACATCACGAGCACCGCCACGACGAAGATGAATGTCGATCTCATGATCGTGAACCAATCGAATTTGTAACGCGGCAACGCCAAAATGCGGGGTTGCAAGCTAGGACAATTCGGTCATCTTGCAAGCCGCAGCATGATCCGCAAAAGCGGAAGCATGCTCGACAAAGAGAAGACGTAACGGGAGGACTTATGTTCCGATGGCTGATCGGCGCGATCGCGCTCAGCCTGGTAGCGAGCCAGGCGCTGGCGGCGGATCCGATCGAGATCCATATCGGCTATCTCGGTCGTGCCGGCGTCAAGGAAACGTTGTCGCTAGCCGAACAACCCGCCGCCAACGACGGCGTCGCCGGCGCAAATCTCGCGATCGAAGACAACAACACGACGGGCAAATTCCTCAACCAGCACTTCGTGCTCGACGAGGTCCGGGTCAAGGATACCGACGATGTCGCCAAGGTCGCGACCGATCTCGCCAGCCGCAACGACTATATCATCACCGACCTCTCCGCCGATGCGTTGCTCAAGGTCGCCGACGCGCTACGCGATCGCGGCACGCTGCTGTTGAACGCGGGCGCGACCGACGATCGGCTGCGCGAGCAGGATTGTCGCGCCAACGTCGTCCATGTCGCCCCGACTCGCTCGATGCTGGCGGATGCGCTCGGCCAGTATCTGGTGTGGAAGCAGTGGAAGCGCTGGCTGCTGGTGGTCGGCTCGCATGAGCCGGACAAGCTCTACGCCGATGCGCTGCGCCGCGCCGCCACCCGCTTCGGCGCCAAGATCGTCCAGGAGCGGACGTTCGAGGACACCGGCGGCGCGCGCCGCACCGACAGCGGCGTGACGCTGATCCAGCGCCAGATGCCGGTGTTCACGCAGCAGGCGCCCGCCTATGACGTTCTCGTCGCAGCCGACGAGAGCGAGGTGTTCGCCGACTATCTGCCCTACCGGACCTGGGACCCGCGGCCGGTGGCGGGCTCGGCCGGCCTGGTGCCGACCAGTTGGGACGCTGCGCATGACCAGTGGGGTGCCATCCAGATACAAAACCGCTTCATCAAGTTGAACAACCGGCACATGACGGCGCTCGACATGCAGGCCTGGACCGCCGCCCGCATGATCGGGGAGGCAACGGCGCGCACCAATTCCAATGATCCGAAGAAGGTCATTGCCTTCCTCAAGGGGCCGAGTTTCTCGGTTGCCGCCTTCAAGGGCACGCGACTGACCTTGCGGGACTGGAATCTGCAGCTCCGGCAGCCGATCCTTTTGGCTGACGGTCGCATGGTGGTCTCGGTGTCGCCGCAGGAGGGCTTCCTGCATCAGGTCTCCGAACTCGATACGCTCGGTGTTGACCGGCCCGAGACGAAGTGCAAGCTGCAGTGAGGGAGAAGTAACGCATGTGGCGCCGTTGTCTGTTCACCGGGATGTTCGCGTGGCTCGCCGCCGCCGCGCCGGCGTCCGCCTACGTCGCCTACGTCTCCAACGAGAAGGGCAACACGGTCACGGTGATCGACACCGACAGCTGGAGCGTCACCAACACGATCAAGGTCGGCCAGCGGCCGCGCGGCATCGAGTTCTCCCACGACGGCAAGTTCGTGTGGGTCGCGGTGGGAGACGATGACACGATCCAGGTGATCGATACCAAGACCCAGCAGATCGTCGACACCCTCCCCTCCGGTCCCGATCCCGAACTGTTCACGCAGGACGCCGCCGGCAAGACCATGTATGTCGCCAACGAGAACGACAACACCGTTACGGTGATCGACCTCGAGAAGCGGTCCCGGATCGGCGACATCCAGGTCGGCGTCGAACCCGAAGGCATGGCCGTCAGCCCGGATGGCAAGATCCTGATCAACACCTCCGAGACCACCAGCATGGCGCATTTCATCGACACCGCGACGCGCCAGGTCGTGGCCAGCGTGCTGGTCGACTCGCGACCGCGCTTCGCCGTGTTCAAGCAGGACGAGTCCGAGCTGTGGGTGTCCTCCGAGATCGGGGGCACGGTGTCGATCATCGATCCCGCCAAGCGCGTAGTGACCGGCAAGATCACCTTCGACATTCCCGGCCTGCGGAGCGAGGCGATCCAGCCGGTCGGCATCGGCATGACCAAGGACGGCAAGACGGCGTTCATCGCGCTTGGTCCGGCCAACCGCGTCGCGGTGGTCGACGCCACCACGCACAAGGTGCTCAAATATTTGCTGGTGGGCCAACGGGTCTGGCACATGGACTTCACGCCGGATGAAAAATACCTGATGGTCACCAACGGCGTCTCCAACGACGTCTCGGTGATCGACGTCGCCGCGCAGAAGGTGATCAAGACCATCCAGGTCGGCGAGCTGCCCTGGGGGGTCACGATCGGAAAGCCATGACAGCAACGGACGCGCACATCGCAAATCAGCCTTTGCCGGACCCCGCGCCGGAGCCGGCCGCGGCCGCGCAGCCCGCGCTGTCCATCGACCGTATTAGCCACAGCTACGGACAGCGCCGCGCCTTGATCGACGTCAACTTCACCGTCGCGCCCGCCAGCTTCACCGCCCTGCTCGGCCTCAACGGTGCGGGAAAGAGCACGCTGTTCTCGCTGGTGACGCGGCTGTTCGGCATCCAGACCGGCAAGATCAGCATCTTCGGCCATGACATCAGCCGAACACCGGGCGAAGCATTGCGGCTGCTCGGCGTCGTGTTCCAGCCGCGCACGCTCGATCTCGACCTTTCGCTGACGCAGAACCTGCTCTATCACGCCGCCCTCCACGGCATCTCGCGGCGCGAGGCGCGGCTGCGCAGCGCCGAGGTGCTCGGCCGCATCGGCCTCGCCGATCGCGCCGGCAGCAAGGTGCGCAACCTCTCTGGCGGCCAGATGCGGCGGCTCGAGATCGCCCGCGCGCTGCTGCATCGGCCGCGCCTGCTGCTGCTCGACGAGGCAACCGTCGGGCTCGACGTCAAGGCGCGCGCCGACATCCTCGACCACGTCCGGCAGCTCGTCACCGAACAGGGCATCGGCGTGCTGTGGGCGACGCATCTGTTCGACGAGATCCTGCCGAGCGACGACCTCGTCGTACTGCATCAGGGCAAGATGCTGGCGCATGGCCAGGTGTCGCGCGTGATTGCCGAAGCCGGCGCCCAGGACGTCAACACGGCGTTCATGCGCCTGACCGGGACGCAAACGCTCACCGGGAGGCCACCCTCATGAGCAGCACGACGGTTGCATCGGCGAAAAGCGGCTTCTCGCTGTCGGAATACATCGTCTGCCTCAACGGCATCGTGTGGCGCGAGGCGCTGCGCTTCCTGCATCAGCGCGAGCGCTTCATCTCGGCGCTGGTCCGGCCGCTGGTGTGGCTGTTCATCTTCGCCGCCGGCTTCCGCCAGGTCCTCGGCATCTCGATCATTCCACCTTACGAGACCTATATCCTCTACGAGGTCTATATCGCGCCCGGCCTGATGGCCATGATCCAGCTCTTCAACGGCATGCAGTCCTCGCTGTCGATGGTCTACGACCGCGAGATGGGCAACATGCGGACGTTGCTGGTGAGCCCGCTGCCGCGCGGCTATCTGTTGTTCTGCAAGCTGCTGGCCGGCACGGCCGTCTCCGTGCTGCAGGTCTACACCTTCCTGCTGATCGCGTGGTTCTGGGACATCGCGCCGCCGACGATCGGCTATCTCACGGTGCTTCCGGCGCTGGTGCTGTCCGGCCTGATGCTCGGCGCGCTGGGCATGCTGATCTCGTCCGTCATCAAGCAGCTCGAGAATTTCGCCGGTGTGATGAACTTTGTCATCTTCCCGATGTTCTTTGCATCATCGGCCCTCTACCCGCTCTGGCGCGTGCAGGAGGGCAGCCCGATGCTGTACTATGTCTGCCAGTGCAATCCCTTCACGCATGCGGTGGAGCTGATACGGTTTGCGTTGTACGGCAAGATGAACTGGGTTTCGCTCGCAGTGGTCGGAGGCTGCACGGTGGTCTTCATGGTGGCCGCGATCTTTGCTTACGATCCATCGCGCGGCCTGGTCCGCCGCGGGCCTGGCGGAGGCGAGGCATGAGATGGCAAAGCACAATTGGGCAAGTCGCGCTCGGCGCGCTGCTCGCCGCCGCACTGTCGAGCCAAGCCGCGCGGGCCGTCGATCCACGCTATCCCGACTGGCCATGCGCGCAGGCCAAGGTCCCCGAAATCTCGATCGCCGCCGTTTGGGCCGGGCCGCCGCTCGATGACGCCGAAACCAAGTGGAAGGACGATCCGAAAATCAGCGCACTGGTGACGAAGCTTTCGGCGCGCCGATTTCCGATCGAGGACGCGCAGAAGGAGATCACCAGCTTCCTGTCGGCTGCGGCGGCAGACAAAACCAACGCCGGAAAACTGCTGTTTGCCGGCCTGTTCGATACGCTGAATGCGCAGCGCGCGTCGGTCATGAACGGACTGGAGCGCGTCATGCGCAAGCAGCGCGCGGCGGCGGAAAAGATCCGAGACGATACGCTCGCGTTGCAGGCCCTACAGGACGCCACGCCGCCAGATCAGGCCAAGGTCGATGCGCTCGGCAATCAGCTGACCTGGGAGACGCGGATCTTCGAGGACCGCCGGCACGTGGTGAAATATGTCTGCGAGGTGCCGACCACGATCGATCAGCGCCTTTTCGCGCTCAGCCGTGCGATTCAGCAGGAACTTGATTAGCCCTGCGGCAAGACACCTCGGCCTCGCGACCTTCTTCCAGGACAAAGTGCGGAACCAACTGGCCCGCCTCCCCGTTGTCTCCAACTACCTCTGAAATTGGGAGACATAGATGAGAGCAGCTAAGATCGCCCTGACCAGCCTTGCGGTCGCGAGCCTGGTCACGTCAGCGGCTTTGGCCGAGCAATCCATGTCGGGACTGATCACCAAGATTGACCGATTGGCCGGAACCATCGTCATCCAGCAGACGCAATCCGGCACGGTCGGCGCAGCGGGCGGCAATGCCCAGGAATACAAGGTGCCAAAGGGACAATCGCTCGAGGAGTTCCACGCCGGCGACAAGGTCTCCTTCTCCGCCACCGAGAGCAACGGCGGCAAGACGATCGGCAAGCTCGAGAAGCAGAAGCCGTAACGGCTCACGGGCGCGGGGAGTCATTTCTCCTCGCCAGCCCGTGGCTCAGGCTCGGCGGCTGCAAGCGGCAAAAGGTCACGCTCCCAGCCGTCGGTTCCATCCGGATACCACGCGACGTTGCGATAGCCATAGGACAGCACGCGCTTGGCGGCATTCCAGGACATCCAGCAATTCTCCTGGCAATAGATCACGAGCAACTTTGTGGCGTCACCGCCGGAGGCGCGGACCAGCCCGCGCTTCAGATAATCCTCGGTCGGCGCGGCAAGTCTGCCGTAGCCGGTGTCGGGCAGCCAGATGCTGCCGGGGATATCGAGGCGCGGCCTGTCGCGCCACACCGTGCCGGCGGGCAGGTTCGCCGGCTTCGGCGCACGCGGCAGCACATCGATGAAAGTACCGGACTTCTCGCGCCAGATCGTTTCCGCTTCCGCCGTGGTGAGCACGCGTGCGCCGGCCAGCGTCGCAGGCACCGGCGCACGGTAGTCTTCGGTGCGATAGTCCGCAGGTTCGGTCGGCCTCTCCTGCGCGCCGGAAGGCGCGGCCATGGCAAGCATTGCTGCGAGCGCGGCTGCGGACAGCCTGATCATGGCGACTTGTTTGCGGTCTCCGGTCCGATCGGTTGGTTATTCTCGTCCAGCAGCGGCACGCCGTAGTCGAGCAGGATCTTGTTGATCGCCGGCTGGTTCTCCTGAATCAGCCGATTGAGCTGGCGCTTCCAGTTCTGATCGGCCGGACGCACGCCCATGCCGATGCGATAGACGAGCTTCGGCCCCGTGGTCTCCTTGACCAGCGGCGTGACATGCAGCGGCGGATTGGATTTTTTGGCGTAAAAGCCCGCCATCGGTCCCCACAGGATACCGGCATCGATCTCGCCTTTGGTCAGATCGGTGATCATCGCCTCCGCCGAGGAATCGAAACGCGTGTCGATCATCAGCGGATATGGCTTCGCATTCCCCATCAGGCCGGCGAGCGCCATGTTGGTCGCAGGCGGCGTGCCCGCGACGACGCCGATATGCTTGCCCTTCAGCCGCTCGTCCTCCAGCGTTGCGACGTCATCGAGGCCGCCTCCTGCCTTGGTGATCAGCGCATAGGCCGTGCGGTAATAGGGATTGGTCCCCTGCGCGAGGTCGTCGCCTTGCGGGAATCCCAGGATCACGTCGCAGCGATGCGATCCGAGCGTCACCCGCACGAATCCGGTCGCCTGGGGGAAATACATGTAGTCGAGCTTCTTCTGCAGCTTCTCGGCAAACAGCTCGCCGATCTTGTTCTCGAATCCCTCACCCTTGTCGTTCGAGAACGGCAGGTTGCGCGGATCGGCGCAGATGCGCAGCACCTTAGGATCGACCAGTTCTATGGAGAGTTCGCCCTGGTCGTTGACCTGCGCACGCGCCACGTCGCGTCCGACGAAGCAGGCGATAAGGCCGACCAGCGCGAGTAATACGGGACGACATCCGACAATTCTCATTACACGGTCTCCTCTCGATCGGACGGGTCGCCGCCATCCATAGATTGCCCGGCGCACCATGGCGTGCAACAGGAATAATCCTCGCGATAGCGTCGCGTTGCTTGCTGCAATGCAAACCGGAAGATCGCGCCTCCCGGTGAAACTAAGGCGGAAACATGGCTCATGGCATTTCAGTGATCGCACTGCTGCTGATGCTCGGTGCCTCGACCATAGCCCGGGCGCAAGAGCCGGAATTGCCTGTAAGCGAAGTCGCGCCGGGAATATTCGTACACATCGGCGTCACCGCGCTAATGACCCGCGAAAACGAAGGCGCCATCGCCAATGTGGGATTCATCGTTGGCGATAGCGCCGTCGCGGTCATCGACACCGGCGGCAGCGTCCGCGAAGGGCGCCAGTTGCTGGCCGCGGTCCGAAAGCATACCGACAAGCCGATCCGCTACGTGATCAACACCCACGCCCATCCGGACCACAGCTTCGGCAACGCTGCCTTCGTGGACCCCGGGGCGAGCTTCGTCGGCCACAAGAACCTGCCGCGCGCCCTGACGATGCGCGGGCAATTCTACCTCGACGGTTTTCGCCGTACGATGGGCGATGCGTTGATCGACGAGGTCCGCCTCGTATCACCAACTGTGCTGGTCGAGGACACGCTCAAGCTCGATCTCGGCGGTCGCAGTCTCACGCTCAAGGCGTGGCCGCCGGCCCACAGCGATAACGACCTCACGGTGTTCGATGAGCGGACCAAAACCCTGTTCGCGGGCGACCTGGTGTTCCTGACCCATATTCCGGTGGTCGACGGCAGCCTGAAGGGCTGGCTGGACGCGCTCGATGAGCTAGCTGCGATCCCCGCCGAGCGCGTAGTTCCCGGTCACGGAGCCGTGAGCAAATGGCCTGCAGCGCTCGCCGACGAGCGGCGCTATCTCAACGCGCTGGCCGCGGACGTTCGTGCACTGATCGCCAGCGGCAAGCCGATCACGGTGGCCGCCGAAACTGCCGCAGCGTCCGAACGGTCGCGCTGGCAGCTGTTCGACGACTACAATGCGCGCAACGCAACTGCAGCATTTTCGGAAATGGAATGGGAATAGCTGCCGCAGTATCCTATAGTGATGCTGCCAAATTGGATCAGTGACCATGCTTCGACATCGCATCCGCCTGCTCTGCTTCGCCAGCCTTGCGTCAGTCGCACTGGCTGCATCCGTCGCGCCCGCGGCGGCCGCGGATGCCTATGATCCCTGGCCGGGGCTCGTGCAGGACATCTTCAACAACCGTCCGATGAATGACGGCAGCGACGTGATCGGCATCGAGATGCCGGCACGCGCGGAGGACGCCGCGATCGTCCCGGTGACGCTGCGCACCAAGCTGTCGCCCGGCGACAACCGTCGCATCAAGACGATCACGCTCGTAATCGACCAGAACCCCGCCCCGATGGCCGCGAAATTCACGCTGGGTCCGGACGCCAACGTCACCGAGATCTCGACCCGCGTCCGGGTCAACAACTACACCGATGTGCACGCGGTGGCCGAGCTCAGCGACGGCAAGCTCTACGTAACCAAGGTCTACGTGAAGGCGTCCGGCGGCTGTTCGGCGCCAGCAGTCAAAGATGCCGAAGAGGCGAAGAATCGGTTAGGTCAGATGCGCTACCGGCAGTTCGCCAGGCCGGAACAGGGGCCGGCTAGCAACATCCGCGAAGCCCAGATCATGATCGGCCATCCGAACAATTCCGGCCTTCAGATGGACCAGGTCACGCACCTCTATATCCCCGCCTTCTTCATCAACGAGGTGCAGCTCTGGCAGGACGACAGCCCGGTGCTGGCGATGGAGGGCGGAATCTCGATCTCCGAAGACCCCAATATCCGCTTTACCTACGTTTCGAATGGGGCAAAGCACTTCCGCGCCGAGGCCAAGGACACCGACGGGCATGTCTTCCAGCATGAATGGAATGCCGACGCTTCCGGGACCTGACGCCTCTGGCCATCTAGTCTGACGCTAGAAGCACCTGACTTCGGCTTCCGCCTGCGCCCGCCGCAGATCATTGAGCGCGTTGGTGGCCTGCTCGGATGAGCGGAACTGCGTCCCCAAATTGCCGTGCACCTGCGACATGCTCAATACGGTTTCGGCCGTGACATAGCGGTCATAGGGTAGCAGCGATGCGACAATGTCGATCGAGCAGGAGCACTGCTCCATCGTCTGCTGGGTCTCGCCATTGGCCTTCATGCAGCCGAAGACATAGTCGGCCCGCGCCGAGGTCGGATAGTCGTTGACTTCATCGGCCCGCGCGCTCATGCCCGTCGCTGCGAGCACGGCCGCGACGGCGACAATCGGTCCTAGCATGCCAGCTCGTGCCATGGTCCTGCTTCCTCTTCTGCTGCCGCAGGCTATGCTATGAGTCTACGACAGAAAAGAAAACATTCGGGGAAGTGGCTCACGAGACAATGAAGGGTTCTGTTCGCATGCTGCTGGCCGCGGCCGTTCTGGCCGTCATGCAGGCCGGCACCTCCTGCGACGCGGAGACCATCCGCATTGCAGCGCAGAAGACCGGGACGCTGGCCTGGGAACTGGCGGTCATCCGCTCCCACGGTCTCGACAAGAAGGCCAATTTGTCGATCGACACCGTCGAGCTCGCGAGTCCAGAGGCCGGCAAGATCGCGCTGCGTGCCGGTACGGCCGACGTGATGGTATCCGACTGGCCGTGGGTCTCGCGTGAGCGCTCGCTCGGCGCCAAGCTGCAGTTCTATCCCTATTCGAGCGCGCTCGGCGCCGTGATGGTCCCGGCCTCGTCGCCGATCAAGACGCTCGCTGATCTCAGAGGGCACAAGCTCGCCATCGCCGGTGGCGCAATCGACAAGAACTGGCTGCTGCTGCAGGCGGCGCTGAAGCAGGACGGTATCGACCTGAAATCGCAATCGACCATCGTCTACGGTGCGCCGCCGCTGCTCGCAGCCAAGACGGTCAGCGGCGAGATGGACGCCGTGCTCAACTACTGGAATTTCTGTGCGGCCCTCGAAGCCAAGGGCTTTCGCCGCCTTGCCGGCATGGAGGACATCCTCAAGAAGCTCGGCACCAAGGGACGGATCGCGATGATCGGCTACGTCTTCGACGAAGCCTGGGCCGACGCCCACCGCGACACGGTGGCCCGTTTCATCGCCATGACCCGCGCGGCAAAGGAGATACTCGCGACCTCGGATGCCGAATGGGACGCGATCGCGCCGCTCACCGGCGCGCCCGATGCCGCCACCCTGCATGCCTATCGCGACCGCTACCGCGAAGGCATTCCGCGCCGCCCGGTGGCCGACGAGGAGGCAGATGCACGCGTGCTCTATCGTGTGCTGGCGCAGATCGGCGGCCGCGAGCTGGTCGGGAACGCAACCGAACTCGATCCCGGCACCTTCTATCAAGCCATCCCTGGAGATTGAGGTGCTGCGTCTCCTGTCATTCGTGCTGTTCATCGTGACCTGGTGGATTGCCTCGCTTCTGATCGGCGAGGCCAAATTGCCGGCGCCGCCGATCGTGCTGTCGGCGATGATGACCGAAGCCAGATCCGGGGCGCTGTTCCTCAATCTCGGCGCGACGCTGGCGCGCGTTGCGCTGGCTTTCACGCTGGCCATGGCACTCGGCTCGGCGATCGGCTACGCGATGGGCCGGGTCCGGCTGGTCGACCGGATCGGCGATCCCTGGCTGATCCTGCTGCTTAACCTGCCGGCGCTCGTCGTGATCGTGCTGGCTTATATCTGGGCCGGGCTCACCGAAGTCGCGGCGATCGCAGCGATCGCAATCAACAAGCTGCCGACCGCGGTCGTTACCCTGCGCGAGGGCGCTCGCGCGCTCGATCCGGCACTGGACGAGATGGCGACCGCCTTTGCGTTTCCACGCGGTCGCCTGTACCGGCACGTGATCCTGCCGCAGCTTGCGCCCTACATCGCCGCCGCGGCGCGATCCGGGCTCTCGCTGGTGTGGAAGATCGTGCTGGTCGCCGAGTTGCTGGGCCGGCCGAACGGCGTCGGCTTCGAGATCGGCGTCGCGTTCCAGCTGTTCGACATCCCGCTGCTGCTCGCCTACTCCTTGAGCTTTGCGGCGGTCGTGCTGGTCATCGAAACCCTGCTGGTGCAGCCGTTTGAAACCAGACTATCGCGGTGGCGGCTCCGTGCAGCTTGACGTCAATATCACGGGCAAGAGCTACGAGAGCGCGGCGGGCAAGCGCCACGACGTGCTCGCAGGGGTCACCTTCACGCTCAACGCCGGCGAAGTCGGCGTGGTGTTCGGCCCCTCGGGCTGCGGCAAGAGTACCCTGCTCAGGATCCTTGCCGGCCTCGACCACAACTACCAGGGCCAAGTCGTGCGCTCCGCCGGCGTCCGGCTCGGCATGGTGTTTCAGGATCCGCGGCTGCTGCCGTGGCGTTCGGTTGAGGAGAATGTGCGGCTCGCGGCGCCGCATGTCGACGACAGCAGATTGTCGACGCTGTTCGAGGTGCTGGAGTTGAGCGCGCACCGCAGCCATTTCCCCGGCGAATTGTCGCTCGGGCTCGCCCGCCGCGTCGCGTTGGCGCGAGCGTTTGCCGTCGAACCCGATTTCCTGATCCTCGACGAGCCACTGGCTTCACTCGACAGCGCGCTCGCCGGGCGGCTGCGGGACCAGATCGCCACGCTGGTCGCCAGCCGCAAGATGATGACGCTCCTGGTCACCCATGATCTCGACGACGCAGTCCGCCTCGGCGATCGGCTGTTCTTCCTGTCGGCACGGCCGGCCCGGATCCTTCACGTCGAGACGATCACGACGCCGCGGCCGACACGGAGCGAGCAAGAGATCACCGAGATCAAGACGCGGCTCGCGCAGTTGGACCTTGCAAATATGTGAGACGCGTTCATCCTTGAACGAAATCCAGGGAGGTTCTTTCGATGTCGCGTGCGTTGATCGTCGTTGCCGTCTCGTTGCTCGCTCTGCCGGGCATGGCGCTCGCCCAGAGCAAGGGCAAAGGCATTCGCCTGTGGAATCTGACCAGCGCGACGATCTCGGGCTTCGAGCTGTCGCCAGCCGGCAAGAACGAGTGGGGTCCCAACCAGACGCTGAACGACAAGGACAAAGAGGTCGACCACGACGAGCGCCTGCGCATCACCGGCGTCGAGCCCGGCCGCTACGATGCCAAGGTCAGCTACGCCGGCGCCAAGCAGTGCTTCGTCCGTGACATCGAGATCAAGGCAGACGCCGTGTTCTCGGTCTCCGACAAGGACCTCAAAAACTGCAACAAGTAAGCGCCTAGCCGATGTGCGCGCCGCCGCCTGCGCCGGCATGGTCATGAGCGTGCGGATATTCGCAACGCCATTTGACGGCTGTCCATTTCGGATGCTCGCCGATCCATTGCGCGATATAGGGCGGTGCGGCCATCGCGCATTGCTGCAACGATCCCTGCCAGTCGAAGACCAGGTGCTTCTCTTCGCAGCTCGCGGGCGACACCACGGCACATACGGTGACGATCAGGTCGATCAGGTTCATGTGCACTCCTCAAAACGTGCCCATCGCCAGATAATGCGGCGAAGTACGTGATCAGGCAATCCAAGGTTTCACGGCCTCGTGAAAGTGAACAGGAACCGGCCTAGAAGTTGAGCCCGAACACTAGCCGCGCCTGGTGGCGCTCGAAATTGACGAGGTCGAGCGTCGCGTTGCTCCCCGTACGCTGCCCCCAGGCCTGGACGCCCCAGGACGCAGTCAGGCGCGAGCGTTTGGATATCTGGAAATAAGCGGTCGGGCCGATGAACAGCGCCTGCCCCGCGAACGCGTCGAGGCCGATCCCGTCATATTTCCTGAAGTAGCGCACTTCGCCTCCAAGCAGGATGTCCGGCCGCACCTGCACCATCAGCCCGAACGCCGCGCCGAGGGTGGCGTCCTGCTCGGCGGCGCCGGTCTGGGGCATGCGTGTCCATTCCGGCTGATAGCTGAGATTGAAGGCCGCCACCGCAACGTTCGGAATGATCTCGCGGTCGAACGCGGCCGTGAGTTCGGTGCTGTAGCTGCGGACCACGGCCGCGGTCGTCTCGTCGACGCGATCGGCGTGAGTCTCCATCGCCAGCGTCATGCCGAACGGGGCGGTCTCGCGATCGAGAAAGCGGTAACGAAGATCGACCGATACGCCCTGCCAGGACAGCTGGCGGCGATCGTCGAGACCGGGCACACCGGCGATGTCATGCGCCATGAACGTCGTTCCGACCTCGACGCGGAAATCCTGCATGGGCACGAACTCCGCCTCGAGCTGCTGACCAAGCGCGCGATAGGTTCCGCTATCCTTGCCGAAGCGGCCTGTGGTCTCGGTCTGGAATTCGCGCTCCCCGACGGGGCCAACATCCGATCCGATCATGAATCCGAAGATGTGCTCGGTATCGACACCTTCTTCAGCTTGCACGGCAAGCGGCAACAGCGCGGCCACGATCGCGCTCGCAGCGCATAACGTCTCTGCCCAATGAACATTCTTGATTCCGATAGCCATCGGACCGACTTGAAAATCCGCGCCACTGCAAAGAGGTGCAACCCTAACGCAGGCGCGAGGCAGTCGGCAAATCGGCTACAGGCGGAAATCGGCAGTGGAAGCCGGCCTTCGTACCGATCGCGGCCATCGATGGTTCAACAGCCGCTGTAACTGAGACGTCTGCCACGGCTCGATGCAGCGAGCTGCACGAGCCGGGCAAATCGCCTCAAGTCACTTGCGCGCTGCGCAGGCGTACATGTTGATTTCCATGCCCACCGGCACTTCGACGATCTTCGGAGTCTTCCAGGTCATTCGCGTGCTCCCAAGTCAGCTGGCGCGATAGCTCGCGCCCGGGCGGAAGCTAGGACCACCCCCGGCACGGCGCAAGCTCGGGGGATAACGGCCGACTTCGCTGCTGGACATGCGGCTTGACAAAGGGCGCGACCACGCCCGGCGGGAGCGGATGCGAGTCGGAACTCCCGACATTGTTCTGTCAGGCATTTTCCGGCTTTTGCCGCGCCGCCATCAATCACTGCCTCGGTCGCTTCACCTGCGTCTTGTCCAGGAGTGAAATCGCAACTTTTTTTTGTCACGGTCCGGGTCGAACCGGTGCATGGCCCTATTTGAGCAGGCGCAGCAGTGCCCGCCCGGCGCGCGACTTCAGCTCCTTCGCATCGAGCGTTCCGTCCTTGTCCGGATCGGCCGCGTTGAAGCGCTGTTCGACGACCGCGAGATATTCGTCGAGCGTGAGGGTGCCGTCGTGATCGGGATCTGCCGCCGCGAGCTCCTTTGCCGTGAGCCGTCCCCGCAGCTCGCGCACGTCGAGCGTGCCGTCATGATCAGGATCGAGCTTGGCAAACAGGGCGGCCGCGGCCTTCTTGGCCTCGGCGAGATCGACGGTACCGTCATTGTCCGGATCGAGCATCTTGAGCGCGCTGCCGTGGCGGGACGCCGCCAAGGCGGGACCGGACAGAACTGCTCCGACCAATGTCAGAGCAACGGATCGGCGCGATATCATCATTCGTCTCCCCTGGGGTACCCCGACGGCGACGCTGAGCGTTGCCGGGAAATCGCGAACGACGATAACAGATCTCAGCGAAAGTTCGCACAGATTGTACGGGCTGCGAAAGGCGATCGGGTTTCGGGTGGAAAGAAACGGCCCGTGTGATCATCTGACGGTGTCAGTCGATTGCATCGCACCATAAGATCGAGCGAGGCCAGCCATGCGCCATATCTACAGGAATGCCCTGGGCTGCTTCTTCGCGCTCTGCCTCGTCGGATCCGCGTCTGCCGAGAGTGGGGCCGCTGCCCCGGCCGGACAGACGACCCGGCAAGGTACTCTGACCGGCAAGGAGCGGCTCGGCC
>NZ_LNCU01000098.1:137549-180495 GCF_001542415.1 Bradyrhizobium macuxiense
CCAAGCCGCGCCCGAGTGCCTGCCAACATGCACCATCCAGTTGATCGATTCCGTCAGTCAAGCTGACCGGCCGATTCGACCGGCGCGATGTCGGCTACGCCGGCCGTCTCGCTGCACGTGCCCCAACGCGCTTGCGGCGTAGCGCGTAAACGCAAGCTTCCTGCAGACCCGCAATCGTTGGCGTTGCGTATGCCAGCGCCAATTCGCGAAGTCGTGCAAGATCTTGCGAAAAGTGCTTCGCCTGCGGCGAGTGCATTTTGACGGCAGGCCTTGCTTCACGTTTTCGTATTGACGCGTTTTGGTTTCCGACCGATGGTTCCCCCGCAACGTCAGAAATAGGCGTGCAGAAAAGGTTCATTGGGAGGAACGGATGAAACGCATTGCGCTGGCCGCAAGCCTCGTAATCTTTGCATCGTATGGTGCAAGCGCCCAGACCACGGAGCAGTTGGTCAAGGGTGCGACTGATACTTCAAATGTTCTCAATTACGGCATGGGCTACAACCTTCAGCGCTTCTCGACGCTGAACCAGATCAACAAGGAGACCATCAAGAATCTGGTCCCGGTCTGGAATTATAGCCTGAACGACGACCGCAGCGAGGAATCGCAGCCGCTCGTCTATCAGGGCGTCATCTATCTCACCACGCACAACGCCACGATCGCGGTCGATGCCAAGACCGGCAAGCAGATCTGGAAAACCAAGGTCGAATATCCCGCGGAGACACCGCGGATCGTCTGCTGTGGCATCATCAACCGCGGTGCAGCGTTGTATGACGGCAAGCTGTTCCGCACCACGCTCGACGCCAACGTGATCGCGCTCGATGCCAAGACCGGCAAGGAGCTGTGGCGTCAGAAGGCTGCCGACATCAAGGAAGGCTACTCGATGACGGTGGCCCCGCTGGTCGCCGACGGCGTTGTGATCACCGGCATCTCGGGCGCCGAGTTCGGCACCCGCGGCTTCATCGACGGCTGGGATCCGGCGACCGGCAAGCGTCTCTGGCGCACCTACTCGATCCCGACGCCGGATGAACCCGGTGGCGACACCTGGAAGGGCGACACCTGGAAACTGGGCGGCGGATCGACCTGGATCACCGGCTCCTACGATGCCGAACTGAACACGGTCTATTGGGGCATCGGCAATCCCGGACCGTTCAATGCCGCCGTGCGTCCCGGCGACAACCTCTACACCTGCTCGGTGCTCGCGCTCGACCCGAAGACCGGCAAGATCAAGTGGCACTACCAGTTCTCGCCGAACAATCCGTTCGACTACGACTCGGTGGCCGAGATGGTGCTCGCCGACATGAACGTCGAGGGTAAGCCGACCAAGGTGTTGATGGATGCCAACCGCAACGGCTTCTTCTACGTGCTTGACCGCACCAACGGAAAGTTGCTTGCGGCCAATCCCTACGTGAAGGTCAATTGGGCCACCGGCATCGACATGAAGACCGGCCGCCCGATCGAGACCGACGTCGCCAAGGATGCGCGCGACGGCAAGAAGGTCACGGTTTATCCGTCGATCCTCGGCGGCAAGAACTGGGAGCCGATGTCGTACAACCCGCAGACCGGCCTCGCCTATGCGAACACACTCGCGTTCGGCGGCCGCTACAAGGCCGAGCCCGTCACCTTCAAGCAGGGTGAATGGTATCTCGGCATGGACCTCACCGATCCCTGGGAATGGGGTGATGGTCCGCGCGGTCACCTCAAGGCGATCGACCCGATGACCGGCAAGGCGAAGTGGGAAGCGCCAAGCGACATTCCGCGCTTCTCCGGCGTGTTGTCGACGGCGGGCGGCGTTGTCTTCACCGGCGCCTTGACCGGTGAGTTCGAAGCCTTCGACGCCGAGAACGGCAAGAAGCTCTGGCAGTTCCAGACCGGCTCGGGCATCGAGGGTCAACCGGTGACCTGGCAGCAGGACGGCGTACAGTATGTCGCCGTCACGTCGGGCTATGGCGGCGTCTACTCGCTGTTCTCCGGTGACGAGCGGCTTGCCAAGGTCCCGCCTGGCGGCTCGCTGTGGGTCTTCGCGGTCAAGAACTAGGCGCGGAGCACACGTGACTAAAAGAGTAACTCTGTTGACGGCGGCGATCTTCGCCGCCGTCGCGACGGCCTCGATCGTGCAGATTGCGGCCGCCGCCCAGCAACCCGGTGCAATTGATCTTCAGGGTCAGGCCGACCAGGGCAAGGTCACTTACGCCAAGAACTGCTCGCATTGCCATGGGCCCAACATGGTCAATTCCGGTACTATCACGCCGGACCTGCGCGCATTTCCCGACGACAAGACGCGCTTCGTGACAACAGTGAAAAACGGCAAGAACGGCAGGATGCCGCCATGGGCGGACATCCTGAGCGAGCAGGAGATCGCCGACGTCTGGGCCTTCGTGTCGAGCCGGAGATCTCAATGAGGGCGTTTCTTGCGGGCCTGGCGACGGCTCTCCTTCTTGCAACGCCTGCGATCAGCACGGTGCAGGCCGCCGAGGAGCCGCTAAAGGTGTGCCTCGACGAGGATCTTCCGCCCCTGTCGGCGCATCACCGCGGCAAGCCTGACACGGGCTTCGACGTGGCGCTCGCGCAGACCATTGCGGATCGGCTTGGACGTCCGCTCAAGATCCAGTGGTTCGAAAGCAAGCTCGACGAGGATTCGAGCCCTTCGCTCGAGGCCAACGCGCTGCTGTCAGATGGCCGTTGCTCCCTGGTCGGCGGCTACGCCCTGACCAAGGACTCGCTCGTCGCACCCGGCGTCAAGACGGCGAAGCTGCCGGACTTCGACGGCGCCTCGCGCGACGACCACCGCCGGCGCATCCCGATCGGCGTGCTGGTGCCGAGCGCGCCGTACATCTATTCGCCGATGACCGTCGTGCTCGGCCCCAAGGCCAGGGATCGCAAGGTCGCCGGCATCGGCGATCTCGCAGGGCTCCGGATCGGAATCGAAAGTGGCACGCTGAGCGATGCCATTCTCATGACCTTCGACAAGGGCAAGCTGATCGACGACATCACCCACCTTGTCCCGGGCCGCAGCGATCTGCTCGGCGAAATCGAACGCGGTGAGTTCGATGCGACGCTGCTCGACCTGCGCCGCTTCGATGCCTACCGCGCAAGCCATCCCGACACCAAGATCGCTGCATCCGGCTACTACTATCCGATCGGCGCCAACAGGGGTTATGTCGCCCTCGACAGCGACAAGGCGCTGCTGGATGCAGTCAACAAGACACTTTCGGATTTGCAGTCCGCGGGCAAGATCGCCGAGTTGGGCCAGACGGCCGGCCTCACCTACCTCGCCCCGCGCGAGCCGATCATCCTTGGTGACGTCTGGCTGAAGATCCTGAACCGGTAGGGCGCACCACCCTCCACTCGGTTATTTCAGGTAGTTCGCCAGGCTCATGCCCTGGATCTTGGCGATGGCCGAATAGGACGCTGTGAGTTGCGTCTGGTAGGTCGCAAGTTGCGCGGTGACGGCGGCAACGTCGACATTGGTGAGATCGCCCCCAAGCGTCTGGGCGAAGTTCTGATAGTCGCTCTGGTTCGAGCTTGCGGTTTCGATCTGCGACGCCGCGGTCGAAAGCTTCGCTTGAACAGTGGACACCGCGTCCAGGGCGTTACTCGCAAGGTCGAGCGCCTGCGTGATATCGCTCGACGATAGCGATGTGCTGTTGCCGACGAATTTCAGCACCCGCATGACCTGCTCGAACGCCGAATTGTCGGCGGTGACGCCATATGAGACGCTCTGATTGTCCGCGACGCGCACCGATGCGATTTCACTGTCGCCCTGATAGTAGCTGGTATCGGGCGTCGTCAACGAGCCGGCCCCCGTTGAAAAGCTGGTCAGACTGACTGGTGCCGCGTCGGTGCGGGCGCCGCCGAAGACATATTGCCCGTCATACTGCGTATTAAGCAGCCCGCCCATTTGCGAGAGCGCCTGCTGGGCCGAATTGATAACCGACGTGGTCGCCGTGCTATTGGCCGTCGTGGCCGCGCTGAGCTGGGTGCGCAGCTGGGTGATGATGTTGGTCATCGTGCCGACCGCCGAATACATCACCTGCACCTTGCTGTCAGCGACACTGGCGGCATCGATATAGGACTGCGAGCGCGTCACCGAGACCTGCAGGTTGATCACGCGTTCCGCATCAGACCCATAACCGCCGAAATCCTGCGATTTCTGCCCGGAGGATTCCTGCACCTGCTCATTGGCCATGACTGCCTGCAAACGCAGAGAGCTCGCGATCATCTGGTCCGACAGTGCGAAGGTGGCAACACGCATTACCATGATCGTGACCTCACGCTCAGCCTATATTGACTGCATAGCAGTCACCAACGACGAGAACATGGTGTTGATCACCTGAATCAGCTCGGAAGCGGCCGAGTATTTGTTCTGCAGCGTGCTCAGGTTCGCGGTTTCCTCGTCAATATTGACACCGGACTGCGAGGACAACGAGCTCGCATAGGTCGATTGCGCGCTCTGCTTCGCGGTGTAGGTCGACGACGCCTGCGTCGCCTTGCCGGCGATGTTGGCCACGATCGCGGACGCATAATCGGTGAACGAGCCCGTCATGGCCCCCAAGCCGCCGGCCATAGCGAAGTTCGTCGATCCCGTCAGCGTGCTCTGCAGCGCGTTGACGATGGTCGCCGAACCCGACGACAGCACCGAGTTTCCGGCGGTCAGCGAGGCGGACGAATCGAGCGTTGCCGTCGGCAGCCCCGCGGCACCGCTGAGGATATCGCTGCGGACCGCGATATTGGATGCATTGGTCCCGGTGATCAGATCGTTGAGACCGAAATAGTCCGAGAAGCCCTCGCTCGAGCTGCCGACCGAGCTCGTCATCTCGTTGATCGAGACGCCATTGCCTGATCCGGATGCCGCCAGCACCAGCTGTCCGCTCGAATTGATCGACGCCGCAACTCCCGAGGTGCCGCTGTTGATCGCAGAGACGAGAGCGCCGACCGTCGTATAGGAGGCCAGGTTGATATCCTGATAGGACACCAGGTTGCCGCTCTTGTCGGCGACCGCGAGGCGCACCGTGCCGGTGGCAGACAGTGGCGTCGTGCTGCTCACGGTTGCCGTCCCCGTCAGGCTCGTCGGCGGCGGCACGGGAGTGCCCTGGTTCGAGACCGCGTTGACGCTCGAGGTGAGCTGCTGGGCAAGCTCGTCGAGCTGCGACTGCGCCGCCGGCAACGTCTGGTCACGCAGCGTGATCAGGGCGCCGATCTTGCCGGACGTGATCTGCGAGGTGATGTCGACGCCGTTGACGGTGATGCCGCTGAATCCGCTGGAGGAAGACCCCGGGGTATAGACGGTGGAGGCCGTGACGCTCGACGCCGGCGTATAGCTCAGCGGATGCGCCGTGCTGTCGACCAGCGCCTGTCCCGTACTGGTATAAACCTGCAGGTCACCGTTCGATGCGGTGAAATAGCTCACATTCATCATCGAGGAGAGGTCCTGCAGCGCCGAATTGCGCTGGTCCTCGAGATCCGCGGTCGATTGCCCCGCTGCGGCTTCCTGCTTGATCTGTGCGTTCAGGTTCGAGATCTGCTGCAGGTCCGAATTGATACTGGTGACCGACGATGCGATATCCTGGTCGGCATTGGATCGCAGTTTCTGGATCCCGCTCGATGTATTTTGCAGCTGCGCAGTTACGGCATTGAGCGCACTCATCGCATTCGCCTGCAACGATGCGCTGTTCGGCGTGCTCGCCAGCGACGACAGCGCGGTCTCGAACGACGCCAGGGTGTTGGCGATCGAGGTGCCCGTCGAGGCGCTGCTGGCGCTCGAGGTGTTGCCGTAGAGCTGCTCGAGCTCGGTCAGGTAGTTGTTGTTGGTGTCCGCGGAGCCGAGATCGGACGTGGCTCCGATCAGCGACTTCAACAGCAGCTTGTCGACTGTGCTGCTGATTCCCGCGACGATGACACCGGTGCCGACGCCGGCGGTGACGGAGCTGACCTGGTTGGCGGTCTTCTCGGTGTAGCCCTTGGTATCGGCATTGGAGATGTTCGCCGAGGCCACGCTGATCTGCACCTGCGTGGCCGCGAGCCCGCTGAACGCAATGCTTTGCGCGATATTGAGCGACGACACGGCTAACTCTCCCTGGCCCCTGTCCGGTCAGGCTCGGACGTTGGTTCCGTACGACATCGCGGAATTCACGCGACGACCGCTGGCGCCGTAGGGCGACACATTGGCGAGTTGCTCGCGGATCGCCTGCATGATCGCCTCGATCCGGCGATTGCTGGCCTCGATCGCCGCGCGCAGCCGCATCACGTTCTCGTCCATCGCGGCACGCAGCCGCAGGATCCGCTCCATCAGCTGCTCGCGCAGCACACGGTCCTGCACATTGAGATTGGCCGTCTTGCCGACCGCTTCGGCCACGCTCTGCTCGAACAGATTGGCGAGCCGGTTCTTTTCGTCGACCTGCTTCAACCGCGAGGCCGGCAGGCCCTTGGCGAGCTCGACGTTCTCTTCGTTCACGATTTCGATCAGGCCGTCGATCAGCGCGATCAGTGCTTTTGCACGCTCGTCGCCATCAGCGGGATTGATATTGATGTTGCTCGCCGGTTTCATGGTATCGCTCCCGTTCATGCTAGTGTTCGCGACGCGGGACGCGGACCGATCGCGCGCCGCGCCCGTAGGCGGTCATGGCCGTTGCCCGGAACATCGCCCGGTCGATTTCTCCGTCGAGCCGTGCACATTCGCGCATCAGCCGCTCCCGCAATGTTCCGATGTCGTCGAGCAGCGCGATGAGCTGCGCCCGATCGTCCGCCCTGACCGAGGCCGCCCGCGCCTTCAGCCGCTCAAGCTTGAGCAGCAGACGATTGTCTTCATTCCTGGCTATCATCGCGACACCGCCGAGATCAGGGTGTCGAACATCTTGTTGACAGTGGTGATCACCTGCGACGCGGCGGAATAGGCCTGCTGCGCCGAGATCATGTTGGAGAACTGGCCACTGGTGTCGGTGGTGCTCGATTCCAGCTCGCTGCCGTAGATCGTACCGGCGCCGTTTGTCCCCGAAGTCTGTAGCGTGGCGTTGCCCGAGGCGGCCGTCGCGGAATACATGCCGTCGGTGCCCGCGGTCAGGCCATTCGGGTCACTGAACGTCGCCACCGCGATCTTGTAGATCGCGATCGTCTGGCCGTTGGAGTAAGTCGCGTCGACCACGCCATTCTTGCCGACGGACACGCTGCTCAGCTTGCCGTAGGCAAGACCGTCCGAATTGATACTCGTGACATTGACAGCCGGCGTCGTCTCCCCCGACGCATACTGGGTCAGCCCGTCCGTCTTGCCGACGGTGCCAAGATTGAGGGTGATGCTGCTCGCGGCCGCACCGTCGTTCCAGGTGGCCGTTACCACCGGCGGGTTGGGCGACGTCGAGGCGAGCGAACCGTCACTGTTGAAGGTGATCGTGACCGGGCCGCTGGTTGTCGTGCCGGTGGTGGTGCTCGAATTCGATGGGTCCGTCGGATTGCCGAAAGTCGCAGTCCACGCGTTGGAGCCGGTTTTGGTCCAGGTGATCGGGATCGAGTTTGCGGTGCCGAGCGAGTCGTAGACCGTCATCGAACTGGAGAACGTGGCATTCGTTGCGGCGTCCGCCGGCAGGTTCGCCGCAATCGTCGTCTTCGTCGTGGCGCTGCCGCTTGTGGCGGCCACCTGCGTGTTGATCGGCGCAAGGCTCGAGGCCGAGGCATTGCCGATGATGTTGCCCTGTGCGTCAGTACGCCAGCCTTCGAGATAATAGCCGTTGTTGACGAGATAACCGGCATTGTCGGTGGTGAAGGCACCGTTACGCGTGTAGTAGGTCGCGCCGCCGGTCGTTGCATCGGTCGCCGCAAAAAAACCCGAGCCCTGGATCGCAACGTCAGTGGCGTTGGTCGTTGCGGCGAGCAGTCCCTGCTGGGTGACGTTGGCACGGCCGGACACCGTGACGCCGCCGGACGTGTAGGCCTGGGCGCTCGATGCCGTCACCAGATCCTCGAACATCGCCGACGTGGTCTTGTAGCCCGTGGTGTCGGCGTTGGAGATGTTATCGGAAATCATTGCCAGCGATTGGCTCTGCGAATTGAGCGCCGAGATCGCCGAGGAAAGTGCGCCAGTAAGACTCATGATAAAACTCCGAATACGATCAGGACGTAACGCCGATGATGTTGGCGGCGCTGACGGGAACGCCGTTCACGAGCAGCGAGGGCGTCGAGCCGGAGGCGTCGATCCCCGTCACCGTTCCAGTCATCGTCGTGTAGCTAAGCAGCGAGTTGCCGGCAGAGTCGGTCGCGGTCACCTGGATCGTGTACTGGCCGCCATTGCTGAGCTGGGTGCCGCTTGTGGTCTGGCCATTCCAGGTGAAGGTGTTCGAGCCCGCGTTTCCAGTGCCCTTGCCGCTCCACACCGTGTTGCCCGAGGAGTCCTGGATCGTGATCGCGACATTGGACGCAGCCGAGGTGAGCGAGTAGCCGAAGGTTGCCGAGCCGTTGGTCAGCTCCGCCGTGTTCGTCTTCGCTTCAACCGTGTGACCGATGTAGTTGACGGAGTTGAGCGTCACGAGGCTCGAGAACGAACCTGCGAGCGACGTCATGCTGCTGTTGATCGACTGCTGCTCGTTGAAGTTGGCGTAGGACGTGAGCTGGTTGATGAAGTCGGTGGTGCTGGTCGCGTTCAGCGGATCCTGGTTCTGCAACTCGCTGACGAGCAGATTGAGGAAATCGGTCGAGCTCAGCCCCATCGACGCGTTCGACGTCGAGGTCGAGGCGGTCGAGGATGCAGCAGAGGTCGCCGAGGATACGGTCATGACAAGGCTCTCTTCGCCGCGGGTTGCGCGACGGAACGCGTGTGAACATCGTGGTCGTGAAGGTCGTTCGCAGATGAAACGGATGACGCGCCGATTTCAGGCGCGGATTCATGCGTCTGGATTCGCTTGATTAATCGGCAGAATTTGCCGTGTGCGCAGTGCAACAGGGCATCCCAGGCGGCGATGCCGCGCTAGGCGGACCGGAATGGGAAAATCAGATCGGAGCGGAGCCCGGGATGATCACAGCGTTCTCGAGCGAAGCGGACACCGCTTCGCGTCAGGACAGTGCGCCAAAATCTGGAATATCGGTTCTGATTTAATCAGAACCGCCGATGCCTTAGAGCGACCGGCTAATCGACAGGCCGGGCTCGTCCAGCAGCGCCGGCGGCGCCAGCGCGGGCAACAGGCAGAGCGCCAGGAGTAGCGCGGGCAAGACCTTTCCCGCCGACGCGGATTCGCTGGACGACTCGGCGTCCTTCGGCTCGTCCGCGGGAGCGGCCGGTTCCTTGGGCAATTTTGCCGCTGCGAGCACGATCCGGTCGACAAGCCCGGCAGGCGCACGAACCGGCGGCGCCGCGAGCGCCCGGCGCACCGCACTCGCCTCTTCGTAAAGCGCCCGCGCCTCCGCCGAGGACGCCAGAAGTTGCATCGCAGGCCGGCGCTGGTCGTCGGGCCAGCGGGACAGGTCGTCCCCCAGCCGGTCGATCAGGTCCTCGAATGTCGCAACATCCATCGCGCGCGCAGATCCAGCCTTGTCGCCAAGGCCGTCATAAAGCATTCGCGGGACCGCGGAAATCAATTTCCGCCGCGCTGGCATCGGGCTGAACATGGTGTCCACCGGACCGTCATTTCCTCACCAGAACGGCTGCCGCGCACCCTGTTCGGCCGCCTCGGCAACTGGCTGGCCCTTCTGGCTGATTCGCACCCGGCCGGGTGCGCCCCTCAGCCCCGGACGGATGATTCGGCGAGCTTCGCCTTGGCGGCCGTCCCCACGGTCGCATCGACATATTTCCAGGCGTCGCGGAGTTCCGTCAGACTGGCGATGATGCGCCGGAAGCTTTCCCTGGCGTGCGGCCGGCCGTAAGTGCGCAGGCACGCCATGATCAGGACGTTGTAGGTCTTGTACAGCCGGTCAGCCAGCGCGCCGCCACGGGTAAAATCGAGATTGTGGCTCAGTCCGCGCAGGATCGCGGTCGCCCGCGTCAGATAGGCATGGCCTTCCTCGAACTGCTTGGCATCGTGGGCCTCTTGCGCCTTCTGCAGCAGCGTGATCGCGCCATCGAACAGCATCACCACCGCCTTCAGCGGCGGGACGGCCACCGCGGCCGATCGGTAAGCGTTGTTGGCGCGATGGGCCGTGGCGTTTTGTGTCATCAGTTCTTCGATCCCGCGTTCAAGAGTGCCTGCAGGTAGCCGAGCGTGTTGTTGGCACTCTCGATCGCCGCCTGGTAGTTCGCATATTGGGTTTGCAGCTGCGCCTGGTAGGTCGCGGCGTTGCTCTGGATGGTGTTGACCTGATCCTGCATGTCGCTGTCTTGCGACTGCAGATTGGAGATCATCGTCTGCAGGGAGCCGGAGCTAGTCGAGTTGGTGTTCGCAATCTGGTAGATCTGCGCGGCCAGGCCGGAAGTCGAGGTGACGGTGATCGATTGCGATGTCGAGCCGGTATAGGTGAAGGCCATGCCGGCGTAGATCGTCCCGGCGTTACCGATGATGCTGTTGCCGACAACCGAGAACTGCGTGCTGTCGCCATTGACCGATGCCGAGGTCAACTTGCCGCTCGAGTCCACCGCGACGTCCAGGGTGAACGACTGCGGCGACGTCCCGGTGTTGACGACGTTGAGCTGGCTGGACGAAGTCGTGGTTTGCGCCGATAGCAGCTGCGTCACGCCGGTCAGGTTCGTCGACAGCACGGTGGAGAGCGTGCCGGTATCGAGCTGCAGCTCGTTGTTCTCGTTAAAGGACAGGCCAAGGTCGGCCATGGTCATCCCACCGACGGAGCCGCTCAGCACCTCCTGCAGCTGCGTCATGATTTCCCGCATCGTGCTGTCGCCGAACAGCACGGCGCTCGACGCGGCAGTGCCGTCCGAATTCTGCGTGGACTGCGCGATGACCTGGTCGCGGAATGCGTTGTAGTTCGTCACGAAGGTTTGCAGCGCCGACGTGATCTGGCTGGTGTCCGCGCCGATGCTGATGTTCAGTGTCGTGCCGCTGGGCGTGGGCTGCAGCAGATCGAAGGTGACCCCCGACAGGACGTCCGAAATATCGTTGGTGTTGCGCGTCAGCGAAATGCCGTCGAGCGAGAACTCGGCGGATTGGGCCTTCTGCAGCACGTTCGTGAATGCACCGGTCGAATCGGTCACGCCGAGCTGATTCAGAACGTCGGTGCCGGAGGTCGGCGAATAGGTGATGTTGGCCGCGTCCTGCAACCCGGTCAGCACCATCTCGTACGAACCGCTTGATACCTGGACGACGGATGCCTGGACGTTCGTGGTCGAGCTGTGGGCGTTGATGGCGTCGACGACGTCCTGCATGGACATGCCGCTGGTGATCGTGATGGCAGAGCTGGTGCCGCCAGCCAGCCCCAGCGAGAACGTCCCGGAATAGCCGAGCGCCGTCGTGGAGCTCGACTGCGAGGATCCGATCACCTTCTGCGCGGTCGCAAGCTGGGTGATCTGAAGCGTGTGGTCGCCGGTCGCCGAACCGCTGTTGACGCTCATTGACAGCGCCGAAGAAGCACTGACGTCTCCGGTCGAGGAAATCGTTGCTGCGCGCGTCGCGAACGCGTTGGTGGCGAGCGAGTTGACGATCGAGGTGCTGAGCGATGTCAGCCCCGACGCCAGCGTCGAGAGCTCGGTCTGCAGGCTCTGATAGGCGGTGATCTTGGCCTGGTTCGCGGTGATCTTGGTGGTGACCGAAGTTGCCTGCGCCAGCTTGGCGTTGACCTCGGCCTGGATCAGGGCGCTCCAGTCGATGCTGGTCGAATTGGTGGTTCCGGTCGTCGTGACATTGCTCGCCGAGCTCGTGGAGCTTGATGAGGACGTGCTGCTCGTGCTGGGCGTCGAGGTGGCGCTGCTTACGGTCATGTCAACACGTCTACCGGAATGTGGATCGGGCCGGCGCTAGGCCGGCCCGATGTGCCTTGGGATTAGCCGAGGAGCTTCAGCAGGTACTGCGGCATCTGGTTTGCCGCGGTTTCAGCCGACACCGCGGCCTGAGTCTTCACCTCGGCGGAGGACAGCGTCGCCTGCTCGGAGGCGATGTCGACGTCCTTGATCGCTGAATTGGCAGACTGCAGGTTCTGGGTCTGGGTCGAGATCGAGTCCGCGCTGAAGTTGAAGCGGGATTCCTGGGCACCGATGTCGGCACGTGCGGCCGACACGCTGTCAATCGCGGTGTCGAGCGCCGACAGGGCGCTGGTGGCGCCGGACAGGGTCGAGACGTCGAGCGAGGTCACGCCCAGGGACGACGCAGTCAGGCTCGTCAGCGTGATGGTGATGGTGTCGCTCGCGGTCGAACCGACCAGCACCGCAACGCCCGACGAGAACACGCTCGAACCATCGAGCAAGCTCTGGCTGCTGTAGCGGGTACCGGTGGCGATGGAATCGATTTCGCCCTTGAGCTGCGTGAATTCCGAGTTGATGTAGGCGCGGCTCGAGTCGGTCACGGTGCCCGAGGCGGACTCCGAGGACAGCGACTTCATGCGGGCGAGGATGTCGGAGATGTTGGACGCGCCGCCGTCGGCGGTCTGCAGGATCGAGGTCGCCTGCGAGGCGTTGGTCGCGGCCTGCTGCAGCGTGGTGATGTCGGACGAAATGCGGGTCGAGATCGCAAGGCCGGCAGCGTCGTCGGACGCCGAGGTGATGCGCGAGCCGCTCGACAGCTTCGACAGCGCGCTGCTTTCCTGCTGCGAGTTAATGTTGAGGTAGCGGACCGCGGCGTTGGCCGCCGTGTTGGTGGAAATTGCGGGCATGTAAAGCTCCTGTGCTGATGGGGCATGGCATGCCGCATCGTGAAAGAGAGGTGACGCGGATCCAGCCCCCGTCCGACCGATCAAACGGAGCGGCCGCCGGTGGTCAGGCGCGAAATCTTCAGAAGCCGAACTTTATGGTTAGCAATCGGTAAACGCGGTGCGCAGGTCGCGCTCGTGTCTCCGCAGCATCTCTCGCAACTGTTGTCGCCCGCGCTTCAACAGCGACTCCACCGCGGCCACGGTGCTGTCCATGACCTCGGCGATCTCGCCGTTGCTCATATTCTCATGATACGAGAGGATCACCGCGACGCGCTGCTGCTCGGGCAGCCGCTGCATCGCGACCTCAAGAAGATTGCCGATCTCGTTGCGCTCGATGACGCTCGAGGCATCGAGCTGGGTGTCGGCGACCTCGGGAACGGCATCGACATTCTCGGTGCGCGGCTTGCGGCGCAGGTCGATGCAGCGGTTGCTGACCACGCGATAGAGCCAGGTCGAGAACTTGGCACGGCCGTGCTGCCAGCGACCGCGATGCGTCCACACCTTCAGCATCGTGTCCTGCACCACGTCTTCGGCATCGGCGGCATTGCCGACGATGCGCAGCGCGATGGCGTAGGCGCGATCGACGTGGCGTTCGACGAGAAGACGAAAGGCCGCCTCGTCGCCGGTGGCGAGGCGGTCCAGCAGGTCCTTGTCTTCATCCTGGATCTCGACGGTGTCGAGCGGGATCGCATCCGCAACGGTGGGAACGTCGCTCCAGGGAGAAGTGGCTTCGATCGGAGCGGCGACTGCCTTCGCTGCCTCGATCTCGGCCGGTGCCCTCATATCAAGCGCGTAGCTCATCCCCCACTCTCCAACCAGCGCCGATGGCACACATCCCATACGGCTTCTGAGCGTTGAACGGAGTGGCCGAGCAAACCAGGCGAATTTTTTTTGTTATTTTTCAAATACTTAGATGGATTTTTTTGCCTACTGCCCGGCAAAAGCTGCCGCCTCACCGGCGCGAGCGGACGAGATCGGCATGATGGAGAGCAGTGGTTCAGCATCGCCTCGAATTTCCGCGGCAGGATGATCGCGCCGGAAAACGCTGTTGTCACACGAACTAACGCCACTCGAACACACGCATGCGCGCAGCATGCGGGTCATCCATCACTGCGTGGTCGCTAGCTTTCATTCGGTGAAAGCGACTAGGCAATTTTTTCCGAATCACCAAATCGACGTTATCGGATTTTTTGAATCTGTCAGTCGCGAAGCGCGCGTTTTGGAATCTCGCGGCGACTTTTTTGAATCGACGCGCCTGATTTGCCGCACGCACGCGTTTCAATTGCACAAGGACTGGCGGGATTTCAGCGCATGACTATCGTAACGGTCGACGCGACGCGTCGAGCGCGAAATGTTTCTGCATGTTCGTTCGATGTTTTCGATACATTTCTATTGCGAGCATGCACGACGCCAGATGGCGTATTTGAAAGGGTTTTTCAGCTTTCTCGCATTGCTGAAAAATTTCCGAATATGTCTGTCAGTTTCATTCAGCATCGAATTCAAGCCGAAGCGCGTGCGCGCAAGCTCGCCGCCGAGCGCTCGGGCTCTACGGAAGTCCATATCTCCGAGATCTATAAGTACTTTCCGTTCAAGTTGTTCGACCTGAAACGCGATGCGTTGCGGGATCTCGCCGAGATCGAATTCCAGGCAGAGCTGGAGCTCTGCCGCGCTAATCCGGAAATGATCCAGCAATATATAGACATGAGGCGCGGCGGTTTTCGCGTCGGCTTCATTTCCGATACCTACTGGAACTCTGATCAACTCGCACAGCTGCTGCGCACCTGCAGTCCCGGACTGACCTGGGATTTCCTCTATGCCTCCTGCGATCACGGTGGCAGCAAGAGCGAAACGCTGTTCGCGATCTATCTCGCCCAGCAGGGTATCGACGCGGCAAGCTCGTTTCACATCGGCGACAACGAGCACGCCGACATCAAGGGCGCCCGCCGCCACAACATCCGCACGCGCTATTATCCGCAGGCAAGCGCGGCATTGGTATCGAAGCTGCAGCGCGAGACTTCGATCTACGAATTGCTGTGCCCCACCGCGCCATCGCGGCTCGATCACGGCGCGCGCACGCTGCGGCGCGTGGTGACCGCGCAAAGCGTGCAACGCTCTGCCGGCTTCCATCTCGGTGTGACCGTGCTCGGGCCTGTGATGGCGGCATTCGACGCATTCATCGACGCCCGACGCGTAGCACTGGTTGGACAAGGCGCGCGGGTCGCCGTCGGCTTTCTCGGCCGCGACGGATTTCTGCCGCATCGCATATGGCAAGATGCTCACGACGGCACTGGCGCCTATCTCGAGATCAACCGTCGCGTCAGCCTGGTCGGATCGGCGGATACGCTCGAGCCTCTGAGCGAGCTCTTGCGTCGTGTCGTCAAGATCGACGCTTCGACGTTCGTTGACATCGTCAAGGTGCAGCCGCCCGCGGTGATGGCTTTCTTTGCGCGATATCCCGACGGCATCGCAAGCGGCCGCGATCTCGCTGACGCCCTGCCCGATCTGATCGATACGCGCGAGATCACCGATATCGCCGCCGGCGTCCGCGCGCGCCTTCTCGCCTATCTGCGCGCGACGATCCCGGACTTCGATCAGTGCACCGACCTGATCCTCGCCGACCTCGGCTATTCCGCAAGCGTGCAGAAGTCGCTGCGGCGGATCTTCGATTGCGAAGGCATTCGGATCCGCTTGCACGGCGCCTATCTGCTGACGCTCGACGATGCCTTCGACGACATCGCGGATGACGACACGGCGGAAGGCTTGATCTCCGATCGCGTCGTCACGCCGCACGTCAAGCGCATGCTGATCCGCAACGTCGCATTGCTGGAGCAGCTTTGCTGTTCCGCCGAAGGATCGGCGCGCGATTATCGCGACGGCGCGGTGTTGCGCGAGGGTGATCAGCGCCCGGCCTCCCAACTGGCGCTCGCCGCCGAGATCCAGGCCGGGGCGGTCAGCTACGCCTCGCGGGCGCGCGAGTTCGCCCTGCGCTACGCGTTGCAGCCCTATGCCGATCCGGCTACCACCGCGCGCTGGAGCACTGCAATCCTCGGACGCCTGCTGCTCCTGCCCGACGATGACGAACTCGTGCTTCTCGGCGGGTTCAGGCATGACGTCAATCTCGGCACCCTTGCACTGGCGCCGCTGCTCGACGCCAACTTCGTCAACGACTGCATCACCGCGCGCGGCCTCGGCATGGCCTGCACGGCGCCGGCGCCGCCAATGTGGCTGGCCGGCAGCTTTGCGGCCCTGTCGCCGGCGCACGGCTATCTGTACGTGCTGTTCGGCGCCAACCGCCTGCCGCCCAACGTGTTCGGCGAGGCGCCCTGCGGCACGCTGCAGGTCGGCCTGTTCGGGAGCGACGGCCAGGCCGCGCTCGAAGCCGTCAACGTCTATCAGACCGGCCTTGGCGACCTTCGGCTGCGCATCCCGTTATCCCGCCGCATGGCAGTCACGACGATCGCACTTCCGCTGGCAAAACTCGCACGCGAAGGCGTGCTCCACGGCATCGTCATTCAGTGCGGCGAGAACGCCGCGGCGGCGGCCGATAGCTCGGATGTGAAGGCAGTCGCCGAGGCGCGGCTCGTCTGTGCGGGCATTGAAAGAACCGGCCGCCAATTTCGCGCTCTCAACGTCGACGGCATGCTGCTGATCCCGGTGGATGCCTTCGAGGACGACATCGCGATCTATACCGTGGCTCTGACATCGCTCAGCCACGACCGCATCCTTACGGTCGAAGACGGCAACAGGAACGGGGTACCCGCGGCGACGCTCACCTGGCGTAGCCCGGCAACGAACAGCAACTGATTTGTCCGCCTGATCTGACCGCCCCGCACGTAATAGTTGACGAGGGGTGGCGTGGGCATGACATCGGCTGACATGACGCAAGCGGCAGGCTTGCAGGTGAATCTCGAGCAATTGCTGTCCTCGAACGGCATTCGCCTCAATGCGTCGCAGCGCCGCCGGCTTAAATGGCTGGTTGAGCGGCTTGGTGGCGCCACCATCCATCAAGGCGGCTCGGCTCCGGCCCGCAACAGCGGCGTCATCATCGTCCTCGAGCCGCCGAGCGGACCCGCCGCCGAGATACTGTACCGGTCGCTTCGCACCGACTGCGCGCTCGTCATCCCCTTCGGGGAGAATCCGGCGTTCGACTTCCTCAAGTCCAAGCTGACTGATTTCGGCTCGATCGGACCGAGCATCGATGGTCCGCATGAGATGTGGTGGGGCGGCATCAATTGGCGCGCGATCGCTCCGGACGACGGCGCCCGGACCGATGCACCGCTGCGCGTGGTATCCTGCTATCCTCGTGCCTATGGCGACGATCATGCGCGACCGCTTCGCGAGACGCTGGCCGAGTTCGGGATCGCTCATGACATCGCGTCGATCGACACCGCCGATGGCGACTGCATGCGGGCGTCCGAAAAGACCGCCTTCATCCAGCGGATGTGGCGAGCACACCGCGAGCCGCTGCTCTTCGTCGAGGCGGATGCGACGCTCAACGAGCCGCCGCTGCTGCCCTCAAACCTCGATTGCGACGTCGCGCTCCACAAGTGGAACCGATGGGAGATGTCGGCGCGCACCCTCTTCCTCGGCCGCTCCGCCGCGGCCGAAGCGCTGTTGCACAACTGGCATCATATCGCGACCGCTTATCCGCCGGTCTGGGAAGGCTACCTGCTCGATCAGGCCTGGAGCCTGACGTCGTCGCAGACGCCGCTCGACACCGTCTGGCTGGCCCGCTCCTATCATGCACCGGCCGAAGACGCCGGCACGCCCCGGCACACGTCGATCATTCACAACCTGCCCACCGATAATGCCGATCTCGGGCCTGACGCCGAATTCGGCATTGCCATGCGGACCGCACGGCGCGCCAGCCGCAGCGGCGGCCGCGACTCCATGATCGTGCTCAAGTCGCAGGCGACGGCGACCGATGCGATCACCGTGATCATGCGCGATATCGCAACCAGCGATGCGCGCGAGGTGGCGGCCAGCATCGAGGCGGTGACGGGCGCGTTTGCCGCCGATTGCGGTGGGTTCGGCCGGCTCGAACTCTCGCTGTGCCCGTGGCAGGACGACATCCGCGCAGCAAAGTCGGCGGCCAGGACTGCGAACAACCAGATCATCGAGATTGCGCCTTGGCAGGCGCTGCCCGCCGATCTGTTTCGTACGGTGGGGCAATCGCGGGAAGCCGGAAGCGTCGTCGTCATGGCCGGCCAGCGCGGCTGACCCCGGCCGGGCAGTGACACAAGGGAGGGACAGCAGCACCATGAAGACCATCATCCTGCTCTCCGGCGTCGCCGACCAGCAATTCGCGCTGCGCGAGCTGTTGAAGGCGCATAATCCCGCTTTGTCGTTCCGCGGCGCAGTGACCGCCGAAGATCTCGCCGCGATCGAGCTCGAGGTGCTGCGCGATGCCCGGCTGCTGGCGTTCACCACCAGCGTGATCGTGCCGGCCGACATCCTGGCGGCGCTCGGCCACGGTGCCTACAACTTCCACCCCGGCCCGCCGCAATATCCCGGCTGGGCGCCGGCGCATTTCGCGCTCTATGACGGTGCGCGCATGTTCGGCACGACGGCCCATCTGATGGCAGAACGGGTCGATTCCGGCCCGATCATCGGCGTCGAATCCTTCATCATCCCCGACAAGATCAGCGTGCGCGGGCTCGAGCAGATGGCCTATGTGCGGCTCGCCCATCTGTTCTGGCGGATGTCACGCGAGCTCGCCCGCAATCCGGCACCGCTCGCCGAGTTGCCGATCGCCTGGTGCGGCGTCAAGAGCACGCGGCAGATGTACCGGGAGATGTGCGAGCTTCCCGCCGGCATCAGCGCCAGCGAGCTGACCCGCCGCATCCGCGCCTTCCACGACGATTTCCGCGACATTCCCTTGACCTTCAGCGTGCACGGCATCCGCTTCCAGCTCGCGACGGCCGCTGCGCAGGCGCCAGAGACGCTCGACGTGATCTCGCCGCCGCTCGCCGCAGCGTCCTGAAGAGCGCACCCGGCGTACTTCGCGCAGAACGCCACCGCCCTGCGCGAAGATCGACGTTAAGGCGCGATGAGATCAGGTTGAATCGTGATCGCGCTTTGGCTTCTTGTTCAAGCATGATCTTTTCGGAAAACCGCTTCACACTTTTCCGGATCATGCTTTAGCCGGCTTGAGCGACGCGCCCTGAATCTTCGGTCGGGGCGAGCTGCTTGTTCCGCTCGAGGCCGGAACTGATGCCGAGCCGGTCAAGCAGGTCGGCATCCCGGTCGCGCTGAGGGTTGCGCGTGGTCAGAAGCACGTCACCGATGAAGATCGAATTGGCGCCGGCTAGGAAGCAGAGCGCCTGCAATTCGTCGGTCATGTATTGCCGGCCGGCGGAAAGGCGTACCACGCTCTGCGGCATCATGATGCGTGCGACGGCGACGAGGCGCACGACCGCGATCGGATCAGGCCGCTCCGCGGTGCTGTTGACCGGCACGCCCTTGACCTCGTTCCAGAGATTGATCGGAACGCTCTCCGGATGGGTGGGCAGGTTGGCAAGCAGCACGAGCATTCCAAGCCGGTCGGTGACCTGCTCGCCCATGCCGATGATGCCGCCGCAACAGACCTTGATGCCGACCTCGCGTACATGGCTCAGCGTGTCGATGCGGTCCTGCAGCGTGCGCGTGGTGATGATCCGGTCGTAATGCTCCGGGGACGTGTCGACGTTGTGATTGTAGAAGTCGAGCCCGGCGTCGCGGAGCCGGATCGCCTGCGCCGGCGTCAGCATGCCCAGCGTGACGCAGGTCTCCATGCCGAGACCCTTGACGGCGCTGACCATCTCGCAGACCTGATCGAGATCGCGATCCTTCGGATTGCGCCACGCCGCCGCCATGCAGAAGCGATCGGCGCCGGCATCCTTCGCGCGTTGTGCCGTCGCGATCACATCCGCCTTGTCCATCAGGCGCGTCGCCTTCAGACCGGTGTCGTAATGGGCGCTCTGCGAGCAATAGCCGCAATCCTCCGGGCAGCCGCCGGTCTTGATGCTGAGCAGGCTCGCGGTCTCGACGTGGTTCGGATCGAAATGGGCGCGATGTACGGTTTGAGCGCGGAAGATCAGGTCGGAGAACGGCAGGTCGTAGAGCACCTCTGCTTCGGCGCGGGTCCAGTCATTGCGGACGGGCTCGGAACCGCTGCCACCTCGTTTTGCGCCCTCAATGTCGATCATCACGCTCTTTCTCCAATTTTTGCATTCACGCCGGGCCCTGCGATCGGCCCGGATCAATGCACTTGATCTGGAGATATGCGTCTATTCCATGGCGCGAGTCCATGCACCTCGTGAGGCGGCAGGCAGTAGTATTCCATGCCGAGGCACTATCCACCGGCCGGACGCCAAGTCGTCTTGACGTCCGGCCGCAGTGCCTTAGGGCAGGATCGGCGGATGGTAGGTGAAGGTCGCCATCAGGATAGCCGCCAGCAGCATCACGATCGGGAAGTGAATGAAGAACTGCACCGACGTATAGCCGATCAGATCCTTCGACTTCAGTCCGAGAATGCCGAGCAGCGGCAGCATCCAGAACGGGTTAATGAAGTTCGGCAGCGTCTCGGCGATGTTGTAGACCATCACCGTCCAGCCGAGATGCGCGCCGATATCGTTGGCCGCCTTCATGATGTAGGGCGCCTCGATGATCCATTTTCCGCCGGCCGAGGGCACGAAAAATCCAAGCAGCGCCGAATAGATTCCGACCAGGAACGAGAACACGGTGGAATTGCTGGAGGCGCCGACGAACCAGTGCGCGATCGTGTCTGACAGCGTCGTACCGTGGCTGTTCGGCACCTTGGTCAGGATCTGCGCAATGCCGGCATAGAAGGGAAACTGCAGCAGCACGCCCGAGACGCTCGGCATTGCCTTGGAGAAGGACTCGATGAGGCTGCGCGGCCGCCAGTGCAGCACGATGCCGAGAATCAGGAAGACGAAATTGTAGGTGTTCAGTCCCGACAGCGTGATCAGCGGATTGCCGGACTCGAATGTCTGCCAGAGCCAGCCGCAGGCGAGGACGGCGATCAGGATCGTCAGGATCGGACTGAACTCGAGCCAGTCGCCGGGGCGCACCGGCTTCTTCGCCTCGATACGATCGTCTCCGAGAACGACGCCAAGATCCTCCGCCGTTTTCGCCTGCGCGGGCGCCGGCGTCGTGAAGTAGCAGATCACCGCCGAGATCACGGTCACCGCCGCGACGGTGAGCATGTTCTGCCAGGTCAGGATGGTTTCCGAGAAGCCGATGACGCCGGTGATCGGCAGCAGCGACGCCGGAATACTGCCGGCATTGGCCTGGAGCTGCGCAGCCGAAGACGTGATGCCAAGCGTGAAGCCGCAGCCGAGACCGAGATAACCGGCGGCGCCGGCCGCCCGGTAGTCGAGCCGGATGTCGGAGCGTCGCGCGATCTCGCGCACCAGCAGGCCGGAGAAGATCAGGCTCAAGCCCCAATTCAGCAGCGACAGGGCGATGCTCAGCATGCCGACGAAGACCACGGCGCCGCGGCCGGTCTTCGGCACGCTCGCCAATCGCGACAGCAGCGCGGCGACCGGCGGCGACATCGCAACCACATAGCCGCCGATCGCAACCAGCGCCATCTGCATGGTGAAGGGGATCAGATTCCAGAACCCATCGCCGAACGCGCGGCTGACCGCAAGCGGCGAGCCGCCATGCAGGATCGCGCCACCGGCCACGGCGACCACCGCGATCAAGACGAAGACATAGGCATCCGGAAACCAGCGTTCCGCGAAGGCAACCAGGGTTTGCGAAAATCGCGCCATGATGTTGTCCGCGGCAGGTTTTCGCAGGTCCACGGTCTGATCGTGCGTTGCATTCGTCATGGATATCATCCCCCTTCCGATGATGCGGTTACGGCCTTGCGTCCTGAATTGATGGTCACAGCGCGAGCGTGAGATCGGTCAGCGGTACCGCCTGGCAGGCGAGGCATTGCCCATCGCTGCCGTCGACGGGACCGAGATGGGTGAATTGTCCGTGGACGACCTGCACGACGCAGCTTTCGCATTGCCCGACGCGGCAGCCGCTCGGCAGCGCGATGCCGGCCGCACTGGCGGCGTCGAGCAGTGTCCCCTGCTCCGGCCCCCACGAAAAACTCTGCTCGCTGTGTGCAAGGCGGATGGTGCGCGGGACGAGGTCGCTCGGGACCGTCGGCGGCGATAAAAAGCTTTCGGCGAAGATGTCGAAGCGCGGCACGCCGAGCGCCGCGGCAGACTCGATCTGAGCCGCTACGAAATCCGGCGAACCGCAGATATAGACAAGCGGACGACGTGCCGAGAGCCGCTTCATCAGCTCGGGATCAAGGCGCCCCTTGCGCAACGAATCGTGGCCGACCGCATCCTGCGCCAGCGGTGCGGAATAGAAGGTCACGCGGGTCAGCTGTGGTGTGCGGGCTTCCAGCTCCGCGAGCCGCCGTGCGAAGGGATGCTCCCGGCTGCTGCGGCAGCCGTGGAGCAGCAGAATTTCGAGAGCACGATCATCCGGCGCAATGCGCTGGAGCGTCTCCAGATGGCTCATGAACGGCGTGATGCCGATACCAGCCGCGAGGAAGATCAGAGGACGCGGTCCCTTCAGCGGCGGCGTGAATACGCCACCCGGAGGCTCCAGCGCCACTTCGTCCCCGATAGCGAGACCGTGCAGACGATCCGGCATGAAGAACGGCGCCTCGCTGCTCCGTGCTTCGTCGAAGAATCGTCCCTTCACCGCGATCGAAAGAACGTGAGGCGCATCACCCGATCCGGTCAGCGAATAAGCTCGTCCTTCCGGAGAGGTGGGCAGCCAAGTCATGACGTGCTGCCCCGGCACAAAGTCCGGCAACGGGCCGCCATCATGTGGCGACAGGTCGAACGCCACGACATTGTCGGCCTCGGCGCGCCGCGCACCGACCACGAACCGCCGCCGGCCGCTCCACACGCCGCGGCTTGCGACCGCATCGCGCCTGATGTCGCAGACCGTCGCACGCAACGGAACCGAGCCGCTGACCGGATCGCGCGCGTCATCATGCAGCACCGCGTTGATGTTGCGCGTGCGATCGCCGGTCGGCGCGGAACGATCGCGGCCAAGCGGCGGACAGTCCTCCCACCAGCCGAATTCGGCAACGACAACGCGCTCGTCGAGCGCTGCGTTGAGGCGGACCTTCAACCGCACCTCGCCGCCGCGCGTCTCCACCACGGCCCAGTCGCCTTCCGCAAGCCCGCGTCGCGCGGCGAGAAGCGAGCTGATCTCGACCGCAGGATCAGGCGACTTCCGCCGCAGCGAGGCGACATGCCGATACGAGGTGTGAATGAACCAGCCGCTCTTGGCGGTGGTGAGCACGAACGGAAACCGTTCGTCGGCGGCCGGCGCGAACGGACTCCCAACAGGCTCGACATGATCGGGCAACGGATCGTAGCCGTGTCCCAGCATCAGCTCCGAATAGAGTTCGACGCGGCGCGTCGGCGTCGCGAAGCCGGTCAGCGTTCCATCTTCGCGCACCGTCGTGTATTTCTCGTCGCGGAAGCTTTGCGGGAAGCGACGTCCTTCGGGATGGTTGCGCAACGCATCGACGTCAACGCCGAGCGGCGCCAACTGGTAATTCCAGCCCGCCTTGACGTCGCCGCCGAAGAACAATTCATCCATTCCAAGCTTGAGCGCGAGCGCCGCGGCGATCTCGTAATCCGCCTTCACGTCGCCGGCCGGTTCGACCATGCGAGGACGAAACTGCACGGTTTCGACGGCCGCCTGCGTGATCTCGAAACCGATCTTGAGCGCATCGCGCTCCCACGGCGTGCTGGCCGGCAGCACGAAGTCGGCGCTTTCCGCGGTTGGGTTCATGAACATGTCGATATGAACCTGGAATTCGAGCGCATTCAGCGCCTCGCGGTTTCGTTCCGAATGCCCCTGCGAGACGACGAAATTGGTGCCGAAGGCGACCAGCGCGCGCACCCGATAGGGTTCGCCGTCGAGCACGGCCCGGCTGAAATCCCGCGCCGTGATCCATCCTTTTGCCGGCGGGCCGAGCGGCAGTTCGGCGAGACCAAGCGCCTTGGCCTGCTGCTCCGGCGGCAGGATGTTGTAATCGTTCAGTGCGCGGGTCGGCGGCGGCACCGGCCAGCGATTGCCGCCGGGCCGATCGCAGGCGCCCGTCAACGCATAGAGCGTCGCGATCGCACGCTCGATCGCGGTCGCGTTGGTATGCTGGCCGACGCCGGTCCAGGAATGGTAGGCGAGGCGTGGCCGCTTGGCGAACAGCGCATTGAACGCTTCGATGTCCTCGACGCGCAGCCACGTCAATTCGGCGACGCGCGCTGGCGTGTAATCAGCAACCCTCGCGGCCAGCAGTTCGAACGCCGTCGCCGCCGAGATCAACCGGCCGTCGCGCGCGCGGATGGATAGCGTACCGCGAAGCTGGCCGGGCGGCGCCTGTGCGTAACGGGTATCGCAAGACGTCGGCGAACCATTTGCGTCGAGACGAACGAAGCTTTCCGGCGCGCCATGCGTCCACAGCGCGTCGGCGCGGAGAAAACGACCCGTCGCGCGATCGACCAGCAGCGGTCCGTTGGTCCACGCGTTGACGAACTCCGCATCGTAATTGCCGGTCGCAATGAGATGACGGATCGCACCCAGCGCCAGCGCAGCATCGGCGCCGGGGCGGATACGCAGCCAAAGACCCGCCTGCTGCCCCGATCCGTTTGGCTTGGGATCGACGACCACGACCTTGGCGCCGCGCCCCCGCGCGTCGGCGATCCGCGTCGCCTGGGCGAGCCAGGTGCGGGCCGGATTGTGGCCCCACAACACAATTGCGTCGGCATTGTCGTAGTCGGGAAAGCCGATGCCCCGGCCGAACGTCAGAGCGTGGGCATAGTCCTTGTGCCAACCGCACACCTCGACCGCGTAGATCAAATTGGGACTGCCGAAGCCGCGGATGAAGCGCTCGACCCACTCGAAGCTATCGACCATCGGCGTGCCGCTCGGCGTCGTGACCCCAAAGGCCACGGCCTCGGCACCGCTCTCGGAGCGGATCGCGCCAAGCCGATTGGCGATCTCTGTCAGCGCCTCGTCCCAGGACACCTCGACCCAGCCAGGATCGGCGGCATCGCGCGGGTTAGTGCGCTTGAGCGGCACGTTCAGGCGACGCGGGCTGGCGACGATTTCCGGCGCTGCACGTCCCTTCGCACAAAGCGCGCCACCGGTCGGATGGTTATTCAATACTTCCACACCGATGAGACGCCCGTCCTCGACCACGGTGACTGCACCGCAGCGCGAACGACAAAGCGTGCAATAGCCGGGCAGCCGCTGTTTCACCTTGATCTCGCAATCCAGCCTGGGTCCATGGTAGTGCGTCTTTATAGTGCGTTACACATTTACGTCACACACTACTAATTCCGTCAAGACCAAGTAATAATCAGGGCCGAATCGGAGTTCCCAACGAGAGGCGGTCGCGACCACCCATGGACCAGAATTTGCGAGAGCAGGTGCTGCAGCGCGTGCGCGCCGAGATCATTTCCGGGCAAAGTCTTCCCGGCACGATGTATTCTGTCCCAAGTCTGGCGGCGAGCCTGGGTGTCTCCTCCACTCCGGTGCGGGAGGCGCTGCTGGAGCTGAGCCGCGGCGGATTGGTCGAGCCGATGCGTAACCGCGGGTTCAAGGTGGTGGAGCCGTCGCTGACCGAGCTGCGCAACCTGTTCGACATGCGCGACGTGCTTGAGCTGCATGCGGCCGCTTTGGTCGCCGCGAATCCCCCGCAGGATCTACCTGTCGTGCGCAACTGGGCCGACCAGATCGCAAGGGCTGTCGAGAGCGACGACGTGCAGCTCTACCTGGAAGCCGACCGCAATTATCACCGGGAGTTCGTCGCGGCCGCCGGCAATGAATTGCTGACCGAGACCGTGATGGGCCTGCGCGACAAGATGCGCCTCTACGGCATCCGCTCACGCGCGGGCCTGGAGCGGCAGCAGGCGTCGGTCCCCGAACACTATCGGCTGATCGAGCTCGCGCTGGCCGGCGCGACCGAGGCGCTGACGACCTTGCTGAGGAGCCACATCCGCTCCTGGGAGCCGATCTTCGTCGACGCGCTGCTGCGCTCGAAGGAATACGCCCGCGAACCATTGTCGCGCCAGGCGCGCAGCTGACGCAGCGGCGTGCCAGATCGCACGGGACTAATGCGCGTCTGCCGCGGCCGGACCTTGGGTGGACTTCTGCCGGAAATGAAAAAGGCCCGGACGGGCCTATCCTTACGAGTGGTGGGCGCACCAGGGCTCGAACCTGGGACCCGCTGATTAAGAGTCAGCCACGGGTCAAGCACAATCAATGACTTACCGGTCGCACGGCCGCGCTTATCCGGCTGAAAATGGGCATTCGTCGCAGATCATGTGCTTCGCTCGCTGCGCTGCCTATCCGAGTGGTCAGGACGTTTATCGATCTGTGCAGGAGGGCTGGTTCTTCGTCGGGAAGAGGCCTCACTGTGTTGCCGGTACTGTTTGCTCGAATGGTCTGTTTTCGGCAATGAACCTCGCGGCCAGCACCAATGCGCCCATCGAGAATTCCTTACCATGCGCTGCGATCATGCGCTCGGACAGCTCCGCGAGCTCCTGGAAGAACTGATCCTTGCTTTCGGCTTCGTTTGGCACCTGGGTCGCTGTCATGAATTTCCTCCTGATCATCGCGCCAAGCCGCTCGGCCTTTTCGGCTCGCGGCTATTTGAAAATGTGTGGTGGGAACGTCACGATGGCCGCCTCCCCGTCGCGTGTTCCAACTGCAAGATGCTGGCCGTCGCGAGACCATCGGAGGACCTGCACCGCGCCGCGGCCGGGCGATTTGACGATCAGCTCGTCGCCTTGCCCGATCTTGGCAACAACAAGCCTGCCGTCGTCGTAGCCTGCCGCGACCAGAGGGCGCTCCGGGTGCATCGCTACCGTCTCGACGAGGACAAATCCGGCGTGGCCGGTGACGACACTCGTCGGCCGTTCGCTTCCCGCATCGAGGCTGGAGACGTCCCAGGCGACGATCCTGTGGGCTCCGCTGGTCAAGAGGATACGGGAGTCCGCACTCCACGAGAGCGAAGTGACATCTGCAGGATAGTTGGCAATACGGACAGTCCGCGAGTCCGCGAGGCGCACCAAGGCAATACCCGTTTCCGCAATGGAAGCGGCCAACCAGCTCCCGTCGGGACTCCACGACAAGGCGGAGACCGAACCCAACACATAGGAGGCGACGGGATCGGGCCGTGCCCCGAAAGCGCGAACCAGCAGACCCCCAGCGGTTCCCATCGCAAACCGCCGGCCATCCGGCGACACGGTCATTGCGGAGGCACGGCCTCCTGCGCGCTGCTGAAGCCAGCCGACATCGCCATCGGCGCGATAGAATATGACCGTTCCGTCGGAAGCTGCGAGTACGCCACCATCCGGGACCGCGGCGAGGAGATCGATGGCGGCTCCGTGATTGGCGGCGACGCGCGTGACGCCGGATGCCGACACCTCCAGCAACCGGTCCCCCTCGCCTGCCACGAAGCCCGACGTCCCAAGGGAGCCGAGCTGAAGCGGAGCATCGCCGATGGTCACTTGCATCAAGGGCGGCACCGGTTTCCGTCGCGGTGAAATCGTCATACGACCCTCGTCGAGCGCAACACGACAACGATCCTGCGGCGGCTCAGGGTCCTTGAGCGGCGCAATCGCCAGCCCACCATCGGCGAGCGCGAACGCAATCCCATCTCCCGCGGGATCGAACATGGCATCGATCACGGGTGCCCCTATCGTCCAATGCCGCCCAAGCAGTTCGTAGAGTGTGGCGGTCTCTGCTTCGATCATGTCCATCGGTCGCCTCACATTACGATCAACTTACCTGCTGGCGGCAATGCACCTGTCCAGTTCCTCAAGACGTCCCTCCAACTCGGCGCACAGCGCATCGCAAGCCGCGATTTCGGCATTTGCTCTCTGCAAGCGCTCGCGTGCGTCCTCAAGTGCGCCGGCGACCGCTTGCGCGTTGCCGGTTGCCGCAATCTCCAGCTCGATCCGGTGAAGCTCGAATTCGGCGCCACCGCCAAGCTGGCGATTGTGCAAATTGCGCGACTGGACTGCCGATATCTGCTGAACAACCTGTAGACGCAGGTTCAACATCTCGACAATGGTCGGGCCGGCGTCACTCATGCATCAGCCTCGATCTGGGCCAGGATACGCTGCAGGCCACTGACATCGGATACGAAGTGCTGTTGCGCATCGCTGATGTGGGACTGCAGCGAATCCCACAGATCGACCCGCAGCAGCCGCGCCGGATCGCCGGCCATCGTCTCGAGGGCCTGCAGGCCGAACTGATGCCGCAGCCCGATTCCATGCAACACGAAGTCCGTCAGCTCGCGTGCATGCATTTCGATAAAAGGACGCAACAGCGGATGGGCACCATAGTTGATGCCTCGCCTTGCGAGCTCGGTCTCGATGAAGCCCACAAAATGTCTGGTCAGCAAATCGCGGCTTTCGCCGACCAGATGCACCATGAAGGTGACGTCACGATCAGCGCGCTCTAGCAGCTGCGTCGCCAGCGTCGCTGCGGCAGACGGCCCTTCTTCCCCCCTCGGCTCATTCCAGACATTCGCCATACCTGATCCTGTCCTCAGGTCCGGGAGCGATATTGGTGGAGTTTGCGATACAGCGTGGCGCGCGAAAGCCCGAGCTTTTCGGCGGCGGCGGCAATATTTCCGCCGGCGTTCGCGACGGCCCTCTCGATGGCACGACGCTCCATCTCGTCGAACCGCGCTATCTCTTCGCTATCCGATGTTGGCCGATGATCCGTAGGCTGTGACACAGCATGCGACGGGACGGCCACTTCCAGGAAATCCTCCGGCAAGTCCCTCGGTGTCACGATGCCGGTGAGCGTCATCAAGACCAGGTGCTCGATGAGATTGCGCAATTCTCGAACGTTGCCCGGCCACGAATAGTGCCGCAGCAGTTCCATCGTGGTGGCCTCGAAACGAGGCGGTTGGGTGCTGTAAGTTGTCGCGAAGTGTCGACTGAAGTGATCGATCAATATCTCGATGTCGCCGGTACGATCGCGCAGCGGCGGGATCGTGATCTTGACGACACCAACCCTGAAATACAGGTCCTTGCGGAACCGTCCTTCCGCTACCTCCTGCTTCAGATTCCGATTGGTCGATGCGACAAGCCGGACGTCAACCGGACGCGGTTTGCTGTCGCCGAGCCGGNCCCGCTCCTCAAGCACGCGGAGCAGATACGGCTGGAGATCCAGCGGCAGTTCGCCAATCTCGTCGAGGCTCAGCACGCCGCCGTGGGCCAGTTCAAATCGTCCAGGCTTCCCTTCACGCGTGGCACCGGTGAAGGCGCCGGGAGCATGGCCGAACAGCTCGCCACCGAGAAGCTCCTTGGAGACCGCACCGCAATTGAACGCAACGAAGGGTTCCTTGCCGGTCTTTTGACCGGCCGCGTGAACAAGACGAGCGAAAAGCTCCTTGCCGACCCCGGTCTCGCCTTCGAGCAGGATCGCCGACCGTCCGAGTGCAGCTCGCTCGACCTTCTCGACCGCCTGAAGCAGGACTTCACTGCAGCCGATCACCGCCTCCTTGGCGGATAAGAGTGCCGCGGAGGCCGTCGGCGCCATCCGGGATTCGGTCAGATTTACACGTGGCTTCGACGCAAGCACCAGCATCGCGCCCTTCACGGCACCGTCGATCACCAGCGGCTCGATCCGTTGCTCGCGCAATCCCTCCGGCAGCCCCCTGACGAGGTCTGCGGCCAGGACACCTTCGCTGCTTGGAAGCAGCTGCATTCCGATACTCAAGTCCTGCGACTGCGCAATCCGTCGCAAGCGATTCGACGCCATCTCGTTGTGATGAACGACCCTGCCGAACCGATCGAGAATGACGACGCCATCAGCACTGTTCATTCCCGGCATGCGCGAGATGCTCGCTTCGAGAAGCCGCATTCGCTCGATGCGAATCTTTTCCGAGAGCGCCAGCTCGATGTGGTTGGCCGCGATGACCGCCAGCGCGACGTTGTGCCGGTGAAAGATCGCCTGCGGTCCGGAGAAATCCACGATGCCGATGATGCTGCCGTCGATCGGGCTGCGAATCGGGCTCCCGACACAGGTCCATGCCTTGATGCCCTCGGAGAAGTGCTCGGCGGCATGGACATGCACCGGCCTTCCTGTGACGAGCGCAGTACCGATGCCGTTGGTGCCGGTTATCGTCTCGCTCCAGGCCGCGCCGACTTCGAGGCGAATATCGTGTCCTGCATCGATCGTCCGTTGATCGCCGCCCACTTCCAGCACGACGGCGTTCTTGTCGGTGATGATCAACATCGTGGCCGCGTCGCCAAGCACCGCCGCCACACGGCGGAAGGTCTCGGCGCTCGAACCGAGCAGGTCATCATTCTTCAGACGCAACTCATACAGATCGTCCGGAGAAGCGACCAGATTGCTGCCCTTGCCACGCGCATTGACTCCGGACTCGACACTACGCTGCCAGGAGGCCTCGATGATCCCCCGGACCGGCGCATTCTTGCGCCTGAGGTCTCCAAACGTCAGAAAGTCTTCCCACGCCCTGTTGGTTTCGCTCTCATCATACGGCCGCCCTTGTTCCCCTTCCGTGGCGTCCGGGGCTTTGTAGCCTTCCAGGGAAAACGGCGGCTTGGCCATGAACGTTTCCGTCAGCATTGGAGCACCATACTCACGTTGGCAAACAGCACACCCGATGGGCAGAAACGACCGAGCAGACCTGGCCGGGATCGTCATCCCGGCAGGCCCGACCCTCGGCGATCATTCGACGCTCTTGGCGATCGCGTTCAACCCGAGGCGGCCTGCGATGATCCGTTCAAGTCGCTCCTCGTCGGCCTCGTCGCACACACTCGCCCCCTCGAGATCAACAAGAGCCTTGTACATGTCCTCGTCCATCGGCTCGAAGATGCCGTTCGAGCGCGTCGCCAAAGCGAGGCATCGCGATTGGCCCTTGCCCTTCAGCTCCCCGATGAAATGCAGCTGCCGGCCGGACGCGAGATCAGCGATCACGACACGGCCGTTGAGGCTGATCCGCACATAGGGTTCGGCTTCTTTCGGCGCGGCCGACGGCGTGGACCAGAGTTTTCCGGATGGCTGTGGCTGCTGAGGAGGCGTGGGATTTCGCAGCTGCTGCCAGCGACCGCCCGTCAGATGGTTGGCGACCGCGTCAATCTTGCTGCGGTTCTTTTGAATGAAGTCCTTCGCCGCCACCTGCTCGCGGTGCGGACCATCGCGCTTGGAGATGATATAGACCACGTTGTTTCCTCCTCCGACCCGCTCCGTTCACTGTGAAGGCTTGTTGCAATCGGCCTCTGTAGCGCGGAGTCTGCAAGATTGTAGCTCGTTCTCGATCGTTGTCACCGTCCAATCATCTGCTCGAAGCCTACGCCGTCGTCGCCGTCAAGCGTGTCGCCCCGACCTTGAAGGCATGACCGCGACGATAAACTCGGCAATGTACTTCCCAATAACTTCTCTCTCGTATCTACCTGACCGCTGCGGCGGACCATCCGTCCGCAACTTCCCCGGTCTCCAAGCGAACGCAACGGAACACGCACCGCTATCCGGATGCCTCACGCCCGACCAAGCTTCTCCGCGCCCCCCCCCAGTGCCGGTCCCTGTGTTGGATCGATGTAATCCGGCGCGTCGGCGACCAACGTGTTGGTCGTCAGCACCAGCGTGGCGACCGACGCCGCATTGCGCAGCGCCGTGTATGTCACCCGAACCGGGTCAACGATGCCGGCGGAGATCATGTTGATGAACTGGCCGTTCGCTGCATCGAATCCGACGCCCGCCGGCGCGCGCTGCAACTCGGCAATGACGCTGTCCGCATCATGGCCGGCGTTCCGCGCAATGAAGGCAGCAGGACGGGACAGGGTCTCGCGCACCAGCTTGATGCCCTCACCGAGGTCTCCATTGATGTTGCCCAGGGCGCGCGCGACGATCGGCGCACACTGCGCCAATGCGGTGCCGCCACCGGGCACGATGCCCTCCTCGGCGGCGGCCCGCGCGGCGCTCAGCGCATCGTCGATCAGCTGGATCGTGCGCTTTTGCTCGACCGGTGTGACGCCACCCGCGAAGATCACGGCAGTGCCGCCTGAAAGCTTCGCCAAGCGCTCCTTGAGCTTGTCCTGTTCGATGTTCGGCGGTGCCACCTCGTGCTGCTTGGCGACCTGCTGGCGCCGCGCGGCGATCGCCGCGTTGTCACCGCCGCCGCGTATGACCACCGTCTCGTGCGCACTGGCCCGTACCTGGCGCGCCGTCCCGAGATCGGAGAGCCCCGCCTCCTCCAGTCTGCCGCCGAGTTCGCGGGCAATCACGCGTCCACCGGTAATGATGGCGAGATCGTCCATCATCGCCTTGCGCCAATGACCATAGTCCGGCGGATTGACCACCAGGACCTTGCCGCGATTGCCGTCGCCAAGCAGCGTAGGCACGACCTCCGGCGCGATCTCCTCGGCGACGATGACAAGCGGCCGTCCGCTGGGAGCGACCACAGCGCGTATCGCGGACAGCTCGCCCGGCGTCTTGATCTTCAGGTCGGTCAGAAGGATGTAGGGCTGATCGAGCACCACCTCCATCTTCTCGACATCCGTCACCATATGGTGGGAGATGTAGCCGCGGTCGAAGGACATGCCTTCCACGACCTCAAGCGTCGTCTTCGTCGTCAGGCCATAATCGGAACTGATGATGCCGTCCTTGCCGACCCGCTCCACCGCCTCGGCAATCAGACCACCCAGATGGGCGTCAGTGGATGCAATCGTCGCCACAGCCTGCAGCGTCTTGCGATCCGATACCGCGACTGCCGAACCCTTCAGGATCTCGACGACGACCTCGACGGCGCGATCGATACCCTTGCAGAGATCCACGGCCTTGGCGCCGCGCTCGAGGGCTGCGACGCCACCCTGGATCAAACCGTTTGCGAGCACCATCGCCGTCGTCGTGCCGTCGCCGGCGACTTCGTTGGTCTGCATCGAGACCTCACGGACAACCTGCGCACCCATGTTTTCGAAGCGATCAGGCAGCTCGATCTCGGAGGCGATGGTGACGCCATCGCGGGACACGATCGGCGTACCGATCGGCCGGTCGACCATCGCGTTCATGCCTTTCGGGCCGAGCGTGGTTTCGACCGCAGCGGCAAGCTTCTGGACGCCCCGTGCAAGAGCGCGGCGGGCTTCGATGTCATGCAACAGAATCTTCGGCATTGGCTTCACTCCCCAGACAATCCTGTCTCGTTTCGTTGGGCGGACTTGCTGACCGCTCCGGCTGTTCGCTCTCGCGGTCGCTGGGTGGCCTCACGAGGGCACGATGCTATGCTTCTCCGCGCTCACGACCGGCAAGGCGACAGACTGTCCGGCACAGCCGCTGCCGCAGGCTGCGCACGAGGCGCGGGACGCGCCTCCGGCCTTGTCCACATCGGGCTCGCCGTTGCGGGCGGCCAGCAGCCCCCGACACAGCGCGCTGTTGAACTCCATATTGATCCGCACGCCGCGCAACCGCTGCAAATATGGTGTCATTTCGTGCGGCCTGATGGGACGCCCTTCGTAAGTAACGAACGCACGGTCACCGGGGAGAGCGCCTAAATCCCGCTCAGCCAAAATTTGCCGGTACCGGGCCTTCTGCCGTGCAACTTCCTCCGCATCGAAGTCGATGTCATCGAAGCTGCGCAGATCCATCCGGCAGATCGCCGGATCCTCAAAACCGACGCCACGCAACGCAAGTATCATGAACTCCTGGCGCCGTTCGAACGCCTTGCGGTGGAATTTCTCCCGCAGCTCATCGAGCGATCCGCCGGGTGCAAAATCCTTGAGCGCCTCACCGAACGGCTTGCCCTCGCGGACACCCCGGTTGATCTCCTCAGCGACCATATGATCGCGAAGCCGCGGCCGTGCCTCGCGAACCCACGGCAGCGACGACACCGCCTTGCGCATGTCGTCGGCCATGAGAAATGCGAAGTTCGCCGAACACCAGTAAGTCGGCAACCGGAAGACGATGTCGACTCCATCGTTATCATCTACAGTCACGTGCTCGATGAATCCGAGCTCGGTCACGGCCTCGTCGAGTTCGGGGTCGGTCACCGACGCGAGGCATTTCCATACCTCGCTGGCCTTCCGGTCATGCTCCAGGAGCGGCGCGCCCATGTGTCGTCAGCCCGCTGCGATCGGGTGAGGCGCTTTCGCCAGCTTGGCTTTCTGGGCTTCGACGTCCACGCCGTAGAGGCGGGCGGCATTGAGACCCAGGATCTTCTTCTTGGCCTGTGGCGTCAGGTCGACCCCGTGCTCCTGCTTCAGATCCTCGGGCAGCTCGAAGTTCCAGAACTTCTCCACCAGCCAGCGCGGCGTCCAGATCGCGTAGTCGCTGCCGAAAAGCAGCTTGTCCTCGCCCACCCAGAACAGCAATTCGCTGATCACTTCGGCGAAGTACCGCGGACGCCCATGGATGAAAGGCAGCGCCACCGCAAGACCGCCAAAGACGTTGGTCTCCTGCACGGCGATCCAGCAGAAATCGTCGAGCCTGGGCAGGCCGCAATGCTCGATGATGAAGTTCAGGCCCTGGAAGTCGGTCGCCGCGTGATCGACGTCATGAACATCGAACGCGTCCTTGTCCAGCGGAATGATGGTCGGCCCCTTGTGGACGTGGATGTTGGTGATACCGAGCTTCGCGCAGAGCTCGAAGCAGCGATAGGCGTTGGGGTCAGTCAGCTTCCAGCCGCGCGAGTCTCCCTTCCACTCGGCCGTGTAGAGCTTGACGCCCTTGATGCCGAACGTCTCCTTCATGTAGTGAATGTATTCGAGCGCTCGCTCGCCATCGCGCGGATCGAAGGCGCCGTTCACGATGAAGCGATCCTTGTATTTCTTCGCCATCTCGGCATTGCGGTCGATCGTGTTGAAGCCGTTCTTGTAGAATTCGGTCAGATAGGTCGACTGCACGATCGCCATGTCGTCGGGTCCATCGACAAAGAGATCCTGATACATCTGCTCGGCACTGTATTTCTCGAACTGGTCCTTGGGCCAGAGCTTGTCCTTCGGACTGAGCGAGCTGTGGTAGGCGTAGAAGCAATCGATGAACTGCTTACCGTGAATATTGAGCTGATTGGCCGGACTGCCGTCCCAGAAGTGGGTATGACCGTCGACAACGAAAATTTCCTCGCCGGTGGGAGTTATGAACATGATGGTCTCCAAGCGTCCTTGTTGGCTTTGTTCGATCAATCAACGCGCCGCGCCTGCGCGAAAGCACTCCTGAGAAGTCGTGGAGCCGCCTCACCGCGGCTCCACTGCGTCAGGTCGCCTCACTCGATGAATTCGAGCACCTCGTCCATGTTGCCGAACAGCGTCACCGTATTGTCGTCGATGCGCACCATGCGCCCGTAATGGGTCGAGGTATTCACTTCGAAGATCTCGGCGGTCATGTCCTTGCCGAGAATCTCGCTGATCTCGTCCATCTTGAAGACCAGCTTGCCCTCGCCGTCGATGCGGATCAGAGCCGGCTGATAGGTCACGATGACGCCGGGCTTCTTGCCCATGAACTCGGCGATCGCGCGGGCTTCCACGCTGTCGTTCATGGTCACCCCGCACTGATGCGAGATCGTCTGCTTGAAGACGAGGTCACCCATCTTCTGAAAAATGTTCTGATTGGTCGCACTTCTGGAAGCAACGGACATTGCAATCTACTCCTTGGGAAGGACGAGACCGAGCTCGCCGAGAATCTTCTTGATGCGTTCGACCGACTGCGCGCGGGCGTCGGCGTACTGTACCGGCTTCGAGTGCGGCTGCGACCAGATCGGCTGCAAGCCTGCCGCCGCCTTGTTGGCGAACGCCACATGCTTGGTCACCCAGCCCTGGAACAGCTTCTTGTTGTCGGCCGCGTGCTGGTTGTCGGTCACGAGCAGATGCATCAGGTCGATCGCGTTCGCGAGATTGCGCTCGTAGTCGGCCTCTGCCGCCGATATGACCGACGGTGTGATGAAGTCGCCGTTCGGCGAAGCCACCTGCATCAGGAATTTGCTGCGGAACAATTCGCCGACCAGTGGCTCGAACACGATGTTGGTGGCGAAGTACTGCTCGAGATAGTCGCCTGATCCCATGATCGCTTCGATCGCTTCCCTTGTGCCCTGCCAGCCCTTGTCTTCGAGCCAGGCGTGCTTGCCCGCGTTGTCGTCGAAACCCGGGATATCCATGCCGATCTCGGCGAGATACAACGTGATGTCCTGCGCAAGGCGTAGCTTGTACGACGAGTTCGTCAGCGTCGCGTTGTTGATCATCTGGGTGTAGCCGTAGCGCTGCGCCTGCATCAGCGACGTACCGAGGCCGAACTCGGCGTGCTTCCACGCACCAAGGTGGGTCTGTAGGATCTTGACCCACGACTTGTCGAATGCCTTCGGCGCCCCGGACTTGCGGCCGTTGGCGATCACCGATTGAACCATGCCTTCGATCTTGGACTGACGCTGATAGTGGGTCCGCTCCCACTCCTGGTCGGGAGCGCGGAACGCATGCCAGTTCGAGCTCATCGCCGCCGTGGCGTCCTTGTAATAGGCTCCCTTCCCGTTGGGGAAGGCGATGATCCAGTTCTGCAACAGATAGCGTTCCGGATCGGGCTGCACGTCGACGGTCACGTCCTCATAGTGCGTGGCCCGCTTGGCGCGCGGCTCGAAATACCGGTATCTGCGGCTGTCCGAGTCCGGAAATATCGCAGCACCTGCTGCACCGGATCCCACTGAAACATTTGGAACGGCAGTCATGGTCTTATTCCTCCCATTGCTGGCTTTGCATTTGGCTGGATCGGCACTTGGAACTCCTGGAAAGGCTCGGGCTGTTGGGCTCTTAGTTGCTTGCTGGCGTGAACTTGTCGAAGAAGATGCGGTCTGAGGCGACGTCGTTCATATGCAGCACCGGCGTCAGCGCCTCGATCATCGGCGACGGTCCGCAGGCATAGACGTCGACGTCTTCGCCGTACGCGGCGTCGCGAAGATGTGCTTCGACAACTTCGTGCACGAAACCCTTTGCCCCGTCCCAGGCGGTGTCGTCGGCCGCGTGGGAGAGCACCGGAATGAAGTTGAATTCCGGATGCTCGGCCGCGAGCTCCGCAAAGCGATCGAGATAGAACAGGTCGTTCCGCGTCCGGGCGCCGTAGAAGAAGTGCACCGGACGCACTTCGCCGGAGCCGAGATGATCGTGCAGGATCGACCACAGCGGCGACATTCCTGATCCGCCACCGACCAGGATCACCGCTCCGGTTCGGCCTTCTCGCCGGAAGCAGGTCCCGTAAGGTCCCTTGATCCCGACTGTGGTTCCGATGGCAAGATCTCCGTCGAGTCGGGAGGAGAAGCGTCCGTTCGGATACTTTTTGATGATGAATGCGAGCTTTTGGCCCTCGACCGGCGAATTTGCCATGGAAAACGAGCGCGTAATCGTCTCTGCCCCCGGGAGCGTGATGTCGGCATATTGACCCGCCCAGAACTTCAGAGGTTGCTCCAGCGAGATCTCGAGATGCCGGATGTCATGGGTCAGTGCCGAGACGCTTGTGACCGTGCCGGTGAAGTTCTTGACCGGGATCGATTTCGACAGCAGCTCCTCGTCATAGTTGAGCAGCTCCACCTCGAGATCCGAATAGGCCAGGGTCCGGCACAGCAGGATGTAGTCCTGGCCTCGCTCGATCTCGTTGAGGGCGAAAGTCGAGTATTTCTTGAGTTCGACTTCGCCTCCGGTAAGAACGCATTTGCACGCCGAGCACTGTCCCTCCTTGCATCCATGCGGCAGCGCGATGCCCTGGCGGAATGCGGCGTCGAGAACGGTTTCGTTCTCCTCCACCTCGAATTCTACGCCTACCGGCTGCAGGCGAACGACATTAGCGGGCGCGCCCATATGGGCCTCCTCAAGCCAAGGCTGGCGTTTCTTCCGGAGATTGATGATCGGGAAGGAGCCGGCGCGAGCCGGCTCCTTCCGTTGGGCTCAGTTGCAGGGATTGATGGTGAAGCCCTTGCGATACTCGGCCAGATGCGCTTCACGATCCGCCGGGCTCATCGCCCGCAGCGTCTCTAGCGGACTCTTGAGGATGTGGCCGCGGACATCGTCGAGCGTCCACATCTCCTTCGCGTCGAAGCGCAGATGCGGCTGCGCCACCAAGGTCTTGCCGTCGGTGCGGACGAAGCCGAGATCCTTGATGGCGTCGGCCATATCCACATTGTGGTAGACGCTTTCCCACTCGCGACGGCCGCTGAACCGCCCCATCGCCGGGGTCGGACGACCCTGGTATTCGCCGGCGAAGGCATTGACCGCCGTCCAGCGATCGAGCTCGTGGGCGAAGGTGTGGAGCTTGCCGTCGATCTCGTCCGTGACGATGTCCTCACGGATCAGGCAGGGCACCAGGCACGACCAGCAACGATGCGGATAGACGTAACCGACGTCGCCGTTGAAGAGGATGTTGGTCTGGCCGCGATGCGACAGCTTCTCGTACCATTTCCAGAAATTGCCGAACTCGGCATACCAGCCCGGATACTTGTGCTCGAACCACTCGAAGTCCTTCTCGGTCTGGGCCTCGATGCGCCAGAAGTTCGCCGACCAGCCGACGGCGAAGAACTGTCCGACCTTGTGCACGTACTTCTTGTCGGTCAGGCGCTTCCAGGCGAGCTGGACGTCGTCATGGTGGATCTTGATGCCGTACTTCTCGAGCGGCAGCATATAGGTCCGATAGTAGTCCTCGAAGATCCAGCGGTGCCACATCTCCGCGTAGGACTCCTTGTTCTTGTCACGGTTCGTGGTGCCGTACTCGATAAACGTTCCTATCGCCGCGTCGACGATGGCGTGATTCTGCCAGAAGGCGTAGCGCAGGTCGCGCTCAAGCAGCAGGTGATTCTCGGGCTCCTTCAGCATCGACATCAGCAACGAGTGGCCGTTGCCGATATGGCGGCTCTCGTCCGACTGAACCGAGAGGAACACGGTCGGCAGCGCGTAGTCGCCGTTGCGGGCGGCTTCCGACGGCATCGCGACGAACAGCGTGTTGGTGAACGCGGTCTCGGCAACCACGGTCAGGTAGATATTCGCCGCAGTGATCGCATCGCCCGTGAGGAAGCCCTCACCGAACTGACGGCCGATCGTGGTGGCGTAGCACTTGCCGAACGCCTCCTCGGTGATGTCGAACCCGGCCGGGTCGATGTAGTTCTCCATGTACCACTTCTTGAGATTCATCTGGATCGTCGAGTGACGGAATTCGTCGACCATCTGCATCGTGAAGCCGGTGCGGAGATCCTCACCCGGAGCCAGGCGGCCGACCATGGCCATCGAACGCGCCGCCGAGATTTCCGGGAACGGGATGATCGCCAGGAACAGCTTCATCCATTCGACCCAGCGCGGCTCGACGTTGCGGAACATGTCGCCGCGCAACGCGGCATCGAGCGCGCCGTAAACGCGGTTGTCCTTTTCCTCCTGCATCGGGAAATAGGAACGAAGGACCTGCTTCATCGGATCCTTCGGCGCCTTTGTGATCTTGTAGTCGGTGGGGAAGGTCATCGCCTCCTGGACGTAGGAGGGATTCCACCCGAGATCTGCAATCTTCTTTGCAGCCTCGCCCACGGAAATGCCGCGCTGGGCGGTGATCTTGTTGAGCGTTAGCGTTCCAGACATCTAGTCTTTCCTCCTGATCGGGTCAGAAACCACATCGATATTCCGCTTGCCCGGACTCCATGGACCGGGCGTCGCCTACCCGTGCGTTACGGGCCACCTCGCGGCCGTTCGCACGGCCGGACGCTTGATATCGGCAAGGGTCTCGGAGATGCCTGTGGTGCACTGCAAGGGTGATCAGGACCGATCGGAACTGCATTCCAACGATCGTAATGTTTCATCCCGCACATGATGCGCCCTCGGCCAAGCATCCCCTTCCCTCGTTCTTTTCGCGGCTCGCCCCAGCTGGAGCAGTCGGCGTTGTTATGCGATCACGAGCTTTGCAATGGGCGTGCCAGCTCGTTCGAGGAGCTCGCCGGATCGTTTCCAGCCAGATTGATGCCGAAATGCGTTTCGGTGGCGGCGTCGGACTTGCGCCGCCCATGGCTGAGCGAGATGCACCTTGCGACTGCAATTGCAGAATGAGATTCGCGAGCAGCGAATAAGTCTGGGGTGCGCGGCAATATTTGCACTGCAAGAGAACGGCGCGCCCGGGACACCGGCAGGGCTTCGCCGGACACGATCGCCGCACGACGCATGAACCTTGGATCCGCAGCGTAGTGTACGCTGGACGCGGCGCCGGTGTTCGGAGCCTCACAGGATCAAGAGGGATCACCCGGTTTCACTGGGCGACGGACCGACTTCTTGTCCGCGACGCTTGGTGGACCAAGCTGGCAACTCGCTTTTGCTCGCGCGGACGACCGGGGATTTGGCGCAACGGTAGAGCACGTCGGGTGGCTCACGCGCGCGACCCAGCGGTCGCAATAAAGCGCGTAACAATCATGACCGCAGAACGGCAGCTCGGTCCTGAGTTCCTTCAGATAGCTCGCACCGATCGGCCTGCTGCAAAGCATGCAGAATGTCCTTCGGGACAGCGTGCGGCCATTGACCAGGATGAACCTCATGGCGCCCCTCAATGCGAAGACATGCGCTGCCGCTCGGCAATCGGCGACCAGTCCGCGCGTGCTTCGCCGGAACTGCCCGCAACGTTATTTGCAACGGCCGTGCCAGATAACCCTCAATTTCTTTCGACCGCTTCGCGGATGACCGCGCCCGCGAGCGACCGCGAACCTCGACTTGAGAGCGTTCGCGACGCAAATTGCGACAAAGATGCAAATTGAGACTCGTGACGACCTGCCGTTGCGTTTCTTCCATAGGCGTTTGCGCTGCACCATGATCCAGATGCACGGAAATCCATCGCGAGCGAATACTCGCGATGGATGACGCGCTTCGTCTCAAGGAATCAAAACTGCGCGTCCATGGATCTTGCCGGCGTTGAGATCGTGCAGCGCCTTGTTGGCGTCGGCGAGACGATATTCGGCGGTCGCGAGTTCAACCAATCCTCGATCTGCGAGTGCCATCAATTCCGTCAACTCTGCCCATGTACCGACCAGGTTGCCGATGATGTTTTTCTCGGTAATGACCATGTCAACGGTCGGAACGCGGATATCCTCGCCGTAGCCGACGACATAATAGCTGCCCATCGGGCGGGTCATCGCCAAACCCTTGGCCGTCGTGCCTTTCTCACCAACGAAATCGATCACCGCCTCTGCGCCGTTGCCGGCCGTCAGGGCGAGAACGGTCTGCACTTCGTCGCCGTCAGCCTTCACCAGGTGATCGGCTCCTGACTTTTCGGCCAGCTTCAGTGATGCTTCGGACTTGTCGACTACGATAACGTCCGCCGCACACATTGCCTTGAGGCACTGGATTGCAATGTGCCCCAGTCCACCCGCACCGACAACGACGCAGAATTCGCCCGGCAAAAGATGACGCGTGGCTTTTTTTACCGCGCGATAGGCCGTAAGTCCCGCATCCGCGTAAGGCGCCACCTCCTTTGGCGCAAGCGTCCGCGGCAGCGGCACGATGTTGCGTTCCGAGGTGCAGAGGAATTCCGCATAACCGCCGTTGCAGTCGAGGCCTGGAAACGTGCCTGGACCGTGCATGTCGAAGCCACGGCGGCAGGCAAGACAGGTCCCGCCGGTGATCTTCGGGTGAACGATGACGGGATCGCCCTTCTTCAGTCCCTCGACCTCCTTGCCAACCTCTTCGACCCAGCCCGCATTCTCATGCCCCATGATGATCGGAAGCAACTTGTCGCCGGTCGGATCCATATGCGGCTTCCATACGCCCTCGATGATATGAAGGTCGGTCCTGCATACGCCGGCTCCGCCAATGCGGACAATGACATCAGTAGATTTCGCCAGCTTTGGATCCGGCATGTTCTCTTCGTTGACCCATCGGTCGTTGACGAGCTTCTCATCATAGGTTCTCAACACTTGCGCCTTCATGTTCTCCTCCGTACACCCAGCGAACTTCGCGCTCGCCTTAGCCGAGCCGGCTCAGCATTTTTCGTGCCAGCGAGCCGGCTATTGCAGCGCAGCGCGACTGCTCATGTGCTTGAGAAAAGCGAAAATCCGCACCCACCGACCACGGGAGACGTGCGATCAATCTCGTACCGGCCGGAGAGCAATCTGCGCATCGACAGATGACCAAGGCGCGATGCGACTAGTACCCGGAATCAGAGTTGATTGATACGGCGGCCCTTGAAACGGCGTTGACGGATCTTTTTCTTGGTCCAGACGAAGGGCTCGGCTTTGTCGTTGTAGGCGTTGACGTAGGCATCGATGTGTTCCTGAAGCTGCTTGAGGCTTGTGAAGGAGGTGCCGCTGAGCGACTGCCCCTGCAGGATTGAGAACCATACCTCGATCTGGTTGAGCCAGGACGCACTCGTCGGTGTGAAATGGAATTGCACATTGGGATGGGCCTTGAGCCAGCTCTCATTCTTCTTGTGGGTGTTGAGGTTGTCGAGGATGACGTGAAGCTTTCGGCCCGGAAAGGCCGCGGTGAGGCTGTTCATGAAATCGAGAAACTCGACACGGCGACGGCGTTTTGAATGCGTAGCGATGATCTTTCCGGTGGCGACTTCGAGCGCTGCAAACAATGTCGTGGTGCCATGCCGCTTGTAATCGTGGCTCTGGCCGGTCAAGGCGCGGCCATTGGGCAACTTCAGATAGCCCTGCGCTCGCTCCAAAGCCTGGATCGAGGGCTTCTCGTCCACGCAGAGCACAATAGCCTTCGCCGGCGGGGCGACGTAAAGGCCAACGACATCGGCGGCTTTGGCCGTAAAGTTCGGGTCGTTGCTCTCACACCAGGACTTGCGAGCCGCGAGGTCAATCTTGTGGCTGCGCAGGAACCGCCAGACATATTGGACGTCAACATCGCCTAGCGCCTCGGCCAGCAGAGGGCCGGTCCAGCGCGCAAACCCTTGCGGGGGCGGCTTATCCAGCAGCTTCAGAATCCGCTTGTCGGTCGTCTTCGTATAGATCGGCTGCTTGCCGGGCCGCGGCTTGTCTTGCAGCCCTTCAAGGCCTTGGTCGGCATAGCGATGCCGCCAAACGCTGACAATCCGCGGCTGGACCCCAACTTCCTTGGCGATCGACCGGGTGCTGCGCCCGTCCGCCGCTAACAGGACTATCCGCGCCCGCTTCAAATCGCGCTGCAATGTCATCGGTGAGCGACAACACGCCTCAAGC
>NZ_LNCU01000099.1 GCF_001542415.1 Bradyrhizobium macuxiense
TGCCAGCCATGCCAGGATCTGCTCTCGTTGTGATCGAGCCCGAATTCGTTTTTCGCAGTTTCAAAGCTGTCTTCGATCGCCCATCGATGGCCTTCGACCGCGACCAGCGTTTCAATTGATGTTCCTGCCGGGCACCAGGTCGAGAAGAAGGCGAGGTCATCATCAGCGATACGACGCCGGATCAGCAGACCGCGTGTCCAAAGACCTTGATCGACGCTGTTGAATTCTTCGGCATCGAGATCGGCTAGTTCGAGATAACACCAATCGTGCAGCCGCGGTCCTTTGGTTCCGGCACCGGCCGACAGGCGCTTCCAGTCGGATGGGCGTCGCGTCCGGGCGAGTTCCGCAGCCGTCCCGGCGACCGGCGGTCGCTTGCCCCAGGATCGGAATACATGAGCGCTGTTGACCCCAAGCACGTAGCCCTTGCCGGCCCGACGCAATTGCTGTTCGAGGTCGCCAACACCGTAAACGGTATCGCCGGCAACCCAGTTGAATGGGACAGACGCCGCTATCGCCCGTGCGATCATTCTCGTCGCAAGCTTTGGCTTGGTCGCAAAACCGACGTCGGCAGGCACGTATGTGGCTTCCAGGCGATCTGGATCGTCGGTCCATTCCTTCGGAAGATATAATGCGCGATCGATGAACGCATGGCCATGACGCGAAACGTAGGTAGCGAACACGCCGATCTGGCAGTTCGTAATCTTGCCTGCCGAACCGGTGTATTGCCGCGCCACGCCGCACGACGCCTTCCCCTGTTTGAGAAAGCCGGTCTCGTCGATGACGAGGACCGCATCGTCGTCTGCCAAATGCTCCATCACATAGTCGCGGACAATATCGCGCAAGGCATCGGCATCCCAATCGCTGCGACCCAAGATCGCCTGTTGCCGCCAAGGACCAGGATCGCCAGCGGCCTCCGCGCGCATCCAACCGGTCTTGCGTTGCTCATCACCGAGCAGACCTTCCAGAAACAGGCCCGCGTTCCTCGCAACACGTTCTTGCCCGAACAGCGGACGTATCCGCTTCTTAACCTCCCGAAGCGACGCAGCCCACAACGCAAGCGTCTCTTCAACTGACGCTGCCTGCGCCCACAATCTTCGAATCATGGTTGCCCATGGATTCAGAAACTCTCAGAAAACACAACTGTAATGCTAAGCCCGATTGGCCTGTCCCCTGAACTCCATCGCCAGCACGTAGCGCTCTGACGAATCCTGCCGGCTCGCGGCCGGCTTGACGTGGCGCACGGTGGCGAAGTCGCGCTTGAGCTGCGCCAGCAACTCAGCGTCCGCGCCGCTCTGAAACACCTTTGCCAGAAATATCCCGCCCGGATTGAGTACCTCGCATGCGAAATACGCCGCGGTCTCGACCAGGCCGATGATGCGGAGCTGGTCGGTCTTGCGATGGCCGGTGGTGTTGGCGGCCATATCGGACATCACGACGTCGGCGCGGCCGCCCATCATCGCGATCAGCCTCGCAGGCGCGTCATGATCGAGGAAGTCGAGCTGCGCGAAGGTGACGCCGGGGATCTCGCCCATCTCCAGCAGATCGATCGCGACCACCTTACCCTTGCCGTCCGCGGAGCCGGTGCGCTTGGCCGCGATCTGGCTCCAGCCGCCGGGCGCGGCGCCAAGGTCGACCACCGTCATGCCCGGCTTGAACAGGCGATATTTATCGTCGATCTCGAGCAGCTTGAAGGCCGCGCGCGAGCGGTAACCCATCGCCTTGGCCTTGGCGACATAGGGATCGTTGAGCTGGCGCTCCAGCCAGAGTTTTGAAGACAGCTTACGCTTGCCGCCGCTCTTGACCGTGACGTGCAGCCGCCCGGTGGTGTCTTTCGCCATGCTACTTCTCTTCTCCCTCGCCCCGCTCTTGCGGGGAGAGGGTTGGGGTGAGGGGCTGCTTCCACATATCGAACCCGCGGAGAGAGCCCCTCACCCGGATTGCTGCGCAATCCGACCTCTCCCCGCAAGAGCGGGGCGAGGTGGACCGAACGCTCATTAGAATTGACGCTCTAGCATGCCCGCAGCGCGCCGTCCTCGCGCATCATCTCGACCAGCATGCCCTCGCGCAGGCCGCGGTCGGCGACCCGCAGCCGCGGCATCGGGAAGGCGTTGCGGATTGCGTCGAGGATGGCGCAGCCCGCGAGCACCAGGTCGGCGCGCTCGACGCTGATGCAGCTGTTGCTGACGCGGTCCTCATAGCTCATGCAGAGCAGCTTCTGGATTGTCGCTGACACATCGGCATCGTTCATCCAGATGCCGTCGATGCGGCGGCGATCGTAGCGCGGCAGATTGAGGAACACGCCGGCGAGCGTGGTCACGGTGCCCGAGGTGCCGAGCATGTGCATGTCGCGCAGGTCTCGGCCGTGCTCGGCCGCGAACGGCGCGACATGCTGCGCGACCTCGTCGATCATGCGCGCATACAGTTCCTTCGTGACGTTCCGGCCGCCGAAATGCTCGGCCAGCGTGACGACGCCGAGCGGGATCGACATCCACGCCTTGATGCGCGGCGCGTCGCCAGGCGTATGCGGATCGCGCTCGATCCGCACCAGTTCGGTCGAGCCGCCGCCGATATCGAACAGGATCGCGCCCCGCCCGCGCGGATCGAGCAGCGGCGAACAGCCGATCACGGCGAGCGTCGCTTCGGTCTCGCGGTCGATCACCTCGAGCTTGATGCCCGTCTCCGCAGCGACGCGCGCGCGAAAGCTCTCCGCATTGCCGGCGGCGCGGCAGGCCTCGGTGGCGATCAGCCGCAGCCGGCGGGCCCTGCGATGGCGGATCTTGTCGCCGCAAATGCTGAGCGCGGCGATGGCGCGCTCGATCGCGGCCTCGCTGATGGAACCGGTCGCGGCGATGCCCTCGCCGAGCCGGATGATCCGCGAGAAGGAATCGACCACGCGGAACCCGTCGCCCGACGGACAGGCGATCAACAGCCGGCAATTGTTGGTGCCAAGGTCCAGCGCGGCGTAGACCCCGGTGTCTGCGCCCGCCGCAATCAACCCTGACGGGGCCCCGCCGGCCGGAGGGCCGTCACAAAGCCGCGCATCGTCATTCATCAAACTGTCTTTCGCCGCGGCCGCTGGTCGGCCGACCGAAGAATTTCCGTTCACGGAAACTTTAGCAGCGCCAAGGGCCTGCGCAATATGCGTTCACATTGGGACCATGCCCAATCGGGCGTTGTCGTTAAGGGGGATGCGCGTTATCTCGTGAATCGCCCGCCAAACCGGCGCAAATCCGGGCATTTCAGGTCATTTCCGATGCAAGATCACACGTCTTCCGCTTCTCTCGAAAACGCTATTGCACTGCAAAAATACGGTGTCGGGCAGCCTGTGCGCCGCAAGGAGGACGATACGCTGGTGCGCGGCAAGGGCCGTTACACCGACGATTTCTCGCTTCCCAACCAGGCCTATTGCTGGATCGTCCGCTCCTCCCACGCCCATGGCGTCATCAACGGCATCGACACCGCGGCCGCCAAGGCGATGCCGGGCGTGCTCGGGGTCTGGACCGGCACCGATCTTGCGGCCGCCGGCTACAACCCCTTTACCTGCGGAATGCCGCTGAAGAGCCGCGACGGCTCGCCGCTCCTCCAGACCAACCGGCCGGCGCTCGCGACCGACAAGGTGCGCTTCGTCGGCGATCCCATCGCCTTCGTGGTCGCGGAGACCGCGGCCCAGGCGCGCGATGCGGCCGAAGCGGTCGAACTGGACATCGAGCCGCTGCCGGCCGTGACTGATGCGGCCGAAGCCGCCAAGCCCGGCGCGCCGCAGCTCTACGACAACATTCCGAATAACGTCGCGCTCGATTATCACTATGGCGACACCGCCAAGATCGACGCGGCGTTCGCCGGCGCTGCGCATGTCACCAAGCTCGACATCGTCAACACCCGCGTCGCCGTGGTCTCGATGGAGCCGCGCGTGGCGCTGGCCCATTACGACAAGAAGACCGAGCGCTTCACGCTGCAGGTGCCGACCCAGGGCGTCTCCGGCAACAAGGTGATTCTGGCGCGCCTGCTCAACGTGCCCTCGGACAAGGTGCGCATCCTCACCGCCAATGTCGGCGGCTCCTTCGGGATGAAGAACCTGAACTATCCCGAATACACCTGCATCGCGCATGCCGCACGCGAGCTCGGCCGCCCGGTGAAGTGGCTGGATGAGCGCTCGACGAGCTTCCTGTCCGACAGCCAGGGCCGCGCGCAAAAGATCCATGCCGAGCTCGCGCTCGATGCCGACGGCAAATTTCTCGCGGTGCGCCTGTCCGGCTATGGCAATCTCGGCGCCTACATCACGGGTGTCGCGCCGGGTCCGCTGTCGCTCAACACCGGCAAGAACCTCGCCAGCGTCTATCGCACGCCGCTGCTCGGCGTCGACATCAAGACTGTCGTGACCAACACCACGCTGATGGGCGCCTATCGCGGCGCCGGGCGGCCCGAGGCCAACTACTACATGGAGCGGCTGATCGACGCCGCCGCCGACGAGATGGGCATCAACCGTCTCACCTTGCGCAAGCGCAACTTCATCAAGCCGTCACAACTGCCCTTCGCGGCGGCATCGGGCGTCACCTATGACAGCGGCGATTTCGCCGGCGTGTTCCAGAAGGCGCTGGAGATCTCCGACTACGAGAACTTCGCCAAGCGCAAGAAGGAGAGCAAGAAGAGCGGCAAGCTGCGCGGCATTGCCGTCGGCTCCTATCTCGAGGTCACCGCGCCACCGAGCGGCGAGCTCGGCAAGATCACCTTCGAACCGGACGGATCGGTGAGGCTCACCACCGGCACGCTCGATTACGGCCAGGGCCACGCCACGCCGTTCGCGCAGGTGCTGTCCGACCAGCTCGGCGTGCCCTTCGAGAAGATCACCCTCGAACAGGGCGACAGCGACCGCGTGCGCTTCGGCAACGGCACCGGCGGCTCGCGCTCGATCACCGCAACCGGACAGGCGATCGTCGAAGCCTCCGCGCTCGTCGTCGAGAAGGGCAAGAAGGCCGCCGCGCACATGCTGGAAGCCTCCGAGGCCGACATCGAGTTTGGCAATGGCCGCTTCACCATCGCCGGCACCGACCGCTCGATCGGCATCATGGAGCTCGCCGAGCGGATGCGCGACAACAAGATGCCCGAGGGTACCCCTGATACTCTCGACGTCGATCACGCCACCAAGGAGACGATATCGACCTTCCCGAACGGCTGTCACGTCGCCGAGGTCGAGATCGATCCGGACACCGGCGTGACGCAGATCGTGCGCTACTTCGCGGTCAACGATTTCGGCACCGTGGTCAATCCGATGATCGTCGCCGGCCAGCTGCATGGCGGCGTCGCCCAGGGCATCGGCCAGGCCATGATGGAGGAAGTGAATTACGACGGCTCCGGCCAGCCGATCACCGGCTCGTTCATGGACTACGCGCTGCCGCGTGCCGGCGACATCCCGTCGATGCAGGTCGACAATCACCCTTCGCCCGCGAAGACCAATCCGCTCGGCACCAAGGGCTGCGGCGAAGCTGGTTGCGCCGGCAGCCTCGTCTGCATCGTCAACGCCGTGGTGGATGCACTGTCGGATTACGGCATCAAGCACATCAACATGCCGATCACGTCGGAAAAGGTCTGGCGCGCGATCCAGGATGCGAAGGCGAAGGCGGCGTAAGCCGCGCTGCCGCCACCGACACCGCTGTCGTCACCCGCGCGAAAGCGGGTGACCCAGTATTCCAGAGACGGCAGTGCTTGAGCCGAGAAGTCGCGGCGTACTGGATCCCCCGCATGCGCGGGGGATGACAGCTATTGATGCGGAAGCGACGTCCCTCTTACGGACTTGAGCTTTCGTTCGCGGACCACTCAAGCCAACATCTTCAGTGCGCGTTCCAGAAACTCCAGCCGGTCCTGCCCCCAAAAAATCTCGCCGGACGGCAGCACGTAGCTCGGCGCGCCGAATACGCCAGCTTTCAGCGCATCCTGCGTGTTCTGCTCGTAGAGCCGGTCGAGCTCGGCATCCGACGGAGCGTCTGCGCGCAGGGCCGCGGCGTCCAGGCCGGCACGTTGCGCGGCGGCCGACATGACATCGGCGTCGGAGAGCGCCTCCTCGCGCTCCCAGATGGCGCGGCTAAACTCCAGCGAGAGGCGGTGGGCATCCTTGCCCTGCAGGGCAGCAGCAATGACGAGACGCACCGCCGCAAGGTCATCGATCGGAAAATGCTTGGGCTCGACGTTGAGCGGAATGCCCCTCACCTCGCGCCAGCGCCTCAGCTCCACCAGGCGGTAGGCCTGCCGTTGCGGCGAACGCTTTGGCAGCGGCAGGCCACCGGTCTGCTCGAAGATCGGACCGAACTTGCAGGGCTTGGCGTTGACGGTCGCGCCATGTCGCCGCGCGATCTCGGCAAGCGGTGCGCTGCCCATAAATGTCCAGGGCGAGTTGAGCGACAGATAATAGTCGATGATGACCGACATCTATGCCGCCGCCTGCTCGCGCGGTTGGGTGATCGCGATGTGCCAGCAATGCGCCAGCGGCGTGGCGCCGTTGGCGAGCACCATCGCGTCGAGCTCGACGAAGCGGTGCCCCTTCTTGTCGTAGTTGCCGGTGACCTTGGCCCGCGCCGTCAATTCGTCCCCGATCTTGCCCGCCGACAATAGCTGCATCCGGGTGCCGACATGAATCCAGGGCCCGAGGATCGCATTGTCGACCAGCACCTTGTTCATCACGCGCGGCAGCAGGCCGGGATGACCGAGGCCTTCGCGGCCGTAGATCGTGTCGGTCTCCCTGATGTCGGCGAGATATTCCTTCGCCGCATCGCCGGACCAGTCGCGCGGGATGGTGCCGAGCCACTTGCCGAGTTCGTAGGACGACGCGCTCACCGGCTTGCGCTCGGCGACCGCCGGAACCTGTTGGTAGTCGTCGATCGAAAACTTCGGTGCAGAGACCGGAAGCGTCGCAGTGCCGCTCGCGCAGAGGTCGCCGCGGCTGTGCAGCTCGATCGCGAGCCCGCGGCCATCTTCCCGGGCCGTCAGCTCGGCGGTCTCGCCGTCATAGACCGGCTTCACGAACCGCGCCTCGATCAGGCCGCGCTCGAGGAAGTCGCGGCCCCAGCGCTCGACAGGCATGTGCATCATGTAGGCCATGACGTCGACACCGGGCACGAGCCCGCCGGAAAAGCCGAACTTCCGCGCCACCGTGTCGTCGTGGATCTTGTTCTCAGACAGCTTCGAGGTGTTGTAGGCCGAGACACGGTAGGTTTGCAGCGCCGTCATGGGTTTTCCCTTATTTCGGTTGTTTTTCTGGCGATGATCGTAGTCGAACCGAACAGCGTGGCAAGCCTCTCGTTTTGCTCGCAATTTTCCGCACGATGGAGTACAGCGGGGCGCGCTCACCAACACCTGGATCAATGACTGAAACCCCCGCCCCCATCCGTATCTATGTCGATGCCGACGCCTGCCCGGTGAAGGATGAAATCTACCGTGTCGCGATCCGCCTCGGCGTGCCCGTCAGCGTGGTCGCGGGATCCTTCATCCGCGTGCCGCAGGATCCGCTGATCGAGCGCGTCGCCGCCGGTTCCGGCATGGATGCGGCCGACGACTGGATCGCGGAGCGCGCGCACGAGGGCGACGTCGTGATCACGGCTGACATTCCGCTGGCGAGCCGGTGTGTGAAGGCCGGCGCCGAGGTGATCGCGCCGAATGGAAAGCCGTTCGCGGAACAGTCGATCGGCATGACGCTCGCGATGCGCAATTTGATGACAGATCTGCGCTCGTCGGGCGAGATCACCGGCGGGCCGAAATCGTATTCGCCGCGCGACCGCTCGACGTTCCTGTCGACGCTCGACCAGACTATCCGCCGCATCCAGCGCCGCCGCGCGGAGCAGGCGACGACGAGCCAAGTTTGACACGATGGCACCACCACCGCTCATCCAGCTCAAGGACATCAGCCTGACCTTCGGCGGCACGCCGCTGCTGACCGGCGTCGAGCTCTCGGTCTCCGCGAGCGAGCGCGTTTGCCTGATCGGCCGCAACGGTTCGGGCAAGTCGACGCTGCTGCGGATCGCCGCAGGCCTGGTCGAACCGGATTCCGGCAGCCGTTTCGTGCAGCCCGGCGCCACCATTCGCTATCTGCCGCAGGAGCCGGACTTCGCCGGGCATGCGACCACGCTGTCCTATGTCGAGGCCGGGCTCGGACCAGGCGACGATCATTACCAGGCGCGCTATCTGCTCGAGCAGCTTGGGCTGACCGGCGAGGAAGATCCCGCGCATGTCTCCGGCGGCGAGGCGCGACGCGCAGCGCTGGCGCGGGTGCTGGCGCCCTCGCCCGATATACTGCTGCTCGACGAACCGACCAACCATCTGGACCTGCCGACCATCGAATGGCTCGAAGGCGAGTTGGAGAGCCGGCGGTGCGCGCTGGTGCTGATCAGCCACGACCGCCGCTTCCTCACCAATCTGTCGCGCGCCACCGCCTGGCTCGACCGCGGCCAGATCAGGCAGATCGACCGCGGTTTCGGTGCGTTCGAGGAATGGCGCGACGAGGTGCTGGCCGAGGAAGAGCGCGAGCAGCACAAGCTCGACCGCAAGATCGTCAACGAGGAGCACTGGCTGCGCTACGGCGTCTCCGGCCGCCGCAAGCGCAACGTCAAGCGGCTCGGCAATCTGCACGCATTGCGCGACCAGCGCCGCAATTATCGCGGCGCCACCGGCAACGCCACGCTCGCGGCGGCGGAAGCCGAGAAATCCGGTCGCCTCGTGATCGAAGCGAAGCGCATCGCCAAGGCCTATGGCGAGCACACGATCGTCGACGGCTTCTCGACCCGGATCCAGCGCGGCGACCGTATCGGCATCGTCGGCCCCAACGGCGCCGGCAAGACCACGCTGGTGCATCTTCTGATCGGCAACGATCCGCCCGACTCCGGCTCGGTGCGGCTCGGCGCCAATATCGAGATGGCGACACTGGACCAGCACCGCGAAAGCCTCGATCCGAAGCTGACGCTGGCCGAAGCGCTGACCGGCGGTCGCGGCGACCATGTGATGGTCGGCGACAAGACCAAGCACGTCATCGGCTACATGAAGGACTTTCTGTTCGCGCAGGAGCAGCGCGGCACGCCGCTGGAAGCGCTCTCCGGAGGCGAGCGCGGCCGCCTGATGCTGGCGCGCGCGCTGGCCAAGCCGTCCAATCTCCTGATCCTGGACGAGCCGACCAACGACCTCGATCTCGAAACCCTCGACGTGCTCGAGGACATGCTCGGCGATTACGAGGGCACCGTGATCCTGATCAGCCACGACCGCGATTTCCTCGATCGCGTCGTGACCTCGGTGATCGTGCCCGAGGGCCAGGGCCGCTGGATCGAATATGCCGGCGGCTACACAGACATGCTGGCGCAGCGCGGCGCTGACGTGAAGCGCGAGACGGTGAAAGCGCAAGGCACGGTCGAGGAGAAAAAGGAAGCGAGAGCCGCAGCGCCCGAAGCGGCCCCCAGACGTCGGCTGAGCTTCAACGAGAAGCACGCGCTCGAAACGCTCCCGAAGACGATCGACAAGCTGCATGCCGAGATTGCCAAGCAGCAGAAGCTGCTTGACGATCCCGACCTCTACACCACGGATCGCAAGACATTCGATGCCGCCTCCGCCGCGATCGCCAAGGCGCAGGAAGACCTTGCCGCCGCCGAGGACCGCTGGCTCGAGCTCGAAGTGCTGCGCGAGGAAATAGAACAAGCGTGAACCTAATGATTTCTGCCGTCATTGCGAGGAGCGTAGCGACGAAGAAATCCATGCATCTGCAAGTGCGGACCGATGGATTGCTTCGCTCCGCTCGCAATGACGTGAATGTCAAACTGGAGTTGACCCGATGACCACGCCCCTCGCCGCCAAGATCGCCCGTGAATACGGCACGCCCTGCGCCGTGATCGACATGGACCGGGTCGAGCGCAACATCGCCCGCATCCAGGCGGCCTGCGATCAAGCCGGCGTCGCCAACCGGCCGCACATCAAGACCCACAAGAACCCGACGCTGGCGCAGCTGCAGGTCAAGGCCGGCGCCATGGGCATCACCTGCCAGAAGCTCGGCGAGGCCGAGATCATGGCCGATGCCGGGATCGACAACATCCTGATCAGCTACAATCTGCTCGGCGACGAGAAGATGGCGCGGCTCGGCGCTCTCCAGGGAAAGACCAACGTCACCGTCGCCGCCGATAATTCCGTCGTCGTCGGCGACCTGCCGAAAGCCGCGGCTGCGTCAGGCCGCCCGCTCTCCGTTGTTGTCGAATGCGACACCGGCCGCAAGCGCGCCGGCGTCGAGACTCCGGCGGAGGCGATCGCGCTGGCGCGGGAGATCGCAGGCTCGAAGGGGCTGAGCTTCGCGGGCTTCATGCTGTATCCGACCGAGACCGGCTGGGCGGACGCGCAGAAATTCTACGATGAGGCGCTGGCCGGCGTCCGCGCGCACGGGCTGGACGCAACGATCGTCTCGACCGGCGGCACGCCGAACCTGAAGAATCTCGGCAAGCTGAAGGGCGGCACCGAGCATCGCTTCGGCACCTATATCTACAACGACCGCATGCAGGTCGCCGCCGGCGTCGCCACCTGGGACGATTGCGCGCTCCACATCTACTCCACCGTCGTCAGCCGTGCCGGCCCCGAGCGCGGCATCCTCGACGCCGGCTCGAAGACGCTGACGTCGGATACCGGCGGGCTGGAGGGTCACGGCCTGATCCTCGAACATCCCGAGGCCAGGATCGCGCGCTTTGCCGAGGAGCACGGCTTCCTCGACCTCTCCCGCAGCAACACGCGGCCTGGCGTCGGCGACGTCGTGCGGATCGTGCCCAACCATGTCTGCGTCGTCGTCAACATGATGGACGAGGTCGTGATGGTGCGCGGCGACGAGATCATCGGCACGCTGCCGGTCGCGGCCCGCGGCAAGCTGCGGTAGCCGCATCCCGTACGATGGGCAGAGCGCAGCGAAACCCATCAAAATTTCATCTGCGCGGAAAGCGATGGGTTTTGCTTCGCTCTACCCATCCTACGCGCTTCACCCCCTTACGAGCGCCTGCAACTCCCGATCCAGCGCGCCGCGAAACACCTTGATCGGCCGCGCCAATCGACCGGCCGGCGGGCGATGTACGATCCAGGCGCGGACGGCCGGGTTGAAATTCTCGATCTTGATGATCTTGAGCCGGTTGCGGATCGGGCTCCGCTTCAGCGCCACCGGCGTCACCAGCCCGACACCGAGCCCGCGCGCCACCAGCGACAGACGCAGCTCGCTGTCCAGCGCCTCGACCGCGACAGTGAACGGCAGGTGCGCCGCATCGAAATGGCGCTTCAGCGTCTGACGAAAACCGCAACCGTCCTGGTTGATCACCCAGCCCATCCCGGAGAGACATTCGAGGTCGACCGACTTCGGTATCTTCATGTCCCGCGCGACGACGAACACCACCGGCTGCGCGCCGAAATCGTCGGCAACGAGATCGGCTGGCGGAGGTGTGCCGTCGGGCAGACAGATCGCGGCCGCGTCGAGTTCGTTGCGAGACACCGACTCCATGTGATGCGGCGACCAGCCGGAGACGACTCGCACTGCGAGCGCGGGAAATTCGGCGCGCACGGCATCAAGTGGACCCGTGAGCCCGGCTTCCGACAGGAACGGTGTCAGGCCGAGCCTGAACTCGCCGCGCACCACGCCATCATTGGCGACGCCCGACTTGAGATCGTCGAGCATGCGCAGCAGGCGGCGGCCCTGCTCATAGGCCTCGTGTCCGGCCGGTGTCGGCTTCAAGGGCTTCGACAGCCGGTCCAGCAGTTGTGCGCCCAGCATCCCCTCAAGGTTCTGGATCCGCCGCGTCACGCCGGGTTGGGTCAGGTTCAGCCGCGCCGAGGCCGCGACGATCGAACCGGTCTCCACGACAGCGACGAAGGCAACAAGGTCGTGCGTATTCATAACAAACTCGCATATTCTTCATTATCTTATTTGAATTGTAGCATATTAGTCCGATCCCCTAAAGGGGGCTTCGCAACTCCATCGCGAGGTCCCATGACCATCTCCGACGTCACCAAGCTCTCCCCGGCGCAGCCCCTCTCGGTCCGCCCCCTGATCTGGATCGGCGCCATCACCACCGGCACCGTCGTCACCAACCTGTTTGCGCCGCAGATCCTGGTCGGCCTGATCAGCCGTTCGCTCGACATGACCGCAGTCCAGGCCGGCCTGATCTCGACGCTGACACTGCTCGGCTATGCGCTCGGCCTGCTGCTGCTGGTGCCGCTGGTCGACCTGGTCGAGAACAAGCGGCTGATCCTGCGCACGCTGGCCTGCGCGATCGTCTCTGCGCTGGGCACGGCGCTGGCGCCGACGCCGAATGTCCTGCTCGCGGCGACATTCATCCTCGGCGCCTCCTGCGCCGCGATCCAGATGGTGGTGCCGCTGGTCGCATCCATGGTGGCGCCGGAACGCCGGGGACAAGCGATCGGCGACGTCATGAGCGGATTGATGATCGGCATCCTGCTGTCGCGCCCCGCCGCGAGCCTGATCGCGGACCAGTGGAATTGGCGCGGCTATTACGTCACTTCTGCCGTGCTGATGATCGTGCTTACCGCGGCGTTGGCCCGCGCGTTGCCGTCGCTGAACCCGACCGCGGCGACGAGCTACGGCGCGTTGCTGCGCTCGTTTCCGCGGCTGCTGCGGGAGGAACCGGTGCTACGCGTTCGCGCCTGGACCTCGGCGCTGGTGATGGCCTCCTTCACCTCATTCTGGGCCGCCGTCGCGCTGCGCCTGCCGGAGGCGCCGTTCCACCTCGACGCCGGAGGGATTGCGCTGTTTGCGCTGATCGGTGTCGCCGGAGCCGCGGCGACCTCGGTCGCCGGCCGCTGGGGCGACCGGGGCTTTGCGCGGCCGCTGCTGATCGGCGCGCACCTGCTCATCGTCATCGCGGCAGCGCTGTGCGTCTGGGCCGCCATGCTCGAGTCACGCATCGCGGCGCTGCTGTTGATGAGCGCCGGCGCGATCCTGCTCGATCTCGGCATCACTACCGACCAGACGCTGGGCCGGCGCGCGGTCAACCTCTTGCAGCCGGAAGCGCGCGGCCGCATCAACGGCCTGTTCGTGGCGCTGTTCTTCATCGGCGGCGCGGCGGGCGCGGCAGCCGCCTCGATCGCCTGGAGCATCGGCGGCTGGACCATGGTCTGCGTAGTGACCGCGGCGTTTGGCGTGCTCGGCGTCATCACCGATCTCGCGACGAAGACCGGCTCGCAGTGAGATCGCGTAAGATGGGTAGAGCGCAGCGAAACCCATCAATCTCAAACGCGCGGAAGCATGATGGGTTTCGCTTCGCTCTACCCATCCTACAGATCGAGCCACCTCAGCGCACCCTTGCCGGCGGCAACACCTGTCGCGAACGACGCCTGCAACAGATAGCCGCCGGTCGGCGCTTCCCAGTCGAGCATTTCCCCGGCGGCGAAAACGCCGGGCAGCCGCCGCAGCATGAAACGGTCGTCGAGCTCGTCGAACCTGACCCCGCCCGCACTCGAGATCGCCCGCGCGATCGGCGCCACGCCGGTGATCCGGACCGGCACGGCGTTGATCATCGCGGCAAGCTCGGCCGGCGGCAGTGATGCGAGCGATCTAGCGGAGGCGACTGCGGCCTCCTGCAACAGCCCGATGCCGACGGGTGAAAGCTGCGCGGCCTTGCGCAGGAAGTTCGAAAGGGATTGCTTGCCCTTTGGCGCCGACAGGCGCGCGGCCAATTCGTCGCTTGAAAGATCAGGCCGCAGCGCGACGCGAAGCGTCGCCACGCCATCGGCCAGCACCGCCTCACGCAACTCGGCCGACAGCGCGTAGATCGCACCGCCTTCGATGCCGCCACGAGTGATGGTGGCCTCGCCGCGCACCGTGTGCGCGCCGATCGTCAACGCGACGCCCTTGAGCGGCTGGCCTTCAAACCGGTCGCGGAAAATATCGGACCAGGCGACCGTGAAGCCGGAGTTGGCCGGCCTCATCGGCGCCACCGCAACGCCCTTTGTCGCGAGGATCTCCGTCCACGCGCCGTCGGATCCGAGCCGCGGCCAGCTCGCGCCGCCAAGCGCGAGCACGATGGCATCGGCATTGATGGTCCGCTGACCATCCGATGTCTCGAACAGCAGCCCGCCACCCTCGTCCCATCCGACCCATCGATGCCGGAATGCGAACTTCACGCCCGTGGCATCAAGCCGCCGCAGCCAGGCGCGCAACAGCGGCGACGCCTTGAACGCCTCGGGGAACACGCGGCCGCTGCTGCCGACGAAAGTCGGCTGCCCCAGCGCCTCTGACCATGCGCGTAACGCCTCAGGCGGAAAGGCCTCAACCGCGGCCTGCAGATGCGGCATCGCCTCGCGATAGCGCGCGAGGAAATCCGGCAATAGTTCAGAGTGGGTGAGATTGAGTCCGCCGCGACCCGCCATCAGGAATTTGCGGCCGGCCGACGGCATCGCGTCGTGGACGGTGACTTGCACACCACCGGCCGCAAGCACCTCCGCCGCCATCAGGCCGGCGGGGCCAGCTCCGATGACGGCGGCAGTCTTTGGCGAACTCACCGCGGCCGGCAAAGAGCATTCCCTCCGCGCAAAGACTCATCCTGAGGAGGCCGCAACGCGGCCGTCTCGAAGGATGGGCCGCATCGGGGCCTCATGGTTCGAGACGCGCGAAGACGCGCTCCTCACCATGAGGGCGTCACCCCTTACAGCTTGATCCCCGCCCGCGCGGCGGCTTGGGCGACGTATTTCTGCGTCTGCTCGAACGCGCCCTGCAGCGCCTTCGCGGTCGACATGTCGCTGATGTCCTTGAAGTGCGCGGCGACCGCGTCGGGCGTCCAGTCGGACTGCGGCAGGTTGACTCCTTCGGTCTCCAGCACCTTGATGACGGCGAACGAGCCGGCACCGGCGCCCATGATGGTGCGGGTCGGCGCGTCCTCGCTGAGCAGGAACTCGACCGCCGGCGTGATCGCCTCCGGCTTCATCAGGGCAAGCGCCTGCGGCGGCAGCAGCTCCTCGGTCATGCGGGTCGCCGCCGTCGGCGAGATCGTGTTGACCTTGATGTTGTTCTTGCGGCCTTCCTCGGCGAGCACGTTCATCAGGCCGACCATGCCGGCCTTCGCCGCACCGTAATTGGCCTGGCCGAAATTGCCGAACAGGCCCGATGACGAGGTCGTCAGCACGATGCGGCCGTAGTTGCGCTCGCGCATGCCGGCCCACACCGCCTTGCAGCAGTAGAAGGTGCCGGTGAGATGCACACCGAGCACCTTTTCCCAGTCGGCGACCTCGAGCTTGGCGAACGACTTGTCGCGCAGGATGCCGGCATTGGCGCACAAGAGGTCGACGCTGCCCCACTCCTTGGTGGCGCGCTCGACCATCGCGGTGACCTGCTCGAAGTTCGAGACGTCGGCGCCGTCGGCCATCGCGGTGCCGCCGGCCTTGCGGATCTCCTCGACCACGGTCTCGGCCGGCGACAGCGAACCGCCGGTGCCGTCGCGCGCCCCGCCGAAATCGTTGACCACGACCTTGGCGCCGCGGCTGGCGAGCCCCAGCGCATGCGCCCGTCCAAGACCATTGCCCGCGCCGGTGACGATAGCGACGCGTCCGTCAAACCTGATTGCCATAGTGCATTCCTGCTGTTCCTTCTCCCCTCGTGGGAGAAGGTGGCGCGCGCAAGCGCGCCGGATGAGGGGTTGTCTCCACGAGATGAGCTCGCGGAGAGAGACCCCTCACCCGGCTTCATCTCGCTCCGCTCGATTGCGCCACCCTCTCCCCTGGGGAGAGGGTGCACGCCCGCGCGGCGTCAAAAGACGAGCGACGTTTTGAGCAGCGATGGATGGCCGGGTCAAGCCCGGCCATAACGGCCGGGCGGCGCTATACCGAAGGGGCCATCGATCCGCAGGGCTTTAGGGATTTGACCCAGTGCCCGTTCCAGCACTCGTGATGCTCTTGGGCGTAGCTGATCGCCCCAATCACAATCAAGGCGACGACGACAAGTCCGGCGACAATGTTCTGCACCATGGCTGCCACTCCCCGGGACCGTACGGCCTAAGGCGAGGATGATGGACACCAGATATCATGGCCGTCAATGCGCCAAGGGGACGAGGCGAGCAACGCACGGCTGGGAAACTCGTCAAGCCGGGCTCGACCCGGCCACGACGGGCTGAATCAATTGAAGTAGATCAGGCCGAGCCAGTCGGCGACCAGCGCGGGCTTCTCCTCGCCCTCGATCTCGACCGTGACATTGGTGCGCGACAGCAATTCCTTCGGCTTGCGCAGCGTGGCCTCCGCCAACACGAAACGGCCGCGAACGCGCTTGCCGGACTTGACCGGCGAGATGAAGCGCAGCTTGTCGAAGCCGTAATTGACGCCCATCGCGGTGCCTTCGACGACCGGCATCACCTCGTAGGACATGATGCTCATCAGGGACATCGTGAGGAAGCCGTGCGCGATCGTGGTACCGAAGGCGGTTTCCTTCCTGGCGCGTTCCGGATCGACATGAATGAACTGATGATCCTCGATCACGTCGGCATAGGTGTCGATGCGGCCCTGATCGAGCAGGTGCCATGAGGACACGCCGATCTCCTTGCCGACCATGCCCTGATAGGTTTGCAGGGACACCGGCGGCTTCTTCCAGACTTCATTCATTGATTAATTCTCCGAACCGGACGCCCGCACCTTCTGCAGCTCCGGGAACTCTTCCTCGCGGAACTCGGCTCCGCGTAACGCATCGCTTCTGACATCGTCATGTTCGAGCCGCCGCAACTGCACGCGACGAATTTTTCCAGAAATCGTCTTGGGCAGTTCGGTGACCAGCTCGATCTTGCGGATGCGTTTAAACGGTGCGAGCCGCGTGTGCAAATGTTTGAAGATCGACAGCGCCGTCTCCGGCGTGCGCTCGACACCGGCAACCAGCAACACATAGGCCTTGGGGACCGCGAGCCGGATCGGATCCGGGCTCGGCACCACGGCGGCTTCAGCCACCGCGTCATGCTCGAGCAGCACGCTCTCCAGCTCGAACGGCGAGATGCGGTAGTCGGAGGATTTGAACACGTCGTCGGTGCGGCCGACGAAGGTGAGATAGCCCTCGTCATCGGTGAACACGACGTCGCCGCTACGATAGATCTCGCCGTCGGTCCCGATGAGCTTGCCGTCGTCGCCCTGATAGCCCTGCATCAGGCCGGCCGGCCTGTCGGCCCCGAGCAGCAGCGTCACCTCGCCTTCCTTCGCCGGTTGGCCGTCATTGTCTGACACCTGCACGCGATAGCCCGGCAGCGGGCGGCCCATCGAGCCGACCTTCACCTTCTGGCCCGGCGAGTTGCCGGCCAGCGCGGTGGTCTCGGTCTGACCATAGCCGTCGCGGATGGTGAGGCCCCAGGCCGATTTGACCTGGTCGATGATCTCAGGATTGAGCGGCTCGCCGGCGCCGCAGACCTCGCGCAGCGAGACCTTGAAGTTCGCGAGTTGCTCCTGGATGAACATCCGCCACACCGTCGGCGGCGCGCACAGCGTGGTGACGCCGCAGCGGCTGATGATCGAGAGCAGTCCTTTCGCCTCGAAGCGCGGCTGGTTGGCGATAAAGATCGTTGCGCCGGCATTCCACGGCGCGAAGAAGCAGCTCCAGGCATGCTTGGCCCAGCCGGGCGACGAGATGTTGAGGTGGATGTCACCGGGCTGCAAGCCGATCCAGTACATCGTCGAGAGATGGCCGACCGGGTAGCTGCGCTGGCTATGCCGCACCAGCTTCGGCTTCGCCGTGGTGCCCGAGGTGAAATAGAGCAGCATCGGATCGTCGGCCTTGGTCGGGCCGTCGCGCGTGAAGTTGTCGGGCGCCTTGGCGATGTCCTCGTAGCTGAGCCAGCCGTCATGCTTCTGCGTCGCGCCGACCACGATGCGCGCGAGCTTGTCGCCGCCGAGGCCTGCGAACTTCGCGACCTGGTCCTGCGCCGCCACCACCGCCTTCGCCTTGCCGCGGTCGAGCCGGTCGCGCAATTCATCCGCCGTCAGCAGCGTGGTCGCGGGGATCACGACGACGCCGAGCTTGATCGCCGCCAGCATGGTCTCCCAAAGCGGCACGACATTGCCGAGCAGCAGCAGCAGATGGTCGCCGCGCTTCAGGCCCTGCCCGCGCAGGAAGTTCGCGACCTGGTTGGAGCGCCGCGACAGCTCGGCGAAGGACAGTTTCGTCTCGTTGCCGCTTGCCGCATCGACGATCCACAGTGCCGCGCGATCGCGGCTGTCGGGACTCGTCGCCAGCTCGGCGTCGAACCAGTCCAGTGCCCAGTTGAACGGCACCGGATCGGGCCAGCGGAAATCCTTGACCGCGGTGTCGTAGTCGGCGCGGTGCTTGAGCAGAAAGGCGCGTGCGTCCTGAAATGTGGTCATCTTCATCCGAGCCCGTCGATTGGCAACCAGCGTCGCCGTCAAGCGTAGCCCGGATGGAGCCAACGGGTCGCGCGAACGCGCGCCCGATGACAGGCTCCGCGCAATCCGGGGCCGGTTGCGCAAGTTGATAAAGCTGTCCCGGATTTCGCTTCGCTCCATCCGGGCTGCAAACGCAGCTACTTCCCAGCGAGGTCCCGAACGTGCTGGATAATTCCGGAAAAGTCGACCCCGCCATGGCCGGTTGCGTCGAAGGTCTTATAGATCTCCTGCGCATGCTGGCCGAGCGGCGTCGCCGCGCCGGCGGACCGCGCCGCGTCCTGTGCCAGGGTCAGGTCCTTCAGCATCAGACTGGTGGCGAAACCCGGCTTGTAGTCGTTGTTCGCCGGCGAGGTCGGCACCGGGCCGGGAACCGGGCAATAGGTGGTCAGCGACCAGCACTGCCCCGACGAGGTCGAGGCGACGTCGAACAGCGCCTGGTGCGACAGGCCGAGCTTCTCGGCCAGCGCAAAGGCCTCGCCGACCGCGATCATGGAGATCCCGAGGATCATGTTGTTGCAGATCTTGGCCGCCTGCCCCGCACCGGCGGCGCCGCAATGCACGATCTTCTTGCCCATGTTTTCCAGCACGGGCTTTGCCGCCGCGAACGCCTTGTCCGCGCCGCCGCACATGAAGGTCAGCGTCGCGCCCTTGGCGCCGCCGGTGCCGCCGGAGACCGGCGCATCGACCGAGGCCATGCCATGCTTGGCCGCCAGCGCATGGGCCTGCTTGGCGCTTTCGACGTCGATGGTCGAGCAATCGATGATCAGCGTGCCCTTGGCCATCACGGGAAGAATGTCGGTCCAGACGCCGAGCACATGCTTACCGGCCGGCAGCATGGTGATGACAACCTCTGCGCCCTTCACGGCCGCCGCTCCGCTGTCGGCGATCGCGGCGCCATCCGTCTTGGCCTGCTCGCGGGACGTTGCGACAAGGTCGAACGCGGTGACCTTGTGGCCGGCCTTGACCAGATTGGCCGCCATCGGCCCGCCCATATTGCCGAGCCCAATGAATGCGACGTTTGCCATGGAAGTTCCTCCGCTTGCGACGTTTCTATTTGCTGTCAGGAAATGTCAGTTCGTCGGCGCCTATCTCGACGAAGTAGCGCGCGACCATCTCCGGCGTCACGTCCTCGATCCGGGCGGGCTGCCATTTCGGATTGCGGTCCTTGTCGATCACGGCGGCGCGCACGCCCTCGCGGAAATCGTCGCTGGCGAACACTTCAAGCGCGGCGCGATATTCGCGCACCAGACACTCCTCCAGCGTCGCCGTCGCCCGCCCGAGCCGCAGCAGCTTCAGTGTCACCACCATGCCGCGGGGCGATTTCTCGCCAAGCGTCTTCAAGGTGCCCAGCGCAAGGTCAGACCCGTCAGCCTGCAGCGCGGCAACGATATCTTCCATCCGGCCGCGTGCGAACCAGCCGTCGATCTTGGCCTGCAGCGCGGCCACCGGGCCTGCCTTCTCGCCGGTCGCGAAGCCTGCAATCAGCCGGTCGATCTGGGCCGAGCTCGCACCGGGCGCAACCTTGGTCAGCGCCTCGCGCAGCGTCGGGAGCTTAGCGCTCGGCACCACCGCGTCGGCAAATTTTGAATAGATTGCGTCCGGACCGTTCATCGTGGTGCCGGTGAGACCAAAATAGGTGCCGAGCTCGCCCGGGGTGCGCGACAGCAGATAGGTGCCGCCGACGTCAGGGAAGAAGCCGAGGCCGACCTCGGGCATCGCAAGCTTGGTCTTCTCCGTCACCACGCGATGGCGGCCGTGCGCGGAGAGCCCGACGCCGCCGCCCATCACGAGGCCATCCATGAAGGCGACATAGGGCTTCGGATACTTCGCGATCCGCGCATTCATGATGTATTCCTGGCGCCAGAAGACCTTGCCGAGGTCTCCCTTCACCTTCGAGCTCTCCCAGAGCCCGCGGATATCACCGCCGGCGCACAGCCCGCGCTCGCCGGCACCTTCCAGCAGCACGACAGCGACATCGGGATCGTTCTCGAACCGATCCAGCGCCGCATCGACGCCCTGAGACATCTCCAGGCTCAGGGCATTGATCGCCTTGGGCCGGTTGAGCCGGATCACGCCCAGCGCCCCTTCCCGGCGGACGATCAGATCGCCGTCCGCAGCCGCCGCATCATTCATCGCGCGCCCTCGATCAACTTGCGCGACACGATCAGCCGCATGATTTCATTGGTGCCTTCGAGGATCTGGTGCACGCGCAGGTCGCGCACGATCTTCTCGACGCCGTATTCGCTGAGGTAGCCGTAACCGCCGTGCAGTTGCAGCGCCTGGTTGGCGACCTCGAAGCCGACATCGGTGCCGAAGCGCTTGGCCATCGCGCAGAGCATGGACGCGTCGGGATCCTTGCGGTCGAGCGCAGCCGCGGCGCGCCACAGGAAGGTGCGTGCGGCTTCCAGCTCGGTCGCCATGTCGGCGATCCTGAATTGCAGCGCCTGGAATTCATCGAGGCGCTTACCGAACGCCTTGCGGTCCTTCATGTAGGCCAGCGCCTTGTCGAGCGCCGCCTGCGCGCCGCCGAGCGAACACGCCGCGATGTTGAGGCGGCCGCCGTCGAGGCCGGCCATCGCGATCTTGAAGCCGATGCCCTCGTCGCCGAGCCGGTTCTCGACCGGCACCCGGGCATTCTCGAACATGACGGCGCGGGTCGGCTGCGCATTCCAGCCCATCTTGCGCTCATTGGCACCCAACGACACGCCGGGCGTCTTGCCGTCGATGACAAGCGTCGAGACGCCGCCGGGACCATCGCCGCCGGTGCGCACCATCGCAACCAAAAGGTCGGTGCCGCCGGCGCCGGAAATGAACTGCTTCTGGCCGTTGAGCACGTAATGATCGCCGTCGCGCACCGCGCGGGTGCGCAGTGCAGCGGCGTCCGAACCTGCGCCCGGCTCGGTCAGGCAATAGCTCGCCAGATACTCCATGGTGCAGAGCTTCGGCAGCCATTTGTGGCGCTGGGCGTCGTTGCCATAGGCATCGATCATCCAGGACGCCATGTTGTGGATCGAGATGAAGGCCGACGTGGTGGGGCAACCGGTCGCCAGCGCCTCGAAGATCAGTGCCGCGTCGAAGCGGGTCATCGCGGACCCGCCGACGTCATCCTTGATGTAGATGCCGCCGATGCCGAGGCCTGCGGCCTCGCGCATCACGTCGACAGGAAAATGCTTCTTCTCGTCCCATTCGAGCGCGTGCGGCGCGATCTTCTCCGCCGCAAACGCCAGCGCCATGTCGCGAACCGCGATCTGGTCCTCGTTGAGAGCGAACTGCATCTCACTGCCCCCGCAGGCTGAGGTCACCTCTCCCCACCGGGGAGAGGTCGATTTGCGCAGCAAATCGGGTGAGGGGGTACCCTTCCAACGAGAGATCGTGACCCCTCACCCGGCGCTTCGCGCCGACCTCTCCCAAAGGGAGAGGTGATTTCCCGATGCTGCTGAAGTTCACTGCAGTCTCGCGTTACTTCATCGTCGGGATCGAGAACTCCGCACCCTCCTTGACGCCGGACGGCCAACGCGAGGTTACCGTCTTGGTCTTGGTATAGAAGCGGATCGAGTCCGGACCGTGCTGATTGAGATCGCCGAAGCCCGACTTCTTCCAGCCGCCGAAGGTGTAATAAGCGATCGGCACCGGGATCGGGACGTTGATGCCAACCATGCCGACATTCACCTTGGCCGCGAAGTCGCGCGCCGCGTCGCCGTCGCGGGTGAAGATCGCGACGCCGTTGCCGTAGTCATGATCCGACGGCAGCGCCAGCGCCTCGTTGTAGTCGTGGGCGCGCACCACCGAGAGCACCGGGCCGAAAATCTCTTCCTTGTAGATCCGCATGTCCTTGGTGACGTTGTCGAACAGCGAACCGCCCAGATAGAAGCCCTTCTCGTAGCCCTGCATCTTGAAGCCGCGGCCGTCGACCGCGAGCGTCGCGCCTTCCTTGACGCCGATGTCGATGTAGCTCTTGACCTTCTCGACCGCCTCGCGCGTCACCAGCGGGCCGTAATCGGCCGACGGATCGACCGAGGTGCCGATCTTGAGCGACTCGACGCGCGGGATCAGCTTTTCCATCAGACGGTCGGCGGTGGTCTTGCCGACGGGGACGGCAACCGAGACCGCCATGCAGCGCTCGCCGCCCGAGCCGTAGCCGGCGCCGATCAGCGCGTCGACTGTCTGGTCCATGTCGGCATCGGGCATCACGATGGCGTGGTTCTTGGCGCCACCGAAGCACTGGCAGCGCTTACCGGTCTGCGCCGCGCGCGTGTAGATGTATTCCGCGATGGCCGTCGAACCGACGAAGCCGATCGCCTTGATATCAGGATCGTCGAGGATGGCGTCGACCGCCTCCTTGTCACCGTTGACGACGTTGAGAATGCCGGCCGGCAGCCCCGCCTCGATCATCAGCTCGGCGAGGTGCATCGGCACGCCGGGATCGCGCTCGGACGGCTTCAGGATGAACGCGTTGCCGCAGGCGATCGCCGGCGCGAACTTCCACATCGGGATCATGGCCGGGAAGTTGAACGGCGTGATGCCGGCGACCACTCCGAGGGGTTGACGCAGCGAGTAGATGTCGATGCCGGGGCCGGCGCCTTCGGTGTATTCGCCCTTCATCAAATGCGGAATGCCGCAGGCGAACTCGACCACTTCGAGGCCGCGCTGAATGTCGCCCTTGGCGTCGGGAACGGTCTTGCCGTGCTCGCGCGCCAAAAGCTCAGCGAGCTTGTCGTAGTCGCGCTGCACCAGTTCCAGGAATTTCATCATCACGCGCCCGCGGCGCTGCGGATTGGTCGCCGCCCACGCCGGCTGTGCGGCCTTGGCATTCTCGACGGCTGCGCGAACCTCGGCCTTGGAGGCCAGCGCCACCTTGGCCTGGACCTCGCCGGTCATCGGTTCGAAAACGTCAGCCGTGCGGCCCGACGTGCCCTTGACCTCCTTGCCACCGATGAAATGTCCGATTGAACGCATGGATAACCTCCCTCTGAGGACCTGAATCGCCTGCCTGCCGGCGAGATCGCTTTACAAAACCTATTGACCCTGCATTTTATAGGATTCAAGTCCGATAAATTGCACCATAGATGTGCGGAAATGCTGGATCAAGGCGGCGCCACGATCGACTGGGACGACTTCCGTTTCGTGCTGGCCATCGTGCGCGGCGGATCGGTTTCGGCTGCCGCCAAGCAGCTCGGCGTCGATCATGCCACAGTGATCCGCCGTGTCGACCGGCTGGAACGTCACCTCTCCGCAAAACTGTTTGATCGCCGCAAGACCGGCTACCTGCTCACCGAGGCCGGCCAGCGCGTCGCCGACAGCGCGGAGGCGATGGAATCCACCATTGTCGCCAATCAGGAGGCGGTCGGCGGCTCGCGCGCGCACCTCACCGGCACGGTGCGGATCGGCGCGCCCGACGGGTTCGGCAGCCACTTCCTGGCTTCGCGGCTGGTGAAGTTCACCGAGCGGTACCCCGATCTCGATTTGCAACTCGTCGCGACGGCCCGCCTGTTCTCGCTCTCCAAGCGCGAGGCCGACATCGCGATCAGCCTGACCATGCCCAAGGAAGGCCGGATCGTCGGCCGCAAGCTGCTCGACTACACGCTCGGGCTATATGCCGCACCCGCCTATCTCGCGCAGGCGCCGAAGATCGCCGCACGGGCCGATCTGCCGCAGCACCGCTTCGTCGGCTACATCGAGGAGCTGCTGTTTACGCCGGAGCTGGACTATCTGCCGCAGGTCTCGTCGAAGATCTCGGCCAAGTTCCGCAGCGCCAACCTGATCGCCCAGCTCAACGCGACGATCGCGGGCTTCGGCATCGCCGTGCTGCCGCACTTCATGGCATCAGCGCATCCGGAATTGCAGGCCGTGCTGCCGGACGAGGTGCGGATATCCCGCACCTTCTGGCTCCTGATGCACGCCGACAGCAAGGACCTCGCCCGCATCCGCGCGGTGGCCGACTACATCTACGAGACGGTAGAGGCCGAGCGCGCGCTGTTCAGCGGGCCGTGATGCGGATTGCTCTCAATCCGTCATCCTGAGAAGGCCGCAACGCGGCCGTCTCGAAGGATACACGGGTGCCCGCCGCCCTTCGAGACGCACGCAATGCGCACTCCCCAGGGTGACGGATTTAGAGTCGAGCGCGCCGCTCGAAGCTTAATTCACCTTTGCCTTCTTGGCCGGCCCTTTCGCCGCCGCGGCGCGGCCGAGCACCGCCTCGCGGCCGGCGGCGAGGACCTCGTCGGAGAGCTCGCCATTGCCCGCGACGCGCGACATCACGATGGTGCCCATCATCGTCGCCAGCGTCGCCATCGCCTGCTTGCGCGCGGTCTTGCGCGGCACGTCGGGGATCTGGTCGGCAATCATGTCGATCATCTGCTCGAGCTTGAGCGCGAACGCCTTGCGGGTCTTCGGGCTCTCGCGCGCAATTTCAGCGCCGAGCGCCGGGATGGCGCAGCCGTGGCCGGGATCGTCGCGATGGACCTGCGTCAGATAGCCATCGACGATCGTCGCAAGCCGCTTCTCGGGCGGCATCTCGGCGACGATCTTGCGCCAGCGTTCGGTGCCACGGTCCATCGCATGGTTGAAGGCCTCGATCACCAGCGCCTCGCGCGAATCGAAATGCGCATAGAAGCCGCCATGGGTCAGCCCGGCGTCCTTCATCAGGTCGGCGACGCCGATCCCGTGCGCACCCTTCTCGCGCAGCCGGACCGATGCCTTCCGCACGATCCGCGCATGGGTTTCCTGCTTGTGTTCCTTCGAATAGCGCATACCGATCTCATGGAATGTTTCCAATCATATAATAGCAGATTTGCGCCGGAAAAGCTGTAGTTATTTCGTCTTTGCAGCCTCCCCGATCATCGAGAAGGTCGCGGTCGCGTGCACTGCGAGATTGCCCCTGCCGTCGCGGACGAAGCTTTCGGCGTAGCTGGTCTGCCGGCCGAGCTTGATGACCTTGCCCTCGGCGGAAATGGTTCCTGAGCGGACCGACAGCGGGCGCAGATAAGTCAGCTTGAGGTCTGATGTCACCGACGTCTGGCCCGCCGGCAGCATGGTCGAGATCGCGCAGCCCATGGCGGTATCGAGCAGCGCCGCCGCGGTCGCGCCGTGCATCAGGCCGATGGTGTTCTCCAGGCTTTCATGCGGGTCGAGTTCCATCACGATCCGCCCCGGTTCGACCGCGCTCATGCGGAAACCGCTTCGCCATCGGCGGCGGTGGCAGCTTTCCGTCGCGGAGCGCAAGCATGGCCTCCATGCCCGACATCGCAACCGCGGCCTTCGCAGCCGGCCCCGGCGCCTGCCATTCCACGATGCGCACACGCATCAAATCGGACGAAAACAGGTCGATCGTATCGGCCGACGTCATGACGGCTCCGATTATATTATGAATATAACTCTATAAGCGCTGCCCCTCGCCGCGCAGCCCGTCACCGCGTCCCTTGACAGGACCATGCTTTGTCCGGGAAGTGGCGCGATCAATTCCTGTTGCGAGACCATCACCATGGACATGCTCAATCCCCATTGCGGTATCGACCGCGACTCCAGAGGCGTCGTCCGCCTGACGATCTGCAACGCCGGCAAGCTGAACATCGTGAGCTCGGCCGTGACCAATGGTGTGCGCGAAGGCTTCGAGCATCTCTCAGCCGACCGCAGCATCCGCGCGGTGATCCTCGCCGGCGAAAGCGAGCGGAGCATGATCGGCGGCGCCGACATCAAGGAGATGGCGAAGCTCGATCAGAAGAGCGCCGAGCAGTTCATCAGCCGGCTGCGCGATCTCTGCGAAGCCGTGCGCAAGTTTCCGGCGCCCGTCATCGCCCGCCTGCCCGGCTGGTGCCTCGGCGGCGGGCTCGAGGTCGCGGCCGCGTGCGACGTCCGTGTCGCGGCGCATGACGCGATGTTCGGCATGCCCGAGGTGCGCGTCGGCATCCCCTCGGTGATCCACGCCGCATTGCTGCCGCGCCTGATCGGCTGGGGCCGCGCACGCTGGCTGATGATGACCGCGGAGAACATCGATGCTCCGACCGCACTCGCCTGGGGCCTCGTCGACACGATCGCAAAACCCGGCGGCCTCAACGATGCCGTAGAGCACACCGTGAAGGCGCTGCTGGAATGCGGCCCCGAAGCGCTGCGCATCCAGAAGGACCTGTTGCGGCAATGGGAAGAGCTGCCGCTGACGGAGTCGGTGAACCTCAGCGTCGGCATGTTCGGGAAGTCATTCCTCACCGGCGAGCCGCAGCGGCTGCTGCAGGGATTTCTGGATCGCAAACGGTAGTTTTCCGATGCGTCGTAGCCCTCACCTTGCATTCGCCGGCGCATGCACCGGCCAGAGGTCGGCGCGCCAGTGCAGCGCGATCGCCAGCATCGCGATGAAGCCGGCGGCGGCGAGCAGCGTGCCGGTCGCGGTGTAGCCGATCAGGTCGATCAGGCTGCCTGCCGCCAACAGGCCGAGCGGCAGGCCGTAAATCACCATCATGCGCACGCCCATCACACGACCGCGCAGATGGACGCTGGCGTTCCGCATCAGGATCACCGCGGCCGAGATCATCGACATGCTCTGCGCGATGCCGGCCAGCACGAGGCAGGCCATCGCCACCGGCATGGTCCTGAGCTCCACGAACACGAGCAGCATCGCGTACCAGGCGAGCGTCGCACCGATCAGAAGCCGAGCGATGCGCACGCCGCCGGCCATGCTGAGCGTGATCGAGCCGATCAGCGAGCCGACCGCGAAGCTCGCCGAGAGATAGCCGAGGCCGGTCTGATCGGTGTGGAAGATGTCGCGCGCAACGTAGGGCAGCAATCCGTTGGTCAGCGGAAACGCGGTGAGATTGGCAAGGAACGCGACGCAGAGCGCGGCGCGCATGCCCGGACCACTCCAGGCATAGACGATGCCCTCCTTCAGGTCGCGCAGCAGCGCCGCCCCCGGAGGATCCTTCGCCGGACGATCGACGGTGCCGTGTGCGATCACCGGACGCGTCATGCAGAGCATCAGGATGGCGGCAACAAAATAGAAGCAAGCGATCCCGACATAGACGAAGCCGATGCCGAGCGCAGCAAACAGGCTGGCTCCCGTCAACGCGCCGGCAATGCGCGCGCTGTCCTGTGTCGTGCGCGCCAGGCTGATGGCGCCGACCAGTCGCTCCGGCGGCATGATGTCGGCGAGCAGCGCGCCGCGCACGCCGAGGTCCGACGGGCGGATCAGGCCCATGATCGCGACGATGATCATGACGTTCAGCGGCGCCAGGTGGCCGGTCAGCGCCAGCGTCATGATGGTGCCGGACAGCGCGGTATAGGCGAAGCGCATCACGGCAAGCAGATCGCGATGCCCCATGCGATCGCCGACCATGCCGACCACAGGCGCGATCAGCGTCCCGACATATTGCAGCGAGGCGAGCACGGTCAGCAGCAGCACCGAGCCAGTCTCGACCATGATGTACCAGCCGAGCACCAGCGTCTCGACCTCGAACGCCCAGGAGGTGAGCAGGTCGGACGGCCATTGAAAGCGATAGCTGCGGATGCGGAATGGCGCGAGCGCGGATGTCCGCGTGCCCTTGCTCAAGACGCGATGACGCGTGTCACGGCGTGCCCTGCCCTTTTCTTGTTCGTTGTCGTTCTTGTTTGTTTTGGGAAAACTTCCCGTTTCGGCAGCGTAACGCTGGCGATGTGCGAGTCAATCGAATCCACCGCATGCGATCCATGCCGGAGTGTAGCCACGATATGCCGCATCGCGCCTAGTTTCGTCCGGCCGGATCGGCCGAGGCGACCTGCCTGATCGCATCGATCAGGACGGCGTTGAAACCGTCGGGGTCTTCGATCTGCGGAATATGCCCGACATCCTTCATCACCGTCAGTGACGCCGATGGGATCAGCGTCCGCAGATCGTTCGCCTGGGCCAGCGGTGTGACGTCGTCACGGTCGCCCCAGATCATCGCAACCGGCACCCTGATCTTCGACACCGCCGCTCGCGACGAGCTCAACGCTGCGTGGTCGGAGCCCGTGAAGTACAGCAGCCAGTCTGCGATGTGGGATGCCGTGCCGGCGACGCGCATCGGCGCTTTCAGGATCTCGAGCGTCTCGCCGCTCGCCGCCTGCTTGCGATAGATCAGCTGCGACAGCAGGAAACGCGTCGCAAGCGGATTGGTCGCGGTCGCCGAGACCAGCAGCTCGCGCACCGGACCATAGTCGAGCACCGCAGGCGGATCGGACGGTGGTTGCGTCAGGCCGAGCGCCGCATCGACGAGAACGAGCCCGATCGTAAGCTCGGGATGCCGGAGCACATATTCGAGCGCGGCGCCGGCGCCGAAGGAATGACCGACGATGACGGCGCGCCCTGCGCCCAGCGTTCGCAGCACTCCATCGATGCGGGCCGCCTGCTCGGCGCGGGTGTAACCACCACGCCGCTCGGAATAGCCGAAGGGCGGAAGGTCGGGAGCGATCGGCCGGTAGCCGTCAGCCTTCAGCGCGGCCGTCGTCCGCCACCACAGCTTGCTCCAGGCCGCCGTGCCGTGAAAGAGAACGACCGGCGTGCCGTCGGAGGGTCCCGGATCCATCACGAAGATGCGGCCGTGACCGCTGTCGACGAACTTGCCGTCAGCGGGCGCTGCGGCGGCAGCGCTTTCAGTTTCCCTCAAATCCGCCGCCAATCGCAGCGCGCCCAGGCCCACGACCACAACGCCGACAAGACAGGCGACCACAACCGCGGCACCGACTGCGATCCGTCCTATCCACCGCGTCATCGCCGGCCACACCCGGCGGTCAGCACCGGCCAGACCAGCCACGCGCCGTGTTGATAGAGCGATTTGACGGTGTCGTCGTCGGCGGTACGCATCGCGAGGAAGCCGCGGCCGGATGCCAGCAGATCACCGTCGACGCCGGCAAGCCGGCCGGGATCGCCGAACGCAACGACCACCGTGGGTGTCACGACCAGCGCGGCCGCCGCCATCCCGACGAACCAGATGACGAGGACCACGGCCGCACCGCCGGCAAAGCGGACAACGCGGCGACGTACCTCAGTAATCGTAGGCATGCTCGAACCTGGCCCCGTGCGCCTCGACGGCGGCCGGGAGCGCGGCCACCGCGGCGACCTCGGTATCGTACCCTACTCTGCGCCATCCCGGCATCGACTGCACGTCGGTTTGGAAGATCGGTTTTGCACCGCTCGGGGGCGGCAATTCACCCGCTGGAACCAGCAGCGTGGTCAGGATCCTGGTATTGCCGGCGATCTCGCCGAACGACAGCCCCCTGGCGCCGATCTTTCTGACGATGTTGGTGAACTCGCGGTAGCGCGGCGTGATCATCAGCACGCCCTGCCGCCCGTCGCTTGCGCGCACCTCGCGCACGACGCGGATCCGACTATCGACCGGCAACGCCTCGGGCGACGGCACCATCACGACGCTGCCGATCTCGAGATCGGCGGGCGACAGGCCGGCGAGCGCCCCGATGGCTTTCGCGTAGAGCGACTTGATGCCGTATTGCAGCGACAGCGAGAAGCGCCGCTCGACCGAGCGCAACGACAGCTCGAACGCCACGTCGTGCCAGAGCGCCGACAGCTTGTCGGCGAACGGATAACGGTACCACGGCGTCTGCTCCAGGAATTTCGCGTAGTCGTCGAGCAGCGTCTGGTTGAACTCGTCCTCCTTGGTGCGCTTGGGACCGCGCCAGGCCACGGTGAGCGCGCCGATCGTGCGCTCATAGAGCCCCTGGATAGCCATCTCCGCCGTGAAGCTCGACCCGATGATGTAATCGGTGACCATCTGGTCCTCGGAGGCGGGCCGATCAGCCGACGTGGAGCGCCGCGCGCCGCACAGGCTGGACCAGAATCCCCTGATGCTGCGGTAGTAGCCGAACGATGATTCCGAGGACGCGCGGGTGACGCCAGCGAGATCGGCATAGGCGTAGACGATGTACCACTCCGGATAGGTCAGGAAGCTGTCGCCTTCCGCGCGCGCATATTTGGGGTCGCCGATCCCGAAACTGGCCGCTGCGACCGATGCGGAGCTTTCGGGCGTGCAGACAAACTGGATGTAGCCGATCTGCGAAGCGCAGAACGCGACGAACACGAGAATGGCCGCGCCGATGACGGCCGCGATCCGCCGGAGCCATTTCATGCAAAGCGCCTCTGCGCGGAAAATCCGGTCACGATCCCGAAGGCGCCGAGCGCAAGATGCGGCACGCTCGAGGCAACCTTCACATAGGTCGAGGTCGAGCGGATGCCGTCGATGAAGATGCTGAGGTCGAGATAGCCGGAGCCGGTGAAGACGCCCATCACACCGTCTAGGAAGTAAAGCACGCCGAACACCCGCAGGAAGAAAATCGACGCCGAGCGCGACATCAACGCGGCCGAGAATGCCCACAGCGCCGAGACCAGATGCAGCGCATCCTTGTAGATGTCGAGATGGAACAGGCCGAACACCCGTCCCTCCGAGTCGATGAATGCCGGGATGTAGTCGGTCGCAGCCGCAAACAGCAACGCGGCTCCGAGCAGCGCGGCGGCCAGACGAGAACGATCCATTGTTCTGCGCTCCCTTAAGCGAAATAGCTGTCCCACATCATGTTGCGGAACACGAGCGAGGGGTCGATCCGGCGCTTGGCGGCGACGAATTCCTCCGTGCGCGGATAGATCGTGCGCACATGGTCGCGCCGCGCATGCAGGCGGTAAGGCAGATAGAATGCGCCGCCCAGATCCTTCACACCCTCGATCAGCGTCTCGGTCATCCGCATCATGTCGGCCTCGCCTTCGGGACTGATCTCCTGCGAGAACGACATCACCGCCGCGATCCGCTTTTGCGGCGCATAGGCCAGCACCGCAACGGGATCGGCATCGACATAGCGCAAGGTGACATTGAGGAATTCGGCCTTCGCCTTCGGAATAACGGCCCGGCACAGATCGACGAACCCGGTGAAGCTATCAGGCGGAACGAAATATTCGTGCAGAATATCGGTCCGCGTCGCATCGCCGGACGCCAGATTGACCACCGGCTCGACCATCAGCGTGTTGCGCGTGGCAGCGCCGGTGATCGACGGACCGACGGAAGCCTCCATAAACCAGCGAAAATCCTTGGCCCATTCGCGGCCGGTTTGCAGCCGGTAGACATCGCGCGAGAAGCCGGTCAGTGCGCCGTGATCAACCACGGCGGGAAGCGGCGACGGCTGGGTGGCGGCCTGCCGATAGGTGATCAGCAGGGCCTCGTCGAACAGGTTCTCGCGCGCCACCGACAGCCGGCCGTAAGCCATGTGCACCGCCGGATCGTTCTCGACGGCGTGCAGGAAGGCATCGGCGAACTGCGACGGCTTCGTCCGGGCATAGGTCGGCTCCATCAGCGCGTTGGGCACCATGTCGAGCTCGAGATCGACGATCGCGCCCATCAGGCCGTAGCCGCCCATCGCCAACGCGAACAGCTCGGGCTCCCTGGTGCGCGAGCATTCGACCAGTTGCCCGTCGGCCAGCACGATCTGTACCGATCGCACAGTCGAGCCGAACGGACCAAAGCGCGTCGGCCAGCCGTGCGAATTGACGCAGAACGTCGAGCCGACGCCGAAGTCGCTGTTCGATTGCATCACCGCCGGCGAGAAGCCCTGGGCATCGAGTGCGCGGATCACCTCGAACCAGCGCATCCCTGCCCCGACCCGATAGGTCATGTTGGCGCGATCGGTGTCGATGTGCCCGCCGGTCAGCGTGATCGCGACGCCGTCCTTCGGGATCGACTGGCCGCCCATCGAATGGCGCGCCACGCCGATCGCGAAGGGACGCCCTTCCGACTTGGCGGCGGCGATCTCCTGTCTGATGCGGCCGGCGATGTCGTCGGTCGGCGCCGCCTTCAACGCGATGTGCCGCGCCACCGCTGTCGGGTTCAGCCGGCTCGCGTCATTGATGATGGGCCTGGGAGAGAACTCGGCATGGACCGGCATCCCCGGCACCAGCGCGGCAGCAAGTCCCCCTTTGAGAACGGATCGTCGCGATAGTGTCAAATGAAAATCCTCAAACGAGTCGGGCGGTAAATATATCAGAAAGACCGCCGACACGACGAGCCACGCGATACCGTTCCTCCTCCGGATTCTGTCCGGTCAACTCCCTCCTGCAACCTTCAATTGAAGGCCGGTTGGATCGTCGGTTAATGCCAGCTCAGCGGCTCTGTCACACTTGTAGGTGAGATGCCGATCGCGGCGCGAGGCGGGATTCAATCACAAAGGTTTGAGTCCGCGGCATCAGCACAAATCCATATTGCCTGCGTTACAACGTGAACTCGCGTTATATGCAGCGAGAGACAGCGGCGTAAACCGAGCCCGTGGTCCAGGTCCGATCGACCGCGCACGAGAAAAACAAGAGAGGCAAAATGCCGTCAAACGAGCGCGTGAAGATAAATCTTCCTTCAGCTGTCCTGGTGCTGGCGATCGCCGCAATGGGCGCCCCCGGCGTCGCCGCCGCCGCAGAATGCCAAAGCCAGGACACCGGCATCACCCTTTCGCCCGGCTTCTGTGCCACGGTCTTTGCCGACAATCTCGGACATGTCCGTCACCTCGCAGTCAGCAGCGACAACGTCGTCTATGCCAACACCTGGAGCGGCCGCTACTATCACAACGACACCCCGCCGCCCGGCGGCTTCCTGCTTGCGCTGAAGGACACGACGGGCAGCGGCAAGGCCGACGTCGTCAAGCGCTTTGGCCCGGACAAGGCCGCTGGCGCCGCCGGCGGCACCGGCATCGTGCTCTACAACGGCGGGCTCTACGCCGAATTGAACGACAAGATCGTCCGCTATGCGCGCGCAGCCGGCGATGTCGCACCGGCCGGCCAGGCGCGGACGGTGTTGTCGGGCCTGCCGCTGACCGGCGACCACCCGATGCACCCGTTCATCATCGATGCCAAGGGCAATTTGTTCGTCGACCTGGGATCCGCCACCAACGCCTGCCAGGCGAATAACCGCATGCCGCTGTCGCCCGGTCACAAACCCTGCACCGAGCTGGAGACGCGCGGTGGTACCTGGCGCTACGATGCCAACAAGACCGGCCAGACCTTCTCGGCCTCCGAGCGCTACGCGACGGGCATTCGCAATGGCGAAGGCTTCGGGATCGACAAGGCCGGACGGCTCTATGTCACCCAGCACGGCCGCGATCAGCTGTCGCAGAACTGGCCCAAGCTCTACACGGTCGATCAGGGCGTAGAGCTGCCGGCCGAGGAGCTGCTTGAGCTGAAGCAAGGCGGCGATTACGGCTGGCCGGAATGCTACTACGACCAGGTTCAGAATAAGCTGGTGCTGGCGCCGGAGTATGGCGGTGACGGCGGCAAGACGGTCGGAGCTTGTGCGAGCAAGCAGGCGCCGGTCGCCGCCTTCCCCGGCCATCTGGCTCCCAACGATCTGCTGATCTACACCGGCACCCAGTTTCCCGGGCCGTATCGCGACGGCGCCTTCATCGCCTTTCACGGCTCGTGGAATCGCGCGCCGCGCGACCAGGCCGGTTACAACGTGGTGTTCCAGCCGTTGTCCGACGGCAAAGCCGCGAACCATTACGTGGTGTTCGCGGACGGCTTCGCCGGTGCGCACATGGATCCCGGCCGCGCCGCCTTTCGGCCGAGCGGCCTTGCCATGGGTCCGGACGGCGCACTCTACATCGGTGATGACGTCCACGGCCGGATCTGGCGTGTGACGTATCATGGCGATGCGGCGACCGCGCAGGTGGCTGCCGCGCCGGCGCCCGCCGCGGCATCGGGTCCAGGCGGCGGGGCCGTGCCACCGGAAGGCACCCACGCCGACGCGGGTCGCACCACGCCCGATCTTCCAGTGCCTCCGGGCGCGACCAAGGATCAGGTCGCGCTGGGCGACCGCATCTTCCACGGCGAGGCCAGCAACGGCACCTGCGCCGGATGTCACGGGTCCGATGCCAAGGGGACGCCGGTCGGCCCCGATCTCGCTTCCGGCGTTTGGAATTTCGGCGACGGCAGCCTCGCAGCGATTACCAAGACCGTGACCGAAGGCGTGCCCCGCCCGCGTAACTATACCGGAGCAATGCCTCCCAAGGGTGGCGCCGAACTGTCGGATTCCGACACGGCTGCGGTGGCCGCTTACGTCTGGGCGATCAGCCACGCCAAGTGAGAGCGACGAGGACGCGCTGTCACAGCCGGAGAACAAATACCGTAGCGCCCGATGCTTCGCTGATCCTCGGCAGCGGCAGCAAGCCGGGGGTCTACCGCACCGGGGGCGATCCTAGAGCATGATCCGGACCCGAAGGGCCGCGTTAGCGCAAAGTGTGAAGCGGTTTTCCCTCGCGACAAACGCGGAACGCGTTTGCGCGGAGATCATGCTCAAACAAGAATCTAAAGCGCGATGACGATTCAACCTGATCTCATCGCGCTTTGGGCGTCGACCTCGCCAAGCATCAGATCGACCGTATGCGCTGCGATCACGCGAAGCTTGCTCTCGTCACCGAAGGCGCGTTCGATCAAGGCCAACCCGCGTGTCACGGTGGCGATGTGCAGGGCTGAGATTTCGGGCGCTCCGTTGAACTCGCCTCGCGCGGCGCCTTCGGACAGAGCGTCCTGAAGCAGGCCGGTGATGCGTGTCATCAGATCCGCGAAGGCCTTCCGCGCGTTCTCGTCCAGCCCTTCGCCTTCGGCCGGCCCCAGCTCCATCAATCCCCGCGTGGTGGGACATCCGCGCGGCGGCGAGCCGGCGCACATGTTCTCGATCGTGACATCGAAGAACGCGTCGAGGCGCTGCCGCAAACTCCCAGCGCTCAGCGCTTTTTGGATCGCGGCGAGATATTCACTCGCATAGCGCTCGTAGGCGGAGAGAAACAGTGCCTCCTTGCTGCCGAAGGCGTTGTAGAGGCTGCCGCGCTGGACGCCGGCATCGCGCGCGATATCCGAGAGCGACGTTCCACGCACACCTTTGCGCCAGAATTGGTCAAACGCGATGCGCAGGACATCGTCGTGGTCAAACTCGCGCGGTCTCAACCTTCTCTCCCCTCCAGCCTCTGAAGCGCGTTGGACGACGGCAAATATTATTTGACATACTGTCAAGAATATGTTTTTGACATGATGTCAAAAACGCGCGTTGTCAATTGAGTGCGCCGAAAGGACTCGCGATGCCCTTCGTTCATGTCTCGCTGCGCGCCGGAAAGCCTGCGACCTATCGCGAGGCAATCCTCGACAACCTTTACCGTGCAATGCGCGAAACGCTCGACGTTCCCGAAGGCGACGAGTTCATGACGATCAGCGAGCATGACGCAACGAACTTCCGCTACGGAAACGCCTATGGCGTCGAGCGCAGTGCCGATACCGTCTATATTCAGATCACCGTATTCAGCTCCCGCACCGCGGAACAGAAGAAGGCGCTGTTCGGCCGGATTGCCGGGTTGCTCGGCGAGACCCCCGGCATCCGGCCGGAGGACATCTTTATCGTTGTCCTCGACGCCGCCAGGGAAAACTGGTCCGTCGGTCACGGCGTCCAATTCGCGAACACACCACACGTTGGCATCTCCACGTCAGCGCTTTAACGTCCGCGAAGCATGCTGGTCGCATGAACGTCAGTCAGCCGAGCGGAGCAGGACAATCGCGCCATGAAGCTATACTTCGCGCCCGGCACGATCTCGCTGATGCCTCATGTCGCCCTGCTCGAGAGCGGGCTTTCCTTTGTCGCCGTGAGGGTCGATGAAGCCAGCAAGACGATGGCGGATGGTGAGGACTACCGCGCCATAAATCCACTGGGCTACATACCTGCCTTGGTGCTCGATGACGACTGCGTGCTTCTCGAGGCCGCGGCGATCGTCCAGTACATCGCGGACCGCGCTCCGGCGGCAAGCCTTGCTCCACCAAACGGAACCATCGCCCGGGCGCGACTTCAGGCCTGGCTGAACTTTCTCTCCAGCGAGCTGCACAAGGAAGGTCTTGGCCCGCTCTTTTACACGCCACTGGACGAGCGAGCGAAGGATGTTTTCCGAGAACGATTGCGGGCGCGCTTCGCCTTTGTCGACCAGCATTTGTCGACGCGTCAGTATCTGTTGGGCGAGGACTACTCGATTGCCGACATCGGCTTGTATGCGATGACAGGCTGGACGCCTCGTGTCGGCTTTGATGCTAGCGCCTACCCGAACCTGGTCGCGCATCATGCCCGGATCGCCGCTCGCGACGCCGTACGGGAAGTTCATCGGATCGAGGGGCCTGTCCCGGCCTGACCTCCGGATGGCGAGAAGACACGGCCCCGTCTCGCCAAAATGTGGTAGTCTGCCTGTCTCGAAATCACGGAGGAATGTCATGAACGCCTTCGAGGTTTTTGCGATCTACGTGACGCCCTTTGTGATCATCGGGGTGGCGATCAAGCTCCTCATGAAGCGCTACGCCATCGATCTGCCCGATGTCAAAAAGCAAGCCGGCCCTGCGCCGAAGCGAAGATTTCTGCTCGGAATCTGGCGTACGGACTAAGCCAGTTCATTTTTGAGCTAGTCTGAGCGCAGTTCGTGAAATTCACGATCATTGAGTTGCCCGACGGGTCAAGGTCCCGTCCGGAAGTTGGTTGGAATTGAGGGTGGCGTAGTCTCCGGGGTGATCAAACCTCGAATCAGCCGGCGCTGGAACGCCGGATCGGAGACCACGCCATGATCAGCGATATCACGAAGACGGATGTGCCGCAGGATAGCGGAGAGACGGCTCCCCAGCTTTTCGACGGTTGGTTTGATCCGATCGAGGGAGCGGTACGGGAACGGATACGAGAGTTTATCGAGGAATTGATCCGGGACGAACTGGACACGCTGCTTGCGCGAGCGCACTACAAACACAAGAAGGCTGGCCAGGAGGAAGCCTCCGGCGCCGTCACAGGCCACCGGCACGGCAGCCGAACGCGGTCGCTGACCGGCAGCTTCGGCCCCGTCGAGATCGCGGTACCGCGTGCCCGGCTGGATAGCCCCGATGGCACGACGAGGGAGTGGAAGAGCCATCGGCTACGGGCCTACCAGCGGCGTACGTTGGCGGCCGATGCATTAATCGCCAATGTTTACTTGTCCGGCACCAACACGCGCCGTGTCCGCCGGGCGCTGGGCGTGCTGTTCGCGGGCAGCGTCGGCAAGGACACGGTGAGCCGGGTCTGGCGCAAGGTGAAGAGCAACTGGGACGCCTGGAATGCCCGCTCGCTGGCTGAGGAGCCGATCGTGCGGCTGATCCTCGACGGCACCGTGGTCCGGGTTCGGCTCGACCGCAAGGCGACCGCGATCTCGCTGCTTGTCGTGATCGGGGTTCGCGCGGATGGCCAGAAGATATTGCTGTCGATCAAGAGTATGGGCGGCGAGAGCACCGCAGCCTGGCGGGCCGTGCTCGACGATCTCGTCCGTCGTGATCTGCGGCGGCCCGAGTTCCTCATCGTCGATGGCGCGGTGGGGCTTGAGGCCGCGATCGCGGCC
>NZ_LNCU01000100.1 GCF_001542415.1 Bradyrhizobium macuxiense
ACCAAGGCTGGCGACATGGTGCCGGGCTGCGAGTAAGGAGTGCAGTGCTGTGGAAGCCGTGCTTGAGTACTGGCCCGTGCTTATTCAGGGCCTATGGGTTACAGTTTGGGTGAGCTCGTGCATCATCCTTGGTGCGGCGTTGGGCGCGATCATGCTAGGCGTACTGCGGGTCTCCAGGACCGGGGTGATACGAGTGCTTTCGATGGTTTTCATCGAGTGCATTCGCGGCCCCTCCGCGTTGGTTCTCCTGTTCTGGGTGTTTTATGCATTGCCCCTGCTGCCGGGCATGCCGCAGCTCAGCCCTCTCGCGGCGGCGATTCTTGTGCTGGCGCTCGATGGAGCCGTATACGGCGCCGAGATCGTTCGTGCTGGCATTGAGGCAGTGAATCGTGGACAAGCCGATGCGTGCCACGCGCTTGGACTGAGCAGATTCCAGAGTTTCACGAAGGTGGTGCTACCACAAGCGCTCTCGCAGATAGTGCCCGCTTTCGGGAGCCTAGCGAGGGGCATGATCAAGTGGACCTCGATTGTGAGCTTCATCGGCGTGCAGGACATACTTTATGTCGCGAACAACGTCCGCGCCCAAACCTTCGAGACGACCATCGTCTTTTGCCTTCTTGCGGTCCTTTATTGGATCCTGACCGTTCTTTGTGGCCTCGTCTTCCGCGAGCTTGAGCAGGTGTTGCCGTTGAACCGCGCATTGCGAGCCGCTAGGGCGCCGAGCGCGTATGCACCTGCAGGAGCCGCCCAATGACTTGGGATTGGAGCTACGCCGTGGAGATCGTGCCGAACCTTATGGTGGGCGTTTGGTACACCATCCTGGTAACGCTCGCGAGTTCGGCAATTGCGCTGATCGGAGGGCTGCTCCTTGCGATCCTGGAAATTGCGAGTACTAGGCTAGGGCGGACATTTGTGCGTTTTTGGCTCGAACTCGCCCGAGGCGTACCGATTCTGATACTGCTGTATTTCACGTTCTATGTGCTCCCCCAACTGGGAATTACAATTCCCGCGATACCAATCGGCATCGGCGTATTAGGTGTTGTCTACGCCGCGTATTGCTCGGAAGTTTACCGAGGCAGTCTGATCACGATTCCAACCGAACTGCGCGATGCATGCGTGGCACTCAACTTGAGCCAGTATGTCACGTGGCAACGCGTCCTCGTTCCGCTCATGATCAAACGGGCTGTCCCCGCCTTGCTCAACTACGTGCTCGGCTTATTCCGGGAAACAGCGATGCTTTTTGCGATCGGAGTGCCCGTGCTGATGGGCGAGGCTCAGGTGGCTGGTAACGAAAGCTTCCGTTTTCTTGAGCCCTTCACGCTTGCCGGCATCATTTATATGGCGATGAATTTGCCGTTCCTCTATCTCCTCTCCCGATACAAGGACAAGCATGCTTAGTGCAGCCGAATTTAGCCACTCGCGACCTTTCGTTCCCGAGGCAGCGACGGAAGCGCATGGAGTCGCTCCCAAATCGAAACATGCCAAGTGGGCTATCGAATTCGAAAGGATCTCGAAATTCTTCGGCGCTCATCGTGTGCTGGTCGATCTCGACCTGCAAGTGCAGCCTGGCGAAAAGGTTACGCTGATCGGCCCCAGCGGTTCGGGAAAGACGACTGTGTTGCGCCTGGCGATGACGCTCGAAAAGCCCACCGGGGGTGACATCCGGATCTTCGGCGAAAGTATCCTCTTCGATTCTGCCGGCAAACCGCTGTCTACCTCGCAGGAGGCCCGAATCCGTCGTCGGTGCGGCATGGTGTTTCAGCAATTCAATCTTTTTCCCCATCTAACCGTGCTGCAGAACTTGGTTCTGGCGCCCACGACCGTGCTGAGGCAGTCAAAGGAGCAGGCTGAGAACACCGCGCTCGAATACCTTCGAATGGTAGGTCTGGAAGGTAAAGTTCATGCATATCCCGCCCAGCTATCCGGAGGCCAACAGCAACGCATCGCTATCGCGCGGGCGCTTATCTTGAAACCTGAGATACTCCTTCTTGACGAAATCACCTCGGCTCTAGACCCGGAGCTTGCCGGAGAGGTGCTCGACGTCGTGCGAGGCGTGGCGCACGAGACGAAGGTGACCCTGCTGATCGTCACACACGAGATGCGATTTGCGCGCGAGGTTTCTGACCGTATTGCCGTGTTCGACGCTGGCCGTATCATTGAACAAGGTTCGCCCGACAAAATTTTTAGCTATCCCGAATGCGACCGTACGCGTGCATTCCTGCAGTCAGTCTTGAACCATTGAAAGGCCAACCATACCGATGCAGATTCTCTCTGACCTCCTCCAAGCCCGCGCCGAAGACGGCGGCCAGCGTGTGTTCTGTTCGTTCCAAGGACAACGAACGACCTTCGAACAACTACGTAACGGTGTCCAGGAGATGGCCGGCGCCCTGACGGAAGCTGGAGTGAAGTCTGGCGATCGTGTCGGTCTCATGCTGTCGCCTTCGATTGAGCACATGGAGCTCTTTCTTGCTATCGCGTGGATCGGGGCGATCTCGGTCCCGTTCAGCATCCACCTGAAAGCCGCCGGGCTAGAACTCCAGCTTAATAGCGCCAAGCCGCGCCTGCTTATTGCTAATCGCTTGTATGCGGTTGCGATCCGCCAATCCCTGTTGGCGGTGACGCGGCGGCCGTCCGTGCTTTGGTTCGAAGATGGTATCGACGGCAAGGGTGAAATCCACCTCAATGCGCTGCTGCGCGCCAGTCGCGCAGTATGGAGCGCGGTGGCGCGGTCCCCCGACGATCCGCTTTTCATCAGCTACACATCGGGAACGACAGGAGCCCCTAAAGGGGCTGTGCTGTCCGAACGGTTTTTCTGGGTTGCCACAAAGAACGCGGCCATTATTTCGGGCGCGCAGCGCGAGGACGTCTACTTCCTGTGGGAGCCGTTCTATCACGGCGCTTGGCAGACAATGGCGATCGCATTGCAGAAGGGACTTAGGTGCCATCTGGTAGAGCGTTTCAGTGCCTCGCGTCTGTGGGACGATATTGCCGAGGCGGGTGCAACCAAGTTCCACTATTTGGGCGGTGTGGTGAACATCATCCTGGCGCAACCAAAAGTGGAGAGTGAGCGCAACAACACAGTCTCGATCGCGTGGGGGGGCGGCTGTCCAGCCGACAGTTGGCGCAAGTTTGAAGATAGATTCCAGTTGAAAGTGCGCGAAGGATACGGCCTTACGGAAGCCCAAAGCTTCACTCACATGAATTTGCGCGGCGTGGTTGGATCGATGGGTACTCCCATCGAAGAGCTCGAGTCTTGGGTCATTGATGAGAAAGGCAAACGCGTCGGTCCAGGCGTGCTTGGGGAACTTGTATTAAAACCAAAGATCACCGGCGTTGTGATGAGTGGCTACTGGAATGAACCGGAGAAGACCGCGCAAGTGCTTCGGGAGGGGAGCGTTTTCACTGGCGACCTCGTCATGTTCGATGAGAATGGTAACTTTTACTTCAAAGGAAGAAAGAAGGACGCGATGCGTCGGCGAGGTGAGAACGTATCAGCGTGGGAAGTCGAGCGTGTGATCAACGCGGCTCCCGATGTGGAGGAGTCTGCAGTGATCGGGGTTGATTCGGGGCTTGGACAGCACGATCAAGAGATTATGGCGGTGGTCAAGCTCCGCACCGGAGCGGAGCAGGATCCGCTCAGAATCATCAACTTCTGCGCGGACCGGCTTGCCTATTACCAGGTACCGAGGTTCATACGGTTCGTCGATGAGTTCCCACGCGGACCGAGCCAGCGCATCAAGAAAAATGAGATTCCAGTGGATCTCCAGAATGCGTGGGACGCCGAGAAGGCCGGTGCAAAACCGACGCGAAGTGTTTGAAGGTAGAAAGATGGCAGAAGAATACAGATTTCCATACGCCCAAAACGATCTAGTCTCTGACGTAAGGGATAAGATGCTCGTGCTCACCATTAACCGGCAGGCGCGCTACAACGCTTGGACAGAGGCTTTGCGGGAAGAGTTTACTCGAAAACTGCTGGACGCGAACGAAGCTGAGGATGTGGACGCGCTCATCATCACAGGGGCAGGTCCAAACGCCTTTTGCGCCGGTGCGGACTTAGGAGAGACAAATTCAGACAGCGACGCCGTCAGCGCCGGCCTTGAGCGCTTCATCGCGTGCTATGACGCTGTGCGCAGCTTCAGCAAGCCGCTCGTTGCGGCTGTCAACGGAGTTGCCGCTGGCTCCGGTTTCCAACTCATTCAGTTTTGCGACTACGTGGTCGCCCATCCAGGCGTGAGGATGGGACAGACGGAGGTGAACTCGGGGCTACCGAGCGTTTTCGGCACTTGGCTAATGTGGGAACGTATTGGTAGCCGAGCCTACGAACTCTCGCTGCAAGGACGTCTGATGCTGGCCGAAGAAGCGAAGCAACTGGGTTTCGTCAATGAAATCGTCGAACAATCAAAGGTGCTCCACACTGCATTGGACGTTGCCCGTCGACTGGCGAACCAACCTCGATTAGCGTTTAAACTCTCGAAAGCTGCGAACCGCCAGTTCGACAAAGAACGATATGCCGAAGCTATGAAGAGGGCGATTGCTGTATATCGCGAAGCATTTGAGAATGGTGAAGCCCAAAGACAAGTTAGTCAATTCTTCGAGAACCGCCGTGACCGCAAGACGGATGCACATGGGGGGTGATGAGCAATCTATGTCCTCACCCAGTGAACTCTTCCTGGAAGCACAGGGTGCTCTCGGCCCGAAGCTTGCATGAATGCGATCGTTGCTGCTGCCTTCTAGACGATGGTGCATCCCTAAAGGAAATGCTCAATTATTAGAACGTCGCAGTGCTGAAAAGCGGCTGCCTACGCAGCCAGCGAGGTAATAAATGGCCACCGCAACACCACTCTACCTAAATGCCAAGACTGTTCAGTCATGCCTCTCTGACAAGGAGATATACGAAATCGTCAGCCGGATGCTCCGCCAGTTAAACACGGCAGATGTCATCAAAGGACCCAAAGCGGGCTTCGGAGTGAGCGTCGAAGGAGATCACCTCTACATGGGTAGCCTTTCCGGGTGCATTTTATCAGACTCTTCGGCCGGGCTCAAATGGTTCGTCGTCCCAAGTGCGAACTGGTCAAGGAATGCGCCGCGTGTCCCGGCAACGATCCTGATCTGCAACGCAAAAACGGGACTGCTTGAGGGCGTGCTCGACGCTACGCAGCTCACGTGCGACCGAACTGCCGCGATGGCTATTGCCGCCGCGTTCGCTTGCGCGCGTCGTCCGTTAACAAATGCAGCCGTCATCGGCGCAGGCCACATCGGGCGTGCCTTGGTGAGGCTCTTGGCAGCGACGCAGGCCATCGATTGTATCGCGGTAGGCTCACGGACTGAGTCGAGCTCCCGAGATGCGTGCGACCGGGTCGCCTCATCAGTTCGAGGTAACCTGAACCTTTACGCGACTGCCGATATTCACCAGGCTGTTCGTGATGCTGATGTGATCTTCACCGCCACTTCCGGACCTGATGATGGCAACGTTGTCCGTACGGAGTGGTTAAGAGAAGACGCAATTGTTTGCTCGCTCGGCTCACGGCGCGAAGTCGATTTCGACTTGATTGCTGGAGCTTGGATTGTCGTTGACGATCCCGAAGGCATGAAGGCACGTAGTAGCCACTTTCGCGAGGGCGGCGCGGGCTGGGGAAGAATTGCAACTGACGTCGGCAACTTGATGTCTGGCGAGATTCACGTGCCCGAGAACGAAGGCAGGGTTTTGCTTCTTCTTGGAGGGCTTGGTGTTCTCGATGTGGCATTGGGTGCCCGCGCGCTTGTGAACTCGAGGCTGAAGGGCCTCGGGATTCCTCTTGAGCCGGGTGACGTATGACGTAGAGGTTGTGGTCAGCTCGAACCGACTACCGGGTGGATTCGGTGTCCGATTGTGGCACGCTGCTCGGGCCACGGTCTGCGCCTAAATCGACACTGGTCATCTATGCCAAACACTCACTTAGGACTCGCTTACGAGATGGACATTAAGGCTAAATCCCAGTCGCGTGATGAAATGAAGGTCGTGGTAATCGGTGCCGGAATCGTGGGGCTATTCGCTGCTTTGGAGATCCAACGGACAGGTCGACATGTGGTCATTCTTGACCCTGGCGATCCCGGCGGCAGGCAAGCTGCGTCGTACGGCAATGCCGGATGGGTCTCTCCCGCAGCGCTCATGCCAGTCTCGATACCCGGCCTTTGGCGTCAGCTACCACGATTACTGGTGGACAAATCGGGACCACTTGTGATCCGTTGGCAGCACTTGCCTCGCCTGTTGCCGTGGCTCCTCAGATTCTTTTGGGCCGGTCGCAGTTGGAAAAAGGTTGAAGCATGTGCAAAGCTACGCTTCGAGCTTTGCCGCGACAGCGTGGTAGATCATCAGAGGGTGGCTGCCGAGGCAGGCGTCAGCCATCTGGTCGAACACAAGGGTGCGCTTTTCGTCTACCCAGAGAAATCCGATTTTCTTGCGAGCCAGTTCTACTGGGAGATGCGTCGGCGCTTGGGATTCAAAGTGACCGAGTTGGACAAGGCCGATTTGCAGAAACACGAGCCTAACATATCCGATCGCTACCAGTTTGGTGTGCTGCTCGAAGAGGAATGTCATGTGACGGACCTCAAAGCGTACTGCGAGGCAATTGCCGAACTGATCCGAAATCGAGGAGGCGAATTCATCCGGGCGCAGGCAAAAGGTCTTATGATTTCAGGCGGTCGCCTTAAGGCGATTATGACTGATGAGCGCTCCATAGAATGTGCACAGGCGGTCCTTACGGCGGGCATTGGTTCGAAGAAATTGGCGGCCGCTGCGGGAGACCGCGTTCCGCTCGAATCAGAACGTGGCTATCATGTCATGATTGCGGATGAGGGGAAGACCATCAATCGTCCGATCATGCCTACAGATGGAAGAATGGGTATCACGCCGATGCGGCAGGGATTGCGAATCGCGGGACAAGTCGAACTTGCAAGTGTCGGAGCTCCTCCCGATTGGCGCCGAGCCAAAATTCTGCATCAATGGCTATCGAGTATTCTCCAATCGCCGCCGGTGGTATCCGACAAGGTGGTTGATCAATGGATGGGCCACCGACCCTCCACGCCTGACGGCCTGCCATGCATCGGTCCTGCCCGGTTCTGTCGTGGCTTGTTTTATGGATTTGGCCATGGCCATACCGGCCTCACGCAGGCACCAGCAACAGCCAAGCTGCTTGCAGCTTTGGTCGCGGGGCAAGAACCTCATATCGATATCTCCGCGATGAGTGTGCACAGATTTTGATTCTACAGGTGCGTGACTTGCTTGCGAAACTATTCGCCTAGTGGCCGTGATGACGTGCCGAGCGTCGGCCATCCTATATTACAGGCGGGATCGCGCTGGTCGGCGATGAGATAGTGCGCTCGACCTGTATGAAGCCGCCAATGTCCCTATGACTGGGTCCTCTTAGCTCGAACGCTGAGTCAATGGACATTCCCAAGCGGCAAGGCTCGAAACGCCGAACTCGCAGCACTCCTGCGCCGCATGTGGGTCGATGATACAACCTACCGATGAGCTAAAGCTGCACCGGCTGCGACGTGAGGAAGATATTGAGACGTCGCCGGGACGGTGGATCCCCTGAAGCCGTTGCACGCCCGGTGGCCGTATCCGATGACATTCCTCTGAGATCGCGATGTCGCGTCCAAGCTTGAGCGGAAGCATGAGCTCGGAGGAGGTTCACTCACGAGAATCTGCTCATGGTGCATTCGCGTCCTCTGCAGGAAGAGGTGTAAGGACGGACAGCAGCCGGCCGGCACCTCTCGGACGCCAGGTTGTCAGTCTTACGTGGATTGAGCTTGGACAGGAAAATCGCTTGCGGTACTCGCAAGGGATATTCAGAATCGAGGGCGACGATGTCCCATGATCCTTAGAATCATTGATCCCAATCGAGTATGGAGAAGCTTTCGATGGGGCTTCCTATTTCACCTTAAGAGTTGAGCTCAGCGAGCGGCTTCATAGGCGAGGTCAACGCCTGCCGGCGGGCAATCGTAGTATTGGGCGTGCCGGACGGAAAGAATCGCGAGAACATCTCTCCTGCCGTCGTGCACGAACCCGAGCAGTAGTGAGGGCCTTGCGCATCGTGCGCGGGGTCCAAGATATGGGCGCACACAGCGTAGCCAAGTCCGCGCGGGATGACGAGCACGCTCCCCACGTCGCACTGACGGACGACGCTGTCGCGCCGGCAGTCTCAGGGCCAGCCGCCTACCTGAACGCGCGGGAGCCGATCGATATTGATAGCCGCTAACGGTCCGACGCGATGCTCCGGATTACAGCTTCTTATCTGAGCGCGCAGAGTTCGCGCATTGCGTTCGCGCTGCATTGCGAGGTGGCCGTTATACCCGGCACGGAAGGTGGGTGCCGTCCGATCAGGCGCGCGAATTCCCACGTACCAGCGTGGTGCGGGCATGATGCTCGAGGCATCGGAGGCGGCGTTAGGACGCGGCATGCGCGCCGTAGGCGATGAGTCGCTTATGCGCGCCGCGTATCGGAAGCCCCGTCCTTCGGCACAGCTGACGTATACGCGGAGCGACTGATGCCGAGTGCGCGGCACATCGATACAGCTCATTGGCGACGCGGGCAGGTGATGAATCTGGGCGAGCATGAATGCTCGCTCCAGCGCCGATTCCAGAAGCTAATTGAAATTGCACCCAGTCAGGCTCTTTCCGCGCGGCGGCGTGAACAGATTCAAAACGTCGCGCTGAAGATGCGCGTGAGGTCGGCTACCGCAGCCTCGGCAAGTTCGAATTCTTGGTTGACGAAACATCGTCCGACCTGCCTTTCGTCTTCATCGAAGCCAATCCGCGCTTGCAAGTCGAGTGCACGATAGCCGAAGAGGTAACGGGCTAGATCTCGTGCAATTGCAGATCGCAGTCGCGGCGGGCACAACACTGCTTCGATTGGCCTTGATCCCGCGCGTGCTCCGAACCCGCAGGGCTTTGCGATTCAGTAGGCGAATCAATGCCGAGGTGCTCGATGCACAGGCCCCTCGACCGGCACTCTCTCGCGTTTTGACTTACCAACAGGCCCCGGCGTTCGTATCGACACGCACAGTGCTGCGGGCGTGCAGCCTTCACCTCATTACGACCCGCTTCTGGCTAAGCTGATCATGCATTCGCGTGGGCCCAACTTTAGCGACGTTGCGCGCAGGTCACGCCGGGCGCTCGCCGAGACGCGAATCGAGGCAATCGCGACGAACCCACCCGCTGTTGCGCGCGGTCGCTGAGCGAATGCAGTTCGATCAACAGCGCGTGCGCCAAAAAAAGAAGGACCGCATGCTGGCGCTCGCTCACGAGCTTAAACTGGCCGTGGTCCTTTTCGCGGAAGGCGGGGGGGGGGACGGCCGGGAGATGTGGACGGCCGATCATCGCTGGCTTGAATAGCCACACATTCTCGCATTTTGCGGCGCTCTCGGGCGTGGTTTCGGTGGCCGGTATCGTGCACGGCCGGTGCTTCGCAGGCAATGCCGCGCTGCTCGGCTGCGCCGATATCGTCATAGCCCACCGAGCCCAGCAACATTGGCATGGGCGGTTCGGCTATGATCGAAGGTGGTGGACTTGGCACGTTCAGCCTGGAGCAGATTGGGCCGAGCAACGTGCAGTCGCGCAATGGAGTGATCGACGTGCTCGTGAAGGACGAAACCGGAGCGGTTGCCGCCAAGAAGCCCTACCTTTTGTACTTCCGAGGATCGATCGGCAGTGGAACTGCGCTGACTCGCGTTTGCTACGGCATGCGGTGCCGGAGAACCGCCTGCGCGCATACGATATGCGGCGCGTCCTCGACGGTTATTTGACATCGGTTCGGTGCTTAGCTAAGCGCGGGGTCGGCGCCCTGATCAGTGCGCTCGCGCGTATCGTAGGCCATCTGTCGCCGTATTCGCGAACGATCTCAGACACCTCGGCGGCGTGATCGACGTAGAAGCCGCCGACAAGGCCGCGGTCTTCATGCAGTTGTGTCACGCACACGGCCTGGCCCTCATCTCGCTGACCGATATATCCGGCTTCATCGTCGGACCCGATATCGAGGCGCGAGCACATGTGCGGCATTGCTGTCGAATGTTCGGCGTTGCCTCACACTTGTCCGTACCCTTCTGCACCGTCATCACCCGCAAGGGCTACGGTCTCGGCGCGCAGGCGATGACCGTCGGCGGCTTCGAAGGGCCGGTATTCACCGTCTCGACCGGCGAATTCGGCATGATGGCCCGGAAGGCTGTAAGCTAGCTAGGATTCCGCAAGGAGCTTGACGCCGCCGCACCGGGTGAGGAACGCGATGCGCTCTATCGCAAGCGCGTCGCGCGGCAATACGAGAATGGTCGGGTGACGAACATGGCCGCGATGTTCAAGATCGCTCCGGTGATCGATCCTGGCGGAGACGTGTTCTTGGCTCGCGCTTGGTGAGGCTATTATGCAAGACGGCTTCCAACAGATAGTTGGCAAAATAGCAAAGGTGGCGCTGCACGTTCGGATCATGCCTCGATGCTCGGCGCACTAGTGAGAATGCCGCTCACCCCGGAGCCGCTGGGAGTCTAGGTACTACCAACTGGGGAAAGCGTTATGAGGTCGCGATCGAATAGTTTGCGACTTCTCGCCACGGCAGCGGGCATGATCCTGATGTGATTGGACGTACGCTTGGGCATTCGTCAAGGCCGCGCTGGAGACCTACTGTTATTTCCTTAGATCATTCCAATCTGGTATTGATGATAGCAAAATTGGTATTGGCTCGCCGGCGAAGGTTTGTATGAAAGTTGGGATCAATCAACGGAATCACGTCCTGCAGGTGGTCGGCGTCGCTGGAGTTCGCGATCGACCTTTGTCGCGGTACGCAACGGTTTTCACAACAGCTCTCGAGGATTTGCACTCATGACCCTGACGACAAGAGATGCCGGCCTGCGCCTCGGCATCATTAACCTAAACGCTGTCGGCATGCCTGACACGGTAAATTTACCTGACCCCTTCGCCCGTCTCCCACCTCATCCAGGCGTACCAACCGGCTATTTCCATCACCCTGACTTCTGGCCCGTCCCCGTAGCGCACGCCGTTGCGGATTGGGGTGGGGGGACCGGACTACTTGAAGGATCGCCGGCTGCCATTGAGGCCGTTGCAGCGGCCGTCGACCAGTTGGCGCCACTCTGCGACCTGATCGTCGGGAATTGCGGCTATATGTACTGTGCGCGATCGGCGGTGCGTTCGAACACGCCCACTTTATTGAGTGGCCTGCAGCTCCTACCCTGCGCTCTCGAAGCAAGCAGCCGGCCGGTTGGAATCCTCACCTTCGACAAGGATTACACGGGAAAAATGCTTGCCGACCATCCGGATTTTTCTCGTCTACGCATTGTCGGAAGCGGTCATCTCCCGACCTGGTCACTGTTCATGAATCCAGACCGGTATGCTAAATCCCTATTGGATACCGAGGCGCTGCGCAGAGAGATAGTTGAAGCGTGTTTTCAAGAGCGTCAGACCGGTGCCTTCACCGAGATCGGTTCACTCGTCTTGGAATGCACCGCTATGCCGCAGTTCAGAGCCGACATTGTCGCGGCCCTCCGGGTGCCGACCTGGGACATCGCTGCATTCGCCAAAGCCTTGCTCGGAGCGTAACCCCGCATGATCGCTTCCGAGGCGCAGGAGAACGTGCGGCACTGCTTCGCATGTTCGTTGTCGCGATCAATTCCGGCTTTGATGATGGGGCGGCCACATGCCTGATCCCACCGAACGTAGGTCCTGACACTATCTTACCACGATTTGCCATGACGCGGGACTAAAAGAGCGCTTGCTTAAGTCGCAACTTCCTTTCTCCGAAGAACGGAGAAGTCCATTCATTTGACTACCGCAGGAGAACAATATGCGTAGGATGAAGTTAAGGCTCTCGTGGATGGTGTTTCTGGCACTTGCGGGCTATTCTCCATCCTCGTTCGGACAAGCTGACGATCCGATTCCCACCGCCATCCGGAAGTCTGGTGAGATCAGGGTAGCTGCGGCGTCGAGCCCCCCTTACTTGGTCGTGTCACCGACTGGAGAGGCAACGGGCTATGACGCTGATATTATCAACCTCGCGCTCAAGGGAATGGGGTTACCGGCGATGAAGGCGCTTCTCTTAGCGAATGACGCCTTGATTCCCGCGCTGCAGGCCCATCAGGTTGACCTCGTAGCGCCAGATCTGGGATACACGGAGGCGCGTTGCAAGGCGGTAGTATTTACGGGCCCCGTCTATGCCTCGCAGGACGGTGTTTACGTTCCAATCGGGAACCCGAAGCATCTTACGGGCTACTCAAGTGTTGCACAAAGCCAAGACGTAAAGTTGGCTGTCGTTAGAGGGTCTCTTCAGGAAGCCTTCGCGCTGAAGCAAGGAGTGAAGCCCGAGCAACTCGTGCGCGTCACTGACATTGCGGCCGGCATCGCAACGATTAGAGGCGGCCGGGCAAACGCTTTCGCTCTTGGTCAATTCACCATCCCGAATCCGGAACAGAAAAGCTTGGAGGTGGTGGTTGACAAGCAGTCGCCCGTGAATGGGGTTGGCGTAGCATTCCGTATGGAAGATATCCGTTTCCGCGACGCATTCGACAAGCAGTTCGACCTTTTACGCAGCAATGGTGCGATGAAAGAGATTTACCCGTTCCCAAACTGGGACGTCCTCTCCAAGGTTCACCGGGCTAGTGAGCTCGTGCCGAGCTGTAAGTAAGTCCCAAGAGAAACGCAGACGGAATGGATGAGCACCGGCAGGAAAGAATTGAGGTCATCGGCCCGGCATTGTGGGCTGATGACGGCGCTGGAAATCCGGTGGGCGGGCCGTCCACATCCCGATCGCGCCTGGCAGAACTGGCCGAATATCTGACCTTCGAGCAGGCTGAGGATGACATCAAGCGCTGCAAGACGCGGCTTAAGCACATCGATCAGCCCGTCTTGCGACGCTTGGTGCTCGGCGAGACTCCAGGCTGACGGCACGCTGGCTCGCCGATCCATCCTCTTGCTAAACAACTACGCGCTCACAAGGATCTGGCCGCTCGCCTTGATCTGGTGCTCGGCATTGCCAGGGATCGGCGAACGCATTGCGCTTGCGCTTCTGATCCGTATGCCCGATCAGCCGCGAGCAGGCTGCAGCCCTCGCAGGCCTTGCGCCCTTCGCAATGACCGCGGCCAACACAAGGGTCAAGGTCGTACTGTCGGCGGCCGACCCCGTCCTTCGCCGTTCCTTATTTGCGCCCGCTATGGAGCGACAATAGTTTGTCCTTGATTCTCATCCTGATCGCCGCCGCCCAGGCCTCAAAAAAGCGTCGTCGTCTATGCGGTCCTGGTCCGCGGCCGAAAAGCTCAATACCATTGCGGCCAACTCAAGCATCTCGGCGCTCAGCTTGGCGTTACCACCGTTCGCCAGACGCAGCAGCACCATTCGTATGTCCGCTGAGTTGTGCCTTTCCTTGAATTGTGACCTTCATTGCATCGACCCTGGTAGAAAGTGAGGTGCGGTCGGCGTATCGGGCGCACCGAGGGCGATTAGCGTTGAACTCGCGATCGAGCGCCCCTGACGTCGATTGTCGAATTTCCGACATCGCGTCGAGGCCACGAAAAAAACCGCTCGGCAAATAGCGTTGTTAAACCAAGCTCTCGGAGTTGGCACGAGGCTTGAAGAGGTGGTCTTGTCAGAGACTGCTCAAGAGATGACTGCAATGTCTTACGAGATGATCGCTTTTCGCTTCGCGCCATTTGTCGGGTTCAAACGCGAAATTTTCTGCCGCCGGTATCGGTCTCAAAGAACGATTTCGCATATCGACGCCCGAGCCGGGCCACGCTTCGCGCCGGACCCATTGCGCGATGCTTTCGTCGACCGTTTCGTCTCGCGATACGTCCCACTTTTTTTCTCATAAGACGCAAAGCGATAATTGGCGCTGATGGTCCTTGTTGAAATGTTGCTGCGAAGCAGCACATAGATCGAATTGCGGTACTGCGCGACTCCGGCAGGCGAGGAAAACATCTTTCGAAGAGCAAAAGATGCGTTTGCTCCACGGAGGCGACTGAGCAGCATGATTCCGATAGAAAAAAATATCAGAAACACAACTGGTATCGCGCTGGGGCTGAGATTGAAGACACGGACGGCTCGGCTCGCTGTCGAGCTGAGCCAGACCGCGAAACTCGCATTGCCAAGCGTGCTGGCGGAGCTCGGACAGGCCGTGATGATGATAACAGATCTCGCCTTCATCGGCCACATCAGCGCCGACGCCCTCGCCGCGGCCGCGCTGGCCAGTAGAATCTATTTGGTCGGTTTGACATTCGGGACGGGCTTAATGTCAGCCGTTGCCCCGCTGGCGGCGCAGGCTTTTGGCAGTGACAATCCGGGCTTGGTGCGCCGTTCGCTCCGGGTGGGCCTTTGGGCCGCATTACTACTGTCGCTGCCGATCATAGCATTTGCGCTCTGCGGCGAACAAATTCTGGTTGCTTTTGGCCAAGCCCCGGAAACGACGCGGCTTGCTCAGCAATATCTATTCGGGCTCGCATGGGGCATCCTGCCAGTGCTGTGGTTTCGGGCTCTCCGGAGCTTCATGATTGCGGTCAAGCGGCCAGAGCCGCTCTTGTGGATCACACTAGCCGCCATTCCTGTCAATTTCCTGCTGGTCTATCTCTTAGTGTATGGCAGATGCGGGCTACCGCGGCTTGAGCTCTTCGGCGCGGGTTTTGCCACAAGTCTAGTGAACTGCGCGATACTGCTAGTCGCCCTCTGGTTCGCCATCAGGCGTCGTCCCTTCAGCGATTATCACTTACTTGCGCATCTCTGGCATGTCGATTGGCCCTTGATGCGAGAATTGATCGTGATTGGGGCACCGAGTTCGATGGCCCTTCTCATGGAGTATGGGCTTTTCTCGGCCGCTGCACTGTTGATGGGCCTGATCGGCACCACCGCACTTGCCGCTCATCAGATCGCGTTCAACATCGCCGCGATCCTGTTCAAAATACCTATCGGAATTGGTATGGCAGCGACCGTGCGCGTCGCGCATGCGGTTGGCCGCAACGACCATCCCGGTATCAGGCGCGCAGGCCTGGTTGCGATGCTACTCGGCGTGGCAATCGCCGCAGTATTGATGGTTATCGTGATTGCCGCTCGCCTGGAGCTTGTGCGAATGTTTCTGGACGATGCGGGCGACAAAGCGGACGCGACGATCGAATTGGCTGGAACCCTTCTGCTGGTTGCCGCAAGCTTCGTCATCACTGAGACACTGGAAACCATAGCTATGGGATGCCTGCGCGGGCTGAAGGACACACGGATCCCACTCTTGTTTACTGGCGTGGGCTATTGGCTGGTCGGCATGTTAAGTAGCTACGCACTAAGCTTACAAATTGGATTAGGCGCCGTTGGTGTCTGGATCGGTTTATCGATCGGGACAACCGTCTACGCAGCGCTTCTTATCCTGCGTTTCCTGGCGCTGACGAACAAGCTCGCTCTTCAAAACGGAGCTCCAAGAAGGCCCATTGTGGACCAGCCACAAAGCGGCACGCGGTATCGATGAGGTAATGGTCGCGACGTGCGAAGAGGACCAAGGATAAGATCCGCGCCACCGCTGTGGGTCCACGCCCGGCCGATGCGTCCGATCGACGTTCCCAAAGCCGATGACACTAAGCGGCCCCTCCTTGCCGGCCGCTTGAGAGCCGTCCAAAGCGTGGAGCGCAGCCCTTGAGGCCACGTCCGTGGGTTCTCTCATGGCTTGCTGCCTGAGCGGAATCACCGTTGGCGCTCGATGCTCTGCATACGACGATCATCAGCCAGAAGGTGCGCCATGCCAGAACCTGGCTTCATATAGCCCCTGGTTCATGCGGTTTCGTCAAAAAGGCACGATTGAGGGGCGTACCTTTTTGTAGAGGTCTCTCTCCTTTCCGCGCACGAGATGGCCGGCTTCGTTCGACGCTTGGTTCGCGCAGTACTGTACTCCGTGCGTACCCATGGCATCGCGCATTGGCCAGAAAGGCCGTAAGCGCAGCCAGTGCCCCGTGGATGGCTGATTGACGTTTTGCGGTATCGCCAGGGCCTAGTGAATAGTGCAGCTATAGAGAATGGTAGTTGGAAACCCAGCTGGCAGCTTGCACATTGGTTGGTGTAACGAAGGGATAAGTGCGTAAGACCGTATGCTGAGGTGAGCGTTCCTTGCGGAGCGCGACTCCCCAGTTTCGCCGGAAAGTAAAAGGTCGACCCTCGCGGATCAGCGATGCGCCGTCCCCGGTGCATTGCTGAGGTTCAGCCATTCCCTCCACAACATCAAGGTAAGACGTCACAATACGAGGAGAAGCAACGCATGGTTCAGACGGTTACAGGGCCGATCCCGGTCGAGTGCCTGGGACGGACACTGATGCACGAGCATCTGTTCATCGCTTTTCACGGCGCCTCGTTCGATCCGCTCGCGAAATTCGATCGTCCGGAATTCATCAAGAAGGCGGTTCAGCGCCTTGTGGAGCTGCGCACCGAGTACGGAGTACGCAGCTTTGTCGACCCATGTCCGATCGAACTCGGCCGCGACGTCACCATGATGAAAGAGATTTCCGAGAGATCCGGAATGCACATCGTTTGCACCACTGGATTTTACCATGAGGAAAGGGGGCTTCCGATCTACTGGCGCGCGCGCACCGCCAATGAGATCGCCGATTTTTACATCAGCGAGATCGCGCGCGGCATTGGCGACACTGGTGTGAAGGCCGGCGCGATCAAAGTCGCAACGGGAGCGCCCACGGTCACTGCGCTCGAGAAGAAGTTCCTTTCTGCTGCGTGCATCGCGCAAAAGGTAACTGGAGTGCCAATCATCACCCACACGACCAAGGGCTGCGCTGGGCCCGAGCAACAACAACTGTTCGAGGCTGGCGGCGTTGCCGCGCACCACTGCCTGATCGGCCATTGCTGCATCAACCCCGATCCCTCTTACCATCGCCGTATCGTCGACGCTGACTCTTATATCGGTTTCGATTACATTGGAACGACACCGTTGCAGTCGGACGAGGTTCGTGCCGACAATTTGGCGAAGCTCGTGCACGACGGCTTTCGGTCGCAGATCATCATGAGCCAGGACCGCTGGTGCGGTTGGCTTGGAAGGTTCTTCCGCCAGTTCCGCCCCGAGGAGTTTGCGAACCTCGAACAGCTGATGTCGCCAACCTACACTTACATGTTCACTGACTTCATGCCGTTGCTGCATAGCCGCGGGGTCGACCAGTCGGACATCGACTCGATCCTCGAGGACAATCCACGACGGTTCTTCGCCGGTGAGGGAATCCCGGAAAAGGCGACGAAGCAGGTACGTTATGCGCCCGCAATCCCAAAAAACTGAGCGGGTTTAAGCTGCATTTCTTTCTCCATCTTGATCGGGACATCCGATGGCGGAACGGAGCCGGTTCTATTGTAGAAGGCATCGAAGAAGCTAAAGATGCGCTGGGGCTCGGCGCGGGTCTGGTGCTGGCGATGATGAACGACCTCGGTCTTCGAGGTGCGGAAGAGCTCTCCATTGGGGCATTGTCGTAATAGTCGGCTTTGCGGCTCATGGATGCAGTGATGGCGGCGGCCGACAGGAGTGCATCGATAGTCGTATGAGGCCTTGGGCGGATTCAATCGATCGTCGCAACACCAGTATTTTTGCTTATGGCTGCAACTCGTCGTGCGCCTCTGCCGTTGTCTTCCAGCCTAAGGGCTTTCTCGGTCGAGCAATGAGGATGCTCGGGTCAGTGCCACGTCGGGTAGTACTAACGAGTTCGCGCAGTTGGCTGCTTCGGCGCAGCGTTGGCTGGTCATGATCTCTAGTGAGACAAAGCCTTGGCTTCGCCGGCGCACGCGCGCTCTGGGTACCCTTAACGCTCGTTAGGTTCGCAAGCGGGCCCTCACTTCACAGCGCAACGCACCCGGCTCTGAATAACAGAGTCTGATAGATGGCTTCGTGGCTGATGCGCATCGCGTTGTGGCAAGCGTCGAGCAGTCCTCGGGCGCTAGGCCCTGGCCCATCCTCGATCCCTTTGCGGGGCACGTCGGCGGCCCTTCCACGAGACGACGGCGCCTTGAACGCGAAGTCAGCTCAAGGTCGTGACGACGTCGGCCACATAAGTGCGTGAGGTTTGCAAGCTTGGTGGTTTGGGCCGAAGGGGCGGTCCTCAGCGCGCCATGGACTGTCGATGCAGTTTACTCAAGGCCGCCGCTCTGCGTCGCGGCGTTGCGTCGCAGCTCACGGTGCTGGCGGAGGCTGACCCACTAAGATAGGTCCGATCTCAGCCTCGCAGCGAGTAAAAGGTCTTATCGACTTCGACGTGATAATCGGGATGGACCTTCGCCGTTTTCCATTCGGCGTATTCGAACGGTTCGCTCGGCAGCGGCGTCAACGCAGCACGCTCGACTGCGTCGAACAGTTGCCGGCGGGATTGGCCGATATGGTGCATCGGCCGATTGTTCAGCTCCTCCAGGAAACCACCGGCGTAGTATTCAGATCGGTCAGATTGAAGAACCGCCGATGGCGCAGCCCGACCAGAATCCGGCGCTCGACAATCAACGCCGCGCTTTCAACCTTGCCCTTGTCGCGCGGCTTGCGGCCGCGGGTCGGCAAAATCGTCGTGTCGTAGTGCTCGGCGATGGCGGCAAAGGTTTGATTTAGCGTCGGTTCGAACCACAACGCGACGACCTCGGCAGAATGTCGCAAACGATCGCGTTGGGAACTCCGCCGAAGTACGACAGGCTTGAGCCTGGCCTTCGATCCAATCTGGCAGTCGCTGAACCGAAGTTCCCCGTAGCGAAGGCCAGCGACGAGGCCCCGAGCACCGCAACAAACTTCTCGTAGAACCAGGTGTAGCCATAGCCGTCGGGATGCGCCGTCCGATCCTGCCAAAGCAGCGTCAGCCTCACGCCCTTACGCTTGAGTTCCTGCCCACCCGTGGCCACTCAGGTGCATTCAGGTTCTGCGGACAGCCTCCGACCCGCCGGAATGAGGCTCGCTGCAAGGGGAATGAGGCTCGCTGCAAGGCCGCCTCACTCTCGTAAATCGGCGGCAGCGGCCAGCTCAAACCCGCTTCACGCGCCCGCAACAAAGTAGGGGGCATTCGAGCGCTTGCTGATCTGCAGCCGTTCCGAGATCTCCCGGACCGACAGGTCCTGCTCGTACGTCAGCCTCAGGATCGATCGTTGGTCCTTCACAGTGGTTCGTTTCGCTTGCCTCGGTCTCGGCATCGCCCCTCAACTCAGCTTGAGAGAGAACATTTCGTGAGCGCTCCCGAAGCCCAACCTTCCGTAACTGTCGCGATTTAGCGGAATCCCTGTCCCGGAATTACTGAAATCGCTGTCCGCAAATTACCGAAATCGGTGTCCGGAAATTGCCGACACGCACCGGTTCGGCGCCGCGACCGTGATGTCGCGGTAATTAGGTTCGTCGCGATAGGCAGCAAGTTATGACGGCTGTCGATGGTGCGAATCCCGCTCGGTGGTGCCATGAAGGCGCGGATCCCGTACCGGCGCATCAGTCGCTGGATCCGGTCGCGGCGGGAGCCACGTCCCAGCGCCCGCAGCGCTGCGTGAATCCGAGAGCTGACATAGTGCCCGCCGCTGTCCCGATGATCTGCCGGATGGCCACAAGTGACATTGATGGCGGCGCGCGCTCACTGAGCGCACGCCAGGCGTAATAGGCGGCCGGTGAGACCTTCCGCACGGCGCACATCCAGGCGCACGGGAGAGGCCTCGCGGCGGTCCTCGATGACGCGGAAGCTCATGTCCGGGTTCCGGCAAAAGATCGCGATCGACTCTTTAATGTCGCCCCATGCCCAGCGGCTCGTTCTCCCGCCGCAGACGAGCGATCTCCGCGGCCTGGTCCGCCGCTGGTGAGGCGCTGCGCCGCTGATGTCGGATCCAAGCGCTGTCTCTCTCCCGCAAGCTGAGCTCCTTGGCCACCAACGTCATGGATCGTCCACCCAATTCGGGCTCGTGCCCTATCTCCAGATCTCCTGCGGCCGCGATTTCGGAGCTGCGGAAAGCATGCCGGATCCTGCTTCCGACAGGCCGATTAACTTGCAAGCCTCATCGAGCACTCCACGCGCCGGACCCTGCGGCGGGGGTGGGGAGCAATGGGAGCCGGCCAACGACGAATGCGTTAATAGGACAGTTGAGGTGCCCAGTTCCCGTGTTGCAATGCCGCGTAGACGTATTGAGACTTGCCGTCCGACCTAAAAATCAAGCTGCCATCCGCGCCGACGCTCTGTTGGGGGGCGATTCATGAGCTTGGCCTGACAGTCCTCCAACGACGGAGACGCTCCTGTGAGATCGTCGACAATGTGTAGCCTTGATGACAAAAAATATAGTTCTATAATCAACAAAATGGACATCAGACATTTGCGTTATTTTTTGGCAGTGGCAGAAGCTCTCAACTTTGCGAGGGCGGCTCGCGACTTGAACATGAGCCAGCCGCCACTTTCAAAGCGAATTGCCGATTTGGAAGGAGAGCTAGGCGTAAGATTATTTGACCGTACAAGCAAGAAGGTCGGTTTGACGGCAGCTGGTGAGGCGTTTCTGCCGCAAGCGCGTGCTGCTGTCAGAGCATTTGAGGCTGCTCTGCGTGGGGCGCGGTTGCTATCGCCGAATCACTCACGTCGCCTTCGGATCGCGCTTCCCCCCGAAACTTCGCGAGGAGTGCTGTTAGGCGTCGTAAGGCGCCTTCGGCGCGAGCAGGTGGAAGTCCAACTCGTCGAGGCGACTACAGCGGAGCAGCGGAGTTTGTTAGCTGCTGGCGAGATAGATGTTGGCGTTCTTCGCCACCCCTTTGAGAAACGAGGTCTTCGGGTGTCGGCGCCGCTTGCGCAATTGCTGGGCGTGGTGATCGCGGCTGAGCACCCGCTCGCCAAACTTGATAAACTGCGCCTTCCCGAGTTGAGACCGTATGCGCTGGTGCAATTTCAGCGTCATTTCGCCCCGGGCCTTTACGATGAACTCCTGGATTTTTGCCGAGCCGGAGGGTATGTCCCTCCGCGCATTCTGCATTGCGCGAGTATGACGAAGGCGTTTCTCAGTGCCGATTCTGCAGTGGTGCTCGCGACAGAGCGGCTTCTGAAGCGGCGCGGTGAAGCCGGATCAAAGCAATTTGTTTGGAGGCCCTTGGAAGGCTCTCCAATTCATTGGTGGACGTCGGTCGTCTGCAGGTCAAATGAGTCCGTTGGGATCACGCGTCTAGCGGTTAATGTTATATTTGCTGCGTTGCAGCAATACGAAGACTGGATTCCTATGCCGCGTCCGACTAGAGCGGGACCGTGTGAACGGGAGTTCACAATGCATAAGCCCCAGCAACCCTCGGAGGTCTTAAATACTCACTGAACAGGGCCTGCGACGAACAGGAGAATGATGACGCCGGCTTCATGTGCATGTCATCGGTGAAAAAGTCCGAGCCGTTAATCGACAATTGGTTCTGACGTCTCTACGGTTATAGGTCGCTAGCTTTCGAGAGCGTTCCTTGGAAGTTGCGAATTCGCTCGAGATTCCTTCGACTCAGCAGTTCGAGATTCGGTGGACGCACGGGAGCAAATGCGATCAAAGAAACGGGAGGCGCGGAGTACGGCGATCTCTGGTCGGCACTCCGACCTTCGACTGCGCTCAAACTCTTGCTAACGGACGACGAACTTACTCCGTTGGCCGCGACTGCGGCTCGTGATCAGCGATCCAAGCGATCCTGATCACGGTTCCAGACGATGGTGATCTTGCGCAGGCGAACACGATTGAGTGTTTATGTGTGCTGGAAATGGTCTGCCTGGTCAGGACGGTCGGGGTTTGGAGATCGTTCCAGCGCGCGAGCGCAGGATGATCTCGATCAGGGAGCGTTGGTGGCGGGCCGTGCCGACGTGGGAGCCGATCCAGTCCGGCAAGCTCTTGGCTGAAGCTGGTCTCGGCGTAGGTTGTTCGAGGCCTCGAGAGGGGCGACGAAGATCTGCGCCACGCGCCCATCGATCACCTCAAGCGTGTGGCCGGAGTAGTTAACGAGCAGTTTCTCGTCAGCGACATGAACATGGCGCAAGGTCGGCTTGAGGCGGTTGGTCCATTCCTTAGCGTTCGCAGAACAACGATACTTCAACTGTCGGATTTGGAATCGCAATACTCTTCCCACAAATCATCTTCAGCGCAACTCGCAAAGAACGAGCGCCCAATCCCGACTGCGAACGCTTGTCGCTGGGGAGACCGGACGGTGGCGGAAACAGACGGTTTCAAGCCGAACATCGACCTTGATCTCCGCGGCAACGGGCAGGTCACGCCCGGCGCGCTAGGTTGTCGATTGGTCTTGGGCCACGTGTTTGGTCCCGGCATTTGCTGGAGCGGATCGATCTAGCTTAGAAGTCCAGCAGTTGCAGATTTATTCGTAAGGCGTGAGGCTCTTCAGGGTCTTCAGCCGCCGAGCGTAGTTGTCGGCGTTGATGAAGTTGGCAAGGTGAGCTTCGAGCGGATCGTGTCGATCGTAATGGTAGCGCTGGACGGTCGCTTCCTTGATCGTTCGGTTCATGCGTTTGACCTGGCCATTGGTCTAGGAATGCTTGGTCTTGGTCAGCAGATGTTCGGTGCCATTCTCTTGGAAGCGCATATCGAACATATGCGTCACGTATCTTGTCGTCGGGCCATCCGAGTAGCGCGGCAGGAAGCTGAACTGAATCCCATTGTCGGTGAGGACCGTGTGGATCTTGTAGGAGCAGCCGCGATGGGAGCTTCGAGGAAAGCCGCAGCTGAGGTCCTACCCTTCCTGACCAGTCGCACGAAGGCGAGCTTGCTGGTGCGATCGATAGCAACATAGAGGTAAAGCTCGCTTTCGTGAAGCTCGGCAATGTCGATGTGGAATAGCCGATTGGATAAGACTTGAGCTTATTCTTCGAAGGCTTGCTGCCTTCGACCTCTGTCACTGGGCGGTGAATACTCCCCAAATATGGGCATCGAAAATTCCCTAGTTGGCATCTCAGCCTGAAGGGGCCACGGCGCGGAGGCCCCCAAATACCGTAGCGCCATGGCCCCTTCAGGCTAGCCGCGCCCGATCCTGTCACCCGAATTGATTCGGGGGGCGGCGCGGATGATCCAGCTTGGAGATCTCATCATGATTTTGGACCTTTACCGTCAGGGCTTGTCGATTAGCGCGATTGCCCGGCGCAGGGGGCGCGACCCGAAAACGAGCCGCAAATCCATCGCGCGTGGTCTCGAGCCGCCCGCCTATGGCCCTCGGCAGGCTGGCCGGCCGAGCAAGCTCGCACCCTATCTCGACTATCTGCGTGAGCGCATCGCCGCATTCCCGGACTTGAGTGCCGTCCGGTTTACGCGCGAGCTTTACAGCGGCGCCTACACGGCCGTGAAACGCTTCGCGGCTGCGATCCGTCCCGACAACGCACCTAAACCCTTTGAGGTGCGGTTTGAGACACCTGCCGGGAAGCAGGCACAAGTGGACTTTGCTCGCTTCGTGACCATCTTCACCGACGAGCCCGGCGTGACACGGATCATTTGGCTGTTCTCGATGGTGCTCGGCCATTCGCGCTTCATCTTCGCGCGCTTCGTCATGCATCAGGACCTGCAGACGCTGCTGCGCTGCCACATGCAGGCTTTTGCGGTCATCGCGGGCGTCCCAATGAGATCCTTTACGACCGCATGAAGGCAGCCGTGACGGGCGAGGACGGCGATGGTCACATCGTCTATAACCGGTCGCTCCTGGCGCTCGCACAACATTACGGCTTCCATCCGAGGGCCTGCCGGCCCTACCGCGCCAAGACCAAGGGCAAGGTCGAGCGTCCGTTCAGCTACATCCGGCAGGACTTCTTCCTCGCGCGCAGCTTCCGCAATCTCGACGATCTCAACAGCCAGCTCGATGACTGGCTCATGACCGTCGCCAACGTGCGCGTGCACGGCACCACGCAGAAAGTCGTCGTTGAGGCGTTTGCCGCCGAGAGGCCCGAGCTGCAGACGTTGCCGGCAGGGCCTTTCGACGCGTTAGCTCGAGCGGCGTGTCAGCCACGACGGGCTCGTGTCGATCGGCGGCAACTATTAGCATTTTCGAGGTGCAGCAATTGCCCGATGTAATCCGCATTCTCGATCAAGGCCAAATCGTCGCCGTCCATCCCGTTCTGGAAGGCCGCCGGCGAACCCGCGTCGCACCCGAACATCGCCAAGGGGGTAACCGGTCCAGGCCGCGACCTGGCGCGTCCGAAGCCCTCGTCGGCCGGGCCGGCGATCACGTCCCACGACGGTCGCTGGAGTTTTACCAAGCCGTCGGCAAGCGGCTCGCCCAATCGGGAGGCCGGCCATGAGCATCCACACGCAGTCGGCAGCGATCGACAGTGTCAAGAAAAGCCTGGTCGCATTCAAGATGCCACGTGCGCTGGAAATACTGGACACTACGCTCCGGCGAGTCGAACAGGGTGAGGTCACCTGGATTGAGGCGCTCGATCAGCTGCTTATCGAGGAGCTGACGCTGCGCGACAATCGCCGTGTCAGCATCGCGCTGAGAAGCTCTCGCCTGACCACCGTCAAAACGCTCGCCGGCTTCGACTTCGCATTCCAGCCCTCGCTCGATCGCAATCGCATCCTAGCGCTTGCCGAATTGAAGTTCATCGACCGCGCTGAGCTGGTCCATCTGCTTGGGGCCGCCCGTCACCGGCAAGAGCCATCTCGCGACGGCGCTCGCGGTCGAGGCCGTGAAGGCTGGAAAGAGCGTCGCGTTCGCCACGCTCGCCGACATCGTCACCACCCTCGCAAAAGCCGAACGCGAAGGCACTTTGCGCGAGCGCCTGCGGTTCCTCGCCCGCGCCTCCCTCCTTGTCGTCGACGAGATCGGTTACCTCCCGGTCGTGCCCGGTGGCGGCAATCTGTTCTTCCAGTTGGTCAACGCCCGCTACGAAAAGGCGCGATGATCCTCACTTCGAACCGCGGCTTTGCCGAATGGGGCGAGATCTTTGGTGATGCCGTCGTCGCCACAGCATTGCTTGATCGCCTGCTTCACCACGCCGTTGTTATCCAAATCGAGGGATCGAGCTATCGGCTCCGCCACCACGCCGCCCTCGTACCGGAAAACGTCCGCTCGCGCCCGCTCACAAATCCGCCGCAGCCAAGCGCCGCGGCCGCCCGCCTGGAAGGACCAATGACGATCCCGATGGCGGCTGATGCCCGAACCACAATCGCCGTCACCTAGGGAAATTTGGAAGCCCATTCTCGCGGAAAGTTCGCTGCCCGTTGACAGACCTCTGGCAATCGGCTGATGCCGTGGCGCTGAAGGCAGCGATGCAGGGATGATCGCGTCAGGTGCGGGATGGTCGGCTGGAGCGCGTAGAGGCAATCGTCGAGCGGCAATAGCATATGCCGCAGCGACGATGATCGCTCCTCATCAATGGAAAGCTCGGTCGATTTAGCGTCCTTGGGACCTGTCGGTAGATCGGGACAGTCTCGCGTCCTTTTCACTTCGCAACCGTCTTCGGGTTCATGCCGTAGCTCTTGGCAAGCCCTCTCAGGCTCTCTTGACTATTTTGTATTGCTCGTCGGACCGCGCCTCCGTCGTGGTGGCGCAGCCGTGTAGAACTTGTCCCATAGCGCATCCTTCGAATTGTGCGATAAGAAGCACCATTAAAGCTTGGAACTAAATAATCGCCTGTGAACAAGGCTCTAAGCGATTGAGCTGGAGTCTGTTTTTTCGATTGAGATCCGTTTGAGATTGCAGGGATTGGAAGGTTGAGGGCTGCAAACCCTGCAAATTCGTTCGTGACTTCCCCTTTGCCGTGAGCCGTGATTCTGTGGTGCATCGGAGAGGACGATGCGACCAAAGAAGCACAAGACGACGGGATCAAATGATCTGTTCCGGGCGCGGCTGGACCAGATCATCAACATGAAGCACGAGCTGGTTCTGCTCGCCGGCAAGATCGACTGGGACTGGATCGACGGCGAGATCGCTCCGCTCTACAGCGAGAACGGCCGGCCCGGGATCGAGACCCGTTTCATGATCGGGCTTTTGCTGCTCAAGCAAATTTACGGGCTGTCCGATGAGGGGGTGTGCGAGCGCTGGGTCCACGATCCGTATTTCCAGTTCTTCACCGGCGAAGAGTTCTTCCAGCACGCTTTCCCGCACGAGCGCTCGGACCTGAGCCATTGGCGCAAGCGGCTCGGCGACAAGCTGGAGCTTTTGCTGGCTGAGAGCCTGCGGGTGGCGCATGAGGCCGGCGCGTTGCGCAGCCAGGACCTCAAGCGGGTTACGGTCGACACCACGGTGCAACCGAAGGCCATCACCTTTCCGACCGATGCCAAGCTCTTGCATGCGGCCATCAGGGGGCTCAACCGCCTGGCGAGACAGCACGGCGTCAGGCTGCGGCAATCCTATTCTCGCGTGGCCAAGGCAGCCGCGATGATGGCGGGTCGCTACGCTCATGCCAAACAGTTCGGGCGGCATCAGCGGCAGTTGCGTATCCTGCGCAGCAGGCTGGGCCGGATCATCCGCGACATCCGCCGCAAGATCGAGGGCCAGCCAGCACAGGAGGAGACGTTCGCGCTTCCGCTTGGCCGAGCCAGCCAGATCCGCTCGCAGCAGCAGCGCCAGCGTGGCTGGAAGCTCTATTCCTTCCACGCCCCGGAGGTGGAGTGCATCGGCAAGGGCAAGGCCGCCGCGCCCTATGAGTTCGGCGTGAAGGCCTCCATCGTCACCAACAACCGCCGGGCTCCCGGCGGCCTGTTCGTGCTGCACGCCAAGGCACTGCCCGACAACCCCTACGACGGTCACACCTTGCGGGACGTCATCGACCGCACCGAGACCCTCACCGGCTGTTCGATCGAGCGGGCCTATGTCGACAAAGGATATCGTGGCCACGACGCACAAAATCCACGGCGCGTCTTCATCTCCGGCCAGAAGCGCGGTGTCTTCGGCGCCATCAAGCGCGAACTGCGCCGCCGCTCCGCCATCGAGCCCATCATCGGACACATGAAGGCCGAAGGTCACCTCGGCCGCTGCTACCTCAAAGGCCGTGCCGGCGACGCTGCCAACGTCATCCTCTCAGCCGTCGGTCACAACTTCCGCCGCATCCTCGCCTGGCTCAAACAACTCTTGGGCCTGTTCCTGGGATTGCTATGGCCAACTCTCGCCTGCCCGGCCCAGCTCAATTCGGTTTCTTAACGAACGACT
>NZ_LNCU01000101.1 GCF_001542415.1 Bradyrhizobium macuxiense
TGTCAAACGCCATCCGGAACTGCCCCCTTTGCGTCATGAAGAACTGCCCCCACCATCGGGTTATGATCTTGGTTGAAGGTTGCTTCCGCCGGTGACGGGACGGAGGGAGGCGGAGCCGACCGGAGGGCCGTCACCGGCGGGCGGCGGCTTGATGAGGCCGCTCTTCCGTTTGGCGCGGAGCCGGTAGCTGTCGCCGCGGATAGTCAACACGTAGCTGTGGTGCAGGAGCCGGTCGAGGATCGCGGTGGCGACCACCGGATCGGCGAACACGGTGCCCCATTCGGCAACGCTGCGGTTCGACGTGATCAGCATGGCACCAGTTTCGTAGCGTCGGCTGACCAGTTGGAAGAACAGATGGGCCGCGTCGGGTTCCAGCGGCAGATAGCCGAGCTCGTCGACGATCAGTAGCTTTGGCTTCGACAGCGCGAGTAGTTTCTCGTCCAGGCGCCGATCGCCATGCGCCTTGGCAAGGCCAGCGACCAGCGTCGTCGCCGTGGTGAACTGCACCGTATACCCGGCCAGGATTGCCTCTCGCCCGAGCGCGATCGACAAGTGCGTCTTACCGACGCCCGGCGGGCCGAGCAGCAGCACGTTCTCTCCGTTGGCGATCCAACGTGACGCGGCCAGGTCGCGGATCTGCTTCGGATCGATCGACGGCTGCGCCTCGAAGTCGAAGCCCGCAAGCTCCTTCACGGCCGGGAAGTGTGCAAGCTTCAGCGCCATGTCGATGCGGCGATGATCCTTGCGCGCAATCTCACGTTCGCACAGCAGGATCAGCGTCTCACGCGCCGACAGGTTTGCGCGCGCCGCCTCGTCGAGCAAGCTATCGAGCTGATCGCGGATGCCGGAGAGCTGCAATCGCGCCAGCATGGCATCAAGGGGATCAGTCGGTACTTCGGTTGCCTTCTTTGCGCGCGTCATCAGAAGCTTCCCCCGATCACGGCTTCATATTCGGCAAGAGGACGCAACAACGAAGGCGGTGGAGACGACCCCGGCACCGCCGCCGCAATCTCCGGCCGGCGAACCGCGCCATTCCGCCCGGCAACACCATCGAGATGGGCGGGATCGACGATCCGCAGCCGGCGCCCCTCCGATTGCTTATGGACCGCCACCTGGTGCAATCCATGGCGGATCCGCACCTCGCCGGCCGCGACCGTTACCGCCACGCGCTCACCAATTAGGCGCCACGGCACCGAGTAACTGTTCGTGTCGATCTCGATGGCGCAATCGTTGCCGACGACCCGGGTTAGTTCGCGCAATGATCCGAACGAGGGCTGCCCGCCGAGCGGTTTCAACCGGTGTGCCTCGTCGCGTACGAAGCGAACCATCGGCGCCTCGCCGGTCGTGCCGTGGATACGCACGTTCGCCACCTCACGCTCCCACTTGGCGAGATGCGCCTCGAATGCCTCCCAACTTACGAAGGAATGCCCCGCGATCGCGTTCTTCTTCACGTAACCGACGCCATTCTCCGTCTTGCCCTTCGTGCGTGCCCGATATGGCGCGCAGGCGCGTGGACGGAAGCCCCAATGCTTCGCAAACGCGATGAGTTTGTCGTTGAACTGAACCGACCGGCTGCCGACGTCGTGGCGCACCACAAGTGCGCGTGGGTTGTCCATCAGCACTTCCTCCGGGACACCGCTGAAGGTCGTGAATGTGCTCTCGAGCCCAGCGAACCAGTGCTCCTGCTTCTCGGCCCGGAACGCACGCACATGTACCCGCCGCGAATGCCCGAGCGTCGCCACGAACACGAATGCTTTGATCTTCGCGCCGCCGATCTCGACCAGGCGCTCTCCGAAGTCGATCTGCAGCTGCCGGCCAGGGGGCGTCTCGAACCGCGTCGTCGCCAGCGCCTCCGCCTTCAGCGCCTGACGATAGGGCTGCACCGCGCGTTGCAGCGTTCGCCGGCTGACTGTCACGCCTTTCTCGGCCAACAGATCCTGGCGAACCACATCAGCATTACCGCGATGGCGAATGAACCTCTCGCGCAGCCAACCTTCAAGGCCGTCGAGCCGCTTCGGCCGCTCAGGCGACTTGAACGGCTTCACCCCACCCGCCGCCACGTAGTCCTTCACCGTGTGATGGCTGCAGCCCAGCTGGCGCGCAATGCGCTTCAGCCCCCATCCGCACGCTCTCAGGCGCAACATCTCCGCCACGTCATCCGGCGTCTTCATCACCTGCCCCCGTGGATCACTCCACGGCGAGCCTCTAGTGATTCGTTCCTCGTTCATTCGCTCTCTCCTCAGCTATCCGAGGAGGGGGCAATTCCTCATGACGCCGAGGGGGCAGTTTTCCATGGCGCGCGACA
>NZ_LNCU01000102.1:0-87748 GCF_001542415.1 Bradyrhizobium macuxiense
CCCTCGTTCGGATCATTGCGCGAACTAACCCGGGTCGTCGGCAACGATTGCGCCATCGAGATCGACACGAACAGTTACTCGGTGCCGTGGCGCCTAATTGGTGAGCGCGTGGCGGTAACGGTCGCGGCCGGCGAGGTGCGGATCCGCCATGGATTGCACCAGGTGGCGGTCCATAAGCAATCGGAGGGGCGCCGGCTGCGGATCGTCGATCCCGCCCATCTCGATGGTGTTGCCGGGCGGAATGGCGCGGTTCGCCGGCCGGAGATTGCGGCGGCGGTGCCGGGGTCGTCTCCACCGCCTTCGTTGTTGCGTCCTCTTGCCGAATATGAAGCCGTGATCGGGGGAAGCTTCTGATGACGCGCGCAAAGAAGGCAACCGAAGTACCGACTGATCCCCTTGATGCCATGCTGGCGCGATTGCAGCTCTCCGGCATCCGCGATCAGCTCGATAGCTTGCTCGACGAGGCGGCGCGCGCAAACCTGTCGGCGCGTGAGACGCTGATCCTGCTGTGCGAACGTGAGATTGCGCGCAAGGATCATCGCCGCATCGACATGGCGCTGAAGCTTGCACACTTCCCGGCCGTGAAGGAGCTTGCGGGCTTCGACTTCGAGGCGCAGCCGTCGATCGATCCGAAGCAGATCCGCGACCTGGCCGCGTCACGTTGGATCGCCAACGGAGAGAACGTGCTGCTGCTCGGCCCGCCGGGCGTCGGTAAGACGCACTTGTCGATCGCGCTCGGGCGAGAGGCAATCCTGGCCGGGTATACGGTGCAGTTCACCACGGCGACGACGCTGGTCGCTGGCCTTGCCAAGGCGCATGGCGATCGGCGCCTGGACGAGAAACTACTCGCGCTGTCGAAGCCAAAGCTACTGATCGTCGACGAGCTCGGCTATCTGCCGCTGGAACCCGACGCGGCCCATCTGTTCTTCCAACTGGTCAGCCGACGCTACGAAACTGGTGCCATGCTGATCACGTCGAACCGCAGCGTTGCCGAATGGGGCACCGTGTTCGCCGATCCGGTGGTCGCCACCGCGATCCTCGACCGGCTCCTGCACCACAGCTACGTGTTGACTATCCGCGGCGACAGCTACCGGCTCCGCGCCAAACGGAAGAGCGGCCTCATCAAGCCGCCGCCCGCCGGTGACGGCCCTCCGGTCGGCTCCGCCTCCCTCCGTCCCGTCACCGGCGGAAGCAACCTTCAACCAAGATCATAACCCGATGGTGGGGGCAGTTCTTCATGACGCAAAGGGGGCAGTTCCGGATGGCGTTTGACACCGAGCTTCAAAAATGACAGAAACTGGGATCCGGAACGATCGGTGGAGCGTAGCGAAAGGTATCGACCTGCAACAGCTTCGATTGGCTGTTATCGCCTGTGAATGCGGAAGCTTTCGACGAGCCGCAGAAGCGCTTTCAATCAAGCACAACGTCATCAGCCGTTCTATCAGTCGACTCGAGCATTTGATCGGCGCCTCGCTGTTTGAGCGCTCAAGCGGTGGAATCAAGCCCACGCGCGCTGGCCGGGCGATTCTACGTATTGCACGGCTGATCCTGGAACAGGTCGACATGCTCGTTGACACCGGTAGATCCGGTGGTCGCGGCGACACAGGCCATCTTGTCGTTGGCTTCTACACGTCCATGTCCACCGGCAATTTGCGAGCGACGATAGGTGAACTCAAGAAACTGCTCCCGCAACTCGAACTGGCTACGGTGGAACGCTCTCGCTCTCATATGATGACTGCCCTCCGTAACGGCACCGTCGACATTGTTGTTGGCCCTGGACGTCTGCCCTCAAAGGACGTCAGGTCACTACTGCTGTGGAGCGAACGCATTCTGATCTCGCTGCCCCAGGATCACTGTCTGGCAGCACGCCAAATCATCTATTGGACCGATTTGCGTAACGAAAAGATCCTTCTAAGCGACTATGATCCCGGACGAGAGCTCGAGGATCTCATGATTTCGAAGTTCGTGCTACGTGACGACCGCCCCAAGGTAGAGCGTCATGACGTAAGCCGTGGCATCATCAAGAGTCTGACGAGCATGGGTATGGGGCTCAGTCTGGTGATGGAATCGGATATTGGTGCAAGTTTCGCTGGCCTTGTGTACCGAGAGTTGCAGGACGGAACGGGACCAAGCCGGGTGGACTTCTATGCGCATTGGCGTGACGACAATGAGAATCCGGCTCTAAAGCGTCTCCTAAATCTGTTGGCAGAACGCTATCCCTCACCTCCGCCGGTTCTCGGGAAATGACTGGCTCGCTTCGCCTTTGCGAAACCGCGGTCCGTGGCCATAAAGCGCGCCAGCATGGGCGCGATCAGCTTTGCCGGATCGGTGGGCTGCCCATTTTCGCGTGACAGGGCCTCTGCGTAGGCGACGAGATCCCTATGCACTGATGCTGGCAACTCAGTGGTGACCTTGACCGGCTTGTCGTCCGGCAGTGCTCCTATTCTAAGCTTGGGCATCCCCTATCCTCCGTACGGTGCAAGTATGAGGTCGCGATTGACGATGACGCGAATCGGGAAACCCGGCCGCACGGTCAGAGTGGGCTGGATGTTGAGACTTCGCCGAACCACCTGCTGTCCGGTCTGGTTGAGTGAGTCGGAGGCTCCGTGTCGCAATGCCTGGATGATGGCGCTGTCGTTGCTATTGGTATCCGAGCCGGCCCCCAGCTCGGTACCGACCGCCAGAAACGTCGATAGTGCCGCAGCCTTGAATAGCTCGCCCCAGTGATTGTCCACTTGGTCTTCGAGACCTGTAAACCCGGCGGTGTCAGCGCCAGGTTGCCGCTCGAGAACGATCGAACGTCCGTTCGGCATGATCAACCGGGTCCAGACGAGCAGCACGCGGGACTGGCCGAAAGTGACTTGGCTATCGTACATGCCGATCAAACGTGCTCCCTGAGGCACAAGAAGAAAGCGACCGGTCGGCGTGTCAAACACATTCTCGGTTACCTGTGCCGTGACTTGGCCTGGGAGGTCTGATCGGATTCCGGTGATCAGAGCTCCCGGAATGACGGTGCCAGCTTGCACGATATACGGTGAAGCTGGCCTCGTGATACGGTCAGAGCTGACCGTGCGACGATCCACAGAAGCGTTCACGAAGGCAAGCTTTCGGTCCTGACCGCTCTGCGCAAGCCCGTCGGCCGTGGTGCTCGTTGCGTTCGGTGGCATCACACGGTCGCTTCCAACAGCGGCAGCGGCGGTCGGACGCAGTTCTCCTCCATTGGTCGCGGCGAACAAATGGCTGACACGGGCTGCTTCGGTCTCCTGGTCCCGGCGCTGCTGTTCCGGGTCAGCTCCGATCGTCGGCGACTGCCCCTGAGCAGCAAGGATCGGTCGACCGAGGTCTCCAGGGAGCGGCGGACCAAGCTGCGGAATCGCCTGCCGTGTGCTGCTCGTGTAATCCTTCGGCAGTGTCTCAATGCCGTCGGCAACATTGTGATGTTCGGTGCTGTAAAGCTCATCAGCAGGCTGATTTCGGGAACGATTGTTCTGCAGCGACCACAACACCGCTCCACCGATTACAAGTAATGCAGCAGCGCTCCCTCCGGCCAGTACTTTCCGCGACAACCGTGTCACGCGCGGATGCTCAGCTCTTAGACGGAAGCTCCTAGACTGCTCGTCTTGCGTCCGCGCTGGAGTCGTTTGCTCGTGTTCACTTCCATTCGGAGCATTCATGACGACGGCCTCCCGTCAGTCCTAACAATTCTGACTTTCTGCTGATGCTCGCCGCCGAGCCGGAGTTCGGCAGCTGCGAACAGCCGATCGATAATCAACACGTTGCCGTAGGCGCGATAATTGACAAGTTCGGTCTTACCATCAGGGCCGATGACGAAGAGCGGAGGCATCTGTCCCTGAACAATTCCTTGCGGGAACTCGACATAGACCTTTCGGCCATCGTCATATGCGGCGACCGGTCGCCAGGGTGGCTTGTCCCCTTCAATCGCGTAGCGAGAGATGCGGTTCACTGGCTCCGGAAGAACGGGTTTCAGAGCAACCGAACGCGATCGTTCGCGGACGGTTTCCGGATAGTACCAGGCAACGGATGGCATGTATGGCCGCTCGCGGGAGCGGAGCTCGATCAGGTAGGTGCGCCGGTCGGTATTGACGACAAGATTGGTTTCGATCGATGCGCGGGTCGGCTTGAGCAGGATATGGACACGTCGCGTGTCGCCGCTACCGCTCTCCGTATCGCCCACGACCCAGCGCACGGTGTCGCCGGCCGCAATAGGCCCCGATCCCGTCAACTGCTCTCCTTCTTCGAGCGCGATATCCGTGATCTGCCCCGGCGCGGCGTAAACCTGATAGAGCGCTCCGGGGCTGTAGGCGTAGATTTGCGCTGCGTTGAAATATCCCCGTTTGCGTGGTTCGACCCGGGCTGCGCTATTTGCAGTCTCAACCCGGTTTACGGGTTGGGGATCTTCTTTCGCGGCCGCCTTACCGCCGAGAGCCGGCTTCCAGAGCGGAGGAACGTGAAGCGGCTTCGATCGGTCGTCGAGAGCCATCCGGGGCGCTGGCAACGGGGGCACTTCAGCGTCGTAGCTGATCTCTGGTGGTACGTAGGTTGCGCACCCACCAAGCACGGACGAACAGAGCAGCACAGCGCATAGAATTGCTCGTCTCGAGCTCACGAACTCGGACCAAATCGATTTGCGCCTGCTTCTGGAGCTGAGACGCTTCAAATGAACGTCAGACGGCGTCTTAGTCACTGACTCAACTCCTTTGACCAGTTGATGGCGCGGACGTAGACGCCAAGGGGATTCTTGCGCAGGCGTTCGGCATCGCGCGGCGTCTCGATCACAACAGTGAGAATCGCAGTCCAGCGCTCGTTTGAGCTCAACGAACCGTTGTCGTAGGTGCGCTGGGTCCACGCGACTCGAAAGCTTTCTGAAGACGCGCGAATGACGCTGGAGACCTCCACGGAGATCTGTGCCTTGCCCAGCCTGGCAAAGGGATCATTGTTACGCGCATAGTCGTTGAGCGCGGCGGCGCCACGATCGGTTGTAAAATCGTATGCTCGGAGCCAGTTTTGGCGCAGAACGATGCCGTCGGCCGGCAAGCCTCGGACATCCTCGATAAAGCGTGCCAGATGGTATGCGATCTGCGCGTCGGTTGGTTGATAGTCGATATTCGCCGGTGCAACCCTTTGGGCTTGACCGAGATGATCGACCTCGACCACCCAGGGCGTGATCGATCCCCGGCTCGTTTGCCAGACAAGGCTCCCGGCAAAGCCCGCGGACAGCATCAAGCAGCCGAACGCCATCAGACGCCAGTTCTTGGCTTGCACGCGCGCGGATCCTATGCGTTCGTCCCAAACCTGCGCTGCCTTTTGATAGGGCGTCACCGATTCGGGCATGCGCCCGTAGCGAACGGAACTTCGTTTGAACATCGATGATTGCCCCCTGGGATCGAGTGATTAGGTTCAAGTCGTGCGTCGCTAGCGCTCGGCTAGCCGCAAAAGCGCATTGGCTGCGTGTCAGCGCTCTCCTTCCGACAGATCGACGGAGGAACCACTGCCACCGTGATCGCCTGAGCGAACCGCGTGGCCGGCTGCCGATGCTCCGTGGCGAATGGTCTGGCTACGCTTCATCCGTCGCGCCCAGTCGGGCTGACCCGCGGCAGAAGCGCTCGTGGCCTGCTCGCCGGCTTGCCCAGTTCCGTCGAACGCAGCTGCTGCACGTCGCAACGGGCTCAAGGCAGTTGAGGCGCCCGCCTCCGCGACGCCAGCAAAGCCGCCACTTCGATAGGCGGCGGATGCTCCGCTCAAGACGGCGCCGCCACCGCGCGCGGCGCCAGCCATCGCCCCGCCGGCAAGACCAGCACCACCGGCGGCAAGACCTGTACCGGCCGCAACAAGGCCGCCGGCAGCAAGGCCCGTTCCGATCGCGGCGCCGGCGCCGAGCTGCGGCCCGCCGGACACCAACCCGTTAGCAATTCCTGGACCGAAGATACCGAGCCCCAGCAGGGAGAGGGCTGCGAGCACCATCGTCATCGCGTCTTCGATGGTCGGCTGTGCACCGCCGAAGCCAGCGGTAAACTGCGAGAACAGTGTCGATCCAATGCCAACGATGACGGCCAGGACGAGAACCTTGATCCCAGAGGATATCACGTTGCCCAGGATCCGCTCCGCCGCGAAGGCGGTCTTGCCAAATAGACCAAAGGGAATGAGCACGAAGCCGGCCAGCGTTGTGAGCTTAAACTCGATCAGCGTGACGAAAAGCTGGATTGCCAAAATGAAGAAGGCGAGCAACACCACGACCCAGGCGAACAGGAGAACGACGATCTGGACGAAATTCTCAAAGAAACTGATGTAGCCCATCAGATTCGAGATTGAGTCGAGCAACGGTCGGCCGGCGTCGAGGCCGACTTGGGCGATCCTTCCCGGTCGCAGGAAATCGGATGCAGATAGGCTTGTGCCAGACGCCTTCAGCCCAAGGCCGGCAAAGCTTTCGAAGACGATGCGTGCCAAGCTATTCCAGTTGCCGATGAGGTAGGCGAAGACGCCCACAAAGAGCGTCTTCTTGACAAGGCGCGCGATGATGTCCTCGTCCGTGCCCCAACTCCAGAACAACGCGGCGAGCGTGATGTCGATCGCCGCAAGGGTCGTCGCGAGATATCCGACATCGCTACCCAAGAGGCCGAAGCCGTTATCGATATAACGCGTGAACGTTTCCAGGAACTGGTCGATGATCCCGGTACCAGTCATGGCCTGTTCGCCTCAGGTGTCGCCAGAGGCGGATATCCTTGCGGGATCCGGCTCTGATCCTTCGGGGCCGGCGCCAAGCCTGCGGCGGAATCATCGTGGTCAGGAGCTACAGCCTTCTTGCCAAAGAAGCGACGTCGGTTTTCGTCCCAAACCCGCTTGCAATGGTGATACCCTGCCGTTTCCTCAGAGGTGACGCCGCGACAGCGTGCAAGGTCAGAGCTGGTTGCACCTGTCGTCTGCTCCACAGTCGGCGGCGGGAGAGAATCGTCTCCACCGCGAAGCTTAATCGTGCAAGCAGCGACGACGAATACACCGATTGTCGCAAGCAGTGACAACGCCTTGAATGCCCTTACATCGGTCATTAGTGGAACATCCGTACGTCCTGGGATTGATAGCCCTGACCCGGTTTCAGGAATCGACGAAGCTGTTCTCGTCCCTGATCCTGAGCCGATGTCCGCTGAGCGGCTTCAAGACTCTGTGCCCTGGCCTGTGCCGTCATGACGGCCGTGAGGTCGGCGAGTTGCTGCGCGTTCAGCGCGAGAATCTGATTGCCGGCCTGCATTGCTTGCAGAGCGCCGCTGGCGCCCTGGCTCGACGTTACGAGCGCTGACGTCTGGATGCGGTTGGTGTCGAGATTGCCAACGATGCCGGCCTGAACCCGGAGCGCGTCTTGCGTTGCCGTATAAGTATTCTGCCACCGCGATTGAGCGTTGGAAATCAGCAACTGATACGACTGGCTGCCGCTAGCTGGCGCATAGCTTGTCGAGAATGCGCGATCAATCTGCTGGACGTCGTAAGCGATCCGCTGGGCCTGAGCCAGCAATTGCTGGGTCCGCTGGATCGATGATTGCAACGGCTGCAGCGACGAATACGGCAGGTTCGCCAAATTCTTCGTCTGATTGATCAGCATATGCGCCTCGTTCTGCAACGAGGTGATTTGGTTATTGATCTGCTGAAGTTCCCGCGCGGCGATCAGGACATTCTGAACGTAGTTGTTTGGATCGAAGACGATCCACTGCGCCCGCGCGGGCATCGCCACGCCGAGCGTGAGGGCGATGGTGCCGGCAGCCGCCAGTAGGCCAAGGTGCCTCATTGCGATTTCTCCAGATTGCTGAGATTGGGGATCAGATCGGCCGCCCAGGCGGCGCCACGATGCTCGAGCCAGGCCGGTACGAAACCGTCAGGTCCATGCTCGGCGAGAAGCTGCGCGATGGCAGCCTGGTCGGTCTTGGAAGAGGCTGCGGTGAAGGCGAGAGCAAGTTCACCTAATCCAAGTTCGAACATTCGATTGCCGCGACGGGACTGACAGTAGTAGTCGCGCTTTGGCGTTGCCCGGCTCAGAAGTTCGATCTGGCGATCGTTGAGTCCGAAGCGGCGGTAGATGGCCGTGATCTGCGGTTCGATCGCACGTTCGTTCGGCAACAACACGCGCGTTGGGCAGCTTTCGATGATCGCGGGCGCGATCGCGGAGCCATCGATGTCCGAAAGCGATTGAGTGGAGAAGATGACGGAGGCGTTCTTCTTCCGAAGCGTCTTCAGCCATTCGCGGAGCTGGCCGGCAAAATCCTCGTCGTCGAGCGCAAGCCACCCCTCATCGACAATCAGGAGTGTCGGCCGGCCGTCGAGGCGGTCCCCAATACGATGGAAGAGGTAAGCCAGCACGGCAGGGGCCGCACTGGTTCCGATCAGCCCTTCGGTCTCGAACGCCTGGACCGAGGCTTTGCCAAGGCGTTCGAATTCGGCGTCAAGCAGGCGCCCGGATGGACCGCCCAGACAATAGGGTTGCAGGGCACGTTTCAGGGAGTTCGATTGCAGCAGGACCGACAGGCCCGTCAGGGTGCGTTCCTGCATCGGCGCCGAAGCAAGAGACGTCAGTGCCGACCACAGATGATCCTTGACCTCAGGGGTGAGTTCGATTCTTTCCCGTGCCAGGATCGCGCCGATCCATTCCGTGGCCCATCCGCGCTCGGAAGGATCGTCGATCCAGGCCAACGGTTGCAACGCAACGGGCTGGTCGCCTCCGTCAGACAATGCGCCGCCGAGATCATGCCAGTCGCCATCCATGGCGAGCACGGCCGCCCGGATCGAGCCACCGAAGTCGAACGCAAAGACCTGAGAGTTTGGATAACGGCGGAACTGGAGCGCCATCAGAGCGAGCAGTACCGACTTGCCGGCACCCGTCGGCCCCACCACAAGGGTATGGCCGACGTCACCAACGTGGAGCGAGAACCGGAACGGGGTTGACCCCTCAGTCTTGCCGAACAGGAGGGGCGGACCCTTGAAATGCAGGTCCCTCGCCTCGCCCGCCCACACGGCCGACATTGGGATCATGTGGGCGAGGTTGAGCGTTGAAACAGGCGGTTGCCGCACATTGGCGTAGACGTGCCCGGGCAGGCTGCCGAGCCAAGCCTCAACGGCGTTTACCGTCTCGATCATGCAGGTGAAATCGCGGCCCTGAATGACCTTTTCGACCAGCCGCAGCTTTTCATCGGCAGCGTTGGGATCACGGTCCCACACGGTGATGGTCGCTGTGACAAAGGCTTGCCCGATCTGGTCCGACCCCAGCTCCTGCAACGCTGCGTCGGCGTCGATCGCCTTGTTATGGGCGTCGGTATCGAGCAGTGTCGACGCCTCGTTGGTCATGACCTCCTTGAGAATCGCGCCTATGGACTTCCTCTTCGCGAACCATTGGCGGCGGATCTTGGTCAGCAGCTTGGTGGCATCGGTCTTGTCGAGCATGATCGCCCGGGTCGACCAACGATACGAGAACGCCAGGCGATTCAGGTCGTCCAGGATTCCCGGCATGGTCGCGCCCGGAAAGCCGACAATCGTCAGAACGCGCACATTGGCTAAACCCAGCATCGGCTCGAGCCCGCCAGTCAGCGGCTGGTCGGCCAACAGCGCATCGATGTACATGGGAATTTCGGGTACTCGAACGCGATGGCGCTTGGTCGAGATCGTTGAGTGCAGGTAGGTCAGCGTGTCCTGATCATCGAGCCAGGCGCATTCGGGCATGAACCCTTCGACGAGTTGCAGCACACGGTTGGTTTGATCGATAAACCCGCGAAGGATCTCGCGCGCGTCAGTTCCAACGGTGCGGTTGCGGCCCTCATAAAGCAGTCGCTCTGCCCGGGCAGCCCCCTCCTCCGGCGGCAGATAGAGAAAGGTCAGGAAATAGCTGGACTCATAGTGCGCGCCTGCTTCCTCGAACTGCGCCTTGCGTTCGGCGTCAACCAGCGCCGACGCGACATCCGGAAAAGTGTTCGGCGGGTAGCTACCGGCAAAATGGCGCTGTGCTTCAACGAATAGGGCCCAACCGGATCCGAGGCGACGCAAGGCGTTGTTCAAACGGCCTGCGACGCCGACAAGCTCAGCCGGCACAGCGCTATCGAGATCGGGTCCCCGGAACTTTGCCGTCCGTTGGAACGAACCGTCCTTGTTCAGGATGATTCCTTTGTCGACGAGCGCTGCCCAAGGCAGGAAATCGGCGAGACGCGCGCTGGAATGGCGGTATTCGGCGAGATTCATCATAACCGAGTGCTCACGCATTGAGATGGCCGGGAATGCGCAGATGTCGGCGCACCACATCAACAAAGGCGGGATCGCGCCTGGCGGCCCAGACGGCGGCCATATGGCCGATGAACCAGAGGACGAGACCCGCAATCCACAGTCGCAATCCAAGTCCAAGGGCCGCCGCAAGTGTGCCATTGACGATCGCGACCGAGCGCGGCGCGCCGCCCATCAGGATCGGCTCGGTAAGCGCGCGGTGAACGGGCGCGACAAAACCTGCGACCGATTCATCCATCAGATCACCACACCGCCGCCGAAAGAGAAGAACGACAGGAAGAAGCTCGAGGCTGCAAACGCGATCGACAGCCCGAACACGATCTGGATCAGTCTGCGGAAACCACCGGACGAATCGCCAAACGCAAGGGTGAGCCCGGTCACAACAATGATGATGACGGCGATGATCTTGGCGACGGGACCTTCAACCGACTGCAGAATCTGATTGAGCGGCTGCTCCCAGGGCATGTTCGAGCCAGCCGCCCATGCCGGCGCCGTCATCAAGAGAACTGAACTGGAAGCAGTCAGGGTTGTAGTTTTCCAAAGAACGCGAATTTGCTGACGCATGTCAGTCTCCTGCTGATGAGAGGCTGTAGTCGCCCGCGGCCTCCAGCCCTGAAACGGCAGCCAGCTCGGCGAGGCGACGATCGGTACCGCGGCCTGCAAGGACGGCGACCATGTTGATGGTTTCGGCGATGAGGGCACGCGGAACCGTGATGACGGCTTCCTGAATGAGTTGCTCGAGCCGCCGCAGCGCGCCGAGCGCCGTGCCCGCATGAATAGTGCCGATGCCGCCGGGATGGCCTGTGCCCCAGGCCTTGAGCAGATCGAGTGCTTCGGCACCGCGGACCTCGCCAATCGGGATCCGATCAGGACGCAGTCGCAGCGAGGACCGAACAAGGTCGGATAGCGTCGCCACACCGTCCTTGGTTCGTAGCGCGACAAGATTGCGCGCTTTGCACTGCAGTTCGCGGGTATCTTCGATGAGCACCACCCGGTCGGCAGTCTTCGCCACCTCGGCCAAGAGCGCATTCGTCAATGTTGTCTTGCCGGTCGACGTCCCACCGGCGACAAGGATGTTCTTGCGTGAGGCGACTGCATTCTTCAGTATCTTCGCCTGCTCCGCGGTCATGATGCCCGTGGCGACGTAGTCGTCGAGCGTAAACACGGCGACCGCGGGTTTGCGGATCGCGAAAGCAGGAGCAGCAACGACTGGAGGCAACAGACCTTCGAAGCGCTCGCCGGTCCCAGGCAGTTCGGCCGAGACGCGTGGTGCGCCGGAATGCACCTCCGCGCCGACGTGGTGCGCCACCAAGCGAACGATGCGCTCGCCATCCGCCGCGGACAATGTTTCGCCGGTGTCGGTCAGGCCACCCGACAGCCTGTCAATCCAGAGTCCCCCATCAGGATTGAGCATCACCTCGATGATGGATTCATCTTCAAGGTAGCCCGCGATCGCCGTGCCAAGCGCGCTCCGCAGCATTCGTGCGCCGCGCGAATTCGCCTCCGATTGAAAGGAATGGATTGCCACTGCTGTCCCCACCGAATGAGGACGTCCAAAGCGCGTCCTCTGATGGGGATGATTAGAAAAGCCATCGGTCGACTAGCGCAATAAGCGCTTTTGGTGATCGTAGATCGTCGTAGAAAAAGAAAGACGACGAACCACCATTTGGCGCCTACACGGCCTTATCGGTGCATTGCAGGTCGCGCTCTTTACCACTCGACATCATCATCGCAAGACATCAGTACGACGGCTTGCTCACAGAAGATGCCTGGTTCGACTGCTTCGGAAGCACTGACCGGCATGGTGGAAGGAATTGAACCCATCCGCGATGTGAACGATTGGAGCCAAGGCAGTGCGAACCAGATCAACGCCGCGATCTGAAGGGCCACGTTGAGACCAAACGCGACTTGATAGGCTACAAGGGATCTGTGACCATCCTCTGTGGGCCACTGCTCAAGAATCGCACCCGTCGCGTACTGGGCCAGAAAAGCCCAACCGAAATGCAGAACGTTCAAGGCCCCATTTGCGCGACCGGCAAGTTCCGGCGGATAGCGATCTGCTATCACCGCGAAGCTGACCACGGTTGCCGTTCCGACAATTGCGACAACGGACCAGGGCAAGATGGACGGCAAAGGCACGCGAAGGATCAAGGCTAACTCGGCTGCAATAAACAGCAGCGCGACCACCGCTAATATCGCCTCCACCCTGACACCTCTTCGTTTAATGTAATGAACCGTCATACCGAACAACCAGGCGCCGCTGCTAAGTACAATCGACATCATGAACAGCTGTCCGACGAAACTCGCACGATCAAAGCCCTCGATATCCATCAACCATGGCGATGCCCACAATCCCTGCAGCGACCAGGCCGAACCAACACAAGTCGCGGACAACGGGGCCATTCGCCAGAAGTGCCTATCGCCGAAAACGGAGCTAAGGGTGGCGGGCATTGTCGATTTTGATAAGACAATGCCTCGTTCGGGCACCAGGAAATAGATAAACATGGCCGTAGCAGCAGTCGCAGCCGCCAAGATTTCAAAGAGCTGCCGCCAACCCATCCAGGCGAGTAGGTGCTCGGCGGGAGCTGTGGCGGTCACCGCCCCTAGTGACCCCAGCATGACCATGTAGCCGTTCAGCAAGGCTACTCGCTCCCTGGGAAACCAGAGAATGATGGACTTCAATCCAGCCGTCAGCGCAGCCGCCATGCCAAACCCGATCATTGCGCGCGCGATCAAGAGTGACAGGAAGCCGGTCGAGACCGCGAACAGTCCGGCGCCCGCGGCGGCGATCAAAAACAGGGCACTCTGGACGCGACGTGGGCCAAATCGGTCCAACAATATGCCGATGGGAATCTGAGCCGCCGAGAAAACAAGAAAATAGACTGACGTAAGCAATCCGAGATCAGCGGTCCCAAGCCCGGCATCCGAACTAAGATGATCGGCGATCAAAGCGTTGATGGTGCGAAACAGATACGAAAGATAGTATCCAGCGGCAAAAGGGAGAAAAACGCGCGCGATTCGACGCCACACTATTGAGATTTGCATGCTGGCCCCTTGTGCTCTCAGCTCGTGCGAGCCGATAGCGCGTCCAGTTCTTTGTCAGTTCGGCAAAATCTCTGCAGTCGTAGGCCGGCGTAGAAAAAGAAGGGCCGGCGCGATCGCGCATCTAGAACGCTCAGTCAGGATTCGTCGGCCGGTTCCTGGTGGCGGATATCTTCTGGAATTTCGCGCAGGAAGCTTTGCCCTTTTTGCAGACGGCGACCGAGCGCCTCGACAAATCCATCAAAGCGCTCCCTCCCCTTTGCTTGCGCGGCCGCCTGTGAATCGTGCGGCAAGGGTGGTGTGACCGTCAGCCAGAAGCGGATGAAGAGGGCCAAAGTCTCGGCCGTCAAACCAACGTCACGCTCCAACCTTTGCATCTGACGCGACAGCCGATCGAGGCGCCGGGCGAACGCTGCCTCCCGCCGGTCCGCGCCGTCCGGCGATAGAAACGAAGCGACGGCCGCTTCCACGATCGCAGATCGGGAAAGCTTCTTGCGATCCGCGAGTTCCGAGATCTGTTTCAGCAGCTCTGGCGGGAAGTAGACGTTCATCCGGTCGCGCATATTGCCTCAGAGCTCCATGCCGTCATTCGGGTCCATGGCGACCTGACGGGCAACACCGCGCATTTGTTGGCGTATGAGCCGGGACTGACGGACCGCATCATCGTCATCGTCGAGAACGGCGGCAAATTCTTCTGCCGGTGTCGGCTCGGTCTCCTCCTTGACGATCGCGACGTGGTCGGGGAGTTCGGGCTCACGACGCAGGCCGCTGTTCGCCGTGTCTTGCTCGACCTCCGCGCCTTTGTCGGTTGGACCTGCCGCCGCCTTCAGCGTTCCGAGCGCTGACCATCCGTCGGTAGGCGGTGATCGACCGGATGCCGCTGGATCAGGCGGTGGCAGAACCCGTTCGGTGAACCGCGGGTCATCGTAGTAGCGAACCTTCTTTGCCCGGATCGGCGGTGCGCCCGCCACCATGACGATCTCGTCCATCGGTGGAAGCTGCATGACCTCGCCAGGGGTCAAAAGCGGCCTCGCCGTCTCCTGGCGCGAGACCATCAGGTGCCCCAGCCATGGGTTCAACCTATGACCGGCATAGTTCTTCATCGCCCGCATCTCGGTCGCCGTACCGAGCGCGTCGGACACACGCTTCGCTGTCCGCTCGTCATTGGTCGCGAAGCTGACTCGGACATGGCAGTTGTCGAGGATGGCGTTGTTGGGCCCGTAGGCCTTCTCGATCTGATTCAGGGATTGCGCGATCAAGAAACTCTTGATGCCGTACCCCGCCATGAAGGCGAGCGCGGACTCGAAGAAATCCAGCCGGCCCAGCGCCGGGAACTCGTCTAGCATCATCAGGACTCGATGCCGGCGGTCGCGGGCGTGCAGATCCTCGGTCAGACGACGGCCAATCTGGTTCAGCACGAGGCGGATCAGTGGTTTGGTCCGAGAGATGTCCGAGGGCGGCACCACCAGGTAAAGACTCGTAGGACGACCGTCTGCGATCAGATCGGCGATGCGCCAGTCGCAACGGCGGGTTACCTGGGCCACGACGGGATCGCGGTAGAGCCCGAGGAACGACATCGCGGTAGACAGGACGCCGGAGCGTTCATTCTCGGATTTGTTGAGGAGTTCGCGCGCGGTCGACGCGACAACGGGATGAGCGCCCTGCTCGCCGAGGTGCGGCGTGGTCATCATCGCCTTTAGCGTCGCCTCGATCGGCCGCTTCGGGTCGGACAGGAAAGCGGCGACGCCGGCCAAGGTCTTGTCCGCTTCGGCATAGAGGACATGGAGGATGGCACCCACCAGGAGTGAATGACTGGTCTTCTCCCAATGGTTCCGCTTCTCGAGGGAGCCTTCGGGGTCGACCAGGACATCGGCGACGTTCTGGACATCGCGGACCTCCCATTCCCCGCGCCGGACTTCGAGGAGCGGATTGTAGGCTGAGGACTTCGGGTTAGTCGGGTCGAACAACAGAACACGGCCATGACGGGAGCGGAAGCCGGCGGTCAGTTGCCAGTTCTCACCCTTGATGTCGTGAACGATGGTGGAGCCCGGCCAAGCCAGCAGCGACGGAACGACGAGACCGACACCCTTACCGGATCGGGTGGGTGCAAAACACAACACGTGTTCCGGCCCGTCATGGCGGAGGTAGTCGCAATCGAGCTTGCCCAGCACCACACCATCCGGACCGAGAAGCCCGGCCGCTCGAACCTCTTCCGTATCCGCCCAGCGGGCCGAGCCATAGGTCTCAACATTCTTGGCCTCACGCGCCCGCCACACTGACGTGCCGACCGCCACCGCGATCGAAACGAAGGTTCCCGACGCCACGATGAAGGCGCCCTCGACAAAGACCTGTGGCGCATAGGCATCGTAGACGAACCACCACCAGAAAAAGACGGGCGGGTAATAGACCTTGAAGCCTAGGAGTTCGAACCAGGGTCGCCCGAGCTCGGGCTGGTAGGCGAGCCGCCAGGCTGTCCACTCGGTTGCTCCCCAGATGGCGAGCAAAACGATGAGACCGACGACGATCACCTGTCCCCAGAGGATTTTGGTTCCGGACATCCCGAACGCCTTTCCGCTACTGAACTGGAGAGATTGCTAGAGGCCAAGGTCGCGCTTCCGACCAAAGCCCCATTCGATGCCACCGCCGTCCTTCACGACGCCGGTGACGTGTTGGCCGAGTTTCTTTTCGAGTTCACGGGACCAGGGCACGAGCTGAAACCCAAGCCCGTTGTCGATCATGGCGAAGCGCCCCGAGGCGAGCGTCAAACGCTGACGATAGACACCGACCACATGCTCCCCAGAGGTGACGTTCACAGGAGGCAAGCCGGTGTCGGCCGAGACTTTTGCGGCCACCCCATCGAGTTCGCGTCGACGCAACGTATTCAGGAGGTCTCGCGGCAAGGTGATCTGTTGGCCCTGCCGCCGCGCCAAGCCCTCCTGGATCAGATGCTCGGTGCGGGCTTCCATGGCATCGCGGGTCTGGCGGCCAAAGCCGCCCATGGCGAGCGGCATAGCATCGCGTTCGACGAGGCGGTGGTCGAGCCAGGTCGCCCCTTTCGCGGTAACTTGCTCCCTGAGGTCGAGATCGGAGCGGGTCACAAGCACCAGGGTAGGTCGCAAATCGCCGGCGTGACCGAAGCGCTGGACTTCGACGATGCCGCCAATCGGTGGAGCATGTTCGAAGGCCTCGATCCCTTGGAAGCGCACGTGGTGAGCGCGTCCGTCTGTTCCGTCGATCATGGCGTAGGCCTCGCCAGTCAGTTCGTCATGCAATCCGCGCTCGACCAGTCGCCCGACGATGTGCGACGCCGGCGGTCCACCTTCGATGACGAAGTCGGCAACACCACGCGCTTCCCCACGCTCAGTAAAGGCGCGGTGCATGGTCTTGATGATGTCGCCGCGCATGCCGAGGTCGCGCAAGCTACGCTCGGCCTCGAGTTCGACCATCCATTCGCTTGGTGCGGCGGATGCGGCAAGGCCCATCTTCTCCAGGTGCTGCAGGCGGCCGATCATCAGGCGCCTGATCTCGGGATCGGACCTGCCGGGATTCTCGGAACGAAGATCGACATAGCCGGTCTCGTCGGCTGCCAGCCGGATCTCCCGATCAAGCCGCGTCCATCGTTCCGCCGTGACTTCCGTCTCCAGCGAACTGCGGACCTCACGCTCCAGTTTTGGACCCAGTTCAATCGCGACCAGTTCCTCGGCGCGCGAGCGCAGGCCCCGGCTGATGTAGTCGCGTGAAATCACGAGATCCGCGCCTTCCTGGTCTGTTCCCCGAACCAGAAGATGGACGTGAGGGTTGTCGGTATTCCAATGATCAACAGCCACCCAACCGAGCCGCGTCCCGAGATCGGCCTCCATCTGCTTGGCGAGATCGCGGGCGAAGGCCTTGAGGTCGGTCATATCGCCGGCATCCTCCGGTGAGACGATGAACCGGAAATGGTGGCGGTCGTCCTTGCAGCGTTCTGCGAAAGCGGCGCTATCGGCGCGGTCGCTGCCGGCATCGAACATCTCGGCCCTCTCGCCACTTCGAGTCACTCCATCGCGCTTCAGATATGAGAGATGGGCCGTCAGTGGTGCGGACCGGAAGGCACGTCCTTTGTGCCGGACTACACGCGCCTTCACCACAACGCGCCGCGTCGAGCCGAACAATCTGGCACGGCTAAAGGACAGCCGGCCGCGGCCAAACGTCGAGCGTCCATAGGCCGCCGAACGCCTGCCGGCTACGGTCTGACCCGACGTGTGTCCTGCTCTCTTCGCCGCCCGCAGTACCTGGCTAACGAAGCTCTTGGGTTTCGGCGCGCGGGTACTGCGGATGCGCCCAGGCCGAATCCGCAGATCGCTGTCGCCCGCGGTCATGGCCGGACCTCCGTGCAATGAAGAGCACACACGGTGCCGAAAATGTCCTTGATTGCATTCTTCAAATTACAATGCGCGGCACGCGCCCCGACCGACCGGCACGTCGGAACCCAAACCATACCAATGGCTTGCGGTTCGACCGGCGAGCCCCTTTTATCTCGCGCGCCTTCCCAACCATGTTTGCCCACGGCCCTCGTGTGTCCGTCAATCGCCCGCTCTGGCACGCCATTGCTTCCCAATTTGCACACGAGGCCACTATGGCGGCGTCCCTAGCCCCGACCGTGCGACGAACACACCTTTACCCCTGGGGATCATCGCCGACACATCGTCTCGAGAGGCTGCAGTCCTCGCGTCGCTCAACGACACGAATGCTGACGGCTGATCCTGCCTCCTCGTCAGATCGGAGCGCGCAGCGAACGGCGTTGACGCCGCCGACCGCTGTCGGGCGGCGGTCGACATCGGCGGCAGTCCAACACCGAGCCGGCCTGCAAACTTAGCCACATAGGCTCGCGTCTCGTCTGGCAAAAGGCCGCCCGCGAGATGCCGCTCGTAGCGTGAAGGCCCGGCGTTGTACGCCGCAAGCGCGCCGGGCCAACCGTAGCGGCCGAATAATTCCCGCAGATACGCAGTTCCTGCCAAAATATTGTCGCGCGGATCGTAGGGATCGTTACCGAGATGGTAGCGACGGCGTAATTCGGTCCACGTCGCCGGCATGATTTGCATCAGACCCATTGCCCCTTTAGTCGACGTGGCGTGCACATCTCCCGCGCTTTCGATGCTCAAGATCGAGCGAATCCAGTCCGCCGGAATCGCAAAACGTCGCGCGCCTTCTTCGATGAAAGCCGCAAATGGATCGCCGAACTGATCGACAACTGGAATGACCGTTGAACTGGCTTCCGCCAAAGCAGCATTTTGTGAGGAGGTGAGATGCAGTAGCAGCGGTATGATGGCCCCAGAACGCACACTCCATCGAACCAAAGCTGCCGTCGTACTCGCGCCTGACCAAGGTAAAGCTGATCCACGCCAGCCATTCGGCCGCCCTGAACTGGCGCTCTGGGCGTCGATCTTACAAGTGCTGGTCGCGATGGAGAATTAGTCCAGCCATTGATCGAACAGAGTAATGGCGCGGCGAGTACAGAGAACACGCACGTCACTCCTCCCACGTCCACACCGGAAGCGCACGACCGATCACGGCCGACGCCGGTAGCGATCCAAAATAACGACCGTCCAATGAGTCGCTCGATTGCCAGTTCATGAGAAAAAGTTCACCTTCGCCGACCACACGGCAGCCACTCCATTTGGGCAGCGGACGGCCATGTCCGTCGCGATCCGTCGCCTCGCCCATGACGATGCCATCAACCGCAATAGTGGCCCCTCTTCTGCAAACGGTCTGCCCGGGCAGCGCCAGCACGCGCTTGAGCATGGGGACGCGGAGCGGCAGATAGCCGTTCAGGTCGAGAAACGTTGCGAGCGGCTCCGGCGGCTGAACGGCGACCAGTTCGGTGACATGAAAGCGCTTCACCGAGCGCAAGCGATAGAGACCGATCGGCACGCTAGCGGATGCATTCCAGATATAGAGTGGAAGCGGCTCGAGCGCGATTGCAACGACAAGCGTCACGGCAGCGCTGCACATAACCGTCAGGGTCCTCAGGCGGCTCGTCATCGCATGACTCTCCGCCGGTGGAGCCACGCCTGATGGCGCGCCTTCGTATAGGGGCGCGGGCTTTCGTTGACCGACAAGCGGTTATGAATGTGCTGCCAATGATCAGGCGCGACATCGGCCGGATCGATACCGAGGGTCTCGATCGCATCGATTATCTGCAGCACCCGTTCAACCTTCAGCCAGCCAGAGAGCCGCAGCAGAATCTCTCCGCCCGGCTTCACATAGGGTACGGTCGAACAGCGTTGCCCCGGCGCGACCGCGCGCAAGATGTCGATTCGCGAAATGACCGTTCCAAAGTCGCTCGATGTCCAGCGGACGAAGCCGAAGATGCTGCCTGGCGCAAACGACAAGACGCGGCGGTGACGATCGACCATCAGCTCCTTCACGATGCGACCGAACCGAACACGGTTTTCGATGCGCTTCTCCAGCCACAGAACTTCTACTTGAGTGAGATCGCTCATGCGGCTGTCCCCTGAGACTGGGATTGGAAGCCGTGCGATCGAAGTTTCGCGAGGAACATATGTGATCGCAGTGCCGGATTGTCGAAGCACGCAAGACCAGCCGGATGCCGGCAGTTACCCCAAATCCGACCGGTGGCGTAAGACATTGCGGCCGTCAGGCGCGACCTCACCAACGCTACGTCACCGGCCTCGACGATTGGCGGAGCCGCCCACATCAGAACATCCACATCGCAGATGGTCGTGACGCCGTGCGCCGCCGCGGCCTCGACACCATCGCAGATGGCATCCCCGCTGAAATCGATCGGCACAATGTCCCTTGCCAGCGGAACAAATGGATACGCCATCAGATCCTGCTCATCGCGAGGCGCGAGCTCGGCGAGCAGCGCCCGAAAGAGCTCAAGCTGGTCGCGCTTAGAATGCTGCTTGCGCCGCATGGTCATTGCTCACGAACCGAATCAGCGACGTTCCTGGCCCGCATAGGGGCGCAGAACTGGATGCTCCTTGGCCGGCAGGACGGTGCCCTTGCCCGGATCTGACGTCGAGGTCTTGGCGCCGAGATCGGCCCAGGCTTTCAAGTCATCCAGCGCATAGACGACGCGGCCGCCAATCTTGCGATAGGTCGGCCCGGTGCCGTACGTCCGATGCTTCTCTAGCGTGCGACCGGAAAGGCCAAGGTAACGCGCGGCCTCCGGCGTTCGCAGGAAACGCGGTGGTAAGCCGGCCATCGGATCAGGCATTTGAGAGCTCCACGGCGACAGCACGCTGCGAATGGCAGCGCTGGAGTATATGGGGTCATCATGGAGGAGCGCCCCCTCGCAGGGGGATGCCGAATATTGAGGGGACGATTTTCGATACACCCAAGGCCGGCGGCTATTTGTCCTTGCGCTTCGATTGCAGAAGTTTGCGGTAACCTCCACGCATCAGGGCAAGACCGCCCTGCACCAGACGGATCGTTCGTTTGCGCAGATCATGCGTCTTCCAAGCGCGATCGGGGATGCGTGTCTTGCCAAACAGCGCTTCAGCGACAATGCGATAATTGCCGCCGGCATTATGCGTGTCGAGCGCGCGTATCGCAGCGCTTAGGCGTTCGCGACGCTGTTTGGACAGTTGATGAAAGGCAGGTCCTGGCGCGCGTCCGTTCATCGCACGCCAGAGCCGTCGAGCTGCATGTGCCCGCGCGTCGAAATCTCGATCCAGCGGCAGCTCGGCAATATAGGAGGCGCCGATGACGGGCGCTTCCTTTGACCAGATCCGGTGCTCCACTGCGCCGATGGACAGCACAGCGTGCCAGCCGTCGGCCGCACGACGCACCTGGGCAGCGATAAGTTCGGGCAGCGCCTGAGACGCTGACTCTCGATGAGCGGTCGGCGCCGCCACTGCAACTGGAACAACGGTTGCTAGAACCTCGGGCGCCCAAAAGACTGTTTGTTCGTCAAAGGACTTCTGAGGGTTATGGGCGAAAGCAGATGCCCCACCTTCTCCGGAACTCGTCGGTTACTTCGCCAGTCGGACTGTCGGCGATCATCGCATCGTATTCGCGCCGGTAATCGGCATTGCGACGAAGACATTCCCAAGCGATGTCGGTGATCTTGGCATCTTGGAGACTCATATAAGAATCTGGCGAGCGCCAGTCGAATTCAGGCATTGCTTCCGCCCCATTGCACGCAGCTGAAGGATTGCAGCGCAATAACTATGAACGAGAGGGTTGCAGGAAGACCCTAGTTTGACACCACGTGGTGCTCCCAGAGGACCACGTGCCCGCTTGAGACGACGATTTCTAAAGGGACGATTCGGACGATGAATTTCTTCTAACTTTTCCTCGCGACGCGTAACAGGCGCCCCTGTTCCGTCATCCACTTAGCGCGCGAGAGATGACTCTGATATGCACTCCGTGCGCGGTCAGGCTCGTGCTCAGGGTCAATATGTAGGACTATGCGCACGACTTCCCGCCAGTCCACTCCTTCTCCCTCCGCTTGCAGGAGCCGCATGTACGTAACGACGTGCTGCTCGTCATACGACGTTACAGTCGTATCCTTTGGGGCTAAATCGGCTACATCTGGATCGAGCGGCGGTGTTGGCATGATCTTACGGTCAGAGGACTTCACGGAATCTGCTGTCGTAACGGCTCGCGTGACCGCACTTTGTTAAGTATATCGAGGTGCAATATACTGAGCAAGCGGCGACCTTTCCCACATGGATTTGCGGGAGACATTCGCCACTAATTTGCGTCGTCTACGCAATGCGAGGGGATGGTCTCAAGACGAACTTGCCTTGGAGGCTGAGATAAGCCGGAGCTACCTGAGCCAGCTCGAAAAGGGCGTGTATTACGTCAGCATAAAGGTTATTGGTCGGCTCGCCGACAAGCTCGACGTCGAACCAGACGAGTTCCTAAGGCGGGCCGCAAAGAGAGGTCGCGCCAAATGAGCGCTCGTCGTCTCCGGGCCGGGCCGCGCAAATAGAAGCTGCCGACTCCCAGTCGCTTTGCTGCCGACCTCTCTAATTCAGCACTAAGCGGAAATACAAATCCGCCGGTCGTCCTGCTTCGCAGGAGAGTTGTGTCACATCCCCTGCCTGACATGGTCGCGCCAAAAGGCTGCGCGCGCCCGACGGCGACATTGTCAAGAAAGTCCTTGCGCGAAAGTCCGGTGATACCGCTCCGACCGGCACGGCAAGCCGTGCTTCACCCTTGCGGCCGCGAGGGCGGAGCCTCATACCGGTGTCTACGAAGATGCTCCTTCTTTTTCCGCTCAAGGAGGCGCAAAAAGGCCCCGCCTCCGAGACAGATCAGGGTGAAGCCCTCGTCGTCGACCCTCACCAGAGATGCCTAGATCGTGGCCGGGAAAGCTCGGATCGTCGAGCTTGGTCGAGAGGTATTCGCGATCGTTGTCGCGGGCAGTCTTCTTACAGGCGGCCCCGAATTCGGTTATGCTGGCGAAGATGCGGAAGTCAGGCGGCACAAAGGGGGCGCGCCGTACATTCGGCCGATCGAAGAAAACTACGGCGACATTCGAATGCTTGGTAGATGACCGACCGCCCATGCAACACCTCGACCGATGATAATTCAACGATGCGCACTATTCAGATCTGCTCTAAGCTGTGAGGCTGCGTCCTGAGCGGGCTCTCGGCTTGGTAGCGGCTCATTCAAGTCCTACGCCCACAAAGCGACAGACCGGGCTGAGGATGCGGAAGGGCCGGTTGTGAGCTCGCCAAGCAGCCAAGAGAACGCCCACAAGAGCAATTGCTCCCAACAACGCTATTAACCAATGAACAGTCCGAGCTCGGGACGGCGACCCGCATCAAGAATAACAGTTTCTGGTCAGTTCAAAAACGTCACAGCGAGTCGGCGTTCATCACGCCACACCACCGAGCAATTGATGTTAAGACCTACGCTCGGAATGCGCAGGCCGAAGGCCATAGGCACGGACGGCGCGTCGCGAGTCTGAACGATTGCGGAGGACGCCGTGAGATGGCGCACCTTGCAGCGCATAGGGGCACCATCAATCACAATCTGTCCCGCACAGACCCGCCGCTCGTTCGCCACGTCTTGCTGTCTCCTCCCTCTCTAGCGACGGGGATATTGATCGGCGATTCCCGTCGCAAATAGGGCGAAACCGAGACTACGCCGCGAGCTTTTTCTCCATCGCAACCAACCTCGCCAGAGCATGGCTACGGCCTTTCGCTCGGCCTGCTTCGTATCGTCCGAGCCGCCTATCGCAGCGATTTGGCGAGCCGTCATACCATCCCGGGGCGTCTTCCTGCTCCTCGACATGACGGCCTAGCGTCGCTTTCGGAGCCCTTCCATCTCACCATGCGACCGTCCTCGACCCCTGATGTTGTGCCGGGTCGCAACATCAGGCTTCTCCCGGCCGGCCGGATCGCCGCCGCTTCTCTGCCGCCCAGCACGGCGGGCCGATGCCTTTCCACTTCGCTCCAAAGCGAGGCAAGAAAAGTTGCAAATCGGCCCCGCCTACAAGGAGGCGAGGCCGACGATGGCCAGCGGTCAGTCGCCGTTGCGCCGGGACCAGATCAGGCTGAAGCCTGCGTCACCTTCGACCTTCACCAGCGAGGCGTAGATCGGGGCCGGGAAGCTCGGATCGTCGAGCTTGACCGAGAGATATTCGCGATCGCTGTCGCGAGCCGTCTTCTTCCAGGCTGCGCCGAACTCGGTCACGCCGGCGAAGATGCGGTAGTCGGGAGCCTTGTCGTTGTCCTTCTCGGATGCGGCAAACCTTGCCTTGATGTTCAGCGTCAGCGTCTTGATGAAGCCGATGTAGCCGTTGTCCGAAGCAGTGAAGGTGCCAATGGTAGCCATGGTAGTCTCCGTTTGTTGCTCGGGCCGCGACCATCGCAGCCTCGATGGCGATCCTGGCCCGGGGAGCGATCGACCCGCAGCCTTCAGGCCCGCAGCGTCAGCGGAGGACGGCGAAAGCCTGCCTTTTTTGTCTTCCCGCGAGGAATGCCGCCTCTTCGCGGCAGGGGAAAAAAGCAGGCGCAGCCGTTGCGGGAAGGCGATCGAGGCGTAAGCCGCCCCTCGGGCTTGATCCGCCATCCGAGGTTGCGTTGGACGCGAGCCCCGAACGAACTGACGGAAGCAACCTTGACGGCTGGCGCCGACATTCTACAAGGACTGCGGCTGGATCGATCGGGCAGATGCTGACGGTGGCGCGTCAATGGCAAGAATGGCGCATCACAGCAAACGTTGGCGCCCTCTCGTCACCTTCCGGGGTGCCGGATCGAACGTTAGCCGGAGCTCTGCGTCCGCCAAAAGCGACTGCAAGACCCGCAGGCATAACACAATCAGAGCGTTCGGCCTCATCCGCATCGGCGTTGCCGGTAGCCTCGGAAATTAAGAGATCTGAGAAGACTCCGAAGGCCGGTCGGTGGGCGTTGGCCTCGTCGACGCTTTGCCCTGGCAGAGGGTGAGCAGCATCGCCCCGTTCCACTTCCGCTAAGCTCGCCGTTCAGACGACAAGGCTCCAGGCGTCGATCACGATTAGACCAGCAGCCGTGAACGCGCTGGTGTCGCGAGACGCGAGCGCGAAATCATGCGATGCTGCGATCGCTGCGATATAGCCGTCGGGCGTGCGAAGCCTTTCCCGGCGGCGCGCGCCTTCACGGCCAAATCGGCGTAGCGGTGCGCCGCGGTATCGAACTCCAATCCGCAAACAACTCCAGCACGCCATCGGGCTCAGCGGTCGGCTTATCCCTGCGCTTGCCCCTTGGAAGCGCGCCGATGCCGAACATCAGCTCGGCGATCGTGACGCTGGAGAGAAAGAGCGTCTCCGCCGCCTGTTCATCGAGCCAATTACGGACGGCCGGATCGCGCACGATCATTCGACATGCGGCGGCTCGGCGGGCTCATTGCCGCCTACCTGTCCGAGGGCTTCGATATCGGCGTTGGAGAGCCCGATTTTTCGGCTCATATCGGCGAGCGCAGTGCCCAGGCGCAACCGATTGGCGGGTCGCACAGCATCCTCCAGAATTGCGCGCATTTCCGCTTCCGCGCTGCGATTATTTTGCACCGCACGCAACCTCAAGGCGCGGTTAGCTTCCTCGGAGAGATTGCGAATGGTGACAACGGGCATAATGGCAGCTCTCCGCAAATGACAGCATCGTTGCATTAGAATTGCTACCAGAATTCAAGACGAACGGCGTTCACGCGCCGCCGAATTTCCAGACCGGGATGCCGAATTTCCTAGCCTTGTCGGCAAGGTTATCCTGGATGCCGGTGCCGGGGAAATGGAGAACGCCAATCGGCAAGGTTTCCAACATTGCGTCATTGCGCCTGAATGGTGCGGCTTTGGCATGCTTTGCCCAATCCGGCTTGAAAGCAATCTGCGGCACCTTTCGGTTGTCGGCCCATTTGGCGGCGATCAATTCGGCACCCTTAGGTGAGCCGCCGTGCAGCAATACCATGTCGGGATGCTTGGCGTGGACTTGGTCGAGACGATCCCAGATCGAATGATAATCGTTGAAATCGAGCCCACCGGTCAGTGCGATCTTCGGCCCGGAGGGCAGCAAAGCCTCGGTTTCCGCGCGGCGCTTGGCTGCAAGGAACTCGCGGCTATCGATGATCGCCGAGGTGATCGTCCGATGATTGACAAGGGACCCGGAACGGGGACGCCAGAGCGAGCCGGTGTGACGCTCAAATTGCTCGGTGGCGAGGTCGCGGAACAGCTCCATGGCGTTTCGGCGTTCGATTAAGGTGATCCCTTCCGCCGTAAGACGTTCGAGCTCGACCGACCGGACCTCCGAACCATCCTGCTCGCGCTGGCTCTGTTGCTGCGCCAGTTCGTTGCCGTCAAGTTCGCGCTCGACACGGCCAGTCGCCCGGTGAAAGAGGTTGACCGTCGACCACAGCAGATCGTCCAAGTCGGGCTCGATCCGCGTGTCCCTCATCGTCGCGACGAAGGCGTCGAAGATATCGGCGATAGCGCCTGCCATGAGATTGGCATCGGGGAGAGGCCTCGCATCAGGCTCGTCCTGGAACGGACGGTGGCCATAGAGCTGAAGCTCGTTGAGTGCGATATCGATCGGTGACGAGCGGTGCTGCGGTTCGAACGCGATATCATCATGGTCGGTCGTCATGGCTGGAGGTCCTTTGCCGGATCGGCCGCGCCCATCGCGGCCTTCGTGGCGATGACCAGACGGGGGGCGGAATGGACCAGAACCCGAAGCCCAGCGCAGGGCCGAAGCGAAGCGCAGGATGGCGAAGCCCGGCTATTTTGCCTGGCGATGCAAAGGCCCGAGAGGGCCGGCGGAAAATAGCTGAGCGCAGCCATTGCCGGGCCGGGCCGCCTCCCGTCCCATCGCCCTCTCAGAAGGCCAGGGGCGACTCCGTCCAGCAATCCCGACCTCATGTCGACGAGTGACGACATCGCGTTCGAACTCGCCGACGCTATCCCGTATCGGTCCTCGCCGAGGGCGCAAAGCGAACAACGTCCTGTGGCAGCAACTGCGCCCTTAAGGCTGCCCCAAATTCTTGGATGCCCAATGCGTGCAGGTCTGAGTTGAAGTCGTCGAGCCAGGGCGACAAGGTGAGCACCTCAACACCGGCGGCTTCCGCGCGGGTCGTCAGGGCCACTGCCGACGCTATGCCCGCGGCATCTGCGTCGGAAGCGATATAGAGCCTGCGCAGCGGCCGCGGGAGCAGCAAGGCAGCGAGGTGATTGGCTGAAAGGGCAGCTACCATAGGCATGGTCGGCAGCACACATCGAAGCGAAAGCATGGTCTCAATGCCCTCGCCTGCCGCGAGCACATCATCAGCTGACCCGAAGCGCACAGCGTTACCGAGAAGTTGGCCCATTGCGCGTCGAGGTGTATCAACTGGCGCCTTGCCGTGTCCTAACGGATGAAGCCAGGTGCGGTGTACCCCGGTAATTCGACCGTCGAGATCGGTAACACGAGCGATCATCGCCGGCCAGGCTTCGGTCGGCGAGCCATCGTTCGGCCGATAATAACAGCGCGCATGAAAACGCAACGCGCCTTCATCGTGGACGGATCTGATACCGCGTTGCCACAAATAGGCTTGGGCGACCGTCCAATCAATCGGCTGCGACATGCCAAAGAGTCGTCGCGCGGCCTCTACGGACCCGATCCGCGCTCGAGGACGGCCATGAATCGACGCCGGTCGGGGATCGGGCCTGGGTATGCTCAGGAATCCCCGCGCCTCGTCGGCCACGTCGCGAAAATGCACCAGCCCGCAGCTGGTCCGAATAATGTCGAGAAGGTCACCATGCTCGCCGGTCGCGGCATCCGTCCACTTGCCTGCAGGCCGCTGCGGCAAGTCGTTCAACCGGACGAACAGCGAGCGGCCAGGGGTATTTCGGCTATCTCCAACCACCCAATAGCGGCCTTGGCGTCGACCGTTGGAGAGATAGTGTCGACACACCGCCTCGGCCTCACGGGCCAGCAAACGCGCCAGTTCGGAGGCGTCGCGCATCCGGCGGGCCTCTCGTTCGTCAGTACAATCAATCGGGATGTTCGATGAGGGCGACAGCGTTCGAGCAGGCTTTGTCATTTGAGGTCTCCACGACAGGCGACCGAGAGCCTCTCTCTCGACCTCCACCCTGTCATGGCGCTTTGCGCCGCCCTCTTTCTCTTAAGGCTTTCGAGCCCGTTTTCAGGACCTCGTTCAACTGGCTTCCTGATCCCCACCGACAGGGTTGCCGGCCGGAGACATTTCGGGAAGGAAACCGAGCAGATAATCAGCGGCCTTGTTCGCCTGCGAGGCAGCTCGCAGGATCGCGCGGTTATCTTCGCGCAAGACCTCGAGCCACGAGCCGATATAATCGGCATGGCGTACGGTGGGTACAATGCCAAGCGACGCACAGCAGAAGGCAGCACAGAGTTCTGCAATCATTTCCTCAAAGGCGTATGTCTTGGTGCTGTAGGAACCGCCAAGTTCGCGATTGAGGCGCGAGGAATGACCGCTGGCGTGGCCAAGTTCGTGGAGCGCCGTGCGATGCCAATTGATCGACTCGAAGTAGGCCGCTGGAGGTGGCACCTGCACATAATCCTCAACTGGCGCATAGAAGGCGCGGTCGCCACCGATCCGAAAATCGATGCCGGTTGCTCTGATCAAGGCCTCGACCCTCGGTTCGATCATACCAGGCCGCGGGGGCGGCGCAGCTGTCGCTATCTCTGCGGGGAGTCCATCACACTGGTCGGCGTTAAAGAGCGTAAAGCGCTTCAGAAATGAAACAGCCTGCGCTTCCTCGCCCGTCTCGTAGGCGCGGCGTTTTTCATCCGCTGGTACGAAGTGATCAGCGTAGACGACAGTGGTACCGCATTCACCCTTGCGGACATGACCGCCGAGCGAGAACGCCTGACGGTATGTGAGCCAGCTGTGCCCCGAGAATCGGCGCTCGCGGGCCGCGTTCCATAGTATCAGGACGTTAATGCCACTGTACGGACGACGCGTCGCGGCGTTTCTCGGCATAGCCAGCGAGACCTGCGCTGCCGCAGTCTGCCAAGGCTGAACCCACGGCACATGGCCTGCCTCCAACTCGGCGATGATCTTGTCGGTGATTTCGTCATAAACGCACGACCGATCCTGGCCGCTGCGCGCTCGATGATGTTTGGACATCGCGGATCTCCGCGACGGGCACCGCAAGCCTCTCTCGCAGCTCCAACCCGTCACGGCCCTCCGCGGCCGCTCTCTTACTCTCTCCTTTTTTGCCGCTTCCATTTCGGACGCCGATTTCCGGCTGCACCGCACGCCCGCGTCAGCTGGGACAATCCAATTCGTTCCCCTCGCTATCCTGAACTGGGGCTGATTTGGGACCCGAGAGGGAGACGCACCATGGCTCTGTTCGTTGGATTCGATATGTCCTTGAGAAGGACGTCATGCGTGGCGATTACTCGCAAGCTGGCGGTGATCATGCACCGAATGTAGGTCGACGGCACAGAGTTCGGTTCGGACATCCGGCCGTCGCGGACGTAGCCTAAGATCGTCCGAGCACTCTGCTCTGCCTAACATGGGGAAAGGTCAATGCGTTTCCATCCGTGTAAGGCGTTCGCGTCAAGTACGCGCTGTCAGCTTGGACGACCTAACCTCGCCCGGCCCCATCATGGAGGTGCCTTCGGAGAGGAGCACGGGCAGAAGCAGTAAGCGGCAACGATCGTCACCCGAAGGGTGGAGACGCTTCGCGGCTCCGGCCGCAAGCGGATGCTTGCGGATAGAGCGTGACCGACAGGTAGGGGCCGCCCAACAATACTTCCGCTTATGCCCCGAATAATAGCGCTTGCTCGACGAACGCGCGAAAGTCGCCGACCGGCATGGCCTATCGACCTTGTGCATTTGCCGACGACCCGGCGTCCGAGGCACCCGCGCGCATCGATGTGAGAAAACGTCCGATTAAGGCGCTCTCCGCATCCCGCGCCCATGCCAGGCTGAATTCGACCTGCGCGTTTGGCTCGTCGACAATCTTGAATACGACGCCAGGAAAGCTGACTTCAGCCTGGCTCTGTTGCGCAAGGGTAACGCCGAAGCCCGCGGCCACAAGGCTGAATACCGTCTGTTTGCCAGCCGGTTGAGCTTGAAAGGGCACGCCTATGCCGATCATCGAGGCGTAGAACTCGCGCATGGCGTGGCTCTGCGGCCATTCCTGTACGTAGATCGTCTCGTCGCGCAGATCGGACCATCGCAGCAATTCGCGTGCGGCAAGAGCATGTTCCTTGGGCACTGCCGCCACCATCCTCTCGCGATAAAGTGGCTCCATCACGACCCTCGGCCAGGGTGCAAAGCTCGGCGCCAGAGCCACGTCGATCCGCCGCGCGGTCAATTCAGCGTAGATATCATGATCGGAAAGCTCATGGATAATCAGCCGAACATTGGGATGATCTCGCCGCCAGCGTCCAAGCATGCTGCGCAGAGGCTCGCCGAGGGGTGGAGAGCGCACGCCAAGCCTGAGCTCTCCGCTTGTTCCGCGTGCTGCTCCGTTGGCGGCTTGCGTCACTGCCGCAAGACTGGCCAGCATTCTCTTGGTTTCCGCGAGGACGGACGCAGCTCCCGGAGTCAGCACAACACCTCGTCGGCCTCGTTCAAAGAGGGTTAGTCCGAGGTCGCCTTCCAGTGTGTCGACGCTTCGCGTCAGCGTCGATGGGGTCACACCCAGCCGTTCGGCGGCGGCATTGAAGCTGCCGTAGTCCGCCACCGCAACGAAATATTTAAGCGCTACGAGTTGCATGGGCGAAGCATAGCGACAAGCCTCATTCGAGGCGAGACCCCGCTATGTTCCGACTTCGACCGCTTCGCCATTACCCCCCGACAGATGCGGCAGCGTTCGCGATAAATTCCGCTACCGCTTCGGGTTGGGAGAACATCGGCACGTGTGAACTCTGAAGCACCAACGTCTGTGCCCCCATGCGGCTGGCCGAGTCACGCTCCACGTCCGGCGGGATGGTTTCATCGTGTGCTGCGACGATGTACCAGGAAGGTTTCGAGCGCCAGGCCGCCTGCGAAATCGCATCGCTGAAGCATCTGACCGCAAGCGGGCCCTGCGTTGCGTAGACGATGTCGGCCTCGTCCGCTGGAACATCCTGGACAAAGTGTTTGCGCACCCCCTCCTGCGTCAAAGCCACATAACCTTCGCCATAGGGCTTGATCTCGGCCGCACCGGGGGCGGGCCTATAGGGCTTCCACCACTCGTCGAACGACTGACCGCTGTCCGGCGCGCCCGCCGCGACGTAAACGAGGGCTTTGACCTTGGGATGATTGCCGGCCTCGGTGATGACGGCACCGCCCCAGGAGTGTCCGACCATGACAACCGGGCCCTCCTGCATGTCCACCACGCGGTGAGTGGCCACAACATCATCGACGAGGGAACTCAGAGGGTTCTGAACAGCGAGAGCTTTTAGACCGCGCTTCGTCAGGAGAGGAATGACCTTGGCCCAGCAAGAGCCATCCGCGAAAGCTCCGTGCACCAGCACGACTGTTCCAATTGCCACGATACGACTCCTCTCCTTCGACCGGGATGTGCCGGACTTACTCCGGCTTGGGGCGACGCTGCCGCACACACCCTAAGGTGCTATTGGCGTGCCGTCATTCCTGTCAGTGAAGCAACGCGCATTGCCGACGAGACAATGTCGCCTGTTGGCGAATGTATGGTGTCAGTCGGATGACATAGTGTCTCGAATGCAATACGTCGGCTCTGGGTCCCAAGTGCGACTTCGCGAGGATCGTCAGACATGACCGGTCCTATCGGACCAGCGGGCATCCGGTTGGGGCCTCGACTTCGAACATCGCATTACAGGACGGCTTGAAGCCAAACGGAAAAAGCCCGCGAAGCCGGAGTTTCAGCGCAGCCGACGGCCCAGCCCACGCGGACGACGCTCACTTGTGCGATACAAACTAACCGCGGCGAGCTCCACACGATGATAGCTTGTGGACATCGTGGCACGTTGGGTTGACCGCGGGCTTCTGTGGTGGCGTCGTGTGCTGAAAGGAGCGGCGCCGAGGATGAACGAAGAGCAACTTCGCGAACGACTGCGGAAGGTCGAGGCACTGTATTTCGGCGCAACGAGCCCTGGCGAACGGGAAGCGGCGAGCGCCGCGGCCGACCGATTGAACGCGAAGCTCGAGGAGGTGGCGCGACGCGATCCTCCTGTCGAGATGAAGTTCAGCCTGCCTGACGAATGGTCGGTGCGCCTATTCGTTGCCCTATGCCGGCGCTACGGCGTGCGCCCCTTCCGCTATCCCCGCCAGCGCCGCACGACGATCATGGTGAGAGCGCCGCGGCGCTTTTTCGATGCGGTGGTGTGGCGACAGTTCTCCGATCTGCACACGGATCTGTGGATCTATTTTGAGCAAACGACGGAGCGACTGATCAAGGATGCGATCCATACCGACACCACAGACGCAGAAACGGCGGCCGAGCCGAATCTGTTGAGTTGACGGCAGATCACGCATCAAGTTTTGCTTGCTCGCGTCGGCCTTCCAATTCCAGGCCAAAGCTCGGCGAGCCGGTCGTCGGTCGTGTCGCCGGAGACGTCGCGCTCCAGAACGTCGGCGAGCCAGATCTCTGGATCGATCCTTGTGAGTTTCGCGGTCTGCATCAAGGTCAATAGGTTCGTACGCGTCTCGCCGCCACCTTCGCCGCCGCGGAATAGGCTGTTCTTTTTTCAGATGGCGATCGATCGAATCGGTCGCTCCGCGATGTTCGTGTCTGGTTCGATGCGGCCGTCGTCAAGATGAGGCGCGGCCGACGCATTGCTTACGATACAAACGATTCACCAGGTAGCGTTTGCCATTCCGACATCGACGAGCTCGATCGTGGTCTCGACGTGGGATGAACGATAGACCCGTCGGAATCGGAATTGATCGGCCGCAAGAATCATATGCCTCTCGACGAGCGGGCGAACACGAGCACGACGACAGATATTGGATGGCCCAATGCATTGCCCGTCGTCCTGTTAGAACGATCATCCGGAGCGATCCATCTGTCGATCGGTGCCACTTCGATTTCAGGCGATTCAAGTCGCATGCCGCTGTCAATCGGACAGACCACTTATTTGCACGCTAGGTCAGCCGAATTCCCTACTAGCGCGTGACGGCTCTTTTCCTCGCTGCCCTCTCGTGCTCCGATTCTGCGCGCGTGACTGGAAACGATGGAAACATGCTTGCGATGGATTCAAGGGTCGGCGAGCCCAATTGTATCGGTGATCTTCTTCGGCGCCCTGCGCGACGAAAGTACTCTCGAACGATGGCGCCGCGCCGTCAGATTCATCACTTGGACCGTTAACGCATTGACGCACGAGCTGTCGTTCATGGCATCCCGCACGGCCCTTCCGGCCCGTTATCCACCTTTCGGCACATGGCCAGCGCTCATGCGGGCCGACATGGCCGCGGCCTACCTGGATTGCCGCGATACAGGTGAACTCGCACGCGCCGTCGCACGCGGGCAGGCTCCATCGCCGACCGGCTATCACGGGATTGGACGGGCTCGACAGCCAGTCTGGTCGAAGGCCGCTATTGACCGCTTCGCCACGCCAAGCAGACCGATGCATTTAGACAGATTGGCCGGCGAAGATCTAACCTCTCTCGTATGAAAATAGCCAACCCTTCATTGCCGCTTCCCCGCTACTGCCGATCAAAGCTGCTGAAGTGCGGTCGATGGGCCTATTTTTTTGAACCACCGACGTGGGCCCGCAAACAAGGCTGTCCCGTTATGGCCCAAGCGCTGGGGGAGAACTTCACCGCTGCCGTGGAGCGAACAGAGAATATCCTGTTGCCCGCATTCGACAGCTGGCGCTCTGGAGGATTGACGGACATGGTTCCAGCTTCGCCGGTGCCCGGCACGTTCGATTGGCTCGTCAGCATCTTCCGCGCGCACCAGAAATGGCGAGAACTCGATCACAAGACACAGCGTCAATATGACCAAGGATTGGCGCTCTTCGCCAACCACCGACTCAAGGATGGAAGTCGCACTGGCTCAAAGCAGATTTCCGATTTCACCAAAGGATTTGTCGACGCCGTCTATGCGAAGTTGCTCGTCGTCGAACGCTCGGACGCAGACGGCAATATCATCAAGCGCGAACGACGGCGCTTCGCGAATGCGGCCATGACCGCTTGCAGGCGCGCCTGGTTTGTTGGCGAGCGTGCGCAAGAAGCGAAAGTACCTGCGATCAATCCATTCTCACGAATGGGCTTAAAATCCCGCGCGCCGGGGCGGCCTGCGCGAGAGACACCTACGGCCACGTGGGACGAGCTTTTCGCGTTCAGGCGGACAGCGAAGAGACTAGGATACCATTCAATTGGAACCGCCGCACTGCTAACATGGGAGTGGTTACAGCGTGAGGAACACGTGTTCGGCGCCTTCGAGATCGCCCACTATCGGCCGAAAGAGCGACCAAACAGCGTAAGGATCGTGCATCCGAAGAATAGCGAGGAAGCCTGGTGGCCCTTGTTCGATGAGGCCGATGAGCCCCTCTTTCCCGAGTTGATGACGGAACTCGACGCAATCAAAGCATCCGTCATGTCGGGACTAGCGTTTCGGCGTGATCATCCACATCGAAGATCGTCCACTCCGCTTCCATGGATCACCGAACGCAAGGATCTGCGTTACCTCCGCCGCATCGTCAAGAAGATAGTCGTAGCGGCCAGACTTCGAAACGAACTCTCGTTTACGTCGTTTCGCCACGGCGGATTTACGGAAGGCGCCGATAGCGACCTCACAGATGCCGAGTTGCGTGCAGCGGGACGTCACCGATCGAAACAACAACTGCCGACGTATGCCAAACGCACGCGAAAGCAGTTAATCGCCGCTGCCAAGAAACGCCGGGAAGAGCGAGCGAGAACCGTCCTTTTGCCGGACGACCTGGTTACTCCTCCCCCGATCGTCCCCAACAATCGACGGGTCTGACGTTCCAGATCCCGCCAAGGCTGCAACGTCCTGTCAGAGGGTGCCTCTAACCAAGCGGTTCGCTACCGCCCGGGCCACGTCGGTTTACGCTTCTCCGAAAATGCCTTGAGTCCCTCCTTGGCATCCTCCGTCATGGCGAGAAGAGCGATCTGGCTTTCGGTGTAGGCGATGCTTTCGTCAAATGACATCGAGGCAATCGCGCGCATGGCGTATTTGCCGCGACGGATGGCCGTCGGAGACTTGTCCACAATGCGCCCGATCAGCCAGTCGACCTTGGCATCGAGCTCGACGGCAGGCACGACATAATTCAGGAGACCAGCGGCCTGTGCGGAGTTGGCGTCGAACGGCTCGCCGGTTAGCGCCCATTCATTGACGAGCCGCGGCGGAGCGATCGATTGCAGCAGGCTCATCACCTGCATCGGAAACACGCCGACCTTCACCTCCGGTAACCCGAAGATCACGTGATCGCCCGCGACCGCCATGTCAGTCATGCACAAAAGTCCCATGCCACCCGCCATGCAAACGCCACCGACGCGCGCAATGGCAGGCTTGGTGGAATTCTGCGATAGCCGCAACAGGTCGGCGTAATCGACATTGGGACGCGAATAGTCCATCGCGAACGCCGCGCCACTGTTCTGCAGATCTGCGCCGGCGCAAAATGACTTGTCGCCAGCACCGGTCAGCACGATGACGCGCACGTCCTTGTCGTCATGCGCATCGCGATATCCCCTTGCGATCCCAGCGATCACATTACCATTGAGCGCGTTTCGCTTGTCAGGACGGTTGATGGTGATCCAGAACGCCTGCCCGCGCTTTTCGAGAATGACGCTATTGTCGGTCATGTTTCCTGCCTGTGCGCTGTTTTCAGCCCACATTTGCGGCAGGATCGGCATCAACTGCAAGCAGATTTACGCGTGGGCCGACGCCTTCTTGACCCAAACCTTGTTGTCGTGGAATGCGGCCCCGCCGACCGGTGCAACGGCTTCAGCCCCAGTCAGCATATTGATGCCGTGGCCACCGATATGGGCCTTATTCGGATGAACCGACTCGGCAATCAAAACGCCACGGCGAACGCCATCAAACAATCTCGCAGTTAGCGTCGTCTCGCCTCGCATATTGCCGAGCGTGACCGGATCGCCGTCAGCGATAAAAAGCGCAGCCGCATCGTCGGGATGGATCATCACGGACGGGACACCCTCGCGAGTCCGCGAGGACGGCGTCTCATTAAAGGTCGTATTGAGGAAACTGCGCGACGGCGATGTCGCGAGCCGGAACGGATGCCGCTCGTCCGCCTCCTCGATGATCGTCCAGTGGTCCGGCAGCGAGGGCATTCGCTCCCAAGCCCCCATCAAACCACCTGATCCGACGGGAACTTTGCCCCAATCCACCTTGAAATGGAACTTCTTGTCCGGATGGGCAAATCCGTCGAGAAAGTGCGAGGTACGGAAATCGGGCTGAAGATCGCGCCAAAGCTCGGCCTCCAGCGCCGCAATACCGCCATGGCCGCTCTTCTTTAGCGTCGCGTCGATCAGTTCGCGCGCCGTCATGTCGAAACCGGGATGCACAGCATTCAGACGGCGACCGAGCCCCTGCATCACCTCATGATTGGAACGGCATTCGCCAGGCGGATCAATCAGCTTCGGCCCGACCGAAATATGCTGGTGGCCACCGCCATAGTAGAGATCGTCGTGCTCCATGAACATGGTGGCCGGTAGCACGATGTCAGCCATCTGCGCCGTCTCGGTCATGAACTGCTCATGCACCGCAACGAACAGATCCTCGCGACCAAATCCCTGCCGCACCAACGCCTGTTCGGGCGCGACCGTCATCGGGTTGGTATTCTGGATCAGCATAGCCTTGACCGGACCACCTCCCTTTAGCGCCTCGGCATCGCCGGTCAGGATTCGGCCGATCTTCGACTGATCTAGCACCCGCGTTGTTCCGTCGATCGCATCATGCCCCTCGATGATGGATTCGTCGAAACCCCAAATTCCAGCGTTGTTGAAGAAAGCACCACCGCCCTCATACTGCCAGGCACCGGTGACCGCGGGAATGCAGAGCGCGGCGTGCATCTGAGCCGCACCGTTGCGGCTGCGCGTAAACCCGTAGCCGAGACGAAAGAACGAGCGCTTGGTCTGCCCGACCAGACGTGCAAACCCCTCGATCTCCTCAACTGGCACGCCCGAGATCGCGGACGCCCATTCAGGTGTACGCGTCTTCAGATGCGCTTCGAGTTCATCTGGGCAGTCGGTATAGCGCGAAAGATAATCGCGATCCGCATATCCTTCTCGGAATAGCACGTGCATCACAGCGCAGGCGAAAGCGCCATCGGTCCCGGGCCGCACCAGGATCTTGACGTCGGCCTGCTTCATCGTCTCGTTGTTGTAGACGTCGACTGCCGCAATCTTTGCGCCACGTTCTTTTCGCGCACGCGACGCATGCGTCATCACGTTGACCTGTGTGTTGACCGGATTGGTGCCCCAGATCACGACGAGATCTGAGACCCCCATCTCGCGAGGGTCGACGCCGGCAATCTTGCCGGTCCCCACCGTGAATCCGATGCGGGCGATGGTCGAGCAGATGGTCGCGTAAAAGCGCGAGTATTTCTTTACATGCGAAAGCCGGTTGAGACCGTCGCGCATCACCAACCCCATGGTGCCAGCATAATAATAAGGCCAGACCGACTCGGCACCGAACTCGCGCTCCGTCGCGTCGAAACGCGCGGCGATCTCATCCAGCGCCTCATCCCAGGATATCCGCGCGAATTGCCCAGAGCCCTTCGGGCCGGTTCGGCGCATCGGATACATGAGCCGCTCAGGATGATGAATCCGCTCCCCATACCGCGCCACCTTGGCGCAGACGACGCCAGCCGTGTAGGTCTGTTGCTTGGAACCTCGCACCCTGCCGATCGAGCGGCCTTCGATGACTTCGACGTCCAGCGCGCATGCTGAAGGGCAGTCGTGCGGGCAGGTGGAGTGACGAATGTCGATCTTGGCGTGCTGGTTCATGGGCAGATAATTAACACCAAATAGCCAGTACGCCGAGAGCCTTTTCGGCCCGGTTTGTGAAAAACCGATGAGCATGCCCGGGTCCAACTGCCGCCGCGCTAGACGCGAAAGCCAGCCCGCAATCAAGTCAGCGTTCTCACCCGGCATGCGGCGGCATCAAGCTAAGAGCTCATGCTGACGTTTAATTAGCACATGTGGACCAGAGACGGCACCTCGCTCTCGGAATCAGTCGATCACGGGCCACCTTCGGTCGCAGCGCGGCATGAAGTTGAGCGATCTTCTGCGGGATGTCCTCACCAACAGTGAAATGCTCAGAGTGAGATCGAGAAGATTTCTCAACGCGTAGTTCGCAACCCGGATCCAACAGGGCGAAACGTCGCTTTCCAAAGAAACAGCGAGAGAGGGGACACCTTTCGTGCAAGCTCGACCGTCCTCTCTTGGCAGATGTGAGTGCTATAGGTTGATTGGCGCGCTCGAGAAACAAAAGCTGCGCCAAGGGACACTCGCAGCCTTGCGGGCGGGATGACCCGCGGCAGGCTGACGCCTTCCTCGAGCTAGAAGACCTCAGACAATCGATCGAGCGGGCCACCGTATCCAATCGCGCCAGGGTGACGTCTTGCGTCGCAAACGCCATCGTCAAAACGGAGACCAGCTCGCAGGCAGTCGGCGCGGGCGAGCATGCCAATCCCCCGACGCTAATTGTCCGGCAGGCGATTTTGCACCTCACGGCGTCGCGACAACGGACGCAAAGACTGCGACCGCCGTCGGCAGGACGATCAGCGAGCTATGCAAGCTGTGAAAAAACGTCAGTATCGCACGAGCGACAACGGTCGCCGAATTGCGGTTCTGGGCCTTGGCACCGCCGCGAATGCCCCACGATTTATGCGCGACGCGCCAGGGACAAACGAATTGAATCTCACCCTTCGACCAAAGCAAGCGATGCCCAACACATTAGAAATTGACCAACCCGAGACAGGTCAACCCCGCCCTGCGGGCGCTTAAGGGCTGATTCACTGGCTCCTTAAGGCTGTTCCATTGATCGCTCTTGATTTCGGCGGACAAATTGTTTTCATTAAACTTCCGTAACATCGTTACAGTTCTTGTCGCGTAGGAGTTCCAAGCGATGAAGGGACGATCGCAAAAGGAATACTTCCGCCAAATGGAGCAACTGTGTCTCAGGGAAGCCGAACAATGTTCGCTCGGAGATGGACGCGAGGCCTTCAAACTATTGGCTGAGACATACAATCACGCGGCCGCCCTTGAGCCCGAGGTCCCTGCAAAGCAAGATCGCCCGCTACTGCGGCTTCTTCACCGTTAACCCGCCGTCGCGCGGCACGGATCTCCCTCTCGAACCCACTCACCGCGGACAGCAACAAATCGAACGTTGCTGCTTCATCGATTGCGATATGGCAGGGTCATACTCCTGCGCGTCTCGCGAGTAACGAAAGAGGACGGTCTCGTGCCGTACCTCGCCCGTTCATATGGCCGTGCACTGTCTGGCCGCGCAAGCCAGGAATCCAAATGCCAGAAGATGTCGGCCACCGTCGCGGACACACTGCCTTCGTGGTGGCTGCCTTCCTGGGGTTCGCGCCCACACCCGGGAACCCCGGAACATGAGACCACGATGGCAGCCGCCGCCACGAGACTGAAGAACAGCCCACCGGCTCAAAACCGAGACGAGCGCACGGCGCACAGGGCGTTCTAGCCATCACCTCGGAAGGGTGCGGCGGCCGCCTCCCCTTGCCACTCTCGCCGTAGCACCGGCTCAGCGACGGCGCACCTGCCCCACCCGGCGATGCGCGTCAGAGGGAACAGATCTTCAAGATTTCGATCCCGGAGGGCACCTCTCTTCCTCTCGATCAGAAGGTCAAGATCTCCGCCCGCAATTTTGACATGTGTGACTCGAGCACTGGAATAGTTCAGGGATTCACCAGCCGTATCATGAACTCCGTCGAACGAATTGAAAGATATGACCGTTAGGCAAGTGCTCCCAGGTGAAGACCACGCCGGCAACTATTATGCCGGCAAAAGCCAACGATCCCCGGCGATGAGCTAATGAACCGGATGGTCATCCGCAGCAGAGAAGAAGTTCGGGATTTCGGGTAGAAGGTGACACAGTCGCTACTGCTGTGGCGCGCAGCACAGCTACGACTCCGCCACGCATTGGAAACTTCGGAAACTTCCCGGCGCGCTTGCGGCGCCCGCAGTTCATATTTGTCCGTCCGAATAAAGGATGAATGGCTAAGGCGCGCCTCACAATACTCGATAACGGGCACGTCGATCAGTTTGGCTGGCCCGGAGGAGCGCTGTTGTGGCTGAGACTATGCGAAACTCCCACGCTGTCCTCCGGGTGCCTGCCCTTACTCCGCCACGTCCCCCGACGCACGCGGCACTTTCATGTCACTCGCTCATTGGGACGAAACGATGGCCTTGGCTACCGGACGAATTCTGGAAAGGCTGCTGAGACGGTGCGGGCCGGATCGATGGCCACGCGCTAGCCGGCTGTGGGCACCGATCACAAGATTGAATCGGCGTTAGCCACATGTTCAAATTCAACCCGAACACTGCCCCGCCTGCTCTTCCTCCAAATGCCCTCGATCCGTTCGTCCAATTTTGTCGGACAGCCCCGGCGAAAGACCACTTCGCTGCAGCGTCACATAACGCCCGCCAGCCCGTTCGGAGAACGTCTACGTGTCGAATACTGCAGCAGCCTGGCCCTGTCATTTGCAATACGCATCTCCAGCAGCCAATAACCGACGCGATTGGTGCGTCCGCGATTCGAAACGCGGATCGGCCGGTACGATATCGTACACAGCGCTTTCTGTTGAGAAAGCTTTCCATATTGCTGTAGTCGGAAAAGTCTTACTGGGTCGGGCCCTTCAGGCGTCGCCGCCCCCTGCGATCTGCGCCGAATGGATATGGAATAGCTCGCAGTCGCCCGCGGCGTCGGTACAAGCGTTGCGTGACCATCGGTGGATGAGCGCTCGTATGACTGAAGAGCGAACGCTTCGCCGTCATCGATGAGGCGAGCGCGACGCCATAGAAATTCCGCAATATCCAGCTTTGTGGGGCGGCAGTCGCCCTGTTACCACACCCCCAGCATCAGAATGCAATCTCCGTCGGAGGACGGCGTGGAACTGATGTTGTGGTGACACCGCGAGCTCTGCGCCAAAAGGCGAGTCCAGCACGTCGATAGCAAAACGAGAGTTCGCGGGTCGCGACCTCGGAGGCGCGAAGCAACTCAGGCCTCGCCTCTATCAATCAAAGGGCCATACATGAGAACCGAGCTTCGGGACGGGTCGATCGAGGGACCCGAGAGCGAAGCGCGGTCGCTGCCGTGGATCGACGACCCCGCTGCTGCACCGTCCTTCTCTTCGCAGGCAACGACGTGGCTCACCGATGCCGGGCCACGTCCCGTGGCTTCGACGAGCAAATTCCCGCTAGGTCTTACCGTCGCGTTGTTCGCGCTCGCATTCCTGTTGCCAGCATGGCCGTGGCTGTCCGGGCACGTCACTATTCCGTGGGACGCTAAATCGCAATTCCTTCCGCCACTGCAATTTCTCGCTACGTCGCTTGCGAATGGCCAATCACCGTTCTGGACACCCAACGTCTTCGCGGGTTGGCCCCTCATCTCCGATCCGCAATCGCTGTTTTTCTCGCCACCACATTTTTTACTCGCCTACTTCGATCCGAAACCAAGCTTCCGCGCGGTCGATGACCTTACCTTCGGCTACCTGTTCCTAGGTGGCGTGGCTATCATTTTGTATTTCCGCGACCGTGGCTGGCACGCTGCCGGTTCGCTTGTCGCCGCGTTGGCCTTCGCCTTCGGCGGCTCGGCGAATTCACGACTGCAGCATACTGGCCAGATCATCAGCCTGGTCTATCTGCCGCTGACGCTCTGGATGCTGTCGCGCGCGCTCGAACGTTCGTCGTGGCGCGCTGGCTTGGTGGCCGGCGTGTTCAGCGGCCTACTCGCTGCAGGTCGTGATCAAGTTGCGCTCGTCTCGCTCTACGTCCTTGCCGGATTTGTCGTACATCATTGGCTCGAGGGTGATGATTGGCGAAAGCGTATAAGCGCGAGCATCAAACCACTTGCTGCCTGCTGTCTGGTCGGCATCCTCATCGCCGCTGTTCCGGTCGCGCTGACAGCCCTGCTCGCCGAGCGCTCAAACCGCCCCGAGATTGGCTGGATGCTCGCCGGCAAAGGATCGCTACATCCCGCACATCTCCTGACCCTGGCCTTCGCCGATCTCTACGGCGCTATGGATCCAGCCATCGGGTATTGGGGACCGGCGACGTCGCCCTGGAAAAACGCGCTTGGCGGCGCCGACCTCTCGCTCGCACAGAACATGGGTCTGGTCTATTCGGGAGCGCTGCTGCTCGTCGTCATCGTTTCGTTTGGCATCGTGCGCCGCCTTGCCTGGTCGCATGACATCCGGTTCTTTGCGATCACCACTATCATCGTCCTGCTCTACGGACTCGGCTGGTACACTCCTGTCTTCCACGTGATGTACGAATGGTTGCCTGGGGTGATGCTATACCGGCGCCCCGCCGATGCGACGTTCGTCATCGGGGCGCTGCTCGCCATCATCGCCGGCTATCTCGTACATCGCTGGCTCGAAGGCACGGTACCACAGCCGTCCAATGTACAGCGGGCAATTGAACTGGCAATGCCGGTTTCACTCGTCGTCGTGGCTATATGGCTGGCTCACACCGTTGAGTCCGTCACGCTGGTGGTCGCGCCGGTCATCACCGCGCTTGCCTTCTCCGGTGGTGCGGTCGTAGTGCTCCTTCTTGCGCGTTGGCTGAACGGTCTCTCGATCCTTGCGAGCATGCTGCTTTTGACCACCTTCTCGGCCGTCGACCTCGCCTGGAACAATGCGCCGCATATTTCCACGGCTATGCCGAGTTCAAGATTCGATGCGCTACGCCTCGACACCAGAAACGCGACGCTGGCGCTACTGAAATCAAAGCTTGCAACCGCGCACGACACGAGCCGACGCGATCGCGTCGAAATGATCGGCATCGGCTACCATTGGCCAAACCTGTGCATGATCCATGACTGCGATCACGTGTTCGGGCACAATCCGCTACGCCTCAAGTGGTTTTACGACGCTACCCTCGTCGGTGATACGGTCGTAGATTATGATCAGCGTCGCTTCTCGCCGCTGTTCCCGTCCTATCGTTCAGCCTTCGCCGACCTGTTCGGTCTGCGCTTCATCGCCGTCGGAGTACCAGTCGAAAAGGTCGATCCATCGCTTTCCCCCGGCGATCTCACGCTTATTGCCCGTACCCCAGACGCTTATGTGTACGAGAATCCTCGCGCATTGCCGCGTGTGATGGTGGTCTCTGACTGGCGCATCGCGAATTTCAACCAGCTTCTCACCAATGGCTGGCCGAGGGACGTCGATCCACGTCACACTGTCCTGCTGGAGCGCACGCCAGCGCTGCCACGCGCAAGCCCACCCCCCGACGCGGCGCCAGGCGCAGCACGCTTGATCCGCTACGGGAATACAAGGGTCGACGTCGAGGTCGACGCGTCGTCAAATAGCCTACTGCTCCTCAATGACGTTTGGCATCCCTGGTGGCGCGCAACAGTGGATGGCGAGCCGAGCAACATCCTCAGGGCAAACGTCATCTTTCGGGCGGTCGCACTTCACGCAGGACACCACACGGTGAGCTTCACGTTTCACCCTTTCGCAGGGGCCTTGGCCGAGCTGCTGGGCAAGTTCAGTTATGCCCATTGACTACCGCTCAAGCATAGGTCGTCCAAGTGTCGAAGCCCTGCTCCGTCAATCCTCAGATAACGTCAAGCCGCTCGAACCGAGTCAATTCCGGCCCAAGTTACGGAGCGATCCAAAAACCCGATAAGATGATCGCCAGTGAAACGGCAATCATCAGCGGGTCAGTTATGAACCAATCAGGCATACCGCGCGATGGCTCTTCGCTTATGCCCCACAACGTCAGATCGCGTGATGTCGAGTTGGGAAGTTCAGGATGAACTCAATACTGGCGCTCTGGACGAGCACCAGTGATTGGCTGCTGCACATGGTATGAGCGCAGGGCCGCAATGCGTGCACGCTGCGACCGCATAGGCAAATGCTGCGTCCTCGAGCTTGGTAAACGTGCTGAGATTCGGATGCAATTTTGCGGAACCCCGAAATCTAACGGACTTGCGAAAGGTTGCGCCACAGGGAAAATTCGACTGGGCGGGTTGAGAGACTCAGCGATGAAAAAGCGGCTCGCAAGCATTGAGCTTAGTTGGATCATTATTGAGCAACTGAAAGATGAAGGGCGCATACCGCAAGGGCTGGTCGTCGCGGTCCTCCCAACTCGGAACGGCAGTTGGCGCGCAGTCTTGGGAAGGACAAGATCGGCTCGCAGCAAGGCGCTGTTGCGTCGGCTTGCCATCATTGAGAAGCGCTTCAATAAGATGTTCTTTCCTGGCCAGCTAGGGTCACTGTCCTACCCTCTCGAGATCGGGCCCAACGCGGCGGCCCAGTTCGCGGATCGATTTGATTGTGTAGATGCGGCAATTGGTGTTCGAAAACTCGCTATCAACTCTGTCATCATCGATCTGTCACCCCTCCACCCTCAAAGCCACCTCCCCGACTTGGTATCTTTCAAAGCAGCAACCACACGCTCTCTCGGGTGACGAAGGACGACCAGGTCGGTCGACCTGATGCTTCAGTTCGTGGCCGCAGCCTCGATCGCTCTTGCGACCATTGCGGCAGATCGAGCGTCGAGGTGGACCCCGTCTGTCCACCGCAATTGGGACTGGTCGACGTCTATCTTCAGCCAAGAGCTCGGAATCGGAAAGACCTCTGACGCCATCTGCGCGCTAACTGTAGCAAAGCGGGTGGCCTCGAACTGTGGTGAGCAAGGCATGTGGACCAGCAGGACCTTGGCTCCCTTCGACTCGAGCAACGTCTTGTACTTTAGGATGCCGAACAATGATTGACGGACTGCGTTCGCCGACGGTGCGGCGCTAGCCGCTTGCACTGTCTGCTCAACCAAGCCGGCGTCGACGACGTCTGACGGCGGCCGCGCAATCAAACCTTCGATTCGGGACCTTACTTGCTCCTTTTTCAGTGGAGGGTGCATCATCGTCTCGTAGTACGCCGCGGCCGATCGCACAGGTCTAAAAATGGTAGATGTCCGATCCTTCAGCTTGGTGACGAGGCCCTCATCAACGGCGCGGGTCAGGATGTTCGCCTCGACCAGTACCAGCTTTGGCGGTGATGCCCCTGCGACGATCTCCAAGCCTGTTACCGGTGATCCACCAGCCAGCGACAAGTTCTCGATGTCCGCAGACTGGAAGTAGTCCTCAGACAATCTGAATGTCAGCGAGCTGCCGACCAACACAGTCTTGTGTGACGACCGGTTGAGATATTCTGCGGCCACAGCGTAGTTCTGCGCATCGGTGGTCATCGCGATCGTCTGGACATCATACTCGCCGGCCAACCTGAGTATGACTATTGCCGCAACTGCCGTGATCCCGAATTTGACCATCCAAAGCATCCGAAACACCTCAGAACTGGAAATAGATGAAGGCGGACTCCGGGCCGGCCTCTGCATAGGTCAAGGCGACGAGTGCACCATACGCAAGCGGTTCGATCGCTTGAACCCATGTGCGCTGCGGCAGCCGCGGCACAATGAAGTGCTGGAGGATGACGGGCAGCGAATAAGCCAGCGCCAAGCTCCGATATATTTTCGGCGGGTTCTGAATATGGCTCTCGGTGAAGAGGGCGGCAAAGTAGCTCGCGGCGTGACTGAACTCGGGGAGCTTGAAGAATATCCAGAGCATCGACACGATCAGGAAAACGACTGCAGCGCGGACCGCCTGGAGAGCGAGTGATTTTACGCTGTCCAGCTTATCGACGAACGATCTCTCGATCGCCAGCAGCACGCCATGCATCAAGCCCCAAATCAGGAAGCTCAAGCCTGCCCCGTGCCACAGGCCGCCAAGCCCCATGACAGCTATGAGGTTGAAGTAGGTGCGAGCTGGTCCATGCCGACTACCACCCAGCGGTATGTAAAGGTAATTTCGAAGCCAGCTCGAAAGCGAGATGTGCCATCGCCGCCAAAATTCGGCGATCGATCGCGAGATGTACGGCCTGTTGAAATTCTCGGGCAGGCGATACCCGAACAGCAGCGCAAGGCCCAGCGCGATCGACGAGTAGCCGAAGAAGTCCGCATAGATCTGAAAGCTATACAGGAAGATCAAAAGCCATTTGTCGCCCGTCTTCACCGTCTCGAAGAGAGGGTAAGCCATGTAGGACGTCATCTCGTTCAGATTGTTGGCGCAGTAGAGTTTGAAGAAGTAGCCCAGCACTAGCCAGCGCGTAGCCTCGGCAAATGGAACCTTTGAGATCTCCTTGGTTTGGATTTGCGGAAAGAAATTCCGAGCTTGCGTGATCGGCCCCGAAACAAGCTGCGGAAAGAAGATCACGTAGAGAAAGACCTCCCACACCGTCGCCGATCGACCTTGCTTTGGCAGGTCGACCAAGATGCTGATGTTGTGGAAGACGAAGAATGAAATGCCGATCGGCAGCGGGAGGTTCAGCAGGAAATCGCTGATGGCGCTCCCCGTTGCGATCGGCGGCGTGATCAACAGAAATTTGTACTTGAAGAAGGCAAGCAGGCCGAGATTAAAGACGATGCCGGCCGCGGTCCATGCGCGGCCCTTCTTCATGGACAGAACCAGAGAAGTCCACGTTCCTACGACTGCGATCACAAGCAATGGCAGCAATTCTGGCTGACCATAGCCATAGAAGAATAAGCTTGCAGCGATCAGAACATAGACCTGCAACCGCCTCACGAAGGGCAAATAGTAGACAACGAAGGCTGCGACGACGAATGCCGCAAAGGACCAAGATGTGAATGCCACGAGATGAGCTTGCCCTGGCTCGCTTGGTTGTGGGTTTGCAAGACATCCACTAGCACTGCGTACCGCAGCATCGCAACCAATAGGATCTTCTCAATCTAGCGCGAAAGCGCTCGCCGCATATGGCCGTCCGTGGTAGGCTCAGACGCCTGCACAGCTCCATTCCCCGCGCACGCTTCGTCGCACAACTTATCTAGCGCTAGCCCCTGTCTAGCGCGCCAGCTGCGTCTGCCCCGTCGACGATCCATCGACCGCGGTCCAGCCACCGTCGACGAACAACGTGCTGCCGCTGACATAGCTTGCGGCATCCGAAGCCAGATAGGCAACCGCGGTCGCAACGTCGTCGGCGCTGCTCCAGCGATTGAAGACGGTGCGCCCGGCATTGAGGTTGTAGTATCGGGCCGCCGCTTGAAGGGTCCCGTCAGCGCGGTTTTCGCATCGAGCGACTCCAGACATTTGACGGATCTCACCTGGATTAGCCAAGTGCAGAGCGCTGGTCGCGGGCATTTATGTAAGTGGCGAGTTCCAGAATTCAGTCGTGTCTCGCAAACCAGCGAGCGGGACGCTGAATGCGACAGGAACGAGGCAATGCTCGACCAGGTCATTTACAGGCTTCGGGTCTGAATTGCGGAATTTCCAGCATCAGGTCCGAAGATGCCACGTTGATGATCCACATGAGGAAGCAGCGTGAGCGCGCCGAGGCCAATGCCCGTACCCGAAAAGTTGCGGCCTTGGAGCCCGAAGAAACCGGGGCAGCCGGGATGCAAGGACTGAGAAGCTCAAACACCCGTAGCAGTTAAGCGGGTAGGTCCATGCACCGACGGTCAAACATGGAAGATGCGGGCGTAGCGCGACTTGATCGCGTCCCCTTCCCGCTCGACCGCGGCAGGATCGTCCTTCATCGTCTTGATCTCCTTCAGCGGCTTGCGCCCCGCCTTTTCCCGGGTCTGTGTATGGACGGAGCGTAGACCGCCAATGTCGATGTTGAGCTGTTGCGCCTCGCGGCCCAGCGCAAACGACTGAAACAGCCGCGCAGCGTTGGGATGCGGGCAGGCCTTGAAGATTCCATTCGGCCCGACAATGATCGGAGACCCCTCGGTGGCGTACACCGGTTCGACCGGCCGGCCGGACTCCTTCAACAGGAATACGTTGTATTCGTTGCCGTCAGCCATCACGGCTCGCTCGCCCAGATCGAGCTTCTTGGGTGGATCCGTCGAAGACTGCACCTGCATGATGTTCTGCTTCGCGAGCTTCTCGAAATAGCCCCAACCTAGATCGCGCTGCATCTGATAGGTTGCGGTCATGATTGTGCCGCTATAGCCCGGATGTGCCTTGACGATCTTGCCCCTCCACCTCGGGTCGAGCAGATCGACGAAGCTCCGTGGCGCCTCCTCGGCCTTCACCAAGTTGGTGTTGTAAGCGATGATCGAAAGCCAGACCCGGAAGCTTGCGAACTGGCCATCTACGTCGCGGTGCTCGTCCGGATAGAATTTTGCGACCTCCTCGGGGACATAGGGCGCCAGAATGCCGTCCCGCTTCCAGACGATAAAATGGGCGGCGTCGGAAGAGTTGACGACATCCACTGCATGAATGCCGCTGGCGTATTCCTGGCCAATGCGCTGGAATACACGCTCCGCCCCGGTCCGCTCGACGCGCACGGCGATGCCTTTATATTTCGCCTCGAATGCCTTCGCCAAAGTCTCGGCGACCGACAGATCCGTCGAGGTGTAGTAGTTGACCTGCCCCTCCTTCGTCGCCGCTTCGATCAGCGCAGGCGTGACCGGCTCGGCCGGGGGCTCCGCGGCAATGACCCGCGTCGAAAGCGCGGCACCGGCAAGCACGGCGCCGGAGCCCTTCAGCACATCGCGGCGCGATGGCCCGAGACGTTTCCTCATATGATTCCCCGCGCTTGATGGCGAAGTTGAACACGCTGCTTCCAGCCCAAATTTCCGAGACGGGGATGGAGTCAGTCGTCGACAGCGGTTGCAGGTTGCAGCTAGACTTCCGAGCAAGAAAGAAGACTAAAGTCGGGGGAGGGAGTGATGGCGGATTTGCGGTACGCTTTGGCGCTCGTTGCGGCATTGCTGGCCGCGTCAATTTCCGGCTCGGAAGCACAAGCCGACGACTACCCCACCCGCCCGGTCAGGATCATCGTTCCCTTTGGCCCGGGAGGACCGGCTGACGTCACCGCACGGCAAATCGGCAGCATTCTGCAGGAAAGCCTTGGCCAACCCTTCGTGGTCGAGAACCGGACCGGCGCCGGTGGCGTGATCGGCACGCTCGAGGTCGCGAACGCGCCCGCCGACGGATACACCCTTCTCATGATGTCGAATACCCAGACCGCGAATGAATCGCTTGTGCCTCAACGCAAGTATGAGCTGATGCGTGACCTGGCCGCGGTCGCGGCGCTGAGCTATTCCGATCTCGTGATCGTGGTCCATCCGGCCGTACCGGCCAAGACCTTGCAGGAGTTCATCGCACTTGCGAAATCGCAGCCCGGCAAGCTGAACTATGCGTCGTCGGGCCAAGGCACGCCCTATCACATGGCGGGCGAGCTGTTCAAAACCATGGCCGGGATCGATATCGTGCATGTCCCCTATCGCAACAGTGGTGAAGCCCGCAGCGGCATCATTGGTGGCCAGGTCGAGATGATGATCGACGCAGTTCCGGCGATGGCGCCAAACATTGCCGACAATCAAGTCCGCGCCCTCGCAACCACGGGCAAAGTACGCTCGACGGTGCTGCCCACCGTTCCGACGGCAATCGAGGCCGGAGTTCCCGATTACGAGGCAACGATCTGGCTTGGCCTGATGGCGCCGGCGAACACGCCGAAGCCCATCATCGACAAGCTGAACACGGCCGTGAACGCGGCAGTCAAGCAGCCGGACGTCCAGAAACTCTGGGCCGCTCAAGGCGAGTTGCCGATGGCGATGACGCCAGACCAATTCGACAAATTCCTGCGCGACGATATTGTGAAATGGGCCGAGGTCGTCAAGCGCTTCAACAAGACGCGATAAGTACGCTCCCGGATGGTCGCGGCAATGGAATCGAACCCATGAAGACCTTGAATATCCTGAGCGGAGGCGCGGCGCAGGGTCTGGTCGGCAGTCTCGCATCAGCATTCAAGGCCGACACCGGCTTCGATATTGCAGGCGAGTTCGGCGCGGTCGGCGCCATGGCCGACAAATTGCGCGCAGGTGTGCCGACCGACGTGGTTATCTTTACCGCCGTATTGGTCGGCCGGCTCGCCGACGAAGGACTGGTGTTGCAGAGTTCGATCGCCGACATCGGCCGGGTCGAGACCGCCCTCGCCGTTCGTGCCGGCGATCCGCCAATGAGCGTCAAGGATGCTGCGGATCTGCGCAAGGTGTTGCTCGCCGCGGATGCGATCTACGTGCCCGACACCAAGGCATCGACCGCCGGAATTCATGTCGCGAAGGTTCTCGCGGACCTCGGCATTGCGACCGAGGTTGCCGACCGATTGAAGGTCTTTGCCAACGGCGCGACCGCGATGCAGCATCTGGCTACGTCAGATGCCCGCCGGCCGCTCGGCTGCACGCAGTCGACCGAAATCATCAGCACCGAAGGCGTGGTGCTGTCGGGCGTGTTGCCGCCAGAGTGTGGCCTCGCGACCATGTATGCGGCCGCGCTGGCCACGCACGCATCCGCGACCCCGCAGGCACAGCGGCTGATCGCGTTGCTGACGTCCCCCGATGCGTCCGAATTCCGCAGCCGCGCAGGGTTCGTCGCAGATCGGACCTAGCGCTAGGCTCAGTCTAGCGCGCCAGTTGGGTCAGCCCCGTCGGCGGGCCATCGACCGCGGTCCAGCCACCATCGACGAACAATGTGCTGCCGCTGACATAGCTTGCGGCATCCGAAGCGAGATAGGCGACCGCGGTCGCAACCTCGTCGGCGCTGCTCCAGCGATTGAAGACCGTGTGCCCGGCATAGAGGTTGTAGATATCGGGCCGCTGCTTGAAGGGTCCCGTCAGCGCGGTTTCCGCAATGCTCGGCGCGATCGCGTTGACCCGTACGCCTGAGCGCCCGACCTCGGACGCAAAGCCCTTCACCAACAATCCGATCGCCGCCTTGGTCGATCCGTAGACCGCAAGGCCCGGCTCGATGGTCACCGCGCGCACCGAAGAACAGGCGATGAGGCTGCCGCCCCGTTGCGGGACCATGATGCGGCCGAACGCCTGGAAGAACCAGACCGTGCCCTTGATGTTGAGGGTGATGACGCGATCAAGATCCTCATCGGTGTAGTCGAGGACGGCCTTGCGAATATTCAGTCCGGGTGTCGTGACCGCGATATCGATGCGCTGAAACTCCGCGAGCGCCTTCGCTGCCAGCGCCTCGACATCCGCACGATCAGCGGCATCGCAACCGGCCGCAATCGCCGATCCACCTTGCGCCCGGATCGCGACGGCCGTCGCATTCGCGCCGTCCTGCGTCCGGTCGGCACACAACACGCGCGCGCCGAGCGACGCCAGCGCTTCGGCTGAGGACTTGCCGATTCCGGAAGCTGCTCCCAGCACAACGGCGGTCTTACCGGTGAGATCAAATAACTTGCGATAGTCGGTCACGTGAAAACTCCTGCAGCGGCAAACGCAGGGATGTCCCCTCTGGTTTGCTCTTGGAGCGCTAATATACTAATTTGCGAAGCAAGCGTCTGTCCAAGCCTCAAAGAAATCCGACGTTCGCTCCGACGGCCGCCGTAGGTGTGCCGGCAGGCCTCGCACTGAAACGGCCGCGGTTCGCATTCATGCTGGCCTGGGGCCGAGCTGGTCTCATTGCAATGCCGCCCGGGCGCCCCGCTCGTGGAGAGAGAAATCGCCCTCTTCTACAGCGTCAGCCGCGCGCCGGTACGTGATGCCATCCTGCGACTGGCGAATGAGAGCCTGGTCAAAATCTTCTCGCAATCTCGATCGGCCTTCTGGTCGACGTTACGACCACCCAGCACAACAATCCGGAGTTCTTGGACCGGCAAGGCTAATCTTGCGAAACTGCGGTCAACGCGTTCCCCGTCGTATCCTTGAACGGTACAGGCCGCAGCTTGGCAAATTCAGTCCCGATCGAAAGGCCAGCCGAATTGACCGCCTGGATCACATAGCAATGTTGCGTCGGAACGCGCGCCGAGGTTCGAGTGACCGAATCATCCCGTTAACTAGCGGACGCCTTCCTCGTTGCTTCACCCAGAAATGCAGTAGTAGATTAGCAACCATTGCACAATCTGGACGATTTTTTCATGAGCAATTTAGGGGTGGAGCGCGAGGGCCAGTCCACCCGTTGCGAACAGCTTGGGTCTTGCGCAGGTGACCGTGCATTAGCCATTGCCTGCCTCATCGTCTTGGGCATCACCCTGCTCTTACTGGTACCGAAAGCTATCGACGGTAACAACGCGACTGGGATCGACTTTTCATGTTTTTGGGGGGCGGGCAGGATGGCTCTCGATGGCCACGCCGCCGCTGCCTACGATTGGCAGCAGCTGCGGCAGTTGATCCTTCGGATTCATCCGACGATTGCCAACCAGCCTCCGTATCCTCTCGACGAGAATCCTGTACCGTTCTTCTATCCGCCGGTGTTTTTCTTTGTGGCGGCGCCGTTGGCGCTGTTGCCGTTTCCGATCGCGTTCTGGATCTGGAGCGCGGCAAAGCTGTTATGCTGGGCGCTCGTTACCTACGCCATCCGGCCGCGCTCCGCCGCGTTTCTGCTGGCACTTGCTGTGCCGCCCGTCCTATACGATTTCCTTGTCGGCCAAAGCTCCCTGCTCGCAGCATCATTGCTCGGCAGCACCCTGCTGACACTGGACAGGCGCCCGATAATTAGCGGCTTCCTGATCGCGCTGCTGATCTTCAAGCCCCAATATGGCGTCCTGCTTCCCTTCGTGCTGATAGCCACTGGACGATGGAGCGTCTTCATCACAGCCAGTCTGGTGACATCAGTCCTCATTCTGCTCACCGGGCTCACCTTCGGCTGGGACACCTTTGAAGGATTCCGCAGGGCGGCAACCTTCGCGACGCAGTTCCACCTCACTGGCGGGCTGTCTTGGTTCAAACTGCAGAGCATTTACGGCGTGCTTCGGCTTGCCGCCTTTGGCTACGAATTGGCCATGGCATTACACATCGTCGTCGCTGCAGTAGTCGCGACCTGGGCACTGATCGTATGGCGCCGCAATATCATCTTCCCACTCAAGGCCGCGAGCCTTCTCACCGCAACTCTGCTCATCTCTCCCTACTTCGCGATCTACGACATGGCTCTACTGGCCGCTGCGCTCGCTTTTCTCATGAACGCACCCATGGCCGAACATGGCTCTCTTCTCTCGAACCGCTCTGCACTGCGGATCGGGTACGGTGTACTTGTCCTGTCAGGGTTTGCCTATCCGATCGTGCTCGCGCCCGTCGGTCCGTTGATATGTGCCACGTTCATGGCAATCATCTGGACGCAATGCTGGCAACTGGACGTTGCTGGCGCGGCCGAGCGATCGAAACGGTTTATAGGGGCAGTGGAGCCGTAAGTTTCTTAGCCACGAATACCCACGCGCCCTTGAGACGCTCGAGGCTAGATTCCGAACCTTGCCTTGCAACCACGCCGACGACGGCGATTAGCAGTCCAACGATGATGACCACGGGTGTGGTCGTCGTTTTCTCAGGTCGTTCCATTCCTCGCTCCTGTTGAGAAATCAACCCGTAGGGTATATCACCATTGACCACAACGGTGACAGCCAAGGACCATTACCTTGACATTGGAGAGGTATGCTGCGCCGAAACCATATCTTAGGTCGAGCCAACTCAAGGTAATACCTCAACTAAGGACATTTCTTCGGCACCCATCCAACAGGGAGCGCCGAGCAGAGGTTCCCGGCATCGGCCCCGTCGGAGTGCGCAAGCCATCGCGGATGCGCCGCCGAAATGCGCGACATCATCGCAACAACCGCGATCAAACCGGACTGATCAGATCAAGATTGCGCGACACGCAGAGCGTGTGCCTTGCCGCCACTACCCGACATCCCTAGGCTGCCTCCCCACAACAAAAATCAGGGAGGCGATCGTCATGGCGACACGGCGGGATTTTCTGAAGGGGGGAGCTGCGGCAGCAGCAGGCGTCGTGTTCTGCAGCTGCGGGCTAGTTCATCACGCAGCCGCGCAACCATCGCGCCAGAAGTTGCCGGTGACGGTCAACGGCAAACGCGTCAAGACCATCGACATTCACTCGCATTGCCATTTCCGCGAGGCCGGCGCCCTGCTCGGCGCCGACGCCGAGAAGCTGCAAGTGCCGCCGGTCAACGGCGCGGGCGAAGCGTTCATCGCGATCGACCAACGTCTTGCTGCAATGGACGCGCAAGCAGTCGATATGGAGGTGCTGTCGATCAATCCGTTCTGGTACGATCGGGACCGCGACCTTGCCGGGCAGATCGTCAAGATCCAGAACGAGAAGCTCGCCGAACTGTGCGCCTCAAAGCCGGACCGGTTTGCGGCCTTCGCATCACTGACCTTGCAGGCGCCGGATCTCGCGGTCCAGGAGCTCGAGACCGCCGTGAAGAAGCAGCACCTGAAGGGCGCAGCGATCGGCGGCGTGGTCAATGGCGTCGAATTCTCCGACCCGAAGTTCCATCCAGTATGGGCCAAGGCCGAGGAACTCGGCGTGCCGCTGTTCATCCATCCACAGGGGATCCCGGAGCTCAACAGGCGGCTCTCAGGCAATGGCTGGCTCGGCAACACCATCGCCAATCCGCTCGAGACCACGATTGCGCTGTCTCATCTGATTTTCGAGGGCACGTTCGACCGCTTCCCGGGGCTCAGAGTGATCGCTGCGCATGGCGGGGGTTATCTCCCCTCCTACGCCGACCGCTCGGACCATGCTTGCCTGGTCGGGCCAAAGGGATGCAATCCCGACATCAAGCTCAAGAAGGCGCCGACGGAGTACCTCAAGCAGATCTATTTCGATTCCCTGATCTTCACGCCTGAGGCTATCCGGCATCTGGCCACGCAGGTCGGCGCGAGCCAGATCGTGCTGGGGAGCGACTATCCCTATCCTTGGCAGCTCGCCCCGGTCGATCACATCTTTGCCTGCTCGTCGCTGAGCGATGACGAGAAGGCCAACATTCTGGGTCATACCGCAGCAAGGTTGCTCGGCGTTGCCGCCTGAGGGCACGGCCATTGCACCGTCGGATGATTTGGGTTGTCGTCGTTGCCCAATCGGCCGCGACGATGCCATCGACGATCAATAGGCATTCACGGTCCGGATGTCGTTGTCCGGCTGGGTCGAATGCGCTAGCCGCGGGACGTCGGGCTCCTGGTCGGTGGCAAAGTCATATACGACGAACTCCGCTTGCGCTGCATCGGAGATCCATTTGACGACGGCCGGATGACTGACCAGCAACCCGACCAATGCAATAATGAAGAGAACAGGTAGGGCAACGAGCTTAATGCTGAAACTCTGGTAGTTGCTCCGCTCATCCCGCTGTCGCTTGTCGAAAGAGCCCTGCATGGATCCCTCCACATTGCGGATGCGCTCCCCCGACGTGTCATCTAGCGCAACGCACGCGAGGCCAATGTGAATAGCTTCACAGACCCTTCCGGTTCACCAGTTCGTGAGGCGTCAGCGAGCGCCGTCCCGACGTGGCTATTCGTCGTCGTTCGATCCGGCGTCGACCAGTTCCTGCAGGACGTCCGGCTTCAACACGACAATCGCACCGTGCTCGAGCTTGACCCAGCCGCGCGTCGCCCACGCACGGAGTTGCTTGTTGATGCTCTCGCGCGTCATGCCGACCATCTCGCTGATCTCTTGCTGGGTAATCGAGATGGTCCGCCCCCGCGGCTCACGCTTGTGTTTGTCGCTGAGACGCAACAGCGCGCTGGCAAGGCGGCCCGGCAGGTTTTGCAGGATAATCTGCTCGACCTGATCGCTGGTCCAGCGCAACCTCGCGCAGAGTAATTCGATGAACTTCATGGCAAGTGTCGGCTGGCTGCGCACGAAGGGGATAAATTCCCGCCGATCGATGACAAACAGCTCGCAATTGGTATTGGCAGTGGCATCGGCCGTGCGCGACAAGCCGTCGAGCAACGCGATCTCCCCGAATATCTCACCTGCCTCAATCAGATTCAGAATCGCGTTGCGGCCATCGGGTGACGAAATGCTGATCTTCACCGTGCCGGAAATCACGGCAATCAGGCTCGTGCCCGGATCGCCTTTGGAAAAGATCGCCGTGCCACGCTTCAGCGTAGTGTGCTTAGCGTATCGGCAAAGCTGATCGAAAGCGTCCGGCTCGAGATCCGAGAAATAGGGATGCTTGCGCAGCACCGACAGCTTGCTGTTTGAGAACGGCAGCGCGCCGGCAGTTCGTTCCATGGGCGGCGCACCGGTCATTGTCATCCAGAACGATTATGATTGCGAGCAATCGGCCCCGCGCCAGAAGCGGACACCGACAGAGCGATCGATCAATGAAAGCAGTACGATCATAGCCCCGTCGGGGGCCTACAGCAACAAAAGGTCCAGACCGGAGCCAATCGGCACGAAAGCCGCCCAAAACTACAATTTTCAATAAATATACTGTTAGAATAAACGCTATTAGTTGTGTGAAATAAAGCCGGCGCCGGACATCCCCAGCCCGCGCATGAAGCACAGTCTCGCCTGGTGAAACCGCCTTTGCACGCGATCATCGCCTAATGATCCGGTTGCATTCGGAGGTCGCGCACCAATCGCCTGGATCGCCCATTTCGAGGGCAACCGCGCTTGCCGATCCCGGTTTAGCAATTGGCTTAACCAAGAACAGAGCCTCGAAAACCCGACCAGACCTGTATCCGATGCGGGCAACCCGCTGTTCATCAACTTCGGCCAGTCTCCCGGTCAAAAGGGAGAGCGAAAGAAAATGCCGCAGATTTGGATGACCTATGAAGAGCTCGCTGACATGCTTGGTTGCGACACCGAAACAGCTCGCATTACGACCATTCAACGTGCGCTTGACCGCAAGAAAAGCCGCGATGGACTGACCCGCGCCAAGCTTGATTCCGACCTGACAGCGAAGTTTGTTGCCGCGATCCGGAATGCGGACGTGATTCTGGAACGAGCGCTGCGCGATCTTCGTGACATGCACGAGGTGATGTCGGGCGAGGGCCGGGTCAATATGGGACGTTCCGCCGCCTCAGGCTGATCGTGCCCCAACGACCTCAAAGCAGTTTACCGTCCGGTCCGAAGAACGGATGCGGTCCGTCGAACTGGCCAATCGGAACCTGGTGCGTCACCACTTGTCCAAAGCCCACTCCTGGAAACCAGGCGTGGATGTGAAACGCCGGAGGTTCCACTTTGAACGACGGTTCGCGGAGCTGGCCGAGATCGAGATCAACCGCGTGGTTTGGCGCGGGACATATCGTCACAGGAATTCCGGCGAAGGTGGTGAGCATGGCACGATGGACATGCCCGCACGCGATCAGCTGCGCACGCGGGTGACGCCCGACGATCCTCGCCAATTCTTCGGCGTTGAAAAGGTCTTGCCGATCCATGTGCCAAATACCGCCCTTGAACGGCGGGTGATGTAGGAACAGCAGTGCCGGCCGATCAGTTGACGCCGCCAACGTTGTGTCAAGCCACTGCAGCGTGGATGCCTCGAGAGTGCCGTGCGGTTTCCCGGGGACACTTGAGTCCAGCAGCAGGAGTTCGAGACCGCCCACCTCGATCTTCTGATCGAGTGGCCCGGCCGGTCGGACATAGGGCCCCGCCGGAAATGCGGCACGCATCAACTCACGCGAGTCGTGATTACCGGGAATGCCGGCGAACGGAAGGCGAAGCGGCGCAAGCAATCGCTTGAGGTAGTCGTACTCCTCGACGTCAGGCGTATCGACGAGATCGCCAGAGATAACCACGAAGTCAGGCGCCGGCTCGAATGCGCTCAGGGTTGCCACGCATCGTTCGAGTGCCCGTGCGGTATCGACGCGGCCGTAGGCCAATACTCCTGGCGGCTTGATGTGGAGATCGGATATCTGGGCGATAAGGACGGGCTTTAACGACATCGACAGTCTCAATCCTGGGACGGCAGCACACGGAGGGCTTCGGGCGAGATCGAAAGTCCGATCCTGTCACCAGCCTTGGCTCGAATTGTATTGGGAGCGTCTACATTGAGCGGCTTGGTCGATGCGCCACTCACGACAAGCCGCTGCCGATCGCCGATGAAGCTGACGGAATCGATGATACCAGACAGCGATCCGGCGCCAACGTCCACGACATGAATGGTCTCAGGGCGGATCATGACGGTCACATTCGCAACCGCCGCTTCGCTTCCGATCGGCAATCGCCCACCGGGCAGAACGAGTTCACCCTTCTCTGTCGGAGCCTCAACGATATTGGCCGCTCCAACGAACTCCGCCACGAAGCGGTCCTTGGGCGCGAAGTAGACCTCCCGCGGCGTTCCAATCTGGGAAATCGCACCTTTCCGCATCACCACGATACGGTCACCCAATTCCATGGCTTCGGCCTGATCGTGCGTGACATAGATCGTCGTTATTCCGAGCGCCCGCAACAGCCGATTCAGTTCGCTTCGCAGTCGGTCACGCAGCGCGGCGTCGAGAGCGGTCAGCGGCTCNCCAGCAGCAATATGCCCGGCCGGATTGCGACCGCGCGAGCCAGTGCGACGCGCTGACGTTGACCGCCGGACAGCTGATCGATGCGGCGGCTCTCCAATCCCGTGATGTTTGTGAGCGCCACCAGTTCGGCGACGCGCGCGGCGCGCTCCTTCCCGGCGACACCGCGGATCTTCAAGCCGTAGCCGATATTGTCAGCCACCGTCATGTTGGGGAATAAAGCATAGGACTGAAACACCATTCCGACATTGCGTCGCTCGATCGGGGCGGATGTCACGTCCTTGTCGTCGAACAAAATCCTGCCGCCGGGATCCGGCAATTCGAGACCCGCGATAATGCGCAGCATCGTGGTCTTCCCGCAGCCTGAAGGCCCGAGCAGCACCAGCGTCTCGCCGCGCGCAATGTCGAGCGTTGCGGGATCAAGAGCGCGCGTGCCGTCCGTGAATGTCTTTCCGCAATTCTCAATACGCACCGACGCGCCGTGTCCAGCCGTACTCATCGCTTGTTGTCCCTGTCGGCCAGCAGTTGCATCGCAACCAGGAGCGGAATGATCATCACGAAAAAGATCAGGGTATAGGCGGACGCCACTTCGAGGCGCATCGAGGCATAGCTGTCGGCAAGCCCGATCGGCAGCGTCTTTGTCAGCGGCGTGTGCAACATCCAGGTCAGGTTGAATTCGCCGAGCGACAGCGTGACCACCATCAGGGCGCCGGCGAGAATACCCGGCATGGCATTCGGGACGATCACATCGCAAAATCGCCGCCACGGCGAAGCACCCAGCGAGGCCGCTCCTTCATCCAGGGTCTTGATATCCACGGTCGCAAACACGGCCATGACTGACCGCACCATGAACGGCATGGTGAAGATGACATGTCCGACCAGGATGAATAGCCAGGAACGGCGAAAGCTGCCAAAGCCGCCATAGGCGAGCAACAGTGCAAGTGCGATCGCAAGTCCCGGAATGGCCAGCGGCAGCGTGATGATCTCCTCGATGACCCGCGCCAGCCGGCCTCCCCGCACATGCAGCGCATAAGCTGCGGGAACGCCAACAAGCAGCGTGGCGCCGAGTGTTGCAAACGCAATCATGAAGGAAAGCAGGATCGTACCCGCATAGAGCTCCCAGACCTGCGCGACCCATTGCAGGGTCACGCCGGATTGGATCCCCCGAAAATAATTGGCGGTGACGCCGGCGGAAATGGAAAGCCCCGCGGGGACAACCAGAAATGCCGCGACAATCAACGTAAAGACCAACTGGCCGGTGAAGATCAGGCGATCGCGCATGCTTCACCCGGCCGCAGCGACGGCGCTGCCGCTGAACGAGCGGGCCAGCGCGAGGATGAGCCAGGTGATGAGGCCAAGCCCCACCGAAAGGGCCGCCGATGTCGCAAAATTGGCGGCCAGTGTGAACTCCGTATAGATCAGCATGGGCAGCACATCGATGTTCGTTGCCAGCGTGAAAGCGGTTCCGAACGCGCCCATTGCGGTCGCAAACGCGATCGCGCCCGACGCGACGAAAGCCGGCGCCAGCGCCGGGAGCACGACATCGCGCTGGACGGCCCATGGGCTGGCGCCAAGCGACCGCGCAGCCTCTTCCAGGCCGACATCCAGCTTTTGCACGGCCGCCATAATGGTCAGAATCACGCGCGGGATGGAGAAGTAGAGGTAGCCAAGGAAGAGGCCGTAGATCGAATAGGCGAAGACGATTTTTTCATCGACGATGCGGCTCGACAGATCACCGATCAGTCCCTGTCGTCCGGCCAACAGAATGATCATGAAGCCGACGACCACGCCGGGGAAGGCCAGCGGAAAGGTCAGCATAGCGATCAGCACGGCGCGCCCAGGAAATCGATGTCGCTGCAAAAACATTCCGGCTATCGTCGCTACGATCAGCGTGACAATCGTGGTCGCCGCCGCCAGGAGCACCGTATTGATCAGGGTTGCTCGATAGCGGGGTTCCGACAGGATAGCGAGATATCCGGCAAGCCCGCCGGGGCCCTCCGCACCGGCGACCACCAGGCGCGCCATCGGCAGCAGAAAGAATGCCGTCGTCACGACCGCAAGCGGCAGCAGGCAGAGCCAAACGAAGGACTTTTGCGACATCGTGAGAATGGTGTCCCGGCGAGGGACACCATATTGCCTCAGCGGACCTCGGCGAGATAGCGGTCAACGAAGGCTTTTTGCACGTTTTCCATCTCACCCCAGTCAACGCTCTTGGCGCGGGCATAGTCGCTGTCGGGAAGGAATTTGCCCTTCACAGAAGCCGGCAGCTCGATTGGGCGGGCCGGGCGCAGGTAGGCATTGGTCCAGATCGCCTGCCCTTTGTCGGACAGAAGATAGTCCAGCACCTTCTTGGCCTTTTCTTTGTCCGGCGCGTTCTTCACGAGGCCGACGACATAGGGGAACACCACCGATCCCTCGCAAGGAATGACAAACTCGAAATTGCCCTTCTCCGAGTATTTCGCGCGGTAGGCGTTGAAATCATAGTCGAACAGGATCGGCAACTCGCCCGAGACGACGCGCGCATATGACGTCTGCTTGGGCACGATCGGATCGTTCTTGCGCAGTTCCTTGAAGAAGTTGATCGCTGGATCGAAATTGGTTGGTGAGCCACCCAGCGCCAGATTCACTGCCACCGCACCGACATAGCCAACTGCCGCCGACGACGGATCGAGATAACCGACCATACCCTTGTAGTCAGGCTTCAACAGGTCCTTCCAGCAGGCCGGCACCGGCTTGCCGCCGAGCGCGTCCTTGTTCACGAACAGACCAAGCGTTCCGGAATGGATAGTGGTCCAGTAGCCGTCGGGATCCTTGAGACCGGCGGGCACCTGATCCCAATGAGCGGGCTTGTAGGGCTCGAGCGCATCCTGCGCCTTGGCCTTCATGCCAAAGGTCACACCGAAATAGCCGATATCGCCGACCGGATTGCTCTTCTCCGCCAGGATCTGCGCCAGCGCCTGGCCGGAATTCTTGTTGTCGTGGGGGATATCGTAGTTCAGATCAGCCTTGATCGCCTTCAGCATCGAGGCCCAGTCTGCCCATTCCGGCGGGCAATTGTAGCAGATCACGTCCGCTGCCTTGGCGGATTGCCACGGCGCGATCAACGTCAACGCCAGCAAGGCAAGGACAAGGCGGACGGTCTTCATGGGAGGCTCCGGCTGATCAGGGATGCAATGAGGATTTCAACATCAATGGCGCGACCAAGTATAGGCCGCGCATGAAGGTTTTGCGACACGCTTGCTGCTATGCAGCAAATGGCGAGGACCAATCTGAGCCAATCTGATCCTAAGCTCGAGGCTGATGTATCTGTCCCAAGAATAGCGGGAGGCGATTCAATCCTCGCAACCTGGCATCCATCGCTCGCGCGAGATCGACGTTCAAATCGTCGGACACTCGCGCTAACAGTTAACGACCGAAATCCACATGTTGAGCCCAAACAGCGGACGTCGATTTTTGCCGCGCGGCTCTGAACGGGAAAGTGGCGCAAGGGACGCCATTCCCGCCGCTTCTCGCACTCATGTTTGCTGGACCGGTGAATGCAACGCCTTGACCGCGGCCTCCCGGCTCTCCGCAGGGACAAACAAGTTGACCGAATGCGGCGACAGTACATATTTGTCGGGGATAATCCCGCGATGTCCGAGAACCTGCAACGCTTTAAACGGCAATTCCGACGAAACGCCGCCAAAGCAGGTGAGGCTCACCGATCTTGATGCCTTGCGCTGCTTGCGCATGTCCTTGCCTCGCTCCAGCGTCCGCAATAGCGCGTCGAGCCACTCCGAATCACAGGCCACGGTCACGCTGGTTTTTCCTGCGTTGAAGCTCGAGGTGAGGAGCTGCGGCCAGGACAGGCTATTTTTCTTGAGATGCTGCACGAATTTCGTGAAGCCGTGATTGAGATCCTTGGAATCTATCTCCACATGCTCAATGCGTACCATCGAGTTGACGGCCAGAACCCTTCCGTTTTCCATGCCTGCAACCTCTTTCATCACTTGCGTGCTGTGCTCCACGCCACCCAGCTACTTGAGAACCAGCGGCACATTCTGACTCTGCGCGAGCTCGACGCTGCGAAAAATGCAGGATCTTTGCCCCGAAGAAGCACATCTCAGAGAGAGAGATGCGAAGTCCACGCGCCGCAGCGGCTTTGCACCCGGCACGATGTGCGGATCGGCGGAACAAATACCGTCGACCTCCTTGATGATTTCACAATATTCGGCTTTCAGCGCCGCGGCCATCGCAACCGCGGTCGTGTCGCTGCCACCCCGGCCGAGTGTGGTAATCTCCCTGGTCATCGCGTTCACGCCCTGAAATCCTGCCAGCACCACAACGCGCCCACGGTCAACTTCCTCGCGCACGCGAATGGGCCGTACGTCCAGAATGCGCGCGGAGGAATGGGAGTCGTCGGTCATCACGCCGGCTTGGCTGCCGGTGAAACTGATCGCGGGCACACCGAGATCAGCAAGTGCCATGCTCATCAAGGACATGCTGATGCGCTCACCGGTCGTTAACAACATGTCGAGTTCACGGCGATTGGGAGTCTCGCTCACCTGATAGGCCATCTGAATCAATTGATCGGTGGTCTTGCCCATGGCGGAGACGATCGCCACGACACGATGACCGCGACCATGCAGGTTGGCGAGATCGCGCCGATCGGGCACGCGGATCAAGGACAAAGTCTCGTACCGCCTGGGCGGTAAAGGCTCTTGGATCGTCGCCAAGAATCTTGAGAAGATCGACAAGCGAGGTCTGATAGGTGTCGAGTGTGGAGTCGGTGACGCCACGCTGGCTTCGCATCCAGGATCGGAATGCTGCGAGTATGGGCCAGGTCTCCGTCGCAGATGGCGGCTTTGGAAGGGGCGGCAACGCCCCTTGCTCCCGAAGATAACGGATGAACAGCGCGGCCGCTCCGCGCGGAGCCCTCTTGGTTCTGCTGCTCTTGAAGACCGGCGCAGACGCATCGAACGCGGCTAAAATAGTGTCGAAGGCAAACCTGGCCGCTTGCAGCCACTCGGTCCAGCAGGCCAGGAGACGCACTACCTCCACGATGGTGGTCGGCTGATAGCCCTTGCGGTGCAGCCAGTTCCTAAATCCATCGACGTGAGCTCCCCAAAGGCGCAGCCGCCCCTCGACGCTCTTAGCTTGCTTTCGCTTCTGCTTCCGCTTTGACATGACGCCTCCATGGCTTGAGTGGAGGCTGAAGCATGCGGCGACCTGCATCGGACCGAGCGCGTGGCGTCATCACAAGACCCGCTGTCCACAGGCGATCGGCTGTTTGGGACAAGTATCGGAACCTCATTCGACCGCTTTCTCGGTCTTTCCACGCGATGGCCGATGAAGATGGGCTATTTGTGTTTGCGGTGGCGCTATGATTTCGTAACCGCCATGCGCGGCTTGCTTCTGGCGTGAGAACGGCCGGGCGGTCCGTCAGAGACTGACCCCATTGCAGGCATCCCACGATCAGAGATACCCCGTGCAAAGGGCTATTCGGAGATGACTGTGGGCGCCTCTCTCTACGAGCCGATCAATGTATTTAAGCCGATTGGGCCGGACATCGGAACAGTCGATGGGCCATTCGAGTACGTGACTGTGGCCGGCGTCACCTTACCGCTTCCCTTCACCACACGGATGACGGCCGTGCGCCTTTCGAACGGTGATCTGTTCCTGCACTCGCCGATCAAATTTAATGAGGCGCTAGCAAGCGAGCTGCGACGGATGGGGACAATCCGGCATCTCGTGTCACCCAACCAGTTTCACTACGCTCATATCGGGGAGTGGTCGAAAGCCTTTCCCGATGCGATCGCATGGGCTTCACCGCGTGTACGCCAAAGAGCGCGCGCTCGGCACATCGATGTCACCTTTACGCGAGACCTCGATTTCGATCCGCCAGAAGAATGGCGGCAAGACATCGACCAGACGCTATTTCCAGGCGGGTACTTCAAAGAATTCATTTTCTTTCACAAGAAGTCGAAGACGCTGATTCTCACGGATACAATTATGAATATCGAGTTGGATAAGATGCCGGAGCTTTGGCGAACGGCGACATGGCTCAGCGGGATGTACCATCCTCGCGGACAAATATTCTTTGGTATGCGGCTGCCGCTATTGCTGCAGCAGCGGAAGGCTAGGGCAGCATTCGCAAAAATCAACTCTTGGCGACCGGAGCGCATCGTACTCAGCCATGGCCGTTGTTTCGAGTCTCACGGCAACGAAGTCGTCACGAGGATATTTGGAGGGCCGGCGCCTTAGTTAGAAGTGAGACTCATTCGGCGCGCCGAGCGCCAATTCATGGCTGGCTTACCGCTGTTCATCCGTGGCGCCAAACCTTCACGGCGCTGATCAGCAGGATAATCCCAAGTAGCGGCAGCAGCACCGTGTTCGGTACTAAGCCAGGGAGTTGCGCGCCGACGAAGCTGCCGGCGATCGATCCTATCGCCATCACGAAGACGAGCGGCTTGCTACGGCCCAACACGGCAAAACTGCTGTCGCGGCTGTATCGCGCAAATCCCATCAGCATGGTCGGCAGGCTAATCGCGAGAGATAGACTCGCCGAACCAGGCGCGCTGGATCGCTGAGATGTGGGCCTATGCGCAGAAGTGCCATCCCAAGCTGAAATGGCTAGAAACGGTCGAGGCGCAGGAGGACAACAATCTGTCCTTCAACCAGGCGACGACATTGATCAACAAGCATGGCGACAAGCTTGCCGGCCTGTTCGGCATGACCTCGGTTGCGACGCCCGCTTCGGCGGAGGCCGTGACCAAGGCTAAGCTCTGCGGCAAGGTGGCGGTGGTCGGCCTCGCCACGCCAAACGCGATGAAGCCGTATGTCAACGCGGACTGCGTCAAGTCGGTCGTGCTGTGGAATCCGGTCGATCTCGGCTATGCCGCGACCTACGTGATGCGTGCCGTGGTCGACGGCAGCCTGAAGCCCGGCGCGACGTCGGTGGACGCGGGCAAGCTCGGCAAGCTGAACGTGGTCAATGGCAGTGAGATCCTGCTTGGCTCGCCCTTCATCTTCACGAAGCAGAACATCAAGGATTTCGATTTCTGATTTGAACTCGTCGCCCGGCCGCCGAACGCGGTCGGGCGACGCACTATTGGCCTGCGCTGTCATGGCTGTGACAAGCCGGCCATAACAACGGTGGTGATGTTGCGGGTCGAGATGTTCCATCTAAAGCTTGCCTTGTTCGACGATGGCCGACTTCTCTGGGAAAAGTCGGCGCCCAACTGCATTCGGCCGGGCCCGCCTTATCCGCACGAAGATGTTGAGAGCGCGTGGAACTTCTTCCTCGATGCGCTTCGTGAGGCCGCACGCTCGCATCAGATCGGTGCGATCGTCCCGACCGCGCATGGCGCAGCCGGCGCTTTGATCGGCGAGAGCGGGCTCGCCGCTCCGGTCATGGACTACGAGTTCACGGGCGTCGAAGTGGTCGAGCCCGACTATGCCAGGCTGCGGCCGCCCTTTTCGGAGAGCCTGTCGCCGAAAGTGCCAGCTGGCCTCAATCTCGGCCGGCAGCTCGCATATCAGAAGTGGCACTGTCCGGACCTCTTCGCCAAAGCGAGGTATTTCGTCGGCTATCCGCAATATTGGGCCTGGCGCCTGGCTGGCGTCGCGGCCTCTGAAGTCACTACCCTCGGCGCCCATACTGATCTCTGGGCGCCGCGGCAGGGACAGGCCTCGAGCCTCGTCAAAGCGCTTGGCGTCGACCACTTGCTGCCGCCGCTGCGTCGCGCCTTCGATCCGCTCGGCCCGATCAAACCCGACATCGCCGCCGCGACCGGGCTCGCGCCCGGAACGCTAGTCGTTTGCGGTATCCACGATTCCAACGCATCACTTCTGCCTTACCTCGTCTCGCGCCGGGCGCCATTCACCGTGTTGTCGACCGGCACCTGGGTGATCCTGATGTGCGTGGGCCTGTCGCTCGATCAGCTCGATCCTCGCGACGACACGCTCGCCAACGTCGACGCGCTGGGCCGACCCGTCGCCTGCGGACGCTTCATGGGCGGACGCGAATACGCCGTCATCGCAGGCGACGGCAATCAGGATCTTGACGCGATCGAGCGCGTCATCGCCTCGGGCGCGATGGCGCTACCCTGCTTCTCCGGCCATGGCGGACCTTACGCGACGACCAAAGGCGTGATCCGCGGCGAAGTCGCAGCGAGCGATCGAACCGCACTTGCGACGCTCTATTGTGCTCTGATCAGCGATCTGATGCTGACGCGCATGGGAGCGACCCGCGGCGATCTCATCGTCGAAGGGACCTTCGGCGGCAACCGCGCCTTCTGTCAGACGCTCGGCGCGTTACGGACGACGCAACGCGTCTTTGCGGCGGAAGACACCGCAGGCACGGCCCGCGGTGCCGCAATGCTCGCGCATTGGCCTCCCTCTTACCAAATCGCCGAGCCGGCCCCCGTCAATCCGATTTCGATTACCGGCCTTGACTCTTATCGCAAGGCCTGGACGGCAGCAGTCGACATGATCGCTCGGTGAGCCAGACGCCGAACGGGCGATCAACTCTCGCGTCGTATGCGAGCCAACTCTCAAACTCACCTAATCTTTCTTCGGATCGCTCCGAGCACGACCGCCTGTGCCTGCCCTCGAAGGATTATTCTCGATCTCCCGATGCACACGTCGTGCACACGCCGCCTTCTAAACGATTGGAAAACCTGAACTCTCGCTCCAGTCCAACATGGTCCAGTTTGAACTAGCTTCGGACGAAGAACGGCAGTTTAAGCACAGTCGCGGAAACGCCCTAAGCATCGAACACGCGCGTGAGAAACCAATAGCTGCCGAGTACGGTAATGACCGCCGACAGCGCATACACCAGGGCGATGGCTCTCACCGGTTTGGTCTTATCGATAGCCATGAGCCGGTCCAGGACGATCAGCGTTGGGACGACGATCGAGACGATGACCACCTGGCCCACCTCGACACCGATGTTAAAGGCGGCAAGCGCGGTAATGACGGCGTTGGTGGGCAGGCCAATCGCCCGGAGCGCGCCGGCGAAACCGAAGCCGTGGACAAGCCCAAATGCAAAGGTGATCCGCCAGCGGTTATCGATGTTGCGAGTAAAGAAATTTTCCATCGCGACATACGCGATCGATGCCGCGATGGCCGGTTCGACGATAGCGCTGGGAATAACAACAACGTTGAGCGTAGCAAGTGAGAGCGTGATCGAATGGGCGACGGTGAAGGCGGTCACGACCTTGATGACCGGCACAAGTCGCCGTGCCCATAATACGACGGCAACCAGGAACGCGATGTGATCGTAGCCCAGAAAGATATGCTCGATGCCGGTGAGAAGATAGCGCTCCAGGGTCGAAAGCAGCGATGACGCCGGAGCCGAGAGCGTGACATCGGTGTTGGCGGCGTCGAGCAGCGCCTGCGGAGCATCGTCGCCCTCGCCGATCAGCACCACCTGGCGCGCGGCCGGATCGGCATCGGTCAGCACCGTCGAGCGGTAGACGATATCGCCGCCGACATCCCGGCACGAAAAATGATTACGAAAAATCACGCCATCGCCGTCGGGCACGAGCTCGGCCGTCCCCGGCGCGCAAGCCTTGCCGGCGGCCCCGGTCACGGCGACATGCGCGGTGACGTAGGCGATGATGGGTCCAGCCATCGCCGTGACCCGCGCCGGGTCGACCTGGTCGCGCCCCGCATCGAAAATGGCGGTGCCTGCAAGGCGGTCGGCGTCGCTGCCCTTGAGCCCGACCTCGACGCTGACGCTGCGATCGGCGCTCAGCGTCACGCGCGCGGTCGAGAGATTGACCTGATGCGCCTGCCCCGCGGCGATGGCGCCAAGCGCAATGGCGCCTGCCAGCAGCACACGACGCCACCTCACGAGCCTGCTCCCACCACTTTGAGAAGTTCGTTCAGGCGCCTTGGCTCGAACTCTGCAACGGTGATGATCGCACCATCCGGCGCCAACCGGGCATAGCGATCGAGCTTGTCCGCCGGCGCGCCGAATTCGAGCCGTGCCAGCGGCGTTGAACTGTCGCGTCCATAGAAGAGCACGATTTGCGTCGGCAACGCGAGACCGTATTGGGCGAGATGCGCCTCATCGCCGGGGGCAACGTGCGCTTCCACCACGGTCGCGTCGAAGTCGCGGAAGGCTGCATCGATGACCGGTGCCAGGGCGGGATCGGCGACATGCGCATCACTGCCAGCTACGTGGGTATGCTGACCGGTATGCTTGAACCACGCCCGTTTTGGGTCACGCTCGAACCGGGTGAGCTTGCCGCCCGCCACGATCTCAATGGCCCACACCTGGGCTATCGAGACCGACAACAGCAGGTCCGCGCTGCGGCTCGCCGTGGCGAAGCTGCCCTTGCCCTGCTGCCGGCGCGCCATATCGAGCAATAGATGCCATTCTTCCGTCACGTGGCGCGGCATCAGATAGACCGTCGGCGCTCCGCCCAGCCTGACATAGTGCGACGTGACGGCCGGATTTGCCGCGCCAAAGTTCACCGTGGCCACGACGGCCGAACCGGCTTCGAGCACGGCCACCTCGGCCGGCGGATCAAGCCCGAACGCCGCAAAGCTCTCAGGGCCGAGCTCGGCCGCGGAAATCTCGCGCGACGGCTTGGACACGTTGAGGAACTTCAAGGCCGTATCGACGTGCGCGGCAAGCTCGGCCGGCGCGGCATGCTCCACGCCTTCGATCATCCATCCGTCCGCCTCGCGCCGCAACGCCACCCTGTCCGCGCCTGAGCGAATATCGACGTGATCAATCTCGTTCGGCGCAATGGCGAGAAGGCCCTTGGGCGGGGATGACAGCTTGCTGCGCAGCTCCGGCCATTGTCCCGAAACAACCACGGCGAGCAGCAGCACCAGCAGCACGGCGATGGCGAGCGGCGTTTTCCATCGTGCAGCCGTAGGCAGTGCCGCCGTCAACGCCGCCTCCACCACATCCCGACACCAAAAAGCGCGGTGCTGAGCGGCAGCAATATCTCCAGAGCGATGAACGTGTCGCGCATCTGGGCGCTGGTCAGCACGATTTCCGGCAGACTGTAGGTGCGCGGCGCCAGATTCGGCGACGCCTCATCCTCCGCAAGCCAGCGCATGATGGCCACCGACAACTCGCCATTGGAGACATAGGAGAAGTATTCGTTGGTGGCGAACTTGCTGGTGCCCGACATCACGAGCCGAAAGTGCTTGTCGGGCGATGCACCGGGAAAAGCGCCTTCAAACGCAACCACCAGCGCCTGGGCGCCACGCTCGACCTCGACCGGCGCCGATCCGCCGGATGCGACCGTGATGCCGCCTGCGGCCGATGGCGGCCGCAGGTAGCTGTCCTGGCTGCTCGCAGCGAGGACGCTCGCCCTCACCGTCGCCGGCGGCTGGCCGAGGCGGAGCGGCCGCGCCTGCGCAAATACGGTGAGCGCTAGATTGGCCGTGATCGGATGCGACGGATAATACGGCACGGCGACCTTGTCAGGATCCGTGCGAAAGTGATTCACGGGGTCGATGATGATGGCGGTTTCGCTCGACACGTCGAGCGGCATCAGCAAGCGGCTTTGCAGCTCGGCTTCAAGGGAAAATTGCGGATCGATCAACATTGCGAGCCGTCCGCCGCGCTTGAGATAGTCGGCCAGAAGATCCGCCTCGCCCGCTGCCAGCGCTGTTCGTGGACCGATCTCGGCAACTACGGTGCAGTCGGCTGGAATCGAGCTTGCCGTGGCCATCACGAGCGGCCGCATCTCGAAGCCGATCTCGCTCAGCGCCAGTTGGAGCCGGTCGAGCTGCTCAGGCTCGGCCACCAACACGTCGTCGGCACCGGGGACATCATGGCCTCTCAGCGTCTCGACGTGACTGAAATGGTAATGGCCCGGCATCGGGCGGAACGTCTCGCCATGGCCGGTCACGAAGCAGATCGTTGAGGCGAGCTGCCGAAGCACGCGCAGCGCGGCATAACTGAGGCGCGCGGCGTCGGTGACGTTTTCTACCAGCACCTTGCGCTCACCCGCCTGCAGCACCGCCGTGTTGTAGGAATGCACGCCGATGTCGCGCGCAAGCCCGGGCTCCTTGTCGAGATCGATGGCGCGAAAGGCCAGGAGCGGATGGTTGCGCGCCGCGGTCTCGATCATGTCCCGGGCGGCGATCGCATGGGAGTCGCTCGCGTTGTAGAAATAGGTCAGCGAAAGCGGGGAGTGCAGATTGTCGATGAGGTCGGTGAGCTGCCGCGGCGGGGTGTTCAGCCCCTCGCGGGTTGCGTCGAAGTGCACGTCATGGCGGTAGAGGGCGACATTGGCGACAATCACGACGCCGAATGCGCCGCCGACGATCAGCGTGTTGGCGGCGAAGGCCGTCAAGCGCGAGCCGCGGCCGCGAAGCGGCAAGCGAACCGCGAGCGCAAACAGCGTCAGCATGACGAGCAACCAGGCTGCGAACAGCACGATGTTTGAAATCTGCTGGCCGATTCCTGCGAAGCCGAGCGCGCCGAACAGCAGCGCGGCGGCAACGAGTGCGGCGACGATCAGGTCGGATCGGTTGAGCCGCGACATCCGTCTCTCCTATCGCCGCGCCAGCGCACGCGCGGTCAAAAGCAGCGTCAGCAGCGTGGCGCTGAGAAAGAAGCCGACGTCCGAGAGATAGATCGAGCCTACCGCAAATGGGCGGAAATGCACCGCCAGCGACAGATTCACCACCAGCGTGTCGGCCGGGCTCGGCAGCAGCCAGCCGAAATTGTCGATGATCCACAGCAGCAGGAAGACGCTGAGCGAGATCAGCGCCGCGATCACCTGGTTGGCGGTGAGCGCTGAGGCCAGCAATCCGGTGCCGACCAACGCCGAACCGAACAGCAAGAGGCCAAGATAGCCGCTATAGATCGGACCGAAATCGGGATCGCCGAACCAGGCCAGCGTTGCCGCGTAGCAGCTTGAAAGCAGCAGCATGACCACGATTAGGCTCATGCTGGCGACATATTTCGCCAGCACGATGGCGACCTCGGAGACCGGCGAGGTGAGCAGCACTTCCATGGTCCGCAGCTTCCGCTCCTCCGCCAGCAGCCGCATGGTGATGAGCGGCGTGGTCAGCATGAACAGCACGAACATCTGGAAGAAGACTTGCACCATGCTGGGCTGGTGGCTGATGAACAAGGTTAGGGTAAAGCTGTAGCCCATGATGAGCAGGAAAACGGTCATCACTGCATAGGCGATGGGGGAGGAAAACAGCGCCATCTCCTCCTTACGGAGCAGGATTGCAAAGCTTCTCATGCGGCCATCCTCGACGCGCGCCGGGTCAGGTCGAGAAATATGCGCTCAAGATCCGGCCTGACTTCGGCCAGTTCCGAGACGCCGACGCCGGCCTCGACCAGCGCCGCGACGACGTCGGCGGCAACAGCGACGCGCGGCTCGGCCCTGATCAGATAATGCATCGTTCCCGAAGCTGCGCTCGGCTCGACGGTAACGTCCCGCACGCCGGCAACGGCCGAGACGATATCGCGGACGGTTGCTTCCGACGCGGCTGCCGCCAGCCGCAACAGGGTCTCCTCCGCCCGCTCCTGCAGCGCGTCGGCGGTGAGAAGCGTGCCATCGAGTAGGATCATGACGCGCGATGCGACCTTTTCGATCTCGGAGAGGATGTGTGAGGCGATCAGCACGGTGTGGCTTCCGGCGAGCGATTGAATCAGATCACGAACGGCAATGACCTGGTGCGGATCGAGCCCGCTGGTCGGCTCGTCCAGCACCAGCACTTTCGGATTTCCGAGCAGCGCCTGCGCGATCGAGACGCGCTGGCGGAAGCCGCGGGAGAGTTTGGCCGTCAAGAGCGACATGACGCAGGTAAGGTCCAGCCGCTCGGCCGCGGCCTCCACCGCTGCCTTGGCCGCCGCCCCTCGTGATCCCTTGAGGCTCGCCATGAAGTGCAGAAACTCGCCGACCCGCATGTGATCGTAGAGCGGCGCGTCCTCCGGCACATAGCTGATCACGCGGCGGACAGCGAGGGAGTCAGCCACGACGTCATGGCCGGCGACCTCCATACGGCCGGAGGTCGGCACGAGATAACCGGTCAACATGCGGAAGATCGTGCTCTTGCCCGAGCCATTGGGCCCGAGTAGCCCTACGATTTCGCCCTGCCCGATCGCAAACGATACGTCACTGACGGCGCGGCGCGGTCCGTACCATTTGGTGACATGTTGCGCCAGCACAAGCGATGACATCGACTTTACAGTCCCCAGGCCACACCGGCGATCGCGCGGGAGCCTCGAGGCGAACACAATCCCGGGCACGCGGCCCGGGATTTGAACCTGCTCATGGCGCGACCTGCCGCTCAATCACTCATAGAATTCGGGCGAATGCTTGTGCGCCTTGTATACGTCCGGATCGTGCGCATAGATGATGTCGCCACCTTCGGCATCGTGCACCCGCTTCACCCAGGCATAGGCATCGAGCATCCCGACCGGATCATAGACGCTGCCGACGCTCGGCAGGATGTTCTTCTCGAGATTCTCTTGCAGATAGACGGCGTCGCTGGTGAGCACGACCGTTCCGGTCTTCGGTAGACGCACGATCAATATCTGGCTGCCGGGGGTATGCGATACGGCCCGGTGGATATAGACGTTGTTATCGCCGAACAAGTCGAGGTCACCGTCGAGCTCGATGGTCTTGTACTTGCTCGGCATGGGACCACCCACGCCGTTGCGCAGCATGGCGAAGTCGTCGGTGATGAAGAAGGTGGCATAGCCCGGCACCGGCCAGAACGCGTTCCGGATCTCATCGCGCTGATACACGAAGGTTGAATCCAGGAACTTGCCGATATTGCCGGCGTGGTCGACGTGGAAATGTCCAAGCACGACATACTTGATGTCGGATGGCTTGACGTCGATCTTGCTGAGCTGCGTGTCGATGGCGATGTCCGGTGATCGGCCCGGATCAAGCGCCTTCACGAACGGTCCCCAGTAATCCGGATTGGTGATGATCTTGTCGTTGTTGCCGCAGTCGAACAGCACGTCTCCCTTGGGATGACGGATCAGGAAGAAGCCGACGGGAATCTGTACTTTGCCGCTGGCGCCGTTCTGGATGAGCGACTTGTCGAGGTTCAGCGCGCCCGAGCTGAAGACATAAAGCTTCATCTCTTTCGGGGGCTCGCCCGCCATCGCGGCGACGGCAGTCAGAAACAGTCCTACGGACAACGAGCCAAGGACTTTCGCGCAGCGCAGCAGCATATCGTCCTCCCTGTCAAAATCTTCGATTTCTGTAGTTCTTTGGTTTCTGCCTTCTTCCTTCTTCCTCTAGTTTTGACTCGTACTCTTTATCACAACATTGTGGCGCTTGTGCAGATGCCGCCACACCATGCCGGTAAAATTGAATTCACAGATTGCTGCAAGGCAACAAAATCGGGACTTCATTTGGTGGGACTTGGGCAGTCGGGATGGCTCGGCTCGCGCCAGATGTAAATCGGCGCAGGGTCCGACGCCGATCGGCGCCGGGGTCACCATTCCGTCGTTTGCACAATCAAGGCGTTACCCCGCACCGTGCGGGCGATCGAGGGGGCAAATTTCGATCAGCATTCACACGCCATCGATTTTGCCCCGATCAAGACTCTGCGGAGTCCATCATCGATCAAATTCAGGAATGCGTTGCCGCCAAATGGTATGAACTCTGCCGAAGAAATGGTGTCTCTGAAGTGGATTGCGAACAAATTCGGAGCGCGTTCGCCTATGAAGGTTTCGCGCAGGTTCTGAGTCACTCCAGGATCTGGACGACCGCACTCTGCAGGTCGACGACAATTCGCCGCCCACCCCAAGCGGAGCCCGCGGCGCACCCTTTTGAACGAGCAGCTGCGTCCAGATTCAAGTTGCTCATCAGTACCTGCACCGTCAGCCACCTCTTCGCGCTGATGTCGGCGCCACGGGCAGCACGGATGGCGCGTTCGCTATCCGTCGGCGGTTTATGACCGATGTCCTTGTCGGCTAGCTAAGCAAGTCTTGGAAACGGATCGCTTGGAAGGGCGGTCATCGCGGCAGCCGACAGCGCATCGGCCTCGATGAGTTCGGCTGCCCTGGCGAGATCGTCCGCCATGTAGCGGTCGGCGACGAGTGCTGGCACGTGCTGGCGCAATGCGGCGACGACCGCAACAAGCGGTGCACTTGTCGCATGCGGTGCACGCAGCGTGATGCCTTGCGCAGCGACCAGCAACTCGATGCCTAGGATGGTCGCAAGGTTGTCAGCCATGTCGGACAGCCGGCGCGCAGCGTGCGCCGCCATCGAGACATGATCTTCCTGGTTGGCGCTGGTCGGCGTGGAATCGATCGAGCAAGGCAACGCTCGTTGCTTGTTCTCGGCATAGAGCGCGGCCGCCGTCACTTCGGCGATCATAAACCCGGAATTTATACCAGGGTCTGGCGTTAGGAACGGCGGCAGGCCAAAATTGAGGGCAGGATCAACAAGAGTTGCGATCCGGCGCTCGCTGGTCGCGCCGATCTCCGCAAGTGCAAGCGCGATCTGGTCGGCTGCAAAAGCCACCGGCTCGGCATGAAAGTTCCCGCCCGAGACAATCTCACCGGTCTCGACCAACACCAAGGGGTTGTCGGTGACCGCATTGGCTTCAATGATCAAGGTACGTGCGGCTTGTCCGAGCAAGTCGAGCGCGGCGCCCGTAACCTGCGGCTGGCAGCGCAAGCAATAGGGGTCCTGCACCCGCTCGTCGCCCTCGAGATGCGATTGCCTGATGTCGCTGCCCTCAAGCAACGCGGTCAAGGTCTGGGCAGCAGCGATCTGTCCGTCATGTCCGCGCAGGGATTGCACTTCGGGGCGGAACGGCACGGTTGAGGCCATCGCGGCATCGACCGACAACGCACCGGTCACGAGCGCGGTGCGCGCCAGGCGATGCGCGCGCAAGAGGCCGGAGATCGCATAAGCAGTCGAGAACTGAGTGCCGTTAATCAGCGCCAGTCCCTCTTTGGGGCCGAGGGTCAAAGGCGCGAGGCCGGCGGCAGCAAGCGCATCGTGACCCGACATCACCTTGCCGTCTAGGATCGCCTGCCCCTCGCCGATCATGACCGCCGCCATATGGGCCAGCGGCGCCAGATCGCCGGATGCGCCGACCGAGCCCTGCTGCGGCACCATTGGATACACGCCGCAGGCTAGCATGCCCTGCAGCTGCTCGATGACATCGCGACGAACGCCAGAGGCGCCGCGCCCGAGCGAGATGAGCTTCAACGCCATCATCAAGCGTACGACCTGCTCGGGCATCGCTCGCCCGACTCCACAGCAATGCGACAGGATGAGATTGCGCTGAAGCAGCGCGGCCTGGTCGGGCGCGATGCGCGTCGATGCCAGCTTACCGAAGCCGGTATTGATGCCGTATATGGGAACGTCGACAGACGCCGCCTCGGCTACGATTTGCGAAGCCGCCTCGACGCGCGGCCAGAATGATGGATCGAGTACAATGGTCGCACCCGACAGCACGCGGGCCAGATCGTCGAGGCTGACCTCTCCAGGCATCACGACAATGGGAGCATCACAATTGCTCATTGTCTCCCTCCACACCGGATCGAACCCGATTAGCCGAGCTCGGCAGGACGATTGTTGTCCCAGATCGCCGCATCACGCCAGATGCCCGTTTGAAGCATGCCAATCCCGGCAAAATCAGCCAGATTGGCTTAGTCGCAACAGTTGGCGATCTTCCCGGTTCGGCACATGCAAGACGATGTAATCGGCACATCGGTAAACCCCATAGCGGCTTCCAGCCTGGGCCTGATTGCGGCCAACTCTGCGGTTGCATTGCGGACTTCGAGACACTCGGCCAGACCGTGGAGCGCCCAAACATTGCAGGGATGTTGCGCACATCGTTGAATTCTTTGCGTCAGCCCCAGATCATCCCGATAGATTTGCTCCGCCTCGGCGAAATGGCCCTGCTCTGCCAGAAGCGCCGCAAGGGCGTGTCGGGGCGGATGCATCCAGGCCCACGGTTCGACATATTCCAGATTGTCGTCTCGCTCGACGGCCGTGCGCAGGCACGCGAATGCCTCTTCGTAATCGCCTTTGTGATAGGCGAGCTCACCTTCCAACATCATTTCTGCCACGGAGAGAATGCTCACGGCGGTGTTGTTGAACACTTTCCGGCCGGCCGGAACGCGGTGCAAGCGCTCGTAGAACCGGGCTCGCTCGCCATCAGCCGCACCGAAATTTCGCAGAGTGGCGTGCGCGACAGCCTTTGCATAGTGCTGCATGACCGTCGTCATCGCATACAGGCCTGGATCGTCGGCGAGCGGCTCATCGATGATGTCCTGCCAGCGCCCAAAACGCACTAAAACATGCGTTCGCATCGAAAAATAGCCTTCCAGGCTCATCGTGAATTTTGGCCGGCCCTGAACGCTGAGAACCTCTTTCGTGACCATGTCGCACAGTTTGTTGGCGGCGCCGATCGCATCGCGATATCGGGCGCTGAACATGCTGGCATGCATCATCAGCAGGAGATCATGCGCGCATGCCGTCGTGTAAGGCGTCAGCGTTCCAGCATAGGCGAGATACCTGTCATTGGCGGCGATGGCCTTCTCACTGGCGAGTTGCGCCTGGCGGTAATCGCCGACCAGCATATGAACATGGGCAGGCATGTGGTTGAGATGTCCGGCGTCCGGACATAGCGAGCCAAGCGCTTCCGCCGACGCCAACGCTCGCTCCGGCTCGTTCGACATCTCGAGGATATGGATATGAAGGTGCAGCAGCGCCGGATGTTTCGGTTGTCCCGCACGCGCGGCGAGATCGATCCCGCGCTCGCACACATCGAGCGCCTCGATAACGTCGGAATTCTTCGCCGGCAGGCCGGTGCGGACATCCCACAGCCGTCGCGGTGTTCGCGTGATCAGGGCCTCGACGAACAGTGCGACGACATCGCCGTCATCCGGGTACTGCCGGTAGACCCGCCGCATGTCCGCTGCATAGGCATCGTCCCAGCGGTCGTAGTCCTCGGGCGACACAGGATGCGGCTTCTGGACGCGGCAGGCCTGGGTCTCGACCAGCCGGTTTTCTAGCTCGGTCGCGCGATGCGCCTGCGCACGCGCCTGCTCGATATGAGCAAAGGCTGTGCCGGTGGCCGTGCGGGCCTCCTGCTCACCAAGGTCGCGCCAGGTCAGGTTATAGAAGGGACCGCTGCCATAGGCCATACCCCAATGAGCCATCACGCAATCCGGATCGAACTCCAGCGCCTTGCGGAAGCACTTCACACCCTCGGCCTTATTAAAGGCGAAGCACCAGTTGAGGCCGGCGTCGAACCATCGCTGTGCATCCGCTGACGTCGTGGTGATGGTCCTGGTGTGACTGCCGAGGTCGAAATAATCCATCCGGTGCGGCTCCATGTTCCACTCTCGCCTTCCCGCTCAGGATTTCGACAGGGAATCCCGATCTTCGCCCCAGCGGTGGACGATGCCCACATCGATATCGAACAGATCGAGGACCCGCCCAACGGTCTGGTCCACCATGTCCTCGATCGAGCGCGGCCTCGCATAGAACGCCGGGACCGGCGGCGCGATAACCACCCCCATTTCGGAGAGGGCGGTCATCGTCCTGAGATGACCAGCGTGCAGCGGCGTTTCCCGCACCATCAGCACCAGGCGTCGCCGCTCCTTCAGCGTGACGTCGGCAGCTCGCGTCAGCAATGTGCTGGTAACTCCGGTTGCGATTTCCGACATCGAGCGGATCGAGCACGGTGCGACGATCATTCCCGCCGTACGGAACCCGCCGCTCGCGATCGCCGCCGCCATGTCGTCGATCCGGTAGGCGGTATGAGCGGCTGCCTTAACCTCGGCGATCTTGACGCTGGTCTCATGCGCGAACGTCACCTCTGCGGTCTTCGACATCACAAGATGCGTCTCGACCCCGGCATTGCGCAGCAGTTGCAGCGTGCGCAGGCCGTAGACAACCCCGGACGCCCCGGAGATGCCAACGATCAGTCGACGCTGTGCTTGACCGCGCTGCGCCATCCGTCAGTTCCCTCCTTCATCGGGTCAGTCTTACGACAATCCAGGCGCGACCGTCGATGACAGGCCGAACCGCTCGGCCTGCCCGATCGCGATATCATAGCCGGCATCGGCGTGGCGCAGAACGCCGATACCGGGGTCTCCGTCCAGGACGCGCTTCAGCCGTTCGGCGGTTGCCGCCTCACCGTCGGCGACGATGGTCAGACCTGCGCTGACGCCGCGTCCGCCGAGCCCGTGGATAGCAACGAGATCGGCCCCGTTTGAACAGTTCAGCAGCGCGTTTAGAATGGGCCAATCCGCGATCGCGTCCGACCCGTCCTTCATGTTCTCGGTCTCGCGATGCGGCAGCGCAGCGGAACCGGAATCGAGATGATCGCGGGTAAAGGCGATCGGAGCCGATATCCTGCCGCTAGCGACAGCCTCGTTGACCAACAGCGCCAGACGGCTGCGCTCGCCATAACCGAGCCAACCGATCCGCGCCGGCAGACCGGTGAACTGCACGTGCTCGCGCGCCAGCCTGATCCATGACGAGATCGGATGGTTCGACGAGAACGTCTCCAGGATCATGTCGTCGATCGTGTAGATGTCCTGCGGGTCGCCCGACACCGCAATCCACCGGAACGGGCCAATGCCCTGACAGAACAGCGGGCGGATATAGAGATCGACGAACGATCGCATCCGAAACGCATCCTCAACGCCGGCGGCCCTCGCCTCCGCGCGCAGGCTGTTGCCATACTCGAACGCGATCGCGCCGCGATCCATGAACCCCAGCATGGCGCGGACATGCGCGGCAACCGATTGCCTCGCCAGCGCCATCAGCCGAGTCGGATCGTCCTGCCGCATCGCGCGCGCCTGCTCGAGCGTCAGTTCCGCGGGTACATAACCCTTCAGCGGATCGGGAAACGTCTGGTCGGTCACAATGTCAGGGACGATGCCACGCCGGGCCAGTTCGGGTAACACGACCGCGGCGTTAGCGCACACGGCCAGCGCCAGCGGTTGTCCCGCGTCACGGGCCGCGTGCCAACGCGTGATCGCCTCGTCAAGATCGCTGGTGGTGGCGTCGCAATAGCCGCTAGCAATACGGCGATCGATCCGCGCCGAATCAACCTCGACGACCAGCGTCGATGCACCCGCGAGCTTTCCGGCCAGCGGCTGCGCACCGCTCATACCGCCGCAACCCGAGGTCAGCAGCAACCGGCCGGCCAGGGTGCCACCGAAATGCTGACGCGCGACTGCCATGAACGTCTCATACGTGCCCTGTAGAATGCCCTGGCTGCCGATATACTGCCAGGCAGCTGCGGTCATGCCGGGGTAGACGGTCAACCCCATATCGTCGAGCTTGCGGCGGCTCTCCTCGTCGCTCCAGTCGCCGACCAGATTGCCGTTCGCCATGATCACCAGCGGAGTGGTCGCCTGTCCGGGAAACACGCCGATCGGCTTGCCCGACTGCATGATCAGGGTTTCGTCCTCGCTCATCCTCGCAAGCGTCGCCACGATGCGATCGAAGCTGGCCCAATCACGCGCCGCGCGCGCAATCGACATGTAGATCACCAGGCTGTCCGGAGCCTCGGCATTCTCCAGATTGTTCTCCAGCATGCGCAGAATGGCCTCCTGCCGCCACCCCCTGCAACGCAGCGTCGTGCCGCGTCCGGCCTTGACCTCCTTGCCACGACGGACCGGGATGCTCATGCCTTCGCCTCCTCAACCAGGGAAACCCAGCCGGGCTGGGCCTTGACGCGTGCGATCCAGGCGTCGATCGACGGGAAGCGCTGCATCTCGTATCCGCCCTGATGCGCCATCGAGACATAACCGAACAGACCGATATCGGCGATCGTGTAGCGTTCGTCCACCAGCCAGTCATGGGTCGACAGCCACGCCTCGGCCTTCTGCAGCGCCGGATAGGCGGCCTCCTGAAAGTCCGCTATGCGGCCGGCCATCTGATCGCCAATGCCGCGCAGATGATAGAATCGCGGCAGGGCCAGCGCGCGCAACAGATCGGCCTGCTCGAAGGTGAGCCAGCTCATCACTTCAGCGCGAAGGAAACGGTCGTCAGGAAGCAAGGGTGTGCCTTCGGCAAGATAGAACATGATGGCAGCCGACTCGACGATGGTCCGGCCATCCTCGAGCTCCAGCACGGGAACGCGGGCGAAGCGGCTCTTGGCGCGGAACGCCGGATCGGACGTTGCACCCTTGGCGAGATCGAGCGTGACCCGCTCGAACGGAAGTCCGAGTTGCGTCAGCAGAATGCGGACCTTCCAGGCGTTGCCGGACAGACGGCTGTCGTAGAGGCGTAGCATGATCGTCGGCTCCTTTCGTCAGAGGTACGAGCGCATATCGACGCCCATCGCCTTCTCGACCTCGGGAAACACCGCCGGGTCGAGCGCACCTTTGCCGACGGGAAATTTCGACCGGTGCGCCACGATGACTGCAACCCGGCTTCCGGGCTTCGATTCTGAAATCGAGACAACGTCACCGGACCGCGGATCGAGAGTGCCGATCATATCGGGGAAGGTCGCAACACGCCGGCCGCCGAAATCCGCCGTCATGAACTCGTTGTAGATGCCGAGCACCGCCTCGCCGTTGCTGCCCCGTACCTTCATCTGGCCGAGGTCGAACCCGCCGCCATAGGTCACCGTGTTCTCGGTCACCTCGCCCTCGACCAGCAGCTCGCCACCGAGAAACTCGACCGTGGCAAGGATACGATCCGCACCGCTCGCGGCCAGCATGGCGCGGCCGAGGTCGAGCTGGAAGCTGATCGCGCCTGGCGCGCCGTTCTCCTTGATGAAGCCGGCGTTCAGCGGGCCGCGTGCCGCATAGATCAAGCCGCCATTGACCACCGCCGCCTGCCGCATCAGGTTCGAGGTGCGGACGATGTCCCCGTCGACGACGACGGCAAGCTCGTTGTTGTCGGCCTTGCTGCCGCTGCAGCCCACCTGCGTGATCGAGATGTCGAGCCGCGACGCGAGCCCCATCCCGCCCATCTTCACCGTGGGATGGCCGCGCCCATTCGAGGCGGCATCGACATAGTCAAGGCCGAGTGCGGCAGCCACCAGCCAGGCATTGAATCCCGGAACATGGCCGCAGATCACGCCGACAGGCGGCTTGTCGAGCTTGTCGATCAATCGCCGTGCCGCATTGATCGCATCGCGCGGGAAGATCGACCAATTGGCAAAGCCAGGCGCGCCGACCGCCGTTGCCGTGATGATCGTCGCGTCCGGGTCAAGCTCCCCGAGCTGAACCAGGCGCACCCCGCCATAGTCGAGCGCCATCCGGCCGAGCCCGCGATTCTTAGCAATCGCATTGCGACCGCTGCCGCCAGCCGACAGGAACAACCCGCCGACCAGACCGGCTTCGGCATCATCCATCGTCAACGTTCGCGCCATGTTTATTCCTTCAGCCCTAAGCGGGGCAGTTGTCATTCTATGGTTGAGCCGGTTCGTTCATGCCGAGGAAAGTCGCGAACATCGAACCCGCGGCCTTCGCTTCAGCGGCAGTGCCTTGATAGATCAGCATCCCGGAAGACATCACGCAGACCCTGTCGGCGACATCGAGTGCACGCGCCGTGTTCTGCTCGACGAGCACAACGGTCAGGCCCTCGCGCCTGAGCTGGGTCAACGTATCGAGGCAGAGATCGACCATCTTCGGCATCAATCCGAGCGACAGCTCGTCGACCAGCAGCAGCCGCGGCTCGGCCATCAGCGCGCGCCCGATCGCCAGCATCTGCTGCTCACCACCCGACAACGACCCCGCCAACTGGCTGCGACGTTCGGCGAGCCGCGGAAAATAGCCGAACACGCGCTCGCGCTTGGCCGCATCACGGGCCGACGGACGCGCATAACCGCCGACCGTCAGATTTTCGTCAACGGTCAGGTCCGAGAACAGTTGTCGCCCCTCCGGCACCAGTGCGATGCCGAGACCGACCCGATCGACCGCGCGGCGGCGGGTGATGTCCTCGCCTTCCAGCAGGATGCGACCACCGTGAATGTCGACATGTCCCATGATCGCCATAATCGTCGACGTCTTGCCGGCGCCGTTCGGGCCAAGCAGCGCAAAGATCGACCCGGACGGCACGTCAAAACTGACGTCGTGGACGGCCTCGACCGCGCCGTAGCCGCAGCCCAAATTCTCAAGCTTCAGCATGCGTCACCATCCCGCCCCCGACATAGGCGTCATGGACCACCGGATCGGCCATGACCTCGCGCGGCTCGCCGTCGCCGATCACGATCCCGTTGTTCAATACGATGAGGCGGCGACAAATCCGCATGACTTCCTCGAGATTGTGCTCGACCAGCACCACGGTGATGCCGCGCTGGTGTACCTCGGAGATGGTCTCGACCTGTTTCGATGCTTCCGTGTGGTTGAGCCCCGCAAGCGGTTCGTCGAGCAGCACGACCTTGGGGCTGACGGCAAGGGCACGCGCCAGTTCGAGCCGCTTCAGCTGGCCGAGCGGCAATGCACCGGCAAGCTTGCGTTCCGTTCCGGCCAATCCCACCGAGGCAAGGATCGCGGCCGCTCGCTCGCTTTCGCGCCTCCGGCTGACATGCAGCAAGGCCCGCAGCGGTTCTGACGTGTAGCCGATGCCTGCAGCCAGCACGACATTGTCAAGCACGGTCATCTCGCGGAACGGCCGCACGATCTGATGGGTGAGCGCGAGGCCGCAACGGACGCGGGCCGATGTGGGATCGCCAGTGACATCGATACCGCCGAGGATCACCTTGCCACGATCCGGTCGCAGCAGCCCGGCGATGATGCGGATCAGCGTCGTCTTGCCGGCACCGTTCGGGCCGATCAAGCCGACGAAGTCGCCCGCCTCCACCGCGCATGAGACTCCGCCGACCGCCTGAACACCGCCGAACCGGATCGCGACATCGTCGAGTTGGAGCACTGCACTCATGCCTGCCTCACCCGATCGAACAGGTTGCGCGTCAGGCCGGCAAGCCCGCCCGGCGCCAGCCGGATCACCAGCACCAGCATGCCGCCGAACACCAGGAGACGATAGTCATTCACAAAGCGTATCGCCTCCGGCAGCAAGGTGAGCCCGACCGCCGCGGTGACGACGCCCCAGGTCGAGCCGATGCCACCGATAACCACCATCGCCATCAACATGACAGAGAAGATGAAGTCGAAGGCATCGACGGTGATGAACTGGGTAAAGAACGTGTAGAGCGCGCCAGCGAGGCCCGCGAGCGCCGTCCCGATCCCGAATGCCGCGAGCTTGTAGGCGCCGGCGCCGATCCCGAGCGTCGTGGCAGCCTGCTCGTCCTCCCCGACGGCGCGGAACGCAAATCCCATCCAGGATCGGCTGACATAGAGGCTCAGAGCAACCGTGGCGCAGGCCATCAGGAGGATCATGACCATGTTGCCTGCCGCACCGAGCCCGGTCGGCGGGATACCGCTGATGCCCATCTCGCCGCCGAGCCAGGATTGCTTCCGCACGAAGCCGACGAACAGGAAGTTGATGCCGATCGTGGTCACGGCCAAAAAATCGCTGCGCACGCGCAGCGAGGCGAAGCCGACGATAATGCCGAGCAGGCTGCCGGCAATCACCCCCGCGACCACCGCGAGGGGAACGTTCGCCGTCGCAAACATCGCCAGCGCGGCCGCATACGCACCCGCGCCGAAGAACGCGCCGTGGCCGAGGCTGATCTGACCGCAGAACCCGCTGATCATGTTGAGGCTGACGGCGAGGATCACGTTGATGCCGATGATCGAGACGATGCTGATCGTATAGGCGCTCATGCCGCGCGCGCTCCAGCGAAGCCCTGCGGACGGATCATCAAGAGGATGATGAGCGCGAGGAATGCAATGGCGTCGCGATCGAGCCAGGCTCCAATGAAGATGGTGCCATAGGCTTCGACCAGCCCGAGCACCAGGCTCGCGATCAACGTGCCGCGCACGCTGCCGAGCCCTCCGAGCACGATGATCGCCAGCGCCTTGTAGCTGACCACGAAGCCGATCGCGGGATCGACCAGGTTGTTCAGCAGCGCGACCAATCCGCCGGCGATCGCTGCGAGCGCGGAGCCGATCGCGAAATTGAGATAGCGAACCTTGATCGGGTCGACGCCGAAGCTCGCGGCGATCCGGGGTTTCGAGACCGTCGCCCGCCAGCCGACTCCAATCCGCGTCCGCGTCGTGAAGAGATGCAGTCCAAGGAATACGATCGCCGCGGTGACCACGAGTGCTATCTGCACCGCACTCACGGTGACACCGTAGAAATCGAATGTCGTAAAGGAAAACGCATTGCGGCGGAATGTGACGCCCTGCTCGCCGAACACGACCCGGAACGCATCCTGCATCAGGACCAGGAGCCCGACCGATGCAATCATCGGCACGTCTGGCCGATATCCCAGCAGCGGCTCATAGAGCAGTCGGTAGATCGCCATACCGAACAACGGCGTGACGATGATCGCCGCAAGGAAGCCGAGCGCAAGGCTGCCGGTGGCATTGGCGGCCAGCACGGTCGCGTAAGCGCCCAGCGCGAAGACTGCGGCGTGCGCGACGTGCAGAATGCGCAACAGGCCGTAGACCAGGGTCAGCCCGACCGACATCATGGCGTACATGCAGCCGAAGCTGATCCCGGTAACGGCCAAATCGATGTAATACACCTGATAATCCTTGCTGGCGGGAGCGGACGTCGCGAGCGCGACCCGCTCCCGTCCGCCGTCACTTCTCGGGCGGGGCGAACGCGTTCAGATCGTCGATCTCGCCGGCCGGCTTGAACTTGCCGTCCTTGATCTCGTTGACATGGATCGGCATGATGATCTCGTGCAGGCTGTTGAAGCCGTTCATGTTGCCTTCGAGCAGCGGAAAATCCTTGGTCGCGGCCAGTGCATCGCGCACCTTCTTGGGCTCGGTGCTGTTCGCCCGCTTGATGCCGTCGGCCATCAGCTTGAACGCCGAATAGGTGATCGCCGCCACGCCTTCCGGGGCGTAGCCCGCGCGCTGCTTGAACCCGGCGAAGAATTTCTGCAACGCCTCGTCCTTGCGCTCGCGATCGAAGCTGTCGATGATGTAAGTGCCTTCGGCGGCCGGCCCCGCGATCTCGATGAATTTCTCGGAGTCGAAGGCCTGCGAGCCGATGATCGGGATCGTGATGCCGGCGGCGCGCAACTGAGCGACCAACGGACCGCCAGTGAAGAAGTAGCCCGTCGCGTAGACGCCATCCGCATTGTCGCGCTTCACGCTGGCGACGATCGAGCCGAATTGGCGATCCTTCAGCGAGTAGCTGTATTTGTTGACGACCTCGATGCCGTATTTGGACGATGCGCCGACAAAGCCGTCCATGGTGGCCTGGCCGTAATCATTGTCCATCGTGATGACCGAGATCCGCTTCAGTTTCAGCGTCTGGCCGACATAGAGCGCGGTCGCGGCGCCCTGCGGCGGACCGAGATGAACGAGACGGAACATGAAGTCGCCGGCGCGCGTGATGTCCGGGTGCACACCATAGGCCGAGATCATCACGACGCCGGCCTTCTGGAACACCGGCGCGGCCGCGCGGCCCGATGCGGAGTAACTGCCGTTGACGACCAGCTTGACGCCATCCTCACCGATCAGCTTGTTGGCCGTGAAAATCGCCTGATCCGACTTGGCCTGATCGTCGTAGGTGACAAGCTGAACCTTCTGGCCGAGCACGCCGCCGGCGGCATTGATATCCTCAACCGCCATCTCGCCGGCGATCTGGGCCGACTTGCCGTCGGTCGCTGCGGGTCCGGTGAGCGGCACCTGAAATCCGATCTTGATATCGGCAAGCGCGGGCGTCGCCGTGATCGCGCCGAGCAGGACGACAGCGCTCGCGAAACCCAGCAAAGCCTTCGCGCCCGATGCCGACGACTTGAACCTCTGTCTCAACATGGCTTTCTCCGCATATGAGAATTTGATCGTTGCCGTCCCTAGATCAGCTTGTGTTGGCGAAGGAGGTGCCGGGCCCTCTCCAACGCCGCTTTCGGCGGCCGCGCCGTATCCCAGTCCGGTCGATCGCCGTCCCGGCGCGTCGCATCGATCCCGAGCTTGGCAATCGTGCCACCCTGCTCAAGCGGCTCGGAGCGGTCGGCGCGCACCGCGGGAATCACGACATGATCGCGATCCGGCTTGGCGCGCGTAGCGTTCGCCCATTCGACCTCAACCGGATCCCAGGGGTCGATGTCATCATCAACGACGATCACCTGCTTGACCAGATTGACCGCCGCCCAGACCGCAAACATGGCCTTACGGGCTTCGCCGGGACGCGGTGCATGCAGCGAGACGACGGCGTGGAGGCGGCCCGCGCCGCCGACCCCGACGGCGACTTCGCCCACCGAGGACACCGCATTGCGCACCTGGCGGCGCAGTCCGGCCGCAATCGCGACACCGCCCAGCAGACAGTGCTCCGGATGATAGCCCGGCAGGATGACCTGGAAGAGCGCATCATGCCGCCGGGTGAGCCGCGAAAACGTTGCGACAATGCCGGCACCATAATTCTCGTACATTCCGTGGAATTCGCTGACCGCCCCTTCCATGAAGGGTTCACCTGCATCCAGCGTGCCTTCCAGCACGCATTCGCAATGCGCTGGCACCAGCAGGTCGGACTGCGTGCATCTCACGACATCGAGCGGTTCACCGAGCAGCGCGCCCGCGATCGGCAGTTCGTCATCTCCAAGTCCGAGGTAAAGACATGCCGCAATGAGGACGGCGGGGTGATTGCCGATACACACCGCGATATCGAGCGTCTCCCCGCGGTTGTGCGCAGCTCGCGCCAGAATCGCAAGATGATGGTTGGGCGCGATGCCGACGAAGGCCCGATTTCCGCCGATCGGCATCAGCCGCGCAATCGACAAATTGGTCTGGCCGGTTACCTTGTCCCTGGCGACGATCGCACCGGCGGTAATGTAGGGCCCACGCTCCTTCTCGAAGAAGCGCGGGATCGGCAGCTCATCGGTCAACGATGGCTGATCGACCCGATGGTCCTGGCACGGCGCCGATGACAGCACCCGATGCGGCAGCGGCTTTTCGATCGCAGCGATCAGCGTTTCCTGCATCGCGCGCGTCGTGCTGCCCAATCCCAATGCAAGACGTGGCAGCGAATTGAGCAAATTGCCGACAACCGGCATCGCGGCCGGTCCGGAGGAGCCCTTGACGCTCTCGAACTTCAGTGCCGGTCCGTCGTCGGCTTCGGCGAGGCACGCCGCGATCTCGTAGTCCGTGCTGATCGGCTCGGACAGAGAGACGAGATCTCCTGCCTTGGCAAGGTCGGACAGAAACGACCGCATCGACTGCCGGGAGGAAGTCGCCTCGCGCGCCGCGCTGCTCTTTGCGCCAACGTCCATCTTGCCCCGTCGATACGTCCGTAAAGTCGATGAAAGCCGGTGCCGATCATATCGGCCGGCACAGCCGGGTCCATCGTTCTATCGGATAAACGAGGGCATAAGGAAAAGCGAAAGCCGATGACGCACTCCGAACGAGCCGCTATGCTCGCTGGCACCTGTCCGAGGTCAGATGGTCGAGCTGCGCACCCTTGCCTATTTCGTGACGGCCTGCCGGGCCGAGAGCTTTGCACGCGCAGCGGCCGAGCTCGACATCGCGGTATCGACGCTGAGTACGACACTGAAGGCGCTGGGGCAGGAACTCGGGCTGACATTGTTCAAGCGCTCGAACAACACGCTCTATCCGACTGCCGCGGGCCGTGCGCTGATACGCGCCGCCGAACCGATGCTGATCGCCGAGACGTTCGCC
>NZ_LNCU01000102.1:87799-96570 GCF_001542415.1 Bradyrhizobium macuxiense
GCGGCCGCTGGACCGCAGCTGAAGCACCTCGTCGTCGACATCAATCTGAGCTTCACGATCGGCGGGATCAGCAAGGCACTCCGTATCGCCATTGAAAAAATGGCGAACGAGCGCGCGGATGTCTTCGTCGATCCGCAATGGAAGGACGAAAAGGATCTGCCGCACCTCAGGCCGCCCGCCAATGATTGGAACGGGTTGGATCGATACCATCTCGCAATCGGCCTCGGCGAGGCCGCCCAGCGCCGCCCGAAACACGACACGGTATTGCTGTCGGATCCCTGGGTGTTCGCGTTCCGCCTGCCGGCCGCCACACGTGTGCCTCCCGACGCGGCCGAGCTGATCGCCGGACGCATCGTGGTTCCAATGCTGGCGCCGCCGCTGATCGAGCAGGCCGACCGCTATTTCACCCGCCACAAGATCACGGGTGTTCGTTTTCTCAACGATCATCCGGGCGATTTGCCGCGCACCATCGACGACTATCCGGACGCCGCGGTCTTCGTGCCGCGGAGCCTGATTTCCGCGCGCCTCGGCCTTTCCAACGTCATCGCGGTCGCGGCACAGCATCCGCCGACGATGGACGTGATCGCCCGGGCGACCAAGCCGAATGCGGTCACCAACCTGTTCGTACGCCACCTCAAGCGGGCGTTAGAGGGCGACCGGCTTGCGCGCCCCGAACGCCCGCTCGTCAGCCTCCGCCAGATCCACTATTTCAATCTGATCCATCGCGTCCGACGGATCTCGGCGGCGGCGCGCGGAGCGAATATCAGCCAGCCTGCCCTCAGCGAGCAGTTGCGGAAGCTCGAGTCCTCGCTGGGCGGCGAGCTGTTCGAGCGCAATGACGATGGCGTCATTCCCACCGCAAGGGGCGATCGTTTTGCGCGCTTCGCAACCATGATCGAGGCCGGTTTCCGCCACCTCTCGACCAGCGACGCCGGCGCGGCACGGCTGCAGGGCCGCCGCGTAGTCGTCGGCATCCTGCCATCCGTCAATCAGCACGGTTTCCTCGTCAACCGGATCACCGATGCGATCATCGAGGTTCAGGCGAAGTATCCGACGCTCAAGCTCGTCGTCCAGGAAGCCCCGAACGGCACGCTGCAGGACTGGGTCATTCGCGGACTGGTCGGAGTGGCGATCGTCGAAACGACCCTGCCGCACATGCCTCGGCTTCCGCTCGGCTCGTCGGAAGGCCTTGCCGCAATCGTGCATGCCAGCCACCGGCTATTGCCGCCCGGTCCCGTGCGCCTGTCCGATCTGGCACAGCTCCGCCTCGCTTTGCCGACCAACCGCTTCGGCCTGCGCCAGTTGTTGGAAAACGCGGCGTCGGAGCGCGATGTGAGGATCGATCCGCTCATGGAGATCGATGCCCTGCCGATGGCCGTGTCGCTGCTGGCGCGTCAGGCAGTTTGCACCGTGCTGCCGCCGTCCGCGGTCGCACGGGAGATCGAGAGCGGCGACCTTACTGCCCACCCGATCATCGATCCTCCGATCGCACGGCGGCTTTACATGATCTATTCGGGTGAACGGACGTTGAGCGAGCCGGAACGGGGCCTCGTCAATACATTGCGGCGAAAGCTGTCGGAACACCGGGACCCAAGTTAGGGCATCTCGCCTCCTAGGGCCGGCCCCGCCTCCTGCAACGACCGATCGAGTGCCTGGACTGCCTGGAGGATCACTGCGGCGCCGGCTGCGACGGCATCCCGATCCGCCCACTCTTCCGGCGCGTGGCTCTTGCCGGCGCGGCATGGCACGAACACCATCGCAGAGCGGCAGATGCGGCTCATGAAGGCGGCATCATGCCCCGCCCCGCTCGGCAGATCGGTCTGTTTGAGGCCAAGATCTTCGGCCGCCCGGCGCAAGGCGGTCTGCAGGTCCGGGTCGCAGGCAACCGGCGGACCATCGGACAATGTCGTGAACGCGCTGCGACGGACCCGCAGCCTGGCTGCGGCTGCCTTGCTTTCCCGGTCGACCGTCTCGACGAAGCGCGTCGTCAAAGCCGGGGCCGTTGTCCGTGCATCGATCACCAGGCGGCAACGGCCCGGCACGATGTTCGATGCGGACGGCTCGACGGTCAGGATTCCAACGGTTGCGACAAAATAGTCCGATCCTTCGCGATCGAGCTCCTCGGCGACGCGCCGCACCAGTCCAACGGTTTGTGCTGCCGCAACCAGCGCGTCGTGCCGCAGGTGCAGCGGCGTCGTACCGGCATGATCGGCCTCGCCGTCGAACACGATCTCGATGCGGCGAATGCCGACGATCGAACTCACCACGCCGATATCGAGCGATTGCGACTCGAGGACGATGCCCTGCTCGATATGCAGTTCGAGAAAGGCCCTGACATCGCTCCGCTTCGCCTCGCCGAGCCGATCGGGATCGCCGCCGACCCGCCCCAGGGCATCGCGCAGCGGCTCGCCACCCGGCTCGACTAGATCGAGCATCCTGCCGTCAAGCGATCCGGTCATGCCGCGGCTGCCGACGCAGGACAGCCCGTATTCGCTGGGCTCTTCGGCGAGAAAGTCGATGACCTCGAGCGTGTGATCGAGACGCGTGCCGGCATCGCGAAGCGCACGGACGATTTCAAGGCCGGTGGCCACACCGGCGATCCCATCGAAGCGGCCGCCGGATGGCACGGTGTCGCTATGCGACCCGATCGCGATCACGCCGAGCGAAGGATCGCGTCCCTCGATCCGGCCGATCAGATTGCCTGCTTTGTCGAGACGCACGCTCAGACCGGCTTCGACAAAGCGCCGCGCGACAAGCGCCCGGCCTTCGAGGAACAACGCCGTGAACGACCGCCGCGTGTAAGGCCGCTCAGGGTCGGTGATCTCGGCAAGGTCCATGATGTCGGCCCAAAGCCGATCGGCATCGAGCGGGAGGTTCGATTTCGCCACGGCGCCGCTTCACCCTGCGCGGAGAGGGCTGACGAACCGCCCGTTGCCGGGTTCCGCAATCACCTTGCCGTCGGCAGCGACGCACTCGCCCCGCACGTAGGTCTCGATCGGGCGGAACGGCAACTCGATGCCGTCATAAGGACTCCAGCCGACGAAATTGTTGCCGCTCTCGGCCGCGCGGTAGCGATAGGGATCGCGCCGCATCAGGACAATGTCGGCATCGCGGCCGATCTCGAGGGCGCCCTTGACATGCGTGATCCTAAACAATGCCGCAGGATTGAGCGCGAGCAGGCGCGCCGCATGGGTGAGCGGGAGATTGCGCTGGTCCAGCCCCTTCAACAGCAGTCCGTACAACGCCTCGAGGCCGGGAATGCCGGAGGCATTCTTCAGCATATTCGGATCGGTCTTGCGATCCTCCGACCAGCTCACGTGATCGGTCGACACGATCGTGACATTGCCGGCCGCCAGATGATGCCAGAGCGCCTCGACCTCGCGTCGCGGGCGCAGCGGCGGGTTGATCTTGGCCTTGCCGCCGAGGCGGCGGACATCGTTGTCCTCGTCGAGCGTGAGATAGTGCACGCAGGCCTCGATGGTGGCGCCGTGACCCTGGGCGCGATAGGCAGCGGCAAGCTCGTATCCGCGCCCGATCGAGCAATGCACGATGTGCACCGGACAGCCGGCGGCGGCGCCGAGTTCGTAGACCTCCACTGTCGCCAGCGCCTCGGTGACCGGCGGCCGCGACAGGCCGTGCGCCGTATAGTCCGTGATCCCCCTGGCCTCGACATCGGCCATGAAGGCGCGCACCATTTCGTCATTCTCGTTGTGAATTCCGGCCATCAGGCCGCGCCTGCCGACCGCCGCAAAACAGGCATAGAGCGTCTGCGGCGGGATGCGCGGAAATCGCGTCGGATGGGTTCCGAAGGTCGAGAACTTGAAGGCCGCAGCGCCCGCATCGACCAGCTCGTCGACCCTCGCCGCCCCCTCGACGGGATCGATTGTCGCGTACAGTGCAAAGTCGACCCGCGCCTGTGCGCCAGCTTCCTTGACCTTGGCGCGAAAACGCTCGGCAGTGGCGATCAGGCAGTTGTCGTCATAGGGCATGTCGACGATCGTGGTCACGCCGCCGGCTGCGGCGCTGCGCGTCGACCAGATGAAATCCTCCTGCCCGAGCTGACTGCGGCTGTGCACCTGCGCATCGATCGCGCCCGGCAGCACGAGAACGCCCGGGCCGCCATGCTTCTCGCCCGCCGGCGCAGCACCGGCTCCCAAGCCCTGCACCTTGCCGTCACCGACGAGAACATAACCATTCTCGATCACCCGGTCTGGGAGAACAATCGTACCCGTGAAAACCCCGTCAGCCATGTTTCTCTTCTTCGTTGATCAGCGTCTCGCCTCTCCGCAACGTTAGATGAAGGCCGGGAGCGCGACCAATCCGGATCGGCTGAAGCTGTCGATAGGAAAAACCAAATGGAATGCGTACCGTGGTGACTGCAAAACCGCCGCGCCAGCGCCGGCCGTTCGCTGACGCGATCGTGGGCATGCGAGACCAAAATCTCACCATCGATCCCGGCTTGCCCATTCGAACGGCTTCAATTATGTATAGACATGTTCGGATAAGGATCGTCGGGCATGAACGACCGAGCGCTCGTCTTCGAAGGGATCGGACAGGACTTTCCAGCACCGGGGCAGCGGAGCAAGGTCCGCGTGCTCGACGGAATCAGTTTCGACGTCGGCCACGGCAAATTCATCGCCGTGATCGGTCCGAGCGGTTGCGGCAAAAGCACGCTCCTGCAGATGGCCGCCGGCCTGCTGCTTCCAACCCGCGGTGCGGTGCATCATCGCGGCCGCAAAATCACCTCGATCAACACAGAGGTCGGCTTCGTCCCGCAGCAGGCTCAGCTGTTTCCCTGGAAGACCCTCGCCGAAAACGTCGAACTTCCACTGCTGCTGCGTGGCGTCGCGGCGAACGAACGACGCGAGCGAGTAGCGCACGCACTGGGCTCGGTCGGGCTCAAGGGTTTTGAGCGACATTTCCCGAGCCAGCTCTCCGGCGGCATGCAGAAGCGCGGCTCGATCGCGCGCACCCTGGTTTATCGCCCGGATATCATCCTGATGGACGAACCGTTCGGAGCTCTCGATGCGCAGACCCGGATGGTGATGCAGAGCGATTTGCAGACGCTGTCGATGGAGGCCGGCGCGACCGTCGTTTTCGTAACCCACGACATCACCGAGGCCGTGTTGCTGGCCGACCATGTCATCGTGCTGAGCCAACGGCCCTCGCGCCTGCTCGCAAACATCCCGATCGATCTGCCGCGGCCGCGCAACATGTTCGAGCCATTCCGCAATCCAGGCTTCGACGCCGCCTACGACGCCGTCTGGACCGAATTCCGCTCGCAGATCGATACCGGACGGGTTCATTGACCGAAGGCAAGCCGATGACCGATACGGCGTATCACGCCCCTGCCCAAGACACGAGCGAGCGCCGCGGCCTTGCCGCGAGCGTAGCGAGGCCGCTGCAATGGCTGTTGAAGCTTCTGCCGGGCATCGCGCTGTTGCTGTTCTGGCAATGGGCATCCGGCCGGCTGATCAAGGAGATTTATGTCAGCAAGCCGACCGCCGTTGCCCAGCGGCTGTACGAGCTGTTTGCCTCCGGCGAGATCTATCCGCATCTGTGGACGACCGGCCAGGAGCTCGTGTTCGGTTACGTCATCGGCGTGGCAGGCGGTGTCATCGCCGGCTATGCGCTCGGCCGGTCGCCGCGGCTCGCGCGGATCTTCGAACCCTATGTGATGGCGTTCTACGGCATCCCCAAGATCGCGCTCGCGCCGCTCTTCATTATCTGGTTCGGGATCGGGATGGGATCGAAGATCGCGCTCGCCTCGATCATGGTGTTCTTCCTGGTCTTTTACAACGTGTTCGCCGGGGTGCGCAGCGTCGACCGAGAACTGGTCAATCTCACGCTCATCATGGGCGCGAACCAGCGCCAGCTCACCTACCATGTGTTCCTGCCGGCCGCCGCGCCGTTCGTGATGCTGGGCATGCGGCTCGCAATTCCCTACAGCGTGATCGGCGTGATCGTCGGCGAGTTCACTTCGTCGGCGCAGGGTCTCGGCCTGTTCATTCACGAGGCGTCGTCGACCTATGATCCGGCCGGCGTATTTGCCGGGATCGTCATCCTGCTTGCATTCGTCACCATCGCGAACGTCCTTGCGGGCCGTCTCGAGCGCCGGCTGTTGCGCTGGCGCGCGCTGTCGGGTGCGGGTCCGATCGACATCTGAAAAATACGGGAGACCATCATGCGATGCTCAATGGGCTTGGCGAGGCTGGCTGTGATCGGCGTCGCATTGGCGCTGTTGCCGGCCTCAGCAATGGCACAGCAGGCGGTGCGGATAGGGCTCGGCGCACCGACGCTGAGCTTTCTGCCGATCTGGTCGGCACGTGCGCTCGATACCTTCAAGTCACAGGGCCTAAATGCCAGCGTCGTCGCCCTGCCCGGCGGCGACCCGTCCGCGCTCGCAGCACTCGATGCCGGCGATATCGAACTTGCCGCGGTCGGCCCCGACTCGATGCTACGTGCCGCCGCGAAGGGCCAGCCGTTCGAGATCGTCTACTCGTTGATGTCGAAGGTCACGCTGCAGCTTACCATCTCCAAGGCGCTCGCGGAGCGCACCGGCGTGAAGCCGACTGATCCGCTGGAGAAACGGCTCGCCGTCCTGAAAGGCGGTCTCGTCGGCGCCACCGCACTTGCCGGCGCGCAGGAGATCGCAGCGCGCTGGCTCGCCGCCAAGGGTGGCCTCGATCCGAAGAAGGATCTCAAGGTTGCGCAGGTCGGCAATCCGACGGCCATTCAGGCTGCGCTCGAGGCGCAGCGAATCGACGCTTTCGTGCTGTCGCCGCCGGAAGGATTTTTGGCCGAGAAGGCAGGCACCGGCGTCGTGCTGGTATCGCTCGGCGATGATTTCCCGCTGCTCGCCAAGCAACCTTATCTCGTGCTTGTCGCCAAAAGACCGATCAGCCCGGCAACGGCCGACCTCATCACCAGGACGGCGAAGGCCCTCCAGGTGGCCAGCGCCGCGACGGTCGACAAGCCCGACGAAACCGCTGACGCGATCCGCAAGCAGTTCTTCTCCAAGGCCGACCCGCAGGCGATCGCGGCCGCGGTGAAGACCATGCGCAGCGGCGTCGCCGACGGCGGCAGGATCGACGTTCAGGGCATGCAGAACGCGCTGACCTTCGCCAAGGAAGTTGGCACCAACTTCGGCAAGGAGTTCGATGCGAAGGCGTCGGAGGACGATCTGTGGACCAACCGCTACGTCGACGCTGCCAAGGGAAAGTAGCGAGGGGAAGCGCCTAGCTACTTTCCGGCGCAAAATTCGCCGTTCTCGAATTGAAGTGATTTGGAATGCGTGCTGAAAAGACGACACCCCGCCGGCGATAGCGGCGGGGTGTTGGTAAAGCGTTGGTGATCTTCGGCGCGTTTCTAGTTTGACGATTTCTCATTGATGGCGCGGCCGATGTTGATGAGATTATCGGAGATCACGCCGAGTCCGACCCAACGCTTCATTCCATCTTCGCCCTTGTAGCGACAGCGGCTGAGCCCGTGTCGCCGCTTCGACACGCTGATGCGGCCCTCACATCCGGTACGCCATTTCTGACCGTTGCGGAACCAGCGCTTCTTCTGTTCGCGTCGGCGCTCAGCGCTCTTGGTGGAGCGGTTGGGAATGCACACACGCTTGACACCCTTGGCTTTGGCAGCGGCCTCGTTCTTACCGGAATAGAAGGCCGCGTCGGCAGCAACCAAGTGCGGCACGCGTCCGATCGCCGCCTGGTGGAGTTCGAGCGCGGGAATGAGCAGGTCGGAATCGTTGGGCCGCTTGTCATAGACCTCGAAGTCGATCACGATCTGGTTCTCGGCCTCCTGCAACTTCACCATTTTGCCGAACTCGTTGGGCTTGCCCGCCTTGCCTTTGCGGATGACCTCCGTCGAAGGCTCGAACACGCTCAAAAGCTTACCTTCCGAGCGCGTATCGCCGCGATAGATCCGGGCCCTGGTCTGTTTCATGACCTGGTTTACTCGCGGCACCATCTCGTCGATCTGATGGCGCAAGCGATCGAGCTTCAATTGCCCCATCGCATTGGGGGCCTGCTTCACTCCCGCGGCGATCTGCGCCGAGAACTGCTTTGCCTGTCCGACCACGCGGCTGGCCGAATTGAGCAACCGCCCGTAGGCACCCTTGAGCTTCTCGGAGCTCTGCTTCACCCTGGAGCGTGCGGCCCGCGCAATGTCGAGCACCCGCAGCTTCACGCTGCGACTGCGATCGCGCAACTTGGTACCGGTCTCTCCAGCGATCTTGGTGACCTCCTTCATGGTGCGGATGAGCACGCGCACGCCGTCGCCCAGCAGGCTCGAGTCGGTCGGATAGTGGACATTGGTCTCCACCACCGTGGTATCCACGCGCATCCGCCGGCCTTCCACAACTCCTTGATCCTGCGCGATCTTCACCATCCGTCCGTGGACCTGCTTGATCACCTTTGGGCCCACCGCCAGGCCCCACCGGCCGATGGTCTTGGCATCTGGCATCTTGCCACCGCCGATCCGAGCGAAGTCGCGGTAGACGAGATTGGCGCGTACTTCGCGCTCGAGCACCTCGTAGCTCCAGTTGCGAACGTGCTTGAGAACGAGCAGTCGCAGCACCATCTCCGCCGGCGCACCACGCCGCCCGCGGCTGCGGCTCTTGGGATGTCGCTGGCCGAGCGCTTCGTACACCGCCGTGACAATGGCATCGTCATCCAGGATCCGGTCCGCGTGGTCCATCCAGTCCTCACGCAGGCCGGCCACTTCCTCAGCGACCCAGTGATCCCCAAACCTCAGCTGTGCCCGCC
>NZ_LNCU01000103.1 GCF_001542415.1 Bradyrhizobium macuxiense
CCCTCGTTCGGATCATTGCGCGAACTAACCCGGGTCGTCGGCAACGATTGCGCCATCGAGATCGACACGAACAGTTACTCGGTGCCGTGGCGCCTAATTGGTGAGCGCGTGGCGGTAACGGTCGCGGCCGGCGAGGTGCGGATCCGCCATGGATTGCACCAGGTGGCGGTCCATAAGCAATCGGAGGGGCGCCGGCTGCGGATCGTCGATCCCGCCCATCTCGATGGTGTTGCCGGGCGGAATGGCGCGGTTCGCCGGCCGGAGATTGCGGCGGCGGTGCCGGGGTCGTCTCCACCGCCTTCGTTGTTGCGTCCTCTTGCCGAATATGAAGCCGTGATCGGGGGAAGCTTCTGATGACGCGCGCAAAGAAGGCAACCGAAGTACCGACTGATCCCCTTGATGCCATGCTGGCGCGATTGCAGCTCTCCGGCATCCGCGATCAGCTCGATAGCTTGCTCGACGAGGCGGCGCGCGCAAACCTGTCGGCGCGTGAGACGCTGATCCTGCTGTGCGAACGTGAGATTGCGCGCAAGGATCATCGCCGCATCGACATGGCGCTGAAGCTTGCACACTTCCCGGCCGTGAAGGAGCTTGCGGGCTTCGACTTCGAGGCGCAGCCGTCGATCGATCCGAAGCAGATCCGCGACCTGGCCGCGTCACGTTGGATCGCCAACGGAGAGAACGTGCTGCTGCTCGGCCCGCCGGGCGTCGGTAAGACGCACTTGTCGATCGCGCTCGGGCGAGAGGCAATCCTGGCCGGGTATACGGTGCAGTTCACCACGGCGACGACGCTGGTCGCTGGCCTTGCCAAGGCGCATGGCGATCGGCGCCTGGACGAGAAACTACTCGCGCTGTCGAAGCCAAAGCTACTGATCGTCGACGAGCTCGGCTATCTGCCGCTGGAACCCGACGCGGCCCATCTGTTCTTCCAACTGGTCAGCCGACGCTACGAAACTGGTGCCATGCTGATCACGTCGAACCGCAGCGTTGCCGAATGGGGCACCGTGTTCGCCGATCCGGTGGTCGCCACCGCGATCCTCGACCGGCTCCTGCACCACAGCTACGTGTTGACTATCCGCGGCGACAGCTACCGGCTCCGCGCCAAACGGAAGAGCGGCCTCATCAAGCCGCCGCCCGCCGGTGACGGCCCTCCGGTCGGCTCCGCCTCCCTCCGTCCCGTCACCGGCGGAAGCAACCTTCAACCAAGATCATAACCCGATGGTGGGGGCAGTTCTTCATGACGCAAAGGGGGCAGTTCCGGATGGCGTTTGACAGTTGCAACATCCCTGGTAACTGCGACGGAACGGCGACCAACTGAATCTGGTGCGCCAGGGAAGGAAGTCATACCGGTACTGAACCTTTGTTTTGGTCTTCTTGCAGGGGTAAGGGATGAAGCCCCACTTCCAGCACACGCCCCAGTAACTAACCGTGATTGTTTCTCGCATTCCACAAGCCATGATGATTTCTCCTCGTTTGAGACGAGACCCTAGGGTCTCCCCATGGCGTGTATCGTGAGGCTTTTCGTTAGCGGCCACCGTGAGGTGCATCACATGAGATCTGCCATCTCGAGATGTCGAGCGGCTGTGGCGCCGACAGCGCCGATCGACCGGTCGGTAGGAGCAAATAGCCACCGCGCCAAGATCTAGCCGGCGCTAGGTTGTTGTGGCGGGCAAGGCGGGTGTTGGTTTGAGGGCGCGCCGTTTGTGCCGCGGTGCACACGCGCGTGTGGGGGAATCCGTCCACTCGAAACAAGGGGCGGCTGTGAAACCGACTGTTGATCTTCTCGGCGCGGCAAACGCAGGCTAAGAGAGTCTCATCTGCTCATCGCCTTTGCACCATAATACCGCGAAATTCTTTATTGGTTCGGTAACGAGCTTGCTCCACTCAGAAGCTTTCGAAAATGCATTCGGGAGTATAGCGCGACAATCTGGGTGGGAAGCCTGTCACCTTGATTGCCGCGCCGCACGGGAGATCAAGATCAGGTGCCCGGCATGCACGCGGGTTCTTCGCGAGAAGTGCACCAAGGTTCGCGACGGCGTCTAGAATCACCGTTCTGAAGTTCAATCCGTCGAGCCACTCGGCGCGCGTCGCTTACCGTCTCCGTCGCCCCGTCCAGACGCACAAACCGGCAATCGCGATTGCGGACACGGCACCGACTATGCCGACCGTGGCGACAAGCTCTTCCGCAAACTCCATGGGACTGCCTCAAGGGAAGGAGCGTCTCAAAAAGATGCGCCGCCGGATTCGAAATGTCCTGTGCCGGCGGCGCCCGGTTTCAAGCTGGGCCCCTGATCCAAAAGCCCAGGGAGCTCAGCAAACAGATGCCGGGACCCTGCGTCCAGGCAAATAGAGCATTGGCCTGCGTCAAAAGGCGTACCGTTGGCGCCCTTGACGTCGGTGGACTTGAGGGCGCTTGATCTGGCAGGGGAATGATTCCCCAGCGGTTTCCTTCGATGAACAGGGCTCATCAAGTGATCGCATGGTCGGGAGCAACCGCTCTCGTAAGCATTCTTGTGACCGGATGCGCGATCTCGCAGCGAGTCGCTCAGCCTCCTGTAGCTCCATCTGGCGCGTCATGGGCGCGGGACCTCAACGAGCCGCCCCCTATGCGTGCGCCGGTTAGCGATACAGCCGCACAATTGAGCGCGGACCTTGCTGCAGCGCGAGCAAAGGCAGCGCGTTAGCCGGATAGGCGCGGGGCTTCGGTCCCGCGCCATTTGGTCGAGGTCAGCGACGTAACCTTGGTGTTCATCTGCTCCGCGAACCGACGGGCTTCCTCAAGGGTTGTGCTCGCCTGTGAATACGGATCGAAGAATGACCCCCATCGGCTTCGTCGGGATCCCTTCAAGCCATTGATTTCAGTGGATTGCGACAATTGGACCCATGCCGACAATCGTAGAGATCCCACGCCAAAACACAGGCGATCTTGATAATCGGCATAGTGACAGGGTGGATGTAGATGTGCTCTCCCTGTTCACGACGAGATCTCTGCGACCAATGGCAAGGTGAACATAAATTTCGCGCCATCACCCGGATTGCTTTCAGCCCAGAGTCGTCCCCCCTGGGATTCGACAATCGAGCGTGAGATCGCGAGGCCCATGCCCATGCCGCTCTTCTTCGTTGTGTAGAATGCGTCGAAGACGCGGTTTGGATCGGCGAAGCCCGCGCCTTCATCGATGACCTCCACGCGCGCGAAATCACCATCTCGCTGCGCGCGCACGTGCAACACCTTGCCGCGGCCTCCTGCCTCCATCGCCTCGATCCCGTTGCGCATGAGATTGACCAGGACTTGCTGCAACTGAAGCCGATCTCCTCTGATTGTCGGGATGCTCGCATCGACCTCGATCTCAATGCCGACGTCCTGTGCCAGAGCCCCATCGACAAGCAGGCGCTTTGCTTCGGCGATCACTGGTACCAGCGCAGTGGTAGTTTGCGTCGGAATGGTCTGCTTGAAGAGCTCCCGTATGCGGCAGATAACCTCCGAGGCGGCGTTGGCGTCCCGGATGATCCGCTCGATCGTCGTCAGCGCTCGATCGAGTTGAGGCGGACCCGCCGTCAACCATCGCTGACAGGCGTGCGCGTTCGCCACGACCGCCGCAAGCGGTTGATTGATTTCGTGAGCAATCGACGCGGAAAGTTCAGCAAGGCTCGCTGCTTGGCTTGCTCGCGCCAGGCGCTCCTGCGCCGAACGGAGTTCCTCGCCCGCTCGCACTTCGCTATCGATATCGAAGCACACACCGTACCATTGGACAATCGCACCCGACTCGTTTCGGAGAGGCTCCGCGCGCCCCTCGGTCCAACGATAGGTACCGTCGGATCGGCACTGACGGTACCGCATCACGAATGGCTCGCCTGTGCTCAGCGATCGCGTCATCGCCGCTTCTACGGCGTCCCTGTGGTCTGGGTGAATATCAGCATAAGAGCGCGAGCCGCTCGAATTGATCAGATCTTCAAGCCTAACACCGACCAAGTCCATCAGTTGCTTGTTGACGTAGCACGGCCGACCCTCGGGCGTCATGCACCAGACCTGTGCTGGCACCGCGTCGATCAGTTGTTGCAATCGCTGCTCGCTCTCTCGCAACGCCGCTTCAGTCTTCTTGTAGACGTCAATATCGAGCGAGATGCCGTACCATCCGGTGACGCGCCCGTGATTGTCATGTGTCGGGCGCGCGCCGGAGCGATGCCAGACGTAGTCGCCGTTAACGCGTAAAATCCGATACTCCACATTCCAGGGCTCGCCCCTCAACAGACCGTTGCGGAAGGTGGTGGCCATCTGCTCGTAGTCAGCGGGGTGAACCATCCGCTTCCAGCCGTGCTCGCCGCCGTCGATGAACTCGCGCCCATCTAGCGATTCATTTAGGTCGTCGAGCGTCAAGCCGATGGAGGTCTGAGCTATCGGTGTCGCGTAAGTGAACTTGCCGTGCGCATCCAACGCCCAGCCGATGCCATAGAGGTTCTCAAGGAGCTGTGCGGCACGTACCGCCTCGACTGTCTCGCCAAGCGACTCCGCCGCTGTCCACGGGTGGTCTTGCATCGCCACGTGGTCTCGCACAGCCACGATGCCGGGATCTACTGTCACACCTTGTTCCGAATCGGCGCGCAGCTCCACCCACCGATAGCTGCCGTCGGCTTGAAGCTGGCGATAAGAGGAGACCTGCGGAACTCCAGTGAAGAACGCGCGCGCTGATGCTTGGGCGACCGCCGGCCTGTCATGCGGATGCACCTTGCTCACATCGAGTAACTCTTGGCCCGAGGGCTGCGATACATGCGACGGCGCGCTGTCGACCACGCAGCCGTACCATCCGGTGACCCGCCCATCTCCGTCGCGAAGCGGCTGCCCAGACGCGCGTACCCAGACGTAAGCGCCGGTTACGCCAGGCATGCGATGATCCATCCTGTAGGGTACGCCACTTTCAAGTGCTTGCCTCCAGGCCACGGCCGCGGCGCCGTAGTCGTCCGGATGGATCACGTGCTCCCAACCGGATGTGTCCCCATCGGACGCGTTCAGCTCTTCGATTGTCAGGTCACGAAACACCGGAGCCGTTGGCGTGACATAGACGAACCTCCCGGTCGGGTCGGTCGCCCAGGCGATTCCAACGACGTTCTCGACGAGCTTTGCCGCATGGACCGCGTCAAGGCTCTGCCATGTCTCTCGGTTGGACGCTATCGCCATCGCACTGCTCCCGCCGGCGCGTCGGACCAGATGTGGCCGCCGGCGGCGTCGGTCTAGCATGCCTGTCGCAGTGAGGGATCCCCCTTTCGTGTCGAACGCAAATGCCGCGCGGCCGCCATTGGCTCGATCCAACGACTGTGGAGCCTGCACCGGGTCTCGATTGGATGGTGAGCACCCCGGAAACGCGGCCTTATTCATTCGGAAGCACCGGAGGAAGGATCGATGGCCTGCTGGCAACGAATGCCGAGCGGCCGGGCACGCGCATGATGCGCGGCTGTGTTGCGCGCTGAGCGGCTGTGTTGCGCGCTGAGCAATGACTTGCGTTATGCGGAAGGACGAGGTGAATTCCTCGGGAAACTCGAGCGGCGTTGGCAGTTGGCGGCGGGGATCTGGAAAAATCCTGTGCCTAGCCGCTGCCATGCGCGCGGTCACTTACCGCAAGGTGGATGTTGATGGCATCGGAGTATTCTACCGCGAGGCCGGTCCGAAGGACGCACCAACGATCTTACTCTTGCGCGGCTTCCCCACCGCCGGCCACATGCACTGTTTCGCGATCTCATCCCGCTACTCGCCGACCAGTTTCGCCTCGTGGCTCCCGACCTGCCGGGGTTCGGGCAATCCGACACGCCCGCGCGGAGCGCCTTCGCCTACACGTTCGAGAACATCGCGCACCTCATCGATCGCTTCACCGAGGTGCAGCGAGCTCGGCCTGCGCACTGACAAGTCCTTCCAGGTGCAGGACGGCATTCTGACGCTACGCACGGGCTTTGCCTGGGCGCACGATTACGATCCGGACCGTTCGGTTGCTGCGACCTTCCAGGCGCTGCCCGGCGCGAGCTTTGTCGTCAACGGCGCGGCGCAGGCAAGCGATTCCGCGCTGACCACGGCGGCGGTCGAGATGAAATGGCGCAACGGCTGGTCGGCGGCCGCTACGTTCGAAGGCGAGTTCTCCAACGTGACTCGAGCTACGCAGGCAAGGGCGTGGTGCGATATCAGTGGTGAAGCGCGCTGGATGACCTGAGGCGTAAACACGCACGCGACGTCTCCTTGCGATGATCGGCTGATGGGTGGCGACGACGCCGCCACACGATCCGCAAGGGAGATGGATGATGGCTAGCTGACCGCTTTATGCGACCGCCAGGGATGGCACATCGCCGTTCGTGCAGGATTGACGGAATTTAGATTAATCAATCGGTTGGATCGGTGGTTAGGCAATTCATGTACCATTGAATCTCATAGCGATTTTTGGCGGTTGCCTCCCTTCAGTCGGGGATTCATCATGGACGGCCTGACTTACATTCGCCTTGTGATCGTCGGTGTCGGTTTGGCTTACGCTTTTGTTTTCGGCCACGTCGCCGGACCCGCCATGGCGCTCTTCATCATCGGTGTCTTGGAACTGGCCTCGATCGCGGACCACCGCCAAGGTGAAGCGCCAGGTTGAAGATGCGTTGGCGGATGCGTCGTTGAAGCGCTCAGACGAGGAGCGGCGCGGCTGGTGACTTTACCTTCTCTGCGCCAATCCACCATATTTGGCAGCATGGCTTTTGGCGATTTCGCCGCGAAACCGCACTTGGAGCCGTGTCGGCCTGGAACTCGACACCGGCGACTGCGGATGCAGAAGGCAAGGCGAATCATCAACGGTATAGAGGGAGGCGGCATAAATGACCGAAGCGACAGTCCGGATTCGTAGTCGCTTTTACGTGATCGATTTCGAGCGTGGAACGTACCATCGCGCTCGACCCCGTGCCGATGTGGGCAACTATCCTGGCCATTATAGAGAAGCGGCCGCGGAACTTTTGACCTGCAGCTACTGGCGCGATGATATGACGGAGGCGCAGAACGCGGCTGCTCATGCTTTCGCAGATGGAGGAACATCTGGCGACAACATCAGGGTCATAATTACTGGGCTCAGGATCTTGAAGGAACGCTCGTACCTCAAGGCCGTCGCTGACGGTGATGATGAGCTAGTTGCCGAACTGGATGCGCACGATCGCGCCATCGGATGACCGCAGGGAGCGGCTTTACGTTTGGCCTCCGTTTACCGGTCGTTTCGACGCGGCCTATCTAAATTCCCCGCAGCCGTTGAACCATTCATGAACTGTTGCAAGTCGATTACACATGCATAAAATCAGCATGGCATGCATTGTATGATGCAAGTTGCATGCTGATTCACCGGTTTCGCGACCCAGCTCGATCGGCCCTTTAGCCGAGAGCACTGCCCAATAGGGCAGCCCCATACAGGGGGACTCCACACTTGCGAATATTAGACATCCGGCCCGGTGAACCCGGATCGCCGACGCTGGCGCGTTTTGATCTGCAGCTAAACGAGCACTTGCGCCTCTACAACCTGGCTCTGCGCCAGCGCGGCAAACGAGGCTGCGCACGTCCTCGCGCCGAACGCTTTTCAGCGGCGCGTTGCCGACTTTAGCACGTCCTTCGGCGCTTGCCGAACTCGCCAGTAAATCCCTCGTGGAGCTCGAGACCGATGACCGCACTCGCGACTAATATCGCCAACGACACCACCGCCGCCATCGTCCATCTCCGTCGCGGTCTGATCGCACATGGATATCGCGTCGTTCCCTGCAACGAGAAGAAAGCTTGTGGCCTCGGCCGGTCAAACTCAAAATGATCGGCCGAACAGATGGGGGCCTGGCGCGGTTGTACCCGCACGGCCACAACACAGGAATCCTTACCGGCTCCGTGGTCGCGTTAGATGTCGATACATCCGATCCAGCAACGTCGGATGCCATTCTCGCAATGGTCGCAGATGTCCCGCGAGTCGGGGCGTCGCCGTATCGCATCGGGATGGCGCCGAAGCGCTGCAATGTATTTCGCACCGATAGTCCGCGCAGCAAGGTCGCCACTGGCGTCGCTCATCCGTAAGTCTCGGCGAGGTATTTTATAAGCATGACGCTCCTCCAATGACCAACGCGATTAGAGCGATTGAAAACAAAAATCTGAGCCAAAAACTCTCAAGTATCGGTCGCATGTCTGTCTGTGGGCTTCATTTTTCTCGGTACGCCAAATGAAAGCGTATTGTATTGCCTTACGGCGATTTCAGCAAAAGATCGGCCTACTCGATTAGCACCGCCTGACCCGATGCAGAACGTCGCGTCGTCGCACCAGGTAGTTGGCGGCAAGTAACATGAGGGCGAACACGGCAAGCGCCGCAGCAATAAGCTCTAAAATCATGTGAACGCCAAACGTTCTACCAGAGTAGGGCCGTTGCCGTGCAGTATGGCGCGGCGGCCCTGCCCCTGGTTACACTCGGTAGAATATTGCCGAGCCTCATAATCCTATCGTTCGTGCGCGAACGTTCAATGCTTCATTCGTATAAACCAAGCAGTTGCCTTTGCGATGCGGCAGCAACCCCGGCGCGACGTCTCGGTGACGAACTCAATGGAAGCGCAGAATCGTCTCGTTAGCGAAGCTTCTTGGGCTTGCTCATCTCTTCAAGGCCAGCTGCCGTAATACGGTAACTGACTTCGCCGTCTGTTTCCTGAGTCTCAATCCAGCGATTGCGAAGCAATGTCAGTTTTAGCTTCGGCCGATCGGGGAGATCGATGGCGCGCACCCATTCTCCGTTCCGAAGGTACTCCAGAAATTGTCTGTGGTGATGGTTGAACGGCGATGCCAAGCCAAACCAAATCAAAACTGATCACGTATTGAGATTGCCTATGCATTATGGGACATGGAGGTCGACGCGTCTTGATCTAAATGGGTCATAAGCAACCCAATCACGCGCGCAGGCCCCTGCTTGCGACGTTCCGCCACACGGCATTCCGTCTTGTCGGGGTGAGTCACGATGGAGACGGCCGCTATCTTTGCGGATGCAATGTCCGTGTTCTACGCAGATGGGTTCCACTTAGAAGCGAGAGAGTGCCGCGACTTGGCCGCGAAGTCGCAACCACGCTTGCACCGAAAGGACGCAAGCGCATAGGCGTGACGCTCGGCTTTCCCATTCACGGTTGCGAGGTTCTCACCGCTATCGCCAAGCCTGAGCGCCCCAGCACTGAGAGCAATCTCGGTTAGCTCGCGGCGCATATCGTCGCGCGCTTCTTCGAGTTCACGCCAATCGCACATGGTGCCCTCGATGTCGCTGGCCTGGTAATTCCGCGATGGCTCGACGCAGCATGATCTCGACGCGCCGGGCGCAAATCAGCTCGTCGTCTGCAGCGGGTGGTGCAAGAACGGCCAGTTCTTCTGGCGCGTACTCGTCTTCGCAGTGATCGCAGCGGATACTTTCGAGCATTCCGCACTTGACCATGCACTTGTGGCGGAATTCGGTGATAGAGCCGCGAAGGCGAGGAGGGGGACTAGCGGAGAGTGCCGGCACAGAATCTTTCGCGCTACCTTATGTCTACGTGACCGCTGGCTCCGTACTTCATACGAAATCCGCGTCGCGGGAAGATCTCGCGGTCCTCAAGCGGGGCATGCCCGCCCGTTGGCCGTCCCTCGGGTGGGCATTTTCTTTTCAGGCAGCACAACCGGACGCGGTCCAACTTCTGCCGCGTTCCACGCCAGACTAAGCACCGCGGAAACTCACAATGCTTCGCGCATGGTCCTGGTCGCTTCACTCTGGCCCCCAAGGCTTGGTGACCGGGACTGGCGCGCCGAGCCCCACGAAGGTCAGGCCAGCGGACGTTTACCGCTTGGGCGCGGATGCGCTGGCGGCCTTAGTGAATGTTGGCGCGACAAACTTCGCGCTTTCTCGGCAAGCTGACTTGGTCGTCTGATCAACTTGAGAATGGCATCTAGTTCGGCAATTCGCGCCTTCAGGCGGGCCCTCTCTCGGGCCATTTCAACTTTTGAAAGTCGTCGGGCCATCGAAGTTCTCACATGTGCCAAAAATGCGCTGCCAGGCTTCGAAAAGCACCGTCCCGGTCCGCACCATGTATCAAAGTGGGCCTTGGCAAGGCCCAGCAATGATCCACCGGCAAAGACCGTGCCAATTACCAATCTGGATAGGACGGGATTGATCCTGGCGCCAACTAACCCCAAGCGTGCTTTAATTCCTTCAGTGCCTCGACGGACTTACATGGCACGCAATCAACGGCGCATCGCGCAAAGCCTGTTGACTGCCTGCTATCTCACCTGTTGGGACGCTTGCTCTGCACTCGTGTTGCGGCTGCGGTGAAGGATACGAAGGCGAGGCGGGTGCTGGCTTCCGCTAATCTCTTCTCTTCGGCCCCGCCCTCAAGATGCTGACGGCGAAACTGTAGCGCGATTTGTCCTCAGCATAGTCACCATAATCGGGGCGCTTGCAGAACACCCATTCACGGCCGTTCCACTCAACATCATGAGTGGTCGGCTTGCTTGGATTGAAGACCATTTCGGCGTCTCCGGAGAAAGCAACGAGATAGGGCGGATGTACGAATGCGACGACGCAATCGATTTTGCCAGCTTTGATCCGGTCGCCTGGATTGATGCGTGGGCGCTCAGACATAGAGCCTGTCTCAATCATTCAGCTTCTCTTCATCGCGTAACGCGAACGTCGCCGTACCTTCAACGCTTGGGTGCCAACATGACGCGGGGGGGGGCCGTCGATCGATTGTCGAAGAAGATGAAGCCGGCAGCCTCAAATCCACTTCCGCCATATGGCGAATGACCAGAATCATCAGGACCATCACAAGCAGCCACCCCATCAGGCCCGCTTCCACGGTCATTATTTGGCGTCCGGTTTGCCAAGTCGGTACGCACCGCGGAGGTTATTTCAGCTTCCAGCCGCTGTGGGACTGGATCACTGAAGCCGAGACCGATCTATTCAACTGATCCGGCAGTCGCGAGGCGTGCGACAAACCCGACGCGTTTTGTGCGAAGATGATGCTCCCGCAGCGCGCCTGTATGCGCTCACGGCAAGATGACCGGTCGGTCGGTTGCCGGGGCGCGCCGCGCTAACCTGCTTGTCGCGCTGAAGCGAGAATTCCAGCTCACCTACGTCTTCGTGGCGCATAATCTTGCCGTGGTCAGCTACATCAGCGACCGGATCGCCGTGATGTACCTCGGCAAGATCGTCGAGATCGGCGAAGCCGCCAGCCTCTACCGCAATCCGCGTCATCCCTATACTCGGGCATTGCTGGCGGCTATGCCGCAGCCGGATCCCGGCCGCAAGCCGGAGCGGATTGTTTTGCGCGGTGATGTGCCGTCTCCGATCGATCCGCCATCGGGATGCCGGTTCCGGACGCGCTGCCCGATCGCGCAGGAACTCTGCGCCAAGAGCGAGCCAGCGCTCGGACCCACGGCGAGCGAAGCTCGCGATCACCTCGTCGCCTGCCACTTCGCCTCTTAAGTCTCAGCTTGGCCGAGCGCCGAGGCGCGTCTCGGTCTCAAGCTGCGCTGATGGCAAGAGGGAAAGCCTCCGAAACTTGACCATCTCCTGCCAATTTTGCCGTTGGCTTTGGCAACGGGATCGGTGCGAAACTCTTCTTGATCAGGTTGGCTCAATTTTGTGGTCGCTAGCTCAAACTGGCCCATGATGGATCGGAACGGTGCGCGGGGAGACCGGCAGGAGATAGAAGGTGCAAGTCCTTTACGGTGAAGGAGTAGCGATCCACACCGGCCCCGAGTCATGCGCGGGTCGTCGCGAGGCGACGCGTGAAGCGTTGACAGGGGAACGTATAGGCCAGCCATTGAGCGGCGAAATTCCAATCATCCGGAGTGCCGATGCCCTCGTTCCGGCAGAAGGCAACATGGTCGGACACGCGATCGCGAGTGCCCGACCAGCTCCGCGCCGTCTGAGACCCTGGCATGTGCGCACATCTTCTGCGCGGGAACCGGGAGGTCTCCACATTGCCCTGGGCTGCCGCGCCCGGGGCCGCACGGGGAAGGCCGGAGGCCGAAGTCCGTGATGCACGATGCGGAGAAGTCGGACCCACCCAGAGTACCGAGGAAGTCGGCGAACAACGCGGCCTACGCTGCGGCGGGG
>NZ_LNCU01000104.1:0-50124 GCF_001542415.1 Bradyrhizobium macuxiense
GGTGGACGCCGATTGCGTGACTGACGAGCACGTATGAGGCGGACGGCGAAGTCGTGCAGGCCTGACGCCCTAGTGGCAGGTGTCCTGTTGCAAGACGCCATTGCGTCTTGCAACGGCGGTGACAAAAGAGCCCAGTCTCACCGGGGAGAGCCCGTATAAGCCGTAAACCATCGCGCAGGGAAAGCCGGAGTGTTTCCGGTTACACCTGTGGTCCTACCTCCCGTGCTTACTATTTTGCACGGGACCCATGGGTGCGATCGGCACCCGGCTTTCCCTGCGCCCTCTGCTTGAGGAGAGGGCGGAACGAAATGCAAGACTCGGACAATTCGTGTCGCGAGAATGCAGATGTTTGTCTCACCGGCGGCGCAACACACTCAGTGTCGTCCCTGCGAAAGCAGGGACCCATAACCACCGAAGTTCATTCCTGAGCGATGCAGGAACGACGAGTCCCCTTCACAACACAAGCCGCGGAGTATGGGTCCCTGCTTTCGCAGGGACGACGACTGGAGAGAGCCCCACAACTGTCATCGCCCGGCTTGCCGCCTCCGCTAAAGCTTCGGCGTGCCAAGGATTTGTGGCCTCGTCGAAGCCTTGGCGTAGACGGGACCGGGCGATCCAGTACGCCGCGGCCCCTCGGCTCAAGCACAGCCGCCTCTGGAATACTGGATCGCCCGCATGCGCATGGGCGGGTGATGACATCGCGATAGGCTGTTTGATTTGTGAATAGAGGAAGAGCGAGCCGTCATGCTGGCGAGGCCGCAACGCCGCCGCCCCGAAGCACGACACGACCGTTACGCGTCGCGACGGCGTATCCTTCGCAGCACACGCTCCGCGGCGCCCGCGAAGCCGATCCGTAGGGACGACGGCATATCCGTTGCGTCCGCGTCAGCGAGTGTGAGTGCGGCCTGCCGACGACGGCAGGTCGCTCAGTGGTATCGCGCCGCGACATCCGATGCGCGGCGCGGCCACACAGTCGGCGGCTCCGGCAGCACGGTATCGCCCGTATCATGCGTGTTCTGCAGGGCTTCGATGAAGTCGGCGAACCATTGCTGGATGGTGTGGCTGTTGAGTTTCGCCATCATCGCGTCCCAACGCGTCCGCCGTTCGCTCAACGGCATCGCGAGCGCCCAAGCAATCGTACGCGCCATGCCGTCGATGTCGTGCGGATTGACCAGCAGTGCGGCGTCGAGCTCATTGGCGGCGCCGGCGAATTTCGACAGCACCAGCACGCCGGGATCGGCCGGGTTTTGCGCGGCGACATATTCCTTGGCGACGAGGTTCATGCCGTCCTGCAGCGGCGTCACCACGCCGACCTGCGCGGTGCGATAGAGGCCCGCGAGCACGCCCTGGCCAAAACCCTTGTTGAGATAGCGGATCGGCGTCCAGTCCACCTCGCCATGCACGCCGTTGACGTCGGTGACGAGCTTGGCGATCTCGCTCTGCAGATTGCCGTAGGCCTCGATCCCTCCGCGCGAGGGCGTTGCGATCTGCAACAGCGACACCGAACGCCTGAGGTTCGGGTACAGCGTCCACATCTTGTCGAACGCCTTGATGCGATTGCCGAGACCCTTGGAATAATCGAGCCGATCGACGCCGATCGCGAGCTTCTCGCCGTTGAGGCTGCGCCGCAGCCGCGTCACGTCGGGATGCGTCATCGCCTTGGTGGCCTGCTGTGCGAACCGCTCGGGATCGATGCCGATCGGAAACACCGCGGCGCGCGTGCGGCCGGACGACGAGGTAATGATGCCGTCGCGAACCGCAAGGCCGAGGTCGAACCGCACATAGGCCAGGAAGTTCTCGCAATCCTCCCCGGTCTGGAAGCCGATCAGATCATAGGCAAGCATCGCCTCGATCAGCGCACGGTGGTTCGGCACGCCTGAGATCACCGCGCGCGTCGGCCACGGCGTATGCAGGAAGAAGCCGATCGGCTGCGCTACGCCGAGATCGCGCAGCTCGGCGCCGAGCGCGAGGAAATGATAGTCCTGAATCCAGAACACGGAATCGGGCTTGCGGAATCGCAACAGCGCGCGCGCCATGAAGGCGTTCACCTCGCGATAGCTCGCATAGTCGCTCTGCGAGGCGCGAATCAGATCGGCGCGTGAATGCAAAGCGGGCCACAACGCCGAATTGGCGAAACCTTCGTAATAGCCGCCGTAATGCGCCGCCGGCAGGTCGAGCATCGCCAGCGCGCCCGCGCCGAGAGCTTCGACCTCCGCAAAAGGTTCCTTCAGGCTCCCATCGCGGACACGCCCGCTGGAACCAACCCATATTGCCCCTGTCTTTTCCACTACCGGCAATAATGCCGCAGCCAGCCCCCCCGTCATGGGTTCATTGGGTTTACCGCGCGCCACGCGGTTCGAAACGACGACGAGGTTCACCAGGTCCCCTCCTGTTGGTCAACTCGCGTATTAACAACCATTCATCAAGATGGTTCCTGACCAAGGAATCTCCCAATTGAAACCAAATTTCGGCGAAGACAGAGGGAACTCGCAGGAACTCGCGAAAACAAAAATGCGCGCGAGGCATAGCTCGCGACGCAAAAGCACCGCAATCGATTCAAAGGTGCCGAGATGCTGCGATCCGGTTAGGACAGGCCTACAGGCCCTCCGTCACCGATCGAGCAGTTGCGCGAGGAATGCGCGCACATCGCTCGGTGCGCCGAATTGCCCCGCGACGTCGGCGGCGCGGCGGCCCACGGAGAATGAGAGTCCGTCGTAGTCAGGCATGATCGCGAACACGCTGTCGTCGGTAACGTCGTCGCCGATGAAGAACGGACGCCGCCCCTTGAACGGCTCATGCGTCATCAGCTCAAGCACGCCGCTCGCCTTGGTGAAGCCCGCCTGCTTGATCTCGCAGACGCTCTTGCCCGGCAGCACCTCGATCGGAGCGTTCGGCAGATCAGCGCGGATCAGCGACACCGCTTCATAGATCGCCTTCTCCGCATGCGGCGCGAGCCGGTAATGCAGCGCCAGCGAGTACCCCTTGTCCTCGAGCAGGATACCGGGGCTGAGCTTGGCGATCGCAGCAAGACGGCGCTTCAATTCCTTGTCGAGCGGCGGGGCGTGCGCGGCGACCGCCTCGCTATCGGGATGCAGCCGCATCTCGGCACCGTGGCCGCCGATGGCGGGAAACAGATCCGGCGCGAAGATCAGATCGATGTCGTTGAGCGAGCGGCCGCTGACCAGCGCCAGCGCGCCGCCGGTCCGCTCGTGCAACAGCCTCAAGGTCTGCGCCAGTTCCGGCGGCACCCACACCTCGCGCGGCGTCGGCGCGAAATCGAGCAAAGTGCCGTCGATATCGAGCAGCACCGCGGTCTCGCCGAGCGGTGGAATCAACGATGCCGGCGCCTTGTCCGGCGCCGCCTCGTCAGGGGCAATGTCATCATCCACGGGCATTTCGGCTACGTCATGCTTCATCTCATTCTACTCCACAACTGCAAGCGGGCGAGCGACAGATTCGAGCGATTTTCGCTCGGCCGCGACGGCATAACGCCACGCGACGGCCGCGGCCGCGATCATGAGCGCCGCCCCCAGAAGGTAACCGGCAAAGACACTGTTGCGCGATCCGGTATCGATCAGCACGCCGAACAGCGCGGGCCCCACCACCCCGCCGATACCGGTACCGATTGCATAGAACACGGCGATCGCGAGCGCGCGGACCTCGAGCGGAAAGGTCTCGCTGACGGTGAGGTAGGCCGCGCTCGCGGCCGGCGAGGCAAAGAAGAAGATCACCATCCAGGCAATCGTCTGGGTCTGCGCACTGAGCGCGCCGATCGAGAACAGATAGCCGGACAGCGCCAGCAGCATGCCGGACACGCCATAGGTCAGCGTGATCATGGTGCGGCGGCCGAGCGTGTCGAACAGGCGGCCGAGCAGCAACGGCCCGAGGAAATTGCCGGCGGCGAAGGGCAGGATGTACCAGCCGACATCGCTGGCGGGGATCCCGAAGAAGTCGGTCAGCACCAGCGCGAAGGTGAAGAAGATCGCATTGTAGAAGAACGCCTGCGCCGCCATCAGCGCCAGCCCGACCAGCGAGCGTTGCCGATAGGTGGAGAACAATGTGGCTGCGACCTCGCGCAGCGGCGTGTGATCGCGCATCCGGATCTTGATCTTGTCGAAATCGCCGCTCGCCTGCTCGTGGCCGAGGACGGAGGTCTCGATGCCGGCGACGATCCTGTGGGCCTCGTCGGGGCGGCCGTGGATCATCAGCCAGCGCGGGCTTTCGGGAATCCACATCCGCATGAAGAGCACGACGAGGCCGAGCACGGCGCCGGTGAAATAGGCGATCCGCCAGCCGTGATCCGGCGCAAGCACCGCAGGGTCCAGCAGGACGATCGCGCTTGCAGCGCCGATCGCAGCGCCGATCCAGAAACTGCCGTTGATGACGAGGTCGGTCCAGCCGCGATAGCGCGCCGGCACCAGCTCCTGGATGGTCGAATTGATCGCGGTGTATTCGCCGCCGATGCCAGCACCGGTGAGAAAGCGAAACAGCGCATAGCTCGCGACGCTCCACGACAGCGCGGTCGCTGCGGTCGCTGAGAGATAGAGCGCGAGCGTGATGAAGAACAGCTTCTTGCGTCCAATGCGGTCGGTGAGCCAGCCGAAGCCGAGCGCGCCGAGCACCGCGCCGGCGAGGTAGGCGCTGCTGGCAAAACCGACATCGGCATTCGAGAACCGCATCGTCGGGCTGTCCTTCAGCGCGCCCGACAATGCGCCGGCGAGCGTCACCTCCAGCCCGTCAAGGATCCAGGTGATGCCGAGCGCCAGCACCACGCGGGTGTGGAACCCGCTCCAGTGCAGATTGTCGAGACGCAGCGGAATCGAGGTCTCGATGATGCGGTCGTGGTTCTCCGCCGCCGCCGCCGGCGCTTCCGTCGTCGCAGTGCTGAGCTGTGTCTGCTGCAGAGTCATCAAGCCTGGCCAATGAGCAAAACCCTGGAACGAAATGCTCCAAGGTTCACACTCCCAGAATTGCGGCAAACCGGATGCCCGCCACGCAGCGACAACGCACGCGCCGAGCAGGGGTTCCCTCGTCGGATGGCAGGAACGGAACGTGCCGACCCCTGTTGCTCGCCGAGACACCAGGGAGTCCACCATGGCGGCACGCAAGCAGGCCACACGGAACACCGCGCGCAAATCCGGGACACGGAAGACTGGCACGACACGGCGCAAGACCGCAGCACGAAAGACGCCGTCCAACCGCTGGTCACAACGGGTGACGCGAGAGAGCGACGCGCTCGATCTCAAGCGCGGCGTGTTCAAGCAGACCAGCGCGAAGAAGATCGCCGCGTCGTTGAAGCGGTCGGCCGAACAGAGCAAGCGCCGCAAGAGCGGAGCCTATCGATCCGCGCTGTCGATGCTGACCTTCTATATCAACCGCGCTGGCAAGACGCTGCCGCAAGCGCAACGCGCGCGGCTCGAACGCGCCAAAGGCGAACTGAAGCGCCAATTCGGCCGCGACTGATCTCAGTCGTCTCGGCAAAAGCCAGCACGATTGCGATGAGCCTATGCCGCGCGAATGTTCGCCATGAAGCGGTCGAGCTCTTCGCGGAGCCGCGTGCTCTCGACCGACAGCGAGCGGGCCGAGTTCAACACCTCTTCGGAGGCAGCGCCGGTCTCGGTCGCACCGCGATTGACCTGGGTGACGCTGGCGGCGGCCTCCTGCGTACCGACCGCGACGTTCTGTACGCTGCGGGCGATCTCCTGCGTTGCCGAACTCTGCTGCTCGACCGAGCTCGCAATGTTGGTCGCGATACCGGAGATCTGGCCGATGGTGCCGCCGATCTCCTTGATCGCCGCGACCGACTCCTGCGTCGCCGCCTGCATGCCCGAGATATGGCTGGAAATCTCCTCGGTGGCCCGGGCGGTCTGACTCGCCAGCGACTTCACCTCGGATGCGACGACTGCGAAGCCGCGGCCGGCATCGCCCGCGCGTGCGGCCTCGATGGTGGCGTTCAGTGCCAGCAAGTTGGTCTGCTCGGCAATCGCCGTAATCAGCTTGACCACGTCGCCGATCTCCTGCGCGGCGCGCGACAGCTTGCCGATCCGCGCGTCGGTCTGCTCGGCCTGGCGCACGGCAGCATCGGCGATCTGGCTCGACTCCTTGGCGCGCCGGCCGATCTCGTCGACCGAAGCGGAGAGCTCCTCGGTGGCGGACGCGACCGACTGCATGTTGCTGGACGCCTCCTCGGACGCGCCGGCGACCTGGCTGGAAAGATTCTGCGTGGTCTCCGCGGTCCGCGTCAGCGTGCCGGCGGCCGATTCGAGTTGCACGGCGGAGGCCGACACGTTGGAGACGATCGAGCCGACGGCGGCCTCGAATTCGTCGGCGAAGCGGATCAGCTCGCCGCGCCGGGCGGCAGCGCTGGCCTTGTTCTGCGCTTCCTGGGTCGCGGCGTCGCGCTCGGCCTTGGCGATCGCCTGGAGCTTGAACTCCTCCACCGCGCCGGCCATCTCGCCGAGTTCGTCGCGGCGGCCGAGGCCGGGCAGCACGACATCGAAATTGCCCGCCGCGAGCTCACGCATCGCGGCGCACATGGCCGCGATCGGCCGCGAAATCCCCTTGCCGAGCAGGAACGCCCAGGCAAGGCCCAGCACGAAGCCGCCGGCGGCCAGCATCAGGATCAGCCGCTCGGTCTCGCCGATCGTGGCATGCGCTTCGTTCTCGAGCCGCTTCTGGTCAGCGAGCAGATCGGCCTTCATCGCAGCCGAACCCTGGCTGATGGCGGTGGCGGATTCCGTCATCTCGACCGTCAGCTCATCGATGGATTTCGAATTCTCGATCAGCTTCGCGAGCGCTTGCCGGTACTCGTCGAGCAGGCCTGCGACTTCCTTCAGCCCCTGGGTGATCCGCTCGTTCTTCGAGGAGAGCGCACGCAGCGAGTTCTCGACGAACTTCAGCCGCGCCATCGCGCTGGTTGCGACCGACTTGTCGGCATTGACGACGAACATGTTGGCAAGCGCAGTCGCCGCCTGGAACTGGTCGGCGACCTTCTTGGAGCCGAACTGGATCGATTGCAGCTCCGAATCGTCGGCATTGCTCGGGAGATCGTCGAGCTTGTAGCGCATCGAGTTGGCGCTGCGATTGAGATTGTTCTGCGCGGTCAGCGCGCTCTCGTCCTTCAGCTTGATGATCTCAGCAAAGATCTTGGAAAAGGCGCGGAATTCGCGCTCCAGCTTGGTGACCTGATCGAGCCGGGCCGGGTTGGTGGTGCCCTTCATCGCGGCCAGGATGGCGTCCTTCAGGCTGGCCTCGGCGGCGAGCGCCGCCTTGGCGTCGTCCTCCTTGCCGGTGACCACGAAGTAGCGCGCCAGCGAACGGTAGGAGATCAGCTCGCGGTCGATGTTGCGGGCAAGGTCGGCCTCCGCGACGCTCTGGCGGTAGGAGGCGACGCCGGCCGAGACCCGCTCGAAGCCCATATAGGCAAAGCCCATGCTGGCCGCCGACAGCGCCAGGGTCACGGCAAAGCCGAGCATGATCTTGGCGCGGAACCTGAGGGTTGGGAATTTGATCGAACGCGATCGCTTGAGCCCCGACATTCCAACCCTCGTCTTCATTCTGAAAACCGCGCGGTATCCGGCAGCACCCCCGCCCCGGACCCGGAGCGGCAAACTAAGGGAGAAACAATAAGGCTACGTAAATGCACGGAAGAATGGATAGCGGGCGCCGATGCACCCTGGCCCCGTTTCGGCACGATCGTCGGAACCGGCGGCAGGCGGCTCTCGGGGGCCCTGCCGCTCGGCGAGACTGCTCAGGCGTGCACCTACTACCTTGGTCCACGTTGTATTCGACCGTATATATCGCAGTGTCCGATACCGTCCGGACCAAGGCTTGAACGCGCAGAGTCAAGCGCCGGCGATAACGGAGGAAGCGATGTATCAGGAAGCACTTGCGAAGGTGACAGGGACCAAGCTGATCCGCGACAAGTTCGAGAACTTCATCGGCGGAAAGTGGGTCGCTCCGACCAAGGGTCAATATTTCGACAATCCGAGCCCGGTGACGGGCAAGCGGCTGTGCCAGGTGGCGCGGTCGACGTCGGAGGATATCGAGCTCGCGCTCGACGCCGCGCACAAGGCCAGGGACGCCTGGGGCAAGACCTCGGTCACCGAGCGCGCCAGAATCCTCAACAAGATCGCCGACGTCATCGAGACCAATCTCGACTTGCTGGCGATGGTCGAGACGCTCGACAACGGCAAGCCGATCCGAGAAACGACCCACGCCGACATGCCGCTCGCGGTCGATCATTTCCGCTACTTCGCCGGCGTGATCCGCGCGCAGGAAGGCACGATGTCGGAGATCGATCACGACACCGTCGCCTACCACTTCCTCGAGCCGCTCGGCGTGGTCGGGCAGATCATTCCCTGGAACTTCCCGCTGCTGATGGCGACCTGGAAGCTTGCGCCGGCGCTCGCCGCCGGCAATTGCGTCGTCATCAAGCCGGCCGAGCAGACCCCGGTCAGCATCCTGGTGCTGATGGAGCTGCTCGCGGACGTCATCCCGCCTGGTGTCGTCAACGTCGTCAACGGCTTCGGTGTCGAGGCCGGCAAGCCGCTGGCCCAGAGCAAGCGCGTCGCCAAGGTCGCGTTCACCGGCGAGACCACCACCGGCCGGTTGATCATGCAGTACGCCTCCGAGAACATCATCCCGGTGACGCTCGAGCTCGGCGGCAAGTCACCCAACATCTTCTTCGCCGACGTGATGGACGAGGACGACGCCTATTTCGACAAATGCATGGAAGGCTTCGCGATGTTCGCGCTGAACCAGGGCGAGGTCTGCACCTGCCCGAGCCGCGCTCTGGTCGACGCCAAGATCTACGACCGCTTCATGGAGCGTGCGTTGAAGCGCGTCGAAAAGATCAAGCAGGGCCATCCGCTCGATCCCACGACCATGCTCGGCGCGCAGGCCTCGAACGACCAGGTCGAGAAGATTCTGTCTTATTTCGACATCGGCCGGAAGGAAGGTGCCAAGGTCCTCGCCGGCGGCAAACGGGCCAGTCTCGATGGCGAGCTCGCCGAGGGCTATTACATCGAGCCGACGGTGTTCGAAGGCCGCAACAAGATGCGGATCTTCCAGGAGGAGATCTTCGGCCCGGTCGTGTCGGTGACCAAATTCAACGACGAGGAGGAAGCGCTGGCGATCGCCAATGATTCCCTCTACGGCCTCGGCGCCGGCGTCTGGACCCGCAACGGCACCCGCGCCTACCGCTTCGGCCGCGCCATCCAGGCCGGCCGGGTCTGGACCAATTGCTACCACCTCTATCCCGCACATGCGGCGTTCGGTGGTTACAAGCAGTCCGGCATCGGTCGCGAGAACCATCTGAAGATGCTGTCGCACTATCAACAGACCAAGAACATGCTGGTCAGCTACTCGCCGAACGCGCTCGGATTCTTCTGAGCCGGCGGCGAGCACGCGGGCGTGCCCTGTCCTCCCTGGGCACGCCCGCCCACTTCCCGGCCGTTGCGGCGCGCGAATTCAGCGTCCCGCAACGGTCACGACATCACTCCGAACCCAATGAACGGGAGCAGGACGATGGTTGCCCGGGTCGAAGTCACTCCGAAGGCCGAAGAGATGATCGCGCGGCTGAAGGCGCTGCACGGCCCGCTGATGTTTCACCAATCCGGCGGCTGCTGTGACGGCAGCGCGCCGATGTGCTACCCCGCCAACGAATTCCGGGTGGGCGGCCAGGACGTGCATCTCGGCCAGATCGCCGGCTGCGACTTCTATATCGGCGCCGCCCAGTTCGAATACTGGTGCCATACCCAGCTCATCATCGACGTGGTGCCCGGTCGCGGTGCCGGTTTCTCGCTGGAGGCGCCGGAAGGCGTCCGTTTCCTGACCCGTAGCCGGGTGTTCAGCGATGACGAGGTCGCGGAACTCGAGGCGACCGAACGCGCCGCCTGATCGTCCCGCAATACAGGCAAACGGCTCTGCCGGCCCGTGGCATTCCAGACCAGCCGGGGGCGCGCCTCCTACGACCTTGGTCCCCCGCATTCGCGATTGACGGGAAAGCCGGTCCCTTTAATTTAGACTCTTTATAAGTAGCCCCCGGTCGCTGCCCGCGACAGGGAAAACACAGGGAGGCGTCCCATGTCATTGCGTCGGACGGCGCGATTGGCGCTTGCGTCGAACAGACGTGCCGGCAGCTTGGCCGGCCAATGATGCTTCCCTCTACGACACAGTTATCGAACGTCCCGACGGCGCCTCGTTTGCCTCAGGCTTGAGCCACCGTCGCGGTATGTGCGGGCCCACCCGCGCCAACAAGAAAAGAAGAATAAAGAGACCTGGTCTGGGAGAAAGCCCTTGGCGGAGAAGCACGGCAGTGCAGCCGACAGTATTGTCGTGGCGCAGGCAAAGACCGACGGAGCGCGGGAAGCCGCGGACGAGATCGCCCGTCAATTGGCAAGTGCCAAGCTCGCGATGGTCACCGTCTTCGTCTCGCCGTTCTACGACCCCGAAATCTTCATCGCCGAGCTGTCGCGCCGGATGCCCGACACTCCGATCTTTGGCTGCACCACGGCCGGCGAGCTTTCGCCGGGCGGCTGGGACGAGGACAGCGTGGTCGCGATGGGCTTCAACGCCGCGGACTTCGTGATCGCCGCCCGCCCGCTGCTTGATCTCGCGACCTTCCGTGTCGATCGCGGCCGTTCGATCTGCACCGAGCTGCAGCAGGAATTCGCGCAATGCACTGAGCAATGCGACCCCGCTGACGAATCGTTCGGGCTGCTGTTCATCGACGGCATGTGCCAGCGCGAAGAAACCATCATGTCGGCGATCTACGCTTCTCTCGGAGACATCCCGATCGTCGGCGGCTCCGCCGGTGACGGCCTGCGCTTCGAGAAGTCATGGGTCTTCCATAACGGCAAGGCCTACACCGATGCCGCGGTGGTGATCCTGATCAGGACCCGGCTGCCGTTTCGCCTGTTCAAATGCGATCACTTCGAGCCGACCGCGACCAAGATGGTTGTGACCGACGCCGACATCGAGCGGCGGATCGTCAAGGAGATCAACGCCGAGCCCGCCGCGCTGGAATATTCGCGCGCGGTCGGCCTCAGCGACAGCAAGCTCGAACTGTTTTCCTTCGCCGCGCACCCCTTGCTGGTCCGCGTCGGCGGCGCCTACTACGCGCGATCGATCCAGCGCACCAACGCGGACGGGTCATTACAGTTCTTCTGCGCCATCGATGAGGGCATGGTGCTGACGGTGGCGCGCGAGCGCGATCCGATCGACGCCACCAACGAGATGCTGCAGGAGATCACCAATGACCTCGGCGAGATCTCGGTGTTCATCGGCTTCGAATGCGTGCTGCGGCGGCTCGACGTCGAGCAGCATCAACTGTCGCGCGAGATGTCGGAGCTCTATCGCCGCAACAATGTGATTGGCTTTCAGACCTATGGCGAGCAATATCGATCCATGCATGTTAATCAGACGCTGACCGGCGTCGCCATCGGCAAGCGGGCCATTGCTCCGCAATGACCGATACCCGGACCAGCCACATCGCAACGCTCGAGCGCGAGGCCGAGAAGCTGCGCAAGATCAACGCTGCGCTGATGTCACGCGTCGAGCGCTCGACCGACCAGCAGCTTAATGCGTTCTCGCTGTTCGAAACCGCGATTGCGCTCGATCAGCAGGTGCGCGACCGTACCCAGCAGCTCAAGCAGGTGCTGCAGTCCCTGGAAAAGACCAACGGCCGACTGCTGCAGGCGAAACAGCAGGCCGAGGCGGCGAGCTCGCTGAAATCATCGGTGCTTGTCTCCGTCACCCACGATCTGCTGCAGCCGCTGAATGCGGCGCGGCTGACGCTCTCTGCACTGACCGAGATGGTGAGCGAGCCGAAGGGCGTCGTCCTCACCGACCAGATCGACCGCTCGCTGGCGACGCTCGAGGACATGTTGCGCACGCTGCTCGACATTTCCAAGCTCGATGCGGGCGTGCTCAAGCCGGAATTCGGACCGGTCGCGATCGCCTCGCTGTTCGAGCCACTGCAGCAGGAGTTCAGCCCGACCGCCACAAAGCGCAACCTCTCGCTCCGGATCATGCCGTCGTCAGGCGTGGTCCGCTCCGACCCGCTGATGCTACGCCGGATCCTGCAGAACCTGCTCGCCAATGCATTGCGCTACACCCAGCGCGGTAGCGTGCTGATGGGTTGCCGCACGAGAGGCGACAATATCAGCATCGAGGTGCACGACACCGGCCCCGGAATCCCGGAAGCCCAGCGCGAGGCCATCTTTGTCGAGTTCCAGCGCGGCGACGCCAGCGCCGGTGACAAGGCTGGCATTGGGCTCGGCCTCTCGATCGTGCGTCGCTTTGCCAACGTGCTCGGCCACGACATCCGGCTGACGTCGCGCCCGGGCCAGGGCTCGATCTTCTCCGTCACCCTGCCTCGCACTGCCGACCCCGTCGCGATCCCCGCGCGCGAACAGGCCAGCGTCGATTATCGCTATGGCGGCATGGAGGGCGCGAAGATCCTGCTGATCGAGAACGACCTGTCGAGCGCCGAGGGCCTTGCCAGCCTGCTGGAGAAGTGGGGCTGCGACGTCGCGGTGACGATCTCAAAGACCGAAGCGCTCGAACGGATCAGGGCGCTCGATGGAGTACCGGACGCCATCATCGCCGACCTTCACCTCGACAATGGCGAGACCGGGATCGAGGCCGTCGACGTGATCCGCAACGAGATCAAGACCGGCGTTCCGGCAATCATCGTCACCGCCGACCACTCCGCCAAGGCTGCCTCCGACGTGTCGGCCTTCGGCCATGAATTGCTGAAGAAGCCGATCAAGCCCGCGGAGATGCGCTCGCTGCTGTCGTTCCTTCTCGCCGCGGAGCAGCCGGCGACGCGGCTATGAATGGCTGTCGCGCGACGGCGCGGCAATCGGCGCGTGATCATGCTTGCCGAAATCCAGCTTCGACAATGCGATGATGGCCTCGGTGCGGCTTCGCACGTTCAACTTCCGCAGGATCTCCGAGACATGCACCTTTACGGTCGTGACCGAGATATCGAGCTGATAGGCAATGTGCTTGTTCTGCAGGCCGTGGCAGATCATGTCGAGCACACGCAGCTGCTGCGCGGTGAACTGGCCGAGATGCTGGACCAGCTCGCGCGTATCGGCCTGACCTTTCCGGGCGGCGGCGGCATCGCGGAAGCGCGAGGGCAGGCACACGTCCCCTTCGAGGATGCCGCGCAGCAGGCGCGCCAGCTCGGCCTTCGGCGTGGACTTCGGAATGTAGCCGGAGATGCCGAGCGAGATCGCACTGCCGATAATCCGGGAATCGTCATGCGCCGATACGATCACGAGCGCGCTGCGCGGCGCCGCCGCGCGCACCCGATAGGCGCCCAACAGCCCCGTCGTCCCGGGCATCGACAGATCGAGCAGGATCAGGTCGAGGCCGTCGCGCGCGGCGATGACATCCAGCGCGCCGTCGATCGATGTCGCCTGCAGTACCTCGGCATCGGGAAACTCTGCGCCGATCACACCGATCAGCGCGGCACGGAACAGCGGGTGATCCTCGACGATGAGCAGCCGAGGGGCACCCGCATTGCTAACCGGCGGCTCATCCGCCAGGGGCGCGGTCGTGGTCAAAGCTGCGCCGTCCTCTCCCGGATCGCTCATGACAGCCATTATGGCACGACGTTATCTCAAAGCCGCAGGCCAGCCTATAGGTGGAACGTTCAATGCCCTCGCCTTGCAGCGCAGCACCTAGGACGCTTTCTCGGGCTTTGAACCCGCACAGGCTTCAGCGACGGGAAGCGGGATCTTGCCGAGTTCGATGATCGCCTTGTTGCGGCTGAACAGCTTCAGCTTGCGCAGGATCTCGGTGACATGCGCCTTCACCGTGGACTCCGCGAGCTTGAGCTCGGCAGCGATCTCGCGGTTCTGCAAACCGCGGGTGATCAGGTGCAGGACCCGGATCTGCTGCGGCGTGAGCTTCTGGATCCGTTCCTGCAGCGTGCGCGCCGTCTCCGATTGCTCCAAGGCGCCGGCCGCGACGAAGTCCCGCGGCGCCGAGACCGAGCCGCTCAGCACCCGCGCGATCGCCTGCGACAGTTCGCCGAGCGAGGTCGACTTCGGCAGATAGCCGACCGCGCCCATTTCCAGCGCCTCGCGGATCGTGTGCTTGTCCTCCTCGCTCGACACGATGGCGATCGGAAGCCTTGGATAGCGATCCCTGATCTTCTGGAAGCCGGAGAAGCCAACCACGTCGGGCAGCAGCAAATCGAGCAGCGCCAGGTCGATGTTCGGCTCGCTGGCGAGGATGCCGAGCGCGCCCTTGATCGAGGTGGCCTCGTAGATGCGGGCATCCGGGTGCGAGACGCGGATGGCATTGCCAAGTGCCTCACCGAACAATGGGTGATCGTCGATGATCAGGAAGCCCATCATGAGGAGCCTCGTACGTAAGTTGCGGCCGTCGCGCGGCTAATGCGCTATGACATTGGGTTGAACCGTCATCGCGCTTTGGTTTCTTGTCTGAGCATGATCTCCGCGCAAACGCTTTGCGTTTGTCGCGAGGGAAAACCGCTCCACACTTTTCCGGATCATGCTCTAGTTCGACGAGTCGGAGGTCTGCAATGTCTGCAGATAGGCATATACGTTTTTCAGCTCGTCGTCGCTAAAAACGTCCTTCCACGACGGCATCCCCTTCGCGGGCCGCCCCTCATGGACCGTCTTCCAGAAGGTCGCTTCCATGTCCGCGCCGTAGCGCTTCTTCAGCAAGCGCAGGTCGATGCGACGCTCGCTCTGCACCGCGTCCGGGCCATGACAGTGGGCGCAGGTGCCGTTGAAGGTCTCGCGTCCGGCCTTGATATCTCCGGTCGCTGCCGCGGTCTGGACCGGCTTCTCGGTCGTGGTCGCCTGCCCCACCGTGGTGGGTTCACTGACCCCGGTGGACGACGTTGTCCGGTCCGCCTGGCCGAACTTCACCGGCGCGCCGTTCGGAACACCATATTTGGCGAACAGGGCAGCGATCTCGGGCTGCAATGACGGCAGCACGCCGTCGACTTCATCGCGCAATGCGCCGGACGCCTTGGCAAATCCAATCGCGGTCTTCCAGAGCAGGCCGTCGCCCTCGGTCGATACGACCTGATACTTGTCGTCATAGGTGGTCTTGTTGAGCCAACCCGCCACCGGCGCCCAGATGAAGGCGACGTCCACCTTGCCCTGCGCGAGCGCCGCCATGCCCTCGTCCGGGCTCAGCACGGTAACCTTCTGGATGTCGTCGCGCGACGCGAGCAGATTCTGCGGCGCCGATTCATATTGTACCGCGACCCGCAAGCCCTTGAGATCGTCGATGCCGGCGAGCTTGCAGTCCTTGGCGCCGACCAGCGCGTAGCCTTCATGGGCGATCGGCTGCGAGAAGATCACCGCAGGCCCCATGAAATCGTCGACCAGCGGCAGGCCGACCATGGCATCGCATTGCTTGCTGAGCAGCGTCTCGCGAACCGTGCGCTTGCCGAAATAGGACTTGTACCACTTGTAGCTCACGGCACGGCCGAGCTTTTCGGCCACCGCCTGGCCGATCTCGAGATACAGGCCTGGCTTGCCCGGGTCATCGCTCGAGAACGGCAGATTGGTCGGATCGGCGCAGAAGCGCAGCGGCTTGGTCTCTTCGGCGCCGGCCGACACGGCCGGCGCCATCAATAGTGTGGAGAGCAGCACGGCGCGTATCGCCTGCCCCAACCGCGCGTCACGCGACCGCTTGCGCACTTCGTTTCGGGTCATGCTGGACACGGACATGCTGCCTCCGTTCTCGACGATCGTTACTGCACTGCGAAGACGAACAGCGAGCCGCCCTCGGGCGCCGCGGCGGTCATCTTCTTGCCGATGTCACCGAGGAAGGCCGGGATCGACGCCGTGCGCCCGACCACGATCGCGACATACTGCTTGCCGTCGACCGAGTAGGTCACGGGACCGGCGCCGATACCGCTGCCGAGGTTCTTGCTCCACAGCACCTTGCCGTTCTTGGCATCGATGGCGCGGAAGTCGCCGTGCAGATTGCCCGAGAACACCAGATTGCCGGCCGTCGTCAGCGTGCCGCCATTGAAGGGCAGGTCTTCCTTGATACCCCACACCTTCTTGTTGGCGACGGGATCCCAGGCCACGAGCTCGCCGAGGAATCCGCCGGGACCACCCTTGGTCGGGAATTCGGCGCCGAGATAGAACACGCCGCGCTTGTAGTTCACGTCGCTGACCGACCAGTCCATGCAGACATTGTTGGTCGGGATGTAGACGAGACCGGTCCCAGGGTTGTACGACATCGGCTGCCAGTTCTTGCCGCCGATCAGGTTCGGGCAGATGTCCTTCGCGGGATGGCCGGGGCCGGGCCGCTTGTCCGGGTCTTCTTCGGCCCGCATCGTGTTGATGTCCCACTTCTTGGCCCAGTTCGCGAAGACGTACTTCTCGGCCGAGATCACCTTGCCGGTCTCGCGGTTGGCGACGAAGAAGAAGCCGTTGCGGTCCGCCTTCATCAGCACCGGCGTCTCCGCACCCTTGATCTTGAGGTCGGCGAGCAGCAGTTCGTTGACGCCGTCATAATCCCAGGCGTCGGCCGGGGTGCCCTGGATGTGCCATTTGATCTTGCCGGTGTTCGGATCGATCGCGAGCGTGGAGGCCGTGTACAAATTGGTCAGCTTGCCGAAATTGCCGTCGCCGGTGGAACGCACGCCGGTATTCCAGGGCCCCGGATTGCTGGTGCCCCAATAGACCGTGTCGGACTTGGCGTCGTAGGAGCCGACCAGCCAGGCGGCACCGCCGCCATGCAGGCCGGTATCGCCCTTCCAGGTGTCGCTGCCGGGTTCGCCGGGCGCCGGCACGGTATAGGTCTGCCAGAGCAGCTTGCCGTTCTTGAGATCGAACGCCTGCAGCGAGCCGCGGACGCCGTACTCGCCGCCGCCGAAGCCGGTGATGACCTTGTCGCGGACCACGAGCGGCGGCGAGGTGATCACCGAACCCTGCTTGTAGTCGACGACCGTCGAGGTCCACAGCTCCTTGCCGGTCTCGGCATCGAGCGCAGTCAGCTTGCCGTCGAGCCGGCCGACGAAGATCTTGCCGTCGGCATAGGACACGCCGCGATTGTTGACGTCGCAGCAGGCATATTGAAGCACGTCGTCGGGGATGTCGGGCTGCCAGGTCCATTTGCGCGCGCCGGTCGCGGCATCGATCGCATAGACGTATTTCGGCCCCCAGGAGGTCGAGACGTAGAGGGTCTTGCCGATCACGATCGGCGAGGACTCGTTGGAGCGCAGCGAGGCCAGCGACATCGAATAGACCAGCTGCAGCTTGCCGGCATTCTCGGAGTTGATTTGCTTCAAGGGGCTGAAGCGCGTATTGCCGTAGTCGTGGCCCGCAATAGCCCAGCCGTTGGGATCCGACGCCGCCTTCGCGACGGAATCATTCGCTCTCGACGCGCCGATGCTTGCGATCAGCATCGCGACCAGCGACGCGCCGGCAAAGAAAGTCCCGCTCCTCAGCTTCATCTGCTTCCTCCAATATGGTTTCGTTGCCGCGACGGATGCGTCGCGGGCGCGGCTCTCTACCCAATTTGTGAACGCGCGATCTTTCGTCGCTGCATCGGCGACGAAAATGACAGCAACGCTTTTTGGTCGTTATAGGCGGAAGGTAGTAGCCCTTGCGAAGGCCGTTCGTGCCGCATTGCGATCAGCAGTTTTGGCGATCGCACGCGTCGCGAAACGCTCCCGCATCACGCTCACTTCGAGCGCTCGGCGCGCGCTAGCAAATTGCCCATCCCGGGACTGCCTGCTAGGATCGAAACACAGGCCCGGCACCCTCATGACAAGGCCGCGACTACGACTTTGATCGCGGTTACGACCCCCATGAAGCGTGCTCTACTGGGTCAACAAATGAGACCTTTGGGAGGAACGCGTGTCTACAGTCAAACTGACGGTAAACGGCAGGGCGGTCTCGGTCGACGTTGAGGACCGAACCCTCCTCGTGCATGTCTTGCGCGAAAACCTGAACCTGACCGGCACCCATGTCGGCTGCGATACCAGCCAGTGCGGTGCCTGCGTCGTCCACGTCGATGGACGGGCGGTCAAATCCTGCACCATGCTGGCCGGCCAGGCCGCCGGCTCCAACGTCACCACGATCGAAGGCCTCGCCAAGGGCGACGAGCTGCATCCAATGCAGGCCGCCTTCCGCGACAATCACGGCCTTCAGTGCGGCTACTGCACCCCCGGCATGATCATGTCCGCGGTCGACATCGTGCACCGCCATGGTGGCAATCTCGATGAGGAAACCGTCCGCCACGAGCTCGAAGGCAACATCTGCCGCTGCACGGGCTACCACAACATCGTCAAGGCGGTGCTCGATGCAGCCGGCCGCATGAAGGTTGCGCAGGCCGCCGAATAGCGGACCGCGCACAATCAAGCTCATCGCCGCCGGTCTCGATGGAAACGGCGGCAAATCGAAATCTCCGGTCGGGAGGACTAGACAATGGGTGTTGAAGGAATTGGCGCACGTGTCGTGCGCAAGGAAGATCGCCGGTTCATAACCGGACAGGGACGTTACGTCGACGACATCAAGATGGTGGGCATGAGCTACGCTCACTTCATTCGTAGCCCGCATGCGCATGCCAAGGTCAAGGGCCTCGATTCAGCCGAGGCCATGAAGATGCCCGGCGTGATCGCGGTGCTGACCGGACAGCAGCTCGTCGACGACAAGGTCGGCAATTTGATCTGCGGTTGGGCGATCACCTCGAAGGATGGTTCGCCGATGAAAATGGGCGCGTGGCCGGCGATGGCGCCGGAGACCGTGCGCTTCGTCGGACAGGCGGTCGCGGTCGTGATCGCCGAAACCAGGAACCAGGCCAAGGACGCCGCGGAAGCGGTCGTGGTCAATTACGAGGAGCTTCCCGCCGTGCCTGACATCGCGGCCGCGATCAAGCCCGGCGCGCCGCAGCTTCACCCCGAGGCTCCCGGCAACGTCGTCTATGACTGGCACCTCGGCGACGAAGCCGCGGTCAAGGACGCGTTCAGCAAGGCCGCCAATGTGGTGACGCTGGACCTCACCAACAACCGCCTGGTGCCCAACGCGATGGAGCCGCGCGCGGCGATTGCTCACTACGACCAGGCCGACGAGCACTACACGCTCTATACGACGTCGCAGAATCCGCACGTCGCCCGCCTGGTGCTGTCGGCGTTCTACAACATCGCGCCGGAGAACAAGCTGCGCGTGATCGCCCCCGACGTCGGCGGCGGCTTCGGCTCGAAGATCTACATCTATCCGGAAGAGATGGTGGCGCTGTGGGCGTCGAAGAAGGTGAACCGTCCGGTGAAGTGGACCGGCGACCGTTCCGAAGCCTTCCTCACCGACGCGCATGGCCGTGACCATGTCTCGAAAGCGGAGATGGCGTTCGACAAGGACAACAAGATCCTTGGTCTCCGGGTGAAGACCCACGCCAATTTCGGCGCCTATATGTCGCTGTTCTCCTCCGCAGTGCCGACCTATCTCTACGCAACGCTGCTGTCGGGGCAGTATGTGATCCCGGCGATCTACGCGGAGGTGATGGGCGTCTACACCAACACCACACCGGTCGATGCCTATCGCGGCGCCGGCCGACCCGAAGCGAGCTATTTGATCGAACGCATGATGGAGACCGCGGCGCGGCAGTTGAAGGTCGATCCGACCGAGCTGCGCAAGAAGAACTTCATCAACCAGTTCCCGTATCAGACGCCTGTCATCATGGCGTATGACATCGGCGACTTCCATGCCTCGATCGACGCCGCGATGAAGGCGATCGACTATGCCGGCTTCCCCGCCCGCAAGGCCAAGGCGAAAGCCGACGGCAAGCTGCGCGGCATCGGCATCTCCTGCTACATCGAGGCCTGCGGCATTGCGCCGTCGAAGGCGGTCGGCAGTCTCGGCGCCGGCGTCGGCCTGTGGGAATCGGCGGAGATCCGCGTCAACCCGGTCGGCACCATCGAGGTACTCACCGGCTCGCACAGCCATGGCCAGGGCCACGAGACGACGTTCTGCCAGATCATCGCGGAACGTCTCGGCGTGCCGCTCAGCCAGGTCTCGATCATCCATGGCGACACCGACAAGGTGCAGTTCGGCATGGGCACCTACGGCTCGCGTTCGCTCGCGGTCGGCGGCACCGCGATCGTGAAGGCGATGGAGAAGGTCGAGGCCAAGGCCAGGAAGATCGCGGCGCACGCGCTCGAAGCTTCCGAGAGCGACATCGTGATCGAGAACGGCGAGTTCAAGGTCACCGGCACCGACAAGTCGATCGCGCTGCCGATGGTCGCGCTCGCCGCCTACACCGCGCACAACCTGCCTGACGGCATGGAGCCCGGTCTGAAGGAGACGGCGTTCTACGACCCGACCAACTTCACCTTCCCGGCCGGCGCCTATATCTGCGAACTCGAGGTCGATCCCACCACCGGCAAGACCTCCTTCGTCAACTTCGTGGCCGCCGACGACTTCGGCCGGCTGATCAACCCGATGATCGTCGAAGGCCAGGTGCATGGCGGTCTGGCCCAGGGCATCGGTCAGGCCCTGCTCGAAGGCGCAGTCTATGACGGCTCCGGTCAGCTCGTGACCGCGTCATTCATGGACTACACCATGCCGCGCGCCGACGACCTGCCGTCGTTCCAGCTCTCCCACACCACGACGCTGTGTCCGGGCAATCCGCTCGGCGTCAAGGGCTGCGGCGAGGCCGGCGCGATCGGCGCTTCGGCTGCCGTGATCAACGCGATCACGGACGCCATCGGCAACAACAAGCTGGAAATGCCGGCGACGCCCGATCGCGTCTGGCACGCCATTCACGGTTGAGGGAGGAAGAGTCATGTACGAGACAAATTATCACCGCGCTTCCTCGGTCGCCGACGCCGCAGCAACGTTCGCCAAGGGCACGGAATCAAAATTCCTTGCCGGCGGACAAACCCTGCTTCCTGTGATGAAGCAGCGTCTCGCCGCGCCGTCCGACGTGATCGACCTCTCCAGGGTGCAGGAGATGATCGGCATCGAGGTGTCGGGCGACACGGTCACCATCAAGGCCGCGACGCCGCATTACGATGTGGCGCAAAGCGATGCGGTCAGGAAGGCGATCCCGGCGCTCGCCAATCTGGCGTCGATGATCGGCGATCCCGCCGTGCGCTATCGCGGCACGATCGGCGGCTCGCTCGCCAACAACGATCCGGCGGCGGACTATCCGGCGGCGGTGCTGGCGCTCGGCGCGACGGTCAAGACCAACAAGCGATCGATCGCGGCGGACGACTTCTTCAAGGGCCTGTTCTCGACGGCGCTTGAGGATGGCGAGATCATCACCGCGGTGTCCTTCCCGGTTCCCGCAAAGGCCGGCTACGCGAAGTTTCCGAACCCGGCCTCGCGCTTTGCCTTGACCGGCGTGTTCGTCGCCAAGACCAAGGCCGGCGACGTCCGCGCCGCGGCAACCGGTGCGTCGCAGAGCGGCGTCATGCGGGTTCCGGCGATCGAGGGTGCGCTGAAGACGAATTGGTCGGCCGCGGCGCTCGATAGCGTAAAGATCCCGTCGAACGGGCTGCTCGCTGACATCCACGGCTCGGCCGATTATCGCGCCAACCTGATCAAGGTGATGGGACAGCGCGCGGTGACCGCTGCGGGCTGATAGCGTCTAAACACAAGTTCGGGACGGCGCGCAGCGATGCGCGCCGTCCGCGTTTTACCGGCGCTTTCGGACAAAAGACGCTTGCCACGTCGCGCATTCGGCGAGACAATTTAGCTAATCAGCTAATTAAAAATACCGTCCTACGGACGGTCGGGAGAACGCATGTCTTTCGGAATTGCCTGCCCATACCAGCCGCCGCCAAAGTGACGCTGCGCGATCCCGACCGCCACGACCCCAAGACCTCGGCCGCTTCTTACATTCCCGCAACAACGGACCAACAACGTGCTCGATAAACCAGCCTCCCAGACCGCCGTCCGCGCCTCCGGCCCGCTCGCCGGCTTCCGCATCGTCGAATTCGCCGGCATCGGCCCCGGCCCGTTCGCCTGCATGCTGCTCGCCGACATGGGCGCCGAGGTCATCACCCTCGATCGCGTCGGCGCCGGCAAGAACCTGAAGGCGGTGGCGACGCGTGGCCGCAAGGTGATCGAGCTCGACCTGAAGAACAAGGCTGCGATATCAGAGGTGCTCGAGCTGCTGAGCCACGCCGATGCGTTGATCGAAGGCTTTCGTCCCGGGGTGATGGAGCGCCTCGGGCTCGGTCCCGACGTCGTGCTCGCGCGCAATCCGAAGCTGGTCTATGGCCGCATGACCGGCTGGGGCCAGGAAGGCCCGCTCGCGCACGCGGCCGGCCACGACATCAACTACATCTCGATCACCGGCGCGCTCGCCGCGATCGGCACTAAGGAGAAGCCGGTGCCGCCGCTCAACTTGGTTGGCGATTTCGGCGGCGGCGCGCTCTATCTCGTCGTCGGCGTGCTTGCCGCGCTGCTCGAAGCGCAGAAGTCCGGTAAGGGCCAGGTAGTCGACACCGCGATGTGCGACGGCGCCGCGTCCCTGATGTCGATGTTCTACGACATGGCCGCGCAGGGCCGCTGGAGCGGCGGCCGCGACCAGAACTTCCTCGACGGCGGCGCGCATTTCTACGGCGTCTACGAATGCTCCTGCGGCAACTTCATCTCGATCGGTTCGATCGAGCCGCAATTCTACGCGCTGCTGCGCAAGCATGCCGACCTGACCGACGCCGACTTCGACGCGCAGATGGATCGCAAGGCGTGGCCGCAGCTCAAGGAGAAGCTGACCAACGTCTTCAAGAGCAAGACGCGCGACGACTGGTGCAAGATCATGGAAGGCAGCGACATTTGCTTCGCGCCTGTACTCACCATGGCGGAGGCGCCGAAGCATCCGCACATGGCCGCGCGCAAGGTGTTCGTCGAGCGCCACGGCGTGACCCAGCCCGCGCCTGCGCCGCGCTTCTCGCGCACCCCGTCCGCCATCCGCGAACCGGAGGTCGCGAGCATCGGCGACGTGACGAGCGCCTGGAAGGATCGGAGCTAGGCTCGACGAACTGCACGGCGCCTGCCCGTAACTCCGGCCAGGTCCACAACGCCGTCATCCAAAGCCGCCGCGCGAAAGACCATTGCATTACGGCCCACCTCTTGCTTGTTGGCTCTGCCAAAATGACGCAGGGGGACGCCTTAATGAATCGTATGCCAACTAGTCGTATGCCAGCGGACCACCCGCCGCCTTCGCAGACCATGCGTGTGGGCGCGGCGATCCTGGGGAATGCGCTGGAGTTCTACGACTTCACGGTCTACGCGGCGTTCGCGACCTGGCTCGCCAAGGCCTTCTTTCCCGCGGAAAATCCGAGCACCAGCCTGCTGCTTGCGGTGGCGACGTTCGGCGTCGGCTTCGTGGTCCGGCCGCTGGGCGGCATCGTGATCGGCGCCTATGCCGACCGCTTCGGCCGCCGCCCCGCGATGACGCTGACCATCTGGCTGATGGCGGTCGGCAGCGGCATGATCGGGTTGTTGCCGACCTACCAGCAGATCGGCGTGCTCGCGCCTATCCTGCTGGTGTTCGCGCGCCTGCTGCAGGGCTTCTCCGCCGGCGGCGAGATGGGACCGGCGACGACCTATCTCTTGGAAAGCGCCCCCGCGCATCGCAAGGCATTCTTCGGTAGCTGGCAGCTTGCCAGCCAGAACCTCGGAAGCATGATCTCCGGCCTGATAGGACTGTTGCTGGCGCTGCTGATCACGCCCGGCGCCACCGATAGCTGGGGCTGGCGGGTGCCGTTCCTGCTCGGCATCCTGATCGCGCCGGTCGGCTATTACATTCGCCGGAACCTCGACGAGACCATGGATGCCAAGGAAGCCCATGGCAGCATGAGCCATGTGCTGTCCGACGTGCTGGCAAATCATTGGCAGAAGATCGCGCTCTGCATCCTCCTGATCTCAGGCGCGACCATCACCCAGTACTTCTTCCTCTATACGGCGACCTACGCCATCAGCACGCTGCATTACAGCCAGGGCTGGTCGATGGCTGCGAACCTCGCGATCGCGATCAGCGGCGCGATCTTCTCGCTGGTCGGCGGCGCCTTCGCGGACAAATACGGCGTGAAAGCCGTCGCGATCATCCCGCGCCTGATCGTGACGCTGCTGCTCTATCCGGCGCTGCACCTCGTGATCTCAGCCGGCTCGCCGCTGGTTCTCGTGATCACGGCCGCCTGCCTGATGGCGCTGCATGCCATGTCGTCCGGCGCCGGCATCATCCTCATTCCGATGATCTTCCCCTCTGCGGTGCGAACCGCAGGGCTGTCGATCGCCTACGCACTCGGCGTGACTATCTTCGGCGGCACCGCGCAGATCGTGTTCACCTGGATCATCGGCGCCACCGGCGATAAGCTGTCCTGGGTCTGGTACGTGATCATCATGAGCGTGATCAGCGCGCTGGCGACACTGGCGATCAAGGTGCCGGAAACGCTCAGAGGCAAACCTCGGGATGCCAAGCCGGCGGTGCCGCTGGCCGCCGCATCGAACTAACAGCCGCAAGGACGACCACGATGACAGAACATCCTCTGGTGACAGCGCTGAGAGCGCACGAGGCGGAGATGATCGACATCCGCCATCAGATCCACCGCAACCCCGAGGTAGGGTTCGAGGAGACCAGGACTGCCGCCCTGGTCGCCGAGAAGCTGCGCGCGTTCGGCCTCGAGGTGACGGAGGGCATCGCCAAGACCGGCGTGGTCGCGACCTTGAAGGGCCGGCAACCCGGTCAGCGCGCCATCGGATTGCGTGCCGATCTCGACGCGTTGCATATCCAGGAAGTGCCGGGCCGCGCTTACGGCTCGACCGTGCCGGGCAAGATGCACGCCTGCGGCCATGACGGTCACACCGCGATGCTGCTCGGCGCCGCGCGCTATCTGTCGGAGAACCCGGATTTCGGCGGCACGGTGAACTTCATCTTCCAGCCGGCGGAGGAAGGCCTCGGCGGCGGCAGGCAGATGGTCGAGGAAGGACTGTTCGAGAAATTCCCGGTCGATGCCGTCTACGGCATGCACAACATCCCCGGCGTTCCGGTCGGTCACTTCCGCACACGCACCGGACCGTTCCTGGCCGCGAGCGACAGCTGGGAGGTGAGCTTTCATGGCACCGGCGGCCATGGCGGCGCCGGCGCGCATCTGGCGACAGACCCCACGCTGCCGACCGCGCAATTCATCATGGCGATGCAAACCATCGTAAGCCGCTCGGTGCCGGCGATCGAGACCGCGGTCGTCAGCGTCGGCTCGATCATGGGCGGCGACCCGGGTTCGCCCAACATCATTCCGTCCAAGGTCACGATCACCGGCACCGCGCGCTCCTACAAGCCGCGCATCCGCGATCTGCTGGAAACGCGTTTGACGGAGCTGGCGCAGTCCCAGGCCGCGGCGTTCGGCTGCACCGCCGAGGTGATCTACAATCGTCGCTATCCGCCGCTGATCACGCATGCCGAGCAGACCAACCTCTCGATCGCCGCCGCGTCCGACCTCGTCGGCGCCGCGCAGGTCGACGGCAATGTGCAGCCGGTGACCGGCTCGGAGGATTTCTCCTTCATGCTGGAAGCCAAGCCCGGCGGCTTCATCATCATCGGCAACGGCGTCGCCGCCGATGGCTCATTCCACAACGTCCATACGCCGGGCTACGATTTCAACGACGACATCCTCGCGCTGGGCGCCGCCTATTGGGTGAAGCTGGTGCACACCGAGCTGGCGGTGGGGACATAATCCCCACCACCCGCGCTCCCGTCAGGCGGCGTGATCGACCTTGAGCACGCCGCGGCGGATCTGGTCTTCCTCGATCGATTCGAACAGCGCCTTGAAGTTGCCCTCGCCGAATCCATCGTCGCCCTTGCGCTGGATGAATTCGAAGAAGATCGGCCCGATCGCGTTCGCCGAGAAGATCTGCAGCAGCACCTTGGTCTGGCCGCCGTCGACCACGCCCTCGCCGTCGATCAGGATGCCGTTGGTCTGCAGCCGCGCGACGTCCTCGCCGTGCTTGGGCAGGCGCGCGTCGATCCGCTCGAAATAGGTGTCGGGCGGTGACGGCATGAACGGCAGACCGGCCTCGCGCAGCGTCTCGACCGTGCGGTGGATGTCGCGCGCGCCGCAGGCGATGTGCTGGATGCCCTCGCCGTGATAGGTGTTGAGATATTCCTCGATCTGCCCGGAATCGCCGGCGTCCTCGTTGATCGGAATCCGGATCTTGCCGTCCGGGCTGGTCAGCGCGCGGGAGAACAGGCCCGAGGCGCGGCCCTCGATGTCGAAGAAGCGGATCTGGCGGAAGTTGAACAGCTTTGCATAGAAGCCGGTCCAGACATCCATGCGGCCACGATGGACGTTGTGGGTGAGGTGATCGACGTAGTAGAGGCCCGAGCCCTCAGGCTGCGGGTTCTTCGCCCCGAGCCAGTCGAACTCGGCATCGTAGGCCGAACCCTTGGCGCCGTAGCGATCGACGAAATAGAGCAGGCTGCCGCCGATGCCCTTGATCGCGGGGACATCGAGCGTCTTCTGCGCCGATGTGACGTCCGCCGGCTCGGCACCGAGCGACAGCGCCCGCTCATAGGCCAGCTTCGCATCGACCACGCGGAACGCCATCGACGGCGCGCAAGGACCGTGCGCGGCGACGAAATTGAAGCCGTGGGTGCCGGGCTCCTCGTTGACGAGGTAGTTGATGTCGCCCTGGCGATAGACCGTGATGGCCTTGGTCTTGTGGCGGGCGACCGCGGCAAAGCCCATCAGCTTGAACAGGGCATGCAGTTCGCCTGGATTGGGATGGGCATATTCGACGAACTCGAAGCCGTCGGTACCCATCGGATTGTCGGCGCTGATCTCAGCCGGCGGCGCATCGTGCGGAAACGGACCCATGGCAGAATCTCCCTTATTTGTCTGGAGGCCAGTTTCCGTCGTCTGTCGCGCAACGTGCGTGCAAAATTAGTCTTTATTTGCTATGATCATGCATGAATTGTGCATGATATGGACGTATGGCGCATGACCGAAGTCGACGCTTTCGACCTCAAGATGCTGGCCGCGCTGCAGGATGATGGCCGGCTGACCAACCAGCAACTGGCCGACCTGGTCGGCCTGTCCGCCTCGCAATGCTCGCGACGGAGGATGCGGCTGGAGGAGGAGAAGGTCATCGCCGGCTACCACGCCGACCTCGCCGGCGAGGCGCTCGGCTTCGGCCTGATCGCCTTCATCCACATCACGCTGGCGACCCATTCGCCCGACAATGCCAAGCGGTTCCGCGAACTGGTCAACCGCGTCGACGACATCCAGGAGGCCTATGCGCTGACCGGCGATGCCGATTACGTGCTCAAGGTGATGCTGCGCGACCTCAAGAGCCTGTCCGACATCGTCAACAACGTGCTGATGCCGCACCAGAGCGTCGCCCATGTGCGCTCGTCGATCGTGCTCGATCGCCTGAAGGAGAGCAGCAAGCTGCCGCTGAAAGTGCTGCACACCTGACGCGGCGCAAATTGAGGGAAATACGTCATTCGTTTTTGCGACATGATTTGCGATCATCCCATCAACATCCGGAAAGAGAGACGACCATGGCGCTGCAGCTGCGACCGAACTGCGAATATTGCAACAAGGACCTGCCGCCGAGCGCGACGGACGCGCAGATCTGTTCGTATGAATGCACGTTCTGTGCGGATTGCGCGGAGACCAAGCTCGGCAATGTCTGCCCGAACTGCGGCGGCGGCTTCGCGCCGCGGCCGATCCGGCCTGCCAAGCCGTGGCGGCCGGGTGTCTGCACGGTAAACCAGCCGCCGTCGGACAAGCGGGTGCATCTGAAGTACAGCCTGGAGGATGTCGCGGCGCATTCGGCACGGTTGAGGGATATCAGGCCGGAGGAGCGGTAATAGCTCCTCGTCATTGCGAGGAGCGAAGCGACGAAGCAATCCATCCGTCGTCGCATGCGGATCGATGGATTGCTTCGCGGAGCCTGTCATCGGGCGCGCATCGCGCGACCAGTTGGCTCGCAATGACGATCACTCCGCCGCGACGATGGTCCCCTCGACCTCACCGAACCCGACGCGATAGCCGTCACCCTGGCACCAGCCACGCATGACCAGCGAATCGCCGTCTTCGAGGAACGAACGCTTGACGCCGCTGGCAAGCTCGACCGGCTCGCTGCCGTTCCAGCTGATTTCCAAGAGGCTGCCGCGCTGATACTTCTCCGGGCCGGAGATCGTGCCACTGCCGAGGAGGTCGCCGACATTCATGGCGCAGCCGGATGACGCATGATGCACGAGCTGCTGCACCGACGACCAGTACATGTACTTGAAGTTGGTGCTGCAGATCGTCTTCGCCTCGTTCATCGCGCCGGCGCGCAACGCGACATCGAGCTGCATGTCGTAATTGTTGGGCTGCACCTGCTTCAGATAGGCGAGCGGCTCCGGCTCCTGCGCCGGGCCCTGCATCCGGAACGGCTCCAGCGCCTCGCGCGTCACCACCCACGGGCTGATCGAGGTCGCGAACGCCTTGGCCTGGAACGGACCGAGCGGCACATACTCCCACTGCTGGATGTCGCGAGCGCTCCAGTCGTTGAGGATGACGAAGCCGAAGATCATCTCCTCGGCCTGCTTCTCGGTCAGCATCTCACCCATCGCTGATGCCTGTCCAACAACGACCCCCATCTCCAATTCGAAATCGAGCCGCTTGCAAGGGCCGAAGCTCGGCACCTCGGCGGTCGGCGGCTTGAGCTGCCCGCGCGGCCGGCGCACCTTGGTGCCTGACACCACCACCGTCGAAGCGCGGCCATTGTAGCCGATCGGCATATGCAGCCAGTTCGGCTGCAGCGCATTGTCCTTGCCGCGGAACATGACGCCGACATTGGTGGCGTGCTCCTTCGACGAGTAGAAATCGGTGTAGCCCGAGACGGCAAACGGCATGTAGAGCTTCACATCCGCCATCGGCACCAGCGCCCGCGCCCGCAATTCCCTGTTGTCGCGCAACTCAGGATGATCGGAGCGCAACAGCTCGCTGATCCGCGCCCGCGTCGCCGACCACGCTTTCGGCCCCAGCGCCATGAACGCATTGAGCGACGGCTGCGAGAACACGCCGAGCGGCCCGACATCGAGCCGCGAATCCTGCTCGAGCTCCCAGAGATCGAGCACATAGTCGCCGATCGCGACGCCGACGCGCGGGGCGAGGCCGTCCTTTGACGAGAACACGCCGTAGGGCAGGTTCTGGATCGGGAAGTCCGAGGTCGGTGCGACGTCGATGAAGGAACGGAGTTTGGGGTCGTTGGGGTTGGGCAAGATGCTTCTCCGGTGACTAACTTGTCATCGCCGGGCTTGACCCGGCGATCCATCGCTTTCTGAAAAGATGGATGGCCGGGTCAAGCCCGGCCATGACGACATGAAATCTACGGCTTGGTCGGATCGAACTTCTTCTCAAGTCCCTTCCAGCAATCCGAATAGTCATCCTGCAGCGTCGACGCCGTCGCGGCATGCTTGGTCACGCGCTGCGGGAAACGGGTCTCGAACATGAAGGCCATCGTGCCGGTCAGCTTCACCGGTTTCAGCTCGCTGTTGCTGGCGTGCTCGAAGGCTTCGCGATCGGGGCCGTGCGGCAGCATGCAGTTGTGGAGCGAGATGCCGCCGGGCACGAAGCCTTGCGGCTTGGCGTCGTAGACGCCGTAGATCAACCCCATGAACTCCGACATGATGTTCATATGATACCACGGCGGACGGAAGGTGTTCTCGGCCACCATCCAGCGCTCCGGGAAGATCACGAAGTCGATATTGGCGGTGCCGGCGGTCTCGGACGGCGAGGTCAGCACCGTGAAGATCGAGGGATCAGGATGATCGAAGGCGATCGCGCCGACCGGCGAGAAGGTGCGCAGATCGTATTTGTACGGCGCGTAGTTGCCGTGCCAGGCCACCACATCGATCGGCGAATGCGGCAGTGTAGTCTTGAACAGCGAGCCGCCCCATTTCACGTAGAGCTCGGTCGGCGTGTCCTTGTCCTCATAGGCGGCGACCGGGGTCAGGAAGTCGCGCGAGTTGGCGAGGCAGTTGGCGCCGATCGGGCCGCGCTCCGGCAGCGTGAAAGCGCCGCCGTAATTCTCGCAGAGATAGCCGCGCGCCGGGCCACCGGCAATCTCGACGCGGAACTTGACGCCGCGCGGGATCACCACGATCTCGCCGGGCTCGGCATCGATGCGGCCGAACTCGGTGACGAAGCGCAGATTGCCCTGCTGCAGCACGAACATCATCTCGCCATCGGCATTGTAGAAATGCTGATCCACCATCGATTTGGTGATGAGATAGACATGCGCCGCCATGCCGGCCTGGGTGTTCGCATCGCCCGCCGTTGTCATGGTCTGCACGCCCTGAAGGAAGGTCATATCCTCCTTCGGGATCGGCGCCGGGTCCCAGCGCAGCTGCGCGATCGGCATATCGTACTCATGGCATGGTGCGGTACGCCACAGACCGGCGTCGGCCTTGGCGAAGCGGCCAGAATGCCGCACCGACGGCCGGATGCGATAGAGCCAGGAGCGCTCATTGGTACCGCGCGGCGCGGTGAACGGCGAGCCGGACAACTGCTCGGCGTAGAGCCCGTAGGCGCAGCGCTGCGGCGAGTTGCGTCCCATCGGCAGCGCACCGGGCAGCGCCTCTGTCTCGAAGCTGTTGCCGAAGCCGGACATGTAGCCCGGCGTGACTTGACCCGAACTGCGAACGATCTGATCAGGCGAGGTGTTGATATTCATGGTCATCCTCCTCCTTGCAGGGCGGCCCACATTTCCTGGTCGCGCTTGTCGGTCCAGATCACGGGATCGTCGATCCCGGACGCCTCGTCATAGGCGCGGGAGACGTTGAACGGCAGGCAGTGCTCGTAGATCGCAAAGCTCGCGAACTTCGGATCCATCACCTCGCGCGTCGCCGCCATCGATTCCTTCAGCGTGCGGCCCTTGGCGACGGAGCTTTCGGCGGCTCCGTACAGCGTGTTGACGAAGTCACGGGTCATCGCGATCGCGTCGCGCGTGGTGGACAGGCCGGTCAGCGCATCGCCGCGGCCCGGCGCGATCGCCTTCGGATTGAAGGCGCGGATCTCGTTCAGCGTCATCGGCCATTCGCGCAGATGCGCGTCGCCGCAATAGCAGGCCGAGTGGTATTCGATGAGATCGCCGGAGAACATCACCTCGGCATCGGGCACCCAGGCGACGATGTCGCCCGAGGTGTGGCCGGCGCCAAGCTGCATCAATCGCACCTCGCGCTTGCCGAGATAGATCGACATCTCGCCTTCGAAGGTCAGCGTCGGCCAGGTCAGGCCGGGAATGCTCGCAGCATCCTGGAACAGGCGCGGAAAACGGCCGTACTCGGAATCCCAGTCCTGCTGGCCGCGCTCCTGGACCAGGCGATAGGTCTCCTGCGAGGCGACAATGCCCTGCGCCTTGTAGGCAGACGCGCCAAGCACGCGCACGGCGTGATAGTGCGACAGCACGACATATTTGATCGGCTTGTCGGTGACCTTGCGCACGCGCTCGATCACCTTGTTGGCCATCGCGGGCGTCGCCTGCGCGTCGAACACGAGGCAGCCGTCGTCGCCGACGATCACGGCGGTGTTGGGATCGCCCTCGGCAGTGAAGGCGTAGAGATCGGTTCCGATCTCGGAGAAGGTGACCTTCTTCTCTGCGAGGTCGGTGGTCGAGGCGAAACCTTTGGCCATCAGTTCAATCCTGTTCGTTTGATCAGAGCTATTGTTGTTGCTGTTGCTGCTGCTGGCTTGCATCCAGCGTCCGTCGTTTCGCCAGCGCGATCGCCTCGCGCAGCACCTCGATGTCGCCGATGTGATTGGCGAGCACCAGAACCAGCGCAGCATCGAAATCGGCGCTCTGCGCCTCGGTGAGGCCGCGGTGCGCCTCGACGATGGCGCGGAAGGCGTCATCGGGCCTGGCGAAGTTCGAATTAGTCGAGAGCGCCATCAGCGACACCTCAATTCAGGCCGGATGCGCGCGCCAGCGCTGCATCGAGCACCGGCCGCTGCACTTTCCGGAAGCGCGCCGCGACGTAGCCGTCGGGCCGCAGCAGATAGGCCGTATCGGGCTCGGCGTCGTAGCGCTTGCCGGCAAGGCCCTGCGCATCGACCAGCCCGCCCTCGCCGCCGACCTGGATCCTGCCGACGCCTTCGGGCACATCAACCGCCGCTCCATTGCCAAACGCGAGCAGCGTGAAACCTGTTCCCTGCTTGATGAAGACCTCGGTCAGGAAGGTCGGCTTGCCGTCGTTGTCGGCAACGGGCGCATCCAGCATCGAGGCGCCGGGCCGCGGCCCGCCGCGCCAGTCGTCGCGATCGGCCGTCGACAGCGGCGTGTCATAGATCGAGGGCACCGACAGCCGGCCGCCATTGACCATGCGCTTGCCGAACTCGGTTTCCTTGGCGAGCGACAGCACCGCCTGGCGCAGCCGCGCCTCCTGCCGCGTCACCGGCGCCATGAAGTCGGTCGAGCGCGTGGACTCGCGGATATTCTCGTCGGCCGCCGCGCTGCGTTCGACGTGATAGCTCTCCAGCAGCCCTTCCGGCGAGAGCCCGCGCAGCACGCGATCGAGCTTCCATGCCAGGTTTTCGGCGTCCTCGAGCCCGGAATTGGCGCCGCGTGCGCCGAACGGCGAAACCTGGTGCGCGGAATCGCCGGCGAAGATCACCCGGCCGTGGATGAACTTGGCCATCCGCCGGCACTGGAACTTGTAGAGCGAGATCCACTCGAAATCGAACTTGTCATGCCCCAGCATGCGCGCGATTCGCGGTCGCACATTCTCCGGCAGTTTCTCCACCGCCGGATCGGCATCCGGATTGAGTTGCAGATCGATCCGCCAGATGTCGTCCGGCTGCTTGTGCAGCAGCGCCGAGCGTCCCGCATGGAACGGCGGATCGAACCAGAACCAGCGCTCGGTCGGGAATGCCGCGGTCATCTTGACGTCGGCGATCAGGAACTGGTCCTCGAACACCTGGCCGGCGAACTCCGCACCGACCAGCTGCCGCAGCGACGAGCGGGCGCCGTCGCAGGCAATGACGAAGGTCGCATGCACCTGGTACGAGCCGTCGGGGGTAGCGATGGTCAGCGCGACGCCATCGTTGCGGCTCTCCAGCGCGATCACCTTGTTGCGCCAGCGCAGATCGATCCCGGGCAGTTGCTCGACGCGATCGACCAGATAGGCCTCTGCGTAGAACTGCTGCAAATTGATGAAAGCCGGCCGCTTGTGGCCCTCCTCCGGCAACAGGTTGAACTGATAGAGCTGCTGGTCGCCGTGAAAAATCTTGCCGACGCTCCACACCACGCCCTTGTCGACCATGCGGTCGCCGACGCCGAGACGATCCCAGAACTCCAATGAGCGCTTCGAGAAGCAGATCGCGCGCGAGCCCTCGCCGATTCGGTCGGCATCGTCGAGCAGCACCACGCGCTGGCCGCGCTGCGCGAGATCGATCGCCAGCGACAGACCGACCGGGCCGGCCCCCACGATCACGACAGGATGTTCCGCCGCGTTGGCGCCCGACCGATCCTGATCGGGATGGCGGCGATAGCCGAACTGGGTTTTGGCCTGTGCCGTTTTGGCTGCTGCCATTGCGTGACCCTGGGTGTTCCCTTCAGCGCCGGCCGTTGACGGCGGTCTGGTGTGACAAGCTTGCGACCAAGACCTGCCAGCAACCAAGACCTTGCGACCGGCCCGTGACCTTGCTAAATTAGTCTCACTTGCAACTATCTTAAACTCCCAGTCGGGCTCGCCGTCAACTCAAATTGGAGGGATTATTGGCAAGGACCTCTGCTAGCCAGCCTCCGGTCCACCCACGCGGCGCGGTGGAGACCGAATTGCGCGACGATGCCGCGCCGAAGAAGAAGCGCCTCGATCTCTTCCACTTCTTGCCATTCCGGCTGAACCGGCTCGCCGCCGAAGTCTCTTCGGCGCTCTCGAGCGAATATCAAACGCGCTACGGCCTCGACATTCCGGAGTGGCGCGTGCTCGCGACCCTCGGCTTCCGCAACGAGGCCTGCAGCGCGCAATACATCGCGCATTGCACCCGCACGCATAAATCCACCATCAGCCGCGCCGTCTCGGCGCTGATGGAGCGCGAGATCGTCGAGCGCGTCGAGAACGAGGACGACCGCCGTGAATTCCGCCTGCAACTGACGCGCGCCGGCCAGGCGCTCTACGAGGAGCTGATCCCGCGCCTGCTGCGCAAGGAGCAGGAGATTCTCTCCTGCCTGTCGGCGCAGGAGCGCCGCGATCTCGGACGCATGCTCGGCAAGATCGAGAAGAGCCTGGATCTGGTGCAGACCAGCGAAGAGGCCGACGCGAAGGAATCGTATTAGGCCCGGTTCTCTCCGCACGTCGTCCTTGCCTCCGTCGGGACAGCGTCGAGCCGGCATCCACTTCAATCGTCGCACAGCCACGTCTTCAATGTCATCGCTCGGCTTGACCGGGCGATCACAGCGATGGTGGGGACACAGCTTCGCATTCTCGCGACATGATCTGTCCGAGTTTTGCCTTTCGTTTCGCCGCAGGCCCCTACTTCGCAAACGACCGCGACGGCGCGAGATGCAGGGCGAATGCATCGACCTTGTCGCTGGCGCGCGGGTAGATCTCGCTCACGATCGGATCGTGCCCGGGGATGAAGCGGTCCGGGTGACCGGCGAGCCGCTCGACGGTCTCCCAGCCCTGAGCCATGTCGCCGACATTGTAGACGATCGGGAACGGGCTGCGCTTGTGCAGGTTTGCGTAATAATGCGCGGCATCGGACGCCAGCACGACAGGACCGCGTGCGGTCTCGACCCGCACCACCTGCAAGCCGTCGGAATGGCCGCCGACCCGATGCACAGTGACGCCGGGCGCGATCTCGCCGTCGCCGGAATGGAAGCTGACGCGCTCGCCATAGACATGGCGCAGCATCTGCGTGACGTGCTCGATCGAGAATGGGTGACGCAGCATGCCGTTGCACATGCAGCGGCCGGTCGCGTAGCTCATCTCGCGTTCCTGCAAATGGAAGCGGGCGTTCGGGAAGCGATCGAGATTGCCGGCGTGATCGTAGTGCAGATGGGTAACGATGACGTCGCGGATCGCGTCGGCGGCGACGCCGAAGCCTGCCAGCGCGTCGACCGGATTGAGCGTCAGCTTGCGCGCACGCGCCTTCGCCTCCTCGGCGTTGAAGCCGGTGTCGACCAGGATGTCACGGCCGTTGCCGCGGATCAGCCAGACGAAATAATCGAGATCCTGCGCGGTGATGTCGTGCGGATCGGGGACCAGGAAATTCAGGTGAGGCGTGCGCGGCGACATCGTCGCATAGCGCAGGGCATAGATCTCGTAGGCGTTTCCCATCGGTATCGCTCTTGTTTGCGTGGCTTGTTCTTGAATGGCTTGCCGTCCCGCACACAAAGCCATCGCCGCCCGCAAAGGTCAAACCTCGCGAGCGCGTGACGGGCGCATGACGGGTCGGCCATGGCCTCTGTGAGAGCTGTCACATTATCGGGTCGCGGGACCTTGCACCATGCGCAGACGGCCATGGCGCCATGACCGCAACGATTGCCGCTTCGGCTTCGCGGTGCAACGCCACGATTGCGACGATGCGGCAAGCCGTTGACGGGCTTTGACGCTGGTTTGATAATGGATTTTCCGTAGAATAGGGTCGCCGAGGCGCGAGCTGGAGTCGGCGCTATTTTGTTTGGAATGCCGGATCTGGATTGCCGCGATCATGAAAATCCGTCTTGCCTTGCTCGCCACGTTGATTTTTTCGATCGCCCCGCCCGTCCCGTCGCTTGCAGCCGGTGAACGTTTCGCACTGGTCATCGGCAATGCCAAATATCCCGACGCCGACACGCCGCTAAAGGAGCCGATCAACGACGCACGCGACGTGGCGGACGAACTCAAGCGCGATGGTTTCAATGTCGAGATCGGCGAGAACTTGACCGGCGACGGCATGCGCCGCGCCTTCGACAAACTCTATGACAAGATCAAGCCGGGCTCGGTCGCGCTGATCTTCTTCTCGGGCTACGGCATCCAGTCGAACCGGCAGAGCTACATGATCCCGGTCGATGCGCAGATCTGGGCCGAGGCCGACGTTCGCCGCGACGGCTTCAGCCTCGAGACCGCGCTCGGCGAGATCAACAGCCGCGGCGCCGGCGTCAAGATCGCCCTGATCGACGCCTCCAGGCGCAACCCGTTCGAACGAAGGTTCCGCAGCTTTTCCGCCGGCCTTGCCCCCGTGATCGCGCCCAATGGCACGCTGGTGATGTATTCGGCCGCGCTGTCGTCGGTGATCTCGGACAACGGCAGCGACCACAGCCTGTTCGTGCGGGAACTCCTGAAGGAGATCCGCAACCCCGATCTGCCCGCGGAAGAGACGCTGAATCGAACCCGGGTCGGCGTCACCCGCGCGTCGCGTCAGGAGCAGGTGCCGTGGATTTCGTCGTCGCTGGCGGAGGACTTCTCCTTCATTCCGGGCGGCACGCTGCGGCCTGCCAACGCGCCGCCAGCTCCATCGACCGAGGTAGCGACTGCACCGCCCGCTCCGCCTGCGGAGGCGCCACCCGCCGCAACAGCGATGGCACCAGCCGCTGCGGCCGCGCCGGCGCCACCGCCGCCGAAGCCGCCCGAGGTCGCCCTGCCACCACCGCAGCCGCCCGCGCCGGTGGTGATCCAGCCGACACCTGCGCCGGCCAACTCTCCCGTGGCTGCGCTGGCCGACGATCCGACCATCAAGGGCCTGAGCGACAGGCTGGACAAGAACCCTGACGATGCCGCCGCGCTGTATCGTCGCGGCCAGGTCTACGCCAGCAAGGGCGCCTACGACCTCGCGGTAAGGGACTTCACCAATTCGCTGCGGCTGAACCCCAAGGATGTCGAGGCCTATAACAACCGCTGCTGGGTCCGCACCGTGCTCGGCGACCTGCAGGCGGCGCTGAAGGACTGCAACGAGGCGCTGCGGCTGCGCCCGAATTTCGTCGATGCGCTCGACAGCCGCGGGCTGATGAACCTGAAGGGCGGACAAAACAAGAATGCCATCGCCGATTTCGACGCTGCGCTGAAGATCAACCCGCGGCTGACGTCGTCGCTGTACGGGCGGGGTCTCGCCAAGAAACGCAACGGTTCGGCCGCGGAAGGCGATCTCGACATCGCCAACGCCAAGGCGATGGACCCCAATATTGTGAAGGAGTTCGCCGAATACGGCGTGCAGTGACGGGGTCAATCGCGGCACGCGCACAGCCCGACCTCGAACCGCCTGCAGAATCGGTCGACTAAACAGAGGGTGCATGCCGGCGCTTCGTGCCGGCTGCCGATTTCAGTCAAGATTTGGAACCGCGCGCAATGCGCGCAGGAGGGACCAAATGTTCAAGCCGTCCGCAAACCTGTCGGCCATCCTCGCGATCATGACCGTCGGCGCCGCGCTCTCGCTCGGCATGGTGGCGGCCCGTGCCGGCGACGATGTCAGCGAGGAACAGATCCTCAAGGCGCTGACGCCCGAGAAGAAGCCGCTGACCCGTAGCCTGTCGACCGGCCCGCAAACCTCCGCTCCGCCCGGACTGACCACCGAGCAGGCCAGTTTCGTGCAGAGCGTCCGCGGCCGCGCCACCCGCTCGCTGTCATTGACCGAACGCGAGCAGATCGCGACCATCGTCCAGGACAGGCCGAAGATCGATCTCGAGATCAACTTCGACTACAACTCCTCCGATATCAGTACGAAATCGCTGCCCTCGGTGCAGGCGCTCGGCCGCGCTTTGACCAATCCCGAATTGAAGGGCTCAACCTTCGTGGTCGCCGGCCACACCGACGCTGCCGGCAGCGAGGACTACAACCAGGGCCTCTCCGAGCGCCGCGCCGACGCCATCAAGCGCTACCTCGTCGACAAATATGGCATCAACGGAAGCGACCTCGTCACCGTCGGTTACGGCAAGAGCAAGCTGAAGGACCCGAGCCAGCCGCTATCGGAAGTGAACCGCCGCGTGCAGGTGGTGAACGTGGAAAACAAGGCCACCGCATCCAAGTGATAGCCGTGGCATGCCACGCTTTTGAGGCTACAATGCGTCCCGCACCCCGGCGGGACGCATTTGCTTTTGGGGCAAGCCCGAGGCAAACGGAGAGGCAACGACAAGGCACGCGAAACAGCAAACCCGAGCAACCCGCCGCACATGACGTCAGAGTATGATCCGAAAGACTGGACACCGGGCCGCCATATGCCCGGGCAGCAAGATGGCAAGCGGATGAGGTTTCGACGAGCGCTCACGACGCGCCAAGTTCTGGGTTGATCCGGCGATGAATGTTTCTCAGTACCTCAAGCCTGCGCTCGGAACTGCCGCCCTTGTCGCCCTCGGTGCCGCCTACTACGCGTTCGATCACCGCTCCCATCCGATCGCGAAGGACACGCCGGAGCAAGCGCTGGTGGTGGTGACGAAATCGACCAATGCCTGCTTCTCCGACATGGTCCGCGTCACCGGCTTCATCGTGCCGCGCCGCGAGGCGCAGGTGAATGTCGACCAGGAAGGCTCCAAGGTCACCGAGGTGCTCGTCCGCGAGGGTGACACCGTCACCGAGGGCCAGGAGCTGGCGCGGCTGACCCCGCCGCCGCAGCAGGCCGCCCAGGGCAACGCCAAGCAGATCGTGTTGCGCGCACCCGCGGCCGGACTCGTCACCGAGGTGCGCACCGCAGTCGGCGCGCCGGCCTCTCCGCAGGCCCCGCCCATGTTCAAGATCTCCGTCAACAACGAGATCGAGCTCGACGCCGAGGTGCCGGGCTTTCAGCTCATGAAGCTCAATCCCGGCGCCACCGTGCGGATCAGCCGGGACGACGCGCCCGACATCGTCGGCAAGGTCCGCCTGATCTCGCCGCAGATCGACCGCGCCACCCAGCTCGGGCATGTCCGCATTTCCCTGAACAACAATCCGACGCTCAAGGTCGGCGTGTTCGCCCGCGCCAACATCGACGCCAAGCGATCCTGCGGCGTTGCCGTGCCACGCACCGCGATCGACCGCCTGACGCTGCAGGTCGTGAAGGGCAACACGATCGAGACGCGCAGGGTTCGCGTCGGGCTGACGTCGGACAATCTGACCGAAATCCTTGAAGGCCTCGACGTCGGCGAAACCGTCGTGGCCGACGCCGGCACCTCGCTGCATGACGGCGACCAGATCAAGACAGTGTTTGCCGAAGACCTCGATCGCACGCGGACACGCTAATGGCTTTGAACATCTCGGCATGGTCGATCCGGAACCCGCTTCCCTCGATCGTCTTCTCGATCATCCTGCTCCTGCTGGGCTGGGTCTCCTTCACCAAGCTCGCGGTGACGCGGCTGCCGAGCGCCGACATTCCTGTGATCTCGGTCGCGGTCTCGCAGTTCGGCGCGGCACCCTCGGAACTTGAATCGCAGGTCACCAAGACCATCGAGGACGGCGTCTCCGGCGTCGAGGGCGTGCGCCACATCTCCTCCTCGATCACCGACGGCCTGTCGGTCACCACGATCCAGTTCGCACTGGAGACCAACACCGACCGCGCGCTGAACGACGTCAAGGACGCGGTCACCCGCGTGCGCGCCAACCTGCCGCAGAACGTCACCGAGCCGTTGATCCAGCGCGTCGACGTGATCGGCCTGCCGATCGTGACCTATGCCGCGATCTCGCCCGGCAAGACGCCGGAGCAGCTGTCCTATTTCGTCGACGATGTGGTCAAGCGCGCATTGCAGGGCGTGCGCGGCGTCGCCCAGGTCGAGCGCATCGGCGGTGTCGAGCGCGAGATCCTGGTCTCGCTCGATCCGAACAAGCTGCAGGCGATGGGGCTCACCGCAGTCAATGTCAGCCAGTTCCTGCGCGGCAACAATGTCGATCTCGCCGGCGGCCGCGCCGAGATCGGCAAGAACGATCAGACGATCCGCACGCTGGCCGGCGCCAAGACCTTGAATGAGCTGGCCGGCACCATGATTCCTCTGTTCGGTGGCGGCGAGGTGCGGCTCGACGATCTCGGCACCGTGACCGACACCATCGCCGACCGCCGCACCTTCGCCCGCTTCAATGGCGAGCCGGTGGTGGCGCTCGGCATCAAGCGCTCCAAGGGCGCCAGCGACGTGGTGGTTGCGGCCGCCGTGCAGAAGCGCATCGACGCCCTGAAGGCGGCCTATCCCGACGTCGACCTCAAGCTGATCGACACCTCGGTCGAGTTCACCAAGGGCAACTACGAGGCCGCGATCTCGACCCTGTTCGAGGGCGCGATCCTTGCCGTGATCATCGTGCTCTTGTTCCTGCGCGACATCAGAGCCACGATCATCGCCGCGGTCTCGCTGCCGCTATCCATCTTCCCGGCGTTCTGGGCGATGGACATTCTCGGCTTCTCGCTCAACCTGGTCTCGTTCCTCGCCATCACGCTGTCGACCGGCATCCTGGTCGACGACGCCATCGTCGAGATCGAGAACATCGTCCGCCATATGCGGATGGGCAAGACGCCCTATCGTGCCGCACTCGAAGCGGCCGACGAGATCGGCCTTGCGGTGATCGCGATCTCGCTCACCATCATCGCGATCTTCGCACCCGCAAGCTTCATGTCCGGGATCGCCGGGCAGTTCTTCAAGCAGTTCGGCATCACCGTGTCGGTGCAGGTGTTCTTCTCGCTGCTGGCCGCGCGCTTCGTCACGCCGATGCTGGCCGCCTATTTCCTCAAGCATGATGCGCGGGACGAGCCGCAGCCGGGCCGCATCCTGCGTGGCTACCATAGCCTCGTCACCTGGTCGGTGAAGCATCACTACATCACCGTGCTGATCGGCTTTGCGATCTTCGCCGCCTCGATCTGGAGTATCACGCTGCTGCCGCAGGGCTTCCTGCCGGCGCAGGACACCGCGCGCTCGCTGCTGGCGATGGAGCTGCCGCCGGGCTCGCAGCTCGCCTATACCGAGAAGGTCACCGAGGAGATCGTGGCGCGCCTGCGTCGGCGGCCCGAGGTGCGAAGCGTGTTCGTCGACGGCGGCCGCGTGCCGCCAGGCATCCAGGAGGTGCGCCGTGCCGCGCTGATCATCAACTACACGCCGAAGGCCGATCGCAAGATCAGCCAGCGCGAGCTTGAGCTGTCGATCAGCAAGGAGCTCGAGAACGTGCCGGATATCAGGTTCTGGTTCCTCGACGAGAACGGCCTACGCGCGATCTCGCTGGTCGTCACCGGCATCGACAGCAACATCGTCAGCAATGTCGCGAGCGAGCTGGCGACGCAGATGAAGCGGATCCCGATTATCGCCAACGTGATCTCGGAGACGTCGCTCGACCGGCCCGAACTGCGCATCCACCCGCGTACGGAACTCGCCGCGCGGCTCGGCGTCTCGACCGAGAGCCTGTCGCAGACCATCCGCGTCGCCACCATCGGCGATGTCGGCCCGGCGCTGGCCAAGTTCGACGCCGGCGACCGCCAGGTGCCGATCCGCGTCCAGCTCGAGGACAGTGCCCGCAGCGACCTGAAGATGCTGCAAGAGCTGCGGATTCCGCTCGGCTCGCACGGCGAGAAGGGCGGCGTGCCGCTGTCTGTCGTCGCCGACATCCAGCTCGACCAGGGCCCGACCAGCATCAACCGCTACGACCGCGACCGGCAGGCCACCGTCGCCGCCGACCTCGTCGGCAATGCGGCACTCGGCGACGCCACCAAGCTGATCTACGACCTGCCTGTCATGAAGAGCCTGCCCAAGGGCGTGAAGGTCAGCCCGTCCGGCGACGCCGAAAGCCTCAACGAGCTGTCCGACGGCTTCGCCACCGCGATCACCGCCGGCCTGATGATGGTCTACGCCGTGCTGGTGCTGCTGTTCGGTACCTTCCTGCAACCGATCACCATCCTGTTCTCGCTGCCGCTCTCGATCGGCGGCGCGATCGGTGCGCTGCTGCTGACCGGCAAGCAGCTCACCACGCCGGTGTGGATCGGCATCCTGATGCTGATGGGCATCGTGACCAAGAACGCGATCATGCTGGTGGAGTTTGCGATCGAGGCGATCCGGGCCGGCAAGAAGCGCGAAGAGGCGATGATCGACGCCGGCATGAAGCGCGCGCGTCCGATCGTGATGACGACGATCGCGATGGTGGCAGGCATGATGCCGTCAGCGCTCGCCTTCGGTGCGGGCGGTGAATTCCGCTCGCCGATGGCGCTAGCGGTGATCGGCGGCCTGCTGTTCTCGACCTTGCTGTCGCTGGTGTTCGTGCCCGCGATGTTCATGGTGATGGACGACATCGGCGCCCTGTCCTGGCGCCTCGGCAAGCGGCTCGTGGTCTCTCATGCCGACCACGAACTCACGCCCAACGACCAGCAATCCAAGCCGCCGGCCAAGGGATCGTCAAACACGATCTCACCCGCGGCGGAATAACGGCGTCATTGCGGCGTGGCTGAAAGACAAAACCCCTGCGGTCAACGGGAGGACCGCAGGGGTTTGCAGGTGGATGGCGTGAGGCCAGCAAGGCTGGGTGTCACCCCAAGGACCCGCGCCGATAATGAAAGCGACGGCGATCGGTTCCCGCAAGCAAGTCTTTTGTGCAGCCTGCGCGCGCTCACGCAAGCAGGACGCGCAGGACACATCGATCATCGCGCGCGCGTTGCAATCAACCGTCGCGTCTGCGCATGATCTCCGCACAAACGCGTTCTGCGCTTGTCGCGAAGGAAAGTCGCTTCAGACTTTTCCGGATCGCGCTTAGTCGTTGCGCGCCATCGCCGTCAGCTTGGGCATGTTGTGCAGCAGGATGCGCCCGCGCTGCAGGTCGAGAATGCCGTCCCTGCGCCAGGTCTGGAGCTGCCGGTTGACGCTTTCGCGCGCGGCGCCGACGAAGATGCCGAGCTGTTCCTGCGAGATATGCACCTCGGATCCGAAATCCTCGGCCAGCGCGCACAACCGCCGCGCCAATCGCACCGGCAGGGGCTGCAGCACGGATTCCTCCATCCGTTCGCTCTGCCAGCGGATGCGCTGACACAACAGTTCGATTAGCCGCACCGCGACCTTCGGCTCGCGCGCGAGGAAGCCGAGGAAATCATCCCGCCGCAGCACGAACAATTCGCTGACCTCGCCTGCGGTCGCGTCCGCCGTGCGGACCTGGCCGTCGAGGACCGCGACCTCGCCGAAGAGATCGCCGGGGCCCATGAAGTTCAACGTCAGCCGACTGCCATCGGAGGCGCCGGTCTCGATCCGGATCTGGCCGCGGCGGACCCCGAACAGCGCATCGCCGGCATCGCCCTTCTGGAACAGCACCTCGCCGGTCGTGAGCTGCTGGGTGTGGCAAAGGCCCGAAAGCCGCTGCAATTCGTCCGCGCCGAGATCCGCGAACATCGGGTTCATCTTCAAAATGACCGCAAATTCGGCCTGTTTGCTCATCGTACTGCCTTCCAAATCAATCCCAGCGGTCCCGCAACGCCGGTTAGCAAAAATCACCCTCATGGAAGTGTGTCCGAAGTCACATAAGTTCATGCCGGTAACGGATTATTTTTCCGGGCGTTGGAGCGAACCTCCGTTTGCGGGATAATCCCGGTGGGCCGGCTCTGCCGCCCGCCATGCAACCGACCCCGATGCCGCTGGCCCGGTCTGGAACGACGACATGAGAGCACTGAAATTCGCCGGGGCAGCCATCGCCGCCGTGGCCGTGATCATCGCGCTGCTCGCGGCGGTCGGGATCCCGTCCGGCTTCCTGACCTCGGCGATCGCGGAACGGGTCGAGAGCGAGACCGGCTACAAGGTCGCGATCAATGGCGGCGCCAGAATCCGACTTTGGCCGACCGTCAGGATCACGCTCGACGACGTCGTGCTGCAGGACCCGAAAGCGCGCGACATCAACAACCGCCTCGCCGCCGACAGGATCGAGGCCGAAACGACGCTGTCGAGCCTCTGGTCGGGCCGTCCCGACATCAGCGACCTCACGATCGTCAGACCCGAGGTGAACCTGCCGCTGCAGCGTGAGCGGACGCGGGACAACAATCCGCCGGCGAAAGCGGCCCCGCCCCATGACACGCACGCCATCACGATCCGGCATCTCAGCGTCAGCGGCGGCACCGTCGTGTTCTCCAATGTCCGCGACCGGGTCGAGGACCGGATCGAGACAGTCAACGCCGACGCGACCATCGATGCCGACCGCAAGATCGTCGTCACCGGCAGTGCACGTGCCGGCGACAAGCCGCTGAAATTCGAGATCCGCGCCACCGCGCCTCCGCCGCCGCTCGAGCGGCAGAACGTGCCGACCGAGTTCGACATCGACGCACCCGGCCTGCTGCCCGCACCGATCAAGGCCAATGCCGAGGTGCGGCTGAACGGCACGGTCGTGATGTTCAACGGCGTGTCCGGCAAGCTCGGCGACGGCGGCTTCACCGGCTGGGCCTCGGTCGATCTCGCCAGCAACAAGCCGCTGGTGAAACTCGATCTCGACTTCCAACGCATCGCGCTCGCGCCAACGCCGAGCCGACCAGATGCGGCGGCGCAGCCCTGGAGCGATGCCACGATCGATCTCAAGGGGCTGAACTATGTCGACGCGCAGGCGCGCATCTCGGCGGCGGAACTGATGATCGGCGACGGCCGCTTCGCGCCCATGGCGATCGAGGCTTCGCTCGCAAGCGGCGTGCTGAAGGGCCGGCTGACTAATCTCGGTGCCTATGACGGCAATGCCAATGGCGACCTCACCATCGACGCCACCACCGACAATCCCACCTACGCGATGCGGCTCGATCTGAATGGTGTCCGCGCGCTGCCGGTGCTGAAGAACCTTGCCGGGTTCGACAAGCTCGACGGCCGCATGCAGGCGAAGCTCGACCTGCGCGCGCAAGGCAACAGCCCGCGCGCCATCGTCGCCGGTCTCGGCGGCACCGCGTTTGCCGTGTTCCAGGACGGCAAGATCATCGGCCTCAACGTTGCGCAGATGATCCGCAACCTCACGGCCAGCACCTTGTCGGGCTGGCAGCAGAGCCAGGAACTGTCGACCGATCTCAGCCAGCTGTCGGCGTCCTTCAAGATCGACAAGGGCCAGGCCGTCACCACCGATCTCGATCTGGTCGGCCCGCTAGTGAAGATGACCGGGGTCGGCACCGTCGACCTCAACACGAGGCAGATCGGGTTCCGCGTCCAGCCGCAGCTCGTGATGACCACCGAAGGTCAGGGCCGCGGCGGCAATCCGGTCGGCTTCGGCATTCCCGTGATGATCGAGGGGCCGTGGGCGGGCCCGCGGATCTATCCTGAGGTGCAGGGCATCCTCGACAATCCCGGTGCGGCCTATGCCAAGCTCAAGGAGATGGGCAAGGGCCTGTTCGGGCCTGACGGTCAGGGTCTGAGCCAGGACCTCAACCAAGGCCTCAACGGCCTGACGAACCTCCTCAACGGCGTGCAGGGCGGCGGCAGCACCGCGCAGCCGGGCAACAACGGGCAGGCCGCGGGTGGCGCGCAGGGGCAGAACGACCCGCTTGGCGGACAGCTCGGCGCGACCATCGGCAATCTGCTGCAGCAGGGCCTCTCCACCCTGAACCAGGGCACCCGCGGCAGCCAGGGCACGCGCGGCGGCCAGGGCTCGGCCAAACAGGATTCCAGCCAGGGCCGCGGCCTGACGCCGGCGCCGGACACCCCGACCTCCGACCAGCCGCCTCCACCGCCTGCGCCGAACGATGCCCAGCAGCAGGACAATCCGGCGATGAACGGCGTCCTGCGCCAGCTGTTCAATCGCTGACCGTCTCCGAACATCCCGCCGAAATCCGCGACTAACCATGCGGGTGGTGCCCGCCGCCTTGGGCCTCTGTTCCGTGCTAAACAGGCCCTGATCGTGCGGCGCACCCGATTGATTGGAAGGGGCGGACGAGGCTGGATGAGCGAGGTCAAGGACAAGGTCTGGTTCCTGCGCGGAGGCTTGTTCGCCAAATATGTCCTCGCGCTGGTCGGCCTTGTCGTGTTCGTGCTCGCCGTCAACGGCGCGCTGGAGACCTGGATCAGCTACCGCGGCATCAAGAGCTCGCTCACCGATGCGATGGGCGAGAAGGCGGACGCCACCGCCAAGCGCATTGAGCAATCGATCGCCGATCTCGAACGGCAGATCTCCTGGGTGACGCGCGCCTCCTCCAACACGATCGAGCTGCGCCGCGCCGACTATGCGCAACTGCTCGGCCAGGTGCCCGCGGTGAGCCAGCTCACGCTGCTCAGCGGCAGCGGCCACGAGATGCTGCGGCTGTCGCGCCAGACCTACACCGTGAACTCCAACGCCGACTTCTCCCGCGACGTCAGGTTCACCGAGACCGTGAACCGCGGCACCGCCTATGGGCCAGCCTTCTTCCGCGAGGACCGGCCCTTCATGTCGATCGGCGAGCAGCATTCCGGCTTCAATACCGGCGTCACGGTAGCCGAGATCGATCTCGCCTTCCTCAAGGATTTCCTCGGCGATTCCCAGGTCGGCCGCCTCGCCTTCGCCTATGTGGTCGACGCCAGGGGCCGCGTGCTGGCGAACTCGTCGAAGGGGCCTGAGATCGCCAGGGATCTCTCGGCGCTGCCGCAGGTGGCTGCTGCGCTCGCTTCCGATCGCAGGTCCACAGCTTCGGGCACGGACAGCGACGGCAATGCCGTGCTGACGACCGCCAGCGTAGTGCCGAAGCTCGGCTGGTTCGTGTTCTTCGAGCAGCCGACCGCGCAGGCGCTCTCCCCGATCCGCGACCAGCTGGTGCGCATCGCGCTTTTGATCGCGCTCGGCCTCGTGGTCGCGATCATCGCCGGCACCATCCTGGCGCGGCGCATGCTGGTGCCGATCACCGCGCTGCGCACCGGCGCGCGGCGGCTCGGCGCCGGCGACTTCGGTCACCGCATCGAGGTGAAGACCGCCGACGAGCTGGAAGAGCTCGCCGGCCAGTTCAACAGCATGGCCGGGCAGCTCGCCGAGACCTATTCCGACCTCGAGGCCAAGGTGCGCGAACGCACGCGCGACCTTGCGCAATCGATCAACGAGCTGAAGGTGCTGGAGGAGGTCGGCCGCGCGGTCGCATCCTCGCTCGACCTCAACGCCGTGCTGCCGACGGTCGCCGCCCGTGCGCTCGAGATCACCCATGCCGACGCCGTGCTGATCTACGGCTATGACGCTGGTCACCGCACGTTCAACCTCGCGCAATCGATCGGCATCGACGAAGCGGCCGAGGGCAGCCATCGCGCGATCGATGCGGCCGACAGTCCGCTCGGCGAAGCCGCCGCGAGGGGCGAGCCGCTGGCCTTCCCCGATCTTGCCGATAGCAGCGACCATCAGCTGCGCGATGTCGTGGTCGGCGCCGGCTTCCACTCGGTGCTGGTGGTGCCGCTGGTCGACCAGCAGGGCGTGCTCGGCTCGCTGGTGGTGCTGCGCAAGGCGGCCGGCGACTTCCCCGCCAATCTGATCGGCCTGATGAAGACCTTCGCGCACCAGGCGGTGCTGGCGATGCGCAACGCGCGCCTGTTCACTGAAGTCGACCACAAGAGCCACGCGCTGGAAGCGGCCAACACCACCGTACGCGAGCAGGCCGACAAGCTGCGCGAGCAAACCGAGCAGCTCAAGGACTGGAACAGGTCACTCGCACAGCGGGTCGAGACCCAGCTCGGCGAGCTCGAGCGCGTCCGCAGGCTCGAGCGCTTCCTGGCACCGCAGGTGGCGCAGCTGATCGCCTCCTCCGACAGCCCGGAGGGATTGCTCGCCAGCCACCGCCGCGAGGTCACGGTGGTGTTCTGCGATCTGCGCGGCTTCACCGCCTTCACCGAGGCGACCGAGCCGGAAGAGGCGATGAACGTGCTGCGCGAATATCACGCAGCCCTCGGCAAGCTGATCTTCAAATATGAGGGCACGCTCGACAAATATGCCGGCGACGGCGTGATGATCCTGTTCAACGCGCCGATCCAGTTCGCCGACCATACCGAGCGCGCGGTGAAGATGGCGGTGGAGATGCGCGACACCATCGGTCCCTTGACCGAGAAGTGGCGCAACCGCGGCCACAGCCTCGGCTTCGGCATGGGGATTGCGCTCGGCTACGCCACGCTCGGCCAGGTCGGCTTCGAGCAGCGGCTGGAATATGCCGCGATCGGCAGCGTCACCAACCTCGCCTCGCGCCTGTGCGGCGCAGCCAAGCCCAACCAGATCGTCGTCAGCCGCCGCGTCTACGGCATGGTCGAGCCCTACGTCGAGGGCCGCGCGATCGACGATCTCGTGCTGAAGGGATTCAACCACCCGGTGCTTGCAGCGGAGATTCTGAGCTGGAAGAGTGAGCCCGAGGCGGAGGCCACTGCGGCGGAGTAACCGCGCGCAATGGAACCCGCGCCGGCCCGCGCCTTGTTTTCGCGGAAAACGTGTGTATATAGGGTCTATTCGATTAGCCGTTGCGCCTTGTTGAATGGTGCCCCCGGCTCCCTTTTCCAAAGAACACCGTCAATTGAATTGGTGACGCGTCCATCACGCGAATGTCTGCTTTGGAGAAGAGAAGTGGCGACAGGTACTGTGAAGTGGTTCAACGGCCAGAAGGGCTTCGGTTTCATTCAGCCCGATGACGGCAGCAAGGATGTGTTCGTTCATATCAGTGCGGTCGAGCGCGCCGGTCTGTCCGGCCTGGCTGAAGGCCAGAAGGTGTCGTTCGAGCTGAAGACCGACAAGATGCGAGGCAAGACCAGCGCAGAGAACCTCTCGCTGGCTTAAAGCCCAAGCGTCATTCCACGGATGTACTGGAATGACGCCTTGGTCGGCTCGATCTCCGGACACTCAGCGGAGATCGAGTTGGCCTGTGCACGTTCACGGCGTGATCCGGACAAGCGGAAACAGGCTTGCCTTGCGGCAAGCGCGACGCGGTTGCGCGACGATCACGCTCACACAAGGAGCTCACACAGAGATGCCGATGGCCGACAAGAAGCCTCTCGAAATTTCCCCCGAGAAACGCGCGCGCATCCAGCGCCAGCAGCTTGCAGCCGAGGAAGGCGCTCGCGCCCTCGCCGAGGTCCAGCGCGAGGCGATCGCCATCCGCACGAACATGGAGCGGCTGCGCGCGCTCCGCGAGGCCCGCGACGCTGAAGCCGCAAAGCACGCTGAGACCGCATCGACCGCCGCCGCGCCGAAGACCGCGCGCCGCGTGAAGCGGATCGTGCGATAGCTGTCGGGTTTTCGCGCGAACTGTACACCGCATCGCCAAACGAAAGCGCGTCAGCATTCGGGGTCTGATTCGATTTCGAACAGCCTGCGCGGACATACGCCCGAGTTTCTCGTGCCGCTCGCAACTCTTGCAGGTGTCAAGCTATTCGCGCACGACAACGGCGCCGCTACCGCGCAGCTGATTTAGCATACGCGACGCTGACCCAGCACATTTCCCTCCTCGATCATTGATAACACCGACATGCGGCACTGCCCCGCCGCTGGCTTCATGCGTGGTTGCTTTTGTCGCACAGGTCAATCCGGAGCGGGGCGTGGCTCGCGCGCCGGAGCAGCCGGCTGGCTCCGCCGGGGCGCATCTGGTATTCAAGAGCGCCGTCATTTTGGGAATAAGCTTCCAATGATTTTGCGTTTCGCACGCGCTGCCGCCCTTGCCGCCTCTACACTGCTCCTCCTCGCGGCGCAGCCTGCACTCGCCGCTGACAACACCGACACCCTCCCCAAAGGCGCCGCCGTCACCGTCCTCAAGGCCGCGAAATACTGCTTCGACAATATCGTCGAGGTCTCGGGCATCGTGCAGCCGCGCGATGAGCAGCAGGTTCGGCCTGACCGGTTCGGGCTGAAGGTGGCGGAGGTGAAGGCCGATGCGGGCGACAATGTCACCGCGGGACAGCAGCTGGCGCGGCTGACCGACGGCACCAATTCGTTCAACGTCGCGGCACCGGTGGCGGGCACGATCTCGGCCTCGACGGCGATCGTCGGCGCGCCGGCATCAGCCAAGGGCGAGGCGCTGTTCACGATCATCACCAAGAGCGAGTACGACCTGGTCGGCATGGTGCCGACCCGCGACATCACCAAGCTTGCCGCCGACCAGACGGCGCGGGTCGCCATCCTCGGCGCCGGCGAGATCGACGGCAAGGTCAGGCTGATAGCGCCGACCGTGGAGCCGAACAGCCAGCTCGGCCAGGTATTCATCGGGCTTTCCACCGACCGGCGGCTGCTGGTGAATTCGTCTGGCCGCGCGCAGATCAAGACCGGGCAGAGCTGCGGCGTCGCCGTGCCGCTGACCGCGATCCTCTATTCCACCGCCGGCACCGTGGTGCAGGTGGT
>NZ_LNCU01000104.1:50141-54023 GCF_001542415.1 Bradyrhizobium macuxiense
GTCGAGACCGGGCTGATGTCGGCCGGGCAGGTCGAGATCCGCGACGGCATCCAGGAGGGCGACATCGTCGTCGCCCGCGCCGGCGCGCTGCTGCGCGAGGGCGATCCGGTGCGGCCGGTGGGCGGGAATGCGGATGCAAAGTGAAGGGGACCGCTGTTTCAGCACACGACGTGAGGCGAGCACGCTGGTCAGGCTCCCTCTTCCCTTGTGGGAGAGGGCTGGGGTGAGGCGTTTCCCTCCGCACGGCATGCTGCGCGGATAGACCGCAACCCCTCACCCGGATTGCATCTGACGATGCAATCCGGCCTCTCCCACATCCGCCTTCGCTATGGCTTCGGCGGACAAGAGAGGAGAGGCGAAGGTGGAGCAAGCGGCGATGGACGCAATCCGTCATTGCCGGGCTTGACCCGGCAATCCACCGAAACCGATGATTTTCTGAAGATGGCTGCGCGGGTCATGCCCGCGCATGACGCGCCAACGTCAGCCGCCGAGCTTGATGTCTTCCAAGAGCGACGACGACACCTGCGGCACCTGCTCGCCTTCGCTCGCACGCGACACGGCGACGCGGGTCTTGTTGAAGGCGCTTTCGGCGCCGGCCTGGGCGTTGATGTTGTTCAACAGCTCCGACACCAGCACGCTGTTCGGCGACGTGGAATCGTCGGCGACCTTGCCTGCCGTCGCCGAGGTCAGCACCAGCGTGTTTTCCGGCGGGCTGATCGGGGCGAGACCATGGGAGTAGGAGCGGAAGCGGCGCTCGTAAGGATTGCGCCTGGAGGCATCGAGCACGACGAGCTTGGCCTTGGCGCCCTGCTCCTTCATCACGTCGAGCACGGACTCGACGCTGACGCCGGTGCGCTTCACGTCGGATTCCTTCCAGATCGTGGCATCGACCGGGATCATGTAGCTCTCGCGGCCGACCTGCACGCCGTAGCCGCCGAAGAACAGCATCACGACGGTGTCGGGTCGGATCTTCGCCTTCATCCGCTCGACCGCGCGGACCATGTCGTCGCGGGTTGCATCCTCGACGACGTCGACGTCGAAGCCGTCGTGGCGCAGCGCGGCCGACAGCGTGCGGGCATCGTTGATCGGCTGGGCCAGCGGCGCGGCGGCGTCCGGGTAATGGCCGTTCCCGATGATCAGCGCGACGCGGGGGGCGCCGGTGTTGATGGCGCCGGTGACCTGCTGGGTGGTCATCGCCTTGGCGGCGTCGAGCGAACGCTTGTTCAGCGCGGCATGGGCGCCGATCGCCAGCGAGACCGTGCCTGATAGCGCCACGGCGACCGCAATGGTGCGGCGGGAAATGCGAAGCTGCCTGAGGTTCATAGCGTTCTTAATCCCAATCATTATCCCAAGGCGCTCAACATGGCCGCGCCAGTTAGTCGCGTTTGATCCGGTCAGGTTTAATGGGGCTAACGTGTGTGCCGGGTGAGTTGTTCTCTATTTGCGGCATCGCAACAAACAAACCATTAACCCGGCGGGCCGCTCGGGGCAACCGGATTTGGCGCATGGGTCCAGTCGGGTGCGGCCCTTGACCTGGATGGCATGCCGTTATGTGACTTCTGTCACATTTGTGTTTTGTACGGATTCATGTAGCTTTCCAATAGCTTGTGGGATTCTAGGACGGAATGAGGAACAATCGTCGGGGCTGACCGCGTTAACCGGTTCCAGCAGAAAGAGATTCATGGGCTTTCATGGGATCGCGAAGGCGGTGTGCCGGGCGCTGACGGTGAGGCAAGACGGCCCGTCGCTGTACGACGTTTGCGACCCCCTGCTGCTGAAATATCAGGGCGGCGATCCCCATCTCGGAAAATTCTACCGGACCGCGCTCGGCAATCCGGCGCTGCGCCCGCTGCTTCGCCGCACCGGCCTGCCTGCGCTGAAGGATGCTGAGCGCCTCACCCGGCTGCGCGCGGCGCTGACCGCCGCCCGCGACGATGCGGCGCCGGACTGGACCGCGATCGGCACTCCGGTCGCCGAGCTGATGGACGACATCGATGTCCGCCACCCGCAGCCGCCGGCCGCGAAAGTCACAGCGCGCGCGCCTGCGATGGCCGACATCGACCGGGCGATCCGTGTCTGCGGCGCGCATCTGCTGCGCTCGTTTGCGAGGAATGGCTTTATCCCGACCTATGCCGCGTTCAACCTGCTCGGCGACGCCGACATCAGCGGGCGCGAGATGCTGATGGCGCTGACCGGCCTGAACGCGCGCGGCTACAAGAACTCGACGCTGCTGTTCGCTCTTGCGCGCATCTTCATCGCGCATTCGCCGGCGCGCGCGCTGATCAACCCGCCGTGGCGCGGCATTGCCGAGCCGATGTGGGAGCCGGTGCAGATCCGCCATCGCTCCGCCTATTACGACGCGTTCTTCACCGAGGCGCTGCTCGGCTTCGTCGAGACCGGGCTCGCGTCATCGGACCAGGCCGGCGCGGCACGGCGCGCGATTTCTGACATGGTGGAGTTCTGCCTGAAAACCAGCGCCGAGGAGGTGCCGTCGCATGACGGCTCGACCGTGAACGTGATCACGGCGCTGGCGCCCGGGCCGCATCCGCGCTTCTCGCGCTTCTTTGCCCAGATCAAGCAGGATCTCGGCTTCGGCATCTACGTGCCCGACTGCGACACCACGGCATGCGCGTTCTCCGCCGCCACGCAGGCGGGAGCCGACGATCCGATCCTCGACCAGCCGCTGGTGGATTTCTACCGCGGCTACCAGGTGCGCGCAGGCGCCAACGAGCCGCGTGTCACCGTGCCGCTCAACGATCACATCGACTATGAGGGCGGCGTCGTCACCTGGATCGACAATCTCAACGGCGACCGGCCCTATGGCAACGACCTCGACCCGACGTTGAACCTCGACATCCTCGAGGTCTCGTTCCGCAACCTCAAGCGCTGGAAGATCATCGAGACGCCGCAGCGGCTTCAGACCGTGCATCGGATCATCGCGTTCCAGAGGCGATTGGTCGAAAGCGGCGCGTTCAAAAATCCGCGCTCGCATATCTATTATCTGCCCGAGCTCTATTCGGCCTATTTCGGCCGCTGCTACGCCGCCTTCGTCGCGTTGCCGCTCGCGGCCCAGCGCATCATCGACCCCGGCAACGTGTTCGCGCTGATCCGCGCCCGCGTGCTCGGCTACGTCAAGGACGAGCTGATCGCCCATGAGATGAACCCGTTCGACGCCGCGCTCGCGCTGATGGCGCTGGCGCATCTGAACGCCGAGATCGCAACCTTCACGCCGGCGCTGCATTGCATCGTGCAAAACCTTGGCGAAGGCGGCCGCCGCGGACCCTACAAGGCCTATGAGTGGAACAAGATGAAGACGCCGACGCGCATCCTGGTCGGCGGCCCGGAGGTGACGTCGGCCTTCGCGCTGATGAGCCTGGCATTGGCGCGACGACGAATGGCTCATTCATAGGGGAATGACGCGAAGTTGAAACCGGCAGCAACACAACGCCACTGGCACTGCTGCCCAATTGCCCGCACAATTCATGGGCACTGACACATGAACGCCATGCCTTCGCCGGGATTGCCGATGCTCAAGACGCTGCTCATCGCTGGCCTGCTCTCGTCGCTGCCTACATTGGCGTTCGCCGCCGACATCACCGGCGTGCCGAAGATCCGCGATGGCGACCAGGTCCAGATCGGCAGCGTCCACATCCGGCTCGGCGGCATCGACGCACCGTCGACCGACCAGCTCTGCCTCAACACCAAGGGCGAGCGCTGGACCTGCGGCGTCGCCGCGCGCGACGCACTCATCAAGCACGCCAGCAACAAGAGCTGGACCTGCCACGCCCGCTCGGTCGATCGCCGCGGCCGCACCATCGCGCGCTGCGATGTCGACGGCGAGGACATCCAGAAATGGCTGGTCAGCAGCGGCTGGGCGCTGGC
>NZ_LNCU01000104.1:54028-72779 GCF_001542415.1 Bradyrhizobium macuxiense
CCGCCTCTCGCACGACTATGAACCGGACCAGAAGGCGGCGCGCGAGGCCAAGGCCGGGATGTGGCAGGGTGCGTTCATCGCACCGTGGGACTGGCGCGTGCGCAACAAGAAGACGCCGATCCTCGGCTCCGTGAAGCCGCCGGAGGGCGCCCACGCGATCCTGCTCGCATCGGCCTCCGGCCCGGTCGCGCCCTCGCCCGACTGCACCATCAAGGGCAACGTCAATCGCTCCGGCGAATGCATCTATCACAAGCCGACCAGCCGCTGGTACGCGCGGATCGAGATGAAGATCAGCAAGGGCACGCGCTGGTTCTGCTCGGTCGAGGAAGCCGAGGCCGCCGGCTGCCGCGAGACGCGGCGCTGACGTTTGAATGAGTTTGATTTCTAGTCGCATCGACAGTGCGCCCCCCTCTCCCGCTTGCGGGGGAGGTGAAGAGCGCCCGCGGACGGGCTGTACCCCGTGACTGACACCCGACACGATCCGCAAGCAGCGCACCGGCGCCACCGCATCAGGCGCGTCGCGATGGCGCTGCTATTCTTCGTGGTGACGTATCTGGTCGCGGCCTATCTGGTGCTGCCGGAGATCTGGAAGCACTACGAGCATCAGAAGGGACTGGCCGACCTGCCGATGGTGACGCACACCGCGCAAGGCATTCCCGGTGACCCGATGAATATCGGGCTGATCGGCGATCTCGCCGACGTGGTGTGCGCGATGCATGAGGCCGGCTGGTATCCGGCCGACCGGATCACCCTGAAATCCTCGATCGAGATCGTCGGCAGCGTGCTGCTCGACCGGCCCTACAAGGATGCGCCGGTCAGCAACCTGTTCTATCTCGGCAGGCGCGAGGACCTCGCCTTCGAGAGGCCGGTCGGAACGAGCGCGGATCGCCGCAACCATGTGCGGTTCTGGAAGGTGCTCGATTCGGGCGAGGAGAAGCGTCCGGTCTGGCTCGGCGCTGCGACACTCGATCGTGGCGTCGGTGTCAGTCACTACACCGGCGCCGTGACCCACCACATCGCGCCCGACCTCGACGCCGAGCGCGCGCTGCTCGCCACTGATCTCGAGTCCGCCGGCCTGGTCACTGCGAAATATCAAGTCACCGGGGTCGGCCCGACACTGGCCGGCCGCAATGGCGGCGGCGATCCCTATTTCACCGACGGCGAGATCTGGGTGCTCCGCCTGGTCGAAGCCTGCAAGAAGCACCATGGCACGGTCGAGCAGATTCCAAGCCCGGCGGCGACCGAATTCAAGGACCAGGTCTGGCACGCAGTCGTCGAAGCGATCGGAAAATAGCACGGCCGCTCCGCAGTTTTTGAAGCTCTGGATTGCTTCGCCATGCTCGCAATCGCGGCCTCGATGGAATATTCTCCGGCCTTGACCCCACACACGCTTGATTCCGCGTTTTACCCATAAGGAACAAGAAGATGACCGTTCGCGCGGGCCGGGAATTTCTGGCCATCCCCGGGCCCACCACGATGCCTGATCAGGTGCTGCAGGCGATGCATCGCCCGGCGCTCGACATCTACTCCACCGAGATGGTCGAATTGACCGAGAGCCTGCTGCGCGATCTCTCGAAACTGTTCGCCACCAAGGGCAAATCCTACATCTACATCTCCAACGGCCACGGTGCCTGGGAGGCGACGCTCTCCAACGTGCTGTCGCGCGGCGACAAGGTGCTGGTGCTGGAGAGCGGCCGTTTCGCGATCGGCTGGGGCCAGGCCGCGGCCGCGATGGGTGCCGAGGTTGAGGTGCTGAAGGGCGACTGGCGCCGCGCGATCCGGCCCGCCGAGGTCGCGGAGCGGCTGCAGCGCGACAAGGAACACAAGATCAAGGCGATCCTTGCCGTGCAGGTCGACACTGCGTCGGGCGCCTACAACGACGTCGAGGCGATCGGCAAGGTGATCAAGGCTTCCGGCCATCCCGCGCTGTTCATGGTCGACACCGTGGCCTCGCTCGGCTGCACGCAGTTCGAGATGGACAAATGGGGCATCGACGTCGCGATGTCGGGCTCGCAGAAGGGCCTGATGACACCGCCCGGCCTCGGCTTCGTCGCCGCCAACGACCGCGCGTGGGACGCGCACAAGAAAGCCGATTTGCGCACGCCCTACTGGGACTGGACCGAGCGCGAGGGCTCAGAACACTACCGCAAATATGCCGGCACCGCGCCGGTGCATCTGCTGTTCGCGCTGCGCGAGGCGATCAACATGCTGCACGCCGAAGGGCTGGAGAACGCGTTCGAGCGTCACCGGCTGCTGGGCGAAGCCGTGCGTCGCGCGGTCGCAGTGTGGGCCGAGGGCCAGGTGCTGGGCTTCAACATCGATGAACCCGCCGAGCGTTCCAACACAGTGACGACCGTGACCGTGAAGGGCGCCGACCCCGCCGCGATCCAGCGCTACGCCAAGGAGAAATGCGGCGTGGTGCTCGGCACCGGCATCGGCGACCTGCATGGCCAGGCGTTCCGCATCGCCCATATGGGCCACGTCAACGCGCCGATGGTGCTGGGCACACTCGGCGTCGTCGAGGTCGCGCTCAACGCGCTGAAGATTCCGCACGGCAAAGGCGGAACAGACGCCGCGGTGCAGTGGCTGGGCGAGAACGTGACGGCGTAGGTTCTATCGAGTAGATCCAGAATTGCAGACGCGCATGCCCGACCCGTCATCCCGAGGAGGCCGCAAAGCGGCCGTCTCGAAGGATCGACGGCCGGGCTCTCACCGCGAGCGGTTCTGAACACGCGGAAATCCAGGCCGTGCATCCTTCGAGACGCGCGCAAGAGCACGCTCCTCCAGCGACAAAGGCGAAGCCTTTGCGCAGGGACGACGGGGATGGATTGCATACGACGCATTACTAAGCCTGCAACACTTTCCGTTCCGACTGTTTTCCGCTTTACTGCCCGCAACAGCCGGGCACCGTTCCCTGCGACAATGTGAAATGGAGGGGATCGCTTGGCGTCGGTGGAATTGCGCGGCCTCATCAAGCGATTCGGATCGTTTGTCGCAGTCGATGACGTCTCTCTCACAATCGATCACGGGCAACTGGTCTGCCTGCTCGGGCCATCCGGCTGCGGCAAGACCACGACGCTGCGGCTGATCGCCGGTTTCCTCGAACCGTCCGACGGCGAGATCCGCGTCGGCGACCGGCTGGTCTCCTCGAGGACGCGCACACTGCCGCCCGAGCAGCGCAACATGTCGATGATCTTTCAGAGCTACGCGCTGTGGCCGCACATGACGGTGGCCGAGAACATCGTCTATGGCCTGCGGCTGCGCAAGGCCGATCGCGACACCATCGCAAGGAAGCTCGCGGCGATCCTGGCGACGACCAAGCTCGAGCCGCTGGCGCAGCGCTATCCCGGTGAGCTCTCCGGCGGCCAGCAGCAGCGCGTCGCGTTGGCGCGTGCCTTGATCGTCGGCCCCGAAACGCTGCTGCTCGACGAGCCGCTATCGAATCTGGACGCAAATTTGCGCGAAGAGATGCGCTTCGAGATCCGCAGGCTGCATGACGAATATCGCTACACCACCGTCTACGTGACCCACGACCAGTCCGAAGCGATGACCACCGCCGACCTGATCGCGGTGATGAATGCCGGCAAGATCGACCAGCTCGGCAGCCCCGAGGACATCTATGCGCGCCCCGAATCCGAATTCGTCGCGCGCTTCATCGGCGCGGCCAACGTGATCAAGGGCACCGCGCGCGACGGAACCCATGTGGAGTTTGCCGGCGCGACGCTGCAGGTGGTTGGCGCGAAGCTTGTGCCCGGCCAGAGCGCGCCAGTCGCGATCCGCCAGCATGAGATCCAGCTCGCGATGCGCGCACCTGCCGCGCAGCAGAATACGCTGAAGGCCATTGTGACCCGTCAGGTCTATCTCGGCATGAACCGCGACTACATGGTGGAGACGCCGGACGGCACGTCGTTGCGGGTCAGCACGCCGACCGAAACCGCGGTCGAGAAGGGTAGCGAGGTCTGGCTGACGCTGCCGCCCGAGCGCTGCCGCGCGCTCAGCCGATAACAAAACAAGAAACGAGAGGACACGATGCGGAAGCAGATTTCCAGACGCGATGTCCTGAAAAGCTCGGCGGCGCTTGCACTCGACGCTGTGTTTGCGTCTCCGGTACGCGCCGCGGCGCCCGAGCCCACTGCGATCACGCCTGACCTCGTCGCCGCCGCGACCAAGGAAGGCAAGCTCGTCTTCTATTCCTCGATGGACCTGCCGGTCGGCGAGAAACTCGGCAAGGCATTCGAGACCGCTTATCCCGGTATCACCGTGCAGATCGAGCGCTCCGGCTCGGAGCGGCTGTTCCAGCGTGTCGCCCAGGAATACGGCTCCAACATTCACGCCGCCGACGTCATCAACAGCGCCGATGCCTCGCACTTCATTCCCTGGAAGAAAAGCGGCTGGCTGATGCCATTCGTGCCGGAGGATGTCGCGAAATATTTTCCGGACAGCTACCGCGATCCCGACGGCATGGCCGTGACGACGCGGCTGTGGCTGTCGTCGATCGCCTACAACACCAATCTGGTGAAGGCGGAGGACGCACCGAAGAGCTTTGCCGACCTGCTCGACCCGAAATGGGCGGGCAAGATGGTAAAGGGCCACCCGGCCTATAGCGGCACCATCATGACGACGACGTTCCAGCTCGTGCGCGAGCTCGGCTGGCCCTATCTGGAGAAGCTGTCCAAGCAGCGCGTGATGCAGGTGCAGTCCTCGACCGATCCGCCGAAGAAGCTGTCGCTCGGCGAACGCGCCGTGATGGCCGACGGTAATGAATACGGCATCGTGCTGCTGAAGGAAGCCGGCCAGCCGGTCGAGCCGGTCTACCCGACCGAGGGCACACCGACGATCTCGGGTCCAACTGGCATCTTCGCCGGCGCACCGCATCCCAACGCCGCAAAGCTGTTCCAGGCCTGGCTGCACACCCGCGAGACCCAGCAGTTCTTCGTCGACTTCACCGGACAGTATTCGGTGCACGCGCAAGTGCAGCCGAAGGCGGGTCGGCGCAAGCTCTCCGACATCAAGCTGATGAAGGAGGATCCGGCCGGCGTCGAGGCGATGACCGAAGAGATCAAGACGCGCTACGCGCGGCTGTTCAGGGTTTAGATGCCCCGGCTCTCACATCCTTCGTCATTCCGGGATGCGCCTCTTGGCGCAGGCCCGGAATCCATACTCACGATCGTGGTTATGGATTCCGGGCTCGCGCTCTGCGGGGCCCGGAATGACAGAGGGTGGTCTTTTACATGACCCTCACCACCTCCCCCGCCGCAAAACCTCGCATCGACTGGACGCGCCCCGTCCTCTGGCTGTTCGCCGCCGTGCTAATGCTTCTGATCCTGCTGCCGCTGTCGTGGCTTGCGGTGTACGCCTTCACCGACAAGAATCGGCACCTGACGCTGCAGAACTTCGTCACCCTGTTCAGCAATCCCGACTTCCTCGATCCGCTGCTGACGACCGCGATCATCGCGGTCACGTCGGCCGTGATCTGCTGCGCGATCGCGGCGCCGATCGGCTGGCTGGTGTCCCGCACCGACATGCCGGGCCGGCAGATCATCCGCGCGCTGGTGACGGCGTCCTTCGTGACGCCGCCGTTCCTCGGCGCGATCGCGTGGGAATTGCTGGCGGCACCGAATTCGGGGCTGCTGAACCAGCTCTACCGGCTGTTCGCCGGCGAGGATGCGGATGCGCTGTTCAACATCTATTCGCTGACCGGGATCATCTTCGTGATCTCCTGCTACACCTTCCCGTTCGTCTTCGTGCTGGTGGCGAATGCGCTCGACACCATGCCGGGTGAGCTGGAGGACGCCTCCGCGATCCTCGGGGGCAACGCCTGGACCACGGCGCGGCGGATCACGATTCCGCTCGCGCTGCCCGCGCTGGTCGCCGGCGCGCTGATCGCGTTCCTGCAGGCGATGACGCTGTTCGGCTCGCCCGCGATCCTGGCGCTGCCGGCCGGCTTCCACACCATGACGACCAAGATCTGGAGCCTGTTCCAGTACCCGCCGAAACTGGAGCTGGCCGCGGCGGCGGCCATGCCGCTGCTGTTGCTGACGATCCCGCTGCTGCAGGGGCAGAAGTTCCTGCTCGGGCGTCGCGGCTATTCGGTGATCGGCGGCAAATATGGCGCGCCGCGCCGGGTGGAATTGAAAGGCTGGCGCTTGATAGCACTCGGCTTCTGCCTTCTGGTGCTGCTCAACCCGGTGTTCCTGCCCTATCTCGCGTTGCTCAATGCCGCGTTCTCGCCGAATGCCACCACGCTGGTGACGCCGTCGACGCTGACGCTGCACAACATCGTCTTCGTGTTCACGGAGCTGTCATCGACCCAGCTTGCGCTGAAGAACACCGTGATCCTGGGCACCGCGACCGCGACGATCGGCACCATCCTCGCGCTCGTCATCGCCTATGTGACGACGCGGCGGGCGATCGCGGGCCATCGCATGCTCGGCTTCCTCGCCACCGCGCCGGTCGCCGTCCCCGGCATCGTGCTCGGTGTCGGCCTGTTCCTGAGCTACACGCGACCGCCCTTCGTGCTCTACGGCACACTGTGGATCCTGCTGCTAGCGTTCCTCACCATCAATCTGCCCTCGGCCTATCAGCAATTGCAGGCGGCGTTCGCAACGATCCATCCCGAGCTCGAGGAGGCGAGCCGCATCCTCGGCGCGACGCGGTTGCAGGCGCTGCGCCAGATCACCGCGCCGCTGTTGCGCACCGGCGTGATCGCGACCTGGTGCTTCATCTTCATCGGCGTGATGCGAGAACTCTCGGCCGCGATCGTGCTGTTCACCTCGCAGACCAAGGTGCTGTCGGTCCTGATCTACGACCTCAATGAAGGCGGCGACCTCGCCGCGATCGCCGTGCTCGGCATCGCGATGCTGGTGATCACCTTCGCCGTGGTGCTGGCGGTGAACCAGATTCCGATGTCCGGCGACAATGCGGGTGCAAAGCTGAGGAACGGGTAGCTTCCAGCGCCGTCATTGCGAGCCAACGGGTCGCGCGAACGCGCGCCCGATGACAGGCTCCGCGAAGCAATCCATCCCCTCCCCGTGGGGGATAGAATGGATCGCTTCGTAGCTTCGCTCCTCGCAATGACGGCAGAACCCATCTGGCAATCGCCACATTCATCCCGATATAAGACGATGCCCCCGCAGAATGAGGATCGTGTGACCCAATCCGCCACCAAGACATCGCCGCCCGTCGCGCCGCGCCGGCCGCATAGCTTCACCACCCACGGCATCACGGTGACGGACGATTATGCGTGGATCAAGGATCCGAAGTGGCAGGAGGTGCTGCGCGATCCTTCGATCCTCGATCCCGACATCCGCAAATATCTGGAAGAAGAGAACAGCTATACCGAGGCCCTGCTCGGCCACACCGCTGGCTTGCAGAAGCAGCTCGTCAAGGAGATGCGCGGCCGGATCAAGGAAGACGATTCCAGCGTACCTTCGCCGGATGGCCCCTTCGCCTATTTCAGGAAGTTCCGCGAAGGTGGCCAGCATGAGCTGTTCTGCCGGACGCCGCGCGATGGCGGTGACGCTCACGTCGTGCTCGACGGCGACGCGCTGGCAAAGGACCATGACTACTTCAGGTTCGGCGGCAGCCGGCATTCCAACGACCACCGGCTGCACGCCTGGAGCGCCGACACCAAGGGCTCCGAGTATTTTTCCATCCGGGTGCGCGACTGGGCCTCCGGCGGCGATCTCGACGATTGCGTCGAGGAGACCGACGGCGGCGTGGTCTGGGCCGCCGATTCGAAGAGCTTCTTCTACGTCAAGCTCGACGACAATCATCGCCCGATGCAGGTGTGGCGGCACAGGCTCGGCACCAAACAGGCCGACGACACCCTCGTCTACGAAGAACAGGATCCCGGCTGGTTCACCCATCTGCACGAAAGTTCGAGCGGCCGCTTCTGCGTGATCGCCGGCGGCGATCACGAGACTTCGGAGCAGCGGCTGATCGATCTCGCCAATCCCGACGCACCGCCGCGGCTGGTCGCGACGCGCGAGGAAGGCGTGCAGTATTCGATCGCCGACCGCGGCGACGAGCTCTATATCCTCACCAATGCCGACGACGCCATCGACTTCAAGGTGGTGACCGCGCCGCTGGCGTCTCCCGAGCGCACCAACTGGCGCGACCTGATCCCGTATCGCGAAGGCATCTACGTGCTCGATGTCGAGCTCTATGCCGGCCACATGGTGCGGCTGGAGCGCGCCAACGCGCTGCCGGCGATCGTCATCCGCGACCTCAAGAGCGGCGAGGAGCACGCGATCGCCTTCGACGAAGCGGCCTATTCGCTCGACACGATGGGCAGCTACGAGTTCGAGACCACGAACCTGCGCTTTTCCTATTCGTCGATGACGACGCCGTCGGAAGTCTTTGACTACGACATGGTGAAACGGACCCGGGTGCTGCGCAAGCAGCAGGAGATTCCGTCCGGCCACAACCCGGCGGACTACGTCACCACGCGCATCATGGCCACCTCACATGACGGCGCGCAGGTTCCGGTCTCGATCCTGCACCGCAAGGACTTCGTGCGCGACGGCAAGGCGCCGCTGCTGCTCTACGGCTACGGCGCCTACGGCATGGCGATGCCGGCGTCATTCGCCGCCAACCGGCTGTCGCTGGTCGACCGCGGTTTCGTCTATGCGATCGCGCATATCCGCGGCGGCGCCGACAAGGGCTGGGGCTGGTATCTAGACGGCAAGCGCGAGAAGAAGGTCCACACGTTCGACGATTTCGCCGCCGCCGGGCGTGCGCTGATCGACGCCAAATACACCAATGCCAAGCGCATCGTCGGCCATGGCGGCTCGGCCGGCGGCATGCTGATGGGCGCGGTTGCCAACCGCGCCGGTGAACTGTTCGCCGGCATCGTCGCCGAGGTGCCGTTCGTCGACGTGCTCAACACCATGCTCGACGACACGCTGCCGCTCACGCCGCCGGAATGGCCGGAATGGGGCAACCCGATCGAGAGCGAGAAGGACTTCCGCACCATCCTGTCCTACTCGCCCTACGACAATGTCGCGGCGAAGCATTATCCTGCGATCCTCGCGATGAGTGGATTGACCGATCCGCGCGTCACCTATTGGGAGCCGGCGAAATGGATCGCGCGGATGCGCGCCACCATGACAGGCGGCGGCCCGGTGCTGCTGCGGACCAACATGGGCGCCGGCCACGGCGGCGCCTCCGGCCGGTTCAACCGCCTCGACGAAGTCGCGATCGTCTACGCGTTTGCGCTGTGGACGATGAGGATGGCCGAGCAGGCGGAAGTGTAGCGATAGTCAGCGGGGTTTAATGCAGCCCCCTCCCCATCGTCGTCCTGGCGAAAGCCAGGACCCATACCGCGTGATCGAGCAATGAGCCGCGATGCTCGTCTCACGCGATTAATCACTGCCAGCCTTCGCCAAATAACCGCCTGTGGTTATGGGTCCTGGCTTTCGCCAGCACGACGGTAGAATGTGTGCCGTCAGCTACCGCCCCTTCGCCTTCCGCCAGACCGCGAAATCCTTCAGCGTCTGCTCGTCGGTCGCCGGATAGAGGCCGAGGATGCTGCGGCCCTTGTGGACTTCCTCGGTGACGAAATCCTCGAATGCAGTCATCTCGAAGGTCTCGTCCGCGATCTCGTCGGCGAGGTGCGCAGGGATGACGATGACGCCGTCGCTGTCGCCGAGGATCACGTCGCCGGGAAACACCGGCGCGTCGCCGCACCCGATCGGCACGTTGATCTCGATCGCCTGATGCAGCGTGAGATTGGTCGGCGCGCTGGGCCGGTGATGGAAGGCGGGAAAGCCTAGCCTTGCGATCTCGGCCGCGTCGCGAAAGCCGCCATCGGTGACGACGCCAGCGCAGCCGCGCTTCATCAACCGCGTCACCAGGATCGCGCCGGCCGAGGCAGCACGCGCGTCCTTGCGGCTGTCCATCACCAGCACGGCACCCGGCGGGCAATCCTCGATCGCCTTGCGCTGCGGATGCGAGCGATCGCGGAACACCTCGATCTTGTTGAGGTCCTCGCGCGCCGGCATGTAGCGCAGCGTGAAGGCTTCACCGATCATGGTCGGCTGATCCCCGCTCAAGGGATGGACATCCTGGATCGCCTGGATGCGGAAGCCGCGCTTGAACAGCGCGGTCGCCACAGTGGCCGTGGAGACGGATTTCAGCTTGTTGCGGGTGGTGTCGCTGAGTTTTGACATGAAATTTATCCCGATTGTCATTCCGGGGCGATGCGCAGCATCGAACCCGGAATCTCGAGGTTCCACAATGCGCAATTGCGCATTGGGGTTCGCTTCGCGCCCCGGAACGACAGTGACTAATAGATCGACGGCTCGCCGACCGGCTTGCCGAAGCCAGTCTCGAGGAAATCGAAATCGCAGCCTTCATTGGCCTGCTTGATGTGCCTGGAGAACATCCAGCCGTAGCCGCGCTCGAAGCGGCGCTCGGGCGCGCGCCATGCGGCACGGCGTTTCGCCAGCTCCGCCTCCGGCACATCGAGATTGATGGTGCGCGCGGCGACATCGATCGTGATACGGTCGCCGTTCCGCACCAGCGACAGCGGGCCGCCGATGAAGGATTCCGGCGAGACGTGCAGGATGCAGGCGCCGTAGCTGGTGCCGCTCATGCGCGCATCCGACAGCCGCACCATGTCCCGCACGCCCTGCTTCACGAGCTTGGTCGGGATCGGCAGCATGCCCCATTCCGGCATGCCCGGCCCGCCCTGCGGCCCCGCATTGCGCAGGATCAGCACATGGTCCGCCGTGACGTCGAGATCGGGATCGTCGACCGCCTTCTTCATCGACGGATAGTCGTCGAACACCAGCGCTGGCCCGGTGTGCTTGAGGAATCGCGGATCGCACGCGGACGGTTTGATCACGCAGCCGTCGGGCGCGAGATTGCCCTTCAGGACCGCGAGCGCGCCTTCCTTGTAGATCGGATTGGCGACGTCGCGGATGACGTCGTCATTATAGACCTCGGCGTCAGCAATGTTCTCGCCGAGCGTCTTGCCCGATGCGGTCATGCAGCCGAGATGCAGATGGTCCTTGATCCGGCTCATCAGGCCGGGCAGCCCGCCGGCGTAGAAGAAATCCTCCATCAAATAGCGATCGCCGCTCGGCCGCACATTGGCGATCACCGGCACCTTGCGGCTCGCCGTCTCGAAATCGTCGAGCGAAATATCCTGCCCGGCGCGGCGCGCCTGCGCGATCAGATGGATGATCGCGTTGGTCGAGCAGCCCATCGCCATCGCGACCGTGATCGCGTTCTCGAACGCCTGTCGCGTCTGGATCTTTTGCGGCGTCAGATCCTCCCACACCATCTCGACGATGCGCCGGCCGGCTTCCGAGCTCATGCGGATGTGGTTGGCGTCAGCCGCAGGAATCGAGGAAGCACCGGGCAACGTCATGCCGATCGACTCCGCGATCGCGGTCATGGTCGAGGCGGTGCCCATGGTCATGCAGGTGCCGTAGCTGCGGGCGATGCCCGCCTCCATGTCGACCCAGTCCTTGTCGGAGATCTTCCCGGCACGGCGCTCGTCCCAGTATTTCCAGGCATCCGACCCGGAACCCAGCGTGCGCCCCTTCCAGTTGCCCCTGAGCATCGGGCCGGCCGGCAGATAGATCGCGGGCAGATTCATGCTGGTGGCGCCGAGCAGCAGCGCCGGCGTGGTCTTGTCGCAGCCGCCCATCAGCACCACCCCGTCGACCGGATGGCCGCGCAACAGTTCCTCGGCATCCATCGCCAGCATGTTGCGGTAAAGCATCGTGGTCGGCTTCAAAAGCGATTCCGACAGCGACAGCGCCGGCAGCTCCATCGGAAACCCGCCGGCCATCAGCACGCCGCGCTTGACGTCGTCGACCCGGCTCTTGAAGTGCATATGACAGGGCTGCGCATCCGACCAGGTGTTGATGATCGCGATCACCGGCCGGTCCCGCCATTCCTCCGGTGCGTAGCCCATCTGCATCGCGCGCGAACGATGGCCAAAGGCGCGCAGATCGTCGGGCGCGAACCAGCGGGCGCTGCGCAGCTGGTCGGGCGTCTTGTTTTTGGTCATTTATCGCGGCCCCATATCTGTCGAAGTTGCCTGAATAGGCTAGTGTTTCAGTTCCCGGAAAGGGCTTATAAGTCGATCGTGCATATACTCGAATTCGGCTGGGGTGTCCTAGCCCGTCGATCGGGAGGCGAACGTCACGGAACATGGCGGCCAAGCGAATTCTCCGCCTGCAGGACTTGTTCAAGGCAGAGCGGGAGCACAGGTCCGGGCGCCGGCAACGGCCGTGCAACCGGCCGCGGATTCGCATGAGTATCGGCTGGGCCGTCACCTCGCACGCCCGGGCTGGCGGAAAGCTGCGACGGCCCCGATGACGCTGACGACCCGACTTGCCGTCGCAATGATTGCGCTGGTGGCGATCGCCGTTTCCGCGGTCGGATGGCTCAGCTATCGCAGCCTCGAGCAGGCGATCGTGCCGCGCATGATGGAGCGGATCGAAGCGGACGCGCGATTCGCCGCCTCGGTGCTCGAGGTCCGCGCCCGCACCACTCCCGGCGATGTCACGACCCTGCAGAGTCTCACGGCGATCGGCGGGTTGATGCGCGCGCGGCTCAATGGAGGGGTCGACCCGACCGACGGCACCACAGAGGCGGTCTGGCGGGAGCGACTTGAGAACCGGTTCGCCGCGTTGATGGCGCTCAAGCCGGCCTATGCGCTGCGCTTCATCGGGATCGCCGACGGTCATCGCGAACTTGTCCGGATCGACCGCTCCGGACCGAACGGCGAAGTACGCATCGTGCCCGAAGCGGAGTTGACGCAGGTCGGCGACGCGCCCTATTTCCGTGATGCGATCAATCTTGCGGGCGGCGACATCTACGTGTCGCCGATCAGGCTGATCGAGCACGATGGCACCGTCGTGACGCCGCACGTCGCGATCATGACGATTGCCAAACCGGTCCGGACACCCGACGGCAAGCCGTTCGGGATCATCGTGATCGATGCCGACATGCGTGCGGCGCTCGACAATGTCCGAGCGTCGGCGCGGCCGGGCGAGCGCGTCTTCGTTGTCGACGCCAAGGGCAACTATCTCGTCAATCCGGACCGCAAGCGCGAATTCGGCGCGCAGACCGGCACGCCGGCGAACTGGCAGCACGACCTGCCTTTTCTCTCGACCGCGCTCGGCACGACGCAATCCGTCGCGAAGATCGTCACGAATGACCCCATGCGAGAGGACTGCGTCGTTGCGCTCGCGCCCGTATTGCTGGCCGGACGCCAATGGGTCGCGGTGATCAACGCCGTTCCCAACAGTGTGTTCATGGCGCCGGCAGCCGCGATCCGCAACAGCTCGATCCTGGTCGGCCTGCTGGCGGTGCTCGGCGCGGGCGCCCTCGCCTGGCTGATCGCGCGATCTCTGACCCGGCCGATCACGCAATTGACCGCCGCAGTCGAGCACGTCGGTGAAAAAGGGACTGCCGCCATTCCGGTCAATGCCGGCGGCGAGACCGGCGTGCTGGCGCGCGCTTTCGTTCGCGTGATGGACGAGGCGAACGCCAAGACCGTGGCGCTGGAGCGCGAGGCGGCTGAGCGTCGCCGCACCGAGGCCGCGCGCGATCACCATGCCGAGCGCGAGCACCTGTACGCATCGGCTGTCGAATCCTCCAACGACGCCATCATCACGATGTCGCTCCAGGGGACCATCACCGGCTGGAACCCGGCTGCCGAGCGGCTGTATGGCTACAGCGCCGACGAGGCGGTGGGCCGAAACATCTCCCTGATCGTGCCGCCGGATCGGCGCGCCGAGATGGACGACATCATTCGCAGGACCGGGCGGGATGAACGGATCGAGCAAAATGAAACCGTGCGTCTGCGCAAGGACGGCAGCACGGTCGACGTATCGCTCTCGATCGCGCCGATCAAGGCGCTGTCGGGCGCCGTCATCGGCATCGCCAAGTCGACCTACGACATGACCGAGAGCCGTAAGTCCGAGGAGAGCCTGCGCGAAAGCGCACAGCTCGCGAGGGGCATCATCGACGGCTCGCTCGACGCCTTCGTGCAGATCAATCAGTTCGGCGTCATCCGCGACTGGAATACGCAGGCGGAGGCGATCTTCGGCTGGACCCGCGAGGAGGCAATCGGCCGCAACGCCTTCGAGCTGATGGGCCGGCCGGGCGGTCCGCTCAGGACGGCGCTCGCCGGGTTCCTGAGCTCCGGCGGCGAACTGGTTCGCCAACCTCGCCGCGAGGCGCAGATCTGGCGTCGCGACGGCAGCGAATTCACCGCCGAGTTGAGCATCTCGGCGCTGAAGACCCGCGATGGTTTCGTGTTCAACGGCTTCATCCGCGACCTCACCGAGAAGATCGCCGCCGAGGACCGGATCCGGCAGTCGGAGAAAATGGAAGCGGTCGGCCAGCTCACCGGCGGCATCGCACACGACTTCAACAATATCCTCACCGTCATCACCGGGACGATCGAGATCCTGTCCGACGCCGTGAAGAACCAGCCGCAGCTCGCGGCGATCACGCGAATGATCGACGAGGCCGCGTCGCGCGGCGCCGACCTCACCCAGCAGCTGCTGGCGTTCGCCCGCAAGCAGCCGCTCGAGCCGCGCGAGATCGACGTCAACGCATTGATCATCGACACGACCAAGCTGCTGCGCCGGACGCTCGGCGAGCAGGTCGAGATCCAGTCGGCTTTCGAAGACGAAGCATGCCTGGCGGTCGTCGATCCCAACCGGCTCTCCAACGCCCTCCTCAACCTCGCCCTCAACGCCCGCGATGCCATGCCGCAAGGCGGCAGGCTCACGATCGAGACGTCATCCGTCGTGCTCGACGAGACCTATGCCGGCTCGCACGGCGACGTGCGGCCCGGCTCCTATGCCATGATCGCGGTGAGCGATACGGGAAGCGGAATTGCCGCCGACATGCTCGACAAGGTGTTCGATCCCTTCTTCACCTCGAAGGGCACCGGCAAGGGCACCGGGCTCGGTCTCAGCATGGTCTACGGCTTCGTCAAGCAGTCCGCCGGGCACATCAAGATCTACAGCGAGCAAGGGCACGGAACGACGATCCGGATGTATCTCCCGGCAGCCTCCGGTGCGGCTGTTGCGGTCGAGGAGACGACATCACTCGAGCTCGTGGGCGGCAACGAGACGATCTTGGTGGTCGAGGACGACAAGCTGGTCCGCGACTACGTGCTCGCTCAACTGCACGGGCTCGGCTACGTCACGCTGGAGGCTGCGGGCGCCAATGAAGCGCTCGCGACCGTCGCGGCCGGCAAGCCGTTCGATCTGCTGTTCACCGACGTGATCATGCCGGGGCTCAACGGCCGCCAGCTTGCCGAACAGATTTTCACGATGAAGCCCGACCTGAAGGTGCTGTACACCTCGGGCTATACGGAGAATGCGATCATCCATCACGGCCGGCTGGACGAGGGCGTCCTGCTGCTACCCAAGCCGTATCGCAAGTCGGAACTCGCGGCGATGATCCGCAAGGCGCTCGCCGACCAGGTGTGAGCTTGCGATCGTCGCCGCTGATCTGGTCGCGCCCGAAGCTGTCGAATGCTGCCGCGCGGAATTCAGGCCTGGCGCTGCGCCGTCATCACGATGCGGACGAGGTCGGCGGCGTTGCGCGCGCCGAGCTTCTTCATGATGTTGGCACGGTGATCCTCGATCGTGCGCGGGCTGATACCGAGGTGACGTCCGGCTTCCTTGTTGGACGCACCGGAGGTGAATTGCTCGAGGACCTCGCGCTCGCGGCGGGTCAGCGGCTCGCGTCCCGGAAAATGCAGCGATGCGATGCGCGACGCAGAGGTTTCCGCCTGGCGCCGCGTGTAGGCATCGATCGCTTCGTTCAGGCGGCTGACGATCTCGTTGCCGCGGAACGGCTTCTCGATGAAATCCAGTGCACCGCTCTTGATGGCGCCGACCGCCATCGCGATATCGCCCTGCCCCGAGATCATGAAGATCGGCGCCGGATAATCCTCGCCGTGGAGCTCTTTCAGGATGTCGAGACCGGATTTGCCGGGAATGTGGACATCGAGCAGAATGCAGGCCGGGGTCCTCGATCGCGCAACCGAAAGCAGCGCAGCGCCATCCGCAAAGCAAATCACCTTGTAACCGGCTGTCGACAAAACCACGGACAGCGTCTCGCGAACGGCAGGATCGTCGTCGACTACGAAAATCTCCCCGCGGGGAACGCCATTCTCAGCCATGTGTATCGTCCATCAGTGGTGAAGCGAAGTGCCTGACCGCACAAGAAGTCTCTAGACCATATCGATCAATGGACCCGTATTTGTACGGGACGTTGGCTTAACGCACAAGTAGCACCGCGTTCCCTAAAAGTGGGGGCAGTGGAGAAACATGCATGGGAAATGCAGCAGCGGATAACGTTGCGGTGTGCTCGGACGAAGGCAATGATCCCTACAACCTGATTGTAGCCGACCTGGTCGCACTGATCGGGCACGTCCAGTCGAGCCTGCGGCTGATCGAATCAGCGATTGCGCGTGAAGCCTTGCTCGCCGAGCATGACGCCGCCAACAACATCTTCATCCTGGACGATGTCACGCCGCGCTACATGGCCGCGTCCACCACCCTGAGGGCCTGTGACGCTGGGCTCGGTGCCGCACTTGATCGGCTACTGGATTCCGAAGCCCCGACGCACATCCTGAACTGATCCGCCGGTCCGACAGCCGCCCCGTCCCGCGGCCACGGCTGTCGCGCAGATAGCGCTCCAACACATGAGATCGCGATCTGTTCCGCTGTTGTCTGGGAGAGACGGCGGATCTTGAGCGAGCGCGGCCGGATCAGGCCCCGATCCTGTCGGCCTCGCCGGAAACCGGCCGCTTCTTGCCCGGCTTGCCCTTGAGGAAGCCGACGTCCATTTCGGTGCCGTTGACGCGGATCAGCTCGCAGCGGCGATAGGCAAGACCGGTCGACGAGAGCAGGAGGAAGAACTCCTTCAGATTGAGCCCCTGAATGGAACCTTCGACCGTGAGGGCCGCATCGGTATCGGAGATGGCGTTGAGCCGGCAGTCACGCCGCCAGGTGCCGTCGATAGCCATGATGCAGACATCAATGCCCCGGCTGAAGGTGACGCGCTCGACGAGCTTGCCATCGTCCGTCATCGCTCAATTCCCCACCGCCATCGCGGCAGCCTTGGGCATGGTGCCGCCGCCCGACACCCGCGCGCCCGTCGGCCGGTACAGGCCGCGCCGTTCGGCGACCGGCTTGAAGCTGTCGGTCAGGCCGACCACCGTCTCTGCGGCGCCCAGCACCAGGAAGCCGTCCGCGTCCATCGATCTGGCAAGACGGTTGAAGACGTTGATCTTGGTGTCCTGGTCGAAATAGATCAGCACGTTGCGGCAAAAGATCACGTCGAAGGCGCCGAGCAGCGAGAAATCATGCAGCAGATTGAGTTGGCGGTGCTGCACCATGGAGCGCAACTCGGGATTGATCTGCCAGAACTCGCCCGATTGCTTGAAGTACTTGATCAGCATCTGGATCGGCAGTCCGCGCTGCACCTCGAACTGGCTGTAGATGCCGGCCTTCGATTTCTCCAGCACTTCCTGGGACAGGTCGGTCGCGATGATCTCGACCCGCCAGCCCGCAAGCGTCGCGCCCATCTCCTTCAGGCACATCGCCAGCGAATAGGGCTCCTGGCCGGTCGATCCGGCGGCGCACCAGATGCGGATGCTCCTGCGCGCAGCGCGCGCCTTGACGAGCTCCGGCATGATGATGTCGCGAAAATGATCAAACGGGATCTTGTCGCGAAAGAAGAAGGTCTCGTTGGTGGTCATGGCTTCGACCACCTGGACGATATGCAAGGACGAGCCGCCCTTCATCTTCATCACCAGATCGGGGATGCCGGACAGGCCGCATTTGCGCGCCAGCGGAAGCAGGCGGCTTTCGATCAGATACTGCTTGTCGGTGGACAGATCGAGTCCTGAATGATCCTTCAGGAGCTTACGCAGATACTCGTAGTCGGGGGGCGTCACTGGAGCCTCGCATAGGCAAAAGGATGAAACTGGCTTCAGGCCTCGGAGGGCAGTTCGAGTGCGAGCAGCCCGACTTCCTGGAATTTCGCGGTGACGATCTCCTTGTCGAACGGCTTCATGATGTACTCGTTGGCGCCGGCATGCAGCGCGCGCGAGATGTGATCGATGCCGTTCTCGGTGGTGCAGAACACCACTTTCGGTGCATCGCCGCCGGGCATGCGGCGGAGCTGCACGAGGAATTCGAAGCCGTCCATGACCGGCATGTTCCAGTCGAGCAGCACGGCATCCGGCATCGCACGCTTGCAAACCTCGAGCGCTTTCGCGCCGTCCTCGGCTTCTACGACGGAGAAATCCATTCCTTCGAGGATGCGGCGGGCAATCTTCCGCACCACGCTGGAATCATCGACAACAAGACATGTCTTCATGTGTTGGCCTCCTTGTTGAACCAACCGTCTTCGCGGCCGGGCATTGCGCAGCAGCAGCCAGCTTGGGCATCAATTCGAGCACGCGATCGACATCGAGGACGACCATGAGTTGGCCGTCGAGGCGGTGGACGCCGCCGGCGAGCTTGGCCATGCGGGGATCGAGGTTGACCGGGTTGTCCTCGCGGCCGGCATCGGGCAGCCGCAGCACCTCGCCGATCTGGTCGATCAGCAGACCGTAGGATTCGCCGCGCTGGTCGACACCGACCGCCATCATCGGCTTGCCGTCGCAGGCCGCGGGCAGCCCGAGCCGGGCGCGCATGTCGACCACGGTGACGATGCGGCCGCGCAGATTGAGCACGCCGGCGATCTCGCT
>NZ_LNCU01000105.1 GCF_001542415.1 Bradyrhizobium macuxiense
ATAGCCGGCCAGATGCGCCTGGGGATGCTCGCCGGCGCGATCGCGCGAGTAATAGAACACTGCCCCCGGCGGGGCCTGCCCACCAAAAGGCTTGTCGTCGCGCACATAGACCCAAATTCGGCCGGTGTCGGTCTTGCCCTTGGCCAGGACCGGCACCGTCGTGTCATCGCCGTGCAGTCGCTCGGCGCTTAGCACATGGGCCTCGAGGCGCCGGAACAAGGGCGTGAGCGCGACTGTACAACCACCGACCTGGTCGGCGAGGGTCGACAGGCTGATCGGCACGCCTTCCTTGGCATATCGTTCGGCCTGCCGGTTCAGCGGCTGGTGCTGGCCGAACTTCTCGAACAGCACCATCGCCAACAAGCTGGGGCCGGCCCAACCGCGAGGAATGACGTGGAATGGCGCCGGGGCCTGGCTGATCTTCTCGCAATCACGGCAGCTGAACTTCTCCCGGACGTGCTGGATCACCTTCCAGGATTTCGGGATCACCTCCAGCGTTTCTGTGATGTCCTCACCGAGCTTGGACAACCTCGCTCCGCCGCAGCAGGCGCACGTCACAGGTCCCGGCACGAGCACCCGCTCGCGAGGCAGATGGTCCGGGAACGGTTGGCGCGACGGCCGCTTGCGCGTGAACGAGGCCACCTTCGTCGTCTTGGCCGCGGCCATTTCGGCAGCGAGTTCGTCCTCAGTCGCAGAAGCCTCGAGTTCCTCCAACGTCAGTTCGAGCTGATCCAGCAGCCTTGCGGTACGCTCCGAGCCAGGGCCATGACGATCACGGTTCAGCTTTTGGATCTGCAGCTTCAGGTGAGCGATCAGCGCCTGGTCGTCGGACTGCTGGGCGCGAACGCTGGCAAGTTCGGCCCGCGTGGCCAGTAACGCCCCCTGCAGCGCCTCAATGTCTTCCGGCAGATTTTCGGGACCGTCACCCATGCACCGATGGAATCACAAAAGCCGCGATTTGGCGCGGCCTTTTTGCAATCTCACGCGACTATTGCGCTGCTTACCCTGCGCTCTGCGGCCGCCAACTATGTTGGGGGTTGCGCCAGTCGATCGCCTCCAGCAAATAGCCCATCTGAGCTGCCGTCAGCGACACCACACCGTCCACCGTCGCCGGCCAGATGAAGCGGCCACGGTCCAGCCGCTTGGCGTAGAGCGACAACCCGACCCCGTCGTGCCAAAGCGCCTTGATCAGGGTGCCAGCGCGACCACGGAACACAAAGACGTCTCCGGCAAAAGGATCTCGCCCCAGGCCCTCCTGCACCAGCAACGCCAGACCCTGCATGCCTTTGCGCATGTCAGTATGACCGGTTGCGATCCAGATTCTCGCTCCTGCTGCGATCGGGATCATCGCCGCTCCAGCAGATCCAACACGCGAGACAGCGCCATCATATCAACGCCGGCGTCCACGATCACTCGATAAGCTTTGCCGGAGACAATCTCCATGCGTCCGCTCGCCGTCGCCGCTAACGCTGTCGACGGCACTGGCGGCGAGTCCGGTACCACCATCGCTGGCACAAAGCCGGGCCGAGGCACTTCATCACTACTCGCCCGTGCACCAAACGATCGACGCCAAGTCAGCAACAGCGAACGTGAGATGCCGTATCGCCGTGCCGTCGACGAGACCGCCCGCGGGCTCTGCAAACTCTCCAAAACGATCTTGAGCTTCTCATCATCGGTCCAGCGACGGCGCCGGCCAGTCTCGACAATCTCGAACCGCTCGACCTGAGCACTGCACTTATTGCTGTCCATAAGGGCTGTTACACAGCACTCGTCTTAACCTGACAAGGCGGCCGTCACCGGAGGGAGACCTTTCGTCGGATGCTTGGCAGTTCGGAAATCTCTGCCTGCACATGTTCGCTTCGCAACGGAGATGAAGACAGTGCAGCAACCTGCAGCTCCGACTACTCCGGCAGCTCCAGTGCAGCCGAAGCCTATTGTGATCGAACGTCATGTTGACGACGATGAACGGCATAGCGCCTTTACGCAGAAGCAACAGCAGCCGGGCTTCCGTCGTCCCGGAGGCGGATGGATCGCACCGCGATCAGGATGGATGCGTCGTCGCTGACCTTTGGCACAGCGCATCCGTGCCCGTGCTACGCGCCGCATGGGTGAGTTGCTGAAGCAGTTCGATGCGAGGCCAGATAACTCGCGAAAGCAAAGTGAGGGCAACCATACTTTGCCTTCGCAGACCGAAGAGGCGCGTAGCGCAGGTATCTCGAAGCATCAGCAGACGCAAGCTGTTCGCGTCGCCAACGTGCCTGAAGAGACATTCGATACAGAGATCAACAAGGCGAAACCTATTTCAAGTTCTACAGCGACGGCACTTGACAGAAAAAAATTTAATGTTGGTCGATCCCTGCATTGGCAACGCATGGGAAATCGTCACTCACTTTACACACCATGAAAGCGTGACTTGAACGATCGCACTTTCGCCGACTTGCCAGTCCTGAAAAGCGTGCGCAGATTGCTGCCATTGGTTCAAACCGGAGATTACTTCAATGCTCATGATCAATCGTGACGAGCTTATTACTCGCATAATCGAAGCATGGACCGGAACTAGTCGCGGCGAACTCTCAGCCGTCGAGGTAGTCGATAGCCTGACCGACGACGTTCGCGATCGCTGCGAAACCATGGTGGATGTATTTCTCAATTTCGTCGGCGAGGTTGCTGCAGGCGAGCGGCGGATTGTACTTCACTGACGACTTGCATTGATCCGGCAAGCGACATACATCGTGATCGTCGCGCGATCAGGTATCTTCCGCCATCAGAGCCAAGCCGTCAGGCATCGGGCCAGCAAAACGGAAGCCGCGACCTTCCCCAAATTTCACATTCTGCGACCGTGACCGGCCTTGAGCCGGTTCACGGCGCATGACATCGAGGATCATCAATGGCAGAGACGACTGCGGAGGTTATGGTTCACCCGCTCAAATACGATCGTAAGGCCAAAACCTACCGGATGCGGACACAGGCCGAGCTGCAAGCGGAAGCCGAAAAGATTTTAGTTCGGCGGGAGCGGAAGCAGCTCTATGCTCAACTCGACGCGGAAATTGATCGGGCAATAAAGCTTGGACTCGACGGCTTTGTATTTCCGGTCAAGTTGACTAATCGCTGAACTCAACC
>NZ_LNCU01000106.1:0-142082 GCF_001542415.1 Bradyrhizobium macuxiense
TGTTGTGAAGGGGACTCGTCGTTCCTGCATCGCTCAGGAATGAACTTCGGTGGTTATGGGTCCCTGCTTTCGCAGGGACGACACTGAGTGTGTTGCGCCGCCGGTGAGACAAACATCTGCATTCTCGCGACACGAATTGTCCGAGTCTTGCATTTCGTTCCGCCCTCTCCTCAAGCAGAGGGCGCAGGGAAAGCCGGGTGCCGATCGCACCCATGGGTCCCGTGCAAAATAGTAAGCACGGGAGGTAGGACCACAGGTGTAACCGGAAACACTCCGGCTTTCCCTGCGCGATGGTTTACGGCTTATACGGGCTCTCCCCGGTGAGACTGGGCTCTTTTGTCACCGCCGTTGCAAGACGCAATGGCGTCTTGCAACAGGACACCTGCCACTAGGGCGTCAGGCCTGCACGACTTCGCCGTCCGCCTCATACGTGCTCGTCAGTCACGCAATCGGCGTCCACCGCATCTCACCGCAACACCCGTGACGATCGCCATGCGCCCCTCAATCGGGTGAGACGGAGGGATTCATACACTGAGTTTCAATTCTGGAAAACAGAAATATTCTTCACCCAGGGACTTGCCGTCGGGCAACTCAGTGGCATGGGGCGCGCTTCATCAGGCGGTTGCAGCGGACAGGCCAGCGGCATCCTGCCGTTGCTCTGGTTCAGGCGGCGCGGCTGGTTCGACTAGGCCGAGCGGACTTTCGCTCGCCAATGGCGACCATTTGTCGGAAGCTGGCCGCTCGAATTGCCTGGTCGTTCCAGACGTGGTCACGAACCGGCAGGCGTTGAATCGCGGGAGGACGCACGATGCTGAGACTGGCCCCAATTCTAGTCTTGCTGCTTGCCGTTCCCTACAACGTGATGGCGGAAGAGAAGCTCGATGATGCCGCCATGACCGAGATGCATAAGCGTCTTGCCGAAGCATATAATCGTGGTGATGCGGATACCATGGCCGACGCATTTGCCGAGAACGCCATTCGCGTGACACCGACCGGCATCGCTCAGGGCCGCGACGCGATCCGGCGAAGTTTCCAGGATGCCGTGAAGATGGGATTGCACGACTACTCGGTTCAGGGACTCACCTCGCGCTCGGAAGGCACGTTCGTCTTCGACGCAGGAACGTGGCAAGCCAAGCTGGGCGATCGGCCGTTTCACGGCTACTACACCTCGATCCTCACTCGCGAAGGCGGACAACTGAAGATCATGGAAGAGACGGTGAACGTCGCAGCTCCCTGATCGTCCGCTCGACAACTTGCGATTCGAAGAGAGCCTTCTAGTCTGCCTTGATGTCCAAAGGCATCGTCTTGGCGAGGCCCGTGCCGCGCGCCGGCCAACCGACGGTCCGGGCTCGTATTGCCTCGACCCACGGCATCGTCATCCGCGCCCATTCCAGCAGGGGCCACAATGTCAGCTTCACGACATCGTTGCGCGGTATGCCTGTGGCGCCGACAGGGACGTCACATGGTCCCGGGACGCGATAGGTGCCAAACATCCAGTCGAAGAACGGAAAGACGTTGGCGAGGTTCTTGCCGTGGGCCTCCGGCACATCGGCATGGTGCCAGCGGTGAAAGCGCGGCGAGGCGATTAACATGCGCAGCGGGCCATGTCCCCAGTCGACATTGATATGAACATAGACGTTGTGCAGCGTCAGGAAGAGCGCACCGATCCCTATCGCGTCGGCGGGGAAGCCGAGCCACGTCAACATGATCGTATAGGAGCCCCACATCACCAGCGTCTCCAGTGCGTGGATGCGATATGTCGTCAAGCCGTTGACGACAGGATCCGAATGATGAATTGCGTGCACCGGCCACAGCCATTTCAAATGCATGGCGCGGTGGTTCCAGTAATTGGCGAAATCCTGAGCCAGGATGGCGATGAAGCTGAGCAGCCAGACCGGCAATCCCGCCCAGACCGAGCCCGGCACGCTCGGTATTCCCAGCAATGCATAAAGCGCCTTCAGCTGCTCCGACAACAGCCACACGGCGGGCGCCGCCAGCACGTTGATGAGGAAGATGGCGAGCGTCGCCGTCACGCTTTCGACCGCATCGACCGCGCGCTGCGTCCAGGACGACCGCCAACCCATGTGAGCGGCCAGCAGCAGGAGCAGGGCAGCGAAGATGAACTGCTTGCCGGGATCGGCGACCAGGCCGAGCCAAGCATCGAACACGAAAGTGATGGGATTGACGATGTTGTCCACGGTACCCGCATTAGTCCGGACGCAAAGCCGACGCGGACCCATTGCGAAGCCAGGCCCGCACGGCGGATTTAGCGGGGTTTGGCTTAAGGCCCGGTGAATCGAAAACCTCGATTCCGGTGACAGTCCCCCCTCCGTTTGGCTGCGCGGCGCGATGATCCGCTGCTGTAGGTTCAGCCTGCAAGGCCACCCGTGATGCTTTCACCGTCTGGCGCGGGAATCCCTGGTATGCCAATATCATTGCGCCAACCCCGCAGGAGGTCAGCCATGCGAACGACGATCATGGGAGCACTTTGCGCCATCGCGATGATCACGAGCGCAAACGCCGCGATCCGGGAAGAGCCGGTCACCTATTCGGACGGCGAGGCCACGATGAAGGGTTTCGTCGTCTATGACGACGCCGCCAAAGCCAAGCAGCCCGGCATCGTGATGGTGCATGAATGGTGGGGCATCACCAAGCACATCCATAACGAGGCGCGGAACTTCGCGCAGCAGGGCTACACCGTTCTTATCGCCGACATGTACGGCGACGCCAAGACCGCGGACAACCCGAAGGACGCCGGCGCGCTCTCGTCGTCGGTGATGAAAAACGCATCGGTAATGGAGCAGCGCTTCAACGCAGCGCGGGACGAACTCGCCAAGCAGGCCTCGGTCGATCCCAAGCGGATCGGCGCCGTCGGTTACTGCTTCGGCGGCGCGGTCGTGCTGAACATGGCGCGCAGCGGCGCCGATCTCGCCGCGGTTGCGGGCTTCCATGCATCGCTCGGTCTCAACACCCCCGCGCCGGCGCCGGGAGCTGTCAAGGCGAAGATCCTCATCCTGAACGGTGCGGACGACCCCTTCGTGAAGCGCGAGCAGTACGATGCCTTGAAGAAGGATTTCGACGCCGCGAAGGTCGATTACCGGATCATCGAGTATCCCGGCGCCGTGCACGCGTTCACGAACCCCGAAGCCACCGAGCTCGGCAAGAAATTCAACCTGCCGCTCAGATACGACGCCAAGGCGGATCAGGAATCGAAGGCCGAGGCCGCCAAGTTCTTCGCCGCAGATCTCAAGAAATGACTTGGAAGCCACCCAAATAGTAGCCTTCGCTCCATACGTGCTTGGATGCGAGATGAACCGTCTTGCGGCTTCGCCCGTGCGTCGCGCGGTTGAAACATCGCTCCGTTACCGGAGTTGAGAACGGGCCCGCGGCTCTCTAAATGAGACCGTGCCTCCCACTCCGCGACAGCAGCTCGCCCTTGCAACGTTCCACCGAAAGTAAGCCTATGCGTCCCCACATCATCTGCCACATGGGCACGTCGATCGACGGCAAGCTTCATCCGAGCCGCTTCACCAGGGCGGCGGCGGGCATCTCGGCCGAGGTGCTGCGCTCGCACTATGAGCGGATTCACGACGGCTTCGAGGCCGACGGCTGGATCATCGGCCGCGTCACCATGAACGAGATGGCCAAGGGATCGGAGCGGCATATCGCCAACGCGCCGAAGGTGCCGCGCGAGGCGCACATCGCCAATCGCAACGGCCGCAAGCTCGCGGTCGGCATCGATCCGTCGGGCCGCGTGCATTTCGGCAAGGACAATGTCGGCGGCGATCACGCCGTTGCCGTGCTGGGCGAGCAGGTCTCCGACGCCCATCTCGCCGAATTGCGCGAGGACGGCGCGTCCTACATCTTTGCCGGACCGAAGGGCGACGATCTGCCCCGCGCGATGGCGCAGCTTGCGTCCCTGTTCGGCGCCAAAACGCTGCTGCTCGAAGGCGGCGGCGGGATCAATGGCGCCTTCCTCAAGCATGGGCTGATCGACGAATTCAGCACGCTGATCCACCCAGCCGTCGACGGCCTGGCCGGCACGCAAAGCATCGTCGACTATCACGGTCCCGACGGCGATCGCCCGGGCGCCGGGCAGGCGTTGCGGCTCACCCATTGCGAGACGCTGGAAGGCGGAATGGTCTGGCTGCGTCACGCCGTCGAGCGCGCGCCGGACTGATCCGTCGAGGAACTCCACTCGCTCTCCCGCCTGCCGGGAGGTCCAGCGGGTCCGTTGCGAGACTGATTCAAGACGCCCTACCGCTTCCCGCCCTCAATCCCTCCGTTCCTGCAGCCCGCAATGAAGAACGCAACGGCGCGCGCGACATGCGCGTCGATCTCGGGATCAAGCGCCTTGAGGTCCACCTCATACAGCGCCCTGAGCAGCATGGGCACCGCGACGAGGTCGAGGAACAGCCGCGCCGTCGTCGCAAGCTGTTCCGGCGCGAAGGCCCGCAGCGTTCCGAGCTCGTCGGACCGGGTGAGATCGCGCAGCAGGTGAACCCCGAGCTGGGTGCTGAGCTCGCGCGCGCTGCGGTTGACCGTGGCGGCGAGATCCGGGAAGCGGCGTGCTTCCGCGATCGCAAGCCGCATCAATCCGATCCTGTCGGTGTCGAGCCCCCAGTGCAGCAAAGTGGACGCAGCACTGGTGAGACGCTCCTCGACCGTGGCGCCGCAGGGCGTCTCGGTCTCGACCTTGAGCTCGGCGATGCGCGTGATGATGTCCCGCTTCACCACCTCGGTGAACAGCGCCCGCTTGTCGGCGAAGCGCGCATAGATCGTGCGCTTGCCGGAGCGCGCCACCTCGGCGATCTCGTCGATACTCGCGCCCTCGAAGCCGCGGAGCAGGAAGACCGTGCGGGCCGCATCGAGGATGCGCTCATCGACCTCTCCGATCAGCTCCTTCGGCGGGCGGCCCAGGCGCACCTCGGCACGCTTGGCCTTCGAGGCTGACGTCTTTTTAAGAGTGCTGGTGTTCATGGCGCTTGCACCGGGTTCCCTGCTGCCGACGAGCGGCCTTGCCTCGCAATCTAGGCTGATCACATCTGCTTGTAAATAGAACGGTACAGTTCCGTTCCTATTGACGCACCTGCGAGGCGGGACTATTTGTCGCACAGAATGGAACGATTCCGTTCCTTTATTCGAGGCTCTCGCAGGCAAGCGAGACCCTTACAGACTTCGCGGTCAGCAGGAGCAGCGATCATGTTCGAAGACAGTGTTTTGGAACGAGGCGCACCAAGGCTCGAGGGCGTTGAAAGCCCGCCTTCCGACGCGACCTCGTTTGAGGCAAACGCCAAATCCCACAAGCCGGAGCCCGCGGCGCGCGCGCCGGCCCCGACTCCGGTCGACAAGGGGCCCGCCCCGGTTCAGCCGGAACCGGAAGCCGACGGCAAGGCGCGCCGGGGCAGCCTCCTGCGCCGCCGCCCGATCGTCTCGGCGATCGGCGCGGTACTGCTCGCCGCCGCGCTCGGCGGCGGCTACCTCTACATGGACTACACCGAACATTTCGAGTCGACCGACGACGCCTTCATAGCGGCGCGGCAATCCGCGATCGCCCCGAAAGTGTCCGGATACGTCACCGCCGTCCCTGTCACCGACAACGAGCATGTCGCCGCCGGCCAAGTGATCGCGCGTCTCGACGACCGCGACTACCGCGTCGCGCTGGCGCAGGCCGAGGCGCAGGTCGCGGCCGCGCAGGCCAGCATCCAGAACATCGACGCGCAACTCGACGTGCAGCAGGCCCAGATCGCCGCCAACCACGCTCAGGTCGACCAGGCCGACGCGGCGCTGGTGTTCGCCCAGCAGCAGGCGACGCGCTACCAGCACCTGGAGCAGACCGGCTACGGCACGGTGCAGAACTCCGAGCAGTACACCTCGCAGCTGCATCAGCAGCAGTCCGCGCTGCTCAGCGCGAAGGCGACCCTCAACCTGGCGCAGCGGCAGGTCGAGTCGCTGAAGGCGCAACGCAAGAGCGCGGTTGCGAACCTCGCGCAGGCCCAGGCCCAGCGCGACCAGGCGCAGCTCAATCTGTCCTACACGACGGTGACGGCGGCGCAGCCGGGCCGTGTCGCCAACCTCACGGCGGCCGTCGGCCAGTTCGCGCAGGTCGGCACCAACCTGACCATGTTCGTGCCCGACGAGATCTGGGTCACCGCGAACTTCAAGGAGATCCAGCTCGACCGGATGCGGCCCGGCGAGAAGGTGACGCTGAAGATCGACGCCTACCCGGGACGCTCGATCAACGGCCATATCGCGAGCGTGCAGCCGGGATCCGGCACCGCGTTCTCGCTGCTGCCGGCGCAGAATGCCACCGGCAACTACGTCAAGATCGTGCAGCGCGTGCCGGTCAAGATCGTGCTGGACAACCCGCCGACCGACGTCGCGCTCGGGCCGGGCATGTCCGTTGTCCCGACCGTGCGCATCGATTCCTCGCCGTCGCTGTTCGAGCGCCTGGAGAAGCTGCTATGAGTGCCGCCGCGATTGACGCCAAAGGCTTTTCTGCTCCGAACACGGTCAGCGTCAATCCCTGGCTGATCGCCATCGTGGTCGCGCTCGCGAGCTTCATGGAGGTGCTCGACACCACCATCGCCAATGTGGCGCTGCCCTACATCGCGGGCGGCATGGGCGTGAGCGAGGACGAAGCCTCCTGGGTGGTCACCACCTATCTCGTCTCCAACGCCATCATCCTGACCGCTTCCAGCTTTCTCGCCCGGATGCTCGGACGCAAGACGTTCTTCCTGATCTGCCTCGGCATCTTCACCGTGAGCTCGATCCTGTGCGGGTTCGCGCCCAACCTGAACGCGCTGTTGCTGTTCCGCATCCTGCAGGGTCTCGGCGGCGGCGGCATGGTGCCGGTCGCGCAGTCGATCCTCGCCGACGCATTTCCGCCGGCGAAGCGCGGCCAGGCCTTTGCGGTGTTCGGCATCGCCGTGGTGGTCGCCCCGGTGGTCGGGCCGACGCTCGGCGGCTGGCTGTCCGACAATCTGTCCTGGCACTGGTGCTTCCTGATCAACGCGCCGGTCGGCGTATTTGCGATCGCGCTGATCGCGGCGGTGCTGCACGAGCCCGCGAAGAACCAACAACAGCCGCAGGACAACAGCTTCGACTTCATCGGCTTCGCGCTGGTTGCGACCTTCCTCGGCGCGCTCGAGGTGATGCTCGACCGCGGCCTGGAGGACGACTGGTTCGCCTCCCCCTTCATCGTCACATCAGCGGTGATCTGCGGCACGGCGTTCGTGCTGATGATCCCGTGGGAAATGACCCGCCGCAATCCGATGATCGACCTGCGGATGGTCGCAAGCCGCCAGTTCGGCGCCTGCTTCCTGGTGATGCTGGCGACCGGCGCCATCCTGCTCGCGACCACCCAGTTCCTGCCACAGCTGGTGCAGCAGGATTTCGGCTACACCGCCACCTGGGCCGGCCTCGTGCTCTCACCCGGCGGCGTCGTCACCATGCTGATGATGTTCGTCGTCGGCCGCCTCGCGGCCAAGGTGCAGCCGAAATACCTGATCATCGCCGGCGCGCTGGTCATCGCGGCCTCCATGTACGGCATGACCAACGTGTATGGCGATCTCGGTTTCTGGTTCATGGCGCGCACGCGCATGCTGCTCGGCGTCGGTCTGCCGCTGATCTTCATACCGATCATGGCGGCCTCCTATGACGGCATTCCCGCGACCAAGACCGACCAGGCCTCCGCCCTGATCAATGCTGCGCGCAACACCGGCGGCTCGATCGGCGTCTCGATCGTGTCCAACGTGCTGACGCATCGCGAGCAGCTCCACCAGAACCGGCTGGTCGAGCAGGTGGTCCCGTCGAGCTCGCAATATCAGCACACGCTGCAGCAGATCACCAACTTCTTCGCGGGCCATGGCAGCTCGCTGGCGCAGGCCCATGACCAGGCGATCCAGTGGATCGGACAGCAGGTGCAGACCCAGGCGTCGTTCCTGGCCTACATGGATGCGTTCTGGGTGCTGATGCTGATCTCGCTCTCGGCCGTGCCGCTCGCGCTGACGCTGCGCAAGGTCAAGCTCGGCGGCGCCGTCAGCATGGGACACTAAAGCGCGATGAGGTCAGGTTGAATCGTCATCGCGCTTTAGCTTCTTGTTTGAGCATGATCTTTTCGGAAAACCGCTTCACACTTTTCCGGATCACACTCTAAGTAACCGGCCGCAGCTCTCACGTCACGGTGACGCCGAGATCTGCGGTCGTGATCTGCTACGCTGACGGATCAGCCGCGACGATTCTTCTTGCCCTTCCTGCCGCGTGCGCCCTTCGCAGGCGAAGCGGCCGTCGGCCATGGTTGCACATCGTGGTGGCCGGACTTGTTCTTCTGTTTCTTTTGCTTCTTCCCGAAAGCCGGCTCGCCGGCGAATTTCGCGCCGCCGTCGCCGTGCGACTTGCCGCGTTGCTTCGGTCCTGCCGCGTCGCGAGAATGGTCGCCTCGACGTTCATCGCGATCGGCGTCGCCCCGGGACGGCCGCGGCTTCTTCTCCGACGGTGCCTGACCCGAGGGTGGATGTGCCAGCGGCTCGATGCGAATGCTGTCTTCCTTGTCCGGACGCCGGACGTTGACGGCGAAGGTGTCCGCGACCCGTTCGGAAATCTCGAACTCGGTGGTGGTGTCGAGAATCCGGATGGCGCCGATGTCTCGCTTGTCGATGCCGCCACGACGGCAAATCATCGGCAGCAGCCAGCGCGCTTCGGCATTCTTTCTCCGCCCGATGGCAGCCCGGAACCAGACGCTGGCCTCGACCATGCCGTGGCGCGATGATGATTTTCCCGCCTTCGATCGGGACGCGGCGCGGCGATCATCGCCGCGCGACGATCGCCCGTCCTCTCGACCGCGTTCGTCACGCGGCCGGCCGCTATGCTCGCCCGGATCGAGAATATCTTCGGGCGAAGGAAGCCGCGCGCGATAGAGCCGCGCGAGCGCCGCGGCAATATCCTCGGGCGACCGCTCGGCGAGCAATGCCTGCGCCAGGACCAGATCGTCCGGCGTCGCCTCCTCGCTGAACACCGCATCCTGCAGCATGCGTTGATGATCGAGCTTGCGGATTTCGTCGGCCTGAGGAGCTGCGTCCCAGATCGCATCGATGCCGGCCAGTTTCAGCAGCAATTCCGCTCGCCGGCGTCGCGCCGGCGGCACCAGCAGGATGCTGACGCCCTTTCGACCGGCACGGCCGGTGCGGCCCGAGCGATGCTGCAAGACCTCCGTGTCATTCGGCAGATCCGCATGAATGACGAGGTCGAGACTCGGCAGGTCGATGCCCGCGCGCCGCGACATCGGTCGCCACGCAGACGCGGGAACGTCCGTCGCGCAACGCCTGCAGCGCCTGGGTCCGCTCGTTCTGCGTCAGTTCGCCCGACAGGGCGACCACGGAAAACCCGCGCTCCAGCAGAGCCGCCTGCAAATGCCTGACGGCCTCTCGCGTGTTGCAAAACACCAGCGCGCTCGGCGCCTCGAAGAAGCGCAGCACGTTGACGACCGCGTGCTCGACGTCGCCAGATGCGATCCGAATGGCGCGGTACTCGATATCGGCGTGACCGCCCTCGTCGCCCGCAACCTCGATCCGGAAGGCCTGCTGCTGATACTGCTTGGCCAGCGCGACGATGCCGCGCGGAAAGGTCGCCGAGAACAACAACGTGCGGCGCGTGTCCGGCGTGGTCTCGAGGATGAATTCCATATCCTCGCGAAAGCCGAGATTGAGCATTTCATCGGCTTCGTCGAGCACGACGGCCCGCAATTCAGAGATGTCGAGATGGCCGCGCCGCAGATGATCGCATAACCGGCCGGGCGTCCCGACCACGATGTGGGCGCCCGCGGCGAGCTCGCGCTGTTCGCGGCGCGGATCCATGCCGCCGACGCAGGAGACGACGCGCCCATCCGCGTGTTGATAGAGCCATGCGAGTTCGCGATGGACCTGCAAGGCGAGCTCGCGCGTGGGCGCGACGATCAGTGCAAGCGGCGCGGCCGCCTGCTCGAACCGCTCGGCGCCATCAAGCAGGTCCTTCGCGATGGCCAGACCGTAGGCGACGGTCTTGCCGGAGCCCGTCTGCGCCGAAACGAGCAGGTCGCGGTCGACAGCTTCGTCCGCAAGCACGGCGAGCTGAACCGGCGTCGGGCGTTCGTAGCCGCGCTCGGCCAAGGCGCGGGCGAGCGATGGATTTGTGGTCGGAAATGACACGAGATGGAAAACCCTGGTTGACGCAAAACGTCGAGCCGAATGGCTCGACACTGCGTGCCCGGCAAGCGATTCTGGCCGCGCGCCGGGCGAATTGATTCAGACGTTTTAGGCGCTCACGTCCCCTTGCGCCGCTGGCCGCGCCACCACGCCCCGAACGCGATCAGGACGGCGGCCGCCAGCGAGAACCAGGTGATGGCGTACTGCATGTGGTCATCCCTGAGATGAACCTCCAGCGGCCCCGGCTTCGGCGTGCCGCTGTCGGGCGCCGGCGATTCCAGGTCGACGTAGAACGGCGCCACCTCGCCCCAGCCGAGCGCCTGCGCCATCGCGCGGTGATCGCGCGCGAACCACAGTCGTTTCGAGACGTTTGCCGCGGGCGTCAGCCGGCCCGGGGGCTCGGGAAAGCGGATATAGCCGTTGAGCGTGACCGGCTCGCCGGTGACGAGACGGCCGACGACGCGGTCCTCGAAGGCGCGATCCTGCATCGTGTTCTGCACGAAACCGGTATTGACCACGACGGTCTCGCCGCTCGGAAGCTTCGCCGGCAGGAAGGCCCAGGTGCCGGGCCCGCTGATATCGCCGCGCACCGCCGAGCCGGAGCTGTAGACCATCGCGTCCGGCAGCTTCGCATAGGTTGCGGTGAAGGTGACGCGCCGGAATTCGTCCTTCGCCGAGGTCAGCGTGGGCCATGCCGACGGCTGGGGCAGCGCAATCTGCGCGGCCGCCAACCGGGCGTCGAGCTGCGCGATCAGGGCATGCTTCTCGACCCGGCGCTGCAATTGCCAGACGCCGAGGCCGACAAAGACGGCGATCAGGATCAGCGTGAAGATGCCGAAGCCGGCGGCGCTGGGTCCGCGGGTAGCTTTGCTGCTCATGTCGGGTCGCGTCGGGTCAACTGGCCTTCGGCGGCCTTGTGGTGGAACTGAAGTGCGATCAGGAGCGACTTCATCGAGCGGAGCGGAAAGATCGTGGTGACGACGATCAGCGGCAACCACAGCGCCGCATGCACCCAGAACGGCGGCTGGTACTTCACCTCGACGATCAGCGCGGCCGCGACCACGATGGCGCCGGCCAGCATGATGATGAAGACCGCCGGACCGTCGCCGGAATCGATGAAGGCATAATCGAGACCGCAACTCTCGCAGCGCGGCGCAAGCGTGAGAAAGCCGGCATAGAGCTTGCCCTTGCCGCAGCGCGGACATTTGCAGGCGAGGCCGCGCAGGGCGCTCTCGGTCACGGTGGGCGGTGTATCCGTCATGTAGTTCCTTTCCCCCTGCCTTTGCGGGAGAGGGTGACGAAATCGAGCGGAGCGCGATGGTATCGGGTGAGGGGCCTGTCTCCGCAGATGGAAACCCCTCATCCGGCGCGGATTACACGTAGCCGATGCAAAAAGCATCGGCCTTCTTTGCACCGCGGCCAAATGGCCGCCTGCGGCCGCCTCCTCCCACGAGAGCTCAGAAATAGAAAAAGGGCGGCCATCCGGCCGCCCCCTCTTTAGCACGTCGAAGGTGCGGTTAGTGCGCGCCGTGGGCCATGGTCTCGGCGCCGTGGCCCCAGACGTAGATGCAGATGAACAGGAACAGCCACACCACGTCGACGAAGTGCCAGTACCAGGCGGCGAACTCGAAGCCGAGATGCTGCTTCGGCGTGAAGTGGCCGGCATAGGCACGGAACAGGCAGACCAGCAGGAAGATGGTGCCGACCAGCACGTGGAAACCGTGGAACCCGGTCGCCATGAAGAAGGTCGCGCCATAGACGTTGCCGGCGAAGGAGAACGTCGCATGGGCATATTCATAGGCCTGCACGCAGGTGAACGTGGCGCCGAGGATCACGGTCAGGATCAGGCCCTGCTTGAGGCCCTGGCGATCGTTCTCCAGGAGTGCGTGGTGAGCCCAGGTGACCGTGGTGCCCGAGGTCAGCAGCAGCAGCGTGTTGAGCAGCGGCAGATGCCAGGGATCGAAGGTCTCGATGCCATGGGGCGGCCAGGTGCCGGGCACGCTGCAGGCGCCCATCGCGGTGCCGGGACCGCAGCCGAACACCGCGTCGCGGGTGGCGTGGACGGCATCGGCCGGGAACAGCGCCGAATTGAAGAAGGCCCAGAACCAGGCGACGAAGAACATCACTTCGGAGGCGATGAACAGGATCATGCCGTACCGGTGGCTGATCTGCACCACGCGGGTGTGGTCGCCCTTGTACTGGGCTTCCTTGATCACGTCGCCCCACCAGCTCGCCATCGTGTAGAGCACGCCGACGGTACCGATGCCGAACACGATCGGAGCGGCCGAGTAGAGATGATGCATCCAGCCGATCGCGCCGACCGCCATGATGAAGGCCGAGATCGAGCCGACCACCGGCCACGGGCTCGGGTCGACGAGATGATAGTCGTGATGCTTGACTTGCGCCTCAGCCATTGCCGTCTCTCCATTCGCGTGCCGTCAGGCACGTATTCTTCTCAAATTCCAAAAACCGCTCGATCATGACGCGATTGGAAGCAACCGCATCACGATCTCATCTCTTTGTTTGAGCATGATCTCCGCGCAAACGCTTCGCGTTTGTCGCGAGGGAAAACCGGCCTCCACTTTTCCCGATCATGCTCTAACCGCCCTTGCGCTGCCCCGCTTCACCCGCCGCCACCGGCTGCGGCGACGGATCGCGCACGGGGAAGAAAGTGTAGGACAATGTGATGTTCTTCAGCGTGTCGTTCTCGCTGTCTTTCGCCAGCGACGGATCGACATAGAACACGACGGCCATCTCGCGCTTCTCGCCCGGCGCCATGGTCTGTTCGGTGAAGCAGAAGCAGTTGATCTTCTGGAAGTACGCGCCGACCGTCAGCGGCGCCACATTGTAGGCGGCCTGTCCGGTGGTGGTCCGCGCCGATTCGTTGGTCACGGTGTAGTAGACGGTGACGACCTGACCGATCTTGACGTCGATGTTGTTCTGCTCGGGCTCGAACTTCCAGGGCAGGCCCGGCGCAACATTCGAATCGAAGCTGACCGTGATGGTGCGCTCGAGCGGGGCGCCCGTCGGGGCCGCGGTCGCGACCTGGGTGGTGCCGTTGAAGCCGGTGGTGCGGCAGAACCAGTTGTAGAACGGCACGGCAGCGTAGGACGCGCCGACCATCAGCACCACGACGAAACCGCAGATCGATGCGACCATCGCATCGCGGGTCAGCGCCCGGCGCGTGACCTTGGCGCCATCGCTCGGCTGATCCGGCCCCTGCGGAGCCTCGGGGGTCGGCTGGTTCGCCATCTCACTCACAGCGGCCGCACCAGCACGGCTGGCCCCTTGACGAGGGTGACTGCGAAGAACAGCAGAACGAGAACGCCGAGCGCGAGCGCCGTGGCGATCGACCGCTGGCGCCGGCTCTTGAGCTGCGCCTCGGTGAGGACAATTCCTTCCGGTTCCTGCTTCTCGTCCATTGGTAACCCATGCGCCCCCATGTCGCCCCGTGGCGCCCCCTACCCGATGATCACAGGCAAGATCGCGCGGACGGCAACCTCGGCGAGGAGGACAGCGAACAGCGCGAACAGATAGAGGATGGAGAAGGCAAACAGCCGGCGGGTGGCGCGATTGGCGGCAACACCCTCACGGCGGCGATAGACCTCGACAGCCAGCCACAGCATGCCGGCGCCCAGCACCAGCGAGGTGATGCCGTAGATCCAGTCGAAATAGCCGAGCGGCCACGGCGCCAGCGCGATCGCGACCAGCACAATGGTGTAGAGCAGTATCTGCAGGCGGGTCGCGTCGGGACCGGCGACGACGGGCAGCATCGGGATGCCGGCGCGCGCGTAGTCGTCGCTGCGGAACAGCGCCAGCGCCCAGAAATGCGGCGGCGTCCAGAAGAAGATGACCAGGAACAGGAGGATCGGCTCCATCGACAGCGATCCGGTCGCAGCCGCCCACGCCACCACCGGCGGCAGTGCGCCGGCGGCGCCCCCGATCACGATGTTCTGCGCGGTCCAGCGCTTCAGCCACATCGTGTAGATCACGGCATAGAAGAAGATGGTGAAGGCAAGCAGCGCGCCGGCCACCAGGTTGACGAGGATGCCGAGCGTCATCACCGAGAAGAAGGCGAGCGTGATGCCGAAGGCGGCCGCTTCCGACGGCGTGATGCGGCCGCGCGGGATCGGCCGGTTGGCGGTGCGCGTCATCAGAGCGTCGACGTCACCCTCATAGGCCATGTTGAGCGCGCCGGAGGCGCCGGCACCGACCGCGATGCAAAGGATCGAGGTAAAGGCCAGCACCGGGTGGACATGAACCGGCGCGATCATCAACCCGACCAGCGCGGTGAAGATCACCAGCGACATCACGCGCGGCTTCAAGAGCGCGATGTAGTCGCCCACTTCGGCCTCGGAGATCCGGGGCAACTCAATGGCGTTGTGATCGACAACCGACAAGATCAGGTCTCACTTCTCTAAAATGGGCGCGGCGCACTCAGGGTGCGCCGCGCGGTCTCAGGTCACTGCACGCGCGGCAGCACTTCGAACTGGTGGAACGGCGGCGGCGAGGTGAGCGTCCACTCCAGCGTGGTCGCACCCGCACCCCACGGATTGTTCGCGGCCTGCTCCTTGCGGACGAAGGCATCGATCACGCCGTAGATGAAGATCAGCACGCCGACGCCGGAGATGTAGGAGCCCCAAGACGACACCAGGTTCCAGCCCGCGAAGGCATCCGGATAGTCGACGTAGCGGCGGGGCATGCCCGACAGGCCGAGGAAGTGCTGCGGGAAGAACACCAGGTTCACGCCGATGAAGGTGACCCAGAAGTGCAGCTTGGCGATGGTCTCCGAATACATGTAGCCGAACATCTTCGGGAACCAGTAGTACCAGCCCGCGAAGATCGCGAACACGGCGCCGAGCGACAGCACGTAGTGGAAGTGCGCGACGACGTAATAGGTGTCCTGCAGCACGCGGTCGACGCCGGCATTGGCCAGCACGACGCCGGTGACGCCGCCGACCGTGAACAGGAAGATGAAGCCGATGGCCCAGAGCATCGGCGCCTTGAACTCGATCGAGCCGCCCCACATCGTGGCGATCCAGGAGAAGATCTTCACGCCGGTCGGCACCGCGATCACCATCGTGGCGGCGACGAAATAGGCCTGCGTCGCCGAGGACATGCCGACGGTGTACATGTGGTGCGCCCAGACCACGAAGCCGATACCGCCGATCGCGACCATGGCGTAGGCCATGCCGAGATAGCCGAACACCGGCTTGCGCGAGAAGGTCGAGACGATCTGGCTGACCATGCCGAAACCGGGCAGGATCAGGATGTACACTTCGGGGTGACCGAAGAACCAGAACAGGTGCTGGAACAGCACGGGATCGCCGCCGCCGTCAGCCGCAAAGAAGGTGGTGCCGAAATTGCGGTCGGTCAGCAGCATGGTGATCGCACCCGCGAGCACCGGCAGCGACAGCAGCAGCAGGAACACCGTCACCAGGATCGACCAGACGAACAGCGGCATCTTGTGCAGGGTCATGCCCGGCGCGCGCATGTTGAAGATCGTGGTGATGAAGTTGATCGCGCCGAGGATCGACGAGGCACCGGCGAGATGGAGCGACAGGATCGCGAAGTCGACCGCCGGGCCGGGATGGCCCGAGGTCGAGAGCGGCGCGTACATGGTCCAGCCGGTACCGACACCGTTGGCGCCCGGCTCACCCTCGACGAAGGTGGAGATGATGAGCAGCGCGAAGGACGCCGGCAGCAGCCAGAACGAGATGTTGTTCATGCGCGGGAAGGCCATGTCGGGTGCACCGATCATCAGCGGCACCATCCAGTTGCCGAACCCGCCGATCATCGCCGGCATGACCATGAAGAAGATCATGATCAGACCGTGCGAGGTCACGAACACGTTGTAGGTATGCGTCTCGTGGAAGATCTGGACGCCCGGATACATCAGTTCGGCGCGGATCGCGATCGACATCGCGGCGCCGATGATGCCCGCAATCACCGCAAAGATGAGGTACATCGTACCGATGTCTTTGTGGTTGGTGGAGTACAGATAACGCCGCCATCCGGTCGGATGATGGGCGTGATCATCATGGGCGTGATCGTCGTGTGTCGCTGCGCCTGTAGCCATGTTTCAAATCCTGCCTTGCAGTCCCTCTGGGACCTTGCGGCCCCGTCGCCCTTATTCTTCCAGTTGCGCCTATTCCGCCGCCTGACCAGCCGAGGCGTAGGTATTCGCCGGGTTGGCCGCAAACTTCTTCTTCGCGCCGTCAACCCAGGTCGCGAATTCCTGGTCGCTGACGACCCGCACCGCGATCGGCATGAAGGCATGGTCCTTGCCGCACAGTTCCGAGCACTGGCCGTAGAACATGCCGGTCTTGGTGGCCTTGAACCAGGTTTCGTTGAGGCGGCCGGGGATCGAGTCGATCTTGATGCCGAAGGCCGGCACCGCGAAGGAGTGGATCACGTCCGCGCCGGTGGTCTGGATCCGGACCACCTTGTTGACCGGGACGACCATCTCGTTGTCGACGCCCAGCAGGCGGGGCTGCTTGTCCTTGTCGAGCAGCGAATCAAACTCGAACTTGCCGTTATCCGGGTAAGCATAGGACCAGTACCACTGCTTGCCGGTCACCTTGACCGTCAGGTCCGGCTTCGGCACGTCGAGCTCAAGGAACAGCAGGCGGAACGACGGCACCGCGATGCCGACCAGGATCAGGACCGGGATCAGCGTCCAGGCCACCTCGATCAGGGTATTGTGTGTGGTCCGGGAGGGGACCGGGTTGGCCCGGGCGTTGAACTTCACCACCACGATGACCAGCAGCGCCAGCACGAACAGCGTGATGGCGGTGATCAGCACCAGCAGGAAATTGTGAAACCAGATGATGTTTTCCATCACCGGGGTCGCGCCTTGCTGCAGCGTATGCTCCCAGGGAGCCGGCTGCCCCATCTCGGCGAAGGCCGATCCCGCGGCGATCGACGCCATGCCCGCCACCGCAAATCCCAGCAATTGTCGGCCCATCCGGCCAATCGACATCTTCATGCCGCTCGCGCTCCCTAGATAATTCCCCAAAGCACCCCCGGTTCTTGGCCGGAAATGCAGCACGATCCGCCCTGACAAACGGCCTACCGGACGTACCCGTCTTCAAAGTCAAGGAGGGTACAGAAGCCAGATCGCTAGAACGCGTCGAAATCCAGCCTCTCAAACCATAATTCGCAGGCGCTCGCAATGCAGTAGTAAGACCGAAAGCCATGCGCCTGCGACTAATCTGCCGATCGCGAATTTTCCCGCAAAATCAAGCAAAAGTCGCCGGACGAATTGTCCACCTGCTTGACAGGGAGATTGCCGGATGTACCCACAGGCGGGGCGCTCCACTGAAACCTGATTCGCTCGTGGATGCCCCGATCCGGCGCAAAAATGGCTTCGAGATCGCCTTTAAGGCGCCGTCATTGCGATACAGTCGACGGGTGCGTGCAACCGGCGGCCGAACGGACGGCCGGGCCCGACCGAACATTCTAAAGGAATCGACCCGGATGGCCGCTTCGAACATTCAGGCAAGGCGAAAAGCGCGGGCAGGCTGGTTGGGAGGCCTGTTGGCGGCAGCCCTGCTTCTCCTCGGCCTGACCCAGGCGGCAAACGCGCAAGGCGCGGTGCGCTCGGTGCATGGCGACTGGCAGATCCGCTGCGACACCCCGCCGGGCGCGCAGGCCGAGCAATGCGCCCTGATCCAGAGCGTGGTGGCGGAAGACCGCTCCAATGCCGGTCTCACCGTGATCGTGCTGAAGACCGCCGACCAGAAGAGCCGCCTGATGCGGGTGGTCGCGCCGCTCGGCGTGCTGCTGCCCTCCGGCCTCGGGCTGAAGCTCGACAACCAGGACGTCGGTCGCGCCGGCTTCGTCCGCTGCCTGCCCAACGGCTGCGTGGCGGAGGTGGTGCTCGACGACAAGCTGCTCGGCCAGCTCAAGAACGCCAAGACCGCGACCTTCATCATCTTCGAGACCCCGGAAGAAGGTATCGGCTTCCCGCTCAGCCTGAACGGGCTGGCGGAGGGATATGACAAGTTGCCGTGATCGGCTGCACTGTCGCAGCCTCTCCCGGTTTGCCGCCGCAAGCACTATCTTTCATGATCAGCGTCCGGGCCCTGTGCCGGGACCGATAGCCCGCAGGTTTCCGGGTTGTAAGATGAGTTTCCCGCTCATCTCTGCTTAGATCGCGGAAGCACTGGCTACCGGTTCCCTCCGGTGCTGGTATTGAGTTGCGTAAGAGGCAGGGATGGCAAGAATTCGCAGTTCGTTGGAGTGACCATGACCAATCCCGCCACGACCTCCCTGCTCGACCGTGCCAATCTGGACCGCGATACCGTCCGCCGCGAGGTGGCGCGCGGACTTGAGGGCGCCGACGACGGCGAACTGTTCCTGGAATACGGGCAGACCGAGGCGCTGGTGTTCGACAATGGCCGGCTGAAACAGGCGACCTATGACACCTCGCAGGGCTTTGGCCTGCGCGCGGTCAAGGACGACGCGGTCGGCTATGCGCATTCCTCCGACGTCTCGATCCCGGCGCTGATCCGCGCTGCGGACGCAGTGGCGGCGGTCCGCGGCGGCTATGCCGGCACTTTCGCCGCGGCGCCGGCGCACACCAACGTAAAACTCTATGGCGACGAGAACCCGCTGGATGGCCCGGCATTCGAGGCCAAGGTCAAGCTGCTCGGCGAGATCGACGCCTACGTTCGCGACAAGGACCCGCGGGTGCGGCAGGTCTCGGCCAGCCTGACTGCGACCTGGCAGGTCGTCGAGATCGTGCGGCCCGACGGCGAGAGCTATCGCGACATCCGCCCGCTGGTGCGCGTCAATATCTCCGTGGTCGCCGGCCAGGGCGACCGGCAGGAGAGCGGCAGCAAGGGCTATGGCGGCCGCGAGGGCTATGCCCGCTTCATCGAGACCAAGGCCTGGCGCGACGCCGCCGACGGCGCGCTGCGCGAGGCGCTGGTCAATCTCGAATCGGTGCCCGCCCCCGCCGGCGAGATGGACGTGGTGCTCGGGGCCGGCTGGCCCGGCGTGATGCTGCATGAAGCCGTCGGCCACGGGCTCGAGGGCGATTTCAACCGCAAGCAGACGTCGGCTTTCGCAGGATTGATGGGCCGGCAGGTTGCGGCCAAGGGCGTCACCGTGGTCGACGACGGCACCATGGCTTCGCGTCGTGGCTCACTCTCTATTGACGACGAGGGCACGCCGACCAATCGCACCGTGCTGATCGAGGACGGCATCCTGGTCGGCTACATGCAGGACCGCCAGAACGCGCGGCTGATGGGCATGAAGCCGACCGGCAACGGACGGCGGCAGAGCTACGCCCATGTGCCGATGCCGCGCATGACCAACACCTACATGCTGGCCGGCGAGCGCGACCCGGCCGAGATCATCGCGTCGGTGAAGAACGGCATGTACGCCGCCAATTTCGGCGGCGGCCAGGTCGACATCACCTCGGGCAAATACGTGTTTCAGTGCACCGAGGCCTACAAGATCGAGAACGGCAAGCTGGGCGCACCGCTGAAGGGCGCGATGCTGATCGGCAACGGGCCGACCGATCTCCACAGGATCACCATGATCGGCAACGATCTTGCGCTCGACACCGGAATCGGCACTTGCGGCAAGAACGGTCAGGGTGTGCCGGTCGGCGTCGGCCAGCCCACGCTGCGGATGGAACGGATTACGGTCGGAGGTACAGGCTAGTGAGCAGCGGAAACGAAACCGTGACGGCGAAGCCGTCGACCTGGCGCTCACAAGCCGCGCAGCTGGCCGCGATCGTCGCCGTTGTATTCCTCGCCAAGGGCGCGATCGCCGAGCCGTTCTACGTGCCGTCAGGATCGATGGAGCCGACGCTGCTGATCGGCGACGCCCTCGTCGCCTCGAAATATCCTTACGGCTACGGCGCGGCGTCGCTGCCGATCCAGATCACGCTGCCGGAAACCGGCCGCCTGTTCGGCGAGACGCCGAAGCGCGGCGATGTGGTGGTGTTCCGCTGGCCGGGCGACCGCTCGCAGGCCTGGGTCAAGCGCGTGGTGGGACTGCCCGGCGACCGCATCCAGATGCGGCAGGGCCAGCTCTTCATCAATGATCATCCGGCGGCACTGAAGGCGGACGGCACCGGCTTCGCCGAGGACGACCGCGGCGGCGGCGAGGACGCGTATCGCTATGTCGAGACGCTCCCGAACGGCGTCAGCCACGAGATCTTCAAGATGCGCGACAATGGACCGCTCGACAACACGCCCGAGGTGACTGTGCCGGCGGGCAAGCTATTCGTGCTCGGCGACAACAGGGACAACTCCGCCGACAGCCGCGTGTCGGTGCGCGATGGCGGCGTCGGCCTGCTGCCGATCGACAATCTGATCGGCCGCGCCGATGCGGTGGTCGGCTCCTGGGACATGGGCATGCGCAGCCAGCCGGTCTGGACCTGGCTCTCCGGCTTCCGCCTCGCGCGGTTCTTTACCTCAGTGCATTGAGCCGATCGCATGACCTTCGACGACGTCAGACACATTGCGCTGGCGTGGCCGGAGGTCGAGGACGGCTCTTCCTACGGCGCGCCGGCGCTGAAGGTGCGCAAGAAGATGCTGGCGCGGCTGAAGGAGGACGGCGACAGCCTGGTGATGCCGGGCGTTCCGCCGGACGAGCGCGACATGCTGGTCGAGAGCCAGCCCAAGGTCTTCTATTTCACCGATCACTACCGCGATTACCCGACCGTGCTGATCCGCCTGTCGAAGGCGAAAGCCGGCGTCGTCGAGCCGCTGCTGCGCTGCCACTGGCGCGCGCTGGCCTCCAAGAAGGCGGTCAAGGATTTCGACGCCTTCGCTCGGTTATGACCGAGGACCAATTCCTCGCAGCGACACTTCGCAACCCGGCCAACCGCATCATCGCGGACGAGTTGCGTCACCTCGCTCTTCCCGACGCGTGGATCGTCTCCGGCTGCCTGGTGCAGACCGTGTGGAATGTGCAGACCAACCGGCCGGTCGATCACGGCATCAGCGACTACGACATCTTCTATTTCGATCCGGACACCTCATGGGACGCCGAGGATGCCGTGATCCGCAAGCTGCAGGCGCGGCTCGGCGAGCTCGGCGTCGTGATGGAAGCGCGCAACCAGGCACGCGTCCATCTCTGGTACACCGGGAAGAACGGCGTGCCCTACCCGGCTTTGTCATCCTCGACCGAGGGCATCGATCGCTTTCTCACCGCGACCACGCAGATCGGCATCCGACGTACTGCCGACGGCTACAACGTCTATGCCCCGAACGGCTTCGACGACGTCGCCGGCATGATCGTGCGGCCGAACCACACCGCGAACTTCTCGGCGGCGAACTACGCGAAGAAGGCGGCACGATGGAAATCGCTGTGGCCGGAGATCACGGTGCTTCCGGCGGAGTGAGTTTCCATCAATGTCATTCCGGGATGGTGCGCCAGCACCAGACCTCAGATGCGCAAGAGCGCATCATAGTTCAATGCTGCGCATCGCCTCGGAACGACGCGCCTGGCGCGTCAGCGCACTACGCCCGAGGTAAATCCCGCCTTGCGGCGCGGCGGCTTGATTTCCTTCTTCAGGAAGCAGTGTGCGGCGCGACCAGAATAGCCGGGGCGGGCATAGGTCCAGGCGCGACACTTGTTGTCGGCGGTGCAGGCCGCCTGGCAGGCCTCGACGCCTTCGTTGCTCTTCAATTCGAAGTTCTTGTAGTCGCCGCCCAGGCGATCGATCGAGCTCTCGATCGCGCCGTTGCGCGGCTCGACTACGCCAGCGCCGCGAACACCCGAGACGCAGCAAGTGTTCTGCACCCGCGGCGGCACGGTGCTCTTGAGCCAGCACACCGCACCATCGTTGGAGTCGGTCGGGTAATTGAAGCTCCAGGCGCGGCAGCGGCGGTCGCGCTCGCAAGCCAGCGCGCAGTCGGCGGGATCGCCCGATGTCACGGGAGAGTTCAGGTAGTCGCCGCCGGGGCGATCGAAATTGGTCTGCGCCAGCGCCGGGCGCGCGACAGCAATCGCCGCAAAAAACGCGAACGTCACCACACACGCCCTTAAGAGGCGGCCTATCCCCATGAGAATGCTTTCAAATTCGCGCAGCCCCGCGCCTTCCGCGGGCAGTCATTTGAGCGCCACGAACCTGTACGGCGGATGAACGGCGCGGAACCGTGGGCCCGGATGCGACCTCCGGCACCGCCCGCAATTGGCTGAGGCCAGCCTGCCCTGGAGAAATTGCTAGAAGGCGTATTCCTGATACGCAGGTTCCACCGAGCCATTCCAGGGACCGTTGAACTTCTCCAGCATCTCTTCCGCGGGCGAACGGCCGCTCTCGATGATGCGCTCCAGCGGTTCGAGGTAGCGGCTTTCGTCGCGCCCGAGATGATCTATACGGCCACGCCGCCGCAATCCGGCATGCGACAGGATGAGGCACTCCTTGGCGATCTCGAACAGATAGCGGTCCTTGATCCGCGCCTTGAAGCCGAAACGCGGCACGTCGTCACGCAACGCCTGCCGCTCCGGCGCGGTCCAGTGCCGGACGATGTCCCAGGCGGCATCGAGGCTGACAGTGTCGTAAAGCAGGCCGACCCAGAACGCCGGCAGCGCCGGCAGACGGCCCCACGGCACGCCATCGGCGCCGCGCATTTCGAGATAACGCTTCAGCCGCACCTCGGGGAAGATGGTCGAGAGGTGATTGGCCCAGTCCGACAAGGTCGGGCGCTGGCCGGGGAAGGCCGGGTTCTTGCCGGCGAAGAAATCGCGGAACGAGGTGCCGGAGACGTCGATATATTCGTCGCCGCGCTTGATGAAATACATGGGAACGTCGAGCGCATAGTCGACATAGCGCTCGAAGCCCATGCCGTCCTCGAATGCAAACGGCAACATGCCGGAGCGCGCATTGTCGGTGTCGCGCCAGATCTCCGAGCGGAATGACAGGAAGCCGTTGGGCTTGCCTTCGGTGAACGGCGAGTTGGCGAACAGCGCGGTGGCGATCGGCTGCAGCGCCAGCGAGACGCGCAGCTTCTTCACCATGTCGGCTTCGGAGGAGAAGTCGAGATTGGTCTGCACCGTGCAAGTCCGGAACATCATGTCGAGGCCGTATTTGCCGACCTTCGGCATGTAGTTGCGCATGATGTTGTAGCGACCCTTCGGCATCACGGGGACCTGCGCCCGCGACCAGGACGGCGTCATGCCGAGACCGAGGAAGCCGATGCCGAGCGGCGTTGCGATCTCGCGCACTTGCGCCAGATGCGCCATCAATTCGGCCTGCGTCTGGTGCACGGTCTCGACCGGCGCGCCCGACAGCTCGAACTGCCCGCCCGGCTCGAGCGAAATCGCGCCGCCGCCGGTGACGTCATAGAGGCCGATGATGTTGCCGCGCTCCATGATCGGCTCCCAGCCGAGCAGGAGCTTCATGCCCTCGAGCAGCGCGCCGATGCCCTTCGCGCCCTCGTAAGGCACCGGGTGATGGCCTTCGAGCGTGAACGGCGTCTTCTCGTGTTCGGTGCCGATCCGGAATTCGGACTCGGGCTTCACGCCGGCTTCAAGCCACGCGACGAGTTCGTCGCGCGATTGCAGCGGCGTCATATCGATCTGGTCACGCGCCATACGAAATCCAACTCAAGGGCGCTTCGATCGAATGCGCGCGGTGGCAGGGTCCGCAGGCCCGAGGGACCGCGGATGGTGAAATCAAGGATATCATCGGGCAACCGCGCCGTCTCGCGCGGGGGTCGCCCTGGTCTCGTTCTTGGTGTCGCCCTTGCTCTCGGACTTGGCGTCGCTGCACGAGCAACCCAGCCGGTCGAGCAGGCCGCAGAGCTTGGCCGCTTCGGCATCAGACAATTTGGAGCCGACATGCTTGTCGATCGCGGCGGAATAGGCGCTCCACATCCGCTTCTGCAGCTCGCGCCCGGCTTCGGTGATCTCGACGAACTGGCCGCGCTTGTCGATCTTGCATTCGCGCCGGGCGGCAAGCCCTTCGTCGACCAGGCGGTCGATCAGCCGCGACGTCGAATATTGCGGGATCAGCATCTGCCGCTCGAGCTCGACCGGACGCAGCTCGCCGGACGGCGCGCGCGACAGCTCAAGCAGGGCGTCATACCAGGCGAGCGGCGGAAAGCCGGCCTTCTTCAGATCCTGCTCGACGCAGTCGAGCACCCGGCTCGGTACCCGCATCAGGCGGATCCAGGCGGCAGTCGCCTCGCTCGATAGCTTGCGTTTCATCGTCTAGCCCATAAGGTCCCGGAACAAAGTCTACCGCACTGAATGCATCTGCATCAATCTTGACTATTTCATGCAGGTGCATGTAGGCAATCCCTCTCCGGTCGCCAAGAACAAGGGAAGGAAATACCCCATGAAGCTTTATTACACCCCCGGTGCCTGCTCCCTGTCGCCCCATATCGCGCTGCTCGAAGCCGGCCTGCCCTACGACCTGGTGAAGGTCGATTTGCGCGCCAAGAAGCTCGAAAACGGTGACGATTTCCTGAAAGTGAACCCGAAGGGCCAGGTGCCCGCGCTGGCGCTCGATTCCGGCGAGCTGGTGACCGAGGGACCGATCATCATCCAGATGATCGCCGACAAGGCCGCGGACAAGAAGCTCGCGCCGGCGCGCGATTCCAACGAGCGCTACAAGCTGCTCGAATGGCTGAACTACATCACGACCGAGCTGCACAAGAACCTCGGCCCGATGTTCTCGCCGGTGCTGTCAGACGACGCCAAGGCCTTCTTCAAGGACCGCGCGACGAGCAAGTTCAAATATGTCGAGAGCCAGCTTGCCGGGCGCGATTACCTGATGGGCAAGGAGTTCACGGTCGCCGACGGCTACCTCTTCACCATGATCATGTGGGCGACCGACCGGCTCGGCTTCGACCTCTCCGGCCTGCCCAACCTGATGGCCTACGAGGCCCGCGTCGCCGCGCGCCCGAAGGTGCAGGAAGCGCTGAAGAAGGAAGGCCTGCTGAAGGCGGCCTGAGCCTTCCAGGTCGCAGAATTGTGAGGGGGCCGGATCGATGATCCGGCCCCTTTTGTTTGCGTTGTTTACACGATGCGTCGCCAAACAACGCAGTCGTCCCTGCGAAAGCAGGGACCCATAACCACACGGCTGCATTGTTGACGTGAGCTGTGGTCGCACAACAACGAGCATTTGTGGTTGTGGGTCCCGGGTCGCGCTGACGCTTGCCCGGGACGACAATTGAATTTTGGGCGACTGCTTGCCTCTTACTCCGCGGCCTGTGCCGCCGGCTTCTTCGGCGGGAAGCGGCCGTAGAAGGTTTCACCCTTGGCGGCCATCTCCTCGAGCAGCTTGGGCGGCGTGAAGCGCGAGCCGTATTTGGCTTCGAACCGGTGGCACAGATCGACGAACTTCTTGGTGCCCATGAAGTCGATATAGGACAGCGTGCCGCCGGTGAACGGCGCGAAGCCGAAGCCGAGGATGGAGCCGACGTCGGCCTCGCGCACGTCGGTGATGACGTGATCCTCAACCGTACGCGCGGCTTCCACCGCCTGCGCCACCAGGAAGCGCTGCTTCAGCTCCTCGACATCGAGCGTATCAGGGTCGAGATGCTTCGGCTGCAGGTTGGCCAAGCCCGGCCACAGGCTCTTCTGACCCTTGCCCTTCTCGGGATAGTCATAGAAGCCCTTGCTGTTCTTGCGGCCGTAGCGGCCCTGCTTCTCGACCATCTCGACCATCAGCTTCTTCTGCGCCTGGTCGACCGCGTTGGGGCCGAGATCGGCTTCCGTCGCCTTGGTGATCTTCAGGCCGAGGTCGAGCGCGACCTCGTCCTGCAGCGAAAGCGGACCGACCGGCATGCCGGCCATCTTGGCGGTGTTCTCGATCATCGCCGGCGGCACGCCTTCGAGCAACATCTCGTTGCCCTCGGCGATGTAGCGCATCACGCAGCGGTTGGCGAAGAAACCGCGAGAGTCGTTCACGACGATGGGCGTCTTGCCGATCGCACGGACATAGTCGAGCGCGGTCGCCAGCGCGACGTCGCCGGTCTTCTTGCCGACGATGATCTCGACCAGCATCATCTTCTCGACCGGTGAGAAGAAGTGGATGCCGAGGAAGCGGCCCTGGTCCTTGAATTCTTCGGCGAGCGAGTTGATCGGCAAGGTCGAGGTGTTGGAGGCGAAGATCGCGCCGTCCTTCAACAGCGGCTGCGCCTTGGCGTAGGTGTCCGCCTTGATCTTGCGGTCCTCGAACACGGCCTCGATCACGAGGTCGCAATCCTTGATCGCATTGTAATCGGCAGTCGCGGAGATGCGCGACAGGATTGCGTCGCCCGCCTCCTGCTTCATGCGTCCCTTGGCGATCTGGCCGTCGATCACGGTCTTGGCATGGCCCTTGCCCTTGTCGGCGCTCTCCTGGTCACGATCCACCAGCACCACGTCGATGCCGGCCAGCGCCGAGACGTAGCCGACGCTGGCGCCCATGAAGCCGGCGCCGATCACGGCGAGCTTCTTCACCTTGGTCGGCGGCACGCCGACGGGGCGCCTCGCGCCCTTGTTCAATTCCTGCATCGACAGGAACAGCGAACGGATCATCGCCGCCGCCTCGTTCGAGCGCAGGATCTTGGCGAAGTAGCGCGACTCGACGCGCAGCGCGGCGTCGATCTGCAGCTGCAGGCCCTCATAGACGCAGCTCATGATGGCGCGCGCGGCCGGATAATTGTCGTAGGTCTCGCGGCGATAGATTGCATTGCCGGCCGGGAACATCTGCATGCCCATCTTTGAGAAGACGGGGCCGCCGGGCAGCTTGAAGCCCTTCTCGTCCCACGGCGCGACGGCCTTGCCGCCGCCCTTGATCCAGTCTTTCGCAGCCTTGATAAGATCGGATGCGGGAACGATGGCGTGGATCAGATTGAGCGCCTTGGCGCGCGCGAGATTCACCGCCTCGCCCTTAAGCAACATCGTCATCGCATCCTGCGGTGGCACGATGCGCGGCACGCGCTGGGTGCCGCCCGCGCCGGGGAACAGGCCGACCTTGATCTCGGGCAGGCCGAGCCGGGTCTTCGGATTCTCGGCCGCAACGCGATAGTGGCACGACAGCGTGATCTCGAAGCCGCCGCCGAGCGCAAGACCGTTGATCGCGGCCGCCCAGGGCTTGCCCGAGACTTCGATCGAGCGGAACGCCTGCGAGAAGCGGCGGCTCTGGTCGAACAGCACCTGGTTGGCGGCTTCCTCGCCCTTTTCCTTCAGGAGATCGGAATAGGTGCGGCTCATGCCCTCGAGCATCGAAAGATCGGCGCCGGCGCAGAACGCGTCCTTGGCCGAGGTGATGACGACGCCCTTGATCGCGGGATCGGCCGTGGTCTGCTTGACGATCTCCTCGATCTCCAGGATCGAGGTCTCGTCGAGCACGTTCATCGAGCGGCCCGGGATGTCCCAGGTGACGAGCGCGATGCCGTCGGCGTCGGTTTCGAACTTGAAATTCTTGTAAGCCATGGTGTTCGCTCCCCTCGCCTCAGACGCGTTCGATGATGGTGGCAGTGCCCATGCCGCCGCCGATGCACAGCGTGACCAGCGCTGTCTGCTTGTTGGTGCGCTCGAGCTCGTCGAGCACGGTGCCGAGGATCATCGCGCCGGTCGCGCCGAGCGGATGGCCGAGCGCGATCGCGCCGCCGTTGACGTTGATCTTGGCATTGTCGATGTCGAAGGCCTGGATGTAGCGCAGCACCACCGAGGCGAAGGCCTCGTTGAGCTCGAACAGGTCGATGTCCGACTTCTTCATGCCGGAGCGCTCGAACAGCTTTTCGGTGACGTCGACCGGACCGGTCAGCATCATCGCAGGCTCCGAGCCGATATTGGCAAACGCCCGGATTTTCGCGCGCGGCTTCAGGCCGTGCTTGGCGCCCGCTTCCTTGCTGCCGAGCAGCACCGCGCCGGCGCCGTCGACGATGCCGGAAGAGTTGCCGGCATGATGCACGTAATTGACCTTCTCGACCTCGGGGTGCGACTGGATCGCCACTGCATCGAAGCCGGCCATCGCGGCCATGGCCGCAAATGACGGCTGGAGCTGCGCCAGCGACTGCATCGTCGTCGAAGGCCGCATGTGCTCGTCCTTGGCGAGGATGGTCAGGCCGTTGATGTCCTTGACCGGCACCACCGAGTTCTTGAAGCGGCCCTCGTCCCAGGCCTTAGCCGCCCGCTGCTGACTCTGCACGGCATAGCCATCGACGTCATCGCGCGAGAAGCCGTATTTGGTGGCGATCAGATCGGCCGAGATGCCCTGCGGCATGAAATAGGCCGGCACCGCCATCGAAGGATCCATCGGCCAGGCGCCGCCGGAGGCGCCGATGCCGACACGGCTCATCGATTCCGCACCGCCGCCGATGACCAGTTCATGTTGTCCGCTCATGATCTGCGCGGCCGCGAAGTTCACGGCATCGAGGCCGGAGGCGCAGAAGCGGCTGATCTGCACGCCCGGCACCTTCTCGCCAAGACCGGCGCTCAGCGCGGCGAAGCGGGCGATGTCGCTGCCGGCTTCGCCGACCGGATCGACCACGCCGAGCACGACGTCGTCGACGCTGTCCTCAGGAAGGTTGTTGCGCTCCCTCAGCGCCTTCAGTGGCACGGTGGCGAGCGCCAGCGCGGTGACCTCGTGGAGCGCGCCATCGGCCTTGCCGCGGCCGCGCGGGGTGCGAACGTGATCGTAGATATATGCATCAGGCATGACGCCCTCCTTATATGAGGATCATAATATATAGCCTAGAGCATGATCCGGAAAAGTGTGAAGCGGTCTTTCCGAAAGATCATGCTCAAACAAGAAGCTAAAGCGTCGCCGCAGCGGGTGCGGCGACAATTTTCAGAACGCTTCCGCGGCCAGTTCCATTGTCGTCGCGCTGCCGCTCTGGATCCGCGCCAGGTGCACGGCGGTCTCCGGCAGCAGCTTCTCCATGAAGAAGCGGCCGGTGACGAGCTTGGTGCTCAGGTACGGCGTGGCGCCGCCGGCTGCGATCTTGTCCTGCGTCACCTTGGCCATCTTCGCCCACATATAGGCCAGCGCAACGAGCCCGAACAACTTCATGTAGTCGGTCGCGGCGGCGCCGGCATTGTCGGGCTTGGTCAGCGCGTTCTGCATCAGCCAGCCGGTTGCCTGCTGCAGATGGCCGAGCCCGGCCGACAGCGGCGCGATGAACGGCTTCATCGCCTCGTCGCCGCCATGCTCCTTGGCGAAGGCGCCGACCTCGCCGAAGAATGCCATCACGGCGCGGCCGCCGTCGCGCGGCAGCTTGCGGCCGACCAGGTCGAGCGCCTGGATGCCGTTGGCGCCCTCATAGATCATCGCGATGCGGGCATCGCGCACGAACTGCTCCATGCCCTGCTCGGCGATATAGCCATGGCCGCCGAACACCTGCTGGGCGGCAACCGTGTTGGCGAAGCCGGTGTCGGTCAGGACGCCCTTCAGCACCGGCGTCATCAAGCCCATGTGATCGTCCGCCTCCTGACGATCCCTGGCGTCGTTGGAGCGGTGGGCGACGTCGCTCTTCAACGCGGTCCAGATCACCATCGCGCGCGCCCCCTCGTTGAAGGCGCGGATCGAGAGCAGCGCGCGGCGCACGTCGGGATGCACGATGATCGGATCGGCCGGCTTGTCGGGCGCCTTGACGCCGGTCAACGACCGTCCCTGCAGGCGCTCGCGCGCATAGGCGACCGCGTTCTGATAGGCGACCTCGGACTGCGCGAGGCCTTGCACGGCGACGCCGAGCCGGGCCTCGTTCATCATCACGAACATGCCCTGCATGCCCTTGTTCTCTTCGCCGATCAGCCAGCCGGTGGCGTTGTCGTAGTTCATCACGCAGGTGGAATTGCCGTGGATGCCCATCTTGTGCTCGATCGAGCCGCAGGAGACGCCGTTGCGCGCACCGAGCGAACCGTCAGCATTGACCAGCACCTTGGGAACGACAAAGAGCGAAACGCCCTTGATGCCGGCCGGTGCGCCTTCGATGCGCGCCAGCACCAGGTGGATGATGTTGTCGGCGAGGTCGTGCTCGCCGGCGGAGATGAAGATCTTGGTGCCGGAAATCTTGAAGCTGCCGTCGGCCTGGCGCACCGCCTTGGTGCGGAGCAGACCGAGGTCGGTGCCGCAATGCGGCTCGGTCAGGTTCATGGTGCCGGTCCACTCGCCCGCCACCATCTTCGGCACGTAGGTCTTCTTCTGCTCCGGCGTGCCGTGCACCAGCAGCGCTGCGGTCGCGCCCATGGTCAGCCCGCCATACATCGAGAACGCCATGTTGGCGGAGATCTGGAATTCGTTGACCGCCTGGCTCAGCACCACCGGTAGGCCCTGGCCGCCAAATTCGGCCGGCGCCGACAGTCCGAGCCAGCCGCCTTCGGCGACCTGCTTGAAGGCGTCCTTGAAGCCCTTCGGCGTGGTGACGCTGGCGTCGTCGTTGCGCTTGCAGCCTTCGAGATCGCCCACGCGATTCAACGGCTGCAGCACTTCCTCGCTGAGCTTGGCGGCCTCGCCGAGGATCGCCTCGCGCACATCGGCCGATGCGTCGGTGAAGCCGGGAAGGTTGCCGTAGCGGTCGATCTGGAAGACGTCGTTGAGCAGGAAGCTGACGTCTTCGACGGGGGCTTTGTAGGTCGGCATGCTGATCTCCCGGCTGGCCGGCGACGCCTTGCCCAGACGTTCGCGGCCGCATTTCCTTAGGCGTGGTTGAAGGTGACCTTATCCGCTTCCGTCAGGCTGCGGCAGTGACTATCGAGACTGTGATTGCGACGTTGCGCCGCCCTGCTTCGTCAGTTCATCTGCCATCAGCTGATGCAGCATGTTGATGGCCTTGAGCGGCCGCACCATCACCTTGAAATGCGTAATCCGGCCGTCAGCATCGAACGTGATGATATCGACGCCGTTGAGCTTGATGCCGTCGAGCACGTTCTCGAATTCGAGCACGGCGCCCGTGTCGTTGGTCCATTCGCCGGTATATTTGAAGGTCGGACCGCCGAGCACATTGGCGGCGCTGGTCAGATATTTGAAGGTGATGTCGCGGCCGCGCTGCGGCGTGTGCACGACCGGGCTTTCGAACACCGCGTCGGGATGCAGCAGGTCCCACAGCGCCGCGGTGTCGTGGGACTTCATGTAGGCGTACCACTTGTCGAGGCCCGGTCTGCTCATCGGACGTCTCCTGCGGTGGGTGAGGAGCCTGAAGGTTAATCCGCGCCCCTCACGGGAGGTACGCTGGATCTCATATGCATATTGACGCATATGCACAGTCATGCATAAAGTCAAGCGGACTTCGGAACGCGGGCAGGGAACTGAGATGGAGGTGGGCGTTGGCACTCGGTGACGCAATCCTCGCATGCCTCACGGAACGTCCGATGACGGGCTATGAACTCGCCAAGACGTTCGATGCCTCGATCGGTTTCTTCTGGAAAGCCGACCACCAGCAGATCTACCGCGAGTTGTCCCGGCTGCGCGACAAGGGTCATGTCCTGGGCCGCGAGGTGGTGCAATCGGGCAAGCCCAACAAGCTGGTCTACACCCTGACGCCGGAGGGCCGCGCGGCGCTGAAGCACTGGGCGGCCCGGCCGAGCGTGCCGCCGTCGATCAAGGACGATCTGCTGGTCCGGCTCTACGCCCTCGACAGCGTCGACATCGAACCGCTGCGCGCCGATCTGATGGCGCGGCTCGAACATCACCGCGATCGCTACGAGCGCTACGAGCGCTTGCTCAACAAGCGCTTTCCGGACGGCACCGCACCGCCGGCCGATGTCGGCAAGATGCTCGGCCTGCGCATCGGGATGCGGCATGAGCACGTGGTCGTGGAGTGGTGCGAGGAAGCGCTCGATGCGCTCTCTGCGATCTCCCATCGCGGCAATGTGCTGCCGCTCGACGACGCCAAGCGCGAAAGCGGTGCGTCCTGATCCGGCGCAACCGGTTCCCGGATTCCTAACTTTCAGGCCCGCCGGCCCTATTCCTTAACCCGTTATTTACCGTGACGGGAAAAAGTCAGCTCTTGAGGCAGACGCCCCACGCAGAATTCGATTGTCTCTTAACCGGGATGCGCGGGGAGGCTGTGGGCGCAGGGTGTGGCGCCGGAGTTGGGACCGGACGGTATCATGAATTCGCGCGTATCGTGGAGTGTTGACGGCATCGATCCCTCCGTCCGCGAAAGGGCCGAGGCGGCGGCGCGCCGTGCCGGCATGTCGCTGAACGACTGGCTGAATTCCACCGTCGGCGACACAACTCCGGCGGATTGGCGCACGCCCTACGAGCAACGGCCGCAGATACAAAGCCGGGAGAGCCGCGAGGTCGCGGACATCCACCAGCGGCTCGATGCGATCACCCGCCAGATCGAACAGATTGCGAAGCCCATGTCGCGTGGCGAAGCCGTGCGTGCCGAGGTGCCGCGCGGTCAGCCTGCTGTCGCACGGCAGTTGAACGACGCCATTTCGCGCCTCGATGCGCGGCTTTCGCAGATTTCCAGGCCGCAACCGCCCCGCGAACCGCAAATGCCGGACCGGCAGCAGCAGGAGCGGCAACGTCACACCGAGGCGGTCGAGCGCGCCGCCGCGCAGGTCTATCGTCCTTCGCCGCCGTTGAGCCCGGCCTCGTTCGATTCCGCGATCGCGGAGATCACCGCACGCCAGAACGAGCTCGACGCGCCGGCGCCGATGCCGCCACGCAACGTACAGGAATCCTCGCCCGCGGCTCCTTCGACGTCCGCTTACGGGCCACAGCCGGCCGCGCCCGGCGGACCGGACTTCTCCTCGCTCGAGCGGCACTTGCTCAAGATCACGAGCCAGATCGAGGCACTGCAGCGCCCCGATCACGTCGAGCAGTCGATCGCCGCGTTCCGCGGCGAGCTTGCGGACATTCGCCAGGCCATCACCGAAGCGATGCCGCGCCGCGCGATCGAATCGATCGAGAACGAGATCCGCTCGCTGCACCGTCGGATCGACGAGATCCGGCTGGAAGGCAGCAACGGCAACGGCCAGGCCATCGCCGGCATCGAGCGCGCGCTGTCCGAGATCCGCGAGGTGTTGCGCACGCTGACCCCGGCCGAGCAGCTCACCGGCTACGACGAGGCGATCCGCAATCTCGGCGCCAAGCTCGACATGATCCTGCGCGCCAATGACGATCCGTCGACGGTGCGCCAGCTCGAAAGCGCGATCGCGGCGCTGCGCGCCATCGTCTCCAATGTCGCCTCCAACGACGCGCTGCTGCAGCTCTCCGAGGACGTGCACGCGCTGGCGGCGAAGGTCGACCAGCTCTCCCAGATGTCGCGCTCCGACACCCACGGCGATGCCTTCGCGGTGCTCGAGCAGCGCATTGCCGCGCTGACCTCGACGCTCGATGGCCGCGAACGGCCGGCCGGCAATGACCATACCGACGCCATCGAAAACGCGGTGCGGACCTTGTCGGAGCGGATCGATCGCCTGCAGGTCGGCAACGACAGCGCATCGGCCTTCGCCCATCTCGAACAGCGCGTGTCGTATCTGCTCGAACGCCTCGAGGCGGCCGACCAGCGTACCGGCAATCTCGGCCGGGTCGAGGAAGGGCTGCATGACATCATGCGGCACCTCGAGGCCCAGCACGCCCACATCGCTTCGCTCGCCGACGCCACCCGCAACATCAATCCCGCCTCGGCGCAGCCGATGATGGATAGCGGCATCGTCGACCTGATGAAGCGCGAACTATCCGACATCCGCTTCAGCCAGGCGGAGACGGATCGCCGCACCCAGGATTCGCTGGAAACCGTGCACAACACGCTCGGTCATGTCGTCGACCGGCTGGCGATGATCGAGAGCGATCTGCGCGGGGTCCGCACTACGCCGCCGCCTGCGCCCGACGAACCACGCATGGAGATGCCGCGCGCGGCAATGCCGCAGCCGGCCGCGCAGCAGCCCAAGCCTGAGCAGTATAAGCCCGAACAATACAAGCCTGAGCAATACAGGCCCGAGCTGCCGAATCCGGCGCTCGCGCAGGACCACTTTGCCGCCGCGCCGCGCGACTTCCATGCCGCGGAGCCGCCGGCTGTTGCCGCCCCGCCGCCGCCGCTGCCGCCCGCGCCGCCGCGCGCCATCAGCGAGATCCTCGAGCCGCATGCAGCGCCCGTGCGCGCCGCGATCGCACCGGAGCTGCCGCCGGATCATCCGCTCGAACCGGGCACCCGTCCCGCAGGGCGGATGTCGTCGCCGTCGGAGCGGATCGCCGCGTCCGAGGACGCGATCAGCGATCTTCCCGCCGGCAAGAAGGAGCCGGTTTCGACATCGAGCTTCATCGCCGCTGCGCGCCGCGCCGCGCAGGCTGCGGCCGCCCAGCCCGTCAACGACAAGGCGGCGCGCGCGGCCAGCAAGGCGGCCGCCAAGGCCAAGGACAAGGCCGAGAAAGCCAAGGCCACGATCAAGGCCGGCACGCCCGAAGGCCAGCCGTCGACTTTCACCTCCAAGATCCGCTCGCTGCTGGTCGGCGCGAGCGTCGTCGTGATTGTGCTCGGCACCTTCAAGATGGCGATGAACCTGCTCGACACCGGCTCCGCACCGCAGCCGGCAACGGAGAGCAGCGAGCCGGCCGCAACCCCGGTGCAGCCGCCCCAGAACATCGCCCCGCCCGCGGCAGCCACGCCATCGGCAACGCCCGGGCCGTCGATGACCTCTCCGACCCCGCTCGACCGGCAGTCCAACAACAGCTCCGCGCCGAACACGCTCGACAGCGCGCAGGTCACGATCCCGCCGGCGCTCGCGCCCGTGGCGGCGCCTGTGCCTGCGGCACCACCCGTCGCAGCGACGCCGCTCAGCGCCAACGATGTCACCGGTACGATTCCCACGGCGTCGGCACTGCCGCCCATTCCCGCCAGGCTCACGACGATCCAGATCCCGCCGGGCGAGAAATTGCCTGACGCGATCGGCGGACCGGCGCTGCGCGCCGCCGCGATCAAGGGCGATCCGACCGCGGCCTATGAGGTCGGCGTACGCTATGCCGAGGGCAAAGGCGTGGCCGCCAATCTCGATGAAGCCGCCAAATGGTATGGCCGCGCCGCGCAGGCCGGCGTGGTGCCCGCAGTCTTCCGGCTCGGCACCTTCTATGAGAAGGGCCTCAGCGTGAAGCGCGACGTCGATATGGCGCGGCGCTACTACATGCTGGCCGCCGACCGCGGCAACGCCAAGGCGATGCATAACCTCGCCGTGCTCGACGCCGATGGCGGCGGCAAGGGCGCCGACTACAAGAGCGCGGCGCAGTGGTTCCGCAAGGCCGCCGATCGCGGCGTCGCCGACAGCCAGTTCAACCTCGGCATTCTCTATGCCCGCGGTATTGGCGTCGAACAGAACCTCGCCGAGTCCTTCAAATGGTTCAGCCTCGCTGCCGCGCAGGGTGACGCCGACTCCGGCCACAAGCGCGACGACATTGCCAAGCGGCTCGACCCGCAATCGCTGGCGGCGGCGAAGCTCGCGGTCCAGACCTTCACGCCCGANAGCCGCAACCGAGCGACGCGGTCAACGTGGCGACTCCGCCCGGCGGCTGGGACGCCGCCCCCGCACGCCCTGCCGCGGCGCGGATCGTCAGGCAGCCGGCCAAGCGGACCGCGGCGCTGGTCACCCACTAACCATCCCGGCTTCGCGATCCTATCGCTCGGCGATCCAACCGTGTAGACAGGCACGCGCCGCGCGAACGGCGCTTGCCACCGGGAGGACCGCGTTTGTCTGCCGATGACCGCCAGGACGAAGCAGCCGGAGTGCATCGTTCGTCGCCGACCGGTCCCCGCATCACGCCACGGCAAGCGCAGCATCGCGAAGCGCCGCCTCAGGATGTCCCGCAGCCTCGCGCCGCGGCCCATCCTCAGCACGGCATCTTCAAGCCTTCCCTCTGGTCCGTGGTGATCTTCGTCCTGCTGCTCTCGGGCGTCGGGATTCGCGCCTATCGCGATCTGTCGCGGCCGGGTGCCTGGGAGTATTCGCGCGAGACCTTTGGCAAGCCGACCATGAAATCTGCCGTCGTTGCCAACGCCGATCTCGATGGTTCGGGCCGAGGGCGGCGGATGCTTGCGATTAGCGGCGACATAGGCCGGGCCACCGCAAACTGGTTCTACGACCAACTCAAGCAGGCGCAGCTGTCGCCAGGTGATGTGATCCTGCTGTCGTCGGATGGCGGCGATCTGGAACAGGGCACGATCATGGGTGAGGTCATCCGTTTGCGTGGGCTCGCCACTGCGGTCGGCACCGTGGACGCGTCCGGCAAAGTGCACGCGGCGTCCTGTGCCAGCGCCTGCGTGCTGGTCTACGCCGGCGGCAAGACTCGTTACGGCATTTTTGGTTCGCTGCTTGGGGTCCACCGCTTCACCGTGGACGGACCGGTGGAGGATCCCGTTGCAGAAGGCCAGCGCACCCAGGGCATACTGCTCGGCTACATGACCGAGATGGGCGTCTCTTCCAGAATTGTCGAGCTGATGTCGCAGACCTCACGCATCCGCTGGCTGAGTCCGCGGGAGGCGCTGGCGATGAATCTCATCACCACGCCGATCGAACGGCCCTGAGGTCAGGCTGTCATTAATCTGAATCATCAACCACATCGGCGGGGGCGCGCCGACGTGCGGCAAAAAAGCCGCCGGAGGTGGATTCTTTAGTCCCTCCTCCGGCCGATTTCGGTTATGCAGGAACGCGGCAATCGATCCGCGTTCGCCTGCTCGTTAGCGCGCCGACCGGATCGTTCTGCCGGAGAATGCCCGACCCGGACACCACGCCGTGATGCGGCCCTGCGCCTGCGCCGCGGCGAATCGAGAAGAAGCGACGCGCGTGCAGCTCTACCTCCCGATCGCCGACATTCCGGTCAATGTCTTCCTCATCCTGGCGATGGGCGCGGCGGTGGGATTTGTCTCCGGCATGTTCGGCATCGGCGGCGGCTTCCTGATGACGCCGCTTTTGATCTTCGTCGGCATCGCGCCGGCGGTCGCGGTCGCCTCCGTCGCAAGCCACATCGCCGCATCGTCGTTCTCGGGAGCGATCTCCTATTGGCGCAGACGCGCGATCGACCCGCTGCTGGCGGCGGTCCTGCTCGTCGGTGGCACTGCCGGCACCGCGCTCGGGGTGTGGACCTTCACCTACCTGCGCTCGCTCGGCCAGCTCGATTTGATGATCGCGCTGTCCTACGTCATCCTGCTGACCACGGTCGGCGGGCTGATGTTCTGGGAAGGCCTGCGCGCGATGCTGCGCGCCCGCCGCGGCGGCGCCGTCACCCTGCGCAAGCCCGGCAGCCATGGCTGGATCCACGGCCTGCCACTGAAGCTGCGCTTCAAGCGCTCCAAGATCTACCTCTCGGTCATCCCCATCGTCGTGGTCGGCCTTGTCATCGGCTTCATCGGCGCGATCATGGGCATCGGCGGCGGCTTCATCCTGGTGCCGCTGATGATCTACCTGCTGCGGGTGCCGACCTCGACCGTGATCGGCACCTCGATGGTGCTCACCCTCGTCACCATGGTGATCGCCACCATGCTGCACGCGATGACCAACCATCTGGTCGACGCCGTGCTGGCGCTGATCCTGATGGTCGGCGGCGTCACCGGCGCGCAGTTCGGCGCGCGCGCCGGGCAGAAGATCCGCGGCGAGCACCTGCGCCTGCTGCTCGGCCTCCTGGTGCTCGCAGTCGGCATCCGCTTCGCGGTCGAGCTGGTGATCCGGCCGCAGGATCTCTACAGCATACGCGAAAGCGGCGGAGTCCCGCCATGAGACTGCGCGCACCGCTCGCGATCATCGGCCTGCTCACCCTGACGCTCGCGGCGGCGCCGGCCCATGCCGAACGGCTGATCGTGTCGGTCTCCAACCACCGCGTCACCGTGACGCCGAACTATTCCGGCGGCGAACTCGTGCTGTTCGGTTCGGTCGAGAAGGACGCCGAGACGCCCGCCAATCGCGGCAACTACGACCTCGTCGTCACCGTCTCCGGTCCGCGCGCCGACATGGTCACGCGCCGCAAGGCGCGCAGGTTCGGCATCTGGATCAACACCGACTCCCGCCAGTTCCTCGAGGTGCCGGGCTATCTCGCGCTGTTCTCCAACCGCCCGTTCGACGAGATCGCGTCGGCCGACGTGCAGCGGCGGCAGCAGCTCGGGCTCAACAACGTGCTCTTGATGCAGCGGGTCGGCTCCGACTATGCCGACGTGGTGCCGAACGATGCCTTCCGCAGCGCCTTCGTGCGGCTGCGTTCCGAGCACGGGCTGTATCGCGAGGCGACCTCCGCGGTCACGTTCCTGACGCCCACCCTGTTCCGCACCGGCATCCCGCTGCCGGCCGAGGTGCCGATCGGAATCTACAATGTCGAGATCAAGCTGTTCACCGACGGCGCGCTGGTGACCAAGACCGAGACCGCCTTCGAGATCGTCAAGGTCGGCTTCGAGCAGTTCGTCGCCATCACCGCGCGGCAGAACGGCTTTGCCTATGGCCTCGTCACCGCATTCATGGCGCTGATGACGGGCTGGATGGCCTCAATCGTGTTTCGCAAGGACTAAATTAGTCTAGAAGTAGGTATGCGATCCCCATCCCGATCACGCTGAGCGCCATCGTCCCGGTCGACAGCCAGCCCACCCAGTAGAGCGGGCCGCGGATCACGAAGAGGCCCATCACATCCCTGCGGCGCGCCATGACCATGAGCAGCACCATCACGGGCACGGCGAGCACGCCATTCACAACCGCGCTCCAGTACAGCCCCGCGATCGGATTGATCGGAGTGAAGTTGAGCGCAATGCCGAGACCGCCTGACAGCGCCAGCACCGAATAGAACGCGATCGCTTGCTTTGGCTTGCGCGCGAGCCCGACCGGCCAGCGCAGCCCCTCGCCGACCGCGTAAGCAGTCGCGCCCGCGAGCACCGGAATCGCCAGAAGCCCGGTGCCGACGATGCCGAGCGCGAAAATCACCTCGGCGAACGGCCCCGCGATCGGGCTCAACGCCTCGGCGGCCTGCGCCGAAGTCTGAATGTCGGTCTTGCCGGCGGCATACAGCGACGCGGCAGCGGTGATGATGATCGACAGCGCGATCAGATTGGAGAACGCCATGCCGGTGATGGTGTCGGCACGGATGCGGGAGAATTCCTGCCGCGCACCGTAATGCCGCGCGATCAGCGGATGCTTGGTGACATCGACGCGCTGCTCCTCGGCCTCCTGCGAGGCCTGCCAGAAGAACAGATAGGGCGAGATGGTGGTACCAAGGATCGCGACGATGGTCGTGAAGTAATCCGCGCTCCAGGTGATGTGTGGCACGAGCGCGCCGGCGACGGCGTCGGTCCACTGCACCTTGGCGAAGCCCAGCGCCGCGACATAGGCAAAAAGGCTGAGCGTCAGCCATTTCAAGACCGCGACGTAGCGCCCGTAGTTCATGAATATCTGCGCGGCCACCGAGGTCACGCCAAACAGCACGACGTAAACAATGGCCGGTCCGCCGACCAGGAGCTTCGTCGCATCCGCCATTGCCGAGAGGTCGGCCGCGATGTTGACGGTGTTGGCGATGAACAGCAGCGTCACTACGACGACGAGGAGCCAGGGCGGATAATGCCGACGGACATTGCCCGAGATGCCGTGCCCGGTGACGCGGCCGACCCGCGCGGAAATCTCCTGGATCGCCGTCATCAGCGGAAAGGTCAGCAGCATGGTCCAGCCGATGCCGTAGCCGAGCTGCGCGCCGGCCTGGCTGTAGGTGCCGATTCCCGATGGATCGTCGTCGGACGCGCCGGTGATCAGGCCCGGACCGAGTGCTTTCAAGACACGACGGAAACTGAACGGCTCGCGCTTTACCTTCGCGGCCGGTACGCTGCCGGACTTGTCGTGCTGCTTCCGCGAGTTCTGCCTGTGCCGCGTCATGTCCGGTTCCAGCTCGCGCCAACAACGAACCGGGCACTACCGTTGTTCCAAAGATGAAACCTACTCCGCGATCACGGTGGCGACGCCGGGCTCGAGGATGCGCAGACGGCGGCCGAAACCGAGCGCGTCGAATGACAGCCGCAGGTCGCTCGCGTTCTGGCGGAAATGCGCCCAGCCGTCGGTGTGGACCGGAACGATCACGGCATCCGCGAAGGCGCGCGCGGTCTCGATCGTGTCGTTGGTATCCATCGTGAGATGGAACGGCCCACGGGTCTGCGCCGCGCCGGCGAACGGCAGCACCACCCCGCAATTGAAGCGCCGCGCGACCTCCGCGACACCATCGAACCACGTTGTGTCGCCGCTGACATAGATCGGGCGGCTGCCCGCGCTACTCGATTGCACCACGAAGCCGATGACATCGCCCGACAGCGGCTCGATTCCTGCGGGCCCATGGCGTGCCGGCGTGGCGGTAATGGTCAGCGACCGATCGCCCCTCTTCAGCACGGTGGAGCTCCACGGCGCAAAGCCCTCGGTCTTGCCGCCGAGCCGCTTGGCGCCGGCCTCGGTGGTGAGCACGCGCTTCGCGAGCTTGAGGAAATCGCGGCCGGAATTGTCGAGATTGTCGGAATGCTGATCGTGGCTGAGCAGCACCGCGTCGATCTCGCCGACGTCGCGCGCACTCAGGGCCGGGCCGGTGAGCTTCTCCAGCTTCACATGCGGCAGTTGATAGTCGCCGGGCGCATCGAAGGTCGGATCGGTGAGGAGGCGGAACCCGTCGATCTCGATCAACGCCGTGGGTCCCCCGATCAGGGTGATGGTGATGCTCATGTCACACTCCTTGTGGGCGATGCGGCGGCCGCGGGGCGGGTCACCAGGTAAATGCCGAGCGCGACCGGAACGATCCCGAGCAGATCGCGAAATTCGACGTGTTCGCCGAGCACGAGGAACGCGAACAGCATGCCGAGCGGCGGCATCAGGAAGTGATACGCGCTTGCGGCGGTGGCGCCACACACTTTCAGGAGGTGAAACCAGAGCAGATAGGCAAGGATCGAGCCGCCGAGCACGAGGAAGGCGAACGCGCCGGCGAGCCGCGCGCTCGGCACGATGTCGCCGACGTCGGCGAATGCAAAGGCGAACGGCATCACCGCGAGCCCACCGGCAATGTTCTGGATGCCGTTGCCGATCCACAGACTGCCCTTGGGCGCCAGCAGCTTGAACAGGATGGTGCCGGCGACGATCGATGCGAGCGAGGCCAGCGTGAACGCGATGCCGTGCGGACTATCTGACCCGACCGACATGCGATGCCAGACGATGAAGGCCACGCCGGCGATGCCGAGCAGCAAGCCTACGACCTTGCGCCAGGTCAGCGCCTCGCCGAGGAACAACGCCGCAAGAACCGCGGTGAAGGCCGGATTGGCCGACACGATCAGCGCGCCGAGACCGGCGGACACCGTCTTCAGCCCGGTGTAGCCGAGACCGAGATAGAGCGCGTTGTTAGCAACGCCAAGCACGGCAAAGACAACGACATCGCGCCAGGTGAGGTCCCACCGGTCCCCGCGCAATAACGAGATGGCGAGGATCAGGACGCCGGCGAGCGAGAACCTCGCGGCTAGCAGGATCAGCGGCGGGCAATCGGTGACGCCGATCTTGCCGGCGACGAAGGCGAAACTCCACAGCAGACAGAACAGCGCAATCAGCAGGGGCAGCGTGTTGAAGCGGGTGCGGGGTATCGCGACGGCGGGGGCGACGGACATGCGGGTTCTCCTCTGCCCATGATCTAGGCTCGCGCCTTGATATTTGGAAATTAAATGATAGACTGCCATGCAGTTGATTTTCAAATGGAGGCTGCGATGCTCGATCTTGAGCTGCTGCGCAGTTTCGTTTCGGTAGTCGACGCCGGCGGCTTTACCCGCGCCGGCGAGCGCGTCCACCGCACGCAATCGACCGTGAGCCAGCAGATCAAGAGGCTGGAAGAGGATGTCGGCCAGCCGCTTCTGATCCGCAGCGGCAAGGATGTGAGCCCGACCGAAGCCGGCGAGCGTCTGCTGTCCTATGCGCGGCGGATGCTGTCCCTTGCCGAAGAGGCGCGCGATGTACTCTCGCGTCCCGGCAGCGAAGGCGCGATACGGCTCGGCATCACCGAGGATTTTGCCGCCTATCGGCTGACAAAACTGCTTGCGACCTTCGCGCGCAGCCATCCGAGTTTGCGGCTCGACGTGCATGCAGGCCAGAGCCTGATTCTGTACCGCGATCTGGAGCGCGGCGACCTGGATCTCGCGCTGATCAAACGCGCTGCCAACGAGAAAGGCGGCATCGCGGTGTGGCCGGAGCGCGTGCACTGGGTCACCAGCAAGAGCTATCCGCGCGATACGTCGACCGGATCGGTGCCGCTGATTGGTTTCGCCGCGGGCTGCCTCTATCGCGCCGGGGCCATCCACGCGCTGGAGAGCGCCGGCCGCAACTGGCACATGGCCTACACCTCCTCCAGCCTCGCCGGCATCCAGGCCGCGGTCGCCGCGGGCCTGGGGTTGAGCATCCTGTCGGAGATGTCGATCCAGACCGAGCACCGCGTGCTGACGGCGAAGGACGGCTTTGCGCCAATCGACCGAACCGAAGTCGCCCTCGTCGCCGCCCCCGAGGCCAGCCCCGCGACATTGCGGCTGGCTGATCGGCTCGCGGAGTATTGCGACACGGTGCAGGCGAAGGCGGCGTAGGCAACGGCCGCGCAGCGAACTCCACAGTCGTCCCTGCGAAAGCAGGGACCCATAACCACCGCATGCAGTTGTGATGCCGCGCTGGAGCCTCAGCTTTGCGCAATCTCGACCAGCGGTGGTTATGGGTCCCGGGTCGCGCTTCGCTTGCCCGGGACGACACCGAGTGTTGGCGTGCGCCGTTCGCGATCGTCAATAGCACCGTGACGCGGCAAACGCGTGCACGCGGTTGTCGCCGAGCACATGAGCCATGAAGCCCGGCGATCCGAAGATCTTTGCGAACGCGGCGTCGCGGATGCTGAGGCCTCCGGTGTAAGCGCCGAAGGCCGGCATCACTGCGCGTTCGCCGTCGCTGGCAAAACAGCGGCGCTCGATCGATCGGCCGCGGGTCGGCACGCGCGCCTTGGGATGCAGATGGCCGGCGATCTCGCCGCTCGCCCCGGTCGGCTCGTGGCGGAACACGATCGGGCCGATCGCAACTTCGCTTGCGACCATACCGCCGAAATCGGACGGCAGCGCCGGATCGTGATTGCCGGCGATCCAGATCCAGTCGCGCCGTGCCTGCAGCGCGGTCAACGCCTCGCGATCCGCCTTCGACAGGCGTTCATGCGCACAGCGATCGTGAAAGCTGTCGCCGAGCGCGATCACCTGCCGCGGATCATGCCGCGCGATCACGGCGGCCAGCCGGCCCAGCGTCGCCACCGTGTCGTAGGGCGGCAGCAGCACGCCGCGCGCGGCAAAGCTGGAGCCTTTCTCGAGATGCAGGTCGGAGACGACGAGCAGGCGCTGCTCCTCCCAGAACAGCGCGCCGGAGAAATCGGCGACAAAGTCAACGTCCGTGACGGTGACCCTCGAAACGCGCATGTCGTCCCTGTCTCCCGAAGCCTGCGCGCCTGCCGTCACGTGCTGTTCCCCAGAGTATGATTCGATGGAATCGGATCATACCCTTATCCGTTGCCGGTTCGCGTTTTCTTCACGCGAAAGCGTGCAAGCGCTATGTCGTGGCCTCCCGCACCAATTCCTCGGCCGCTTCGGCCAGGAGCTCGTCCGATGCTTCGCCATAGACCGACTCGCGGCCGATTTCCAGCAGCGCGGGGACAGCAAGCGGAGAAACGTGATCGAGATCCTTGTGGGTGATTCGCCCGTGGATGCGCGTGAGCATGTCGCCGAGACGACGCAGATCGAGCAGCCCGGTGGCGGCATCGGCGCGCGCGGCGCGCAGCAGCACGTGGTCGGCCTGGTGCTTGCGCAGCACGTCGTAGATCAGGTCGGTCGAGAACAGCACCTGGCGACGCGATTTCTCCTCATCGGTGAAGCGCCGCGCGATCAGGCCGGAGATGATGGCGCAGTTGCGAAAGGTGCGCTTCATCAGCGCGGATTCCTCCAGCCACGCCTCGAGGTCGTCGCCCAGCATATCGGGATGGAACAGCGCATTGAGATCGAGCTTGCCCTGCTTGATCATGAAGGAGAGATCGCCGACGCCCCAGACCGCGAGCGCATATTCATTGGCGACGAAGCCGAGCGGACGAGCGCGGGCGCGCTCCAGCCGGCGTGTCAGCAGCATGCCGAGCGTCTGGTGTGCGAGCCGGCCCTCGAAGGGATAGCATATCAGATAATGGCTGCCGCCGCGCGGGAAGGTCTCGACCAGGAGCTCGCGCACCGCCGGCACGCGCGAGAACTTGCGCTGCAACGACAGCCAGTCGTGGACCTGATCGGGCAACGCCTTCCAGGCGCGGCTGTTATCCAAGAGCTTGCGGACGCGCTCGGCCAGATAGGTCGAGAGCGGGAACTTGCCGCCCATATAGGACGGCACCTTGGCATCCCTGTCATTGGCGCGCGAGACATAGACCTGATCCTCGACCAGCGCCTCGTAGCGCACCACCTCGCCGCCGAACACGAAAGTGTCGCCGACCACGAGGCCCTCGATGAAGACCTCCTCGATCTGCCCCAGCATGCGGCCGCCGCGCGCGATCACGCCGGTCGACCCTCCGCTTTTTCCTTGGCCGCCGGCGCGCGAACGGACCAGCCGCACCTTCAGCATGGTTTCCTCGACGATGGTGCCGACATTGAGGCGATAGCTCTGCCGCACCTTCGGGTTCGCAACGCGCCAGCGGCCCTGCTTGTCCTGCTTGATGCGCGCGAAGCGCTCATAGGTCTTCAGCGCATAGCCGCCGGTCGCGACGAACTCGACGACGTCGTCGAAATCGGTGCGCGCCAACGACGCGTAGGGCGCCGCGGTCCTGACCTCGGCGTAGAGTTCATCCGACAGGAACGGCTCGCCGCTGGCGCAGCCGAGCACGTGCTGCGCCAGCACATCGAGCGCGCCCGAGCGCAGCGGCGGCGTGTCCTGCGCATTCTCCGCGATCGCGTCGATCGCGACGGCGCATTCCAGCACCTCGAAGCGGTTGGCCGGCACCAGCACGGCGCGTGAGGCCTCATCGAAGCGGTGATTGGCGCGGCCGATCCGCTGCATCAGCCGTGACGAGCCCTTGGGCGCGCCGATATTGATGACGAGATCGACGTCGCCCCAGTCAACGCCGAGGTCGAGCGAGGAGGTGCAGACCACGCCGCGCAGGCGGCCGGCAGCCATCGCCTCCTCGACCTTGCGGCGCTGCGCGACATCGAGCGAGCCGTGATGCAGCGCGATCGCGAGACTATCGTCGTTCATACGCCAGAGATCCTGGAACAGCATCTCGGCCTGGCTGCGCGTGTTGACGAACACAAGCGTGGTCTTGTTGCGCTTGATCAGTTCATACACCTCGGGCAGCGCATGGCGCGCGCCGTGGCCTGACCACGGCAGCCGCTCTCGCGTGTCGAGCATCTCGACGATCGGCGGGGCGGCGCCGCCGGCGGTGACGACATCGGCCGATGCGCTGGCGCCGCCCGGCTGCGGCACCAGGAAGCGCGCCAGCTGCTCGGGCTCGGCGACGGTCGCGGAGAGGCCGATGGCGCGCACCTGCGGCGCGATCTTCCAGAGCCGCGCCAGCCCGAGCGACAACAGATCGCCGCGCTTGGAGGTGACCAGCGCATGCAGCTCATCGAGCACGATGCGCTTCAGCGAGGCGAAGAGATAGGGCGCATCGTCGGAAGAGAGCAGCAGCGCCAGCTGCTCCGGCGTGGTGAGCAGGATGTCCGGTGGATAGCGCCGCTGCCGCTGCCGCCGCGACACAGGCGTGTCGCCGGTGCGGGTCTCGATTTTGATCGGCAGCCCCATCTCGGCCACCGGCGTTTCCAGGTTACGCGCGATGTCGACGGCGAGTGCCTTCAGCGGCGAGATGTAGAGCGTGTGCAGCCCGCCGGTGCGACGGACCGCGCGGCCGGTGGAGATGAAGGATTTTCTTGGCTCATCCGCAGCACCCGTTGCCTGGGCTCCCTCCCCCCTTGCCGCAGCACTCGCCTCCCCACTCAACTCAACCAGCGTCGGCAGGAATCCCGCCAGCGTCTTGCCGGCGCCGGTCGGCGCGATCAGCAGCGCCGACCGCTCCTCGCGCGCTTTCGCCAGCAGCGCGAGCTGATGCTCGCGCGGCGACCAGCCGCGAGACGCGAACCAGTCGCGAAACCGGCGCGGCAGCAGGTCGGCCGTTTCCGACGGCGGCACGGAGAACAGATCGAGCGTCGACACGCCCAAGAGGTAGGTGGTTCAGGCGGTTTCGTCGAGGGCGGAGCGGAATGGCGGCAGGTGGCAGGGACGAAGCTCCTTCCGCTCCCTCTCCCCGTTCTTACGGGGAGAGGGTCGGGGTGAGGGGCCGCTTCCACGAGTCGCGCATGCCGAAAGACCGGTACCCCTCACCCGGATCGCATCTGCGATGCGATCCGACCTCTCCCCGCAAGCGGGGCGAGGTTGAAGAAACAGCGAGAAAGCCGCCCCTACTCCGTCATCGGCTGGCCGGCGAGGTCCCAGTCCTTGCCGTTGAAGATCGAGATGTAGAGGGTCTTCATCGGCGTGTAGTCGTCGGGCGTGTAGGCGTAGTTGATGCCGTCGAGGAAATAGGGCGAGTGGAAGCCGGCCAGCGTGGTGGCGTGCTTCAGCACGTTGGCGCGGGTCAGATCATCGCCGCAGCGGCGCAGGATTTCCGCCATCGTCGCGGCCTGGCCATAGCCGGCGAAGGCGATGGTGTTATCGGGATCGATGTTCGGCAGATACTTCTTGCGCAAATCCTCGAACGCGATCACGTCGGCGTCCTTCTCGTAGCGCGGCACGCCGACTTCCTTGTTGTAGCGGATCGCGACGATGTCCTTGGCGTTCTCCAGCCCCGCGGCGCTGAGGATCGAGCGGCCGGTCGAGCCCGCCGACAGCAGCTGCAACGGCTTCCAGCCGAGCTCGGCGACTTTGCGGATCGACTGCGACGTCGCCTTGCCTGTCGTGATGTTGTAGAAGACGTCGGCGCCCGACTTCGAGAGATTGATGAGCTGGGAATCGACCGTCGGATCGGTGAGATCGTAGGTCTGCTCCATGATCACCTGCGCCTTGCCGCCGGCATCGGCCAGCACCTTCTTGAAGGGCGAGAGGAAGTCGCGGCCGAAATCATCGTTCTGGTAGAGGATGCCGACCTTGGCATCCGGCTTCACGCTGACGACGTGCTTGGCCAGGATGCGCGCCTCGGTCGGATAGAGCGGCAGGCCCGCCATGGTCCATTTGAAATTCTTCGGATCATTCCACTTCGAGGCGCCGGTGTTGAGCAGCAGCTGCGGCACGCCCTTGGAATTGAGATATTTGTGCACGGCGGTCTGCGGCGCGGTGCCGAGCGAGCCGTAGAGCGCCAGCACTTCCTCCTGCTCGACCAGCCGTCGCGTCGCCTCGACGCATTTCGGCGCGCTGTAGGCATCGTCCATGGTCAGGAATTTCACCTTGCGGCCGTTGATGCCGCCCTGCTCGTTCCGCATCTGGAAATAGGCTTCGCCGACGCGCCCCAACACGCCATAGAGCGAGCCGGGGCCGGAATGCGGCACGGTCTGGCCCAGCTTGATCTCGGTGTCGCTCGCGCCCGGATCGTATTTCTTGTCGGCGGCCCGGACGAAGGGCGCCGGCAGGACGGAGGCTGCGATGACCGATAAGGCGGTGGCGCCGAACTCGCGCCGTGTTTGCTTGTTCATTGTTGTTTCTCTCCCTTGGAGCGAAAGCTCTCGCATTCCGCCTTGCAGCGAGCAAGCACGAAGTCACGGCCGCGCGGCGCAATGCCGCGTAATGGCAAATGCGTAGCGTGTAGACTCAAGTTGTGACCGAGATGCGAAGAATTCCTTCCCTTCTCCCCTTGTGGGAGAAGGTTGCCATAGGCGGCCTGTGGCCGCCGTTCGTGAAGGACGCCGATGCTCCGCAGCGGCTATGTGCAATCCGTGCCTGATGAGAGGGGTCTCTATCCGCGGAGACAGACCCCTCACCCGGCTTCGCTTCGCGAAGCCCCCCTCTCCCACAGGGGGAGAGGGTGAAAGCGTCACGGCTTGATCGCGACAGCAACCAGCCCTGGAGCTGGGACATTGTCTTCATTGCGCGCCGAGAGATCTTCGATCTGGACCAAGGCCAGTCCTGCGGCGGCGACGGACGTGCGCACGTAGGCCGCACTGTGCGCGTAGCGCAGGCCGTCGCCGATGATGACGTCCTCACCGTCATGGGTCTCGGTGGTGAAGGCGAGCACGCCGCCCGGGACCAGCACGCGCCGGGCTTCGGCAAGCACGGGCGCGAGGTCGGCGACATAGACCATCGCGTCCGCAGCCAGGATCAACTCGGCGCTGGCATCGGGCTTGCCGGTAATGCCCTTCAGCATGTCGTCGACCTCGAGCTCGGCATAGAATCCCGTGGCACGCGCCTTCTCGATCATGCGCGGCGACAGGTCGATGCCGATGAAGCGGTCGACGTGCTTGGCGAAGGCGCCGGCCGCAAGCCCGGTGCCGCAGCCGAGATCGATCGCACGCTTGAAGAAGGCAGGCTTCCTTGATGTCGCACGCACCGACAGCACTGCATTGAACAGCAGCGCCGGGCCGCGATAGTCGAGGTCGCCGACCAGCGCGTGCTCGAAGCGCGGCGCATATTGATCGAACAGCGTCTGTACATAGGCCGGCGGCATCGACGCCACCGCTTGGGCGCCGAGTTGCATCAGGCGCAGGCTGGCGCCGTGGCGATCGTCGAGATCAGCTTCGCACGCGGCGCGGAAAGCCGCGATCGCCGCCTCGCGCTGGCCCAGCTGCCGGCGGATATCTCCCAGCGTGAACCAGGCGGATGTGAATTTCGGCGCCAACTCGATGGCCTGCTCGAGCAGGTCGGCAGCCGCGGGCAAATCGCCCTTCAATTGCAGGTCACGTGCAAACTCGTAGCGGCGATCGGCAACGAGATCGCCGGAGGACAGGAACAGGCGCGCGGGCATTCTGTTTAAAGAACCGATTTGTCGCGGCCGGCGCCTGCCCCGATCGGGGACGGCGCGGCCACCCATCAAAGCGGGCACTCTTTCCGAAGACGGAGGCGCGGGTCAAGCCTGCGCACGACGGCTAAACATCCGGGATCAAGCCCCTATATACGGACAATGCGCCCGCAAGACATCCTGATGCCCGTCCCGGCCGGCCTATGCTGCAAGCCAGGCGGCTTCCATATCGATCCCGTCAGGCCCGTCGAGCGCGCGCTGATCACCCACGGCCATTCCGACCATGCACGCCCCGGCCATGGCGCGGTGCTTGCCACCCAAGAGACGCTGGACATGATGCGGTTGCGCTATGGCGACAATTTCGCCGGCACGACGCAGGCCGTCAGCTATGGCGAGACGATCCGGCTCGGCGACGTCACGGCCACGTTCCACCCCGCGGGCCATGTGCTGGGCTCGGCGCAGATCGCAGTGACCTGCAAGGACACCCGCATCGTCGCCTCCGGCGACTACAAGGACGCGCGGGATCCGACCTGCGCGCCGTTCGAGCTGGTGCCCTGCGACGTGTTCATATCAGAGGCGACCTTCGGGCTGCCGGTGTTCCGCCATGGCGACGCGGCCGATGAGGTGAAGAAGCTGCTGGCATCGGTGAAGCTGTTTCCGGAGCGCGCGCATCTGGTCGGCGCCTACTCGCTCGGCAAGGCGCAGCGGGTGATCGCGCTGCTGCGCGAGGCCGGCTACGACGCGCCGATCTATCTGCATGGCGCAATGGAGACGATCACCTATTATTATCAGGAGCGCGGCATCCCGCTCGGCGAGCTTCGCCCCGCGCGCGGCATGAAGAAGGCCGAGCTTGCCGGCACCATCACGCTGGCGCCTCCGAGCGCAACCTCAGACGTCTGGACGCGGCGCTTCCCCGATCCGGTCACCGCCTTTGCCTCGGGCTGGATGCGCGTGCGCGCTCGCGCCCGGCAAGGCGGCGTCGAGCTGCCGCTGGTGATATCAGATCATGCCGACTGGGACGGGCTGACCGCGACGATTGCCGCGACCGGCGCCGGCGAGATCTGGGTCACGCACGGGCAGGAAGACGCGCTGGTGCATTGGTGCAAGACCAAAGGCCTTGCCGCGCGGCCGCTCGATCTGGTCGGCTATGGCGACGAGGACGAAGGCGAGGCCGCGACGATGATCGGCGAGGCCCAGCCGGCCAGCGAGGCAACTTCATGAACCGCTTCGCCGAACTGCTCGACCGCCTCGCCTACGAGCCCGGCCGCAACAACAAGATCAAGCTGCTGGCAGCCTATTTCCGCGAGACCGAGGACCCCGACCGCGGCAACGCGCTCGCCGCGCTGACCGGCGCGCTGTCGTTCAAGCACGCCAAGCCGGGCCTGATCCGCGACTTGATCACCGAGCGCGCCGACCCGGTGCTGTTCGGCTACTCCTACGATTACGTCGGTGATCTCTCCGAGACAGTCGCGCTGATGTGGCCGAAATCTTCTCCCTCTCCCGCTTGCGGGGGAGGGTCGGGGTGGGGGTCTCTCCACACGATCGACAAGCGGAAAGAGCCCCCACCCGGATCGCCCGACCGCGCTGACGCGGCGTCGAACGATCCGACCTCCCCCGCAGGCGGGAGAGGTGAGGAAGATCTCGACCTCCGCTCGCACAACAACCCACCGCCCCCCACCCTCACCGAGGTCGTGACCACGCTGCGCACCCTCGGCAAGGCCGAGCTGCCGGCGCAGCTCGCACGCTGGCTGGATGAGCTCGACGAGACCGGGCGCTGGGCGCTGTTGAAGCTCGTCACCGGCGCGATGCGGATCGGGATTTCGGCGCGGCTGGCGAAGACGGCGGCGGCCGCGCTCGGCGACAGGGATCCGCACGAGATCGAGCTGATGTGGCCGGGCCTCACACCGCCCTATCTCGACCTGTTCGCCTGGCTGGAAGGCCGCGGCGACAAGCCTGTCAATCGCGATCCCGTGCCGTTCCGCCCGGTGATGCTGGCGCATGCGATCGAGGATGCGGATTTTGCCAATCTCGACGCCGCGGATTTCAGCGCGGAATGGAAGTGGGACGGCATCCGCGTGCAGGCGGTGGCCGGCCGCAACGACCGCGGCCACGTCCAGGCGCGGCTCTATTCGCGCACCGGCGAGGACATCACCGGCGGCTTCCCGGACCTCGTGCCGTCGCTGCACCTGCCCGGCGCGATCGACGGCGAATTGCTGGTGCTGCGCGACGGCCGCGTGCAGACCTTCAACGTGCTGCAGCAGCGGCTGAACCGCAAGGTGGTCTCGCCGAAGCTGATCAAGGAATTCCCGATCCATCTGCGCGCCTACGATCTGCTCGGCGACGACGAGAGCGATCTGCGCGAGCTGCCGTTCGTCGAGCGCCGCGCGCATCTCGAGAGCTTCATCGCGAAACTGAACGATCCGCGCATCGACCTGTCGGCGACCGTTCCCTTCGCGAACTGGGAGGAGCTCGCGGCCGCGCGCGCCGATCCGCGCAGCGCCGGCGCGGGCGACGATGCCGACGCGGTCGAAGGCGTGATGCTGAAGCGGCGCGATGCGCCCTATCTGCCGGGACGACCGAAGGGGCCGTGGTGGAAGTGGAAGCGCGATCCGCACATCATCGACGCCGTGCTGATGTATGCGCAGCGCGGCCACGGCAAGCGCTCGTCCTATTATTCCGACTACACATTCGGCGTCTGGACTAATGGCGAAGGCGGCGATGAGTTGGTGCCGGTCGGCAAGGCCTATTTCGGCTTCACCGACGAGGAGCTGCTGCAGATCGACCGCTTCGTCCGCCGCAACACGACCGAGAAGTTCGGTCCCGTCCGTCATGTCGTGCACGAGCCGGACCAGGGTCTGGTGATGGAGGTCGCCTTCGAGGGATTGCAGCGCTCGCCCCGTCACAAATCCGGCGTCGCGATGCGCTTTCCACGCATCAACCGGCTGCGCTGGGACAAACCACCGCGCGAGGCCGACCGGCTGGAGACACTTGAACGGCTATTAATGACCATGACAGGAAATTAAAACCCACAGATGCATAGCAGCCATTGATCGCGGTTCCCGGGTTCCCCATCTGCCTCGCCGTGACATATAATGCGCGAGCGATTCCGCCAGGAGACAGAGATGCCAAACGACGTTCGGGACCTGCCGGCCGGCCAGACTGACGGACTGTACCGCTTTCTCGGCGGCTCGCCGCTGTCGGTGGCGTTCCGGCTGATCCTGCTCTCGATCCTGGTCGGCGTGGTGCTCGCTGCGATCGGCTTCGATCCGTGGAACATCCTCTACAGCATCCGCAAGCTGTTCCAGAGCATCTGGGATTTCGGCTTCGACGCGATCAACTGGGCGTGGCGCTACTTCCTGCTCGGCGCCGTGGTCGTGATTCCGATCTGGTTGCTGTCGCGGCTGTTCGGCGCGCCGCGCGGCCGCTGACGCAGAGGAGCACTCGCAGCCGATGCAATTACAATTTGTCGGCTGCGGCGATGCATTCGGCTCCGGAGGCCGCTTCAACACCTGCTTCCATGTCACCGGGACGCGGGTCAATTTCCTGATCGATTGCGGCGCGTCCTCGCTTCCCGCGTTGAAGCGGCTCGGGATCGACCGCGACGCGATCGACCTGGTCCTGATCACACATTTCCACGGCGATCATTTCGCCGGCCTGCCGTTCCTGCTGCTCGACGCGCAATTCTCCCGCCGCACCCGCCCGCTTGTAATCGCAGGTCCCGTGGGCATCGCGACCAAGCTGCCTGAGGTGATGGAGGTGATGTTCGAGCATTCATCGAAGACGAAACAGCGCTTCGATCTCTCGGTGGTCACGCTCGCACCTCAACAAGCGAGCCGCTTCGGCGACGTCACCGTGACGCCCTATCCGGCCGTGCATGGCGAGTCCGGCGGGCCGTTCTTGGCCTATCGTATCGCCGCGGAAGGCCGCGTCATCACCTATAGCGCCGACACCGAGTGGACCGACGTACTGATCCCGGCCGCAGCAAACGCCGATCTGTTCATCGCGGAAGCCTATACCTACGACAAAATGGTCAAGAATCATCTCAGCCTGAAAATGCTGGAAGCCCATTTGCCTGCCATCAATGCGAAGCGCGTGGTGCTCACCCATATGAGCGACGACATGCTCGGGCGCATCGACGACCTGCCTTACTCCGCAGCCAGCGACGGCATGACGGTCGAGCTCTGACCATGCACGCGCCGCTCCATCCCAGGATCACATCGCGCCAGGTGTTCGCCATCGCAGGTCCCGCAATGGTCGCGAATCTGACGACACCGCTGATCGGCATCGTCTCGACCACCGCCATCGGCCGCCTCGACGATGCCGCGCTGCTCGGCGGCGTGGCGATGGCGTCGGTGATCTTCGACTGCCTGTTCTGGCTGTTTGCCTTCCTGCGCATGAGCACGCTGGCCTTCACCGCGCAGGCGCAAGGTGCCGGCGAGACGCAAGAGTTCGCCGCGATCCTGGTGCGCGGCTTCATCGTCGCCGGCCTGATCGGCACCGCCTTGATCGCGCTGCAGCTGCCGCTGGCTACGCTGACGTTCAGCGTGATGGGCGGCAGCGCCGGCGTGACGCACGCGGCCCGGACCTATTTCATGATCCGGATCTGGTCGGCACCGCTGGCGCTCGGCAACTACGTGATCCTAGGCTGGCTGGTCGGACAGGCGCGCCCCAACCTTGCGCTGATGCTGCAGATTGTGATCAACCTGATCAACATGGCGGCCACCGTGCTGCTGGTGCTGGTCTATGGCGAAGGCATCGCGGGCGCTGCAATCGCCGCCGTGCTGGCGGAAGCGACCGGCTTCGCGCTCGGCATCGTCGTGGCATGGAGAATTGCCAAGGGCAGCTTCGTGGTGCCGCGCGCCGCTCTGTTCGATCGCGCCAAGCTGATGCGCATGCTGGCGGTCAACCGCGACATCATGATCCGCACCGCGGCGCTGATCGTCGTGTTCCTGTTCTTCACCGCAAAGGGTGCGCGCGAAGGCGACGTGACGCTGGCGGCGAACTCCGTGCTGAACAATTTCCTGCTGGTCTCGGCGTTCTTCCTCGACGGCCTCGCCAACGCCGCCCAGCAGCTCTGCGGCCGCGCCTTCGGCGCGCGCGACGCCAGGGGTTTCGCCGATTCGACGCGGCTGGTGCTGCTGTGGGGGATCGGCTTCGCGCTGGCCGTCTCGGTGCTGTTCGCGCTGTTCGGGCCGGCCCTGATCGACCTGATGACGACCAGCGACGACGTTCGTCACGCGGCGCGCGACTTCCTGCTATTCGTGATCCTGGCGCCGCTGCCGGGCGTGTTCGCGTTCGGCTTCGACGGCATCTATGTCGGCGCGACCTGGGCACGCGAGATGCGCAATTTGATGCTGGCCTCGCTTGCGATCTTCCTCGCCGCCTGGTGGGCGTTCAGCGCCTTCGGCAATGCCGGGCTGTGGGCGGCGCTACTCGGCTTCTACGTCGCGCGCGGCGGCCTGCAGGGCGCGCGCTATCCGGCGCAGTTCCGGAAGACATTCAAGACGGCATAGATCTGCTACCGCACCGGCCAGTCCTCGGCGGTGATCGTCGCGGCGTCGGCGCCGACGATCTCGGAGAGCGAGTCGCGCCCGGTGCGCAGCAAGGTCGAGGACAGGTCGCGCTTGATGTCCTCGACGAGGCCGAGGCCCTTGTAGACCAGCGACGAATAGATCTGGATCAGGCTGGCGCCGGCGCGGATCTTCGTCAGCGCAGCGCCGCCGGAATCGATGCCGCCGACGCCGATCAGCGGGAAGGCGCCTTCGACGCGCACATAGGTCTCCGCCACCATCCGCGTCGACAGGCGGAACAGCGGACGGCCCGACAGACCTCCCTGCTCGGTCGCCCGGCTCTCTTCCCGCAAGGTCGAGGGACGCGCCAGCGTGGTGTTGGCGACGATCATGCCGTCGACACGGCGCGAGCGCGCGATGTGCACGACATCGTCGAGCTCGGCGAGACTGAGATCCGGCGCGATCTTGAGCAGAACGGGCGAATCGCCGGCGTTCTTGCGCACCCGCTCGCGGGTGTCGATGACGCGCGACAGCAGGTCGTCGAGCATGGCCGATTGCTGCAGATTGCGCAGCCCCGGCGTGTTCGGCGAGGAGACGTTGACGGTGAAATAGCTCGCGACCGGCGCAAAAGTCTCGATCAGCTTCACATAGTCGGCGATGCGGTCGGGCGAATCCTTGTTGGCCCCGACATTGACGCCGATGATGCCGCCGAGATTGGCGCGGGAGGCGAGCCGCCGCAGCACAGCCTCCGCGCCGTCATTGTTGAAACCCATGCGGTTGATGACGGCTTCGTCCCGTTCGAGCCGGAACAGCCGCGGCCGCGGATTGCCGCTCTGAGGGCGCGGCGTCACCGAGCCGATCTCGACAAAGCCGAAACCGAGCCGCAGCAGCGCGTCCGGCACTTCCGCACTCTTGTCGAAGCCTGCCGCCATACCGATCGGATTCGGGAAATTCAATCCGAAGGCGCGCACCGCGAGCTTGGGATCATCCGCGCGCTGCCGGATCGGCGGCAACAGCTTCAGGCCCTGGATCGCCATGCGATGAGCATCTTCGGGATCGAACCAGCGCAGCAGCGGCAGCGAGAAGGCGTCGAAGGCGCGGATCACGGCTTGAGCTCCGGGACGTCGTGACCGCCGTCGGAGCGCGCGCGCAGGCCGTGGATCTCCATCACCGCGCCGAGGTCGAGCTCGCCATAGAGATGCGGAAACAGCTCGTTGTTGCGCGACGGTTCCCAGCGCAGGGCGTCGCCCAGCGCGTCGGCATCGACCGCGACCAGGAACAGCCCGATCTGTCCGAAGAAATGCTTGCGCGCGGTCTCGGCGACCTGCGACGCGGTAGAAAAGTGGATGAAGCCGTCGCGTATGTCGTCCGCACTGCCCCGGTACACGCCCTGACGCTCGGCCTCACGCCAGGCCGAAGCGGGGGTGATTTTGTAGATCATAGGCACGTGCCGGCCTTCCCTTTTGTCCTTGAGTCTCTTGGGGTTTTGTCCGGATTTGGGGCGAAAAGCCCCAAACGCCACCGGGCGAGCCAGCGACCGTATCGGCGGCGGCGGCGCAACTCAAGCGGCGCTGTGCAACACCGGAGCAGAATTGCGGAAGCCGTCGATTTGAGGCAATAATTCCTAGGTTTCCATACGGGATCGCCGCGATGGCCAAACAAACCAAAGCTCCTCGACCGCTGACCCACGCCCAGGTCTGGACCGTGCTGGACCGCCTCGCCGAACGCGCCGGCTTATCCCCCTCCGGCCTCGCCAAGCGCTCCGGCCTCGACCCCACCACCTTCAACAAGTCCAAGCGGGTCACCGGCGACGGCCGCGAGCGCTGGCCATCCACCGAATCGGTCTCCAAGGCGCTGGCCGCAACCAATTCCACCATGGAAACCTTCGTGCAGTTGCTCGGCGATGGCGGACGCGGCGCGCAGTCGGTGCCGTTGATCGGCTTCGCCCAGGCGGGCGCCGACGGCTATTTCGATCCCACCGGTTTTCCCTCCGGCAAGGGCTGGGACGAGGTGACGCTGCCCGCGACCAATGACGAGCATGCCTATGCGCTGGAGATCGAGGGCGACCAGATGAAGCCGGCCTATCGCGAGGGCGACATCATTGTCGTCTCGCCAGCAACCGCGATCCGCCGCGGCGACCGCGTCGTCGTGCGCACGTCGGGCGGCGAGGTGATGGTGAAGGAGCTGAAGCGTCGCACCGGCAAGGTGCTGGAGCTCGCCTCGCTCAATCCTGCGCATCCCGACCGTACGCTCGATGCCGACGAGGTCGAATGGATCGCGCGCATCGTGTGGGCGAGCCAGTAATCGGGCGATTCAAGCACCACAACACCGGTGTCGTCCCGGGCAAGCGAAGCGCGACCCCGGACCCATAACCACAGGATTGGGTTAGCAGGCGCGCTATGGCCCCCAGTTGGCTCAACATCTGGGAGCGGTGGTTATGGGTCCCGGCTTTCGCCGGGACGACGACGGAGATTGCGGCGAGCGTCTGATCGCTCCTACGTCGCGTAGTCCGGCTCCCTGCGGTCCAGCATCCGCTTCAGCGCATCGAAATGCCGCTGCGACGGAGACGGCCCCTTGTAGAGGTGATCGTCGCGGAAATCGCGCTTGGTCTTCTCGACCACCTGCTGAGGCAATTGCTTCAGCGGCTGATGGGTCCACATCGCATAGATCTGCACCTGCGCGGCGCGCTCGATGTAGTAGAGCCGGTCATAGGCGTCAGCGACCGTTTCGCCGACGGTCGAGATGCCGTGATTGGCCATGAACAGGATGGTCTTGTTGCCGATCACCTTGGCGAGCCGCGCACCTTCGGTCGGATCGAGCGCGGGACCTGTGTAGAGGTCGTCATAGGCGATCGCTTCCGACAGCCCGACCTCGGTCTGCCCGATCTCCTTGATGCGCGGATCTTCGAGCCGCGTCAGCGCGCTGGCGAACGGCATATGGGTGTGGAACACCGCCTTCGCCTGCGGCAGCGCCTTGTGGATCGGTGCGTGGATGCAAAAGCAGGAGCGCTCGACCTCGCCTTCGCCGCGCTTCACCTGGGCGTCGTCGATGCCGACTTCCATGAAGGACGACGCGGTGACCTCGGACCAGTGCATACCGAACGGGATCTGGTAGTAGCGGTCGGTGCGGCCGGGCACCACGAAGGTGAGATGGTTGAAGATGCCTTCCGAGAAACCGTGGATGTAAGCCAGCCTATGCGCTGCCGCGAGATCGACCCGCGCCTGCCATTCCTCGGCGCTCGAGCTGTCCTGCAGCGATGTCGGCGAAACCCTGAACTGCATGCGCGTGCTCCCGTATGTGCCGGCCCCCTCTGCAGAGGCCATGTTGATTTTATGAGCGCGATTGTAACTCAATCCGGCCATGAGCTCCGGTGAAATTGCCGATGGCCTGCCATCCGGATTTTGCGGGGTCGCCAAGCTTGTGGGATGATGCACTGCGAAGGCGGCCGCTTCGGCGGTCCAACAAAACACTCAACCGTAGAGTCATACCATGGCGGGACAATCCGATCGCAAGACCATCGCCGTCATCGGCCTGGGCAGCATCGGCGGCATCATTGCCGGCCTGCTGCGGGCCGTCGACAGGCATGATGTGATCGCCTGCGTGCGGCGGCCGCTCGACCATCTCACGGTGGAGCGGGCGGAAGGCATCGTCGAGGTGCCGCTGCTTGCCCTCACTGATCCGGAACAGGCCACGCCGGTCGACTGGGTGTTGTTATGCACCAAGGCGCAGGACACGGCGTCGAGCGCGCCCTGGCTGGAAAAGCTCTGCGGACCTCAGACGCGCGTCGCCGTGCTGCAGAGCGGCATCGGCCACGCAGAGCGGTTGGCGCCGCTGGTCGGCACCGCCACGGTCGTTCCAACCATCGTCTACTACAATGGCGAACGGCTGGCGCCGGATCGCGTCCGCTTCCGCCGCGCCGGCGAGCATGAATTTGCGGTCAGCGATGATGCCGAGGGCCGCGCGTTCGATGCACTGCTGGACGGCACCGCAATGCGCGTGCTGCGCACCGCCGATTTCACCACGCGCGCCTGGCGCAAGCTGCTGCTCAATGCCGTCGCCAATCCGATCACCGCACTCACCTTGCAGCGGCAGGCCGTGTTCCGCCGCGAGGACATCAAGACTCTTTGTCGTGCCATTCTCGAGGAAGCCGCCATGGTCGGCCGGGCCGACGGTGCTGACCTGGCGCCGGACGAGGCCGAGCAGATGCTGGCGACCCTTTTGACCTACCCACCCGACGCCGGCACCTCGATGTATTTCGACCGGCTCGCCGGACGGCCGTTCGAAGCCGACGCCCTGACCGGCGCGATCGTCGCTGCCGGCCGGCGGCATCGCGTGGCGACGCCGCTCAACGGCCTGTTACTGACACTGCTGCGCGCGACCAGCGACGGCTTGCGCGACAATGCACGAGGAGAGCGGCAATGAGCGAGCTTTCGCAGGGACGACAATTTCGCAGGAGGGACGACAATGGTGAGAGGTCGTCGAACTACGACGACCGCGCCAGCGCGCCGTCGATCATGTTCACCGCATTCTGCACGCCGTAGACCGCGACGAACGATCCGAAGCGCGGGCCCTTCTCCTGGCCGAGCAGCACCTGGTAGAGCATGTTGAACCAGTCGAGCGAGACACCGGGGCGGCCGTCCTTGCCCTTCTTGTTCAGGTCGAGGAACGGCTCGCGGCGACCGATCTCGTAGACGATGTTCTGGATGTCCTCCGCGGTCGCGTTCGGGGCCATGTTGGCGAGCGCATCGCGCAGATCCTGCAGCGCGGCGCGTTCGCCCTCGGTCGGCTCGCGAAACTGCTTCGTCGGCGCCACGAAGTCGCGATAGTAGTTGATGGCGTAGCCGACCATCGCATCGAGCTTCGGATGTGTTTGCGGCGTTACGCCCGGCCGGTAGCGGCCGATGAAGCCCCACAACGTCTCGGCGTTCTCCGCATTCGACGACGATACCAGCGTCAGCAGAAGCTGGAAGGTCACGGGCATGTCGGCCTGCGGCGGCTTGCCGGAATGGACGTGCCAGACCGGGTTCTGCAACTGCTGCCGCGCTTCCTGCCTCGTAAAGCCGTCGAGAAACTGCTGATAGTCGTCGACATTGCGCGGGATGACGTCGAAATAGAGCCGCTTCGCCGCCTTCGGCTCGCGATACATGAACAGCGACAGCGATTCCGGCGAGGCATAGCGCAGCCATTCCTCGATCGTCAGGCCATTGCCCTTCGACTTCGAGATCTTCTGGCCCTTCTCGTCGAGGAACAGTTCATAGTTGAAGCCCTCGGGCGGCGTGCCGCCGAGCGCCGAGCAGATCTTGCCCGACAGCTTGACCGAGTCGATCAGATCCTTGCCGGCCATTTCATAGTCGACGCCGAGCGCGTACCAGCGCATCGCCCAATCCGGCTTCCATTGCAGCTTGCAACGGCCGCCGGTGACCGGAACCGTGACCCTCTCCTTGGTCTCCGGATCGACATAGGAGATGGTGCCGGCCTTCGCGTCATGCGCCGTGACCGGCACGTACAGCACCTGGCCAGTGCGCGGACAGATCGGCAGGAACGGCGAATAGCTCGCCGCGCGCTCCTCGCGCAACGACGGCAGCATGATCGCCATCACTTTCTCGATCCGCTCCAGCATGCGCAGCAATGCCGCGTCGAACCGGCCCGAGGTGTAATACTCGGTCGAACTCGCAAACTCGTAGTCGAAGCCGAACTGGTCGAGGAAGGCACGCAGCCGCGCATTGTTGTGCTGGCCGAAGCTCGGATGGGTGCCGAACGGATCGGGCACCTTGGTCAAGGGCATGCCGAGATGCTTCTCCAGCAGCTCCTTGTTCGGGACGTTGTCGGGCACCTTGCGCAGGCCGTCCATGTCGTCGGAGAAGGCGAGCAGTCGCGTCTTGATCTTGTCCTCGGTGAGCACGCGGAAGGCATGGCGCACCATGGTGGTGCGCGCGACCTCGCCGAAGGTGCCGATATGCGGCAGGCCCGACGGGCCGTAACCGGTCTCGAACAGCACCTCGTCCTTCGGATTTTTCTTCAACCGCGCCACGATCGCTTTCGCCTGCTCGAACGGCCAGGCGTTGGATTGTTCGGCGAGCGCACGCAGGTCGCTCGGGCTGGCGGCGGGATCAATCACGGACATTCCTCAGGCTCTCTCCAAAAAAGGCCGCAAAACTAACGCTTTCGCGGCAAAATGCAAAACGACGGCAAGGTTGTCGCCGCCCCCCTTGCCCCGCTCTTGCGGGGAGAGGTGAAGACCTTCGCGTCAGAACGGGCTGATCGAGAAATAGCGCAGCCACAGATCGGTGAAGCGGCCTTTTTCCCACAGGCGGAAGAGCGCCCAATTCAGCGACTGCCGGAGCAGGTCGTTGCCCTTGCGCACGGCGATGCCGACGCCCTCGCCGAAATAGCGGCTCTCGACGAAGGGGCCACCGGAGAAGGCGCAGCATTCCGCGGAATCGGTGCCGTTGATCCAGAACGCCAGCGAGATCGCGTCGCCGAAGATGAAGTCGACCTCGCCGCGGCGCAGCGCCGCCCGTAGCGCATCGTCATTGGGATAGGAATGGATTTCGGCGTCGGTGAACATCGCCTTGAGATAGGCCTCGTGCGAGGTGCCGGCGATGACGCCGACCTTCTTGCCCTCGAGATATTCGGGACGGATCTCCGGCATCACGTTGTCGCGGCGCGACACGAAGCGCGCCGGCGCGCGGTAATAGGGATCGGTGAAATCGACCTTGGTGCGGAGCTGCGGCGTCACCGCCATCGACGCGATGATGGCGTCGCCGCGATTGGTGGCGAGCGCATCGACCAGGGTCTCGAAGCGGCGCATCTGGATGGTGCAGGTGACCTTGATCTCGTCGCACAGCGAGCGCGCCAGGTCGACATTGAAGCCGGCCGGATTGCCGTCGGGGCCGGTGAAGTTGAACGGCGGATAGTCGGTCTCGGTCAGGAAGCGGATCACGGTGAGGCGCGACAGATCCGGCCGGTCGGGCCGCCGGCGCGGGTCCCAGAAGCCTGGCACCGCCTGCGGTGCTGCCTGGGCAGCAGCCTTCGGTGTCGGGGTCTGGGCCGATGGTGCCGGAGCAGCGGGCGCAGGGGCCGCCGGCACCGCCTGCGCCGGAGCCGGCTTCGTGGCCGGGGCCTGCGCGGGCGCCGCATGCGTCGGCGGAGTCTGTGCGACCGCGGGTCCGGCCAGGCCCAGCAGCGCAGCCGCGACCAGCCACCCCGCCAACCGGACGGCAGGGCGCGACAGGACGACGGCGAATGGGACGGACTGAACGGGCATAAACCGGCAATTTAAAAGGAATTGGATGGGCTTATAGACCATCCGGCGCCCGACGCGAGCGCCGAATAGGTTAATTCTACCCGGGAATTGCGGCATGATCCGAGAAGCGGAGACCGGCTTTTCGAAGGGATCATGCCCGAGCGGGGGCTCAGAGATACCGTTTCAGATCGGTCGCCGCTTCTTCGGGCGACCGTTTTAGGTTGAACGGCGAGATGAAATTGCCGTCGCGATCCATCAGATAGATCAGCGCGGTGTGATCCATCGTGTAGTCGCCATCCTTGAGCGGCACTTTCTTGGCGTAGACGCGATATTCCGACAGCACCTTGGCGATCGCCGCAGGATCGCCGGTGAGGCCCTTCAGGTGCGGATCGAAGCTCGACAGGTAATCCTTCATCGCGGCCTGGGTGTCGCGCTCGGGATCAACCGAGACGAAATAGGCGTTCACGCGGTCGGCATCCTTGCCCATCGCCTTCAGCACCTCGGACATTTCGAACAGCGAGGTCGGGCAGACGTCGGGGCAATGGGTGAAGCCGAAGAAGATCAAGGTTGGCTTGCCCTTGAGGTCCTTGTCGGTGACGGTCTGGCCCATCTGGTTGGTGAGCTGGAACGGTCCGCCGATCGCGGCGGGNNGGGCGCAGCGACGGTGCGCAAGCCCCCGACCGCCCACAGCATGAGGGCGAGGCCAACCGCCAGGCTGGCGGCAAAGGCGGCAAAGATCACCAGCGGGCGGGTGGTCCGGGGCATGATGGCGAGACGTCCTCTCTCAGAAGCAGGCGGAGATGCCGGCGGCGATCGTTTCGAAAAACACCGCGGTCCCGTAACGGAACCAGAGCACGGCAGCGGCAAGCAGGGCCAATCCGCCGAACCCGGCGGCGCCCCAGAGGATTACCGACGCCGCCCTGCCTTGCGCCGGGGCGGCGACATCATGAGGCTGGACGGAGATCGGCTGAACCATGGGATTGAGATAAGCCCGGTTCCTCCGCCCGGCAAGCACCATGGCGCCCGGCGCGATCACGTCATGCGGAGGGTGCGGCAGCCAGAGGAAACACGCCGGAAGGTGGACGGTGCCTGCTCCCGCCATGACGGGAACGGAGCCAGCAAAACCGTCGGCGATCAGTGCGAGGCCGGCCTGCTCGCCGACGCCTGGGCGTCGAGATAGCAGGGCTTGTACAGCGCCGTCAGTTGCTTACCGCGCAGGAAAAGCATCCTCGGCGTCAAGCCGCCACGCGCCGTGATCCATCTGCGCACCGCGGGCGGATACATCGAATAGAGCATCTGGGTTGCTTCGGGATTGGTGACGGCGCGGCCGTTGGCGCCGAAGTCCCAGGCGGCATGGAAGCCGAGGCTGGCATGCGAGGTGACACAGATCTTGTCACGAGGAACCGCGCCGAGCACGATGGTGCAGGCCGATGCGCAGAGCCCGTCGATGATCACGGTCTCGCCCGAGGAACGCAGGCTTTGATATTTGTCGACGTAGGTTCCGATCCGTCCGCCGCGATCATCGGCAATTCTGACCACCGCGTGCGACGCCCCCATTCCCGCCAGCAGAAGAACCGCAGCGAGCAACCCCGTCATCAACTTCATTGGCCTGCCCCAGTCGAAACCGAATCTGTTGGTCTTGTGATGCAAGATGGGCGTGAGCGTGTTGCGAGACCGGATTTTTGTCCAGCCAAGTGCAGCACCTCAAATCAAATTCAAATTGGGTGTTGCGCGCACGCTGCAGTCGAAAGCGAAAAGGTCCCAAACTGGAACACGTTGTCGCAACCGCTTGATGGCTCGCCGCCACAGGCAAGAGCCGTTTGGCGTTGACCGCGTGCGATGAGGCGGTCTTGAATCGCGGCCGGGCTGGGGGAGGATCAAATGGCTGACGATGCCGATGTGATCGTGGTCGGCGCGGGGCTCGCCGGACTCGTCGCTGCAACCGAGATCGCCGACGCAGGCAAGCGCGTCATCGTGCTCGATCAGGAAGGGGAACAGAGTCTCGGCGGACAGGCGTTCTGGTCGTTCGGCGGATTGTTCCTAGTCGATTCGCCGGAGCAAAGGCGGCTTGGCATCAAGGATTCCGCCGAACTCGCGCTGCAGGACTGGATGGGCACCGCGGGTTTCGATCGTGACGAGGATCACTGGCCGCGCAAATGGGCCGAGGCATATGTCGCTTTCGCGGCGGGCGAGAAGCGCGGCTGGCTGCGCGCGATGGGCCATCGCATCTTCCCGGTCGTCGGCTGGGCCGAGCGCGGCGGCTATGACGCGATGGGTCACGGCAACTCGGTTCCGCGCTTTCATGTGACCTGGGGTACCGGTCCCGGCATCGTCGAACCGTTCGAGCGGCGTGCGCGCGAGGCCGCGAAGAGCGGACGCCTGATCTTCAGGTTCCGCCACCGTGTCGATGCGCTCAGCGTGACCAACGGCGCCGTCGACGGCGTCAGCGGCGCGATCCTGGAACCGAGCAGCGTCGAGCGCGGCAAGAGTTCCTCGCGCAAGGTGGTGGGCGACTTCTCGCTTCGCGCGCAGGCCGTGATCGTCGCCTCCGGCGGCATCGGCGGCGATCATGATCTGGTGCGGCAGAACTGGCCGAAGCGGCTCGGCGAGCCGCCGAAGTTCATGATCTCCGGCGTGCCCGAACATGTCGACGGCCGCATGATCGGCATCACCGAGGCCGCAGGCGGACGCATCATCAACCGCGACCGGATGTGGCACTACGTCGAGGGCATCCGGAACTGGAACCCGATCTGGCCGCGCCACGGCATCCGCATTCTGCCGGGACCGTCATCGCTGTGGTTCGACGCCACAGGCCAGCGCCTGCCCGCGCCGCTGTTTCCGGGCTCCGACACGCTCGGGCAGCTGCACTACATCATGAGCACGGGTTACGATTATTCGTGGTTCATCCTGACCCAGAGCATCATCAAGAAGGAGTTCGCGCTCTCCGGCTCAGAGCAGAACCCCGATCTGACCGGCAAGAGCTGGCGCATGACGATCAAGCGCGCCACCAACAAGGGCGCGCCGGCGCCGGTGGAGGCGTTCAAGCAGCACGGCGCCGACTTCATCGTGCGCGACAACCTCGCCGACCTCGTCGGCGCGATGAATTCGCTCGCCGGCAACGACCTCTTGAAGCTCGATCGCATCAAGGCGCAGATCGAGGCGCGCGACCGCGAGATCGCCAATCCTTTCGTGAAGGATGCGCAGGTGATGAACCTGCACAATGCGCGCCGCTACATCGGCGACAGGCTGATCCGCACCGCGAAGCCGCATCGCATCCTCGATCCCGAACATGGCCCGCTGATCGCGGTGAAGCTCAACATCCTGACCCGCAAGACGCTCGGCGGCTTCGAGACCGATCTCGACTCGCGCGTGTTCGGTCACGATCACCGGATCATCCGCGGGCTCTACGCGGCGGGCGAAGCCGCCGGCTTCGGCGGCGGCGGCGTGCACGGCTATCGTTCGCTGGAGGGCACCTTCCTCGGCGGCTGCCTGTTCTCCGGCCGCAATGCGGGCCGGGCAGCGGCGAAGGCGGCGGGCTAAAGCGCACTCTCAAAATATCGAAAACAACCCCATGCAAAGTAGCTGGCGGCCTGCCGTCAGTCGGAAAAGCAGCTTGACGCGTCGGGCAACTCAGCGGCATTTTTGATTATCAGAAATAATGCAGACACCCAGTTTGGGAGTTTGAAGCACCGGAGCCCGGCCAAACGCAACGCTTCAGGCTGGACCCCGGTTCGGTGCTTACCGGCAGAAGCGGACATCAACCTGCCGACAATCTCCGATGAGTCGGCCGAGAATGGACCCGGAGCGGACGTTTGGAGCTACGCCGCGCTAAGCGCTTGCGTCTCTGGAATACTGGATCGTCCGGCCAAGCCGGACGATGACAGCGGAACGAGTGGCCGTCGCGAGAACGCAGACGCCTGTCTCGGCCGGGAACGCCGCAACAGAGCGGCCATGCCCGGCGGGCCATTGCCAGACGCATGCAAGCTCTGCCATCGAGGCGCCGTCACCAATCACAATTCGAGATTTTCCGGGAAACGAAATGACGATCTTTACCACTTCGCCATCCAAATTGCTGATCGCGCTCGGCGCCGCCGTCCTGCTGGCGGTTAATCCGGGGCACGCGGAAGAGGGCGTCCTGCGCGTCGGCATCATCACCGACATGAGCGGCCAATATTCGGACGGTAACGGCCCTGGCTCTGTGATCGCGGCGCAGATGGCGGCGGAGGAAATCGGTGGCACCGTTGCCGGCCGCCGCATCGAGATCATTTCGGCCGACCACCAGAACAAGCCCGACGTTGCCACGGGCATCGTGCGCAACTGGATCGATAATAAGGGCGTCGATGTCGTCGCCGAAGGCGTCAACTCGGCGGTGGCGCTGGCGATCCAGAACGTGACGCGTGAGCGGAAGAAGATCTTCCTGATTTCAGGCGCGGGCTCGTCGGACCTCACCGGTAAGCAGTGCTCGCCGACCAGCGTGCAATGGACCTACGACACCTACGCCGCTTCGAACGCGACTGCGAAAGCCGTCGTTGCGCGCGGCGGAGCGTCATGGTTCTTCCTCACGGCCGATTATGCCTTCGGACATGCGCTGGAGCGGGACGCGAGCAAGTCCGTGGTCAGTTCCGGCGGCAAGGTGGTGGGCGCGGTGCGCCATCCCTTCGATACCGCGGATTTCTCGTCGTTCCTGCTGCAGGCGCAGTCGTCCGGCGCGAAGATCCTGGCGCTTGCCAATGCCGGCGCGGATCTCCGCAACGCGGTCGCCCAGGCCGACGAATTCAACATCCGCCAGAGCATGCAACTCGTCGCGTTGCAGGTCACGCTGACCGACGTCCCGGCGCTCGGCCTTGCCCATGCCCACGATCTCCTGTTCACCGACTCCTTCTATTGGGACCGCACGCCGGAGACGCGGGCCTTCAGCGAAGAGTTCTTCAAGCGGCATGGCGCCATGCCGACGGCCTATCAGGCCGGCGTCAATTCCGCGCTGCGCCACTATTTCAAGGCGGTCGCCGCAACCAAATCGGTCGATGCGGAAACCGTGATCGCCCAGATGCGCAAGACGCCGGTGAACGACTTTTTTGCCCAAGGCGGCGTGGTGCGCGAGGACGGCCGCATGGTTCACGACATGTATCTGATGCGAATCAAGAAGCCCGAGGAATCCAAGGGCAAATGGGACGTCTACGAATATCAGTCCACGGTCGCCGGCGACCAAGCGTTCCGTCCACTGGCCGAGGGTGGGTGCCCCTACATCGCCAAATCTCAATAGAAGAAGTCTCAATAGGACTAGGAAGGCCGCCTCAGTTGGCGGCCTTTTTCATTTTCGCGAATGTCGCCTCTGGCCCATCGCGGCATTTGCTGCGGTTGCGCAAAAGTGGTCGATGCCGGGGCGAACCGGACGTCGACCAAGGTTTATAAGTACGCGTCTAATCCGCCTCGGCGCTCGCGAACCGGACGCCGAACGTATCGGCATTCGCTTGTCCCCATTCGTACAACGCCTGCAGCATTGGCTTCAGCGTCTCGCCGCGTTTGGTCAGGCAGTATCGCGAGGAGCCGCCGGCGCGCTCCTGCTTCACGAAGCCTGAATTGCAGAGATCGCGCAGCCGCTCGGTGAGGATCTTGTCGCTGAGTTGCGGGATGTCGTGGCGTAGTTCGCCGTAGCGCATCGGGCGGATCTTCAGCCGGCTCAGGATCACGGTCTTCCACTTGCCGCTGAGCTGGTCGATCGAGAACTCGACCGGGCAACCGTATTTCCGCTTGGTCTTGCGTATCATCCCGTTCTCCCGCCGCGCTTTCCATCTGGTTCGTTGAGGGCGGCCAACGATGCATCTAAGCACGCTTCGCGGGGTTGGGAGAACAGCAGGACCAGCAAGGCATGACAGAAGACAGCTCCGCACCGGGCACGCGCGACGCACGCACGACACATCAACGCATCATCGTCAGACGCAACGGGCCCTACGAGCCCGACAGCGACATTCCGATCGTCGATCATCTCGGTGTTCCCATCGCAACGCAAGTTCCGGTGCGGCTCTGCCGCTGCGGGCAATCGCAAACGAAGCCGTTCTGCGACGACAGCCACCTCAAGCGCGGCTTCACCGATGCCCGGGATTCGCGTCGCGCGCCTGACAAGCTCGACGTCTATGAGGGGCAGCAGGCATTCCTCTTCGACAATCGCGGCATCTGCGCACATTCAGCCTTCTGCACCGACCGGCTCAGATCGGTGTTTCATCTCGGCGAGGAACCGTTCATTACCCCAAGCGGCGCGCGGCTCGACGATATCGTCAACGCGGTGCGAAAGTGTCCGTCTGGCGCGCTCGGCATCGGCCTTGGTCCTGCGCGCGACGCCAACCTGTCCGACATCAGCAGGCCGCCGCAGATCGAAGTGTCCAAGGACGGTCCCTATCGCCTCACAGGCAACATCAAGCTGGTCGATGAGGACGGCGTTGCCATCGTGCAGAACGCGGGCGCATCGCACGAGCATGTCAGCCTGTGCCGCTGCGGTTCGTCGCTCAACAAGCCGTTCTGCAGCGGCATGCATTGGAACGTCGAATTTCACGATCCCCTCCCCGATCCCTTGCGCGAGCCGACGTTGTTCGAATGGGCCGGCGGCTATCCGGCACTGCTCGACATGACGCGCATCTTCTACAGCCGCTACGTGCCGGAGGACCCGCTGCTCGGGCCGCTGTTCGCCGAGATGTCGCCGGATCATCCGGAGCGCGTCGCGGCGTGGCTCAGCGAAGTGTTCGGCGGCCCGCGTCTCTACACCGAACGCTATGGCGGCTATCGACGGATGATCTCGCAGCATATCGGCAAGGAGATCAGGCCCGAGCAGCGCGCGCTGTGGGCCACCTATATGATGCAGAGCGCCGACGATGCCGGGCTGCCGTCCGATCCCGAATTCCGCGCCGCCTTCGTCGCCTATATCGAGTGGGGCTCGCGGATCGCGGTGGAGAATTCGGGCACCGATGCCAAGCCGCCACCGAACATGCCGGTGCCGCGATGGTGGTGGGTCTGCAACGCCACGCCCGGCGCGCGGCCGTCCGCCATGACTGCCGACGCACCGGCCGCAGGCGAGGTCAGCGCGGCGCTGCCCGGTCCCGACGAGGCTGTGCAATTCGAGCAGCATATCCGGCCGCTGTTCCGGCCGATGGACCGCAACTCGATGCTGTTTGCCTTCGACCTCTGGAATGAATCTGATGTCAGCAAGCACCGTCGGCAGATCTTGGCACGGCTCGAGGCCGGAACCATGCCATGCGACGGTGCATGGCCAGCCGAGCGGTTCGCGCTGTTCGCGCGCTGGGCGAATGCGCTGAAGCCATCGACCTGATCGCGATTGCGCCGAGGCGATCTTCGCTGTCGTCCCTGGTTGAATGCGCTGGTGCCGCAGCGTGCTGCACTACTCAATTCTGTGGCTATGGGTCCCTGCTCCCGTGCGCAATTGCGCACTAGGCAGGGACGACACCGCCTTGTCGGTCAGCAAATGTCCCGCATTCCACAGCTCACACCGCAAACTCGCTGTCGTCCCTGCGCAAGCAGGGGCCTATAACCACCGCTCCAAATGGTTGAGTGCGCTGGTGCCGAAGTGTGCGCCACGACTCAATTCTGTGGCTATGGGTCCCTGCTTTCGCAGGGACGACACCACCGCCTTGACACCACCGCCTTGTCGGTCAGCAAATGTCTCATATTTCCGCAGATCACTGCCACAAACCCGCTGTCGCCCCTGCGCAAGCAGAGGCCCATACTCCGCGGCTGATGTCGTTGATGGAACTCGTCATTCCAGGGCCACTCAACAATTACCATTTGTGGTTATGGGTCCCTGCTCCCTTGCGCAATTGCGCACTAGGCAGGGACGACACCGAATGTGTTGCGCGGCCGGCGAGTCACGCATCCACATCGATCTCGGTGCAATCCGGGCGATTTCCATCAACCGCGCTGCAAAATGCGCAGTGGCGGCGCGCGCCTTGGCACGCTAGACAGTGCCCGCCATTCAAGTGGAGACCCAAATGAGCATTCAGCGTTTCGAAACCGGCCCGCGCATGAGCCAAGCCGTCGTGCACGGCAACACCGTCTATCTCGCCGGCGTCGTGGCCGGCAAGGCCGCCGGCGGCAGCGTCACCGATCAGACCAAGGACATCCTGTCGATCATCGACGGCCACCTGGCGAAGGCCGGCACCGACAAGTCGAAACTCCTCAGCGCCACGATCTACATCACCGACATGAAGACGTTCCCCGAGATGAACGCGGTGTGGGACGGCTGGGTCTCGGCCGGCAACACCCCGGCCCGCGCCACCGTCGAGGCCAAGCTCGCGGCCCCGCAGTACAATGTCGAGATCATGGTGGTCGCGGCGAAGTAGGCGCGTTTCATCAAGACCGCGATCAAGACCTGATGCCCCGGATTGCAGAATTGCAGTCCGGGGCATTTCTTCATTCGGATCTCACGCGCTGATCCGCGGTCGTTCGCCCGTGGCGCCGCCGAGGTCGGACTGCAGCCAGCGGGCGATCCGGCGCCACGAATTGGTCAGGGCTTTGCAGCCCATGAACAGGCCGAGATGACCGCACGGCTCGGTGCTGCTTTCGAGCCACGGCGGCGGCGTACCCAACAGCGGCATCGTCGCGAACGCCTGGTCGCGCGGGACAACGATGTCGTTCTCGGCGGCGAGCAGGAAGATCGGCACCTTCACTTCGGCGAGATCGACCTGACGGCCAAGCGCGACGAAGTCGCCGGCGGCGATCCGGTTCTGGCGGAAGACCCAGTCGGTCACCTCGAGATAGTAGGTGCCCGGCAGATCGAGCGTCTCGCAGTTCCAGTGCGCAAAGCGATCGAGCAGCGCGGTTGCATCCGCCGACTTGTCGTCAAGGCTGCGCTGCAACGCGGCCTCGACATCGCGCAGGCCGAATGGGACGCTCCAGAATTGCAGCATATGCTTGCCGCTGACGATACCGTCTCCCTGCTGCACCATCGCCTCGAAGCCTTGCTGCGGCAGCGAGGCCACCATCCTGGAGAGTTGCGATGGCACCGAGACATCGATCGGGCTGCCGGCAAGCACGAGCCGCCGCACCTTGCCGGGAAAGCGCGCCGCATAGAGCAGCGACAGCCAGCCACCCTGACAGAGCCCCGCGAGATCGACCGGCGGCCCCATCGCATCGACCGCGACGTTGAGATCGGACAGATAGCTGTCGATCGAGAAATAGCGCATCTGCGGTGCAGCCGAGCGCCAATCGGTCAGATAGAGACGCGCGACGCCGGCGTTCTGCAGCGCCTCCATCAGGCTGTGGCCGGGTGCGAAATCCGCGATCTGCGCGCGGTGCAACGCGTAGGGCGCGCAAACCAGCAGTGGCCGGCCATCGGCCGTCTTTGAAAAGTCCCGCAGACGCATCGACGGTAGCTGCAACGCTATCGTGTTCGGCGTGGTCCACGGTAGCGGCGCCTCCGCCGCACGCTCGGGCGCACGATCGGCGTACCACTGCCAATACGTGTCCAGCACCAACCTCGTGGCTTCAAACGGCCACAACCAAGCCTGCTGCGCCCAATTCGCGTCCGCGCTCCGTTCCGGTGGGTTCACTTTTTCGATCAAGCTCATTCACCGATCGATCGCCGCCGATATGGCTCGGCCGGCACGGGTCAGAATCTTGACCCCGATCAAGAACCGACGAATTCAACTTGAACAGTGTACGCCTATCCCGCTGGAGCAGCCATGCCGGGACGTCACGATCTCGCGATCCCGGCATGGCGATATCAACTACGCCGCCCGCGCTGCACTGCGCTCCGCCTCGAGCTTCCGGGCGAACAACCAGCGGAAATAGGTCAGCGGCGCATCCGCGCCGATGGCGAGGAGCTGGTAGTTCGGATCGGCGTCGAGCACCTTCTGCTGCGCTTCGATGAAATCCTTGTCCTCGTTGAAGCCGTCCTCGAGCGAATGCCGCAGCGACAGCGCGATGTTCGGATTGTCGATGTCGAAGTCGTGCAAATAGTTCCAGAAGAAGTGCGTGCTCGAGCGCGTCTCCGGCGTCATGAATTGCGCGTTGCGGTACCTGCGCGTGCCCGGAACCTCAACACCTTTCTCAACGCCCTGCCCTGCCGGCGCGAATGTGGTGTCCAGCGTGAAGATGCCCGGGATGAGCATGCGGCCGATGTTGCGGCGATCGATCGGGTCGGTCTTGTTCGGGATGACCTTCCGGTGATAGGGCGGCGGTTCGGCGCCCATGTGCCAGCGCTCGACGCGAAAACCGTCATCCAGTTTCTCGATCGCGACCGGCTTGGTCTTGTAGGCGTATTCCTCGGAGCCGCCGAGCGTGTTGGTGTGGACGAATGCGAGATGGGCGAAGTCACTGAGGTTGTCGACGATCAACAGCCAGTTGGCCTTGTAGTGCATGTAGCCCGGCAATCCTCGCCACTTGGGATCCTCGAGCGGCGGATAGTCGAGGATCAGCTTCGGATCGGCCTTCTCGGGGTCGCCGGTCCAGATGAAGATCATGTTGTAGCGCTCGACCACCGGATAGCTGCGCACGCCGAGCTTGGCGGGAATGCTGTCCTGGCCCGGGATCTGGATGCACTTGCCGTCGGCGGCGAACTTCATGCCGTGATACATGCATCTGATATCGTCACCCTCGACGCGGCCCATCGAGAGCGGCGCGGCGCGATGGCAGCAGCGGTCGTCGAGCGCGACCACCTTTCCGCTTGATCCGCGGTAGAGCACGATCGGCCGCTCCAGGATGGTGCGAGCCAGCTTCTTGCCGTCGATCAGTTCCTGGTTCAGCGCCGCCATATACCAGGCGTTGCGCAGGAAAATTCCGTCGTGATCAGTCAAGTCACCCTCCCGGTGCAAATGTTGGTTGCCGCGAGGTTAGGTGATCCCGATCGTCAGGATAATCCGATTTGGCTGGACACACTGTACCGGTGGATGGACAATCCGGCCATGGAGTGGCGCGACTGGGAGCTGTTTTGCGAAGTTGTCGAGCACGGCGGCTTCACGGCTGCCGCGCGCGTGCTCGGCCATCCCAAATCGAGCCTCAGTGCTGCGGTGCAGCGGCTGGAAGCCAATCTCGGCCTGCGGCTGATCGAGCGCACCACGCGGCATCTGCGGCTGACCGACGTCGGCGAGACCATTTACCGCAAGGTGCGCCCGCTGTTCGCCGCGCTGCACGACACCCACAACGAGGCGCTGGCGATGAGCAGCGCGGTCGCAGGCACTCTGCGCATCAAGGCGCCATACGAGTTCGGCGCACATCATGCCGGACCGGTCGCCTGCGCCGTGATGAGCCGCTATCCGGAGCTCGCGATCCGGATCGATGTCGAGCATGACATCGTCAATCCCGTCGCCGAGAACTACGACATCGTGTTCGCGATGCTGGAAGCGCCGCTGCCGTCGGCCGGCATCGTTATCCGCCGCGTGTTCACCCTCGAACGCGGCCTGTTCGCGGCCCCGGCGCTGCTGGAGAAATTCGGCGAGCCGCGCACGCTCGAGGAGCTGAAGACCCTTCCATTGCTCACCGGCCCCAGCGATCCACCCTGGGCGATCACCGCCCCCGGCGGAGCGGTCGAGCATCTGACCGTCGATCGCGCGCGCCTCACCAGTTCGAACGCCCACGTCCGGTTGCAGGCGGCACTCGCCGGCCACGGCGTGCTGCGGGTGACCGCCAGCTACACACGCGCCGCCGTCGCGGCCGGCCAGCTGCGGCGATTGCTGCCGGACCATGCCTGCGAGCCGCTGAACGTGCACGCCTTGCTGCCGGCCCGGCAATTCGTCCCCGCCAAGGTGCGCTGCTTCCTCGATGCGATGGAAGCCCATGCAAGAGGCGATCCCGAGGCCTATATCAGGCCGTAGGGCCCGTCCCGATGCCGACGCGGCTTTTTTCGGGAACTTATTCGCTCGGCCGGCATCCAATGCAGGTCAGTTGCGAGAGTGAGAGCCCTCATGCGCCAGGCCCAGGTCACGACCACCAACCCAATCGCCACAGGGGATACCGGATTGGTGCAGCGCGCACGCGCGCGGGACGAGTCCGCGGTGCGCGCCATCATGCAGGCGAACAATCGCCTTCTGTTCCGGCTGGCGCGCGGCATCCTGCGCAATGACAGCGAGGCTGAGGATGTCGTGCAGGACGCCTACGTCCGCGCCTTTACCCATCTTGACCAATTCCGCGGCGACTCCAGCCTGTCGACCTGGCTGTCGCGGATCGCGATCAACGAGGCGCTCGGCCGGGTGCGCCGCAAGACGGCCGGCGTGGAGTGGTCCGAGCTGCCGCAAGCTGCCCTCGAGGCCCAAATCATCCAATTCCCCCTGTCGTCGGTCGACGATCCGGAAAAATCCATGGCCCAGCGCGAAATCCAGCATGTGGTCGAGCATGCGATCGACGAATTGCCCGAAGCATTCCGCCTCGTCTTCATCACCCGCGTGATCGAGGGCATGACGATCGAGGAAACCGCTGCAATTCTCGGCCTCAAGCCGGAGACGGTGAAAACACGCTTGCATCGGGCTCGGACCATGCTGCGCGACAATGTCGAACGCAAGATCGGCCCCGTGGTGATGGAGGCCTTTCCCTTCGCCGGCCGGCGCTGCGAGCGGTTGACCGACGCCGTGCTGAAACGGCTGGGCTACGCCGCATAGAATTTTCGGGAACCTTCGCGCGGCGGCGCCATCCAACTCCTGTGCAATCAACCATGCGCCGACCCATTCGCGGCGCAACAGGAGTGTCAAACCATGTTCGTTCGATTGAGCATCGCGGTCGCCGCGCTGAGCCTCTTGGGCAGCGCCGCGCTCGCCCAGAATGCAAAGCTCACCGATCCGCAGATCGCGCACATCGCCTATACGGCCGGCGTGATCGACATCAATGCCGCCAAGCAGGCGGAAACGAAGGCGTCCAACAAGGAAGTCAAGGCGTTCGCCAAGGACATGGTGCGCGACCACGAGGCGGTGAACGAGCAGGCGCTGGATCTCGTGAAGAAGCTGAAGGTCACTCCCGAAGACAACGACACCAGCAAGGCGCTGTCGAAGCAGGCGAGTGACAAGCTGGCCGAGCTCGCGAAGCTGAAGGGCGCAGCCTACGACAAGGCCTACATCGACAACGAGGTCGCCTATCACAAGACCGTCAATACGGCGCTGGAGACGCAGTTGATCCCGTCGGCCAGCAATCCCGAGCTGAAGGGTCTGCTGCAGACCGGCCTGAAGATCTTCCAGGGCCACCAACAGCATGCCGAACACGTCGCGGCCAGCCTGAAGTAAAGGAATTCCTCATGTCGTCGGGACGCCATCTTGCAATACTTGTTTTACTTGCGCTCGGCGCGATGGCCGTCCCGGCGCATGCGGCCACCATCCAGATCGTGATGGAGAACCTCGTCGTCTCGCCGGCCGAGGTTTCGGCCAAGGTCGGCGACACCATCGAATGGGTCAACAAGGACATCCTCGCCCACACAGCGACCGCGAGGAACGGCGACTTCGACGTGACGCTCGCGCCGAAGCAGACAGCCACCCTGGTGCTGAAGAAGGCCGGCACGGTCGACTACTACTGCCGCTACCATCCGAATATGAAAGCGGTGCTGAAGATTGCACCGTAGCGCATGACGTCGGAGGTAATCGATCAACGCTCGCGAACCTTCGATAGTCCGGACAGCCGAACAGTCCGGCGCCATCGAAGGAGAGAGACATGACCGACCACGCAACCATTGCCCGCCGCTATATCGAGCTCTGGAACGAACGCACGCCGGGCCGGCGCCGCGAGATGCTGAGCGAGAGCTGGACCGCGGATGCCCGCTACATCGACCCGCTGATGAGCGGCGACGGCCATGCAGGCGTCGATGCGCTGATCGCGGGCGTGCAGCAGAAGTTTCCCGACTTCAAGTTCACGCTGATCGGCGAACCGAACGGCTTCGGCGACCATGTCCGCTTCTCCTGGGGCCTCGGCCCTGACGGCGTCGACAGCCCGATCAAGGGCACGGATTTTGCCGTGCTGAAGGACGGTCGTATCAAGAGCATCACCGGCTTCCTCGATCAGGTGCCGGGAGCCTGACGCGCATGCGCCGTCATTCGGGACGATGCGCAGCGTCGAGCCCCGGAATGACCCATTGAATGGGTCGAAAGCGCTACGACCGGACCGCTTCCACGCCGGCGATGTGGCTGATAGTCTTCCCGAAACACATCGGGAGGACACCATGAAGGCAGATCTGGCCTTCAAGACATCCGTCGTCAGCGACATCACGCCGGCGCTGCTGGCGATCGGCCGCGACAGCTTTCCGGATGCCCTGATCGGCGCACTGCGGCGGGCCGCCGGCGTCGGCCATTGCATGGTGTTCTCGTTTGCCGGTGCGCGGTCGGCGGCGTGCCTGCTCGACGTCGGCAACATCCCGATCGGGGGCGATCTCGGCACCGCCTATTCCGAACATTTCCATCTGTCGGATCCGAACCGCGATGCGGTGTTCGAAGGGCAGGCACAGACCGCACCGATCGTGCTGCCGAATTTTGCCCGCCGCATGTACAGCGACAGCTATCGCAAGATCTTCTTCGACGACTCCGACATCGTCGACAAGTTCGCCTCCGCGATCTGGGTCGACGACACCTGCTACTACGTCAACTTCTATCAGATCACCGAGCAGGGCCGTTTCAACCGCAACCAGATCGCGCGCCTGACCGCGATCGCCCCGGTGGTGACCGCAGCCGTGGCGCGCCACTTCCAGCGCGATGCGATCGATGCCGATCCGATGGACCGGCTGAAGACCCTGTTTGCGACTGCCGAGCCGTTTGCGGCGCTGACCGGACGCGAGAAGGAGGTCTGCCTGCGCATCCTCTCGGGCCTCAGCTCGGAAGCGATCGCCGCCGAGCTCGGCATCGGCCTGCATTCCGCCCTCACCTACCGCAAGCGCGCCTATGACAAGCTCGGCATCTCCTCGCAGAACGAGCTGTTCGCGATCGCGCTGCGCCTCATGGCGTCGGCACGCCGGCTGAACTGATCGGGGCTGCCACGGGCCTGTCCCAAGCGGTGGGGACAGACATACGGCACGCTGCGGCCTATCCTGACGCGCGGATCGAGCCTTCAAGGATTCCGCCGTGAGCACAGCACCGCATTTCGACATCGACGTCCCGGCCTTCTGGCAGGATCCTTATCCGACGTTGGCGCGGATGCGGAAGGAGGCGCCCATCGCCTTCGTGCCGCAGCTCGGCAGCACGCTGCTGTGCTGCCGCGACGACATCTTTGTCTCGGAGAAGCAGATCGACGTGTTCTCGTCGCACCAGCCCGAAGGGCTGATGAACAAACTGATGGGCCACAACATGATGCGCAAAGACGGCGATGCGCACATGAACGAGCGCAAGGCGATCTTCCCGGCGATCTCGCCGAAGACGGTGAGGTCGCATTGGACCGCGCAATTCGAGACACACGCGACGCGCATCCTCGACGAATTGAAGCCCGACGGCGTGGTCGACTTCGTGCAGGCCTTCGCGCTGCCGTTCTCGGCGGAATGCCTGAAATCGATCACCGGCCTCACCAACATGCGCTACCAGGACATGAACGCCTGGTCGCAGGGCATGATCGACGGCATCGCCAACTATGTCGGCGATCCCGCGATCGAAGCGCGCTGCCATGCCGCGACCTCGGGTATCGACGCCGCGATCGATGAGATGGTGCCGGTGCTGCGCAAGGCGCCTGATCTCAGCCTGCTCGGTGTGCTCTTGCAGACCGACATGCCGATGGAGAGCGTGCGCGCCAACATCAAGCTTGCGATCTCCGGCGGCCAGAACGAGCCGCGCGACGCGATCGCCGGCACGGCATGGGCGCTACTCACCCACCCCGATCAGCTCGAGCTGGCGCGGAGCGGCGCAATCCCGTGGCTGCAGGCCTTCGAGGAATATGCGCGCTGGATCTCACCGATCGGCATGTCGCCGCGGCGCATCGCCAAGCCCTGGACGATCCGGGACGTCGCCTTCGAGACCAACGAGCGCGTGTTCCTGATGTTCGGCTCGGCGAACCGCGACGAGAAACATTTCAGCGAGCCCGACAGGTTCGACGTTCGCCGCGACGCCAGCAAGAGCATTGCGTTTGGTGCCGGTCCGCATTTCTGCGCCGGCGCCTGGGCCTCGCGCGCCATGGTCGCCGATGTGGCATTGCCCGCGATCTTCGGACGGCTGACCAATCTGCGGCTGGTCGAGGACCGGCCGCCAAGGATCGGCGGCTGGGCTTTCCGCGGACTGCTGGATCTGCCGGTGACCTGGGATCGATAGCAGCGAACGTGCCTCACGCGCCCCGGGACGGAGCGCGGCGGCGGAATATGTAAGCATAGAAACGTTAGGCGATAGTGACGGTCCGCACACATCGTGCGGGTCACCCGCAGGTCGCACCGCGCCCGCGCGGTCGCAAGTCTCGCGAATCGGGCTCATTTGCCGCCTTCTCGCCCCTGCGGCGATGAGCCTCGAAAGACCGTCACTCAAGTGTCATGAATCCATTTCAATCGGCCGTTATTGGTGAAAGTGCAGTCAGTTGAGCTGTTACAAGGGATTTGTGATGAACCCGAACCACAACGGTAGCGGTCACGATGCCGCCTTCCACCACGACGCCCCCGAACAGGAAGTCGAGGAAGGCAACGGCATCAACAAGACAGTCGCGGTTGTCGCGGTGGTGGCCGTTGGTGCCGCCGTGTTCGAAGCCGCCTTGCTTCCTGGCCTTGCACTTGGCGTTGCCGCAGTCGCCGCGCCGAAATACCTGCCGAAGCTGGGTAACGCGCTGAACCCGCTCTTCAAGTCCACTGTTCGCGGCACCTACAAGTTCGCGCAGAAGTCGCGCGAGATGTTTGCCGAGGCCCACGAGCAGGTGAACGACATCGTCGCGGAAGTGAAGGCCGAGAACCAGGCCCAGGACGCCAAGGGCGCCGACGGTCGCGTTTCACCCGCGGCCTGAGCCGCATCAGACGACGAAGACAGCGAGACGGCCGACCGCGGCCGTCTTCGTGACGTGGACGTCGGCGTCGCCATGAGGCGCATTCGACGATGGTGTCATTCGCGTCCGAGGCCGGCTTTCGAGTTGCTCTTTGTTTGAGCATGATCTTTTCGGAAAACCGCTTTTCACTTTTCCGGATCATGCTCGAGAGGATTGCGATGACCAAGATGAAGTTGCAGATTGCGCATCAGGTTCCCGGCCGGATTCGCATGAAGGTGCCGTCGGCCAAGGAAAATCCCGAGCTTCTCGATCAGATCAAGCAGACCTTCAGCGTCATTCTCGGCGTCCAGGAAGTCACCGTCAATCCGACGACGGGAAGCGTCGTGCTGCACTACGACACCGAGCATCACGACGAGTTTCACGGCCGGCTCGAGCATCACACGGGCGGCCACTACAAGCCGCCGACCAACGAGATCGACGCACTCGCCAACAAGATCGAGCAGGAAGCCGAATATCTCGCCGAGCATTCGCACAGCGCCAAGGTGATCGTCGATTTCTTCAAGGACTTCGACAAGGGGATCAAGGTCGCCACAGGTAACGTGGTTGACCTGAAGATCCTGCTCGCTGCCGGGATCGCCGGCTTCACCATCTTCGAGGTTGGCGCCAGTGCGGCGACGCCGGTTTGGGTCACGCTGTCGATCTTTGCACTCAACCACATGATCCAGGCCAACATGGGCAAGGCGGACGACGCGGAACCGGAACTCGCGACAGCCTGACCGCCACGGGCGAGAGTGCATCGACATGGACTTCTGCTTTCGTCATTCCATGCCAGGGCGCCTTCGCCTGAGCATCCCCGCGCTTGGACAGAACCGCCGGCTTGGCGAAGCCTGTCTGGCGTGGCTGTCGGCGCAGGACGGTATCAAGAGCGCGCGCATCAACTATGATTGCGCGAGCCTCGTCCTCGAATACGATCCGGCTCACGAGCAAAGGCTGCTGTTGCTGCTGAACAGCTTCAAGAGCATGAGCCTGGCCGAGCTGAAGGCGCTGTGCAGCCGCGCCGTGCAGGAGAGCGGCGCGCGACGCGCTGCGACGCCGGAGGTCTCGAAGCGGTCGCCGCTGACGCTGCCGACGCTGTCTTTGTTCATGGCATTCAGCGCCAATCCGATGATCACGGCGATCAACATGCCGCTGATGCTGTGGAACGCAATTCCGATCGCCAAGCGCGCCTGGAAGGTCTGGACGAACGAGAGCCGGCTGAACATCGATGTGCTCGACACGCTGGCGATCACCTCGTCGGTGCTGCAGGGCAATCCGCTGGCCGGCTGCATCGTGACCTGGCTGATCAAGCTCGGCGACTGGATCCGCGACCTGACTGCGGCAGGCTCGCGGAAGGCCATCAACGAGCTGCTGGAATTCCAGTCGAAGACCGCCTGGGTGATGCGCGACGGCGAGGTCGTGTCGATTCCGGCCGCCGAACTTCAGAATGGCCACATCGTCGTGGTGTATCCGGGCGAAATGATCCCGGCCGACGGCGAGATCATCGAAGGCTCCGCCACCATCGACCAGAAGACCATCACCGGCGAGGGCCTGCCGGTGCATCGCGGCAAGGGTGAAGCCGCCTTCGCCGCCACTGTCATCCGCGAGGGCCAGATCACCTTGCGCGCGCTGCGCGTCGGCACGGCCACCACCGCGGGCCAGATCGTGCGCCTGATCGAATCTGCGCCGATGGGCGACACGCGAATGCAGAACCACGCTGAGCGTTTCGCCGACCGGCTGGTGACACCGACTCTGGCGCTCGCCACCGGCACCGCCATGGTCTCCGGCGACTTCAATCGCTTCCTGTCGCTGGTGATCGTCGACTACGGCACCGGCATCCGTGTCGCCGCGCCGACCTCGGTGCTGTCGTCGATGACGCTCGCCGCGCGAAAGGGCATGATCATCAAGAGCGGCGGTCATATGGAGAAGCTGGCCGAGATCGACACGATGGTGTTCGACAAGACCGGCACCCTCACCCACGGCACGCCGGCGGTCATCGATGTCCTTTCCTATCAGAAGTACATCACGCCGAACCACCTGCTCGGGCTCGCCGCGGCGGCCGAGACCAAGCTGCAGCATCCGGTCGCCGAGGCGCTGCGCACACGCGCACGGCAGCTCGCCGTCAATATCCCGCCATGCAACGAGACGACCTATCGCCTCGGCCTCGGCGTCGAAGGCCAGGTCAACGGCTACTACGTCCATGTCGGCAACCAGCGCTTCATGCGCCAGAGCGAGATCTCGGTCGATGCCGCGGTCCATGATCGCGCCGCACTCGACGAGCGCGGCTATTCGAGCCTCTATATTGCGGTGGACGGCAAGCTCGCGGGCCTCGTGCCCTACTCCGACGAGATCCGCGGCGAGAGCCGTGAGGTAATCCAGAGGCTGCATGGCCTCGGCATCAAGAACAGCATCATGCTGACCGGCGACAACGCCGTCGTCGCACGCGCCGTCTGCCGCAATCTCGGCCTGACCGAGCACTTCGCCGACATGCTGCCGGCCGACAAGGCCGATGTGATCCAGGAGCTGCAACGCAAGGGACGCCGGGTCGCCATGGTCGGTGACGGCATCAACGATTCTCCTGCCCTGAGCTTCGCCGACGTCGGGATCGCGATGAAGCACGGCGCCGAGGTCACGCACGAATCCGCCGACGTCATCCTGATGGAGGACTCGCTGTGGAAGCTCGTCAATGCGGTCGAGATCTCGCAAGGCGCGGTCAGCCTCATCAAGCAGAACTACGCCATCGTCGCCGCGCTCAACACGCTGGCGCTGGGATTGGCGTTGCCCGGCGGCCTGATCACGCCCGAAGTGACGGCGCTGATCAGCAACGGCTCGGCGATCCTGGCGAGCCTCAACGGCGTACGGCCAATCCTGCAGTATCAATGAGCCAGGACCCCACCCAGCTCCTGCTCCCCCCACGCGATCACGCGGCACTGCAAGTCGCGGTCAAGACCCTCGAAAGCCCGAACCTTGCAGCCAAGATCGCGGACTATGCCGGCGTTCCCCTCAACCGGGTCCTGAGCCTGCTGCCGAAGACTGCCAACCGCCAGCTCAGCGGGCTCGTGCGCGCCGCGGTCATGAAGGGGCTGGACGTCGCTGTCGACACGCTCAACGAGAAGGCGCCGCCGTCGCCTGCCGTCGGTTTCTCGTCGTTCCTCGCCGGCGTCACCGGAGGCGTGAGCGGCATGTTCGGCCTCGGCGCGCTCGCGGTCGAGCTGCCGCTGACGACGACGCTGATGCTGCGCGCGATTGCCGAGATCGCCCGCCACGAGGGCGAGGATTTGTCGAAACTCGAGGCGCGGCTCGCCTGCCTCGAGGTCTTTGCCTACGGCACCAAGCGAACGAGCGAGAGCGTCGATGTCGGCTACTACGCCGCACGTGCGCTGATCAGCAAATACACCAACGACGCGGCTGCCCTCATCCTTGAGCGGGGTGCCGTGGACGCCTCCGCGCCCGTCATCTCCAACTTCGTCGGCGAGATCGTGTCGCGGTTCGGCCTGGTGGTCTCCGACAAGGTTGCCGCCGGCGCCGTACCCGTGATCGGCGCCGTCTGTGGCGCCACCGTCAACGTCATCTTCATGGATCATTTCCAGAGAATTGCGAAAGGGCATTTCACCCTGCGCAGGCTGGAGCGGGTCCACGGCAGCGCCGGCGTGCGGCAGCAATATGCCGTGATGGCAGCGCAGCTTCCGCTGACGCGCGGCACAGCGTCCGCATCAGACGTTCGGTAGCAATTGGACCCCGCCTTCGTGCTCCCGCGTGAAGATACCAGGCTGCGAGATCTTCGCCGAATGCGAACCCTCGCCACTGCCCTGCTCGTCGTCATGCTGCTGGTCTTCGTGGCGACCTCGATGGCGCAGCCGCATTGGCCGTGGCTGTCCTATCCGCGCGCCTTCGCCGAAGCCGGCATGATCGGCGCCTGCGCCGACTGGTTCGCCGTCGTCGCGCTATTCCGCCACCCGCTCGGCATCCCGATTCCGCACACCGCGATCGTTCCGCAAAGCAAGCAACGCATCGCGGTCGCGCTGGGCCGCTTCATCGCCAACAACTTCCTGTCGCCGCGCGTGGTCGGCGACCGCATCCGCGACGTCGACATCGCCGGATGGGCGGCGCAATGGATCGAGCGGCCGTCGCACGCCCGCAGCACTGCGCAGCGCGCGATCTCGGCCTTGCAACAGGCCCTGCAGGCCACACCGATCGATGACGTCAATGCCTACCTGACCCGCCTAACCCTGCAGGGCATCGCGGCGCTTCCGGCGGCACCGCTCGCCTCGCGCGTGCTGGCGCTGTTGTGGGCGCATGGCGACGCGCAAGCGCTGATCGAGCGGTTGATCACCTCGGCAAGCACGGCGCTCGCCAACAACAAGGAAACGATCCGGAAGAAGGTCTCCCAGCGCTCCTATCGGTTCGTGCCGAAATGGGTCGACGGCATCGTCGCCGACCGGGTGATCTATGGCGTCAACCAGACGCTGGAGGAGATGCGCGAGCCGAACCATCCATGGCGCATCGAGCTCAAGACCGAGATCGAGCGTCTGATCGACCGGCTGGCGACCGATCCCGAGTATCTCGCCAAGGGCGAGGAGTTGAAGCAGCGTATGCTCGACAATCCAGCCTTGATCCGGCAGATCGACGCGATGTGGCCGGCGATCGAGGCACGGCTGAACTCTCCCGCGACGACGTCCATGCTCGCCGATGCGGTCGAGACGACATTGATGTCGGTCGCCACGCGGATCAGCGACGATCCCGGCCTTCGCGACCGGATCAATCGCTGGCTCCGCATCGCCGCGTTGCGCGCCGTGGCGTCGCGGCGCCAGGAGATTGCGGCCTTCATCCGCAAGGTGGTCGAGAACTGGGACACCGAAACGCTGATCGTGCGTATCGAGTTGCAGGTCGGGCGCGACCTGCAATTCATCCGGATCAACGGAACCGTCGTGGGAGGCCTCGTCGGCCTCCTGATCTTCACCGTATCAAAGTGGTTCTAGAGCCATTTCGGTTCTGATTGAATCAGAACCGAAGCTCTAGATTCTTGTTTTGACGCGTTTTCTTCACGCGAACCGGTATCCACTTCGCTTGAAAACGCTCTAATGCGTGATGGGAATTGGTTGAGTTGGAGCGGCGGAGTAGATTCACCTCTCCCTTGGGAGAGGTCGGCGCGCAGCGCCGGGTGAGGGTTTAAGGTCTCTCGTTAGAGCCGCGGCCCCTCACCCGATTTGCTACGCAAATCGACCTCTCCCCGCCGGGGAGAGGTGCTCGTCCGAATTCCTGGCGACGCCGACTCGATCTAAACCCATCACGCTTTGGCGCGCGCCTTTGGGCGCGATCATGGAAAGCGGATGCGAAGCAGCGGCAACTGCTCGAGCCTGCCGAGCACGTTTGCCACCTGACCCGCGACGAGCCCGAGGCAGCCAAGGAGGAAGCTGCGGCGGGTCAGGCCGACGTCACGGTCTGCGAAGCTCAACCGCTCGAGACGAGGTTCGGGAGGAGTGTGCTGACGCAGGGCGGGAAGCATTGTCATGTCGCATCAACCGGCCGGGAGGCGGATTTCCGGGGCTGTGGTCATCCGTTCGATCGTCTGGTCGAACGACAGACAGTCCGGATTCTCGCCCGGCATCCGACGCAATGTCTCGACCAGTTGTTCCTGCTCCAGCAGAAATGAACGCCCGTCGCGCAGGCGCGCATAGGCCGCCCATGGCACGAATTTGGTGAACGGAAACGGATAGGCCTCGCGCGGCGACACGTCGATATTCACGCCGGAGACGAAGAGCACATTCTTGGTCGCAAACGCCGGCTCGCGCAGGATGCTGCGATAGGTGCGGTCGAACTCTGCCTGGGTGACGAAGCGCGCCGCATCCAGTGCCGGATGTGGCGACGTCACCAGTTGCGGCATCACCGGACCGAGTGCGGTTTCGAGAATGTCATGCTCTTCGGCACCGGCAGCAGGCGCGCGGCGGAAATGAAACAGATCGGGGGACAGCGCCGGACCGATCGGCGCGAGCGTTTCGCCAAAGCCGTTCTCGCCAAGGCGTTCGCGCATCGCCAGGCTGGCGCGGAAGATCTTTGATGTGCTCAGCACCTTCAGCGGCTGAAGCGGCGTCCCGACCATGCGATCGAGCCGGAGGAACAGCCCTTCGTGACGATTTTCGTCGAGATACTGATTGTCGATCTGGAACACCGGCTCGCCGCCGAGGCGGCCACATTGCACCTGGCGGCAGGCATGCGCGTGTTCGTCCTGATACCAGTGCAGGACGGCACCAAGCTTTCCGCAGCAATCCCCGAACCGGCAGCCCTCGGTGCGATGGCGCTGATAGACGCCGAAGCGGCCGTCATCTGGATCGTAGCCGACATGGCTCGCCTGGATCATGACCAGGTCCTCGCCGTGATGGGCGTAAGGCCCGTGGCGGTTGATCGCGACCTTGCCGCCGACGCGGCCATGGTCGAACGGAAACGTTCCGAAGTGCTGGGCCAGCAGCATCACCGGATAACCCTGGCTCTCATCGGAACAAAAGGCACGTGACGGCAGCATGCGCTGGCGCTCGAAGCCCAGCGAACGGCAGTAATTGTAGAGCCGTGGAACGAAATGGCCGTAGCGCATGGCAAACGGGCCAACCCGGAAGGTATCGATCATCCGTTACCTGACCGGTCCGACATATCCAGATTACCCGCGCGGGAACGCGCCGCCGTCGCCGGCTGCGGACGGTAGATGCCCTTGTTGACAGTTATGTGAATGCGGCCGGCATCAATGGTGCCGGCCGAGGCGTCCGGACGGCGCGATCAGCGGCCCCAGCGCAGCACGACCGGATCGAGCTGGCGCGCAATCTCGATCAGGCCGGCGCGCGTCGCCGGATGCAGCGGCTGCAGCGGATGACGCACCATATCCGACCTGATGACGCCGCCTTCCCGCATCAGCACCTTGCAGGCGCTCAGCCCGCATTGGCGATTCTCGTAGTTGATCAGCGGCAGCCAGCGCGCATAGGCCTGCATGGCCTCGTCGCGACGGCCCGCGAAGAACGGATCCATGATCTGGCGGATGCCATCGGGATAGCCGCCGCCGGTCATCGCCCCGGTGGCGCCGGCGTCGAGATCGGCCATCAGCGTGATCGCCTCCTCTCCGTCCCAGGGCCCCTCGATCACGCTGCCGCCTTTCTCGATCAACCCGCGCAGCTTGTTTGCGGCCATCGGCACTTCGATCTTGAAATACCTGACATTGGCGAGCTCCTTCGCCATCCGCGCCAGGAAATCGATCGAGAGCTGCGTGCCCGCGACCGGCGCATCCTGGATCATGATCGGAATGCCGATGGCGTCGGACACCACCCGATAGAACTCATAGATGGCGCCCTCAGGCACGCGGAAAGTCGCACCGTGATAGGGCGGCATGATCATGACCATCGCAGCACCTGCGGCCTCCGCCTGGCGGCTGCGGTCGGCACAGACTGCCGAGGAGAAATGCGTCGTCGTGACGATGACGGGAATCCGGCTGGCGACGTGCTCCAGCACCGCATGCATCACTGTCTCGCGCTCGGCATCGGTCAGCACGAACTGTTCGGAGAAATTGGCAAGGATGCAGATGCCGTGCGAGCCGGCATCGATCATGAAATCGATACAGCGCCGCTGGCCACCGAGATCGAGATTGCCGTTGGCGTCGAAGATGGTGGGCGCCACGGGAAAGACGCCGCGATACGGACGCTGTGCCGGAGTCATCATGCAAAACCTCGTTTCCGATCTGTCACACCTTGCGGAACGGCAGCGGCGGCCCTTCGAGCCTGCGCAGGCCCGGCTCGCGCCGTTCCAGCCACCAGCCATACTGCTTTGGCCAGGAGGTGAAAATCTCGCCGCTTCCGCCGCCAAGCGCAAGCTCGGCATGCAGCGGCCAATTCGGATCGAACAGCGCCTCTCGGCCGATCGCGATCATATCTGCATGACCGTTAACCAGAACGTCCTCGGCCTGCTGCGGATGCAGGATCAGCCCGACCGCAATGGTTGAGACATCGGCTGCGCGGCGGATCTCGGCCGCGTAAGGCACCTGGAATCCGTAGCCGCGCGGAATCCGCGCCGCCGTGGCGGAACCGAGCAGGCCGCCGGAGGAGCAGTCGATCAGATCGACGCCGCGCGCCCTGGCTTCGCGGGCAAATGCGATCTGGTCGTCGAGCTGCAAGCCGCCATCGACGCCATCGACCGAGGAGATCCGCACCGACAGCGGCCGCTCCGCCGGCCACGCCGCGCGCACGGCTTCGATGATCTCGAGCGGATAGCGCATGCGCCCGGCGCGATCGCCGCCATAGGCGTCGGTCCGACGGTTCGACAGCGGCGACAGGAATTCATGCAGCAGATAGCCGTGCGCACAATGCACCTCGATGAACTCGAACCCGGCCTCGAGCGCGCGCAACGTAGCAAGACGCCATTGCTCCTTGAGCGCGGCGAGCTCGTGCACCTCGAGCGCGTGCGGCATCAGCCAGCCTTCCTCCATCGGGATCGCGCTCGGCGCTACCGTCCGCCACGGCAGATCGCCGCGTGCACGATCGGCCGCATCGAGGGCAGCGTTGCCGTACCACGGACGCTGCATGCTGGCCTTGCGACCGGCGTGTGCGAGCTGGATCGACGGCACGGCGCCGTTGTCCTTCAGGAAAGCGGCGATGCGCTCGAGCGGCGCGATCTGCTCGTCATTCCAGATCCCGACGTCGCCGTGGGTGATGCGGCCCTCGGCCGTGACCGCGGCGGCCTCGACCATCACGAACCCGGCACCGCCCTGGGCGAATTTGCCGAGATGCACGAGATGCCAGTCATTGGCGAGACCGTCGACGGCCGAATACTGGCACATCGGCGAAATCAGGACGCGGTTGCGGGAGGTCACGCCGCGAAGCGTGATCGGCTGAAACAGAAGCGGCTGCGACATCAGAACCTGCGGGAGCGTGCTGGCGGGGGGAATGATGGGGCAAAGCTAGGCGGCCCGCTGCCCCATCGCAAGCCGCGCAACGACGCAGGCGATAGAACCTGGATGCACGCCAGACCTGAACAATTAGACGAAAAGGCGCGTCTCTACCGGGAGAGGTCGAGCGGCGGACGCCGAAGCCGAGCGTCATCGATCAGAGTTTTCTGGACCTCTCTCTCGTCGCCTTGGACGCCAGGTGCCCGACGGATCGTCGCGTCCATGCTTCGATACCATGTGACAAACGGGTAGGCCAAAAGCGCCAGATAGTTTGTGGGCATCGGATTATCGACGCCAAATGTCTTCGGCTTCTGCCCTGTGGGAAGATAGACGCTTCCGAACAGCAGATCGTAGAACGAGAATATCCCGGCATAGTTCTTGTCTCTGGCTTCGATCTCGCTGCTGTGGTGCCAGTGGTGAAATTCCGGCGACACCAGGACGTAACGCAGTGGGCCGTAGTTCAAGCGCACGTTGGCGTGAACGAGATAGGCCTGCCAGTAGTAGACGAGGAAGTAGGTTCCGATCGCCTCCGCGGAGAAGCCGAGCGCGAAGAGCGGAAACAGCGAGCCGGCCTTCATGACGATCAAGTCGAGCGGGTGCTGGTGAACGGCGGCGAGCCAGTCCAGTTCTTCGACAGCGTGATGAACGGCATGGATGTGCCACATGGCGGGCACGACGTGCAGGGTACGGTGCGCCCAGTAGACTCCGAGGTCCCCGATCACGATCACGAGCGGCACCTGGACCAGATACGGAAGATCATTGATCGTCTGCTTCACTGCCGACGGCAGGACCGATTGATTGACCAGAATGGCTGCCGCGATGATGGCGAGCTGGCCGACCAGCACCAACCATCCGTTGAGAAACAGGAAGGCCATATCGGTCAGCAGGCCATGCCTGAAGATCTTCTGAGGCCGCGCAGCAAATAGTCGCTCGATCGGCACGAAGATCAAAAACGTCAGCAATAATTGCTTCAGCCCAAATAGCCCGTCCATGCAATTGGCCGCCTTGAAAATGGCGGAAGCCTACCACCTCGACCCCTCATGGGGTCAATAGGAAGGGAAACCCATGCTATGGGAGCGTTAACCGGCGTTCTTGCGACAAGCACCGCCGAGCAGCCAGTTGCCGCAACGAGAAACGTGATTGGTTCAGTTCGTGCCCGCGATGAGCAGGAGGTTGTTCAGCACAGGCGTCGAGCAGAAAGCCACCACAAGAGCGATGTTGTAGACGTTGTTGCTGCGCCAGAGCAGCCACATCACGACAAACGTCAAACCCAGCTTGGGAACAAGCCACCAAACACCGAACCATGCCTGGGCCAGCTGCATGAACGGGTTCAACTCGCCCAATCCGAGATGCAGGATCTCATCCGTCGTGACGAGGTCCGCGTAACCCAGTAACAGGCAGGAGAGCACCAATAGTGCCTTGACCCAATTCATTTTTAGACCCCCGATGCCGGACTGGCTCGATCTATTATTTATGATGTCCATTGGTTTCGCAGGTACAAGTCCTGTTGCGGGATACTTGCCCGGTCATGGCCCTCCGCCGCGTTGAACGGAATGCCCAAAATCGGGAAAAAAGAACGGCGAATCAAATGACTGAGTGATGATGGCAATGCCACTTGCGGGTTGTTTAGGCGAAAAAGCTTTATTTTTCCTCAAGCCCGGGCGAGCGCAAGCCGGGCTCACCAGTAGGTCGAAAGCTCAATAAACTCATCAAGATCCGCTACTTTTTGGCCGCCGGGGCGGCCTCAAAAGGCATTTGTGGTTACGAGCCGGGCCGGGCTCGGTCGCGTGCGAAGCCAGCACCGCCGCGCCGATTTCGTGTGCGGGATCGGCCCGAGATGAAGGCCTCATCGGCCGTTGGCCGGCTTCGCCCGGCAGCGACTTGGCATGCAGCCCGACGGCTTTGCCACGGCCTCTGCCATGGCTTTCCTTTCGGGTCGAAAGTGCGTTGCAGCCAAGTAGAGAGTACCGGCGATACACAGGGCCGTCAGGCTCCCGATCGCCACGCTCAACCCACCTCGAAACAACAACCTGCTCAGCGAACGCAACATCATGCCGGTTGGAGTAAAGCTGAGTCGTTAATCGTTCATGCGAACGGGTCCGACGGGCTCAAGAGCACCCGGAGCGTCCTGACCCGATGCGCTTTTGGATACTCGGCGCCGAAGATGCCGGATCGGCCAGATGACGCTGTTTATGATGTCGACCCGCTCAGCCGGCACAAGCCCTGTTGCGGGATACTCATCCGGTCTCGGCACCCACGCCGTGCCGAACAGAATATCCAGCAGCGGAAAGAAGGCGGCGAAGTTCTTGTCCCGATGCTCCATCTGGACTGAATGATGGATGCGATGCCATTGCGGATTGTTGAGCCACGTCACGAACCGGCCAAGCGGCATCCGGACATTCAGGTGAGCACAAGCATCGGGGACGAAGAAGATAAAGCCCGCGACCATCAACATATCCGGCGGGATCCGAAACAGGATTGCCAGAATTGGAAGAAAGGCGTCGCTCAGAAACCTCTCAAGCCAATAGTGGCGAGCACCGGTAATGAACGTAACGGCATTCGCGCTGTGATGGAACGAATGCATCGCCCACAGGAACGGGATCGCGTGCTGAAGACGATGGAATGTGTACTTGTAGAGATCCAGCGCCACCACGACGAACGCGAGCGAAGCGTACCACCAGTAGCCTTCAGTGGGTAACTTGATCCAGCCAAGTCCGGTGTAGCTCGCAATCGCACCGACGCTGATTGCCGCTATCGGAGCAAGCAGGTTTTCCAACCCGAGACTGACAATAACCGCCAGCCAATCGTCACGATACTCGGAGTGGGGCACATCCGCGATCGGCCATCTCTTCTCCAGGATGCGGGTGCTGTAGACGATTCCCAGATACACCGCTGCGTAAAAAACGGCGGTGGCAACCTCATGCGAGATGAGAGGTGATGGGAGCATTCAATCGCCATAAATAAAAATCAATTGTTTCCCAACCTCCGGGCGACGGCAAGCAAGGGTTTTTACGGGGTTTAGCCGTTGCCTGATCGGAAAACAGATCCGCGGCCATGAAGCGTCCTGAAGTCGCGAGGGGTCGCAGAGCGCCTTGCACAAAGGCGCATCCCTTCGCTTCTCCCATTCGGGCTTCAGCGCGACCGCGCCATCGTAAACGTCAAACGCGTCTTCGAGGCGTTGGAGGCCTGTACGAGCTTGGCCGCGATTGCCGCCCCACACACTTGGGCCTCAACGCAACGGCCCGATCGTAGCTGGCAAGCGCATGTTCAAACCGTGCGAACTCGCCAAGGGCGACAAATCGGATCGGGAAGTGCGAAGAAGGTCCGGATCAATGTCGGACCGGCAAATGCGCGCGACAGGTCGCCAATTTTGGAGCGGGCGAAGGGAATCGAACCCTCGTATGCAGCTTGGGAAGCTGCCGTTCTACCATTGAACTACGCCCGCCTGACTCGACAAGCAAATCAGTACCTTATGCACCATTTCGGCCTTGTTATTTCAATCCAATTTGGTGCCACTTTGGTGGCAGGCCGACGACCCACCACACCATAGAGGAAAGCGCGCCGCGATCAAGATGCGCGCACCGCTGCATCGGTTCGGCGCACGAGCGCGATTGGACTGAAGCGGACGTCAGCCCGGTCTGACAATCCCGTGGAGTCGTCGAAAATGACCCTGACCGGTCATTAACGCCGTTTGCCGTTAATCTTCGGTACCCCTGGCTAGCGTTATGCACGAAGTTGTTCGCGGCCCCGAACGCAGCCCATCCCATCGGCCTGGCAAATGCCGCCAGGGGCAAACAGGGCTCCCCCGATTACCTCTCACAGGTCGGCAGCAAAGTGTTAAACTTCTCTTTGTCCGCCCGGCGTCGTAGTCTGTTCGTTTGGAGGGCGCTGTGACAGAGCAGCGGGTTCAAAGGCGGTTAGCGGCGATCTTGGCCGCCGACGTGGTCGGCTATTCCGCGCTCATGGAACGCGACGAGGAAGCCACCTACGCCGAATTCGAGCGGCTCAAGCGAGAACTGATCGAGCCTAGCCTCTCCCGCCACGAAGGGCGACTTATCAAGACAACGGGTGATGGCGCGCTCGCCGAGTTCGCGAGTCCGCTGGCGGCCATGAGATGCGCAGTAGAGATGCAGGATCACCTCGCTTCGAGCGGCAGTCCTCTAAGGTTGCGTATCGGGCTCAACCTTGGTGACGTCATCGTTGGGCAGGACGGTGACCTCTACGGCGATGGGACTAACGTTGCTGTCCGACTGGAGGGGATCGCCGATCCGGGCGGCATCCTGATTTCCGAAAAGGTCTACAGCGAAGTCGAAGGCAAGCTGGATGTTGGCTTCGAGGATCGCGGCGAGCCGCAGCTCAAGAACATCTCCAAGCCGGTCCGCGCTTACGCTGTCCGCGCGGGAACGCATAGCGCGCCGATCGAGAAGTTGGGTGAGGCCCCTACACTCCCAGACAAACCGTCTATCGCTGTGCTGCCGTTTGAGAACATGAGCGGCGATTCCGAGCAGGAGTATTTTGCGGATGGGATGGTCGAGGAGATCATCACCGCGCTTTCCCGGTTCAAATGGTTGTTCGTGATCGCCCGCAATTCGAGCTTCACGTTCAAGGGTCGAGCGGTCGATATCAAGGAAGTTGGGCGCAGGCTTGGCGTGCGCTATGTCCTTGAGGGGTCTGTGCGCAAGGCGTCGGTGAAAGTTCGCATCGCGGGGCAGTTGGTTGATGCTGTGACAGGCGCCCACATTTGGGCGGATAGGTTCGAGCGTGACCTGACCGACGTTTTCGCGCTTCAGGACGAAGTTACGGTCGCCGTTGTCTCTGCCATCCAGCCAAAATTGTTTGAAACAGAACTTGCAATTGCGACGCGGCGGCGACCAGAGAACCTCAGCGCGTATGATTTTTATCTCCGAGCCACACAGCAGTGGTATTTGATAACCCGCGAGAGTTTGGCCGAAGCGCTCCGGCTGGCTCACCGCGCCTTGGAGCTTGAGCCTCGGTATGGTTTGGCCGCTGCTCTGGCAAGTGCCTGTCACGTGCAAAACGTCCTTTCAGGCTATGCGAGCGATCCTCAATTCGAGAGGAAGGAAGCAGTTCGGCTTGTTCGCCTGGCATTGAGCGTCGACGACAGCGATCCAGACATTTTGGCGCGGGCTGGCCCAATCTGGGCGTGGATGGTCGGCGATCATGAAAGTGCGATTGAAATGGCTGACCGGGCGGTCGCGCTCAATCCAAATTCATATCTCGCATGGAACGCCAGAGGCTGGGTCTATAGAATTGCGGGGCTGCCGGAGGAAGCGATTCGGAGCTTTGAACGTGCCATCCGCATGAGTCCGGTAGATCCGCTGATGGTGTTCGCTGGGATGGGGTTTGCCTTTATTGAGCTTCGTCGCTTTGAAGAGGCGATCGTCGTAGGGAGGAAAGCCCTTCGTCAGCATCCCTCCTATCCGGGAACTTACCGTTTTCTCGCGTCCGCTTTCGCCCATCTCGGACGTGACGCTGAGGCGCGTGAGGCGGCGGCGCGTCTGCTTGAGCTCGATCCCGCCTTTACAACATCTGCGTGGATCGCTCGGGGCGGGCAATCAAACGCGAAGCTTTTGATTGAGGGCCTTCGGAAAGCGGGGTTGCCCGAGTAAGCCGCGCTCGCCCATGCCGACAATGTGACACGAGGCCTGCTGGACCATAGCCCGGGCCGAGGCAAGGGATCAAGCGCGCATTCATCGGCTGGGCGTCACCCGCCGTTANTCGAGCCGCACTAATACGTCATCGATGGTGAACGGCGGCGTCGCCGTTGCCGACACTGGCGCAGCTGCGCCGTGAATACTCCGCAGGGAGATCGCCCATCTATGACGAGGTAGCAAGCGCCTTGCGCGCCTCCGGCGCAGTCCATTCGATGGCCCAGGCGATCGGCCGCAATCCCTTCATGATCATCGTGCCCTGCCATCGCGTGCTGGAAGCAGGCCATTATGCCGATCGGATTTCGCCGAACGGCGGCAGCATCTCCAAGCGGCGGTTGCTTTCGATCGAGGGCGGACACCCGACCGCGAACTGTTCGACGTCCTGCTGTCCGTTGCGCCGCCGCGGCCCCATCCTTAAATTCAGGGTATGAACCGCTCCACGCTGCTGCAGCGCGATCGCATCACCGTGAACGAGTTTCGCTGCACGGCGGAGCCCGGCGACAAGCCGTTCGCCGAGGAATTCGCCTGCCACTCGATATCCTATGTGCGCAAGGGCAGCTTCGGCTGCCATTGCCGTGGCCGCTTCCACGAGCTGGTGGCGGGATCGGTGCTGGTCGGCCATCCCGGCGACGAATACACCTGCACCCACGATCACGTGGTCGGCGACGAGTGCCTGTCATTCTTCCTCGACCCTGAGCTGGTGGAAACGATCGGCGATCACGCCACGGTCTGGCAGGTCGGCTCCGTGCCGCCGCTGCCGGAACTGATGGTGCTGGGCGAGCTCGCGCAAACGGCGGCAGGTGGCAACAGCGATGTCGGCCTGGACGAGATCGGACATCTCCTGGCCAGCCGCCTTGTCGAGATCGTGACCGACCGCAAGTCAAAGCCTCTCACCGCCGGCCTGCGGGACCGCCGCCGTGCAGTCGAGGCCGCGCTGTGGATCGATGCCAATTCTCACCGCGCCATCGATCTCGATGATGCAGCGAAGCAGGCCGGTCTCAGCACGTTCCATTTCCTGCGGCTGTTCTCAGCCGTGCTCGGCGTCACCCCGCATCAATATCTCGTGCGTTCGCGCCTGCGCCATGCGGCCCGCCGGCTTGCCGACGACGACAGCCCGATCACCGATATCGCCTATGACGTTGGCTTCGGTGATCTCTCCAATTTCGTGCGCAGCTTCCACCGCGCCGCCGGCGCCTCCCCCCTGAAGTTTCGCCAGGCCTCCCGGGGCGACCGCAAGATTCTCCAAGAACGTCTTGCGCTGCAGTAGCTAGGGTTTCTCCAGGCCGCGCGTCGCCGACGCGCCCATCATCTGGAGACCATCATGTACGACCATATCGGACTGCGTGTCGCCGATCTCGACGCCAGCGTGCGCTTCTACACTGCAGCGCTGGCGCCGCTCGGCTTCGTGCTCTGCTCGCGCGACGACAGCGGCGCCGGCTTCGGCCCGAAGGGCGAGCCGGCGCTCTGGCTGCATCTGCACAAGGGCAAGGCCCAGGGCGGCGCGCACGTCGCCTTCCGCGCTCCGAGCCACGAAGCGATCAAAAAATTTCACAGCGAAGGCATGAACGCCGGCGGCAAGGACAATGGCGCCGCGGACCATCGCAAGGACTATAGCCCGACCTACTATGCAGCATTCCTGATCGACCCGGACGGCAACAATGTCGAGGCGGTGCACACCTGAGCACACACCGCAAACTCCGACGTCATTGCGAGCGAAGCGAAGCAATCCACCCCGCCGCGTATGCGGAACGATGGATTGCTTCGTCGCTTCGCTCCTCGCAATGACGACCTTCCGAATTGCGAAAAGGACCCCAACCCATGGCTTCCATTCACAAGAAGATTCCGATCGACGCGCCGGCCGACCATGTCTGGGACGCGCTGCGCGATTTCGGCGCGCTGCACACGCGGCTGGTGCCGGGCTTCGTCACCGACACCAGGCTCGAGGGCGAAGTCCGCATCGTCAGCTTCGCCAATGGCACGGTAGCGCACGAGACGCTGGTCGATTGCGACGACGCGCGGCAGCGGCTGGTCTATGCGATCAGCAGCGAACGCCTGAAACAACACTCGGCTTCGGTGCAGGTGTTTGCCGAGGGCGAGACGCGCTGCCGCGTGGTGTGGATCGCCGATGTGCTGCCGCACGAGATCGCGCCCTATATGGACGCGCAGATGGATCTGGGCGCGGCCGCGATGCAAGCGGCGCTGGCCCGATCCGCAAGGGAGATGAGCGCGGTGTGACGCACACCAGCCGCGCAATCAAATCATGACCGTCACCCTGAGGAGGCCGCAAAGCGGCCGTCTCGGAGGGCGACGGCCCGGCTGCTTCCACGAACACACGCCGAAGCACCAGGGCCGTCGATCCTTCGAGACGCGCGTGCCGCGCTGCTCAGGATGACGGGGAGAGGGGCTGGTTGGCCGCGGAGCGAGAGCTCAGGACAGCGCCGGCTGCACCTTGGCGATCGGCGCTGTCTTGCCCCAGCGCGTCAGGATCACACTGAGGCAGGAGAGCACGCCGAGCACACCCATCGATGCGGCGGCGAGCGCGAAGAAGTTCTGTGCAGTCGCCTCATGCGTCGTCAGCCACCAGCCGCCGCTGCCGATGAAGATCAGCCTTGCGGTCTGCGCCAGCACCGGACCCAGCACCTTGGCCGCCCCTTGCGAGGAAAAATACATCGACATCGCAAGGCCGATGAAGGCGTACATCGGCGCGGCCGTCGAGAGATATTGATGGCTGGTGCTCCGCACATGCGGATCGTCGGTGAAGAGATTGACCCAGAGGTCCGGGAAGACGGCGATGAAGCTGCCGACCACTCCGACCGAGAGGAACGACAATGTGCCGGCGGTCCATGCGATGCGCCGGGCGCGCGCGACGCGCTCGGCGCCCACAGCCATACCGATCATCGGTACCGATGCGATGCCGACGGCGAAGGCCACCGAGGTCAGCATGAATTCGAGCCGCGCGCCGATGCCGTAGCCGGCGAGCACCGCGGTGCCGAACTGCGCCAGCATGTGGGTGAAGATCGAGATCGTCAGCACCGACTGTAGTGGCGAGAAGCAGGAGACGGCACCGACCTTGAGGATGTCGATGAACATCACCCATTGCACGCGCAGCCCGTTGAGCTTCGGCTTGACGCGGGCGCGGCCGGAGAACAGGTACCAGCCCATCACGCTGATGCTGATCGAATAGGCGATCAGCGCGCCCGCGGCGACGCCGCGCATGCCGAATTGCGGCACCGGACCGAGGCCGAGCCCGAGCGTGCCGCCCAGCATGATCTGCCAGACCGCCGACGACAGGATCATCGTGGAGGGCAGTTTCATGTTGCCGGTGCCGCGCAGGATGCCGGCCATGGTGTTCATGATCCAGGGCAGGATCGCGCCACCGAAGAAGACCTGCGAATAGGCGATCGCCTGCGCCAGCACATTGCCGCGGCCGCCGAGCAATTCGAGCAGGCGCGGACCGAAGATCAGCATGCCCAGCATGAACGTGACGCCAAAAGTCAACCCGATCAGCAGCGCGTGTGCCGCAAGCGTCGAGGCGCGCTCGGTATCTCCAGCGCCGAGCGCACGTGCGATCGAGGATGCAACGCCGCCGCCCATCGCGCCGCCCGACATCGTCATGGTGAGGATGACGCAGGGAAACACCAGCGCCATCGCCGCGAGCGACTCGACGCCGAGCCGGCCGATATAGGAGGTCTCCGCGATCACCACGCAGGTCCCGGCGGACAGCGCGATCACGTTCGGCCAGGCGAGCCACAGCAGCGTGCGCAGGATCGGCCCGTCGAGCAACGCGTTGCGCGCCGGCCTCGTCACCGGCGGCGGCAGCGGACGCTCGTCTTCATCGACAGGTATTTCGGCAAGGCCGAGATCGGACATTTCGACTCCTCGGCGCATGACCCGCCAAAGTGTATGCGGTTTGGCGAAAGGATCATGCGCCAAATTTTATGATTCAGAGCGCGATCGGACGCAAAACCGGCAACCACTTTTGCTGATCGCGCTCTGCGCGATCTGTGGGAGCCGCGCCACGGTGCTTCCCTACCATGGCCGGTACAGATTCCACGTGCGCGGAACGCAAGGGGGGCCTGCGCGATTGCGCGTGAACCTTTGCGCCGGTCCGTCGATTACGGCGATGAAATCCGGCTTGCGGAATTTCGCTACGCGCGAAAATGCTTCGAGAGCTTCAGGCCCTGCGCCTGATAGTTCGAGCCGATACGCTGGCCGTACAGCGCGTCAGGACGTTCCAGCATGCGCTCATAGACGAGACGCCCGACGATCTGGCCGTGTTCGAGGATGAACGGCACCTCGCGCGAGCGGACTTCGAGCACGGCGCGCGCGCCCTTCCCGCCGGCGCCGGCATAGCCGAAACCGGGATCGAAGAAGCCCGCATAATGGACGCGGAATTCGCCGACCAGGGGATCGAACGGCACCATCTCCGCGGCGTAGTCCGGCGGCACCTGCACAGCTTCCTTCGACGCCAGGATGTAGAATTCACCGGGATCGAGAATGAGGCTGCCGTCGGAGCGCGCCTTGATCGGCTCCCAGAATTCGTCGACCGGATAGCCGCCGCGGCGATCGACATCGACCACGCCGGTGTGGCGCTTGGCGCGGTAGCCGACGAAGCCGTTCGAGCTCTCGCCGGAGAGATCGACCGAAAGCGCAACCCCGTGCGAGAGATCCGCATCGTCGATATCGACCAGCCGCTCCGCGGCATGCAGCGCTTCGAGCTCGTCGGCGTTGAGCACCGCATCGCCGATCCGGAAACGCACCTGGCTGAGCCGCGAGCCTTCCCGCAGCAGCACGGGAAACGTCTTCGGGCTGATCTCGGCATAGAGCGGGCCGTGATAGCCGGCGCCGATCATGTCGAAGCGGCGGGTGCCGTCGGCGATCACGCGGGTGAAGACGTCGAGCCGTCCGGTCGAGCTCTTCGGGTTCGCCGCCGCAACGATCTCCGGCGGCAACGCCAGGCTCTCCAGCAGCGGGACGATATAGACGCAATTGGTCTCCAGCACCGCGCCGTCCGAGAGATCGATCTCGTGCAGCTTCAGCTCGTCGATGCGCTCGGCGACGGTGGCATCGGGGCCGGGCAGGAAGCTGGCGCGAACGCGGTAGGCGATATCGCCGAGGCGAAGGTCGAGGCTCGCCGGCTGGATCTGGCTCTCGACGAAGTCGTAGGCAGGCAGAATGAGCCCGGCTTCCGCCATCTCCGCAATCATGCGGTCGGGCAGGATACCATTGGATTCATCTTCCAGCTCGAACGACACGGCACGGGTCTCCCGGGATGGCCCTCATCATACCCTGAACAGCCATCCAAGCCCCAAAATATGGGCTTTTACGGGTTATCCGATGACCGCCTTGACGGAAAGGGCGCGAGGGAATATCAGCAGCACTTATCCCGTGGTGATTTGAGCCGGCCGGCTTGCAGCCACGTAAAATAAGTCGCTAAACAGGCCGGGGACAATGTGATCCCGGCTTGTGGAGGTTTGCTCCAGGCCGGTTTTTTTGTGGCCATTTCCTCGAGGAAATGGCCACGTCGGAGGTCACATGTCTGAATCTGAAGCTACCCGCCGCTGTCGCCCCGAAACCCGCCTCGTCCATGGCGGCACGCTACGCTCGCAATTCGGCGAGACGTCGGAGGGGCTGTTCCTCACCCAGGGCTACGTCTACGACACCGCGGAGCAGTGCGAGGCACGCTTCAAGGGTCAGGACCCCGGCTTCATCTACTCGCGCTACTCCAACCCGACCATCGCGATGTTCGAGCGCCGCATGATCGAGCTCGAGGGCGCGGAAGCCGCACGCTCGACCGCGACCGGCATGGCCGCTGTGACGACCGCGATCCTCGCCCCGCTGAAGGCCGGCGATCACGTGGTCGCGTCGAAGGCGTTGTTCGGCTCGTGCCTCTACGTGGTGCAGGACCTGCTGCCGCGCTACGGCATCGAGACGACGCTGGTTGACGGCCTCGATCTCGACCAGTGGCAGCGCACACTGCGGCCGAACACTAAATCGTTCTTCCTGGAGAGCCCGACCAATCCGACGCTCGACGTGCTCGATATCGCCGCGATCGCCAAGATCGCCCATAGCGGCGGTGCACGGCTGATCGTCGACAACGTGTTCGCCACCCCGATCTGGCAGAGCCCGCTGTCGCTCGGCGCCGACGTCGTGGTCTATTCCGCGACCAAGCACATCGACGGCCAGGGCCGTTGTCTCGGCGGCATCATCCTGTCGTCGGAAGCCTTCATCGCCGAGCACATCCATAACTTCATGCGCCAGACCGGGCCGTCGCTGTCGCCGTTCAATGCCTGGGTGCTGCTGAAGGGGCTCGAGACGCTCGGCGTTCGCGTTCGCGCGCAGACCGACAATGCAGCCAAGATCGCCGAGGCGCTGGCGAAGCATCCGAAGATCACGCGGCTGGTCTACCCCGGTCGCCCTGATCATCCGCAGGCCGATACGGTGAAAAAGCAGATGGGCGCCGGCTCGACGCTGGTCGGTTTTGAGGTGAAGGACGGCAAGGCCGGCGCCTTCCGCTGCCTCAACGCGCTGAAGATCTCGCGCATCTCGAACAATCTCGGCGACTCCAAGAGCCTGGTCACGCATCCCGCGACCACGACGCATCAGCGCCTGGCACCGGAGGCCCGCGCCGAGCTTGGGATCAGCGAAGGCTTCATCCGCTTCTCGGCAGGGCTCGAACACGTCGACGACCTGATCGAAGATTTCGAGCAGGCGCTGGCGAAGGTTTAAACTTGGATCGGCAGCGGAGGTTCACCTCTCCCTTGGGAGAGGTCGGCGCACTCGGATCGGCGCTTCGCGCCGTCCGAGCACAGGCTCCGCGCCGGGTGAGGGGTTACGGTCTCTCGCTAGAGCTGCGGCCCCTCACCCGATTTGCTTCGCAAATCGACCTCTCCCCAATGGGGAGAGGTGAACCGAGCGCGCGGCCAAAGCGATTCAATCAAAGTTCATCAAGCTCTAAGTCGCCGCCGTGGTGACGCCGCCGTCGATCACGATGGTCTGGCCGGTCATGAAGGTCGAGGCGTCCGAGGCAAGATAGGCGACCGCGCCTGCGATCTCCTCGGGCTCGCCGATGCGGCGGAGCGGCGAGGACGCGGTCCGGCGCTTGAGGTTGTCGGGATCCTCCCATAGCGCGCGGGCGAAATCGGTCTTCACCAGGCCCGGCGCCACGCAATTGACGCGTACGCCCTTCGGGCCCCATTCGCCGGCGAGGCTGCGGCACAGCGCGAAATCCGCCGCCTTCGAGATGCCGTAGGCGCCGATCACCGTCGACCCGCGCAGGCCGCCGATCGAGGAGATGATCACGACCGAGCCCTTGCCGCGTTCGGCCATCTGCGGCACCGCCAGCGCGCAGAGCCAGATGTTGCTCTTGACGTTGGAGCCCATGATCTTGTCGAAGGCTTCGTCCTTGATGTCGAGCAGCGGGCCGTAATACGGGTTCACCGCTGCGTTGCAGACCAGCGTGTCGATCTTGCCGTAGTGCTTGATCGTGCCTGATATCAGCGCTTCGACTTCCTCGCGGCGCGAGATGTTGCATGGGATGACGATCGCATCGCCGCCGGCCTTGTTGATGCCGTCGGCGACTTCCTTGCAGGCATCCGCCTTGCGCGACGAGATCACGACCTTGGCGCCGAGCTGCGCCAGCAGCTCGGCCGACGCGCGACCGATGCCGCGGCTCGAACCGGTAACGACGGCGACCTGGCCGGTGAGATCGAATGGCGTGTTCTTCATTGTTGTTGCCTCCCGGATCGGCCGTCATTCCGGGGCGCGACGCAGTCGCGAACCCGGAATCCATTGGGCCGCATCATTGGTGGTGAGATGGATTCCGGGTTCGCCGCGTTGCGGCGCCCCGGAATGACGTTGGTGACCTCAACCGAGCAGCCCGCCACCCTCGCTGACGCGGCGGAGGTGGTAGTCGGTGTCGCCGAGCGTGTTCTCGATCATGGTCAGTCGCTTGAAATAGTGGCCGATCTTGGCCTCCATGGTCATGCCGATGCCGCCATGGAGCTGGATCGACTGCTGACCGACGAACTTCAACGACTTGCCGACCTGCACCTTGGCCGCCGCGACCGCGGACGAGCGCTCCTTGGCATTATCGAAGTCGGACGCCATGGTCGCGAACATCGACATGCTGCGGGCCTGCTCCAGCGCCACGAACATGTCGGCGGCACGATGCTGCAGGCTCTGGAACGAGCCGATCGCGACGCCGAACTGCTTGCGGGTCTTGATGTACTCGACGGTCTCCTTCAGCGACTCGTCCATCGCACCGACGGCTTCTGCACAGATGGCGGTGCGGGCTTCGTCCGCCACCCGCTCGACCAGCGGCAGCGCATTCTCGGGATCGCCGATCGCGGCGTCCGCCCCGACCTCGACATTGGTGAAGGTGATGTCGGCGGCATGCAGTCCGTCCTGGGTCGGATAGCCCTTCCGGGTGATGCCCTTGGCATCCGCCGGCACCAGGAACACACCGATACCGGTCTTGTCGCGCTGGCCGCCCTTGGTACGCGCCGTGACGATGAGCGTGTCGGCATTCTCGCCGTTGAGCACGACGAACTTCTCGCCGTCGATCACGTAAGCCTCGCCCTTCTTCTTCGCCGCGGTGACGACGTCGTACAGATCGTAGCGCGAGTTCTTCTCGAGCTGCGCGAAGGCAAAAGTCTTGCTGCCGTCGATGATGTCCGGGATGTATTTCGCCTTCTGCTCGGCGGAGCCGCCATGGCGGAGGAAGCCACCCGCGATCACGACGGTCGCAAGATAGGGCTCGACCACCAGCGCCTTGCCGAGCGCTTCCATCACGATCATGGTTTCGACGGAGCCGGCGCCGAAGCCGCCATCGGCTTCTGCGAACGGCAATCCGAGCAGGCCCTGCTCTGCGAGCCGACCCCAGAGCGCTTTGCTCCAGCCACCCCTCTCCTTCATGTACTTCTTGCGCGCATCGAAGTCGTAAGCGTCAGCAAGCAGCCCGTCGACGCTATCCTTGAGCAGCCGCTGCTCCTCGGTCAGATCAAAATCCATGTCTGTTCCCTTAAACTGAAAGTCGCTACCGAAACCGGGTCTCTTCACCTCGCCCCGCTTGCGGGGAGAGGTCGGATCGCATCGTCAGATGCGATCCGGGTGAGGGGGTACAGGTCTCTCGGCATTCCCTGCGCGGAGAGAGGCCCCTCACCCCAACCCTCTCCCCGTAAGAGCGGGGAGAGGGAGAGGATCAAAGCCCCAGCACCGCCTTGCTGATGATGTTGCGCTGAATCTCGTTGGAGCCGCCGTAGATCGAAACCTTGCGGTTGTTGAAGTAGCTCGGCGCGATCTGCGCGGACCAGTCCATGCTCTCGTTGGAACCGGCGTCGCCGTGCTCGTCATAGGGCGCGGCGAACGGACCGATCACCTCCATCAGGAGCTCGGTGGTGGTCTGCTGGATTTCCGAGCCCTTGATCTTGAGCACCGAGGATGCGGGATTGGGCTTGCCCTTGCCATGCTTGCCCTCGTCCGCGACGACGCGGAGCTGGGTCAGCTCGAGCGCCTTCAGCTCGATCTCGCAGGCCGTGAGCTTCTCGCGGAACGCGGGATCCTCGATGACCGGACGGCCGCCGGCCTCGACCTTGGACGCCAGCGCGCGGATGCGGCGTAGCCGCTCTTTCGACACGCCGACCCGGGCAATGCCGGTGCGCTCATTGCCGAGCAGGAACTTTGCGTAATCCCAGCCCTTGTTCTCCTCGCCGATCAGGTTCTCGTAGGGCACCTCGACGTCGTCGAAGAACACTTCGTTGACCTCGTGGCCGCCGTCGATGGTCTGGATCGGGCGCACGGTGACGCCCTTCGACTTCATCGAGAACACGATGAAGGAGATGCCCATCTGCTTCTTCGCAGCCGGATCGGTGCGGCAGAGGCAGAAGATCATGTCGGCATGCTGGGCCAGCGTGGTCCAGGTCTTCTGGCCGTTGATGATCCACTTGTCGCCCTTGCGCTCGGCCTTGGTCTTCAGCGAGGCGAGATCAGAGCCCGAACCCGGCTCCGAGAAGCCCTGGCACCACCAGTCGTCGACATTGGCGATGCGCGGCAGGTATTCCTTCTTCTGCTTCTCGTTGCCGAAGGTGTAGATGACCGGGCCGACCATGCTGACGCCGAAGGCGAGCGGCTGCGGCGCCGGATAGGACTGCAGCTCTTCATTGAAGATGTAGTGCTGCACCGAGGTCCAGCCTGTTCCGCCGAATTCCTTCGGCCAGTGGGTGACGCCCCAGCCCTTCTTGTTCAGGATGCGCCACCAGGTGACCATCTCGTCCTTGGACAGATGACGGCCTTCCTGCAGCTTGCGGCGCGTCTCCGGCGGCACGTTGTTCTTGAAGAACTCCCGCACCTCCTCACGAAACGCTATTTCTTCCTTGGTAAAAGCGAGATCCATCGGATCCTCCTTTTGAAAATTCTACTGCCTCGTCACTCTCTATGTCGTCCCGGCGAAGGCCGGGACCCATAACCACCGGCCGTCACAACTGGCAAAGCCGGCTGCCGCTTGTGCCTCTTACGAGGGCCGCGGCGTATGGGTCCCGGCTCGCGCTTCGCTTGGCCGGGACGACGAATCCAGTGCACCACCTCGTCGGTCATGAACGGGATCCTGCTGCGGTCTGTTGGGGTGCGGGTTGCGATGTTTTCGGCTGCCGCTGGCGCAGCTCATGGCGCGACAGTTTTCCGACCGGCGTGCGCGGCAGCTCGGCGACGAATTCCATCGCCGCCGGCAGCTCATGCTTGCCGACCTTGCCGGTGAGGAAAGCGCGCAGGTCGTCGATCGAGAACGGCTTTTCGCCGTCGCGCAGCTTGATGAAGGCCTTGGCCGCTTCGCCGCGATAATCGTCCGGGATACCGATCACGATCACCTCCTGCACGGCGGGATGCGTGTAGATCGCCTGCTCGATCATCTGCGGGTAGACGTTGAAGCCGCCGGAGATGATCATGTCCTTCTTGCGGTCGACCAAATAGAAATAGCCGTCGGCATCCATGTAACCGATATCGCCGGTGAGGAAGCGGTCCCCGACGAAGGCTTCCGCGGTCTCCGCGGGCCTGTTCCAGTAACCCTTGGTGACGTTCGGACCGCGGATACGGATTTCGCCGACCTCGCCGACCGGCATCACCTTGGTGGAATCCTCCAGCGACACCACGTCCAGCTCGATGCCGGGGAGCATCAGCCCGATCGAGCCTGGCTTCTCCGGCCCTTCCTTCGGATGGCCCGTGCCGGGCGAGCAGGTCTCGGTCATGCCCCAGCCGCTCTTCAGCTTCATGCCGACGCGGCGCTCGAAAATCTTCGCGACCTCGACCGGGAGCGGCGCGCCGCCGGAGCCGGCGACCACGAGTGAGGAGAGATCGCGCTTGTCGAGATCGGGCAGCGAAGCGATCGCAATCCACATCGTCGGCACGCCGGGGAAGACGGTCGCGCGCTTGAGCTCGATGTCCCGCATGACAGCCTCGACGTCGAAGCGCTGGTGCAGCGAGATTAGATGACCGCGGCGGATCACCGACAGCAACACGACGGTGAGCGCATAGATGTGGAACAGCGGCAGCACGCAGATCACGCGTTCGATCTCGTTGCGTTCAAGCCGGCCGGGCTTGCCCCAGACATCGTAGATCGAGACCGCCGCGGTGAGGTTGCCGTGGCTCAGCATCGCGCCTTTCGGCAGGCCGGTGGTGCCCCCGGTATATTGCAGCAATGCCACGTCCTCGACGTCGACCGTGGGCCATTGCGCGGGCTTGGTCGCACCGTCGATAAATTGCTTCTGGGTGATGATCGCGGGATTGTCGGGCAGCGCGGTTTGCGGTGTACCGACCTTGCCCCAATTGTCGTCCTCGCAGACGATCAGACGATCGAGCAGGCCCTTGGCGAGGAATTTCAGCGCGGTCGGCAGCAGCGCCGACAAATTGCTGGTGACGAGCACCCGCGCGCCGGAGTCGGAGAGCTTGTGCGACAGCGCAATCTCGCCATCGAGCGGCGACAGATGCACGACACGGGCACCGGCCTTCAGCGCACCGAAGAAATTGATCGGATGATCCGGCGTGTTGCCGAGGAACAGCGCCACCGACGCGCCCTTGCCGTAGCCGGCGCGCATGAAGGCCGCGGCTGCGGTTTCGACCAGGGCTTCCAGTTCACTGTAGCTGATCGGCCGGTCGCGGAATTCGATCACTGGACGCGCGCCAAATTCGGCGGCCGCAGTCGAGAGAAGATCCGGCAACGTGCCGCGCGTGATCTCGTCGCTCCAGTGCACACCGTTGGGATAATATTGTTCGCCGGGATAAGTCATGAAAACACTGATTATCGTGAGGTGAGCACCGTTGCTCGGGCTCCCCTCCCCCTTGTGGGGTCGAGACGAGCGAAGCTCGCTCTTAGGGGTTGGAGAAGGGGGTTCACACGGGCAGTCCCGATGCGGCCCCCCTCCCTAACCCTCCCCCACAAGGGGGGAGGGAACGCAGAGACGGCGCCGCGCTCCGGTATCACGCCGCCTTCGACGGCGCGGCGAGCGAGGCGAAGGTCTTGCCTTCATCCGCGAGCTTCTTCAGCAGCGGTGCCGGCTCGAGCGACGGATCGTTGGTCTCCTTGGCGTAGAAGGCGAGACGATCGGCGATGTGCTTCAGGCCCACCGTGTCGGCCCAGAACATCGGGCCGCCGCGGTAGATCGGCCAGCCGTAGCCGTAGAGCCAGACCACGTCGATGTCGGACGGACGAGCCGCGATGCCCTCGGCGAGGATCTTCGCGCCCTCGTTGATCATCGGGTACATCATGCGCTCGAGGATCTCGTCGTCGCTGACGACGCGCTTCTTGCGGCCGAGGCGAGCCAAGGTCTCGTCGATCAGCTTCTCGACCTCCGGATCGGGCAGCGCCGCGCGCGAGCCCTGCTCATACTTGTAGTAGCCCTTGCCGGTCTTCTGGCCGAAGCGGCCGGCTTCGCACAGCGCGTCCGCGATCTCCGACTTGATGCCGCGGTCCTTGCGGGAGCGCCAGCCGATGTCGAGGCCGGCAAGATCGCCCATCGCGAACGGGCCCATCGGCATGCCGAACTTGGTCACGACGGCATCGACCTGCTGCGGCAGCGCGCCTTCGAACAGCAGCTTCTCGGCCTGCTTGCCACGCTGCGCCAGCATGCGGTTGCCGACGAAGCCGTCACACACGCCGACCACCGCCGGCACCTTCGCGATCTTGCGCGCGATCGAGACGGCCGTCACCAGCGCGTCCGGCGCGGTCTTGTCGGCGCGCACGATCTCGCACAGCTTCATCACATTGGCCGGCGAGAAGAAGTGCATGCCCAGCACGTCCTGCGGACGCTTGGTCTCCTTCGCGATCTCGTCGATGTTGAGATAGGAGGTGTTGGAGGCGAGCACGGCGCCCGGCTTGGCGTACTGATCGAGCTTGCCGAACACTTCCTTCTTCACGGCCATGGTCTCGAACACCGCCTCGATCACAAGGTCAGCATCCTTGACGTTCTCGAGGCCGACGACGCCGGTGATCAGCGCCATGCGCTTGGCCGGAGCATCCGCCGGAATGCCGCCACGCGCGGCGGTCGCCTCGTAGTTCTTCTGCATGATGCCCATGCCGCGCTTGAGCTGCTCCTCGCCGGTCTCAATCAGGGTGACCGGGACCCCCGCATTGGCAAACGACATCGCGATGCCGCCCCCCATGGTGCCGGCGCCGATGATGGCGACGCGGGCCACGTTGCGCGACTTGGTGCCGTCGGGCACGCCGGCGATCTTGGCGGCCTCGCGCTCGGCGAAGAAGGCGTAGCGCTGCGCCTTGGACTGATCGCTCGAGACGAGCTTGAGGAAGCCCTCGCGCTCCTTCTTCAGGCCCTCATCGAACGGCAGGTCGATCGCGGCGCCGACGGCGTCGGCGGCGGCGAACGGCGCTTCGAGCCCGCGCGCCTTCTTGGTCATCGCGGCTACGGCGTTGGTGAAGATCGAACGATCGGCCCTCGCCGCGGCAAGTTTGCTGTCGTCGTCGCGCAGCTTGCGCAGCGGACGCTTCTCGGCGACCAGCTTGCGCGCAAATGCCTCACCGCCCGACGCCGGTCCTTCGACGATCTCCTCGATCAGGCCTGCCTTCAGGGCGGCGTCGGCGCCGATGGGATCACCGCCGACGATCATCTTGACCGCGAGTTCGGGGCCAACTGCACGCGGAAGGCGCTGGGTGCCGCCGGCACCCGGCAGCAGGCCGAGCTTCACCTCGGGCAGGCCGAGCCTGGCGTCCTTGGTGGCGACCCGATAGTGGCAGGCCAGCGCGACCTCCAGACCGCCGCCGAGCGCGGTGCCATGGATCGCGGCAACGATCGGCTTCGGCGAGTCCTCCATGAGGACAAGCACTTCGGCGAGACCGGGCGGCTTCGGCGGCTTGCCGAACTCGGTGATGTCTGCACCGGCGATGAAGGTGCGGCCGGCGCAGGTCAGCACGATGCCCTGCACTTGCGGATCGGCGATCGCGCTCTTCATGCATTCGAAAATACCGCCACGCACTGCGGCGCTCAGCGCATTCACAGGAGGGCTGTTAACCGTGACGACGGCAATATTGTCATGACGCTCGAGCTTGACGACTTCACTCACCGGGACTCTCCCTGGATGCTTGTTCTTCGACTTGTGTTGAGTAGCTGCGCAACTTGTGTCTTGCCGCTACGTTTAGACTAATTTCGCACTGCGAAATTGAATTCCACATCTTGACAGCGAGGGTTATTTTGAAGCACGAGCCTTGTCAACGAGCATGACAAAGCGGCAGGGAATGAAACGTTCTGGCAAGAAAGTTGCGACCGATCGCAATTTCGTCGTCGCGCTTTCCCGCGGACTGGATGTCTTGCGTGCATTTCAACCCAACGACGGGCTTCTCGGCAATCAGGAGATTGCGGCCCGCACCAAACTGCCGAAGCCGACGATTTCCCGGCTGACCTATACGTTGACCAAGCTGGGTTACCTTACACCCGTTCCGAAATTCGAGAAGTACCAGCTTGCACCGTCGGCGATGGCGCTCGGCTATGCGGCGCTCGCCAATCTCGGCGTTCGGCATTTGTCCGAGCCGTATCGAGAAGAAGTGATGCGCGCGACCGGCGGCGCCGTTGCAGTCGGCGGCCGTGACCGCACCAGCATGATCTATTTCGGGCAGAGCCGGAACGGCCTGACACTTGGCGTGCAGCTCGACGTCGGTTCGCGGATACCCATTGCGACCACGGCGATGGGACGCGCCTACATTTGGGCATTGCAGCCTGACGAGCGCGCGGCATTATTGCGCGAGCTGCGTGATCACTACGGGAGCCGATGGGCCAAGATACGCGACGGCATCGAGCGCTCCGGCGAGACGGTGACGAAGCACGGATTCACGCTATCCGCCGGCGACTGGCAGAACGACGTCGCGGCAGTCGGCGTTGCGTTGAAGCTGAATGACGGAACCGGTCCGTATGCGTTCAATTGCGGAGCGCCGGCATTCCGCTTCACGGAAGATAGATTGCTGAACGACATTGGACCTCGTCTCGTTGCGATGGTAAGGAACATCGAGCAGGCGCTCGGTGGGATGGCGCCGCAATCCAAAAAACAAGAAAGCAAAAAGTCCAGAGTAGGAGGGAAAGTTGCACGTTTGGCCGAGGGGATCAGATAGCCTCCATCACGACCGGCGAAACACATCGCAGGGTCGCTCGCATCGCGAAATGATGGCGGGCGAGACGAGATGACGCAGGCACAGCTCGCGCAGGGGAACGACCCCTTGCTCGCGGTTCGCGACGTCAGCGTCGTGTTCGGCGGCATCATCGCGCTGAACGGCGTGTCCTTCAACATGCTCCAGGGGCAGATCCTCGGCCTGATCGGGCCGAACGGCGCCGGCAAGACGACGCTGTTCAATTGCCTGTCGCGGCTCTACCAGCCGTCGTCCGGCGACATCCTGATGGAAGGCAAGAGCATCCTGACGCGTCCGCCGCACCGGATCGCCGAGATCGGGATCGGCCGCACGTTCCAGAACGTCGCATTGTTCCCCAATCTTTCCGTGATCGACAATGTGCGGGTCGGCGCGCACGCCCGCACGTCGAGCGACATCGTCAGCGACTCGCTGCGGCTCGCCTGGGTCCGCCGCGGCGAGGCCGACATGAACAAGAAGGTGCACGAGATCCTCTCCTATCTCGATCTCGATAGTGTCGCCCACACCGTGGTATCCGGGCTTCCCTTCGGCACCCAGAAGCGCGTCGAACTGGCCCGTGCCTTGGCGGCAGACCCGAAGATCCTGCTGCTCGACGAGCCCGCCGGCGGCCTCAACCATGAGGAAGTCCATGTGCTCGGCGACCTCATCCGCAAAATCCGCGCCGACCGCAAGATCACGGTGCTGCTGGTCGAGCACCACATGGGCCTCGTGATGTCGATCGCCGACCATGTCGTCGCGCTCAATTTCGGCCGCAAGCTCGCCGAGGGAACGCCGGCCCAGATCCAAGCCGACCCGGATGTCATCAAGGCCTATCTGGGGAGCAAGGACCAATGACCACGATGCTCAACGTCAAGGACCTGCGCGCCTATTACGGCCAGGTCCAGGCCCTGCACGGCCTCAACTTCTCGCTCAACGAGGGATCGTTGACCACCCTGCTCGGCGCCAACGGCGCCGGCAAGACCACGACGTTGCGGGCGATCTGCAACATGGTGCGTTCGACCGGGGCCATCGAGTTCGAGGGCAAGCCGATCGGCACCCGCTCGACCGAGAACGTGGTCCGCCTCGGCATCGCGCATGTGCCGCAAGGCCGCGGTACCTTCACCACCATGACGGTGGAGGAGAACCTGCAGCTCGGCGCCATCACCCGCAGCGACAAGAAGAACATCGTCAGCGATATCGAGCGGATGTACGACCACTTCCCGAAGCTGAAGGAGCGCTATTCGCAGCAGGCGGGCACGCTCTCGGGCGGCGAGCAGCAGATGCTCGCGGTCGCCCGTGCGCTGATGCTGCGACCCCGCCTGATGCTGCTCGACGAGCCGTCATTCGGCCTCGCGCCGCTGATCGTGCGCGACCTGTTCCGCATCCTCGGCAAGATCAATCGCGAGGAAAAGGTGACGATCCTGGTGGTCGAGCAAAACGCGCAGCTGGCGCTCGAGCTCGCCGACCAGGCCTATGTGATCGAAACCGGACGGATCGTGATGTCGGGCAATGCCAAGGACATCGCGAACAACGAAGACGTCCGCAAATCCTATCTCGGCTACTGAGGAGCTGGCACAATGGAGCTTTTTGCCAACCAGGTCCTGGCCGGCATCGCCACCGGCGCGATCTATGCTTGCATGGCGCTCGCGGTGGTCATGATCTACCAGGCCATCGACCATTTGAATTTCGCCCAGGGCGAAATGGCGATGTTCTCGACCTTCGTGTCCTGGCAACTGATGCAGTGGGGCGTACCCTATTGGGGCGCCTTCGTGATCACCGTCGTGTTCTCGTTCTTCGCCGGTATCGTCATCGAGCGGCTGCTGTTCAAGCCGCTGGCCAAGGCGCCGATCCTGACCAACGTTGCCGGGTTCATTGCGCTCTACGCGATCATCAACTCGGTCGCAGGCCTGATCTGGGACTTCACCATCAAGCAATATCCGACGCCGTTCGGCTCCTCGCCGTTCCTCGGCAGCCAGCTGATCTCGACCCACCAGGCCGGCATGATCGGCGTGACGCTGCTGATGCTGGTCCTGCTGTTCTTCTTCTTCCGCTTCACCCGCGTGGGTCTCGCGATGCGCGCGGCGGCGGCGCTGCCGGAATCGGCACGCCTGGTCGGCATCAACACCTCGTGGATGATTGCGCTCGGCTGGGGCATGGCGGCCGCGATCGGCTCGATCGCCGGCATGATGATCGCACCGGTGGTGTTCCTCGAGCCGAACATGATGCTCGGCGTGCTGATCTACGGCTTCGCCGCTGCCGTGCTCGGCGGGCTGAGCAGCCCGTTCGGCGCGGTGGTCGGCGGCTTCCTGGTCGGCATCTTCGAGAACCTCGTCGGCACCTACATTCCCGGCGTGGGCAATGAGCTGAAGCTGCCGATCGCGCTTGCGCTGATCATCACCGTCCTGGTCGTCAAACCGGCAGGCCTCTTCGGCCGGGCCATCGTGAAGCGAGTTTGATCATGAGCGCCGCTGAAGAAATCGTCACAGAAGCCCCGGCCGTCGAAGCTGTTCCCAAGCGCGCCATGACGCTCGGCTATGGCACCTCGCTTATCGTGCTTGCAGCCCTCATCGTCATCCCGCTGTTCGTGAAGAACTTCATCATCTTCCAGATGACGATGCTTCTGATCTACGCGCTTGCGGTGATGGCGCTGAACATCCTGACGGGTGGCTCAGGACAGTTCTCGCTCGGCCAGAGCGCGTTCTATGCCGTCGGTGCCTACACCTCGGCGATCCTGATGGAGCATGCGGGCATGAACTATGCCCTGACGCTGCCGATCGCCGGCATCGTCTGCTTTGCCTTCGGCTTCCTGTTCGGCCAGCCGGCGCTGCGGCTGAGCGGCGTCTATCTCGCGCTCGCGACCTTTGCGCTCGCAACCGCGATGCCGCAGCTACTGAAGCTCGGCTATTTCGAGGAATGGACCGGCGGCGTGCAGGGCCTTGTAGTCACCAAGCCAGATGCGCCGTTCGGCCTGCCGCTATCGCAGGACATGTGGCTCTACTACTTCACGCTGGTGATCTCGATCGCAATCTACGTCGCCTCGGTGAACCTGCTGCGGTCGCGTTCGGGCCGCGCCTTCATGGCAATCCGCGACAACGAGATCGCGGCCTCGGCGATGGGCGTCGACGTGGCGCTGTACAAGACCCTGGCGTTCGGCGTCTCGGCCGGCATCACCGGCGTTGCCGGAGGGCTCGGCGCCATCGCCGTGCAGTTCGTCGCACCCGACGGCTACACCATCCAGCTCGCGATCTCGCTGTTCCTCGGCATGGTGGTCGGCGGCGTCGGCTGGCTGCCCGGCTCGATCGTGGGTTCGGCCTTCATCATCTTCGTGCCGAACATCGCGGAGAGTTTCTCCAAGGGCCTTTCGGGCGCTGTGTTCGGCGTGCTGCTGTTCCTCGTCATCTTCCTCGTGCCGCATGGCGCCAGGCAAATCGCGATCATTGCCCAGCAAACGATGGCGAAATTCAAGAAGAACTAAGAAACCCAAATAACCAAAAGATCTAAGAAGCGTTCAACCAGGAGATATTATGCTGTCCGTACTTCGGATCGCCGCGGTTTCCGCGGCGGTCGCCGCTTTTGCTGCGTCGTCCACTGCCGCGTTCGCCCAGAAGAAATACGACACCGGGGCCAGTGATACCGAGATCAAGATCGGCAACATCATGCCCTATTCGGGACCCGCATCCGCCTATGGCGTGATCGGCAAGACCGAAGAAGCCTATTTCAAGATGATCAACGACCAGGGCGGCATCAACGGCCGCAAGGTCAAGTACATCAGCTATGACGACGCCTACTCGCCGCCGAAGGCGGTCGAGCAGGTGCGCAAACTGGTCGAGAGCGACGAGGTGCTCGTCGTGTTCAATCCGCTCGGCACGCCGTCGAACACCGCGATCCAGAAGTATCTCAACTCCAAGAAGATCCCGCAGCTGTTCGTCGCCACCGGCGCCACCAAGTGGAACGATCCGAAGAACTTCCCGTGGACCATCGGCTGGCAGCCGAGCTACCAGAGCGAGGCGCAGATCTACGCCAAATGGCTGACGAAGGAGAAGCCCGACGCCAAGGTCGCGATCCTCTATCAGAACGACGATTTCGGCAAAGACTATCTCAAGGGCACCAAGGACGGCTTCGGCGCCAAGGCGGCCTCCAGCATCATCATGGAGGAGAGCTATGAGGTGTCCGAGCCCTCGATCGACGGCCACATCGTCAAGATCAAGGCCGCCAATCCGGACGTGCTGCTGATCTACACCACGCCGAAGTTCGGCGCCCAGACCATCAAGAAGACCGCCGAGCTCGGCTGGAAGCCGCTGCAGATCATCACCAACGTCTCGATCTCGGTCGGCAGCGTCATGCAGCCGGCAGGCTTCGAGAACGCCCAAGGCGTGCTGTCCGCAGCCTATGCCAAGGACGGCTCCGACCCGCAATGGGCCAACGATCCCGGGATGAAGAAGTGGAACGCGTTCCTCGACAAATACATGCCGGGTGTCGACAAGACCGACAATGGTGTCGTCTACGGCTATGGCGCGGCGCAGACGCTGGCCAAGGTGCTGGAGATGTGCGGCGATGACCTCACCCGCGCCAACGTCATGAAGCAGGCGGCGAGCCTGAAGGACTTCACGCCCGACACGCTGCTGCCGGGCGTCAAGATCAACACCTCAGCCACCGACTTCGCCCCGATCGCGCAGCTGCAGATGCAGCGCTTCAAGGGCCAGAAGTGGGAGCTGTTCGGCGAGACCATCTCCGGCGACGTTCCCGCCGAATAGCGCTGCAGTGCGGCAACGAAACAACGAGCCTCCGCGACCAACGTCACGGGGGCTTTTTGTTGACGCCCCGCGCCGATGGTATTGAATGCACAGACCAAAAAAACACGAGGTGGGGAAACCATGACAGCAGTACGCCTGTCCCTGACGGCGCTTGCGTCGGCGTTTGCGCTGATTGTCACGAGCTGCAATGTCGCAATGGCCCAGAAGACCTATGACATCGGGGCCAGCGACACCGAGATCAAGATCGGCAACATCATGCCCTACAGCGGTCCGGCCTCCGCCTATGGCGTAATCGGCAAGACCGAGGCCGCCTACTTCAAGATGATCAACGCTGCCGGCGGCATCAGGGGCCGCAAGATCACCTTCATCTCCTACGACGACGGCTACTCGCCGCCGAAGACGGTGGAGCAGGCGCGCAAGCTCGTGGAGAGCGACGGGGTGTTGCTGGTGTTCAACTCGCTCGGCACCGCGACCAACGCGGCGATCCAGAAATACATGAACGAGAAGAAAGTGCCGCAGTTGTTCGTCGCCTCCGGCGCCTCCAAGTGGAACAACCCCAAGGAGTTTCCGTGGACCATGGGCTGGCAGCCGAGCTACCAGGACGAGGCGCACATTTATGCGAAGTACATCATCAAGCATAGGCCGGACGCCAAGGTCGCCGTGCTCTACCAGAACGACGACTTCGGCAAGGACTATCTCAAGGGCCTGAAGGACGGCTTCGGAGACAAGGCCTCGATGATCGTCGCCGAGGAAAGCTACGAGACCTCGGAGCCCACGATCGACAGTCACATCGTCAAGCTGAAGGCGACGGGAGCGGATACATTCATCAGCATCGCGACGCCGAAATTCGCCGCGCAGGCGATCAAGAAAGCCGCCGAGATTGCATGGAAGCCGCTGCAGTTCGTCTCCAACGTCTCGGCCTCCGTCGGAGGCGTGATGCAGCCGTCGGGATTCGAAAACACGCAAGACATCCTGTCGGCCGCCTATCTCAAGGACGGCGCCGATCCGCAATGGAACAACGATCCCGAAATGATGAAGTTCCTCGCCTTCCTCAAGAAGGACTATCCCGACGGCAACAGGCTCGATGGCGCCACCGCCTACGGTTACGCCGCAGCGCAGACCTTGGTGAAGGTGCTGGAGATGTGCGGCGACGACCTCACGCGCGCCAATGTCATGAAGCAGGCGGCGAGTCTCAGGGGCTTTACTCCCGACACACTGCTGCCGGGCATCACGATCAACACGTCGCCGACTGATTTTGCACCGATCAAGCAGCTCCAACTGATGCGCTTCAAGGGCGAGAAGTGGGAACTGTTTGGCGACATCATGTCCGGCGACCTGAGCAACTGACCTTTCACGCGCTGCGCTGCGCCATCGGCGCCTTCGACTAAATAACACCCCCCGCGACCCGGTCGCGGGGGGCTTTTTGTTGCTGGCGTCAGGCGAAAGGTATTCAATGCCGCTAGGAGCCGCGAAGTGCTCCCAATCCAAAAATCGTGACACATTCACCGTGATCCAAGGGAGATCAAAATGCCTGCTATCCATCTGCGATTGGGGGCCTTTTCGGCTGCCCTCGCGCTGCTCGCGCTGACGGCGAGCCCCTCCGCCGCGCAGAAGAAATACGACACCGGCGCCTCCGACACCGAGATCAAGATCGGCAATATCATGCCCTACAGTGGACCTGCTTCCGCGTACGGCGTGATCGGCAAGACCGAGGATGCCTTCTTCCGCATGATCAATGCCGAAGGTGGCATCAACGGCCGCAAGATCAACTTCATCAGCTACGACGACGCCTATACGCCACCCAAGACGGTGGAGCAGGCTCGCAAGCTCGTCGAGAGCGACGAAGTGCTGTTGATCTTCAACTCGCTCGGCACGCCGCCGAACTCGGCGATCCAGAAATACATGAACCAGAAAAAGGTGCCGCAGCTGTTCGTCGCCACCGGCGCCACCAAGTGGAACGACCCGAAAGATTTTCCCTGGACCATGGGCTGGCAACCCAACTACCAGAGCGAGACGCAGATCTATGCCAAGTACATCCTGAAGAACCTGCCGAATGCCAAGATCGCCGTGCTGTATCAGAACGACGATTACGGCAAGGACTACTTGAAGGGCCTGAAGGACGGGCTCGGCAAGCAAGCCGCGTCGATGATCGTCGCCGAGGATGCCTACGAGGTGACAGAACCGACCATCGACTCCCACATCGTCAGGCTCAAGGCCTCGGGTGCCGACGTCTTCGTGAACATCACCACGCCGAAGTTCGCCGCGCAGGCGATCAAGAAGAACGCAGAGCTCGGCTGGAAGCCGCTGCACTTCCTCAACAACGTCTCGGCCTCGATCGGCAGCGTCATGAAGCCGGCGGGCTTCGAGAACGCCCAAGGCATCATCTCATCGCAATATCTGAAGGACCCGACCGATCCGCAATGGAAGAACGATCCCGGCATGGTCGCCTTGAACCAGTTTCTGGATAAATACTACCCGGACGCCGACCGCGCCGACGCCTCCGTCATGTATGCCTACACGGTGGCCCAGGGATTGGTGCACGTGCTGAAGGCCTGCGGCGACGATCTGACTCGCGCCAACGTCATGAAGCAGGCAGCGAGCATTCACGACCTCACGCTCGGAGGACTGCTGCCGGGCATCAAGGTCAACACGTCGCCGACCGACTTCGCACCGCTCTCCCAACTCCAACTGGTCCGTTTCAAGGGCCAGACCTGGGAGCGCTTTGGTGACATTCTGAGCAGCGACGTCGGCGGCTAGGCTCGTCGCGATCGACTAAAGACGCAGCCCCTGCGGCAATGTCGCAGGGGCTTTTCGTTGAGGCGACTGGGGTAAAATGATAATCACGACGAACAACAACAGAGCCTTCGAAACAGGAGGCCGCGACACATCAGTCTGACAACAGGGAGAGAGACGTTAATGTCCGCTACTCGACGTTTGGCGGTCCTTGCGGCCGCGTTTGCGCTCGTCGCCACTTCAGGTGGTGCGGCGCTTGCCCAAAAGAAATACGACACCGGCGCCAGCGACACCGAAATCAAGATCGGCAACATCATGCCCTATAGCGGCCCCGCATCCGCCTACGGCATCATCGGCCGAACCGAGGCCGCCTACTTCAAGAAGATCAACGACGCCGGCGGCATCAACGGCCGCAAGATCAACTTCATCTCCTATGACGACGCCTACTCGCCACCGAAGGCCGTGGAGCAGGCCCGCAAGCTGGTCGAGAGCGACGAAGTGCTGCTGATCTTCAATTCGCTGGGCACGCCGTCGAACTCGGCAATCCAGAAATACATGAACTCCAAGAAGGTGCCGCAACTGTTCGTCGCCACCGGCGCCACCAAGTGGAACGATCCGAAGGATTTTCCCTGGACCATGGGCTGGCAGCCCAACTACCAGAGCGAGACCCAGATCTATGCCAAGTACATCCTGAAGAACATGCCGAACGCCAAGATCGCGGTGCTGTTCCAGAACGACGATTACGGCAAGGACTATCTGAAAGGCCTGAAGGACGGACTCGGCCAGAAAGCGGCGAGCATGATCGTCGCAGAGGAAAGCTTCGAGACCTCCGAACCGAGCATCGACGGCCACATCGTCAAGCTGAAGGCAAGCGGCGCCGACGTCTTCGTCGACATCGCGACGCCGAAATTCGCGGCGCAGGCGATCAAGAAGGTGGCCGAGGTCGGCTGGAAGCCGACCCACTTCCTCAACAACGTGTCGGCCTCCGTCGGCAGCGTGATCAAGCCCGCCGGCTACGAGAACGCGCAGGACATCATTTCGGCGGCCTATTTGAAGGACGCCTCCGACAAGCAGTGGGACAACGATCCCGGCATGAAGGAGTTCTACGCCTTCATGGCCAAGGACTTCCCCGAAGGCGACAAGCTCGACGGCGGCACCGTGGTCGGCTACGGCGTGGCGCAGACGCTGGTGCAGGTGCTCAAGCAGTGCGGCGACAACCTCACCCGCGAGAACGTCATGAAGCAGGCCGCGAGCCTCAAGGATTTCCGCACCGAGGTGCTGCTGCCCGGCATCAAGATCAACACAGGCCCGAACGATTTCGCCCCGATCAGCCAGCTTCAGCTGATGAAATTCAAAGGCGAGAAATGGGAACTGTTCGGCGATGTGATCAGCGCCGACGTCGGCGGCTGATCTGCGGCCAAAAGTCGAATGACGTAGCCCCCTGCGGTACCGCCGCAGGGGGCTTTTCATTAGCTATAAGCTCGGACCGTCCGGGTTGAAAGCCGAACACGGGCGCCGCCCGCTTACGCTTTGCCTGGCAATACGCTAGATAGGCCCGCGGCTAACCAACAACAAACCGACGCCTCCGCGAGGTGGCAACAAATAAGGAACTTTCAGGATATGTCGATGCCGATCCGACACCGTGTCGCAACCGCCCTTCTCGGCCTCGCCGTCGCAACAGCGACCGGCAACGCCGCGCTGGCGCAGAAGAAGTACGACACGGGTGCGAACGACACCGAGATCAAGATCGGCAATATCGTGCCCTATAGCGGCCCGGCCTCGGCCTATGGCGTGGTCGGCAAGGCGATGGGCGCCGTGTTCAAGAAGGTGAATGACGACGGCGGCATCAACGGGCGCAAGATCGATTTCATCTCCTATGACGACGCTTATTCCCCGCCGAAGGCCGTCGAGCAGGCACGCAAGCTGGTCGAGAGCGACGAGGTGCTGTTCCTGTTCGGCACGCTCGGCACCGCCTCCAACACCGCGATCCAGAAATACCTCAACGCCAAGAAGGTGCCGCAGTTGTTCGTCGCCACCGGTGCGACCAAGTGGAACGCGCCGAAGACGTTCCCCTGGACCATGGGCTGGCTGCCCAGCTACCAGAGCGAGGCGCTGATCTACGCGAAGTACCTGCTCAAGGAGAAGCCGGGGGCCAAGGTCGCCGTGCTCTACCAGAACGACGACATGGGCAAGGACTATCTGAAAGGCTTGAAGGACGGCTTCGCCAGCGATTCCTCGCGCATCGTCGCCGAGGAGAGCTACGAGGTCGCAGAACCCACCATCGACTCCCACGTGGTGCGGCTGAAATCGTACAATCCGGACGTCGTCGTCCTCTTCACCACGCCGAAATTCGGTGCGCAGGCGATCAAGAAGCTCGGTGAGATGAACTGGAAGCCGGTCACCATCGTCTCCAACGTCTCGGCCTCGACTGCGACCGTGATGCGGCCCGCAGGGCTGGAGAATGCGCAGGGCGTGATCTCGGCGGCCTACGCCAAGGACGCCAGCGATCCGCAGTGGAAGGATGACGCCGGCATGAAGGCGTTCGACGAACTGCTCGCCAAGTACATGCCCGACACCAACCGCGCCGACGCTTCGGCGATGACCGGCTACAACATGGCGACCACCATGGTCGAGGTGCTGCGCCGCTGTGGCGACGACCTCACCCGCGCCAACGTGATGAAGCAGGCGGCGAGCCTGCAGCAATTTGCGCAAGGCGGCCTGCTGCCGGGTGTGACGCTGACCACGGGACCTGCCGACTTCCAGCCGATCGAGCAACTGCAACTGATGCAGTTCAAGGGTGAGCGCTGGCAGCTGTTCGGCGACGTCATCAGCGGCGAGATCGCCGGCAACTAAGACTGGATGGATCATTTCGGTCCAAGCGCCGCAATCTCTCCGACCTCCCCCGCTTGCGGGGGAGGTCGGATCGCATAAAGTGACTCGTGGCAACACCCGAACCCTCGCCGCAAGCGGGTGAGGGAACGAAGTGTGTAATCCGGCGCGATCTCATCCCACCCTGGCCCTCGCGAAAGCACAACCATGACCGACCGACGTCCCTTCCTGCGTTCGATCTTCGATGCGGCGGTGGCCGCTGCGCACCCCGACGTCGTGTTGGCGTCGCGGCTGCGGCCGGTGCCGAACGGACGAGTGATCGTCCTCGCCGCCGGCAAGGGCGCCGGCGCGATGGCGGCGGCGGCCGAGCGGCACTATCTCGACACGCTCGGCCTCGATCCGGCGCGGCTGGTCGGCATCGCGACCACCCGNCCCGCCATAGCCACGGCGTGCCGACCCGGCGCATCAAGGTGGTCGAGGCCGGCCACCCGGTGCCCGATGAAGCCGGCCTGAAGGCCGCGGACGATACGTTGCGGCTGGCCGCGGAAGCGACGCTGGACGACCTGCTGCTGGTGCTGCTGACCGGCGGCGGTTCGGCGAACTGGATCGCACCGGTCCACGGCGTCAGCTTTGCACAGAAGCAGCAGGTCAACCGCGCGCTGTTGCGCTCGGGCGCGCCGATCGGCGAGATGAACACCGTCCGCAAGCACCTGTCGCGCATCAAGGGCGGGCGGCTGGCGCGCGCCGGCCAGCACGCCGCCGAGATCGTCACGCTGGCGATCTCCGACGTCCCGCATGACGATCCCTCCGCGATCGCATCGGGGCCGACGGTTCCCGATCCGACCACGCTGGCCGATGCCCGCGCCCTGGTCGCCAAATACAATCTCGCGATCGACGATGCCGTCCGCCGCGCGCTCGACGATCCCAGGAACGAAAGCTGCAAGCCCGGCGATCCCGCCTTCGCCCACGCGACCTTCGAACTGCTGGCCAAGCCGAAGGCCTCGATCGATGCCGCGGTCAGGGTCGCGCAGGACGCCGGCTACGAGACGATCGCGCTCGGCGCCGATCTCGAAGGCGAAGCCCGCGAGGTTGCCGCCGAACATGCGCGTCTCGCGTTCAAGGCCCGCAGTGAAGGCAAGCGCGTCGCCATTCTTTCCGGCGGTGAGCTGACGGTGACGGTGCGCGGCAACGGCCGCGGCGGCCCGAACCAGGAATACGCGCTGGCGCTTGCCGATCTGCTCAAGGACACGCCCAACGTCTCGGCGCTTGCCGCCGACACTGATGGTGCCGACGGCGGCGCCGGCAGCGCGACCGATCCGGCGGGCGCCATCATCGACGAGACGACATTCGCGAAGATGAAATCGATGGGCCTCGATCCCAGGGCCCATCTCGATAACAACGACGCCACCGGGTTCTTCGCGCAGACAGGAGATTTGCTGCTGACCGGGCCGACGCTGACCAACGTCAACGATGTCAGGGTGATTTTGGTCGATTGATCCACCGCTCTCTCACCGCGAGCCAACGGGTCGCAATGACGTGGCGAGGCCGGTGCGCGCTCCCTCAAAACTCCTGCGCCAGCTTCGCCAGCATCTCCAGCAGCGCGGCGTGGTTGGCAGGGCCGAGCACCTCGATCAGCCGCGCCTCGTGCTTGTTGGCGACCAGCTTCTTGGCGCGCGCCAGCACCGCGCGGCCCTTGTCGGTCAGAACCAGGATGTGGGAGCGGCGGTCGTTGGTCGAGCGCATCCGCGCGCAAAGGTCGCGGCTCTCGAGCGCATCGAGCATGGCGACGAAGTTCGGCCGCAGGATGCCGAGCGTGTTGGCGATCTCGGTCTGGTTGCGGCCGGGATTCTTGTCGAGCAGGAGCAGCACCGAGAACTGTGCCGGCGTCAGCTGCAGCGGCGCGACGCAGCGCAGGAAGTCCTCGAACACCCTGAGCTGCGCGCGCTTCAACGAATAGCCGAGCAATCCGGACAGTTCGCCCAGTTGCAGCATGCTGTCGTCCCCGGCAGGATCGACCGGTTCCCTGCGCAGGGGGCGCGGTCTGACGGCTTCGGAGGCGCTCTTGGAAACAGTCATCGCTCCAGGCTCGCTATCCCGGTACAAGGATCCCGACAACGCTCGGGGACCTTGAGATTATATTCGATAATTGTTATCAACTATATCAAACATCGGCCGCTATCAACAGCCGATATCGGTCGACCCGGCCATCACGACTGGTCGCGGCGGCCCGACGCTTAAGGGGGAGCGCTCGGTCTTGAACACGACGATCATGCTGTTCCTGCTGCAGGACGGCATCACCAATGGCGCAATCTACGCGCTGCTCGGGCTGGCCCTGGTGCTGGTGTTTGCGGTCACGCGCGTGATCCTGATCCCACAGGGCGAATTCGTCACCTATGGCGCGCTGAGCTACGCCATGCTGGCGACCGGACAGGTGCCCGGCACCGCGCAACTCGCCGTCGCGATGGGCCTCGTCGCGTTTGCCCTCGACCTGTTCTTCGCGCGCAAGGCGCTGCACGCCAGGCTCGTGATGCGCTCGGCCGCGCTCAACATCGTCTTCCCCGTCGCGCTGCTTGGCCTCACCTATGCGCTGGTCGGCCCCAACACGCCGATCGCGGTCAACATCGCGCTGGCGCTGCTGATCGTGGCGGCGATCGGCCTGTTCCTCTATCGCATCGCGTTCCAGCCGATCGCCCACACTTCGGTGCTCGTGCTGCTGATCGCCTCGGTCGGTTGCCATCTCGCGCTGCAGGGGCTTGGGCTCGTGTTCTTCGGCGCCGAAGGCTTGCGCGGCCCGGCCTTGTCGAATGCCGCGGTGACCGCGGGCCCGCTGCGCTTCACCGGCCAGAGCCTTGCGGTGTACGGCCTGACCGTCGCCTTCATCGTCGCGCTGTGGCTGTTCTTCGGCTACACCAAGACCGGCAAGGCGCTGCGCGCCACGGCCGTCAACCGCCTCGGCGCCCGCCTCGTCGGTATCCGCACCACGCTGTCGGGCCAGATCGCATTCCTGCTGGCGTCCGTGATCGGTGCGCTCTCGGGCATCCTGATCGTGCCGATCACCACGCTCTATTACGACACCGGCTTCCTGATCGGCCTGAAGGGCTTCATCGCGGCCATCATCGGCGGCCTCGTCAGCTATCCCCTGACCGCTGTTGCCGCGATCCTGGTCGGCATCGTCGAGGCCTTCTCCTCGTTCTACGCCAGCAATTTCAAGGAAGTCATCGTGTTCTTTTTGATCCTCCCGGTGCTCGTGCTGCGCTCGCTCGCCGCACCCCAGGTCGAGGAAGAGAAGGATTGAGCGCGATGACGCAGCGGCTTCCCCTCATCATCTTCGCGCTCGTCATGGCGGTGATCCCGCTCGTGCCTGACATCCCTCCGTTCTGGATCGTGCTGCTCGACAATATCGGCCTCGCTGCGCTGGTCGCGATGGGACTGGTGCTGCTCACCGGCGTCGGCGGCCTCACCTCGTTCGGACAGGCCGCGTTCTGCGGCTTCGGCGCCTATACGACGGCCGTTCTCACCACCGCCTACGGCCTATCGCCGTGGCTCACATTGCCGGCCTCGCTGCTGGTCAGCGGTATTGCAGCGGTGGTGCTCGGCATCGTCACGGTCCGGCTGTCAGGCCATTATCTGCCGCTCGGCACGATCGCCTGGGGCATCGGCCTGTTCTATCTGTTCAGCAAGCTCGAATTCCTCGGCCGCAATGACGGCATCTCCGGCATTCCGCCGCTCTCGATCGGCTCGTTCAAGATGCTGAGCCCGGATGCGATCTATTACGCGATCTGGGTCGCGGTGCTGCTTTCCGCGCTGCTGACGATGAACCTGCTGGATTCTCGCACCGGACGCGCGATCCGCGCGCTGCGGCGCGGACACGTCGCAGCCGAAGCCTTCGGCGTGCAGACGCCGCGCGCCAAGCTTCTGGTGTTCATCTATGCCGCGGTGCTGGCCGGCCTGTCGGGCTGGCTCTATGCGCATTTCCAGCGCGCCGCCAACCCGACGCCATTCGGCGCGCAGGCCGGCATCGAATATCTGTTCATCGCCGTGGTCGGCGGTGCCGGCTACGTCTGGGGCGCCGTGCTCGGCGCCGGCATCGTCGTGGTGCTGAAGGAAGTGCTGCAGAGCTATCTGCCCTACATCTTCGGCGGCCAGAGCCAGCTCGAGACCATCGTATTCGGCATCATGCTGGTGCTGCTGCTGCAGCTCGCCCCGTCGGGCGTCTGGCCGTGGCTCATGTCATGGCTGCCGTTCAAGCCGGCGCGCAAGACACCCGATACGTCGCTGAAGCTCGAACATCGCGAACGGGCGCCCGGATCATCGTCGGTGCTGCTGCATATCGAGAAGGCACGCAAGCAGTTCGGCGGCGTGATCGCCGTCAACGACGTCTCCTTCGACGTCAACGCTCGCGAGATCGTCGCGCTGATCGGTCCGAACGGTGCCGGCAAGAGCACGACCTTCAACCTGATCACTGGCGTCCTGACCGCAACCAGCGGCAAGATCTCGGTGCTCGGTAAGGAGGTCGAGAATGCGCCGCCGCAGGAGGTGGTCAAGCTCGGCGTCAGCAGAACCTTCCAGCACGTCAAGCTCGTGCCCGACATGACCGTGCTCGAAAACGTCGCGATCGGCGCGCATCTGCGTGGGAATTCGGGCGCGATCTCCAGCATGCTGCGGCTCGATCGCGCCGACGAAGCGAAGCTGCTGGCGGAGGCCGCGCGGCAGATCGAGCGCGTGGGCCTTTCCGACCAGATAGATCAGCTCGCGGGATCGTTGTCGCTCGGACAACAGCGCATCGTCGAGATCGCCCGCGCGCTGTGTGTCGATCCGATGCTGCTGCTGCTCGACGAGCCGGCCGCCGGTCTGCGTCACATGGAGAAACAGCGGCTCGCCGCGCTGCTGCGGCAATTGCGCGACGGCGGCATGTCGGTGCTGCTGGTCGAGCACGACATGGGGTTTGTCATGGACCTCGCCGACCGCATCGTGGTCCTCGATTTCGGCACCAAGATCGCGGAAGGCACGCCGGCCGCGATCAAGACCAATCCCGAGGTGATCAAGGCCTATCTCGGAGCCGCCGCATGAGCGCGCTGCTGACCGTTTCCGACGTCCATATCGCCTACGGCAAGGTCGAGGCCGTGCGCGGCGTTTCGCTCGACGTCGCCTCGAACGAGATCGTCACCATCATCGGTGCCAACGGCGCCGGCAAGACCACGCTGCTCAACGCAGTGATGGGCATCCTGCCGCTGAAGGGCCGCACGACCTTCGCCGGCATCGATCTCGCGCCGCTCGATATCGAGGACCGCGTCGCCACCGGCTTGAGCCTGGTGCCCGAGCATCGCGAATTGTTCGGCACCATGAATGTCGAGGACAATCTCGAGCTCGGCGCCTTCCGCATCGCAAGAGCGACCGCGGCCACCTCGCTGGAGCGGGTCTATGCGTTGTTTCCGCGCCTGAAGGAGCGGCGCAAGCAGCTCGCCGGCACGCTGTCCGGCGGCGAGCAGCAGATGCTCGCGATGGGCCGCGCGCTGATGGGCGCGCCGAAGCTCCTGATGCTGGACGAGCCGAGCCTCGGGCTCGCCCCGATCATCGTCGCCGATATCTTCCGCATCGTCACCGAACTCCGCACCGCCGGCGTCTCGGTGCTGCTGGTCGAGCAGAACGCGCAAGCCGCGCTGCAGATCGCCGACCGCGCCTATGTGATGGAGCTCGGCGAATTCGTGCTGAGCGGCACGGCGAAGGAAATCGCGTCCAACAAGCGCGTCGCGGCGAGCTATCTCGGCTTCCAGCACGAAGGCGAGAGCGCGATCTAGGCGTCGCTCTCGCGACGTAGTGTGAGCAAAGGCACGCTTGCGCCGGCCCCACCCTGCGTAGTCCAGCAAAAAGCCGGCCTCCTCGAAGGCCGGCTTCTCTATGTTGCAAACAACGATCGCCTACATCGCCGGAACGTACTTCCCGTCCTTCACGGTCAGCAGGATGCGCGAGCGGTCGTCGAGGCCGTAGCGGTCCTTTTCGGTCCAGTTGTAGACGCCCTGCGTGGCGACGATTTCCTTTTCCGAGATGAACGCCTGGCGGATCGCCTCGCGGAATTCCGGCGTGCCGGGCTTCGCCGTCTTCAGCGCCACCGGGATCACGCGCTTCAGCACCTCGAAGGCGTCGTAGGAGTGACCGGCAAACTGGCTGCGGCTGTTGGGACCATATTTGGCCTCATAGGCGGTGTTGAGCGCGAGGCCCGGCTTCTTGGTCAGCGCGCTGTCCGGCTGCGTTTCCGGCGACATCACCGGACCGGCCGACATGATCACACCTTCGGCGGCCGCACCCGCGATGCGGATGAAGTCCATGCTGGCGGCACCATGGGTCTGGTAGATCAGGCCCTTGTAGCCGCGCTCGCGCAATGCCGTCTGCGGCAATGCCGCGGCAGTGCCGGAGGCGCCGATCAGGATGGCGTCGGGATTAGCGGCGACGAGCTTCAGCACCTGGCCTGCGACCGAGGTGTCGGGACGCGCGAAGCGCTCCTCGTCGGTCATGATCAGGCCCATCGGCACCGCCTGCTTTTTGAAATCGTTGACCCAGAGATCGCCATAGGAATCGGAGTAGCCGATATAGCCGACGGTCTTGATGTTGTGCGCCTTCATATGCTCATACAGCACCTTGCCCATGATCGGGATCGACTGCGGCAGGTCGACGGACCACTTGGCGCGCGCCTCATTGATCGGGAATGGCGCGAGGCCGAGATGCGGAATGCCGGCCTCGTTGGCGACCGTCGACACCGCGATCGAGGGCGGCGTGGTGCAGGAGCCCATGATGATGTCGGCCTTGGACTCGGTGACGAAGCGCCGCGCATTGGTTGTCGCCGCGGTCGGGTCGCCGCCGTCATCGAGCACGATCAGCTTCAGCGGCACGCCGCCGATCTCTTTCGGCACGAAATCTAGCGCGTTGCGCTCGGGAATGCCGAGCGCCGCGGCAGGTCCCGTGGTCGAGATCGAGATACCGATGGTGATTTCATTGGTCTGCGCCAGTGCCGGCGAACCCGGCAGAGCAATGGCCGCCGCGAGCGCCGCGGCGGCGAAAGTGGCCTTCCTCATCTATTCCTCCCTGCGGATAGTTTTTTGGGTTTAAACCGATTTTGCGGGCAAATTCAGCCCCTTCTTTAGGTCATGGAGGGCCTGCGAGTCAGCCCTTCATGAAGCGGTCAATAATCTCCTGCGGGAACGGCGCCGATTTCAGTCTGTTCGGATCATCCGGGTGCCGGCCGACCAGCACCCGGGTCTCGAACGCCTCGATCGCCAGCGCCTCGCCCTTGAACACGCGGTGCACCACCTCGAAGCTCGAGCGCTTGATGCTCTCGATCCGGCTCTCGATGGTAATCCAGTCACCGTGGGTCGACGGGATGTGGAATTTCGCCCGCGTGTCGACCATGGGAATGCCGACCAGGCCGTATTTGTGGACGAGGTCCTGCTTCGAACAACCGGCTGCTTCGAACATGATCGAGGTCGAGTCGTCGAACATCGCGAAGTAGCGTGGGTAGTAGACGATGTTGGCGGGGTCGCAATCGCCCCACTGGATCTGCACGCTGCGCCGGTTGACGAACATGGTTCTATCCTCGATCACACCACGATCCTGTCGATCCCGATCATGCTTTAGCGCGGCGCCATCCGAAGCGCGGCATCGAGCCGCACCACTTCGCCGTTCAGATAGGGATTGTCGATCATGTGCAGCGCCAGCGAAGCGAACTCGTCGACCTGGCCGAGCCGGCGCGGGAACGGGATCGCGGCGGCAAGCGAATCCTGCGCCTCCTGCGGCAGGCCGGCGAGCAGCGGCGTCATGAACAGGCCGGGCGCGATGGTCAGCACGCGGATGCCGAACTGGGCAAGCTCGCGCGCGATCGGCAGCGTCATCGCGACGATGCCGCCCTTCGAGGCCGAATACGCCGCCTGCCCGATCTGACCGTCATAGGCGGCAACAGAGGCGGTGCTGATCACGACGCCGCGCTCGCCCGTTGCAAGCGGTTCAAGCTTGGTCATGTCAGCGGTCGCAAGCCGCAGCATGTTGAAGGAGCCGATCAAGTTGACCTTGATCACCTTGTCGAAGTCGGCAAGCGCCATCGGCCCCTCGCGGCCGATCACGCGCTTTGCAACCCCGATGCCGGCGCAGTTCACCAGCACGCGCGCCGGGCCGTGCGCCTTGGCAGCTTGCGTGACCGCGGCCTCGGCGGCGGCTGCATCGGCCACGTCGCAGACCAGCGGAATGCCGCCGATCTCGGCCGCCACGCTCTCGGCGAACTTGGCGTTGAGGTCGCAGACCGCGACCTTGGCGCCCTGCGCAGCCAGCCGACGCGCGGTCGCTGCACCCAATCCCGATGCGCCTCCGGTGACGATGGCGGCCTGGTCCTTCAACTGCATGGCGGTTCTCCTCTTTGAAATCAGGCTAGCGTGATGACGGATGCCGGCGGCACCGGCGCATAGAGCGTTTCGATCAGGCCGCTGCGATGCTCCAGCACCGCGCGCTGGTTGATCGAGCCTTTGTCGGTGACCTCGCCGCGATCGATCGACAGCGGGGTGTCGAGCAGGATCGCACGCGTGATACGGTTCGACGAACCGGTGGCGCTGCCGAAAAATCGCGCGAAGCGTTCGCGGAAGGCCGCGCGCACCTTGGGATCGGCAGCGGCCACAGCGATATCGTTGGCCGTAAGCTCCGGGTTGATCAGGCGGCAGCCGTCGAGATCGAGGATCACGATCGCCGAGATCTCGTCGCGGTTGAGCCCTGCGATCACGACATCGCGCACCAGCGGCGCGCAGGTGCCGACGAAGCGCGCCCGCAACGGACCGACGCTGACCCAGGTGCCGCTCGCGAGCTTGAAGTCTTCGGCAATACGGCCGTCGAAGTCGAAGCCGGCATCGAAATTGTTGGGGTCGGCGGGCTTCAGGGCGTCACCGAACTTGTAGAAGCCCTCTTCGTCAAAAGCCTTCGCGGTCAGCTCCGGCTGGCGCCAGTAGCCCGGCGTGACGTTGGGCCCCTTGGCACGCACCTCCAGCTTGCCGTTGTTCGGCAAAAGCTTCGCGTCATTGCCTGAGACCGGAAGGCCGACATGGCCGGAACGGCTGGTGTCGGGACGCACCGACATGAAGAATGGCGAAGTTTCAGTGGCGCCGAGCCCGGTCAGCATCGGGACCCGATAGCCCTTCTCCTGCACCGCGAGCGCATCGAGGCTGTTCCAGACGAACGGCGACAGCGCCGCGCCGGAGAAGAACATCGCGTGCAGCCGGTCGAAGAATTTTGCCCGCAAGCCTGCATCGTCGCGCAGATAAGGCAGCAGCGATTCATAACCCTTGGGCACGTTGAAATAGACCGTCGGCGAAATCTCCCGCAGGTTCCGCACGGTCTCCTCGATGCCGCCGGGCATCGGCTTGCCCTCGTCGAGATACATCGAGCCGCCATTGTAGAGCGTGAGTCCGATATTGTGGTTGCCGCCGAAGGTGTGATTCCACGGCAGCCAGTCGACGATGACAGGCGGCTCGTCCTTCAGGAACGCCAGCGTCTCGCGCAGCATCACCTGGTTGGCGCAGATCATCCGCTGCGTGTTGATGACCGCCTTGGGATTGCCCGTCGACCCTGACGTAAGCAGGAATTTTGCGATCGTATCCGGACCGATTGCTTCATGGACAGCGTCGAGGCGCGGATCTTCCGGCGCCGCCAAGAGATCGGCGAGTCGGCTGACATCACGGCGGGGCACGGCACCGCGGCTTGCCGCGATCTCGACACCCGCAGGCACGTTCGCGACCAAGGCATCCGCGAACTTGTCGGCGTCATCGACGAAGACGAGGCCCGGCGTGAGCAGCTTGATGAGGAAATTGAGTTTGCCATAGTCGCGCGACACCAGCGAATAGGCCGGCGAGACCGGACAGAACGGGATGCCGCCATAAAGCGCGCCGAAGGCGATCAGCGCATGGTCCACCGAATTGCCCGACAGGATCACGATCGGCCGCTCGGCCGACAATCCGCGCGCGATCAGCGCCGACGCAATGCGTCGCGTCGTCTCCAGCAGTTGCGCGTAGGTGATCTGCCTCCAGCCGCCACCGGCGCTGCGCTCGGCCATGAACACGCGATTCGGCTCGGCCTTGGCCCAGTGATGCAGGCGGTCCATGATGCGGACGGGATAGTCGGCAAGCTTCACCTTTGGGCGAAGATAGATCGTGCCGTCGGCGCGGCGCTCGACCGTGACCTCGGGATTGCCGAACGAGATCGGGCGCAGCGGATGTACGCCGGCGGCGGTCGCGGACACACTCGTATCTGGCTCGGCGCTCATGTCGGCTTCACCTTGGCGGTCTTGCGATCAAGGAATGCGCGGATACGCCGCTTGGCTTCCTTGTCGCTCTGCGCGACGGTTGCCATCAGGGATTCCATCAGCAACCCGGTCTGCGGATTGGCCTCGGCGATCATCGGCAATGCCTGCAGCACGGCGAAATTGGTCAGCGGCGCGTTGGCCGCGACGCGCTCGGCAAGCTCGAGCGCCTTCTTCAATGAACCGCCGGGCTCGGTGAGATATTGCGAGAAGCCGTAAGAAGCCCCTTCGGTCGCGGAATAGACGCGGCCCGTCAGCATCATGTCGGCCATCCGCGGCACGCCGATCAGCCGCGGCAGCCGCACCGATCCGCCGCCGCCGACGAAGATGCCGCGCTGACCCTCCGGCAGCGCGAAATAGGCCGAAGGTTCGGCAACGCGGATATGCGCCGCACAAGCCAGCTCGAGCCCGCCGCCGATCACCGCGCCCCGCAGCGCGGCGATGACAGGCACGCGGCAATACTGGATGCGGTCGAACACGCGATGCCACATCTGGGAGTGGACCAGCCCCTCGGTCGCATCGCGTTCGGTCAGTTCGGAGAGATCGAGGCCGGAGGAGAAGTGATCGCCGATGCCGTGGATGACGACGGCACCGACGGTGTCGGGAACGGCGGAAAAGCAGTCCTGCAGCGCAAGGATGATGCCGTCATTCAGCGCGTTGCGCTTGGCGGGACGGTTGAGGCCCACGGTTAGCACCGCGCCGGCCTGTTCGATCTTCAGCAGCGATGCATCGCTCGCGGCGGCGTTTCCCATGGCGTTATTGTTTCCTGCTTAGAATAGTTATGTTTTATAACTATCATCGCAAGAGTCAATACGGGTGTCTCCCTGGACTTGGCGCCCCTGCACACCCGTCGTCCTGAGGCGCACGCGTAGCAAGCCTCGAAGGGCGAACGGCCCGACTGGTGGCCGTCGTGCTTCGAGACGGTCGCAATCGCTGCCTCCTCAGCATGACGGGAACGGAATTCGAATGCGATCACACTGAGCGGCTCATAACACCTGATGCACGTCGATCACGACGCGGTCGGCGTGGCGGGCGGCGGAGGCGATGAAGATGTGCTCCATCAGCCAACGGTACCTTTCGGCACCGGTCTCGAACTTCGGCACGGTGCGGAAATAGATCAGCTTCGGATCGACCGGCTCGCCGCGCTTCAGTTTCTGCAGCAGGTCGACCGGTCCGAACCGGATGCCCTTGTTCTCGACATAGACCACGGCGCCATCGTCGGTCTCGAAGGCATATTTCGCCTCCAGCTCGATCAGTTCGTTGGGCCGGATGATCTGGAAGTCGGCGCCGAAGGCGAGCACCTTGCCGCTGACATTCTCACCTTTCACCTCGCCACCGATGATCGGGATGATGCGGCGAACGCCGGTTCCGATGTCGCCGGCGGAGGTGACGTCGGCGATGCGCGCGGTGATGGTGAAGACGTAGCGGGTCTGGATTTCGGGCGCCATCGTGAGCTCATTCATTTAGGCATGATCCCTGTCGGATCATGCCTAGCCAATCATGCGTTGCGGCAGCCAGGTCGCGAGCAGCGGGAACAGGATCAGGATCACCAGCCGGATCAGGTCGGTGAGCACGAAGGGCAGCACACCGGCAAAGATCGTCGACATGTTGACGTCCTTGATCACGCTCTTGATCACGAAGACGTTCATGCCGACCGGCGGATGGATCAGGCCGAGCTCGACCGTCATCACGATGATGATGCCGAACCAGATCGGATCGAAGCCGAGCGAGGTAACCACCGGGAACACGATCGGCACGGTGAGGATCACCATCGCCATCGCGTCCATCAGGCAGCCCAGCACGATATACATCAAGAGGATCAGCGCCAGCACGCCGTAGGGACCGATGCCGAGCCCGGTGAGGAACTCGGTAGCGTTCTGCGGCGTCTGGGTGATGGTGAGGAAGTAGCCGAAGCAGAGCGCACCGATCAGCACCGTAAACACCGCCGCCGCGGTGCGGGTCGCCTGCAACAGGGATTGCAGGATGCCGTCCCTGGTGAGCCTGCCGCGGAGGATGCCGATGATGAAGGCGCCGACCGCACCGACTGCGCCTGCCTCGGTCGGGACGAAGAATCCGCCATAGAGGCCGCCGATCACGAACAGGAACAGCAGCAGCGGCGACCAGACATCGCGCAGCGCCAGGAAGCGTTCGTGCCATGAGGCCTTTTTCCCCGCGGGCAGGAATCCGGGCCGCGTCACGCCGATGATGCCGATCGTGATCATGTGCATCACGATCGCGAGCAGGCCTGGGATCACGCCGGCGATGAACAGCTTGCCAATGTCCTGCTGGGTGATGATGCCATAGACCGCGAGCACCGTGGATGGCGGCAGCATGGCTCCGAGCGTGCCACCGACGGCGATGACGCCGGTCGAGAACGACTGCGGATAGCCGAAGCGGCGCATCTCGGGATAGGCCACCGCTGAGAATGTCGCTGCGGTTGCGACGGACGAGCCCGAGATCGCGGCAAAGCCGCCGCAGGCGGCGATGGTCGCGATGCCGAGCCCGCCCTTCCAGTGGCCGACGAAGGTGTTGGCGGCGCGGAACAGCTCGCGGCTGATGCCGGAGACGGACACGAAGGCGCCCATCAGCAGAAACATCGGGATCACGCCGAAGGAATAGTCCGTCACCGTGCGCATCGTGGTCTGGCCGACCAGTTTCAGCGCCGGCTCGAAACCGGTGAGGTAGCCAAAGCCGGTGATGCCGACGAGGCCCATCGCCATGCCGACGGGCACGCGCAGCAGCATCAGCGCGAACAGAGCGACAAAGCCAATGACGGCAACAGACTCGGGGCTCATTGCCGTCTACTCCGCAGTCTTGATCTTGGCATCGTGGATGTCTTCCGGATGGAAGATCAGCCGGTAGGTGCGGATCGCGATCAGCAGCACCGCGGAGACGTCGCCGATCCACGACACCAGAAAGAACGGCCAGACCGGCACACCGAGATCCATGGTGACGATGTGGCTGTTCCTGGTGTCGATCACCTTGTCGACCAGCGTGTAGGTCTGCACCGTGACGACGAACAGCAGCACCAGCGTCGCGAAGATGTCGATCCAGCGCTGGTAGCGCGGCGAGGCGTTGGCCCACACCAGGTCCACCGTGATGTGGGTGCCGCGATAGCTGGTCGCGGCGATCCCCCAGAAGATCAGGATGCCGAGCAGGAACTGACCGAAATTGTAGTAGTCCGGGATCGTCACCGAGAAGAACTTACGCATGAACACCGCGGTGAAGGTGTTGAGCGCGACGACGCCGACGAAGAACGCAGCGACCCATTCGATGGAATCGATGAAGCGGTCCATGAAATTCTTGCGGACCGGCTCGGGTGGACCGGTAATGACGCCGTCTTCGGTCACTTCGGGATTGGCAGCCATGATGTCGGACTATCGCTGTCAGAAACCGTCATTCCGGGGCGCTCGCAAAGCGGGCGAACCCGGAATCTTGAGATGATTGCAGGAGATTCCGGGTTCGCGCTCGCGCGCGCCCCCGGAATGACGAAATTTAGAACCCCGCGTCGTATTTCTTCAACGTCGCCTGCAGATCGGCCGCAATCTTCTCCGGATCGCCGCCGGCCTTCTTGACCGCCTCGGCCCAGCTGTCGTGCAGCGGCTTGACCGCCTTCTTCCACTCGCCGAGTTGGTCCGGCGTCAACTGATAGACCTCATGCCCCGGCAGCGCCTTCATCTTGGTGCGGCCGTTGGCCTCGAACTCGGTCCAGGGGTCGGTGACCTTCGATGCCCATTCCGGCGTGCAGTGATCGTCGATCACTTTCTTCTGGGCATCCGACATCGAGTTATATTTGGCGAGGTTCATGTTGTAGGTGAACACGGTCGTGTAGAGCGGCACGTCCATGTGGTACTTCACCACCTTGTCGATGCCGAACAGGAAGATCGAGCCCCAGGGGAAGGTGATCTCGTCGGCCACGCCACGCTCGATGGCGTCGCGCGATTCCGGCGCGGAGGCTTGCACATTGGTGCCGCCGAACATCTTCACCATCTCGCCGATCGTGCTCTGCGCGGGGCGAACCTTCACGCCATTGAGATCGCTCGGCAGCAGGATCTTCTTCTTGCCGTGCAGCGCGCCCGGATCGTGGATGAAGGCGAAGCAGAGCTTGGTGTCCTTCATCTCGGTCGGCGCGTATTTGTGGTACCACTCGTTCAGCGCCAGCGTGCCCTTCTTGCCGTCGGAGAACTCGAACGGAAGCTGGCCCGCGGCTGCGATCGGGAATCGGCCGGGCTGATAGCCGGGATTGACGTAGGTGACGTCGGCGATGCCGTCGCGCGCCATGTCGTAGTGATCGAACGCCTTGCCGAGCTGTTCCGACGGGAACACGGTGACCTTGATGGTGCCGCCCGAGGCCTTTTCGATATCGGCGGCCCAGGCCTGCGTCGCGGGAACCAGCGGGTGCGCCGGCGGCACCCACAGCGACACTTTGAGATTGACGGTCTTGTCCTGTGCCTGGGCAGGCACAACGGCCGGCGTGACACAAGCGGTCACGAGCAGCGCCAACAACGCCTTCTTCATTCGATCTCCTCCTCTCCATGATGGCGGGCTTTGCGCCCGGTCTCGTTACTTAACATGTTATATAATTTGCACGTTTGATCAAGACGAAATCCACCTGCCGGACAGCCGGTCGCACTACCCGACAAGCGGCCGAATCGGCCTCTTGCATTGCGGCAAATATAGTTGCTTGAGCAAACATGCTTTGCGACGACTGTTATATGATATAATTACCAAGGCAAGCTGACACGGCTGCCCGCGGGCTGCCGGTTCGGCCAAGCCTACAGTATCGGGAGGAGCGGGTATTGCGGACAAAAGTAGCAATCATAGGCGCAGGCCCGGCCGGACTGTTGCTTGGGCAACTACTTCATACTTTCGGCGTAGATAACATCATTCTGGAGCGGCAGACGCCGGACTATGTGCTGGGGCGGATCCGCGCCGGCCTGCTCGAGGAGGGCACGGTGTCCCTGCTCGACAAGGTCGGCGCCGGCGCCCGGCTGCATCATGAGGGCCTAGTCCATCACGGCGTCGAACTGGCGTTCGGCGGCGCGCGACACCGCATCGACATGCACGGCCTGACCGGCAAGACCGTGACGATCTACGGCCAGACCGAGGTTACGCTCGACCTGATGAATATCCGCCAGGCCGCCGGCCTGACCTCGATCTACTCAGCCGCCGACGTCAAGCCGCACGATTTCGATACCGATCATCCGCGCGTCACCTACGTCAGGGACGGCGTCACCCACGAGATCGCCTGCGATTTCATCGCCGGCTGCGACGGCTTCCATGGCATCAGCCGCGCCAGCGTGCCGGCGTCGGCGATCACGAGCTATGAGCGGGTCTACCCGTTCGGCTGGCTCGGCATTCTCTCGGAGACGCCCCCGGTCTCGCCCGAGCTGATCTACAACAACCACGAGCGCGGCTTTGCGCTCTGCACGATGCGCTCGACTCATCGCAGCCGCTATTACGTGCAGTGCCCGCTCGACGATCATGTCGACCAATGGTCGGACGAGCGGTTCTGGAACGAACTGAAAAGCCGCCTCGACCAGAAGGCGGCCGACGAGATCGTCACCGGCCCCTCGATCGAGAAGAGCATCGCGCCGCTGCGCAGCTTCGTGGCCGAACCGATGCGGTTCGGCCGGATGTTCCTGGCCGGCGACGCTTCGCATATCGTGCCGCCGACCGGCGCCAAGGGACTGAACCTCGCCGCCAGTGACGTACATTACCTCTCGCAGGCGTTACGCGAATATTACGACGAGAAATCCTCGGCCGGCCTTGATGGCTACTCCGCAAAGGCGCTGGCGCGGGTCTGGAAGGCGGTGCGGTTCTCGTGGTGGATGACCTCGATGCTGCACAAGTTCCCCGACGAGGGCGAATTCGCCGCGCGCATCCAGATCGCCGAGCTAGACTATCTGGTGAGCTCAAAGGCCGCATCGACCTCGCTGTCGGAGAATTATGTCGGGCTGCCGTTCTAAAGCGCGATGAGATTGGGCTGAATCGTCATCGCGCTTTAGCTCTTTGTTTGACCATGATCTTTTCGGAAAACCGCTTCACACTTTTCCGGATCATGCCTTAGGCGGTCGGTCGCTGACGCTTTTGTCGAGCAGCATCCTCTCCGCAATTTCGGTCGTCATACCCCGCGCATACGGGGTATCCAGTGCGCCGCGGCTTCTCGATTCATGCCGTACGGCCTCTGGAATACTGGATCGCCCGGTCCCGTCTACGCCAAGGCTTCGACGAGGCTCCGGGCCCTTGGCACGCCGAAGCTTTAGCGAAGGCGGCAAGTCGGGCGACGACAGCAAAGATGTGGCGACGAGCCGTGCCGCTTTCAAACACCTAAGCAAATCCCGTTTAAAACTTTGTAGGCGGTGAAACTGTCACCGACATCGCGTTCAATGGCGCAAACGAAACGCCAATTCGCGAGCTGCATATGAGCACCGAAACATCAGTCGCCGACATACCCGCGGGCTTCGCGCCGCTTTTTCGAAAGAGTCCGCTCACGGAGCCCTGGCAGCCGCTCTACGAAAAGCGGACCGACAAGGCCGTCATCATCGGCCTGCGGCTGGCCAGGCCGCACACCAACGCCCGCGGCTTGATCCATGGCGGATTGATCGCGGCGCTTTCAGACAACGCGATGGGCTATAGCTGCGGCCAGGCGACCGGCTGGACGACTTCGTTCGTGACGATCTCGCTCGCGGTCGATTTCGTCGGCACGGCCAATATCGGTCAGTGGCTCTCGATCGAAAGCGATGTGATCAAGACCGGCAGCACGATCTGCTTCGCGCAAAGCCTGATCAAGGCCGACGGCGTGACGATCGCACGCGCCAACGGCACGTTCCGCGTGGTGCCGAAGAAGGAGCCGGTGAGCTAAAGCGCTTTCAAGCGAAGCGGGCACCGGTTCGCGTCAGGAAAACGCGCCGGACAAGGGTCTAGCCGAAATGCCAATCATCGATCTCGGTGACGAGATCGATGAAGGTGCGCACCTTGGCCGACAACAGCCGTGAGGTCGGATAGACGATGTGGATCGGCAGCGCCGGCTGCTCGAACTCCGCCAGCACGATCCTGAGCCGGCCGGCCTTCAGCGACTCGGCCGCCTGATAGGCCAGCACCCGGGTCAGCCCTCCGTCCTGCTCGGCATACTGGATGGCGGCATCCGCGCTGTTGCTCGCAAAGCGCGGCGAACTCGCGACCCGGATCTCGTGGCCGTCCTCCACAAAGCGCCAGTCAGGCGCTGCGGTCATGGCGCCGAACTGGATCATATCATGCGCTGCGACGTCGGCAGGCCGCTTCGGTTCACCGCGCGCCTTGAGGTAGCCGGGCGATGCCACGACAATGCGCCGCATCTCGCCGACATGCCGCGCCACCAGGGTCGAATCGGGCAGATGGCCGATCCTGACCGCGGCATCGACGCCATCCTCCACGAGGTTGATCATGCGATCCGACAGACGCAGATCGACGCCGACGTCGGGATAGCGCTTCAGATAGGCGGTCACAACCGGGCTGACATGCAGCCGGCCGAAACCGACCGGGGCCGAGATCACCAGCCGGCCCTCGGGGCGCGTGCGCTCGCCCTCGACGGCATCTTCGGCCTCCTCGACATCGGCAAGGATCCGCCGCGCCCGCTCCAGATAGCGCGAGCCAGCGTCGGTCAGCGTCACCTGCCGCGTGGTCCGCTGCAGCAGCCGGGCGCCGAGCCGCTCCTCCAGCGCCGCAATCAGCCGGGTGACGGCTGACGGCGAGAGGCCCAGCTTCCGCGCCGCCGGCGCGAAGCCCTCGAGGTCGGCCACCGCGACGAAGGCCTGCATGGCGTCGAGACGATCCATATGGAATATTGCATAATCCGCAACAGTGAAGTGTCAACTCACAAGATTGCTTACTGCACGGAAATGACCATCTTCGGCGAGCAGGACGACCGCTTTGGCGCCCATGACGGGAGGCTCAGATGTCAGACGTTCACACCTATTCCAGCGATGTCGCATTCACTCCGGCCGTGAAGGCGATCCAGGCCCGCAAGGGGTCGCGCGAATCCTATGCCCAAGTCGAGGCGCGCGGCGGCTGGCGTACCGAGATCGATGAGAACCTCGCCGCCTTCCTCGCCAACGCCAACAGCTTCTACTTCGCGACCGCCTCCGCCGACGGGCAACCCTACATCCAGCATCGCGGCGGACCGAAGGGCTTCATCAAGGTGCTCGACAAGAGCACGATCGCGTTCACCGATTTCGGCGGCAACCGGCAGTACATCACCCAGGGCAATCTGTCGGAGAATACGAAGGCGTATATCTTCGTGATGGACTATGCGCATCGCCGCCGCGTCAAGCTGTGGGGCGAGGCGCGCGCGGTGGAAGACGATCCGGCGCTGACGCGGGCATTGATGCCGCAGGGCTACCGGGCGCGGCCGGAGCAGGTGATCCTGTTCAAGATCGCGGCGTGGGATACCAACTGCCCGCAGCACATCCCGCAGAAGTTTGATGCAGCCGATGTCGCCGCCGCACTTGCGACGCGCGACGCGCGCATCGCCGAGCTCGAGGCGGAGCTGGCCGCACTGAAGGGCCAGCCCGCCCCCACCGCAGCAAGCTAGGCGGCCTGCTGCAGCGGCGCCCAGGCGAATTCCGGGTAATATTGCAGCATCATCCGGTCGACATAGGCGGTGAGATTTTCGAACTTCTCGGCGCGTTCGCGGAGCGGCGATTCGAAGAATGGCGTGAGGATTCCGGCCAGTGCGCCGAACGCGGTGGCGTCGGTGCCGCAGGGCGTATCGCCCATCAGATACGCCTTGTCGCCGAGCTGCACCGACAGCGCGAACAGGGAGCGTATCGCGAGGTCGACATCCTCGTCGGGCGCGTGGCGGCCGAGGCCGCTGAGCAGATAATTCTCGGCGACGCGGAACTGGGCATCCTCACGCATCTTGTCGCGCATGTGATCGGGCGCGCCGTCGAAGAAATGCGCCGGCCCCTTGTTGAAATTCGCATCGTCGACCCAGCGCGCGCCGACCAGCGCCCAGTAGACGTGATGCTCGATCATGCGCTCGAAGGCCCAGGCCTGCGCGCGCGCCTGCAGGCTTAGCGGCGCGTCGAAATCGAAGCCGTATTTGCCCTCGATATGGGCGCGGATGAAGGTCGAATCGGCGATGGTTTCGCCGTCATCGGCGATGAAGGGCAATTGCCCCTTGGGTGACGCCGGCGGCATCGCCTTTTCCTTGCGATAGTCGAGCCCGGCCATCTTGAGCTGGACCTCGGTCTTGGTCACGAAGGGGCTGATTTCCGGCAAGCCGAAGCCCGTGCCAAAGCCAAAAAGCGTAATCATCCGAAGCTCCCGATGCCTGTGGTCGTGAATTGAAGCTAGCGCGCCCCTGCTGCCACCATGGTGTCAGCAGTAGTGGCATTCACTGTCGAGCGGGCCGACGGGTGCGAGGCGGCGAACCGCCTCGCGAACCCGTTTGGCCACCCGTGCCCGCCCGTAAGACCAGGCCGCAACGACCGACTGTGCGATCAGCGCGACCAGGGCCCAGCGCAGATCGCCGGAGGTGGAGTAGACTGTAACAAGCTGTTCCAGCGCGAACGTCTGCGCACGCTGGAAACCGAGTTCGTCTAGATTTGCCATGGACAAATTCCCTTCACTTGAGATGTTGTCCTGGTATAGCCCCCACCTGCTGCCAACATGCTGTCAGCAGCAGTGACACGGGACGCGAAAAGACGACGCGCCACGAGCCCCGAGATCCGCCAAGAGAATTGCCAAGAACGTTGCCAAGAGAGCTGCCATGAGACGCGCCGACCGGCTGTTTCAGATCATCCAGGTGCTCCGCCGCACCCGAAAGCCTTTGACCGCGGATGCGATCGCGGCCGAGCTCGAGACATCCAAGCGCACGATCTATCGCGACATCGCGACCCTGATCGAGCAGCGGGTGCCGATCCGCGGCGAGGCCGGCATGGGTTACATCCTGGAGAAGGGCTTCGACCTGCCGCCGCTGATGCTGACACCTGACGAGATCGAGGCCTGCGTGCTCGGCGCGCAATGGGTGGTCGGCCACGCCGATCCGGCGCTGGCGCGCGCGGCCGAAGACCTGATGGCCAAGATCGCCGAGACCGTGCCCGACCGCCTGCGGCCGTTCGTGCTGGAGCCCGCAAGCCGCGCCCGCTCCGCCTGGAACCGGGAGCCTGATCGCATCGACATGGTCAAGACGCGCAGCCAGATCCACGAAGGCAAGAAGATCACGCTGAACTACCGCGACGAGCACGGCCGCGACAGCGAGCGCACGATCTGGCCGATCGCGGTCGGCTATCACGAGGCGGTGCGGCTGCTCGCGGCCTGGTGCGAGCTGCGCAAGGATTTCCGCAGCTTCCGCACCGACCGGGTCGTCGCCGCGATCTATCACGACGAGAAATATCCGGAGCGGCGCGACCTGCTCAGGGCGCGATGGCGACGCAGCCTGGTCTGGGAAGCGCCGAGGGATACGTGATGGCCACGGACGCAATCGACGCCGGCCCCTGCCAGTCCTGCGGCGCCTGCTGCAGCTATTCGGAGAACTGGCCGCGCTTCACGATCGAGGACGACGAGCAGCTCGACCTGATCCCGACGCAATTCGTCAATGCGCGGCAGTCCGGCATGCGTTGCGAGGGCGACCGATGCGCGGCGCTGTCAGGGAAGATCGGAGTGGCGACGCGCTGCGACGTCTATGCGGTGCGGCCGGAGGTGTGCCGGACCTGCATGCCCGGCGACGCCGAATGCGCGATGGCGCGGCGGCGCCACGGACTGCCCGTGATCTGAGGCGGCGTCGCGGGCCTGCCTCAGGCCGTCACGGTCTGCGTAGCGTCTTCGTCGTCGAGCTCCTCGTCGACGATCGGCGCAAAGGTCGAGAGCGGCTTGGTCGACAGCGTGATCGGCTTGCGGCCGCCATGCGAGGTCGTCGTGGCGCGCGCCGGCTCACGCGACAGCGCGTACAGCGTCGATCCGACACGGCCGCCGTGATTGACCAGCTCCCACTCGCTGCAGCTCGACGCGATCGCCACCGCGAGTGCGTGCAGGTGGCTGCGGCGATAACAAAACAGCGCCAGTCGTGCCCGGACGTCGGGCGCGACGTTGGCGACCAAGAGCGAAAGGCCGTTGGGATTGGCGCGGTACATCTGGCCGAGCAGGTCGTCCGCAACCGGGCAGGCATCGCTCTCGAAGGCGTCGCGGCTTGAAAACATTTGCAAATCCCCCTCAGTCGCGAAGATGCCGCGCAATTCTCTAACGAAAGGTTAACCACGGCTTCCGGTCGTCTCCGGGGATGCTTGCGCGTTGCACGCGAATCACATCCGCGCGCCCCGCGCAGCACGGCTGGTTCGCATCAGGCTTGAGGGAAACGGGTTCGCGCGAACCGCTCAGTTCGCGGCCATGTAGAGCGACAGCGCGAAGCCGGTGAGGTGATGCAGCGCCTGATCGACCCCGATCAGGGTCCAGAACCAGGGATGCCCGGATTCCAGCGTCACGCCGAAACGCGAGGCGCAGATTCCCTTGGCGCGATCGACGATGATGTGGATGACGAAGTCGACGAAGGCGACGTACCAGAAGCGCGGCGCGACGACGAGGATCAGGACCAGGGCGACCGCGAGATGCACGAGGCAATGCGCGAGCAGCGGCAGCGCCCAGCCGGTCTTCTGGTCCTTGCCGATCGCCATCCAGGCGTTCTGCAACATGAAGTCGGCGATGATGTGCTTCGCGGTGAGAAGCAACATCCATCCCACCAGGGCCCCAACCGCGACCGACGATGACATGGATGGAAACAACAAGCTGACGCCCTTTAGTGGGATGAATGTGATCGCAAGGAAATCCGGGTCAGACCGTCAGCACAATGTCGCAAACCGAAGCGTGTCTCATTTATGACATCTCCAGCGCCGGAATGCACCTGCCGGCCATCCGAAAATCACATGGCGTGTTCCGATGGCGATAGTGGCGATCGTCATGCGGCATCGGGCGCAGACCGGGACCCAATGCTCCGCGGCGGCGGATTGCAGGCGGGGCTCTCCGTTCGTCGTCCCGGCGAAAGCCGGGACCCAAACGCCGCGGCGGATGTTGTAAACGGTGCTCGTCGTTCCGGCGCTGATTAACAATAACCATTTGTGGTTATGGGTCCCGGCCTTCGCCGGGACGACAGCGAATGTGTGCGCGATTTCGTGAGTCATACATCCGTGTTCTCGCGACACGATCTGTCCGAGCTTTGCGTGTCGTTTCGCCGCTCTGAGGACAGAGGGCGCAGGGAAAGCCGGGTGCCGATCGCACCCATGGGTCCCGCGCAATCTCAACCCAACACCCGTGACGATCGCGACGCGCCCCTCAATCGGGTGAGCCGGGCGGATTCGTGCCACTGGGTTGCCGGACGGCGAAAGCGGAATATTTTTCGCAAGCCGACTGGACACCATGAATCGCATTGAAAAATTTGAAGAAATTAGCCTTTGCGCGCAGGTCAAGAGCAGCACTTGGCCGTCAATTCAGTCCCGGCAGCGCTGTTGCTATTCCGGCGATAGCACTGAAGACGACAACCACGAGCGGCGGCGCACGCCACACCGTGAGCAGGACGAAGCCGACCAGTGCTATCCCGAAATCGCGCGGGCCGAGGACCGAGCTG
>NZ_LNCU01000106.1:142165-148473 GCF_001542415.1 Bradyrhizobium macuxiense
TCGGCTCGGTTGCGAAACGTGTCCCAGAACGGCAGCGCCGCGAGCAGGATCAGGACGCCGGGCAGAAAGATGCCGAGCAGTCCTATGATCGCGCCGGCGACGCCATGCGGCGCGATCTTGACCACGGCGCCGAGATAGGCCGCGAAGGTGAACAGCGGACCAGGCACCGCCTGTGCGGCGCCGTAGCCGGTGAGGAACGCATCGTCACCGACCCAGCCCGGCGTTACGACGGCCTCGCGCAGCAGCGGTAGGACCACATGGCCGCCGCCGAACACCAGGGCGCCGGAGCGATAGAACGCGTCGAACAGCGCAACGCCGGAGCCCGGCGCCAGCCGCGCCAGGAGCGACAAGCCGATCAGCAGCGTCGCGAACGCCGCCAGCGCAACCAGCCCCGCTGATCGTGAGACCGGCATCACGAAGTGACCGACCCCGTTGCTCTCTCCGGTTCGGCACAGCGCAAGGCCGGCGATGCCGCCCAACAGGATGGCGCCGATCTGCGCAACCGACGCCGTGCTGAACAAAATGAGCAGCGCCGCGACCACGGCGATCGAGGCGCGTGTCCGGTCGGGACAGAGCGTGCGCGCCATGCCCCACACCGCCTGCGCGACGATGGCGACCGCCACGAGCTTCAGCCCATGCACAAGGCCCGTGCCGACGGGACCGCTCAGCGCGCCGGCGCCATAGGCAAACAGCACCAGCACAATGGCCGACGGCAGCGTGAAGCCGGTCCATGCCGCCAGCGCGCCAGGATAGCCTGCGCGCATCAGGCCGAGCGAGAAGCCGACCTGACTGCTTGCCGGACCCGGCAGGAATTGACACAACGCGACGAGATCGGCGTAGGCCTGTTCGTCGAGCCATTTGCGCCGCTCGACGAATTCATGCCGGAAGTAGCCGATATGGGCGATCGGCCCGCCGAACGACGTCAACCCGAGTTTGAGGAATGCCGCGAAAACCTCGGCGGCGGTGCCCGCCGGTTGCTGAGCTGTCGTCATCGACTTGCCAACGCTTCTCTTTCGCACCGGCGCCCGATGCCCGGCGAGTCGTCTCAGTGAGCAGCACTATTCCAAATCTGGTTTCTGTCCACGATCACGTCGGGAAAGACAAGATGATCGCGAGGCGCGAAAGATAACCCAACAGCAAAAGCCGACAAGACACCGGAACCGTTCAGGTTGCGCATTCCTGTAGATGGCGTCGCCGCCACGTATGCGCGTCTGCATTGGTTGTACGCTTTTGAGCCAGGCCAGCGTCACAGCCGCTGCGATGGCAATGTTGTGGCAATCAACCTTGGCGTCCCGAGCGCAAGGGGCTTTTTCGTGGCGATGTTCTCGGTTGTCCTCTCCGGAGCGCCACAACCGGGAACATAAGCCCGGACGATGCGTTCACGCGGGATGTTGGGGGTAAATCAAGAAAGGAACGCTTATGCGTATCTTTACGGCATCCGTCATCGTTGGGGCGCTCTCTCTCGGAACACCTGCTTGGGCGCAGGCGCAAGGAACACAACCGAAGGCCCCGCCGCAGGCTCAATCTGAAGAGTCGACCGTAATCCGGAGCATACAGGTCGTCGACATCAAGGACCTCCAGCCCGACGTACGGTCAAAGGTCGAGGCCGTCGTTTCGAAGGCAAGCCCGGACGACCTGCAAAAACTTCGCGGTTCCATCGACGCATCACCGGAAGCGGTATCCGCGCTCAAGGCGAAGGGCCTGAATTCGTCACACGTTGTCGCCGTCAACCTCACCAACGGTGTCCTGACGCTCTTCGCCAAGACGGCCTGAGCCAAGACAACCCAGGCCAACACGGTCTGATGAATTTCCGACTCAACTAAAGAGACCCGCCGGTTCGCGCCCGGCGGGTCTCAACGTTCTCCTCGATCCACGCCCCCAACATCGCCCCAATTTCGTAAGCCGTGCGAGGCAGCGCAAGCGTCCTGATGCGCCACGTCAGCATCGCATTGGGAACGGCATCGATCGGCCGCGCATTGCGAAGCCGATCTGCTTGGCTGCAAAGCGTCGTGATCGATCCTGCCGGGCGGCCATGTGTTTCCAGGGACTGGATCAAGGTAGAAGACCGAGGCTATCATGCCCCGCGCGAGAGAACGAAGCTCTCGACCAATAGCAGGAGACCTGAAGTGAAGTTACTTGGAGCGCTGATGCTGGCGCTAAGCGCGCTCTGGATGACAGGGCCGGCATCTGCACAAATGTATGATCCACGCTACCCGGTCTGCATGCATACTTACGGCTCGCTGATCGGCGAGCGAATGGATTGCATCTACTCGTCGATAGATCAGTGCCAGGCTTCCGCGATGGGCCTCCCGGCGACCTGCCTGCTCAACCCCTATTTCGCTCCAAGGTCGCTGCCCCCTCGCAGGTTTGGACGCTAATCCTTCGCGCTCGCATTCGCCAGCATGCGGTTGAGCCTCACGACTGTGCCGGACCCGCAGTCCCTGATGTGACGATGTTTGGCTCACTAAGTCGTCCCGGCGAACCGCCCGAAGTCGATCGAACCGCCTCCAATCGGCGAAGGTCAGGAAGTGGACTTCAAGGTCGCTCGCCGGTTGGTCGTTCACCGGTATCCCGTCGATTAACGCGGCAAACGCCAGGGCCGTGGGACGTCTCGCCGGCTCATTGCGGCGCATAGTCCAACAGCAGTCGGAGGACGAGCGGACCGGCAAGAAAACGGTGCACCGAAGCGGAGGGAAGCGGCATCGGAAAGCTGCAGCAACCCCTCACGCTTTGCTACGCCCGTCGCGGCTTTCTACGGGCCCGAGACCAAGGGCAAGGTCCCGGTGCCCGATCTGGTCGTCGCCTGAGCCACCTCGGTTGCATAGGGATATTAATGGGTTCGCAAGCACGGCTAACGCCTCGCCGCAGCAATGCGGGCGATGTCGTGGTTGCGTCCACCCAACAACCAACAATGACTGCCGGTCACCTCATCCGACCGCGGCGTCCGTGGTCGCGGCGTCGAGTTGTTGGCCCTCGTGCTCCATGTGCAGGTAGTTCGGGTTGAACAGGCCCGCACGCATCAGGCGGTCGAGGTCGGGCACCGAGAGCGTCCGGCCCTTGAGGACGATGAGTCCGTTGGCGCGCAGCTCCTGCAGCGTGCGATTGACATGGACCTTGGAGAGGCCGGCGGCATCGGCGAGATCGGCCTGGGTCAGCGGAAAATCGCAACTGTCGCCTCTGGTCAAGCCGGCCACGCGCAGGCGCAGCCAGATCTCGCAGAGCAGATGGGCGGTACGCTCCAGGGCCGTGCGCTGGCCGAGATTCATCGTCCATTCACGCTGGATCGCGGCATCGACCAGGGTCTCCCACCAGAACGCGGCGACGATGCGCGGATGCCTTGCGGCGACGTGGTCGAAGAATTCGTGCGGGAGATCGGCGATCGACACCGGCGTGATGGTGCCGATCGAATGATCCATCTCGCGCAGGATGAAGACGTTGATGTCGCAGATGTCGCCCGGCAGGAAGAACGAGACCACCTGCCGCCGGCCGTCCTCGAGTTGCTTGTATCGGCAGGCCCAGCCGGACAGGATCAGATGGACATCCTTGGGCTTGTCGCCCTCGCGCACGATGTCGACCCGCGGACCGAAGTGGCGCACGCGCTCTGATGCTGCGCGATTGAGGATAACGTGATCCATCGGCGAGAGCCGTACGAATTGCTCCAATTTCCGGACTAACGATGCCAACGACATTGGTCTCCCCGCATGTTCATCGGGTAACCGCCGGGTTGATTGCAATAACGCATGTTACATCGCACAAGTATTGGCGAATGTTCAAAAGTGTACGGAAGCGCCGATTTATTTTGGCGCCGACAGCCTGACGCCGCTCAGACGAACGGCACGCCATAGTAGTCGTGCAGCGCACGCGTGGCGCCGACGTCGGCCCAATTCCAGTCACGTTCGCTGTCGTATTTCGGCGGGCTGCGAAGCTGGTCCTCGGTGATACCGGTGACGTAGCCGCCCAGCCGCGTGTCGTATTTCAGCGATTGCCAGGGCAGCGGATAGTGGTCGTTGCCGAGCCCGAGAATGCCGCCGAAGCCGAGTACCGCGTAGGACACGCGCCCGCTCTTCTTGTCGATCATGACACGCTCGATCGAGCCGAGCTTGCGGTCGTCGGCGCCAAAGACTGCGGTGCCCTCGACCTTGTCGCTACCGATGAGGCTGCCGGTCTCCTTCTCGTCCATCGCCATCGTGCGCTCTCCGTTGAATGCCTCCCGACGTCAACGAGCCAGCGTAATCGTCCGTTCCTGCGACAATTGCTGCAGCGCGCGGTGCCGGCCAGGCAGCAATTTCCCGATGCCAAGCGGGCCCCGGCGAAGAAATTTCGCCGAGGTCCGTCACCGGAGTGGTCCACTGCTTCCGGGGAGCAAAGCAGCGAACACACTGACGTTATGCATGTCCAGCGAGATCGTTCCTGCGGTTTCGGGCGCGATTTTTCGATCGGCCCGATGTCACATGTTAACGACGACGCTGCGGAACCCGCCTAGCATCCGGTTCCCACCAGGAGGCGGCATGACCAAGAAGAAACGCAACAGATCACGACCGCTCGGATCGTTCGAGACGCGCCTCCAGAAATTCGCCGACGACGCCCGCGTCGCGGCGCGTAAGATGCCGCCCGGACGCGAACGCGAAATGCTGATGAAGCAGGCCAGGCAGACCGAAACCGTGATGGAGGTCAGCGATTCGCTGACGCTTCGCAAACAACCGCGCCCGAACGGGCCTGCAGGGAGAGCCGCGATGATCGAGGAGACATTTGACTCGCGTACGCTCGCCATCATGAACGCGGCGCTCGACCGCATCTGCGAGGGAGCCCTGCACGGCGAGGAACATGCCACCCGCAAGCGCGTTGCCAGATACATCATCAAGTGCGCCAAGAGCGGCCGGACGACGCTCCACGAGCTGACCAACGCCGGACAACGGGCGCTGGCCAAGGTCGCTGCCGCGGCAGGATAGCCGTCGTTATCAGCGACCGCTGCTCTCGGCCCTCAGCAGAGGCAGATCCGCATGCGTGTCGCAATCAGCATCGTCCTGATCGCCCTCCTGGTCGCCGTCGGCACTTACGCCTATGAAGGCTTGATGGTCTCGGACGCACCGGTGCCCACCTATGGCATCGTCCTGTTCACGATCGGAATTGCCCTCCTGGTCATTGTCGGCGTTGGGCTGATGGGCCTGCTGTTCTATTCAAGCCGCCACGGCTACGACGAGCCGCCGCATATCGAGCGGTAGATTGCGAGCTTCCGTCGGCAAAGCCGACTGCGATACCGTCAGCCCCGTCATCCTGAGGAGCGCGCATCGCGCGCGTCTCGAAGGATCGACGGCCACCAGCCGGGCCGTGCATCCTTCGAGGCTCGCTCCGCTCGCACCTCAGGATGACGGCGATAGATTTTGCGATGGTTTCGGACGTCAAGGCGACGGAGTAGCAGCCGGCACCCGCGCGCGGATTTCCGCGATCTTGCATTTCAGCGAGGCCTGGCGCGGATCGGGCATGACGGCGGCGCGGGCTTCGGTGATCGCGCCGGCGAGATCGGGGAGCGCGAGCGCGCCGTCGAACACCGGCTTGGCGAGCCCGTCGATGATCGCGTGCCAATCCGCGATGCCCTGGCGATAGGGATTGCCGTAGCCGCTGATCATGGTCGCGGTCTCGATCACCGCCACCGTCGCGCTCGGCTGCTTGGTCAGGCTGCGGTCGATCATGTGGAGCCAGCGCTCAACCCAGACGCGCTCCTTGGCATAGCGCGCCGAGAACAGCCGCCACCGCTTCAGGCCGGCCTCGATCCGAAGCCGACGAACGCTGAAGCGGGTGTGGCCGGAAAAGCGGACCGAGACCCTGCGGCGGCGCCAGCCGAAGCGCTCGAGCACGGCCAGCACGGGATCGCCCACCACCACCGGCAAGGCGTCGATCAGCTCGTCGATACGGAATATCTTGACGTCGTCGACGGAGCGTGGCGCAAGCCCCCCCGCCGCAATGACCTCGCGAAGCTTGAATTGCGCGATGCGGATCGGATCCTCGTAGGCCATGCGCTGCGCCATGAGCTGCGCGATATCTGTCAGCATCGCGTCGCCGACACCGCGCCGGCCGACGAAACGTTCGAGCCGGTCGATATAGAGCCTGGCGTAGCCGGCGCTCTGATACTCGGTGAGCAGATGGATAGCGTCGCTGACGACGGGGCTGAGCTGCTCGGAGCAGGCTTCCGGCGGCAGCAGCGGTCCGTCGTCCTCGTCGCCGATGATGTCGGCGAACAGGTAACGGAGCGAAGCCAGGAGACCATCGTCGTCCGGCACTGCGGCGCCTCCAGAACTCGTCACGGCGGG
>NZ_LNCU01000106.1:148497-167385 GCF_001542415.1 Bradyrhizobium macuxiense
GAGCCGTTGCTCGAGCGTCGAGATGTTCTGGAACAGGCGGGCGCTGAAAAGCCGCAGGAGGTAGAAACCGAACGCCGGATTCTGGACGTAGAGCTGCTCGACCTGGTCGTAGGTCACCGACAGCACCGTGCCTTTGTCGACGCATTCCAGCGTCTGGGTCCGCGTGTTCGACGGCGACAGCATGCCGAATTCGCCGACGATCGCGCCGACCGACAGCTCGATGCCCGACTCGACGAGGCGGAAGCGGCCGCTGACGATGTAGAACATGCTGTCGGCCTTCTCTCCCTTGTAGAACAGGACCTCGCCCGCGGCGAATTTGCGTTCCGTCGTGAACGGTCTCAGCCAATCCATCGACAGATCGCTGCTGACGGATTTCTTCACGTTGCGGACGAGCTGCAGCATCTGGTGCAGGCGATAGGTGTTCACCGGCAGCAGCACGGAGTGCAGGATCAGCGTCGCGTAATTGTGGGTCGGGACCGCGGTCGCGATCAGGATGATGTTGGTCAGGATGGCGAAGACCCGCAGCGGGATCATGGTCCGCATTGACAGCGTGGCGACCACGAAGATCGATGCGAAGAAACTGCCGGCGGCGCCGGCGTGCTCCACGAGGTGTGAGGTATCCATCGGAAACCAACCAATTCTCAAGAAGTGAACACAACCGCCCTATTAGTCGCTGCAGTGCGGTGGAGGTCGCATGTCCGCACCGCTCTCCTGATATACGGTGGAAAAGCGACGTTTTGTCGGGTTTCTCACATTTGTGGAAGCAAAATCAGGACAGTATAGCCGGACGTTCGTCGAACAGACGGGAGGTCGGCCGCGCCAGCGCGTCGACCTGCACGCGTTGACGGCCTCACCCGGGACGGGGCAGGTTGTGGCTTGGGCTCCGCATCTCGCAGGGTCCTGGCTTCAACCCATTCGTCGACAGGCAATATAGCTCCGATGTCCAAGCGGCTCGCTTTTCCGGTTTTGACACAGTTCGTGTCTTCCACCGCCGGCCGCAACATGACCACGGCGGCCTATGTCGCGGTGACCGTCGGCGTCGCCATGATGACGCTGCTGACGGTGGCGCCAGCCTATGACGCGGCCGCCCACTGGATCGATGCCCTGCTGTGGGTGTGCCTCGCCTATTTCGTGTTCGAATGGCTGGTGCGGCTGCGCCACATGGGACGGCAGGGTCGATTCTGGTTCTATGCCTTCTCCGGCGCAGGGCTGGTCGACGCGATCGGCGCGCTGGCCGTGCCGGTTGCCCTGCTCTGCGGCGCCGAGCCGAAGTCGGCATGGCTGCTCGCGATCCTCTGGGCGCTCAAGGTGGTGCCGGGGATTCCCGGGCTGCGGCAGCTCCGGCGCGTGCTGGTGCAGGAATCCGGGCCGCTGATCAGCGTGCTCGTGATCTTCCTGATGGTGGTGTTCCTCGCCTCCGTCGCGGAATATCTGCTGGAGCGCGACGTGCAACCGCAGACCTTCGGCAGCGTGCCGGCCGCGCTGTGGTGGGCGGTGGTGACGCTGACCACGACCGGCTATGGCGACGTGGTGCCGATCACCCTGTTCGGCCGCGTCGTCGCCGCGCTCGTGATGATCGCGGGCCTCGGCGTGTTCGGACTGTGGACCGGCATTCTCGCGACCGGCTTCGCCGCGGAGACCCGCCGCGACAATTTCCTGAAGACCTGGGAGACTGTCAGCAAGGTGCCGTTCTTCGCCACTCTCGGCCCCGCCGCGATCGCCGACGTCACCCAGATGCTGCGGACCATCGACCTGCCGCCGCGCACCATGATCATCCGCAAGGACACCAGCGGCGACTGCATGTATTTCGTCGCCGCCGGCGAGGTGGCGGTCGACCTGCCCGGGCGCAAGGTGAAGCTCGGCGAAGGTGCGTTTTTCGGCGAGATGGCGCTGCTCGGCAATACCAAGCGCGCCGCCAGCGTCACGACGACCAAGGTCTCGCGGCTGTTGGTGCTTGACCTCGTCGATTTCCGCCTGTTGATGGCAAGGCATCCCGACCTCGCCGAGACCATCGATGCCGAAGCGAAGCGGCGCGAACTCGAGAACCAATAGCAATGGAGACAACCATGCCTGACGCGGCCGAAACCGGCAGCTCCCCCATGCTCGAAATTGCGGGCGCGCGCGCCACGATCCGCCTCAACCGGCCCCGGCACCTCAACCGCCTGCAGGCCGAGGATCTCGGCGAGCTGTTGAAGCTGTTCGACCGGATCGAGGCCGATTCCGCGATCCGTGTGCTGGTGCTGACCGGCACGGGACGCGCCTTCTCGGCCGGCTACGACCTCAACTCGGTGGCCGAGCGCGCGGTGAGCACCAACGAGCAGCAGAGCGCGGGCTCGGCGTTCGAGATCGTGGTCAACCGGCTGGAGGATCTCGCCGTGCCGACGATCTGCCGGCTCAATGGCGGCGTCTATGGCGGCTCGACCGACCTCGCGCTCGCCTGCGACTTCCGCATCGGCGTCGACACCGCCGAGATGTTCATGCCGGCGGCGCGGCTCGGGCTGCATTACTACCGGAGCGGCATCAAGCGCTATGTGACGCGGCTCGGCGTCGACAATGCCAAGATGCTGTTCCTGACGGCGCAGAAGATCTCGGCACCAGAGATGCTGCGGATCGGCTACCTCACCGCGATGGTGCCGATGGATCTGCTCGACGAGGAAGTCGACAGGCTCGCCGCGATTTTGGGCGGCAACGCGCCCAAGGCGATGGCCGGCATGAAGCGCGCCATCAACGAATTCGCCCGCGGCGAGCTCGACGAAGCCGCCGCCGACCAACGTCACCGCGACAGCATGCGCGGCGACGAGATCAAGGAAGGCATCAAGGCGTTCGCGGAAAAGCGGCCGCCGAAGTTTTAGTTCGACGCGCGATGCTCTCGGTACCGTCACCCTGAGGTGGCCGCTTCTTCAGCGGCCCTCGAAGGGCGACGGCCCGAGTGTGGCCGTGCATCCTTCGAGACGCGCGGAGCCTGTCCTCGGGCCGCGCTTCGGGCGGACCCGTTGGCGCTTCAAGGATGACGGGACTGATGGCGCGCCTAAATCCACGCAAGCCCCGTTCACCTCACGCCCGCTTCGACCGCATCGCCCGCACCTGCGTGACCTCGGGATCGGTGGCGAGCGCCTGGTAGCGCTTGCTGTCGAGGGCGTAGATCGCAAGCCGTCCGTCGGCATCGGCATGGACGCCCCAACCGAAGCGCTTGCCCAAGGGCGAAGCTCGCATGCAGGCCTGTCCTCTCGAGAAGAACGTCTCGCGGGCCAGTTTGCGCTCTTTCTTCGACGCCTTTGCGTCGAGCGCGCGGCCCGGCGCCGACGTCGCGAACACAACGTCATCGGAGGTGAACTGATACGGCGCTTCCGCGATCATCCGATATTGCAGCGTCGCGACCGTCGGATTGCCGCCGCGGAGCTGCGGCTCCTCGCCGGTGCGCGCCGGACAATCCTCCGCGACGTGGATGAAGGTGTTGATGCAGTTGGTCGTGTGCAACGTGGTGTGCGGTGTCCTGGCCATCGCAATGCTCTATCACATGCCCGCGGCCGCGGCATGCTGCGCCGCCATCTCATCGTCGGCTTTCGAAATCCTCTGGAACGCCGGGCGCGCGGCAATACGCCCGGCGTAGCGGACGAAGACGTCCTTTTGCGGCACCAGGCCGAACATCATGGTCCAGCTGAACGCCATGCCCCAGAGGATATCGGCCGCCGTGATCTGCTCGCCGAACAGATAGGGTCCCTTGGCAAGCTGCGATTCGAGCGCGCCCAGCATGGTGTCGTAATCGGCATAGGGCGAGTGCGAGACCGGCGCGGGCTCGCGCTTCATGAATTTGTCGATCAAGGCAGGCTCGAACGACGAGCCGTAATAGGCGATCCAGCGCAAATAGGGGCCGCGGCGCGGATCGTTCAGCGCCGGCGTCAACCCGGCCTGCGGGAACAGGTCAGCGAGGTAGATGTAGATCGCGACCTGCTCGGTCACCAGCGCCTCGCCGTGACGGATCGCCGGAACCTTGCCGAGCGGGTTGATGGTGAGATAGGCGCCCTGCCGCTGCTCGCCCGCCTTCATGTTGAGGACGTACAGATCGTAGGGCGCGCCGAGTTCCTCCAGCAGCACGCGCGCGCCGGTGGCGCGGGTCTGCGGCGAGTAATACAGCGTGATGCGGTCGGTGGTGGTCATGGACGGGGGCTCCTTGCCGTTCGGATGGCGGCCCCGTTATGCGCGCCTATACCTGACATCCTGTGTCAGGTATGATCGGCCATGCGCGCGAGCCGGCTGTTTTCCATCCTCACCACCTTGCAGGCGCGGGGACAGGTCACCGCGCCTGAGCTCGCCGAGGCCTGCGAGGTCTCGGTGCGCACGATCTACCGCGACATCGACGCGCTCGCCGCCGCCGGCGTCCCCGTCTACGCCGACCGCGGCGCCGAGGGCGGCTACCGCCTGCTCGACGGCTATCGCGTGCGGCTGAACGGCTTGTCGCAAGGCGAGGCCGAGGCGCTGTTCATGGCAGGACTGCCGGGACCCGCGGCCGCGCTTGGGCTCGAGCCCGCGATGATGGCAGCGCAGACCAAGCTGATGGCGGCGCTGCCGGAGAGCCTGCGCTCCAATGCCAGGGGGATGCAGCAGCGCTTCCACCTCGATGCGCCCGGCTGGTTCGGCGAGACCGAGGAGCCGACGCATCTGCGCGCCATTGCCGACGCGGTGCTGCGGGAAAGCCTGATCGAGATCCGCTACCAGAGCTGGAAGGCCGAGAAACGTCGCCGCGTGGCGCCGCTCGGCCTCGTGCTGAAGGGCGGCAGCTGGTATCTCGCCGGCCATGTCGACGGCAATGTGCGCACCTATCGCGTCGCGCGCGTGCTGGATTGCACAGCGCTGGAGAAGCCGTTCACGCGGCCCGCCGACTTCGACCTCGCCGCCTATTGGCGCGCCTCGACCGAGCGGCTCGAAGCCGAGCTGCATCCGAACGAAGCCACTGTGCGGCTGTCGCCGTTCGGCCTGACGCTGTTCGACGCACTCGGCCACCCCTATGTGAAGGCGCGGATGCGGCTTGCGGAAACCGCCGACGCGGACGGCTGGCGGATCGCCACCATGCCGGTCGGCAAGACGCTGTGGCACGCCGCGACCGAGTTGCTGCGGCTCGGCGCCGAAGCCGAGGTGCTGGAGCCGCAAGAGCTGCGCGAGAAGATCGCCGAGATGACAGCCGCTATGGCGGCGCGCTATGCGCCGGCACCGAAGCGCCGGGTGACCGCGGCGCGGAGGGCCTGAGCGCCTATTCGTCCACGAATCTCACCGTATCAGCCACGCCGGCGCGCGAGGTGCGATAGCTGTTCACCTTGTGCGCGTGATCGGCATAACCGAACGAAATGCCGCAAACCACGCGGCGGTCGTCGGGCAGATTGAAGTGACGGCGGATCAGGCCGGAATGACGGGCGATCGCGGCCTGCGGAATGGTGCCAAGCCCGAGCGCCTGCGCCGCCAGCATGAAGTTCGCGACATAGCCGCCGCAATCGATCGCACCATAGATGCCGAGCGGCTCGTTGGTGTGGATCACGGCGACATGCGGGGCGCCGAAGAAGTTGTAGTTCTCGAGCGCCTGCCTTGCATAGGCGGCCTTGTCACCACGCGCGATGCCGAGCGTGTTGTAGAGCTGGAAGCCGCTTTCACGGCGGCGCTCCAGATAGACGCCGACATATTCGCGCGGCGGCGTGAAATCATAGTCCTCGCCGAGGCCGCGCGACGCCTCTGCGTAGATCGCCTTGCGGAACCGCTCCTTGGCCTCGCCGGAGACGATCAGCACCTGCCAGGGCTGGCTGTTGCACCAGGACGCCGTGCGCTGCGCCACGTTGAGCACATGCTCGATCGTCTCCCGCGGCACCTCGCGCGGCAGAAAGGCACGCACCGAGTAGCGCCCGTTGAGCAGTTCCTCGAGCGCGCCGATGCGGTCTTCCGTCGCGTAAAGCGGCTTGGTCTCGGCGTCCATGCTCAACGTCCTTTGGTCGGGATCTTGTTATAGGGCACGTCCTTGTCGACCCTGATGTCGCCGGGCAGTCCGAGCACGCGCTCGGCGATAATGTTGCGCAGGATCTCGTCGGTGCCGCCGGCGATGCGCATCGAGGGCGACGACAGCAGCATCTGCTGAAACTGGCCGCGCGCCACCTCCTCGCTCTCACCGGTGAGGCTGCCTGCGGCGCCCTCCAGGTCCATCGCGTAGGTCGCGATGTCCTGCAGCATCATGCCGGAGACGAGCTTGCCGATCGAGTTCTCCGGTCCCGGCCGCTCGCCCTTCGACAGCGCCGAGATCGCGCGGTAGCTGGTGTATTTCAGCCCGCTCGCCTTCACCGCCCAGCCTGCGAGCTTGGAGCGCACCGCCGGATCGTCGATCGCAAGGCCGTCTTCCAGCATTAGGTTGGAGCAGAACTCGAACATCTCGGGCACACCGGTCGCGAGCCGCGAACCGATCGACATGCGCTCGTTCATCAGCGTGGTCAGCGACACGCTCCAGCCTTCGCCGACGGCACCGAGCCGCTGGCTGTCGGGAATCACGACGTCGGTGAAATAGACCTCGTTGAATTCCTGCATGCCGTTAGCTTGCTTGATCGGCCGCACCTCGACGCCCGGGCTCTTCATGTCGAGGAAGAACATGGTGAGGCCCTTGTGCTTCGGCACATTCGGATCGGTGCGCGCGATCAAGAGGCCGTAGTCGGAATAGTGCGCGCCCGAGGTCCAGATCTTCTGGCCGTTGACGACCCAGTTGTCGCCCTTCTTCTCGGCGCGGGTGCGCAGGCCCGCGACGTCGGAGCCGGCCGACGGCTCGGAGAACAGCTGGCACCAGATCTCTTCGCCAGAGGCGAGCTTCGGCAGATAACGGCGCTTGGCCTCTTCGCTGCCCCAGGCCATCACGGTCGGACCGCACATGCCCTCGCCGATCTGGAACGGCTGCGTCAGCTTGCCGTAGACGCCTTCCTCCTGCTGCCAGATCACGCGCTCGATCGGCGTCGCGCCACGACCGCCATATTCCTTCGGCCAGTGCAGGCAGGCCCAGCCACCGTCCGACTTCTGCTTCTGCCAGGCCTTGCCGACCTCGACCATGTCGTGCTTGGCGAGCTTGATGCGGCCGAGCGACGACTTCGAGAGCTCTTCCTCGAACTCCTTCGGCGCGTTGGCCTGGATCCACTTCCGCGCGATGCTGCGAAATTCGGCTTCCTGCGGCGTGTCATCGAAATTCATGGCGAACCTCTCGCTTTCAATCCTTGTGTCACTCTCTCCCCTCATGGTGAGGAGGCGCTTGCGCCGTCTCGAACCATGTGGGCCCGGCCGTGGCCTCATCCTTCGAGACGCCGCTTTGCGGCTCCTCAGGATGAGGGTCTCTATGCTCTTCCCTTGGTCGGGATCTTGTTGAAGGGAACGTCCTTGTCGACCCTGATGTCGCCGGGCAGGCCCAGCACGCGCTCGGCGATGATGTTGCGCATGATCTCGTCAGTGCCGCCCTCGACGCGGGTGCCGGGCGCACGCAGCAGCATCGCCTGGAACTTGCCCGCGACCTCGGCATCTTCCGGGCCGTTCAGCGCGCCGGCGGCGCCCTGCAGGTCGAACGCGTAGGCCGCGACATCCTGGATCATCGAGCCGGCGACCAGCTTGCCGATCGAGTTCTCTGGGCCCGGGCGCTCGCCGCGGGACAGCGCGGAGATCGCGCGCATGCTGGTGTATTTCAGCCCGCTGGCCTTCACCGCCCAGTTCGCGAGCTTGGAGCGCACCGCGCGGTTCTCGATCGCCGGGCCGTCGTCCAGCATCAGGCTGGAGCAGAAGTCGAACAATTCAGGGAAGCCGGTCGCGACGCCGGCGCCGATCGACATCCGCTCGTTCATCAGCGTGGTCAGCGAGACGTTCCAGCCGTCATTGACACTGCCGAGGCGCTGCGAGTCGGGAATGCGGACGTCGGTGAAGTAGACCTCGTTGAAGTCGGAGGCGCCGCTCGCCTGCTTGATCGGCCTGACCTCGACGCCCGGGCTCTTCATGTCCAGGAAGAACATGGTGAGGCCCTTGTGCTTCGGCACGGTCGGATCGGTGCGGGTGAGCAGAATCCCGTAGTCGGAATAATGCGCGCCCGAAGTCCATATCTTCTGGCCGTTGATGACCCACTCGTCGCCGTGCTTCTCGGCGCGGGTGCGCAGGCCTGCGACGTCGGAGCCACCGGCGGGCTCGGAGAACAGTTGGCACCAGATCTTCTCGCCGGAAGCGAGCGGCGGCAGATATGTGCGCTTCTGCTCCTCGCCTGCGAACGCCATCATGGTCGGGCCGCACATGCCATGGCCGATGATGAACATCGCACTGAGGCGGCCGAACGGTCCTTCCTCCTGCTGCCAGATCACGCGCTCGATCGGCGAAGCGCCGCGCCCGCCATAGTCCTTCGGCCAGTGCAGGCAGGCCCAGCCGGCATCGGCCTTCTTCTTCTGCCAAGCCTTTGCGACTTCGAGGATGTTGGCGCCCTTGAGCTGGACGCGGCCGAGCGAGGCCTTGCGCAGCTCCTCCTCATATTGCTTGGGCGCATTCGCCGCGATCCAGGCCTTCGCCTCGGCGCGGAACGCGGCCTCCTGCGGGGTGTCGTCGAAATTCATCTTGATCTCTTTCCGTCATTCCGGGGCACGCGGAGCGTGAACCCGGAATCTCGATCCATATCTCTGGATTCCGGGTCTGCGCTTCGCGCATCCCGGAATGACGACTCGTAAGGTTACGCCGCGTTCTTCTTGCGCATGCGATCGATCAGGGCGTCTTCCCAATAGGACAGGCTGCCGAGGCCAAGCGCGACCGCATTGGCGCGGCGGTAGTACATGTGGCAGTCGAACTCCCAGGTGAAGCCCATGCCGCCATGAACCTGGATGTTGTTCTTGGCGCAGTGCTGGAACGCCTGCGTCGCGCTGATGCGCGCGGCGGCCGCGGCTTCCGGCAGCTCGCCGGCGTTGGTCGAGAGCGCCCAGGCGCCGTAGTAGCAATTGGAGCGCGCCAGCGTCGCCGAGACGTACATGTCGGCGAGCATATGCTTGACCGCCTGGAACGACCCGATCGGACGGCCGAAGGCGATGCGATCGAGCGCATAGTCGCGCCCCATCTCCAGCGCACGGTCGGCGCCGCCGACCTGCTCGAATGCCGTCAGTACCGCAGCGCGGTCGAGCACCTGGGTGATGACGCCCCAGCCCTCGCCGGCAGCGCCAAGCGGCTCGGCCTTGGCATCCTTGAAGGCAATCTCGGCCTGTCCGCGAGTGAGATCGATATTCGTCAGCGGCTTGACCTCGACGCCAGCGGCCTTGAGGTCGACGATGAACAGGGAGACGTCGGACTCGCGCCCGGCCGAGCCGGTGCGCGCCGCCACCACGGCGAAATCGGCGATCGCGCCATCCGGCACCGGCTTCTTCACGCCGTTGAGCGCGCCGCCATTGGCGGTCAGCTTGATCGCCTTCGGCGACGGATTGCCCTTGCCCTCGAACAGCGCCAGCGTGCCGATGGCGTCGCCGCTCGCGATCCTGGGCAGCCACTTCTGCTTCTGCGCATCCGAGCCCGCGATCAGGAGTGCTTCGGCAGCGAGATAGACGGTCGAGGAGAACGGTACCGGCGCCAGCGCGCGGCCCATTTCCTCCGCGATCACGCAAAGCTCGAGATGGCCGGCACCCGCACCGCCGAACTTTTCGGGGATCGCGACGCCCAAGAAACCCATCTCGGCAAGGCCCTTCCAGAGCGCTTTGTCGTAGGGAGCCTTGCCGTCGAGCACCTCGCGCACTGCCCTCGGCGGGCATTGCTCGGAAAGGAACTTCCGCGCCTCGTCGCGCATCTGCTTTTGTTCGTCGGAGAAATCGAAGTTCATGGCGCTACCTTTTTCTTGCTGTCATTCCGGGACGATGCGCAGCATCGATCCCGGAATCTCGATGTAAGGAACTTCGTCATTTCGGGTTCACGCTTCGCGTGCCCCGGAATGACGAGTAGAGAGAATCTTGCGTCATCACAGCACGATCACCTCGTCACCGGGCTTGTCGGCGTACAGCTTCTCGACCAGCGCGGCGCGGCGCTCGAGGCCGGCGCGCTGGTTAATGTAGCCCTTGTCGGTGAGTTCGTTGCCGTCGATCGAGGGCGGCTCGGCCATCAGCATCGCACGCGCGACGCGCATGCTGCTGCCTGATGTCGATGAATTATGCGCCTGCAGGCCGTGCTTGAGCCGCGCGATCACCTCGGGATGCCGGATCACGTCCTCAAAGGCCGCGTCCGCATTGCCGACGAGTTGGCGGCACGCGTGCAGATTCGGCCAGCACAACAGGCCGATGAACGGACGGTCCTGCCCCGCGACCAGCGCGTCATGCACGACGGGCGTTGCAGCCGCGATCGCATCGGTACGGAGCGAACCGACATGGACGAAGGTCCCGGTCGTCAGCTTGAAGTCTTCGACCACGCGGCCAGCGAAGATGATGCCATGCAGCGGATCCTCGGGATCGACGAATATTCCGGCGTCGCCGATGCAATAGTAGCCTTCCTCATCGAACATCTTCGCGGTGAGCTCAGGCTGGCCGAAATAGCCGGGCGTGACGTTGACGCCGCGCAGCCGCAACTCGTACTTCGAACCGCACGGCACCATCTTGAGTTCGACGCCGGGGAACGGCAGGCCGATCAGGCCGACGCGCTCGGTGTCCCAATAGGTGCCGGTCGAGGTCGGCGCGGTCTCGGTCGAGCCCCAGCCGGTGTAGAACACGATGCGCTCGCCGGATGTCTTCACCGCGAGCGCCTGCATGCGGTCGTAGAGATCGTCGGGCAGCCGCGCGCCGCCATAGGCCATGATCGAAAGGTTCTTGAAGAAGCTCTGGCACAGAGCGTCGTCCTTCTCCATCGCCGCCGCCAGCGCCGCATAGCCCGCCGGCACGTTGGCGTAATAGGTCGGCGACACCTCGCGTAAATTTCTGAGCGTCTCCTCGAACTGACCCGGCATCGGCCGGCCGTCGTCGATATAGAGCGTGCCGCCATCGACGAGGATGGGATGGAATGCGGCGTTGCCGCCCATGGTGTGATTCCACGGCATCCAGTCGAGCATGGTCGGGATCGGACCATCGGCTTGGCGCGGGCGCACCTGCATCATCATCGCCGCGTTGGCGCACATCATCGCCTGCGTGTTGATGACAGCCTTGGGCATGCCGGTCGAACCCGACGTGAACAGCAACTTGCCGACAGTGTCAGGCGTGATCTTCGCGATCGATTGCGCGACATCAGCCGTCACCGGCGTGGCGGCGAGATCGGCAAGCGACACGCTGTTGACGCCGTCGCACGGACGCAGCACGTGGATGACGGTGATCCCGCTGAGATCGATCGCTTTCAGCGCCTTCTCGAAGGTCGGGCCGTCCTGCACCATCACGACGGCAGGCTTGATCAGGTTGAAGAGATATTTGAGCTTGAGGTGATCCTGGCTCATCAGCGAATAGGCCGGCGACACCGGCGCCGCCGGTAGCCGCGCCTGCATCGCAGCCTGCGTCATCAGCGCGTGCTCGATCGAATTGCCCGACAGGATCGCGACGGGCCGGCCTTCGTCGAGGCGGAGATCGAGCAGCGCTTGCGTCAGCGCATCGACGGTGCGCTTGGCTTCGCCGTAGGAGACTTTGCGCCACTGCCTGTCAGCACCAGCGCGCTGCGCGAGCCAGATGCGCTCCGGCGCCTGTGCCGCCCATTTGGCGAGATAGGCCGGAATATGCGTCTCATAGGCCTGGAGCGGAATGCGCGACTTCAGGACGACAGTGCCGTCGTCGCGCCGCTCGACCGCGATATCACGTGCGAGCCAATGCACCTTGCGAAAGGCCGGCTTCGTCAGCATCGCTGCGCCCCATCCATTTTGCGTCTCCCGGAATTTTTGTCCTTTTGAGGATCTGTTCTCAGCGCCTGATATAGACAGGCTTTCGTTTCTCAAGAAAGGCCCTGATGCCTTCCTGAAAATCTTCCGAGCGGCTGCACAGGACCTGGTTGCGATCCTCCATCGCAATGACGGCCTCGATCGAGCCGGCATCGACGCTCATGTTGATGCATTCCTTCGACAGCCGGAGGCCGACCGGCGAGGCCGTCATCATCGCGTCGACATAGGGATTGGCAGCGGTATCGAGATCGGCGGCGTCCACCACTTCAGACACCAGACCGACCGCCAGCGCACGATCGGCGTTGATGAAGCGGCCGGTCAGGATCAGCTCTGAGGCAACGGAGACGCCGACGAGGCGCGGCAGGAAGTAGCTGGTGCCGATGTCGCAGCCGCCGAGCCCGAGCTTGATGAAGGCGCAGTTCATCCGCGCATTCTTCGCCGCGATACGGATGTCGGCGGCGAGCGCCAGCGCAAAGCCGCCGCCGGCCGCAGCCCCCTGCACCAGCGCAATGATCGGCTGCGGGCAGCGCCGCATCAGCATCACGATGTCGGCAATACGGCGTTGTGAATCGAGCGACTCGGTGACGCCTGGCGGTTCGGTCTGTCCGCCGCGGCGGGCCATTGCATGCTTGAGGTCGAGCCCGGCGCAGAAATTGGCACCGGCGCCTTTCAGCACCACGACGCGCGTATCGCGGTTACGCTGCAGGCCCTGGAAGTAGACGTTGAGCGCATCGATCAGCGAGGGATCGAGTGCATTGAGACTTTCGGGGCGATTGAGCGTGACCCAATCGACTCCGTCGTGGTGTTCGATCAGCAGCGGATTTGTCACGCGTCACACTCCAGCATCTGCGGATGCGGTGGCAATTGATGCGCCCTCTCCCCTTGTGGGAGAGGGCATGTGCGTCGGTGCCGTGTGTTTCGCTTCGGTGAGGGGTCTGTTTCCGCGGAGAGAACCCCTCATCCGGCGCTTCGCGCCACCTTCTCCCACAAGGGGAGAAGGGAAGGCACGGCGGAATGTGCCGTTACCGCGGCGCCATGCGGATGGCGCCGTCGAGGCGGATGGTTTCGCCGTTGAGCATCGGGTTCTCGACGATGTGGACGGCGAGGTTGCCGTACTCCGAGGCGTCGCCGAGGCGGGCCGGGTGCGGCACCTGGGCGCCGAGGCTCTTGCGGGCTTCCTCGTTGAGACCCATCAACAGGGGCGTCAGGAACAGGCCGGGCGCGATGGTGTTGACGCGGATCTTCAGGCTGGCGAGGTCGCGCGCGGCCGGCAGCGTAAGGCCGACCACACCACCCTTCGAGGCCGAATAGGCGATCTGGCCGATCTGGCCTTCATACGCCGCGACCGACGCGGTGTTGATGGCGACGCCGCGCTCTTCGCCGATCGGAGCTTCGGTCGCCAGACGCTCGGCGAACAGGCGCAGCACGTTGAAGGTGCCGATCAGGTTGACGTTGATGATGCGGACGAACTTCGCCAGCGGATAGACGCCGTCCTTGCCGACGATGCGCTGCGAGCCGCCAATACCGGCGCAGTTCATCAGCACGCGCGCAATGCCGTGCGCGGCCTCGGCCTTGGCGATCGCAGCCTTGATCGCTTCCTCGTCCGTGACGTCGGCGTGCAGGGCAACGCCCTTCACCTCGGCGGCAACCTTCTCGGCGTTTTCCTTGTTCTGGTCGATCACGCCGATCTTGGCGCCCTTGGCCGCCATGGCGCGGGCGGTCGCGGCGCCGAGGCCGGAGCCACCACCGGTGATGAGAACGGCAACGTCTTTCAACTGCATGAGAACAACCTTTCCTTGGGCGTTTCTTCTCTAGACTTCGAACTTTGTTATCCGGCTGCGATCGCCGCCGTTTCGTTGTTTGGATTGAGGACACCGCCGAAGATCAGCGCCTCCATGTGCTTGATGTAATCGCGGCAGACTTCGTCGGTGACCGGACCGACACCGACCGCGCGCGACATCGCGTGACGGCCGAAGAACAGGTGATCGCAGGCGCCGATCAGGCTGGTGTAGAAAAACACCGGATCGATCTTGCGGAATTCGCCGACCTTGATGCCCTCGGCGAGCAGGCGACGGTGGAACTCGAGCAGCGGCGCGACGAAGAATTTCGACACCTCGTCGGCAGCTTCCGGCGTGCTCTCATGCAGCAGATAGTGGATCAGCCGGTTCATATAGGGGAACTGGTGATAGGCGCGGATGATGCCACCGATATGCAGGCGCAGCTTCGCGCTTGGCGTGATCGGCTGCGCCAGCAGATATTCGAGCTGCGACATCTCTGTCGCGGCGTCGCGCGCCAGCAGCGCCAGCAACAACCCGTCCTTGTTGCCGAAATGATATTTCACCAGTGCGGCGTTGACCCCGGACTTCTGCGCGATGTCGGACAGCGACACCTCGATCGAGGCGCGCTCGATCATCAGCTCGCTGGCTGCGACCAATAGCTTGTCGGCGGTGGCATTTCTGCTCGCGGCAAGTCTCGTCGGTACGCTGGTATTCAACTGGGCTCTGGTCCTGCTCTCGGTCTTGGGGCTCGCCGGGAAAGTCGAGGCCGCACATAAGCCCATGGCGGGGCTGCACTCAAGAGTTAATTGATTGATTGACTAAATGGGGAGCCGCCCCTTAAATCCGGCCCATCTTTCAGGACAACCAATCCAGAACATCAGGGAGATCAGACATGGCCGAGGCATATATCGTCGCCGCCGCCCGCACCGCCGGCGGCCGCAAGGGAGGGCGTCTCGCCGGCTGGCACCCGGCCGATCTGGCCGCGACCGTGCTGGATTCGCTGGTCGAGCGCAGCGGCGCCGACCCGGCGCAGATCGAGGACGTGATCATGGGCTGCGTGATGCAGGCCGGCGAGCAATCCAACAACATCGCGCGGAACGCGGTGATGGCCTCGAAGCTGCCGGAGAGCGTGCCGGCCACCTCGATCGACCGCCAGTGCGGCTCCTCGCAGCAGGCGCTGCACTTCGCGGCACAGGCCGTGATGAGCGGCACCATGGACTGCGTGATCGCCGCCGGCGTGGAATCGATGACCCGCGTGCCGATGGGCCTCGCCTCCTCGCTACCGGCCAAGAACGGCTTCGGCCACTACAAGAGCCCGGGCATCGAGGCGAAGTATCCGAACATCATGTTCAGCCAGTTCACCGGCGCGGAGATGATGGCGGAGAAGTACGGCCTGTCGAAGGACGAGCTCGACGAATACTCCTACAACAGCCATCAGCGCGCGATCGCGGCTACGCAAGCCGGCCGCTTCAAGGACGAGATCGTGCCAGTCAAGATCACCCGCGCCGACGGCTCGACCGACACTCACTATATTGACGAAGGCATCCGCTTCGACGCCAGCCTCGACGGCATCAAGGGCGTCAAGCTGATCGCCGAGAACGGCAAGCTGACGGCTGCGAGCGCCAGCCAGATCTGCGACGGCGCTTCGGGCGTGATGGTCGTCAACGAGAAGGGCCTCAAAGCGCTCGGCGTGAAGCCGATAGCGCGCATCCACCACATGACCATGATGGGCGGCGACCCCGTGATCATGCTGGAAGCCCCGCTGCCCGCGACCGAACGCGCGCTGAAGAAGGCCGGCATGTCGATCGACGACATCGATCTGTTCGAGGTCAACGAAGCCTTCGCCTCGGTGCCGACCGCGTGGCTGAAGACTACAGGCGCCGATCCGGCGCGCCTCAACGTCAATGGCGGCGCGATCGCGCTCGGCCATCCGCTCGGCGGAAGCGGCACCAAGCTGATGACGACGCTGCTGCATGCGCTCAAGCAGCGCAACAAGCGCTACGGCCTGCAGACCATGTGCGAAGGCGGCGGCATGGCGAACGTGACCATCGTCGAGCGGCTGTAAGCTTCAAAGACGTCCGCGTCAGCGGCCACAAAAATGGTGTCGTCCCCGCGAACGCGGGGACCCATAATCACAGGTGCTTGTGGTTAGGCGCGGCTGGGGCCTCAACACAGTCCAACAACAAAAATCGGTGGTTATGGTCCCTGCTTCCGCAGGGACGACCACTCGTGATGCCTTGAGGAAACGCAATGACCCATCCGTCCGTCCACGCGCGCAACCACCCGAACAAGATCGCCTACCAGATGGCGGCGACCGGGAAGGCGATCACCTATCGCGAGCTCGATGAGCTCTCGAACCAGGGCGCGCATCTGTTCCGCTCGCTCGGCCTGAAGGCCGGCGACCACATCGCGTTGCTGATGGAAAACCGCCTCGCCTTCATGGAGCTGTGCTGGGCGGCGCAGCGCTCGGGGCTCTATTACACCGCGATCAGCCGTTACCTGACCGAGGAGGAGATCGCCTACATCATCAAGGATTGCGGAGCCAAGGTCTTCATCACCACGCCGCAATGCGCCGACAAGGTGAAAGGCCTGGTCAAGGGCGAGCCGGGCGAACCCATCTTCTACATGATGGATGAGCCGGCGCCGGGCTTCCGCTCCTACGACAAGGAGGCCGCCGCGCAGCCGACCGCGCCGGTTGCCGACGAGGTCGCGGGCTACGACATGCTCTATTCCTCCGGCACGACCGGCCGGCCCAAGGGCATCAAGAAGGAGTTCGAGGGCCACCGGATCGACGTGCCGAACCCATTCCTGCGCATCCTGACCGCCGACATGTGCGGCATGAATGCCGACAGCATCTATCTGTCGCCGGCGCCGCTCTATCATGCGGCACCCTTGCGCTTCAACATGATGGCGATCGTGCTCGGCGGCACCTCTGTCATCATGGAGCATTTCGACGCCGAGGAATTCCTCAAGCTGGTGGAGAAATACAAGGTCACGCAGTCGCAGCTGGTGCCGACCATGTTCGTGCGCATGCTGAAGCTGCCCGACGAGGTGCGCGCCCGCTACAACGTCTCCTCGCTGAAGGGGGCGATCCACGCAGCGGCGCCCTGCCCGGTCGACGTCAAGGCGAAGATGATCGACTGGTGGGGACCGATTTTGATCGAGTACTACGCCGGCTCCGAAGGCAACGGCGTCACGGTCTCGACCTCGCAGCAATGGCTGACGCACCGCGGCACGGTCGGCCGCGCCGTGGTCGGCAAGGTCAAGATTTTGGACGAGAACGAGCAGGAGGCGCCGACCGGGCAGATCGGCCAGGTCTATTTCGCTGACGCGCCTATTTTCTCCTATCACAACGATCCCGAGAAGACGAAGAAGGCCTATAACGCCAAGGGCTGGTCGACGCTCGGCGATGTCGGCTACCTGGATGAAGAGGGCTTCCTCTATCTCACCGACCGCAAGAGCTACATGATCATCTCCGGCGGCGTGAACATCTACCCGCAGGAGACCGAGGACGTGTTGATCACGCATCCCGCCGTTTCCGACGTCGCGGTGTTCGGCGTGCCGAACGAGGAGATGGGCGAAGAGGTCAAGGCCGTGGTGCAGCCGCACGACATGGCGAGGGCCGGCAAGGATCTCGAGGCCGAGCTGATCGCGTTCTGCCGCAAGCACCTGTCGCCGATCAAATGCCCGAAGAGCATCGACTTCGAAGCCGAGCTGCCGCGCACGCCGACCGGGAAACTGGTGAAGCGCCATCTGCGCGACAGATATTGGCCGAAGCCGGCTGCGAAGGCATGACCTTGCTTGCCCTGCCCTGAAAGGAGAGGGCCGGTTCGCATGCAGCAAAGCGGGATGCGAACCGGGTAGGAGTCAGCTCTCTCCGCGAGCACCGGCCGCTTTAAATCGAAGCCGCCGGCTCGCACGCGGCAGATGTTGTTGCGCGCAGATGCAGTTGTCCGCGCTGGCCCGACGCCGTCGTGGTCCATTGCGCATCGATTCGCTGCAGGTCGCTCGACAGCGTTCCGCGATGGCTGCCGCCGGTCTCGAACGCCCCGCTGCCCTCCGGCGATTGCTCGAAGATCTCCACCTGCAGATCGGGCAATTTGACGAACATGCGAATCTTGATCGTCGTCACCTGGCGGCCGACCTGGTACGACCCGCAGCCGCTGGCCTCCGCATTCTGCTCGTTCAGGGCGCGCACCTTGTCGAAGGTGAAAACGACGCTCTGCACCGTCTTGTCACCGTCCCACAGGAACTCGCCGATATAGGCACGCGGCAGCTTATCGGTCAGCTCCTGGATGTCGGCCGCATGGACGACGGACACAAGAACGAAGCTCGCGGCCGCGATCATCACCCCAAGCAGCGAAACCCGGCCTGACAACCTTGCGATCCCTGCGCAACGCATGCGGCATGCATCCCCTGAACAAAGTTGCTATCGTTCGCGCGACGAGACCGATCGCTCGAGCTCGTCGTCTTGTCGTGCGCGACAAGACAAACACAGGTAGCATTCAGTGGCCGCCGGCGTACAGTCACATACGCTGCATCCGCGGCGACGTCGATCAAGGTGATCCACACGATGCAAGCTCTTCCCGACGTCCCGCTCCCCTCCGCCATCCGTTCGCGCTATGTCGACGGCATCAACGGCCTCACCATGCACGTGCTGGAGGCGGGCTTTGAAACGTCCGGCCGTCCCTGTCTGTTGCTGCTGCATGGATTTCCGGAGCTAGCGTTTTCCTGGCGCAAGGTGATGCCCGACCTTGCCGCCGCCGGCTATCACGTGATCGCGCCGGACCAGCGTGGCTACGGCCGCACCACCGGCTGGAGCGCTGAATATGACGGCGATCTCGGCCCGTTCCGCCTGCCCAACCTGGTGCGCGATGTGCTCGGGCTGGTCGCAACGTTCGGCTACAGACACGTCGATGCCGTAATCGGGCACGATTTCGGCTCATCGGTCGCGGCATGGTGCGCGCTGATCCGGCCCGATGTGTTCCGTGCCCTCGCGATGATGAGCGCGCCGTTCGCAGGCCCGCCGTCGCTGCCGTTCAACACGGCGAACGCACCCGAGAAGCCGGCGAGCGAGGATCCCGTGCATCGCGAGCTGGCGGCGCTGCCGCGGCCGCGCAAGCACTATCAATGGTACTACTCGACGCGTGAGGCCAATGGCGACATGCATCGCGCACCGCAGGGCGTGCATGATTTCCTGCGCGCCTATTACCACCACAAGAGCGCCGATTGGGCCGACAACAAGCCGTATCCGCT
>NZ_LNCU01000106.1:167395-228479 GCF_001542415.1 Bradyrhizobium macuxiense
GGTCGGCGGGCGAGCTCGCCAAGCTGCCGACCTACTATGTGATGGATCTCGCCAAGGACATGGCAGCGACGGTCGCGGAGCAGATGCCCTCGCGCGACGCGATCGCGGCCAACACATGGCTGCCGGACCGCGAGCTCGCCTATTACGCCGCCGAATATCAGCGCACCGGATTCCAGGGCGGGCTGCAATGGTATCGCTGCGGCACCTCGGGCGCGTTCGTGCCGGAATTGCAGACGTGGGGCGGCCGCACCATCGACGTGCCCGCCGCGTTCATCTCGGGGAAGCAGGATTGGGGCATATATCAGCGGCCCGGCGTCTATGAAGCGATGCAGACCAGAACGTGCACGCGGATGATCGGATGCCATCTGATCGACGGCGCCGGCCATTGGGTGCAGCAGGAGCAACCGGACGAGGTGAGCCGCCTGCTGCTTCAGTTCCTCGCCCGTGCAGCGCAATAAGAAGCGGACGCATAGGGAAATGTCCCAGACATTTCCGGGAACATTCCGTGGAACCTCGCGTTGCGGTCAGCCGGTCTTTTATCCGGCGACCTGATTAGGAGGAGGAACTATGGAAAAGAAGATTGCCGGACTGCTGGGCGCGGTCGTATCGCTCGGCGCCCTCGGCACCGCGCAAGCGGCACCGGCCCCGACCGATGTCCTGCACGCGAACTCGTATGCGGAACTGCTGGAGCCGATCTCGGACGCCTCGGCAAAGCTGCAAGCGCTGGACGAGTCCGCGCCGCCGCAAACCGGCGAGAATGTGCAGCTTGCGCAGTACTATTATCACCATCATCACCACCACCATCATCACCATGGCTATTATCGCCGCTACGCGCCGCCCGTGGTCGTGGTGCCGCGTTATCGGCGCTACTATCATCACCATCATCACCACCACCATCATCATCACCATCACGGGTACTATCGTTACTAAGCGACGCGAAACGACAACGGGGCCCGCAGGCCCCGTTGCTTTGCCGGCCATGATGCTGGGGACAGGTTAGTCCTGGCGTGCCTTCTCCTTTGCGGCGCGGTGCAAATGGCGATAGGTGCCGTCGAACACAGTGTCGGTCGATGACGTCCATTCAGTGCCGGCGGCGAGCTTGGGCCGGTTGTTGTAGATGCGGCGCGACTGTAGTTCGCGTTCGGAGGCTTCCTCCTCACCCATCGGTTCGAGCTGAAAATTCGCCTCCTCCGGGATCACGATGATCTGCGCGAACGGCTCGTTCGGGCGGAAGATGTGGGTGCGGCCCTCCGCCGGCGCCTTGAACACACAGAAGAACATCATCGGCCACCAGTTGCGGATCAGCGCCGGCACGGCGATCGGCACCGTGTCGGTGCGGTCGGTGTAAAAGCGCGGATGCGGCTCGGTGCGGACCGCCATGCCCTTCTCGACCTTGAGGTCGAGCAGGATTTGATAGGTGTAGAAGCTGTCGCCGAAATTGCGGAACGGCGGCCATTGCAAACCGCTCTCCGGCGGCTCGCCCCACTCGGCATCGAGATGCAAATGGCCGTCCCGCGTGGTGACGCGCAGTTCGAAGTCGTAGGGATAGAACAGCTCGATCCCGTACTGCGCGCCCTCCGAGAACGGCACACAATGCCAGACCTGCTCGCGCGAGCCGTCGGTGCGCGGTTCGCGCGTGCCCGCCCAGCCCGGAATTTCGAGCTTGGTCCGGCGCGGCGCCAGGCGCGCATTGTTCAGACGATATTTGACCGTGTTCATGGAGTCCCCCGCTCTTGAGCTCGCCGGAACTCGAACGAGCGCGGGGCCGCCTGGTTCCCTTCTAAGTGATCACAAACGGTACGAAGACACGGGCTCCGTGGTTGACCTCCACCCCGAGTCCAAATATTAGAATTATTCTAATTCTAAATCATAGAGGCGGGCGTCACCGTGAAGAATTTCGCCGATTTGAGCGAGCGCGAGGTGCTGGCGGTCGCGATTGCCTCCGAGGAGGAGGACAGCCGCATCTACATGACGTTCGCGGAGGATCTCGCCCAGCGTTATCCGGATACCGCGAAAATCTTCGAAGAAATGGCCGAGGAGGAACGTGGCCACCGCCACCGCCTGCTCGAAACCTACGAGCAGCGCTTCGGCCCGCATCTGCCACCGATCCGGCGCGAGGACGTCAAAGGCTTCCTGCGCCGGCGCCCGATCTGGCTGACCAAGAACCTGCCGCTCGACACCATTCGCAAGGAAGTCGAGACCATGGAGCTGGAGGCCGAGCGCTTCTATGCCAAGGCCGCCGAGAAGGCTGAGGATACCGGCGTACGCCGCCTGCTTGGCGACCTCGCCGAGGAGGAGAAGGGCCACGAAAAGCTCGCGGTCAAGCTCACCGGCGACATCCTCAAGCCCGACGTGCGCGCCGAGGAAGACCGCACGCGGCGCCGCATGTTCGTGCTGCAATATGTGCAGCCGGGCCTCGCCGGATTGATGGACGGTTCGGTGTCGACACTGGCGCCGCTGTTCGCCGCCGCCTTCGCCACCCATCACAACTGGCAGACCTTCCTCGTCGGCCTCGCCGCCTCGATCGGCGCCGGCATCAGCATGGGCTTTGCCGAAGCGCTGTCCGACGACGGCTCGCTGACCGGCCGCGGCTCGCCCTGGCTGCGCGGCCTGACCTGCGGCCTGATGACGACGCTCGGCGGATTGGGCCACACGATTCCCTATCTCGTTCCCGATGCCTGGCCGAACGCATTCTGGATCGCGACCGCGATCGCCGGCATCGTCGTGTTCTTCGAATTGTGGGCAATCGCCTTTATCCGCGCGCGATACATGGACACACCGTTCCTGCAGGCCGTGTTCCAGATCGTGCTGGGCGGCGCGATCGTGCTCGCGGTCGGCATATTGATCGGGGCCGCGTAGAGCGAGGTGTGCAGATGTGGAGTCCCCGCCAACACCGGCTGCCGGCCGGCGCCGCACTGACCATGCTGGCCGCACTTGGATGCAGCGGCACCGCGAAGGCGACCGACGAGATCCAGGTCTACAACGCCGGCATCGCCGAGCCCGGCCAGCTCACCATCCAGCAGCATCTCAACTTTGTCGGCATCGGCCAGAAGGACCCGCCGTTCCCCGGCGGCTTTGCCTCCAACCACAGCCTCAACGGCACGCCGGAATTCGCCTACGGCATGACCGACTGGTGGGAGCTTGGGCTCTATCTGCCGTTTGCCGTGCAGGATCAGCAGTTCCTGTCCGATGCCTTCAAGCTGCGCACGCTGTTCGTCTCGCCGAACGCCGACAAGCGCAACCTGTTCTACGGCATCAATTTCGAGCTCAGCTACGAGATGCCGAAATTCGCGCAGACCCGCTGGGGTCTCGAGATCCGGCCGATCATCGGCGTACGCAATGCCGACTTTGAATTCATCGTCAATCCGATCGTCGACGTCGGCTTCGGCAGATATGGCGAGGCTGACTTCGCGCCAGCCGTCCGCCTGGCCCGCAAGCTGAAGGATGACGTCTATGTCGGCCTCGAATATTACGCCGACTTCGGCAAGATCGGCGACTTCAGCCCGCTCGCCCAGCAGCAGCACACGCTGTTTGCGGTGACAGATTTCAAGATCGAGGACGTCGACATCGATTTCGGCGTCGGTTACGGCCTCACCTCCGCGTCTGACCGACTCGTCGTGAAGACCATTATCGGCTATGCATTCCCGGTACCCGGGACCAAGGACAATGCGGGAGAGCGCTCAAGCGCGAATGGTGCCATCAATCCGATGGCGCATGTTTCGGCACGCACGACGCCCTTCTAGCACAGGCCTCGATCCGTTCACGCCATCCGGGAAAGCCGATGACCCGTCCGTCCTACGACGCAACAGCGAAACTCCTCCACTGGATCATCGTCGGCCTGCTGGCCGTGCAATATCCGATCGGCTGGCTGATGCCGGACATTCATCGCGGCCAGACTCCGGGTGCCGCGATGACGTTCCACATCTCGTTCGGCATCCTGATCCTTGCCCTGATCGTGCTGCGGTTGATCTGGCGGCTGACCCACCCGGTCCCGGCCGAGCCGTCGCTTCCGCCGTGGCAACGGATCGCTTCGCAAGTCTCGCACTGGATGCTCTATCTGCTCGTGCTGGCGACGACCTTGACCGGCTGGCTGTTCGCGTCATTTCGCGGCTGGACGGTGTCGTTCTTCTACATGATGCGGCTGCCGATGCTGGCCTCGGACAACGCAGCGGCGGGCAAGGCGATCGACGGCCTGCACCAGATCGCGGAATGGTCCCTGCTGGTGCTGATCGGTCTCCACGTCGCGGCGGCGCTGGCGCACCTCCTGATCTACCGCGACCGCGTCATGCAGCGCATGCTCCCGAACTAGAGCATGATCCGGAAAAGTGTGAAGCGGTTTTCCGAAAAGGTCATGCTCAAACCAGGAGCTAAAGCGCGATGACGATTCAACCCAATCTCATCGCGCTTTAGAGCGGTTTGCATTCAATCAGAACCGAAAACGCTCAAGGCCGGCCACGCAATTGCGATCAAGCCAGCCTTGCTCACCTGCTCCATTCTGAGCATGATCATGCCCAAAACAATGGAGCGCGCCGTGGCCAAATCGCAATGGAGTTTCAAGACCGCCGTCGACCTGTCGGCGGCGCTGAAGGCAAAGCAGGTTTCGGCCATCGAATTGGCCGAGGACACGATCGGTCGCATCGAACGCCATGACGGCAAGGTCAACGCGATCTGCGTGCGCGATTTCGAGCGCGGCCTTGCCGCGGCCCGCGCGGCCGACGCCGCGATCGCACGCGGCGAGCACAGGCCGCTGCTCGGCATCCCCATGACCGTGAAGGAATCCTACAATGTCGCGGGATTGCCGACGACCTGGGGCAATCCGGCGCACAAGGACTTCACACCGGCCGAAGACGCACTCTCGATCGCACGGGTGAAAGATGCGGGCAGCGTGATCCTCGGCAAGACCAACGTGCCGCTCAACCTCGCCGACTGGCAAAGCTACAACGAAGTCTACGGCACCACCAACAATCCCTACGATCTCGGCCGCACGCCGGGCGGCTCCTCCGGCGGATCGTCGGCCGCGCTCGCCGCGGGCTACGGCGCGCTGTCGCTCGGCTCGGACATCGGCGGTTCGCTGCGCGTGCCGGGATTCCATTGCGGCATCTACGCGCACAAGCCGACCTTCGCGCTGCTGCCCTCGCGCGGCCACACACCACCGCCNTGCCGTTCGACCGCGACCTCTCGGTGATCGGCCCGATGGCGCGCGGCGCCGCCGACCTGTCGCTGCTGCTCGACGTGATGGCCGGCCCCGATCCGCTGGAAGCCGGCAAGGCCTATAAGCTCGAACTGCGGTCGGCGCGCCATTCTGCGCTGAAGGATTTCCGTATTCTCGTCGTCGACACCGATCCGGTGCTGCCGACCGACAAGGTGATCCGCGGCACCATCGACAAGCTGGCGAGCAACCTCGACAAGGCCGGTGCCAAGGTCTCGCGCTCGAGCCCGCTGCTGCCGGATTTTGCCGCCTCTTCGCGGCTCTATATGCGCATGCTGCTGTCGTTCCTTGCCGCGACCTTCCCGCCCGAGATCTATGCCGGCGCGTGCGCGGCCGCGGCCGCACTGCCGGCCAGCGACACCAGCCTCCAGGCCGAGCGCTTGCGCGGCATCGCACTCAGCCACCGCGACTGGGTGATCGCCGATGGCGGCCGCGCCCGCCTGCGCGCGCAATGGCGTGAGCTGTTCAAGTCGTTCGACGCAGTGATCTGCCCGATCATGCCGACACCGGCCTATCCGCACGATCATTCGCCCGAGCAGGAGCAGCGGCGGATCATGATCGACGGCGAACCGCACGTTTACACCGACCAGCTCGCCTGGCCCGGGATAGCAACCCTGCCCGGCCTGCCCTCCACCGCAATCCCGACCGGCTTCGCGCCCGACGGATTGCCCGTCGGTGTGCAGATCGTCGGCCCCTGGCTGGAAGACCGCACGCCGCTCAAGCTGGCCGAGCTGATCGAGCGGGAGTTCGGCGGGTTCGTGCCGCCGAAGATGTTCGATGATTGAGGTGTGACGACTAATAGGCCGTCATTGCGAGGAGCGAAGCGACGAAGCAATCCATATCTCAGCGAGCGGAGAGATGGATTGCTTCGCTGCGCTCGCAATGAGGAAGAACGGAACCAGAGAGTGACAACAATGAACAACGACCTCGACGAGCTCACGCAGCTCAACAAGGACTACGTCGATTCCGTTCAGAACTGCGACGTCAAGCGCTTCGATGAAATCCTGGCCGAGGATTTCTACTGCACCAATGCCGACAAGAGCCTCGTCGATCGCGCCGCCTTCCTGAAGCAGACCGCGATCCCGGTGAAGATCAAGAGGCTGAAGGCCGAGGACGTCAAGATCCGCATCCTCGGTGATTTCGCCATCATCCATGCCAGGACGAGCTACATCGGCGCCGACGGCGAACCGGCCCACGGCCGCTACACCGACTGCTGGGCCAGGCAGAACGGCAAATGGCTCGCCGTGTCGGCGCACGTGGCGCGATGAGGAGACCGTCATTCCGGGGCAGCCCGCAGGGCTGAACCCGGAATCCCGTGCCGCATACTACTTCGAGATTCCGGGTTCGATGCTTCGCATCGCCCCGGAATGACGACAAATCAGCTATCGAACATGATCACGCTGCGCAGCGTCTTGCCGGCCTTCATGTTGGCGAAGCCTTCGTTGATTTCCGAGAGCTTCAGCTTGGCCGAGATCCAGTCCTCCAGATGCAGCTTGCCGCGCATGTAGAAGTCGACGAGGCGCGGCATGTCGACGCGGAAGTGGTTGGAGCCCATCGAGGAGCCCTGGATCCTGCGCTCGCGCAGGAAATCGAAACCGTGCAGTTCGATCTTCTGGCCGAACGGGATCATGCCGACGATGGTCGCGGTGCCGCCGGCAGCGAGCATGCCGAAGGCCTGTTCGGCGGTGTCCTTGCGGCCAAGCACCTCGAAGGAGTGATGCACGCCGCCACCGGTAAGCTCGCGCACCTGCTGCACCACGTCGCCGTTCGCCGGATCGACGATGTCGGTGGCCCCTAGCTTGGTGGCGAGCTGCAGTTTGGCGGGGTTGGTGTCGATCGCGATGATGCGGCCGGCGCCTGCGATCTGCGCGCCGTTGATCGCGGCCATGCCGACGCCGCCGCAACCGATCACCGCGACCGTCTCGCCTGCGGTGACCTTCGCCGTGTTCACCACGGCGCCGTAGCCGGTGATGACGCCGCAGCCGATCAGCGCCGCGAGATCGAGCGGCATTTCCTTCTTGATCTTCACGATGGCGTTCTCATGCACCAGCATCTGCTCGGCGAAGGACGAGAGATTGAGGAACTGGTTCAGCTTCTCCTTCCTGTTCCAGGACAGGCGGTTGGACGCGCCGGGCAGCATCTTCACCGTAGTGTCCGTGCACAGCACGGTGCGGCCGGTGGTGCAGTTATCGCAGGTGCCGCAGAACACCGAGAGGCAGGTGACGACGTGGTCGCCGGGCTTCACATAGTTGACGTCGGAGCCGACCTTCTCGACCACACCGGCCGATTCATGTCCGAGTACGGCCGGCAGCGGATGCGGATACAGCCCTTCCATGAAGTGCAGGTCGGAATGGCAGAGGCCCGCGACCGCGGTGCGGATCAGCACTTCGCGCGGCCCCGGATTGGGCACGCTGACGTCTTCGATCACCAGCGGCTTGTTGACTTCATGCAGGACGGCGGCCTTCATCGGAATTTCCTCTCATGTTTATTGTTGCGCACGCTCTCCACCTCTCCCAAAGGGAGAGGTCGGAGCGCATCGAAGATGCGGTCCGGGTGAGGGGTTGAGATCTATCGATGGAGCAATACCCCTCACCCGGATCGCTAGCGCGATCCGACCTCTCCCGATGGAGAGGTGCGATTGCGCAAGCGGCTGGTGCCGCAGCCTACGCTGCGACGAGCAATTCGCCAACCTCGGCCATCCCGATGGCGCGGTCGCCGAGCAGGTGTTCGGTCATCCTGCGCTGAAGGGTATTTTCCGTTAGCCGGAACGGATCGCCCGGCATCACGCGGTGGTCGATCACCATCCGCGACAGCAGCAGGCGGCGCGCATCGCCGCGCATCTCATGGATGCGTCCGCCTTCCCACGCCAGCGCCACCGCGCTCGCGACATGGTAGAGCAGGCTGGTGGCACGGCGCGCATCGCCCTCATTGTCCATGCGACTTGCGACCTCGCGCGCAAACGCGACCGCACGGTCGCTGAGACCGCGCAGCCGGTTGCGCCAGGCCTGCGGGACATTGGTGCTGTCGTCGAGCCGCGCGTGCAGATCGGCCGCGAGCGCACTGTCCGCGCCATGACGACCGACCGCGCGCTTCAGCGCATCGATCGCGACGATGTTGCCGGTGCCCTCCCAGATCGAGCCGAGATGGGCGTCGCGCAACAGCCGCGGCGTTACGAATTCCTCGATGTAGCCGATGCCGCCGCGCATCTCCATCGCGTCGCCGCAGACCTTGCGGGCATCGCGGGTGGCACGGAATTTCAGGGTCGGGGTCAGGATGCGCAGCAGTGCCGCGGCGTCCTGGCTGCCGGCCTCGGCGCGATCGAGCGCATCCGCGGTCAGGAAGCTCATCGACAGCGCCTGCTCGGTCGGCAGCATGATCTTCATCAACTGCCGGCGCGCCAGCGGCAGATCGATGATGCGCTGGCCGAACACCACGCGTCCCCTTGCCACCATGATCGCATCGTGCCAGGCGCGGCGCATCAGTGACGTGGATTTGACGCCGTTGGAGAGCCGCGACGAGTTGACCATCTCGGCCATCTGCACGAAGCCGCGGTCGAGCTTGCCGACGGCATAGGCGACCGCCCCGTCGAACTTGATCTCGCCGGAGGCCATCGAGCGGGTGCCGAGCTTGTCCTTCAGGCGCACGATCCGGTAGTGGTTCTGCGAACCGTCATCGAGGAAGCGCGGCATCAGGAACAGGCCGACGCCGCGCGTGCCCGGCCCTGCCCCTTCCGGCCGCGCCAACAGCATCACCACCTTGGCATCGGCGTTCGAGCAGAACCACTTCTCGCCGTAGAGCCGCCAGTGATCGCCCTCCTGCACGGCGCGCGTCGTCAGCGTGCCGACATCGGAGCCGCCTTCCTTCTCGGTCATGAACTGGCCGCCCTGCGTCAGCTTGCTCACGTCGGTCTGTGTCAGGCCGTCGAGATACTTCGCCTTCAACGCTTCGCTGCCGAAATTGTTGAGCAGCTTGGCGCAACCGTCGGTGACGTTGATCGGGCAGCCCATGCCGAATTCGGTCTGGTTGAACAGGAAGGTGAAGGCATGCTTGGCGACGACCGGGTATTTGTCCGGCCAGCCCATGATGCCCTTGCGGATCGACAGGGCGTGGATTCCGAACTCGCCGAAGGCCGCCTTCTCGATCTCGCGATAGGCCGGGTGATATTCGATATGCTGTACGTCGCGGCCGAATTTGTCGCGCTGATGCAGCACCGGTGTGTGCCTGTCGGCGAGCCGTGCGCATTCGTCGAGATAGCCGCCGGCCAGTCCGCCGAGCCGGTCGAGATGCGGTTCGATGTGGCGGAACAGCGCATCGGGCAAATGCAGTTTCAACAGATCGGTCAGCGCCGGATCGGCCCGATAGAAGTTCATCCCTGTCGTGTCGGGGGCGAGAAGCCCCGGCTGGCTGGCGGATGACGGCTTGAGATCCTGCTGCATTGAATTCCCGGCTTCGTTGCTCATTTCTTGGGAGAGACTATCCTCCTCCGGTAGAGCAAAGGAAAGCCCAATGGACATCCCAAAATACAAGATCGCCCTGATCGTCGGCGCAGGTGAGGGGCTCAGCGCCTCGCTCGCGCGGCTATTTTCGCGGGAGGGAATTCGCGTGGCATTGGCCGCCCGCAGCATCGAGAAGCTCGGCGCGCTCTGCACTGAGACCGGCGCGCGCGCCTATGCCTGCGATGCCACCAAGCATGAGGACGTGGAACGGCTGTTCGGCCTGGTGGAACGCGAGATGGGAACGCCCGATCTCGTGGTCTACAACGCCTCCGGCCGCACGCGCGGGCCGTTTGTCGAGCTGGTGCCGTCGGAGGTCGCGCAGGCGATTGCCGTTTCGGCCTTCGGCGGCTTTCTGGTGGCGCAGGAAGCGGCGAAGCGCATGCTGCCGAACAAAAAGGGCGCGATCCTGTTCACCGGCGCCTCCGCCAGCGTGAAAGGCTATGCGCAATCGGCGCCGTTCGCGATGGGCAAGTTCGCGTTGCGCGGACTGGCACAGAGCATGGCGCGCGAATTGTCGCCGCAGGGCATTCATGTCGCGCACTTCGTGATCGACGGCGGTATCCGCAGCGCTGCCCGCGCCGAGCCTGAAGACCGGCCGGATTCGATGCTCGATCCCGATGCCATTGCGCTCAGCTACTGGAACGTGCTGCAGCAGCCGCGCAGCGCCTGGAGCTGGGAGCTCGAATTGCGGCCCTGGGTTGAGAAGTTTTGAGATGACGGATATCATCTAACTGGCGTAACGTTACCCGAAACCGTCCGCCGCAACCGTCATTGCGAGCGGAGCGAAGCAATCCATGTCGCCGCGCGCAGAGGAATGGATTGCTTCGTCGCTTCAGCGCAAAATTGCTCTGCAATTTGGTCGCGAGCTCCTCGCAATGATGGCAACGAGTATCCCACGGAGGAAACATGACCAGCGAAATCAAGATCGAGACCGGCACCGACGAACTGCTCTGCGTGATCCGCGACCGCGTCGCCATCATCACGCTGAACCGCCCCGACGCCCGTAACTCGCTGTCGGATGCGTTGACGCCGGCGTTGCGCACGATGATCAGGACCTGCGGCGAGAATCCCGAGGTCGGCGTGCTGCTTGTCACCGGCGCCGGCAACGCTTTCTGCGCCGGTGGCAACGTCAAGGGCATGGGTGCGCATCGCGACAAGAAGAAGCTCGAAATGTCCTATGAGGACAAGGTCGCAGACCTGCAGGAGCGCCAGCGGCTGCTCACCGGCGCGCTCGCTTCGGTACGCAAGCCGACGATCGCCGCGCTGCCCGGTCCCGCGGTCGGGGCCGGGCTTGCGATCGCGATGGCCTGCGATCTCAGGATCGCCGCGCAATCCGCCTTCGTCTCGACCGGTTATCTGCGCGTGGCTTTGAGCGGCGACTACGGCATGGCCTGGCTCTTGACGCGGCTGGTCGGCACATCGCGCGCCCGCGAATTGATGTTCACCTCGGAGAAGGTCGATGCCACGAGATGCGAGCAGATCGGCCTCGTCAACCGCGTGGTGCCGGACGAGATGCTGCAGGAGGAAGCCTTTGCGCTAGCGAAATCGATGGCCGAAGGCCCGACGCTGGCGCTGCGCTACATGAAGGACAATCTGGACGAAGCCCTGCTGTTCGACTTCGCGACCGCGCGCGACCACGAGGCCGAGCGGCTGATCCGGCTGACCACGACGGCCGATCACAAAGAGGCAGTGCAGGCCTTCATCGAGAAGCGCAAGCCGGTGTTCAGGGGCAATTGAGCGCTACGCGCCCGCGTCGTGTCATTGCCGGGCTCGACCCGGCAATCCATCGGATGAGATTTGCCTGATGGATGCGCGGGTCAGGCTCCGCGGATGACGAGCGGAAGTTGCGGCAGCACATCTCGGCAAAAAAACGCCCGGTTCTGGAGGGCCAGAACCGGGCGCAGTGTATCAAACCGCAAGCGAGGACGTCGCGGCCAAGCGGGACGCGGCAGCGAGCCGCCAGCTGGCACACGGAATGTCTTGCGGCTTGACCAGAATCTCCTTCTCGAAGCGCACCAGCTTCCAGTCGCCGGCGCCGTTCGTGAACGCGTAACCGGACTTGCGCGCAAGTCCGATCATCGTCGTATTGGAACGCAGCGTATCGCCGAAGATGCGCTCGGCTCCGAAGGACGCCGCGCGGCATTCAAGGTTCTTCAACAGCGCCTTGCCGATACCGTGGCCCTGCCACCGATCGTCGATCGACAGGCCGAACTCGACGCTCGACGTGTCGGCATGGAAGGCATAGCGGGCTTCGCCGACAATCATCTCGAAGCCGTCGACCACCATCGTCGCGACCACCGTGAACCGGCCAGCCTCGCCGACGTGGATAAAACGCTCGAGCTCCGTCTTCGGCAGCTCGCTCAGCGCTCCAAGGAAGCGGTTGTAACGCGACCCCGCGGAGAGCGAGCGGATGTAGCTCTGCAGCTCCTCGCGATCGCGCCGCTCGACGAAACGCACCTTGATCTCACTTCCGTCCTTCGCGCGGAGCACGTCGGAATATTGCTTGAGATCATTGAGACGCAGCGCAGCCATGACACGCTCCTCGGGTCAAGAAACTGGCTGGCGTCCCTCTATCGAAGCGACGCCAGCGTTGACGGCCTGCTCAGGCCCGCCAGAACGGCTTTTCGGTTTCGAAAGCCACGTCGCTCCGGGAAACGCCGATATCGTGAAGGTCGCGGTCCGACCACTGCGACAGCTCGCGGCGGCGCTCGTAACGGTCCCACCAGATGTGAAGAGTTTCGCCGACCTGGTTCAAAAGGCCGTCGGCATGATGATTTGTCATCGATTCATGACTGAAAATGGACATTTCCGGCTCCTATCGGTAACCTATTGACGGTAATATCTGCGTGCTGACCGCGTTCTACAAACGACACTTTGTACCGTTTCGCATGAATTAAAGTCATGTATATGGACTTGCAGAAATGACTGGCCGACTGCCCTCGTTGAACGGCCTGCGGGCCTTCGAGGCCGCCGCGCGGCACATGAGCTTCACGCTGGCGGCGTCCGAGCTGAACGTGACGCAAACCGCGATCAGCCATCAGATCCGGCGGCTCGAGGAAGAGCTCGGCGTGCGCCTGTTCGTGCGCCAGAATCGTTCGCTGAGCCTGACACCAGAGGCTGCCGAATACCTCCCCGGCGTCCGCGCCGCCTTCAACGACCTGCGGCTGGCGACGGACCGACTGCTACGCAGGGACGACGGTCACGTCCTGACTGTCTCCACCCTCGCCTCGCTCGCGGCCAAATGGCTACTGCCGCGGCTCTCCGCATTCCAGGAGGCGCATCCCGGGATCGACGTCCGCATCACCACCTCGACCAGCCTGGTCGATTTCCAGCGCGACAAGGTTGACGCTGCGATCCGCTACGGCCGCGGCCAGTGGGCCGGTCTGCGCGCCGAGTGGCTGATGGCGGATGAACTCTTCCCGGTGTGCAGCCCGTCCCTGCTGCAAGGAAGCAAGCCGCTGAAGTGTCCCGAGGACCTCAGGGACCACGTGCTCCTGCACACCAGCAACACCAACAGCGACGACTGGCGGCTGTGGCTCACCGCGGCCGGACTGCCGACCGACATTTCCAGGCAGCCCGGCATCACCTTCGACCTGACCTTCGTCACCGTCCAAGCCGCGATCGACGGGATCGGCGTCGCGATGGGCCGGACCTCCTATGTGAAGGACGACATCGCCAAGGGCCGCCTGGTGGTTCCCTTCAAGATCACGCTGCCGGCGGACGCCGGCTTCTACCTGGTCTCCCCTCAGGGACGGGCCGATACGCCGAAGCTGTCGGCATTCAGGAACTGGCTCAGCGGGACGGCGCGCGCGCCGCTCTGATGCAGCGCACGCTGCGTCAAGCCATTTCGCGCACGGCTTTTTTCCATGGTCGGCGCGCGTTTTCGGGTTGGTCGTGCCGGACAGGCGTGCCAAATTGCCGCGGGAGGCAGGACAACTGCCTTGGCTGGCGGGGGCAATTTTGCCAGCGCTTTTACCATGGGGAGGAAAGGGCCTTATGTCGCAGTCGAATCCGTCGCAAGTCCCGCAGATCAAGTCGCGCTTCGGTGCCATCCTGCGCGCGACCAGCGGCAATTTCCTCGAGCAATTCGACTTCTTCCTGTTCGGCTTCTACGCACAGGATATTGCGAGGGCATTCTTTCCTGCGCAAAACGACACCGCGGCGCTGCTCAATGCCTATGGCGTGTTCTGGCTCGGCGCGCTGATGCGCCCGATTGGGGCGATCGTGCTGGGCTCCTATATCGACCGCATCGGCCGCCGCCAGGGTCTCATCGTGACGCTCGCGCTGATGGCGCTTGGCACAGTCGTGATCGCCTTCTGCCCGTCCTATGCAGCTATCGGAATTGCCGCGCCGATCATCGTCCTGATCGGGCGCCTGATACAGGGCTTCTCCGCCGGCGTAGAACTCGGCGGCGTCTCCGTCTATCTCTCGGAGATCGCGACACCTGGCAATCGAGGCTTCTACACCTCGTTCCAATCTTCCAGTCAGCAGGTTGCCATCTTCGTCGCAGCCATCATCGGTTTCGTCCTGAGAGAGATGATCCCGGGCGACACATTCCTGGATGCCATCGGCGGCGTCGCCAAATGGCGTATCCCGTTTTTCATCGGATGCCTCATCATTCCCGTCATCTTCATGCTGCGGCGGTCGCTTGAGGAAACGCCGGCCTTCCTGGCCATGAAGAGACATCCGACCGCGAGCGAAGTGTTCGCCTCGGCGATCGCGAACTGGCGCATCGTCATCCTCGGCATGATGATCGCGGTCCTGACCACCACGACCTTTTATTTCATCACGGTGTATGCGCCCGGCTTCGGCAAGGAGCTCCACCTGTCGCCGTCAGGGACGCTGCTCGTCACCCTTCTGGTTGCGGTGACGAATTTCATCTGGAATCCGGTCGGCGGCGCTCTCTCGGATCGGCTCGGCCGCAAGCCGGTGCTGATCGCGATCGCAACCTTGTCGTTCGTGACGGCTTACCCGGCGCTTTCCTGGCTCTCGCATGAGCCCACGCTTGGAAAACTGCTGGCCGTCCAGATGATGCTGTCGTTCTACTTCGGCGTCTATAGCGGCACGATGTTGGGATGCCTGGTCGAGATCGTGCCCGCGCACGTCCGCACCACATGCTTCTCAATCGCTTTCGCGCTGGCGGCGGGCCTGTTCGGCACCTTCACCCCCTTCGCATCGACCAAACTGATCGCATACACCGGCGACAAGGCCTCTCCCGCCTTCTGGCTGATGTTCGGCGCGGCGCTCGGCATCATCGCCGCGCTGATCGTCTATCGGCGGGGCGGCCAGACCGTCGAGCAGCGCGAGACGGTGGCGGCCTGATATTCCGCTTCGCGGTCGGGCGGATCAGGTATCCGCCCGACCGTGTTGCTTTCCGTGCCAGCAGCGCTAACAAGAGCGCATGGTTGATCTGACGCGCAGATTCGACGTGCTGGTGATCGGGGGCGGCAACGCCGCCCTTTGTGCTGCGATCAGCGCCAGACGGGCCGGCGCCTCCGTGCTGGTGCTGGAAGGCGCGCCGAAGTTCTACCGCGGCGGCAACACCCGCCACACGCGCAACATGCGCTGCGCCCATGATGCGGCGACCGAGATCCTCACCGGCCCCTACACCGAGGAGGAGTTCTGGAATGATTTGCTGCTGGTGACCGGCGGCCAGACCGACGAGGAACTGGCCCGCTTCATGATCCACGAGTCCAAGGACATCCTGAACTGGATCGTCGAACAGGGCGTGCGCTGGCAGCCCTCACTCGGCGGCACGCTGAGCCTCGGCCGCACCAACTCGTTCTTCCTGGGCGGCGGCCGCGCCATGCTGAACGCGCTGTATCGCACCGCCGAGGAACTCGGCGTCGACATCCTCTACAATGCCGAGGTGATCGATCTCAAGATCGAGGACGGCATGTTCCTCTCGGCTGCGCTGAAGCAGCCGGTCAACGGCAAGACCGAGGTGCGCGCTTCTACCTTGGTCGCCGCCTCCGGCGGCTTCGAGGCCAACATCGAATGGCTGAAGGAATCCTGGGGCGAGGCCGCCGATAATTTCCTGATCCGCGGCACGCCCTATAACCGCGGCGCGATCCTGAAGCTGCTGCTCGCCAAAGGCGTGCAGGAAATCGGCGATCCCACGCAATGTCACGCCGTGGCGATCGACGCGCGCGCGCCGAAATTCGACGGCGGCATCATCACCCGCCACGACTCTGTTGTCTTCGGCATCGTCGTCAACAAGCATGCCGAGCGATTCTACGACGAGGGCGAGGACATCTGGCCGAAGCGCTATGCGATCTGGGGCCGCCTGGTCGCAGCCCAGCCGGACCAGATCGCCTACATCATCTTCGATTCGACTGTCGTGACCAGCTTCATGCCGACGCTGTTTCCGCCGATCGCGGGACAGACCATTGCCGAGCTCGCAGGCCAGCTCGAGCTCGATCCGGCGGCGCTCGAGAAGACCATCACCGAGTTCAACGCTGCGGTGCAGCCGGGCACGTTCGATCACACCATCCTCGACGACTGCCGCACCGAGGGCATCACACCGCAGAAGACGCACTGGGCGCGCAAGATCGAGACACCGCCCTACCTCGCCTATCCGGTGCGGCCCGGCATCACCTTCACCTATCTCGGCACTCGCGTGAACAAGCAGGCGCGGATGCTGATGAAGGACGGCAAGCCCTCCGCCAACATGTTCGCCGCCGGCGAGATCATGGCCGGCAACGTGCTGGGCAAGGGCTACGCTGCCGGTATCGGCATGACCATCGGCAGCGTGTTCGGCCGCGTCGCCGGGCGGGAAGCGGCGAAGAATGCGCGGAACTGAGCGCCGTGCCGGAGCCCCCTCGCCCCGCTTGCGGGAAGAGGAAAAAAGAAACAGGGAGCAGCCATGCGACGCCTTGCGATTGCCTCCGCTGCCGCCGTCCTGATGGCATCGACCGTCACGCACGCTGCCGAACCGATCGCACTGCGCGACATGGGGTCGTTCCATGTCGGCGGACGCCTCGTTGTGATCACGGGCAAGCCGGTGAAGGACGTCACCTTCACACCCGGTGGCGTACCGGCAAAGGTCGATCCGAACGGCACCTACCAGGTCGAGCAGATGTACGTGCAGTACTTCCTGCCGCAGAACGAGAAGGGCGCCTATCCGCTGCTGCTGTGGCATGGCGGCGGACTGACCGGCGTCACCTACGAGACGACACCCGACGGCCGCGAGGGCTGGCTGAACTATTTCCTGCGCAAGGGCTGGAGCGTCTACAACTCGGACGCGGTCGAGCGTGGCCGCGCCGGCTGGGCGCAATACCCTGATATCTTCAAGGGCGAGCCGGTGTTTCTCACCACGGCGAATCCTTTCGAGCGGTTTCGCATCGGTGACGGCCCCGGCTCCTACGACCCCGATCCCGCAAAGCGCAAGCTGATGCCGGGCAGCCAGTTCCCGAACGAAGGCTACGAGAACTTCGTCAAGCAGAACGTGCCGCGCTGGACCACCAACGACGACGCGACGATCGCGGCCTATATCGCCGAGATCGACCGCGTCGGCCCCTGCATCATCCTGTTCCATAGCCAGGCCGGCACCTTCGGTTTCAAGGTCGCGCAGGCGAGGCCCGACAAGGTGAAGGCGCTGATCGCGATCGAACCTGCCGGCGTCGGCGATCCCGCCAAAGTCGATGCACTCAAGAACATCCCGACGCTGATGGTCTATGGCGACTACATCGAGCGCGACTCGCGCTGGCCGAAGATCCGCGCCACCGGCGTCGCCTTTGCCGATGCGATCAGGGCCGCCGGCGGCAGCGTCGACGTCGTCGATCTACCGACAGTCGGTATCAAGGGCAATTCGCACATGATGATGATGGACAAGAACAACGCCGAGGTTGCCGGCCTGATCCAGACATGGCTGGAAGGCAAAGGGCTGACCCGGAAGTAGCGAGGCGAGCGAAGCGATGCACGGGACAAGGATCTTGGAGGAAGCCGACCGTCTGATGACGGTGTGCAACTCCTGCCGCTATTGCGAGGGCCTGTGCGCGGTGTTTCCCGCGATGGAGATGCGGCGCGCCTTCTCCGACGGTGACCTCAACTATCTCGCCAATCTCTGCCATGCCTGTGGCGCCTGCTACACCGACTGCCAGTTCTCGCCGCCGCATGAATTCAACGTCAATGTGCCGAAGACGCTCGCGATCGCGCGTGCCGAATCCTATGCCGCCTATTCCTGGCCGCGCGCCTTCGCCGGCGCGTTTGCGCGCAACGGGCTTGTCATCAGCCTGATCGCCGCGCTGAGCGTGGCTGCGTTCATCTTCGGCTTCGCCGCGGTCCACGACCCGAGCGTGCTCTATGGTATCCACACCGGCCCCGGCGCGTTCTACAAACTCATGCCGCACAATGCGATGGCGCTGCTGTTCGGCCTCGCCTTCCTCTATGCGATCCTGGCGCTGGTCATGGGAGTACGCGCATTCTGGCGCGATATCGGCGAGCCCGTCGGTATGACGACCGATGGCAAGGCGCTGCTGCAAGCCATCCGCGACGCCGGCGAACTGCGCTATCTCGACGGCGGCGGGGTCGGCTGCTTCAACGAGGACGACCAACCGACCGACCGCCGCAAGCTCTATCACCATTTCACTTTCTATGGCTTTGCCCTGTGCTTTGCCGCGACCTGTGTCGGCACGCTGTATCACTATCTGCTGGCGCGCGAGGCTCCCTATGCGTGGTGGGACCTGCCTGTCGTCCTCGGCACGCTCGGCGGCATCGGCCTCGTGATCGGTCCGCTCGGCCTGCTGTCAGAGAAACGGAAACGCGACCGCGTGCTGGTCGACGAGCAGCGGATGGGCATGGACACCGCGTTCATCGTGATGCTGTTCCTGACCAGCGTCACTGGCCTTGCGCTGCTGCTCTGGCGCGAGACCGGCGCGATGGGCCCGCTGCTGGCGCTGCATCTCGGCGTGGTGTTCGCGCTGTTCATCACCATGCCCTATGGCAAGTTCGTGCACGGCATCTACCGCTTCGTCGCGCTGGTGCGCTACGCGCGGGAACGGCGGATGATGGAGCATTCGTAGGCTCCGTCATTTCGGAGCGTTGCCCGTCCGAGCCCTGCCGGAACGATCTTCTCCCTCCGTCGCGTTTGCCCGAATGCCAGGCTAGTATTCTCCATCCGATGCGGCTGCGTTCGAACCGGTGCGGTTGCCGCGCTGCTGGCCCACCTTCTGCAGGTAAGCGATGATGTCGCGGCGAGACGGAGCGTCGAGCACGCGCACCGGCATGCGTGCGCCCGGCACGAGTTTCTGCGGATCGGCCAACCAGCGATCGAGGTTATCCGTAGACCAAGTAAGACCCGCGCTCTTCAGCGCCGCCGAATAGTGGTATCCGGGGGCCGAGCCGGCCCTGCGGCCCACCACCCCGCCAAGCACGGGCCCAGCCTTGTTGATATCGGTCGCGTGACAGGCCGTGCACCGTTCGGTGAAGAGCTGCCGACCGTGGACCGGATCCGGCGCGGCATTCGCCAGGAAGCGCGAAAGGTTCTTGCTCTGCGACGGATTCGTCGAGCGAAAGAACGTATAGCTGAGCGTGATCGTATCGACGTGGAGGTTGTCCGCATCCTTGGCAAAGGCTGGATCGACGAAAAAGACAACAGGCATTTCGACCTTCTGATGCGGTTCGAGGCGCTCCTCATTGAAACAGAAGCATTGAATTTTGTTGAAATAGATGCCGCTCGTCTCGGGCGTGACGTTGAATGCGGCGTGCCCGACGATCGACTCGTTGCTGAGGTTCTCGGCCGTGAAGAATACGAGTTTCTGTTCGCCCAGGTGAACCGTGACAGAGCGCTGCTCGGGCTCGAATCGCCAAGGCAAGCCCGGCGCCACGTTGCTGTCGAACGCAACCGTTACTGTCTTGTCGGAGGTGGTGGTCGGGTCGGAATACGCCCGCTGCGTCGTCCCGCCATATCCTGTAGCGCCGCAGAATGCACGGTACAGTTCTGGCGCGTAGGCCACCAGCCCGAACATGACGCCGAGCGCGACGAAGCACGGCAGAAGTACATTCAAGTGTTTCCGGTACCGCGACCCATGTCCACTCCTAACGCGGCCGCCCCCGGCACCTGCAGGATGTAGACCGACCTAGCCGGGCCGTCCACCGACGAATGCGAGCAAGAATCGCAAAGGAGGATATTGACGGGCTTTCAGTGCCACTTGACGAGCTTGTGATCTCGTTTCGCGGGAAGTTCTACGCTCGGTATCGACACGGGGCTCGTGTCCGCTCAGCGTGCTGGTGAGTTATGCGCATGAGCGCGCAGATCATGATGAGCGGTGCGCATCAGTAGCGCACTTCATCCAGCCTTTGTGGCCAGGGCGCAGAACCACTCGTCCGATTTCACCGCGTTTGCGTTCGTGAAGCCCGCAGCGGTGAGCTTTTCCGCGACGCCTTCGTTCGACTGCCCGGAATAGACCGTGAAGCCGAGCGCAATTCTGCCGTCTGGCTTCAGAACCCGGCGCATCTCACGCAAGCCCGCGATCGCATCCGGCCAGACCTGCATCGAGTTGATCGCCAGCGCCTTGTCGAAGCTGTCGTCTGCGAACGGTAAGCGCTCGACGGAGCCAAGCCGGAGGTCAACGCGCCCGGTGCGGATCGCGGTTGCGTTTCGGCTCCGGGCCTGCGCCACCATTTCGGCAGACGGATCGATGCCTGCGACGCTGCCGGCTGAAATTAGACCAGACAGGCGTTCAATCACCGCGCCGGGACCGAACCCCACCTCCAGCACGCTGTCGTTTGGCTTGACCTCGAGGAGATCGATCACCCAGACGCCGCAATCGACGTTCATGCGCGCCATAATGACGCCCCCCAATCTCCCGAGGAGACCTTGAGGGCGGCCAAACGCGCGCATCAAAAGGTTTCGCACAGCGCTCATCGATACCGGCCTCCCGTGACAACGGATACCGGGCAGATCGCGGCTACAGGTCCACCACCACGTAGTTGCTCTCGACCGCGACCTTGACGGTCTCGGCAACATACGGCCCCTTCACGAGATTGGTGCCCGCCTCGACATTGACCGGGTAGGCGCGCGCGCGAAACCGGCGGGGATCGCAATAGGACTGGCCGGTGCGAATATCGAACTCCCAGCCGTGCCAGGGGCAGCGCAGGATCTCGCCGAGTTTTGTGTATTCTATCTCGCCGGGGTCGGTGGATGACGCCAGGCCGATCAGCGGGCCCTCGCAGAGCGCCGCACCCTGATGCGGGCAGCGGTTCAACAGGCCGAAGAACTCGCCCTTGACGTTGAACACCACGATCGGCCGACCGTCGATCTCGATGGATTTCCGCGAACCCGGCGGCAGCTCATCCACCGGGGCAATCACATGACGCGCCATCAGTTTTTCTCACGCATGATCTTTTCGGAAAACCGGTTTCCACTTGTCCGGATCATGCTACGCAACACCGTACAGCTTCTTCGCATTGTCGAGATAGAACGCCTGCTTGTTGGCGCCGCTGACGCCGGCCGGCAGCACACGCGACGGCTCGTCGTAATCCCAGTGCGGATAGTCGGTCGCGAACAACAGCTTGTCCCAGCCGATCCATTCGATGGTCTGGAACAGATGATCACGGCTCTCCGGATCCTCCATCGGCTGCGTCGTCCACCAGATGTGGTCGCGGATGTATTCCGACGGCTTGCGCTTGAGATGCGACACCTCGGCATGTAGCCGCGAGAACACCTTATCGAGCCGCCAGGCCAGCGACGGCGCCCAGCCGAAGCCGGCCTCGACCATCACCATCTTCAATTTCGGGAAGCGTTCGAACACGCCTTCGAGCACGAGGCTCGCCAGCGCGGTCTGCTGGCACTGCGAATGGCCGACCATCTCCTCGATGTAGAAGCTCGGCCAGCCCGACGCGGTTATCGGGTTGCCGCCGAAGCCGAATGCGTGCACGCCGATCGGCAGCCCGGCCTCTTCCGCCGCCTGGTAGATCGGCCAGTAGCGGCGCTGGCCGAGCGGCTCGACGTTGCGGCTGAGCAGCAGCACTTGAACGAAATTCTTGTCGCCCGCACGCTTGCGGATTTCGGCGGCGGCTGAGACGCCGTCCTCATTGGCGACGACGATCGAACCTTTCAGCCGTGAATCCTTGCTGGTCCATTTCTCGATCTGCCAGTCGTTGACCGCGGAGCAGATCGCACCGGCGAGATCCTGGTTACGGATGCCCTGCCCGGTGTTGAGCGGATTGAGCACGCCGAGCGCAACATTGTTGCGGTCGAGCAGCTGCTTCTGCATGAAGGACAGCGAGGAGCCTTGCGGACCGCCTTCCGGCGGGTAGGCATCGCGGCGCGAGGCGTTCGGTTGCGCCTTCGGATAGGGCGGGCCCCCCATCATGCCCTGATAGGTATGAACGCCGAAGGTTTCGAGATGGGCGTGCCAGCGCTTGGCCAGGAACGGATACAGCTCGTCCGGGGTCGCACGGGCCGGATGGATGTCGCAATCGGCGATCGCGGTCTTGATGCCGGAGGACGATGCGGCTGGCGGAATTTCGCGAAGCTGGACGTTCATGACGCCGTCTCCTTCACTTTCAGGCGCGTGTAGGTCGCGTACGGATTGTCGACCATGATCTTGCGGACGAGATCCGGCGACAATCCCATCGGCAGCACGTCATCGCCGTCGAACTGCCAATGCGGATAATCCGTCGAGAATAGGATCAATTCGTCCGACTGCATATGGTCGAACAGCCGGTTCAGCGTGTCCGGTTCCGGCGGCGCGTCGACCGGCTGCAGCGAGAAGCGGATGTTGCTGCGCACAATCTCCAGCGGCGCGCGGTCGACCCACGGCGTTTCCATGCGCACGCCGCGCCAGAACTTGTGCAGCCGCCACAGGAACGGCGGCAGCCAGGTGAAGCCCGATTCCAGCATCACCATCTTCAGATTCGGGTGGCGTGCGAACACGCCCTCGACGATCAGGCTGGTGAGCTGGGTCTGGAACGCCTGCGCCTGCGCGACATAGTCCTCGATGTGATAGGAGCCCCAGCCGACCGAGGTCGGCGGGTTGTGATAGGCGCTGCCGGCATGGATGCCGATCGGTAGCCCGAGGCGCTCGGCCGCAGCGTAGATCGGCCAATAGTGACGCTTGCCGAGCGGCATGTCGCCCATGACCAGCATCAGCACCTGCACGAAGCGCTTGTCCTGCGCACAACGCTCGATCTCGGCGACCGCCTTCTCGATGCTCTGCACGGGGATCACTATCGAGCCGCGCAGCCGATCGTCCTTGTCGAGCCACTCCTTCGCCAGCCAGTCGTTCAGCGCGCGGCAGAAGGCGTCGGCCATGTCCTCGGAGAACACCATCTGCACACCGTAGAGCGGATTGCAGATGCCGTAGGCGCTGCCGAACTTGTCGAGCGCCTGGCGCTGCATGTCGGCGATATCAGAACCGGGCTTGCCCTGTGCCGGCCGCCAGTCCGGCCGCGCCGAAATCGGCGAGTTGACCGGATAGGATTGCGAGATCAGGTCGGTCATGCCGCGCGTCGTCACCTGGTCGCGCCAGTAGTCGTTCATGTAGGGCAGCAGGCTGGTGAGGTGAGGCACGGCGGGATGCAGATCGCAATCCACGCCGCCGGCGATCGGCGACGTCATGATGTTTCCTCTGATCGGCGCGCCCATCGCGACGCCGACTTTGTTTGGGCCGTATTCAAGCAGGCCTGCCGGTGGTCGGCAACTCGGCAGAGGCCGATGTGGTGTGCTAGGAAGGCAGAACGACCCGGAGATTTTTCATGGCACACAACAGGAAGGCCGCCAATGACTGAGCTGGTATCTATCGCCGAGCGGATCGCGGCAAAGCTGATCGCGAACAAGCAGACGATCTCGGTCGCGGAATCGTCGACCGGGGGATTGATCTCCGCATCACTGCTCGCGGTGCCCGGCGCATCGGCCTACTTCATCGGTGGCGGCGTGATCTATACCCGCGACGCGCGGAGCGTGCTGATGGATATTCCCAATGACGCCATGCGCGGCATCCGCTCGGCGTCCGAACCCTATGCGCAGCTGCTGGCAAGCCAGATCCGCCAGCGCCTCTCGACCGATTGGGGGCTGTCGGAAACCGGCGCATCCGGCCCGACCGGCAACCGCTACGGCGACGCCGCCGGCCATAGCTGCATGGCGGTCGCCGGCCCGCAGCAGCAGGTGATCACGCTCGAGACCGGAAGCAACGACCGGCAGGCGAACATGCAGGCGTTCGCAAAGGCCGCGCTGGAGTTACTGTTGAAGAATCTGTCGCGATAATTTTCTGCTGTCGTCCCGGGCAAGCGCAGCGCGACCCGGGACCCATAACCACAACTGCCAGCTTTGAAGATCGCTGGAGCCACCGCTGAGTACCGCAATGATCTATGGTGGTTATGGGTCCCTGCTTTCGCAGGGACGACGTGAGGAAACAACCTCGCAGGTACTCACTTCTCGCGGAACGAGCGCATGAACTGGTCGCTCAGCGGCTTCATCAGATAGGACAGCATGGTGCGGTCGCCGGTCTGGACGAAGGCTTCCACCGGCATGCCCGGGATGATCTTGACCTCGCTGCCGAGACGCTTGATTTCGTCCGGCGGCATTGAGACGCGGATGGTGTAATAGGCCTGCCCGGTGCGCTGATCGGTGGTGGTGTCGGCGGAGACGCGGGTCACGACACCGTTCAGCTCCGGCGTGGTGCGCTGGTTGAAGGCGGAGAGCCGCAACAGCGTCTTCTGGCCGATCTGCAACTTGTCGATATCCTGCGGGTTGACCTTGGCTTCGACCGACAGCGCGTCGCCCTGCGGCACGATCATCATGATGGCGTCGCCTGCGGTGATGACGCCGCCGACCGTATGCACCGTCGATTGCAGCACCATGCCATCCTGCGGCGCCCGGATATCGACGCGGCGAAGCTGGTCTTCCGCGGTGACCTTGCGCTCGACGAACTCGCCGATCTTGTCATTGGTCTCGCGCAAATCCTTGGAGACCTCCGCGAGCATGTCCTTGTCGACCTGGATGATCTGCAGCTCGGTCTCGGTGATTTTGCCCTTGGCCTGCGCGCGCTGCGCGATGTATTGCGCCCGCTCGCCGGCGAGCCGCGCTGCGTCGCGCTCCAGCGTGGTGAGGCGGGTGAGCTGCACCAGATGCTGATCATAGAGCTGGCGGACGCCGACCAGTTCCTGCTGCACCAGCGCGATCTCCTTGTCCTTGGCGGCTTCCTGCGCCTCCAGACCGGAGATCTCCTCGTTCAACTGCGTGACGCGTTCGCGCAGCTGCGCCTTTTGCCCAATCCGGCCGTTGACGCGGAAATCGAACAATTTGGTTTCGCTGGCCATGACGTCCTTGACGTCCGGATCGTCGGTATGTTCCGTCAGCGTCGCGGGGAACTTGATCTTCTCCAGCCCCCGCTGCTCGGCGTCGAGCCGCGCAGCGCGCGCATAGAGACCGTTCAAGGTCTTGACCACGATCGCAAGGCTCGCCTTCACCACCGTCTCGTCAAGACGCACGACGACATCGCCGGCTTTGACCAGATCGCCGTCACGCGCCAGGATCTCGCCGACCACGCCGCCGGTCGGATGCTGCACCTTCTTGATGTTGGAATCGACCACCACGGAGCCCGGCGCGATCAGCGCGCCCGAGATCGGCACCGTCGAAGCCCAGCCGCCGACGCCGCCGCCCAGAACCAGGACGACGGCGAGGCCGACGATCAGATGCTTCCTGATCGAGAGATGTGCGTTGCGCGGTTGATCGGTCATGACTTGGTTGCCCCCGCATCGGCAACGATCCTGACCGGTGTCGGCGGCGCGACGCGCTGCAGCACCTGCCCGAGCACGACCTCCTTCGGCCCGAAGGTCTGCATGCGGCCGTCCTTCAGCACCAGGAGCTGATCGACGCCCTCGATGCCGATCGGCCGGTGCGCAACCACGATGACGACCGCACCACGCTCTCGCGCTGCACGCACCGCGCGGGTCAGCGCCTCGTCGCCTTCGCTGTCGAGATTTGAATTCGGCTCGTCGAGCACGACCAGGAACGGATTGCCGTAGAGTGCACGCGCCAGCGCGACGCGCTGCGCCTGGCCGGCCGACAGCGCGCTGCCCTGCTCGCCGACCTGCGTGTCGTAGCCCTCGCGCATCTTGATGATCATCTCGTGCACGCCGGCCTCCTTGGCCGCCGCGATGATGCCGTCGGACTTGGCTTCGGGATCGAAGCGGGAAATGTTCTGCGCGATGGTGCCGCCGAACAGTTCGACGTCCTGCGGCAGATAGCCGACATAGCGTCCGAGCACGTCCGACGACCATTGGTCGAGCGCTGCGCCGTCGAGCCGCACTTTGCCGCGGACCGGCGCCCAGACGCCGACCAGCGCCCGGATCAGCGACGACTTGCCGGACCCGCTCGGCCCGATCACGCCGACGCCGCTGCCAGCCTCGGCCGTGAAGTTGACATCCTGCACGATCACGCGCTGGTCGCCCGGCGCCACCATGGTGACAGCTTCGACCGACAGCTTCTTCGTCGGCGGCTGCAACAGGGTCTGCTCCGGCCGTGCCGGCATCTGCTGCAGCAGCCGGTTGAGCCGGTGCCAGCTCTGGCGCGCGGCGACGAAGCCCTTCCAATGCGCGATCGCCAGATCGACCGGCGCCAGCGCCCGCGCGCTCAGGATCGAGCCCGCGATGATGATGCCGCCGGTGGCCTCCTGGTGGATCACGAGATAGGCGCCGACCGCGAGCACGGAGGACTGCAGCATCATGCGCAGCACCTTGGCGACCGCACCGAGCCCGCCGGTGACGTCGCTGGCGCGCTGGTTGCCGGCCAGATAATCCTCGTTGGCATCGTTCCAGCGCTGGTTCATCCGCCCGGCCATGCCCATCGCGACGAGCACCTCGGCATTGCGGCGGCTGGACGCGGCGATATCGTTGCGCCGCGCGGCGAGGCTCAACGCTTCCTTGGCCGGCGTGCGCGACATGTACTCGGTGATCAGCGTCAGCGTCACCAGGATGACGGCGCCGACCAGCGCCGTGACGCCGAGCAGCCAGTGGAACGCGAAGCAGATCGCCATGTAGAACGGCAGCCATGGCAGATCGAAGAACGCGCCGGGCCCCATGCTGCCGAGGAAGGAACGCACATTGTCGAGGTCGCGCAGCGGTTGCAGGCCCTCGCTGCGATTGCCCACGGTCAGCGGCAACCGGACGATGGTATCGAACACCCGTGCATTGAGGGCTTCATCGAGCGAGGTTCCAATGCGGCCAAGGATCCGTCCGCGCAGCAGATCGAGCACACCTTGGGCCATGTAGAGGCCGGCGGCGATGACCACGAGGCCAATCAGGGTCGGAACACTGCGGCTCGGCAGCACCCGGTCGTAGACCTGCAGCATGAACATTGAACCTGTCAGGTACAACAGGTTGATCATGCAACTCATGAGACCGACGCCGATGAAGGCACTGCGGCATGCGCGCAGCGCCTCACTCAGTTCGGAACGCCGGACAGCGGGAGCAGCTGCCATAAAAATCCAGTCTCTACAAAAGGGTCACGTGATAGCCACGTTGTATCGACGTTTGCGACCATCGTCCATTTTTGTGACCGTCGTACATTTAAGTCGCGTTAACCCGAGAGCGGGTTCGCAACCGCATTTGGTGATCGCACGGGGAGTTGAAGGAATGATGGCTAGTTTGCCGCCGAACCGGGCCGGTTCGTGGGCGCGCTTCTCGAAAAGGGCACGAGAATGACCGACATCGAGACACGGCCGATCTCGCCGTAAACATCAAGCAACACGCCGCTCCCGACGCCAAGCCCGACCTTCGGGCGCCAGCAGGTCTCGGCCCGCCCGCACTCCGACCTATTCGCCCTGTGGTTGCCGGAACAATTGAACCGTCAGATTCGGGTTCGGATCAGCCCATCACGTTCTGAACCGGACGCCCGATACCGTGGGTCCAGTCGGCGGGCCAGAGCACCCGCGCCACCGAACCGACGCCATTAACCACGCTGTGGTGCATTCGGAACCAGGCGGCGGCACGGGCTTCCCATTGCGCGGCCGAGCACGGGCTCGGTTCGCGCTGGGAATGGCCCCCTGATCGGGGGCGCAGCCGGGCTTCGGCAGCAGGCTGGTCGCCCCCCTTTGCGTTCGAGGCGGCGCACAGCGAAACCATCTATCTGATATCTCGCACCGAGCAGGCCCAGGACCGGCGGATCGCCGCGGTACGGCGCTGGATTGCGGACGCCGTCGCCCGCGCGAGCTAAACCGCTGCCACCGCGATCATCGCGCGCTGCCGCATGCCGCCCGACATCTCATGCCGATACGACTCCAGCCTCCGCTTGGCGGACGGGATCCGCACCACCTCCAGCATCTCGAGCGCACGCGCCATTGCCTCGCGTTCGCTCTTGCCTTCATGACGTATCACGGTCTCGGCGATCTGCCGGCCGATGGTGTAGACGGGATCGAGCGCGAGCGCCGGCTCCTGGAAGATCATCGAGACGGTCTGGCCGCGGAATGCGGAGAGCGCCTCGTCGTCCATCGCCAGCACTTCCCGGCCCAGCACCTTGACGCTGCCGGAGATCTCCGTGCGCTTCCTCGGCAACAGCCGCATCAGCGCCCGCAACGTCACGCTCTTGCCCGAGCCGGACTCGCCGAGCAACCCCAACACCTCGCCTTCGGCGAGCGACAGGCTGAGATCGTTCACGGCGTGGACCGTACGATCGCCGGTGAAGCGGATGTTGAGGTTGTTGATCTCGACGAGGTCAGTCATGCGAGTTTCGGCACCTTTGCGTGATAGTCGGTCGCGCGCTGGAAAGCGGCGCCGATCCGAAGCAGCGAGGCCTCTTCGAAGGAGCGGCCGATCAGCTGCATGCCGACCGGCAGGCCCGACTTGGTGAAACCGCTCGGGATCGAGAGCGACGGCAGGCCGAGATAATTGACCGGGCGGGTGAACCGTGTCAGCCGCTGCAGCACTGCGTCCGCACCCGGGCCATTGCCGACATCGCTCTCGGCAATCGTCGGCGCTGGCACCGGCGACGACGGCGCAATCACCGCATCGACGCCGCTGACCGCCGCATTGTGCGCGGCGAGCGCCGGCCCACGCCACCGCATCGCCTCGAGGTAGGTGACCGCCGGAATCGTGAGGCCGTTCTGCAACCGCATCAAGACCTGCGCGCCGTAATCCTGCGGCCGCTCGATCATCCAGCGCTTGTGGAAGGCCGCGGCCTCGACCGCGAGCACCAGCTGCGACGCCGAAGAGAGCTGACGCTGGTCTGGCAACTCGACCTTCACGATCTCGGCGCCTTCCTTCTTCAGCGTCGCAATGGTCTCGTCGAGGATGCGCGCGACCTCGGGATCGAGATCGTCGACATAGAACGCGGTGGGCACCCCGATCTTCAGGCCTTTCAGCGATTCCCTGGTCGCGGCCATGTAGTCCGGCACCGGCTGGCTCGAGGCCGTGAGATCCTCGGTATCAGCACCGGCCATCAAGCCGAGCAGCAGCGCACAATCCTCTGCCGTCTGCGCCAGCGGACCGACCGTATCCAGCGACTGCGACAGCGGCATCGCGCCGGCGCGGCTGACGCGTCCGACTGTCGTCTTCAGGCCGGTGACGCCGCAGAAATGCGCAGGCATGCGCACCGAGCCGCCGGTATCCGAGCCGAGCGCCGCAAAAGTCAGGCGCGCGGCGACCGCCGAACCGGAGCCCGACGACGAACCGCCGGTGATGTGATCGACGTTCCAGGGATTGCGCACCGCGCCGTAATGCACGTTATGGCCGGTCGGCCCGTAGGCGAACTCAACCATCTGCAGCGAGCCGAGCCGAACCTGCCCCGCATCCTTCAGCCGCTGCAGCGCGGTCGCTGTCGTCTTCGGCACGAAATCGCGGCGGATCAGCGAGCCGCAGGTCACGACCTTGCCGGCCTCGTAATACATGTCCTTGTGCGCCAACGGGACGCCGTGCAGCGCGCCGCGACTCTTGCCTTTGGCGAGTTCAGTGTCGGCCTCTGTGGCGGCGGCCAGCGCCTGTTCCGATTCGATCGCCATATAGGCGTTGAGACGCGGCTGCCATTGCGCAATCCGATGCAACACGGCGCGCGTCACTTCGTGCGAGGAGACCTTCTTCTCGGCAATCGCCTTGGCGACTGCGGTCAGGGTCATCAAGGCAGGTTCGGTGCTCATTTCGACACCTTTGCGATCTGCGCCAGCAGGAAGCTCGCGGGTTCGAGGTCGAAGGGCAACGTGCCGGAGATTGGCGCAAAGCCGTCGAATGCGGGCCCGATCGAATTGGCGATGCGGTTGGCCACTTCGTCATCGGCGGGCACATCAGCGACGTGCGCGATCACCTTGACATCCTTAGGCGTGGGTCTGGTCATGCCGCGTTTTCTCCTTTTGCTTTTGCCGGCGCACGGCTGTGCCCTGAGCCAGGAATGGCCATGTAGCACGCCGCTTGATGGCCCATTGTATCGAGATCGCTGAGCTTTGGCGTTGCGTTTGCGCAGAGCGGCTCCGCAAACGGACAACGGGTGTGAAACCGGCAACCGGGCGGCGGATCGATCGGATTGGGTGGATCGCCCGAGATCGGCGGCACCTCGGTACGCCTGTCGGGATCGGGTGGTGCACGACACCAATCCGCACGCGCTGTCGCCGAAGGTGAAGTCCTTCGTGCAGGCGCAGCACTGGTTCCAGGATCTCACGCAGATCGGGCTGGAGTGACGGTCGTCGTTACCGGGCTTGACCCGGCAATCCATTCGCTTGAATGAGGCACTCATTTTGATGGATGCGCGGGTCAAGCCCGCGCATGACACCGTGTATGTTTGGGTACCTGTGCTACTTCGTCAGCAGCGCGAACGCGCCGTTCCAATCGTCCGGAGGTGGATCCTTCTGGAAAGCCATGATGCGCGCCTCGTAGAGGCTGTAGAGATATTGCAGCGTCTGCGCCTCGTCGGTCTTGCGGCCGCGAGCGATTGCGGCCAGCGCGCCATCCCAATCACGGCCGCGATAGCAAGCGAGCATTTCGATGGTCAAATTGCGCAACCGCTGGAAGCGGCCGGAATTCGCCACATCCTCGCGGCCGGCGATCGCATAGATCACCTCGGGCTCCTTCTTGCCCTTCACCATGATGAAGTCGAGCTCGAGGATCGCGAATTTGTCCTTCACTGCGAGCGCCGTGTTCGATCCGACGATGATCGGGAAGCCATATTCCTTGGACTGCCCTTCCAGTCGCGACGCCAGATTGACGCTGTCGCCGAACACCGAATAGTCGAACCGCACGTCGGAGCCCATGTTGCCGACCACGCAGGTGCCGGTGTTGAGGCCGACGCCGATGTTGAGCGGCACATAGATATGGCCGCCCTGCCGCGCCTCCTGCTCGCGCGTCCGGTTGAGCTCCTCGACACGCTGCAGCATGTCGAGCGCAGCGTCGCAGGCATTGAGCTGGTGATCCTTGTCGTCGAGCGGCGCGTTCCAGAACGCCATGATGGCGTCGCCCATGTATTTGTCGATCGTACCCTTGCGAAGCAGGATCGCGTTCGAGAGCGGCGTGAGGAAACGGTTCATCAGCGCCGTCAGGCCCTGCGGATCGCTCTTGTAGGTTTCCGAGATCGAGGTGAAGCCGCGCATGTCCGAGAACATGATGGTCATCTCGCGCTCTTCGCCGCCGAGCACGAGCCTTTCCGGCGACTGCGCCAGTTGTTCGACCAGCGCGGGCGACATGTACTGGACGAACTGCGATCTGATCTGCCGGCGCTGCTGCTGCTCGCGCACGAAGGCGGAGAAGATCAGGGTGAGGTAGATCGCCGTGGTCGACATCAGCGGATAGGTGAAATCGATCAGCAGGCGATGCCTGGCGTAGAAGTACCATGACGTGCCGACCAATACCGACGCAAACAGCCCGCCGACTACGACCAGCGTCACCGGGCCGAACTTCGGCGCGAAGGCGATCACCAGGAGCCCCATGATCATCGCGGCAAAGAACTCGATGCCGACTCCGTAACCCGGCTGTGAAACCACATCGCCGGTCAGCGCGCTCTCCAGCACCTGGGCGTGAACCTCGACGCCGGGCATCGCCGGCGTCACCGGCGTCGTCTTGATATCGTTCAGCCCGATCGACGACGTGCCGATCACCACGAGCTTGCCAGCGATCTTGTCCGGCGCCACGCGCCCTTCCAGCACGTCAATGGCGGAGACATAGATCGAGGGATCCCGCCTCGCGTAGTGGATCCAGAGCTGGCCGTTGCGATCGGTCGGAATCGAAAATCCCTTGACGCCGATGCTCTTTATGCCGGCCTCGTCGGCCTTGATCAGGATAGTGTCCGAACCGCTGGCGACCCGCAGCATCTCGAAGGTCAGCGATGGCATGGTGATGCCCTGGGCGACCATGATCATCGGCACTCGCCGCACGATGCCGTCCCGCTCCGGCCTGATGGTGAACAGGCCGCGCCCGGCCGCTGCCTCCTCCAGCACCGGCACGTTGCGTAGCAGCCCGGGAAACTCGAACATGAAGCGCTGCGGGTCCTCGCCGAGCATCGCAAAGCCGGTGACCGGAAGCTTTTCGTTCAGATCGGCCCGGACGTTGATTCCACCGGATTCACCTAGCACCACCCGCGAGTTCTTGATGGCATCGGCCAGGATACTGTCGTTGCTAGGCAGCTGCCGCAGCCTGGTGCGCATTTCCTCATCGAGATTGCCGAACGTATCGGCCGCGATGTCCGGATTGAGGCGATCGGGCTCGGAGAAGACCGCGTCGAATGCGATCACGACCGCACCGAGCCTGGTCAGATTGGTGACGATGTCGGCGATCCGCGTCCGCGGCCATGGCCATTGCCCGAGCCTGGGGTCCGCGAGGCTCTTCTCGTCGATATCAACGACGGTGACGGGTCGTACTGTCTTGATGCGAGGGTCGATCAGTTGGAAGGTATCGAACGTCCTGACGCGCAGCTCCTGAACCGGCGCGGGGTCCCAGACACGGAGCGCGGCGATACCGACCAACAGCACAAGGCACGCCAGCCGGTCGTAGCCGAAGCGCCGCGCGAACCATCTCCGTATCGCCCTCAGCCGTTTCATGCGGTCTGGATATCATGCACGGGAGCTTGTTCCAATGCGCAACGCGGGATGGGCTCGCGACTGGCGCCGACAGCGGGCGCCGGACGCTGGTCAGGCTATATGAAGGATGAAGTCGTTCTGCGACAGGCTCGCCTTGGCGACCCCGTGCAGCGTGATCGTGTCGGCGGCATCGATAGTAATCAGCGTATCCGCCGAATTGGTCGGCGAGACCGCAACGTGCTGGTTGAACCAAATGGCCGCGTCGGCGGTCGATACCACCGCGGAAAGATCGATATGATCCTGACCGGGCGTGAAATTCATGATCGTGTCGTGATTGAAGTTCGGCGCAAACACGAACTGATCCTGATAGCCCGGCGTGCCGAACAACACGTCCTTGTCACTGGTGCCGGTCAGCGTCACCGGTTCGGTCGGATTTTGCTGAACGCTGAAGATGAGATTGACCGTATCGGTCGCGCCGTGACTATCGGCCACGGAGACAGTGACCCTGTCCGTCGGCGCCTCACCTTCGTGATAAACGAGGCCGGACGCGAGCGTGGCGTTGATGTTGGTCAGGTACCCCGCATCGGACGCGGGCTTGACGCTGCTGCTCGAGTCGGCCGTCAAGGCCGTCAGGGTGAAGATCTCGTCGGCGCTTGCTCCCGCATCCGTGACTGTCAGGCCCGTAACCGTGTCCGTGCCGCTCTCGGGATCGTGCGTCATGACAAGATGATCGACATTGAGCACCGGAACGGCCCCGGCACCCTGGACATCGACCGTCAGCGTTGCCGTACCCATGGCGCCGTGAACATCGGTGGTCTCAATGCCGAACGTATCGGTGTAGGCGCCTGCAGCAAGCCCTTTGAGCGCGGTGGCATCCGGAACGTAGATATAGGTGCCGTCGACGTTCACCGTCAGGGAGCCGTAGAGGCCCTTGATCGCCTCGTTCGTCGCGTGATGCGTTGCATTCAGAGCGCCGTAGGTCAGCGTTGCGGTCTCGCCATCGTCGACATCGTACCCGTGGAGCGTACCGGTGAGTGAGCCGAAGCTGCCCTCGGCGCCGGGGGCGAGCACCGTGCCAACGTCGGGCAGCGTCGGCGCGTCATTGGTGCCGGTGACAGTGATGGTCACCGGCTGGCTGACGACACCGCCATGATGATCGTCGATCTGCACCGTATAGGTCAGCGTCAGCGTCTCGCCAGCCGCGAGATAATCAAAGTTCTTGTCCGCCGCCGAAAATGTCCAGGCATCCGATCCCGTCGCGCCACCGGTCGAGTCTGTCAGCTTGCCCAGCGACAACCAGCTCAGCACCGTCTCGCAATCGGCGAGACCGGCGGTCGCGCCGGCCTCCGTCACACTGGCGATCGTGACCGTATGGGAGTCGCTGAGGTCCGCATCGGTGAAGGAGATCGCGCCGGAGACGACATCGGGCGTGGACGAACCCGTCGTATTCGGCAACTCGGTGATCGCGGCCGTCTGCGGAGCAGACGTGAAGACGGGCAAATCGTTGGTGCCGGTGATGGTGATCGTCACGGGTTGATCGACCACGCCGCCATGATGATCGTTGACCTGCATCGTGTAGACGAGGGTGAGCGTCTCGCCGGCGGCAAGATAGTCGAAATTCTTGTCGGCGGCCGAGAACAGCCACGGGCTTGACCCGATTACTCCGCCGGTCGAATCCGTCAGCTTGCCCAACGACAGCCAGCTCAGCACGATCGATTCATTCGCGAGACCGCTGGTGACGCCGGATTCCGTCACGCCTGTGATCGTGACACTGTGGGCGTCGCTGAGGTCCGGATCCGTGAACGTCACCGCGCCCGACCCCGTGTCCGCCGTCGACGAACCGGTCGTATCCGGCATTTCGGTAATCGCGGCCGCTTGCGGGGCCGAGGTGATGACAGGCAAATCGTTGGCGCCGGTAACCGTGATCGTGACCGGCTGCGTGACCACCCCGCCATGATGATCGTCGACCTGAATGGTGTAGACTAGCGTCAGCGTCTCGCCGGCGGCGAGGTAATCGAAGTTCCTGTCGGCGGCCGAGAACGCCCATGAGCGTGATCCCGTCACGCCGCCGGTCGAGTCGATCAGCGTGCCGAGCGACAGCCAGCTCAACACGGTCGCCTCGTCGGCGAGGCCCGTGGTGACGCCGGACTCGGCCACGCCGGTGACGGCGACACTGTGGGTGTCGCTGAGATCGACGTCGGTGAAGCTCACCGTGCCGGACGCGGTGTCGGGCGTCAGCGAGCCGGTCACCCCGGGAGCTTCGGTGATCGCGGCGGCCTGTGTCGGCGACGTGATCACCGGCTTGTCGTCGGTGCCGACGATCGTGATCGTGACCGGCACCGTAACCACGCCGCCATGATGATCGTCGATCTGGACCGTGTAGGTGAGCGTCAACGTCTCGCCGGCCGCGAGGTAATCGAAATCCTTGTCGGCCGCCGAGAACGTCCAGGAGCGCGATCCGGTCGTGCCATTGGTCGCATCAGTGAGCGCTCCTAGCGACAACCAGCTCAGCACGGTGGCCGGGTCGGCGAGGCCGGTGGTGACGCCGGACTCGCTGACACCAGTAATGGTCACCGTATGCGTATCGGTCAGATCCGGATCGGTGAAGGTGACCGTTCCATGCGCAGTATCCGGCACGGCCGAATGGGTCGTCCACGGCATCTCCGTGATCGTGGCCGCCTGCGCCGACGACGTCACGATCGGCGTATCGTTGGTACCGGTGATCGTGACGGTGAAGGTCTTGAACGCGGTCTCGTTGAGAAGCACGTAATTGTTGTCGACACGCGCCGTATAGGTCAGCGTCAGCGTCTCGCCGGCCGCCAGGAAATCGAAGGCGCCGTCGGGCAGGCTGTAGGTCCAGGTCGCGGAGCCGAAATTGGTATTGCCCGGGGTCTGCTCGACGAGCAGCGGGATCTCGACCGCCTTGATGGCCGCGAGTTGCTGAGCCGTCAGCGACGCGGTGACGTCGTTGTGCTGGGCGTCTTGATAGGTAAATGAGGTAAAGTACGCCGTCGCACTCGGTATGTCGCCGAGGTTGACGTCAACCCATCTGATCGCGTTCGATACCGTGTCAGGGGACGTGCTGTTGGTCAGCCCTGGCTGCTCGGTAAACGCGGCGTTGAATGCCACGGCATCAGGCGGCCCTGCGACATGGTTGCTGCCCTTGACCGCCGCATTCTGCGCCGGCCCATTGGCAAAGGTCAGCAGGAGGACTGTCGGCACGATCACATCGCCGCTTGCGAACTTGAAGCCCGTCGTGGTCGGAACGATCGAATCGGTGAAGTTCGACGTGAGCTTGGTGTTCGTGTTGGTGTTGTCGGTGAACTTCAGCGCGAAGACGTCGGAGATGAGCTTCTGCGCATCGGTCGAGAGCTGCGTCGACGACAGGAAGCTGACGCTCCCCTGGCCATTGACGATGGTCTGCGTACCGGCCTGGTCGACGGTCGCGATCGGATTGAGCGTCGTCTTGTCGAACAGGATGTAGGAGCCGGTCGAGCCGTCCGGCTCGACCAGCACCTGGAATTTGGCCGGCGGCACGCCACCCGTGCCCTGCACGTCGAAATCGATTTCGACCAGCACCGCGGTGCCGCGGATGCCCATGGTCGCAACCGGCGTATCGACCTTCATGTCGCCGTGCTTGGCGGTCGCGCCGGCGACGAACGAGATCGTGCCCTGCACCAGGCTCATCAGCGACGAATTGTTCGACCCGTTCGGGTCGTAGATCATTTCGTTCAGCACCATTTTCGCGTTCGGTCCAAGACCGAACACGGTACCGTCGATGAAGGTGATGCCGAGCGTCGAGTCGGCGCCGGCCTGGACCACGTCACCCTTGTTGACGTTGTCACCCTGGTTCAGGACGATCGCCACGCCATTGCGAATGGCAGTGGCGCTACCGACCAGCTTGCTGACGTGGCCGATGACCTTGGCAGGCTCGACGGCACCGCCGCCGGCCTGCGCGAACTGGGTATATCCGGTGAGGGCATTGACAATGTCGCCCGTGAGATGCGCGCCGTCTGGCGAGGCCAGAGCCGCACGCTTCTCGCCCTTGAAATAGTCGTGCAGCACCAGTTCGCGATCGTCCTTGGACAGGACAAGGTCGGGGCCCGAGCGCTTGAAGTCACCGGTGAACAGCAGTTGCGCATCGTCGACGACGATCGCGCCGGGCGGAGTATGACCGGAAACGCTGTCGACATGGACTTGCCCATGGGAGTGAGCGTCCAGGCTCGGCAAGAAGCCGTCGAATTTATCGACAAAGTTCACCGCGGCTCACCGCACGTAAGGTTTATATCTATAGAATATGCAAGCAATTGTGCTTGCATATCATCGCATAGACCGCGGCGAAACCGTCCTGTGCTTGCACAGGAAGCTCACGCCGGGCGCCCTCAACGCGCTGAACACCGCTACTTCCACCAAATTCCGCGTAGTTTGATCCTGTTTGCAGATAATCTGAGGTGGCAGCTGAACCGGAATACGTATTGGTCCACGTATTCGTGGTATTGACTGGCATATTTCTACTTGCCTCTATTTTCTCTCAGTTCCCCGGCGGGATTTGAGCTCAATTTTCCGGCTAAAGCTGTGAATTGGCTTACAAATCGCACAAATTCCGAGCGCCCCGCCGGGTTAACCAGAAGGCAAGCATAGGGCGCCGGCAGGCGGCAAAAGGTTCGCCGGCCGCATTCACAAAACCGATAAAGTTTTCGGGATGCCGCCGAGATGGCTTTCAGCGTCTCTTACATATCCGGGCACGATCCGGTTGGGCCTTAAGCAGACTCAAAGCAGCGCCCGCCATCGTGACTGCATGAAACGATCCGGTCACATCGGGCGTTCACCATCATTCCACCGATGCCCAAACAGGGGTGTCACATGCGGATTCCACTTCACTTGCGTACGCTGCGCAGCGTCATGCTTCTTTGCGGCTTGGCTTGGCTCGCGCCCGTGTCCAAGCTCGACGCCACGTCGCTGTTGACGCCGGGGCCGGCAGAGCTGGTCAGGAAATCAACCGAGCCGTTCGGGTTGCCGACTGCCCTGGTCGCCGACGGCGGATTGCACGACAAATGGCTGGGGGTGCAGCGCCATCTTGCCGACGAGCTGGTGCAGCTCGCGATCTGCGACGGCGACCGCGAGGGTTGCGTCTCACTGGAGGCGCTACGGTTTCTCGCAATCATCGATGCCGGGCGGACGCGTCACGGCCGCGCCAGGCTCGGCGAGATCAACCGCGCGATCAACCTTGCGATCCGCCCGGGCAGCGACCTTGCGTTGTACGGCGAGATCGATGTCTGGAGCTCGCCGCTCACTACCTTCGCCAAGGGCGCCGGCGACTGCGAGGACTACGCGATCGCGAAATTCGTCGCGCTGCAGAAAGCCGGGGTTACGCCCGAGGATCTGCGGATCGTCGTCATGCATGACCTGCTTGGCGGCGAAGACCATGCCGTCGTCGCGGCGCGCCTCGACGGCCATTGGCTCACGCTCGACAATCGCCGCATGGCGATGATCGAGGATTCCAATGTCAGGAATTTCCGGCCGACCTTCGTGATCGACGAGCACGGCGTCAGCAGATATGTCGACGCGCCGCCCATCACCGAGGTCGCGTTGCGGCCGGCGGCGCAACTCAACTGATCGCACGGCGTCCTCGCGAGCGAAGCGACTTCTCCGCCCAAGCCTCGGCGAAGACGGAAGCAATCCACTCCTCTTGGCGGAATGGATTGCTTCTTCACTTTGCGCCTCGCAATGACGGTGTAGGCCGTCCGCTCAGAACATCAGATTGTCCTTCACCAGAACCCAGCGGCCGTTCTTGACCTGCTGCACCTGGGTGATGGTGTTGGCGAGATGATCGGTCTTCGAGAACTTGGTCGGTGGTGAACTGAAGATGTCGAGGAATTTGTCACCCGACTCCAGCGAATCGAGCATCTTCTGGCCGGTGAGATCCTTGCCCGCCTTCTGCGCGTAGAAGGCGAAGGTCATCACGGCGTTGTAACCGATGATCGCCTGCGTATTGGCTTCGGTGTTGAACATCTTCTTGTAGTTGACGAGCCAGTCCTTCACCTTGCCCTTGGCGGTGTCCTCATAGGGAATCTCGAAGCCCGAGGCCGCATAAAGCCCTTCGACCGCCTCCTTGCCAAGCGTCGGCACCTCCAGCACGTTGGTCGGCGTGGCGCCGAGGAAGGTCACATCCCAGCCGAGCTTCCTGGCCTCGCTCATCGCGCCGATCGTCTCGCGGATCACGGTGCCGAGCACGACAAGATCGCAGCCGTCGGACTTCATCTTGGCGACCTGCGCCGAGAAATCGGAGGCGCCGCGCTTGTAGCTCGTGATCGACGCCGGCTGCACCTTCATCGCCGCGAGTTGCTGGTTGAAGCCGTCGAGCACGTTTTTGCCGTACTCGTCGTCCTGATGCATGATGCAGGGCTTCTTGAAGTTCTTCCAGTCCATCATGTACTTCAGCGCGGCGCGCGTGCTCTCGACATAGGGCAGCAGATTATTGAACTTCAGCCGCTCCTGCGGCTTGTTCGGATCGAACTTGAAGGTGAATTCGGCCGCGGTCAGCGGGAACAGCTGCAGCACTCCGGCGTCGAACAGGATGTCCTGCGCGGCAAGCACGGTCGGCGACCCCATCGGCCCGACCATCGCGAAGATCTTGTCGCGCTCGACCATCTTCTGCGAGGCCAGCACGGCCTTCTTCGGATCATAGCCGTTGTCTTCCAGGATCAATTTGAGCTTGCGGCCGTTGATGCCGCCGCTCGCATTGATCTCCTCCACCGCCATCTTCATGCCGTTGGACACCGGAACGCCCCAGACCTTGATCGGGCCCGACAGGTCCTGATGCGTTCCGATCACGATCTCGGTCGGCGAGATGCCCTCGTTAGTGACCTTGGTTTGGGCTGCGGCCGGCAGGCAGGTCAGCGCCAGAGCGCTCACCGCAAGGCCCAGCGCTTTCAGCGATTTCGACATTGCAGTCTCCTCCTTCAGTGGCCCGTGTTGAGCGAAGGGCTGGGCCTCCTTACGCCTTCGCCATTTCCCTGGTCGCGGCCGCGCGCTCGCCATACATCGCGTCGATCTCGGCCGCGTAGCGCTTGTTCACGAAATTGCGCTTCAGCTTCATGGTCGGTGTCAGCTCCTCGTCTTCAGGCGTGAGCTGGCGCTCGATCAGGTAGAATTTCTTGATGGTTTCGACGCGTGCGAAACCGGCGTTCACCGTCTCGACCTCGCGATGAATCAGATCCTGGATTTCACGCGCGCGGCACAGGCTGGCGTAGTTGGTGAAGGGAATGTCGTGATCCTGGGCGTACTTCTCGACATTCTCCTGGTCGATCATGATCAGGCAGGTCAGATACGGCCGCTTGTCGCCGATCACGACCGCATCCGAGACATAGGGTGAGAATTTGAGCTGGTTCTCGATCTCCGACGGTGTGACGTTCTTGCCGCCCGAGGTGATGATGATGTCCTTCATCCGGTCGGTGATCTTCACATAGCCTTCATTGTCGATCGCGCCGACATCCCCGGTGTGCAGCCAGCCCTTGGCGTCGATCGTCTCGGCGGTCTTCTCCGGCTGATTGAGATAGCCCATGAACAGGAAGTCGCCCCTGATCAGGATCTCGCCCTTGGGACAGATCATCACCTCGCCCCACGGCGCGGCCTTGCCGACCGAGCCGAGCTTGATGCGGTCCGTCGGCATCATGGTGGCGACGCCGCAATTCTCGGTCTGGCCGTAGACCTCGCGCATGTCGATGCCGAGCGCGAGATACCAGCGGATCAGGTCCGGAGCGATCGGCGCCGCGCCGGTGAAGGCGATCCGGCAGCGGTCGAGCCCGAGCATGCGGCGGATGTTGCGGAACACCAGCCAGTAGGCGGCGCGGTTCAAAAGCCGCAGCGACAGCGGCGGCGTTTCGCCCTCGAGGCGGCATTCGGCCATGCGATTGCCGATCCCGAGCGCGCGGGCATACATCCAGTTCTGGAATGGGGTCGCGTCCTTCAGCGCGATGGTGATGCCCGAATAGAACTTTTCCCAGATCCGCGGCACCGCGAGGAATGCGGTCGGCTGCACCTCGCGCAGATTGTCCGGCACCGTCTCCGGGCTCTCGGCGAAGTTCATCACCGAGCCCAACGCGACCGAGATGTAGTAGCCGCCGACCCGCTCGGCGACATGGCAAAGCGGCAGGAACACCAGCCGCTCCTCGCTGTCCGTCGATGGGAACAAGTCATTGGCGTGACGCATCTGGTGGGTCACGCTGCGGTTGGAATGCATCGCGCCCTTGGGGGGACCTGTCGTGCCCGAGGTGTAGACCAGGATCGCGAGATCGGAGGCCGTGCGGCTGCCGGTCATCTCGTCCCACAAGGCGTCGTTGCCTTGTGCATGGTTGCGGCCGAGTGCGATGAATTCGGCAAGCGACAGCACCATCGGATCGGAGAAGCCGCTCAAGCCCTCCATGTCGAAGACGACGATCTTCTCCAGCGTCGCGCAGCGCGCGCGGCACGCCAGCACCTTGTCGAGCTGCTCCTCGTCCTCGACGAACACGATTCGCGTGCGGGAATCATTGATGAGGTATTCGACCTGCGCCGGCGAGTCGGTCGGGTAGATGCCGGACGAGACGCCGCCGGCGCACAGGATGCCCATGTCGGCGTAGACCCATTCCGGCACGGCATTGGCGATGATCGAGGCGACGTCGCCGGGGCGGAAGCCGGTCGCGTGCAGGCCGTAGGCGATGTCCTTCGATATCTGCAGCCATTCGCGCCAACTGGTCGGCTGCCAGATGCCGAATTTCTTTTCGCGGATCGCGGGCCTGTCGCCACGCGTCTCCACTGCGCGCAGAAAACTCTTCGCGATCGTGTCGGCGACCGTCAGCACTGCCGGTCCGGCCATGCGCGTTCCCTCCTCTGTCGCCTGCCCCGCGCGCCGGATCGATCGCCGGTCTTGTTCGCGAAACGAGCTTGAAATCTAGCTCCACATACCTCTCAACGCCACGTCTTCTTCTTTTTCCAGCGCCGCTCTCCGCGTGCGCCCGCCTCCTTGGCGCCGAGATAGAACTCCTGGATATCTGGTGAATTCATCAGCCTCTCGCAGGTATCGTTCATGACGACGCGGCCGATCTCGAGCACATAGCCATAGTCCGCCGTCTCCAGCGCGATCTTGGCGTTCTGCTCGACCAGCAGGATCGACATGCCCTGCTCCTCGTTCACGCGGCGGATAATGGTGAAGATCTCCTTCACCAGGATCGGCGACAGGCCCAGCGACGGCTCGTCGAGCAACAGCAGCGTCGGGCGGTTCATCAGCGCGCGCCCGATCGCCAGCATCTGCTGCTCCCCGCCGGAGAGCTGGCCGGCCGGCTGATCGAGCCGCTCCTTCAGCCGCGGAAAATAGCCATAGACGCGCTGGAGGTCGTCAGCCACACCGTCGCGATCCTTGCGCGGATAGGCGCCCATCATCAGGTTCTCGCGCACCGACAGGAACGGAAACACCTCGCGTCCCTCGGGCACATGACTCAGGCCGAGCCGCACGATCTTGTCGGCCTCCATGCGCTGGATCGGCCTGCCGAGAAACTCGATCGTCCCCTTCTGCGGATCGAGGATGCCGGAGATCGTCTTCAGCACCGTGGTCTTGCCGGCGCCGTTGGCGCCGAGCAGCGTCACGATCCGACCGCGCGGCACCTCGAGGCTGATGCCGCGGATGGCCATGATCGGTCCGTAATAGCTCTCGATGTTGCTGAGCTTCAGGATGATGTCTGGCGCGCTCATCGCATCGTCCTCATGCCCCGAGATAGGCCGCGACGACGTCGGGATGATGCTGCACCTCCGACGGCGAGCCCATCGCCAGCACCCGGCCGTAGTTCAAGGCTATGACGCGGTCGGAGACGCGGTTGACCAGCGTCATGTCGTGCTCGACCATCAGCACGGTGATTCCGAGCTCGCTCTTCATGTCGCGGATCCAGAACGACATGTCGTCGGTCTCCTCGACATTGAGGCCCGACGACGGCTCGTCGAGCAGGATCAGCTTCGGCTCCGAGCACAGCGCCCGCGCGAGCTCGATCACCTTGCGCACGCCGTAGGGCAGGCCCGAGATCAGCTTGTCGCGGTAGGGCTCCAGATCGAGGAACTCGATCACCTGCTCGACGCGGCGGCGATGCAGCTTCTCGTTGGCACGCACGCTCGGCAGGAACAGCAGCTCCTGCCAGAGTTGCGTCGTCGAATGGCGGTGGCGGCCGACCAGAAGATTGCTCAGCACGGTCGCATTCTCGAACAGCTCGATATTCTGGAAGGTGCGCGCGATGCCGAGCCTTGCGATATCGTAGGCCGGTTCCCGGGTGATGTCCTGATCCTCGAAGAAGATCCTGCCCGAGGTCGGCGGATAGATCCGCGAGATCAGGTTGAAGATCGAGCTCTTCCCGGCGCCATTCGGCCCGATGATCGAGAGGATCTCGCCCTTCTCGACCGCGAAGCTGACCGCGTCGACGGCCTTGAGGCCGCCGAAATGCAAGGACAGGTTCTCGGCGCGGAAGTAGCTCATCGGTTCCGCTCCGACTTCACATAGATCTTCTGCCGCTTGAAGGTGGCGCGCTTGTAGAGCGGGAACAGCTGGAAGAAGAGCTTGATCTTGAGCCAGCGGCCGTAGAGCCCAAGCGGCTCGAACAGCACGAAGCCGACGATGATGATGCCGTAGATCGCGCCCTTCAGCCCGTTGGCGGAAGCAAAGGCGGAGGCGGCATCCTGGATGTGCCCCGCACGCTCCGGCGACGCGCCGAGCGTTGCCGCGATGCCGGCGATCACGCCGGGCATGTCGTCCTTCAGATAGGTCAGGAACGGATCGATCATGACGAGGAAGATCGCGCCCAGCACCGCACCATGCAGGCTGAAGATACCGCCGATCAGGATCACGATGATGAACTCGATCGAGAGCTGTAGCGTGAACATCTCCGGCGAGATGAAGGAGAGCTTGTGCGCGAACAGCACGCCGGCGAAGCCGGTGATCGCCGCCGAGATCGCGAACGACTTCACCTTGTAGAGCGAGACGTTGATGCCCATGCTGCGCGCGGCAGTCTCGCTGTCGCGGATCGCGACGAAGGCGCGCCCGGTCGGGGAACGCAGCAAATTGAGCGTGCCGACGATGGTCAGCACCAGCACCGCGAGGCAGAGATAGTAGAAGGTTGGGTCGTCGCGCGACACCGTGGCGCCGAGCAACTGCACGGCCTTGACCCGCATGCCCTCGTTGCCGTTGGTCACGCTTTCCCAGCGCGCCATGATCTCCTCGACGATGAACGCAAAAGAGATCGTCGCGATCACAAGATAGATGCCCTGCAGCCGCAGCGCCGGAAAGCCGACCAGTGCGCCGACCACGCCGGTCAGCAGCCCCGCAGCAAGGAAATAGACGGGAAACGGCACGTTGAACTGCTGCAGATAGGCCGCGGTGTAGGCGCCGATCGCGAGAAAGGCCGCGTGACCGAGCGAGGCCTGTCCGGTGAAGCCGGTCAGGATCATGAGCCCGACGCCGACGGTCGCATAGATGCAGACGAAAACGAGCTGGCTCATCACATAGCTCGAGAGCACGTATGGCGCGATCAGCAGCGCTATCAGCAGAAGGCCGTACGAGTAAACGTAACCGGAATGCGGGAAGAGCCTGATGTCGTCGTCATAGTCGGTCTTGAAGAGAAAGCGCATGCGTTGCTCCTCAGACCTTCTTGCGCGCGTGAACGCCGAACAAGCCCTCGGGCTTGAGCAGCAGTACCGCGAGCAGCACGATGTAGGGCGCGACGTCCTTCCATCCCTCCGGCAGATAGAAGCCGGCCATGCTCTCGATCACGCCGATCAGGACGCCGCCAACCACGGCGCCGGGGATCGAGCCGAAGCCGCCGAGCACCGCGGCTGGAAACGCCTTCAGCCCCAGAACCAGTCCGACATTGGAATGGATGAAGGTGATCGGCGCCAGCAGCACGCCGGCGCAAGTCGCAACCGCCGCCGAGATCGCCCAGACGATCGACACCACGCGCTTGACCGGAATGCCCATGTAATAGGCAGCCAGCATGTTCTCCGAACTCGCGCGCATCGCGGTGCCGAGCGTGGTGCGGTTGAAGAACAGATAGAGCAGCGTGCACAGGATGATGGTCGCCGCGATCACCGAGAGCTTGTCATAGGCCAGCACCAGGCTGCCGATCCGCAATACGCCGTTGCTGAACGGCGTCTCGATCTTGAAGTCGTCGGTGCCCCAGATCATCCCTGCGACCGAGCGCAGGAAATAGCCGAGCCCGATCGTCGCCATGATGATGGAGAATTGCGGGTAGCCGAGGATCGGCCGCACCACCAGCCGCTCCGCCAGCATGCCGAACAGCGCCATGCAGATCACCGCGCCGGCAAAGCCGACCCAGTAATTCAGCCCGAGGATGCCGATGAAGGTGAAGGCGAAGAAGCCGCCCAGCATCATCAAATCGCCTTGCGCGAAATTGACGACCTCGGTTGCCTTGTAGACCAGCACGAAGCCAAGCGCGATCAGGCCGTAAACGCAGCCGAGCGCAATGCCGCTGACGAGCTGCTGAACAAAGTCCAGCATCGTTCCCTCCCGATGCACTGGCGATTCGTGCCGATCGCCTTGGTGCATCCCGCCCTCGCGCCCTGTGCCGGGAGCGCTGAAAGCTGCCTATGTCCGGGTCCAATTGAGCCAAAAGCTCCGATCCCTGTCAACAAAGCCCGGGTTGTCGGGTATTATCACAATTGCCGAGATATGCCGCGGCACGGAGTTTTGTTCATAACCCGCGCGATTTGCCTGAGACGATTCACCGTGCCGAAACAGTTTTTGCCCAAGCTGCGCAACCGAAGAGCGAACTCCCGGATCGCCACACATCATGACCGCAGGACTGTCCGCACTCGAGGTGCGAGGGTTAACCAAGCGTTTTGACCGCCCGGCGGTCGACGCGCTCGATCTCACCGTGCGCATCGGCGAGTTCTACGCGCTGCTTGGGCCGAACGGCGCCGGCAAGACCACCACGCTGCGCATGGTGTCGGGGCTGCTGCGGCCCGATGCCGGCTCGGTCTCGGTGCTCGGCATCGATGCACTCTCCGATCCGGTCGCCGCCAAGCAGGTGACGGCCTGGGTGTCGGACGANGAGCCGATGATCTACGACAAGCTGACCCCGCTGGAGTACCTCGAATTCGTCGCCGGTCTGTGGGGCATCGATCCCAGGCAGTCGGAGGCGTCGGCGCGCGATCTCCTGGTGTCGCTCGGGCTCGAGCCGCATCTGCACGAACGCTGCGAGGGATTCTCCAAGGGCATGCGCCAGAAGGTGGCTCTGGCCGGCGCGCTGGTGCACGATCCCCGTCTGATCATTCTCGACGAACCGCTGACCGGCCTCGACGCGCTGTCGGCGCGTCACGTGAAGGGCTTGCTGCAGGACCGCGTGCGCGCCGGCTGCACCGTGATCATGACGACGCACATTCTCGAAGTCGCCGAGCGCATGGCCGACCGGATCGGCGTGATCGCAGCCGGCAAGCTGATCGCCGAAGGCACGCTGGCCGAACTGCGTCAGCAGAACGGACGCAACGACACCAGCCTGGAAGACATGTTCATCGCGCTTGTCGATACCGAAGCGGCGGCCGCGTGAGCTCGGCCGCCCATCTCTCCTGGTTCGTCCGCCACGAATTCCGCCTCGCCTGGCGGGAATNNNNGATGATGACTGGCGGCCGGCGCCGTCGCAACCGCGCGGTGATCGGACTTTTGATCGTCGCCGCGATCCTGCATTTGCCGGCCTATGCGGTGGTCGGCCGCTTTGCCGACCTGCAGTTTCCGCTCGATCCCTCGTCGCTGATCGTGCTGACCGCGACCGTCTTCTTGTCCTGGGCGCTGATGCTGTCGCAAGCGATCGAATCCGTGACGCGCGTGTTCTATGCCCGCGCCGACCTCGATCTGATCATGTCGTCGCCGGCGAAGCTCACCAACCTCTTCTCGGTCCGGATCGCGGCGATCGCTCTGTCGGTGACCAGCATGGCGCTCCTGCTGTCGGCGCCGTTCGTCGATGTGCTGGCGCTTCTCGGCGGCGCGCGCTGGCTTGCGGGCTTCGGCGTCGTCGTTGCAATCGGCCTGTCGGCGGCGGCGACCGCGATTGCTGTCACCGTGTTGCTGTTCCGCCTGATCGGGCCAGGTCGGACGCGGCTCGTCGCGCAGATCGTCTCCGCCGTCATCGGTGCGGGCTTCGTGATCGCGCTGCAAGTGGTCGCGGTGCTGTCCTATGGCACGCTGTCGCGTTTTGCCGTGCTGACCTCGGACACGGCAGCACGCATTGCACCCGGCCCCAACAGTATCGTCTGGTGGCCGGCGCGCGCCGCGCTGGGCGACCTTGAAGTGATGCTGCTGCTCGTCGCCGGCGGGCTCATGATGCTCGGCATCGTCATGGCGGCGTTAGCGCCGCGATTTGCCGACACAGTGACCAGCGTGGCCGCCAATCCCGNCCCGCCACGGCCACGCGCCGGCGCGATCGCTCGTTCCGGGTCGGCTCGCGGCAGCAAGCGCTGCGCCGGAAGGAGTTCTTGCTGCTGCGCCGCGACCCATGGCTGTTGTCGCAGAGCCTGATGCAGATGCTCTATCTGGTGCCGCCCGCCCTGATGCTGTGGCGGAGCTTTTCCGACTCGTCGACCGCGATCGTCCTGATCACCCCCGTGATCGTGATGGCCGCGGGCCAGCTCGCCGGCGGGCTCGCCTGGCTGACGATCTCGGGCGAGGACGCCGCCGATCTGGTGACGACCGCGCCGCTGCCACCGTCGCGTGTGATCCGCGCCAAGATCGAGGTGGTCCTGATCGCGATCGCGGTCATCTTCGCGCCGCTGGTCATGGCGCTGATATTTGTCTCGCCATGGCAGGCGGCGGTGACCGCCATCGCCATCATCGTGGCCACCGGGTCTGCCGCCGCGATCCAGCTCTGGTTCCGCGCACAGGCCAAGCGCAGCCAGTTCCGCCGGCGCCAGACCTCCTCGCGCATCGCGACCTTCGCGGAAGCGTTCTGCTCGATCGGCTGGGCCGCGACCGCGGCGCTGGCGCTGACGATCCCGCTAGCCGCGATCGTCAGCGGAATTCTGACAGCGATAACCCTGGTCACCGCCTGGAAGATCAGCCCGAAACGGGCGTGACGCGTTCTATCCTTTGATCAGCTCCATCACCGCAGCGGTAAATACTTCCGGCGCCTCTTGCGGCAGATTGTGGCCGGCATCCGGGATCACCCGATACGCCCGGCGGTTGGTGAATTTTGCCGCGCTGGCGCTGCCGCCTCTTGGCGCAGTCACCCAGTCATCGGCCCCGTCGAGGACGACGGCAGGAACGGTGATCGCCGGCAAAGCGCCCAGCCGACGCTGCATCTCGGCATAGCGTGGATCGCCCTCGGCGAGGCCGAAGCGGTGCCGATAGCTATGGATCACGACGTCGACATAGTCGGGGTTGTCATGCGCGACCGCCGTCCGTTCGAAGCAGGCATCGTCGAACACCCAGGTCGGCGACCATTGAGACCACAAGATCCTCGCGATACCGCGCCGGTCGGCGGCAAGGCCGGCGCGACCGCGCTCGAGCTGGAAGTAATACTGATACCAGAGCGGCACCTCGCGCTCCGGCCGCGTCGGCACCATTGCGTTCGCGACGTCCTGGATCATGTAGCCGTTGGCGCAGACGAGCCCGATGCAGCGTTCCGGCCAGATCGCTGCGCCGATGCTGGCGGCGCGGCCGCCCCAATCATAGCCGGCAAACACCGCGCGCTTGATGCTTAGCGCATCCATCAGCGCCATCATGTCGGCGCCGACCGCGGCCTGCTCGCCCGAGCGCGGCGTCGCCTTGTCGCGGAACGTCGTAGGCCCGTAACCGCGCAGGTAGGGAACGATGACGCGGCAGCCTTGCGCCGCCAGGTCAGGCGCGACGTCCACGTAGGAGTGGATGTCGTAGGGAAAGCCGTGCATCAGCAGCACGGCCGGGCCATCGGCGGGGCCGGCTTCGTAATAGGCGATGTTGAGCACATCGGCGTTGACGTGACGCAGCGGCTCCAGCCGCTTGGTCGAAGGCGCACGCGGCGCGGAGGCTTGGTCAGTCACGGCGGACTCCCGCAATTGGATGATATCAGCGCATGGTAACGCCGCTCGTCGGATTAATCGCCGGAATCGTGTTGCAGCTTGCGCCCAGGAGCGATGCGCTGGCATCATCATGACGAAACGTCAATTCGGCGATACTGTCGCGCAACGAACGTCGTCACAGACGGAACATGCCATGCTCAGACTGCTCGCGGTGCTGGTGCTGTTCGGAGCTTTCGCCGCGCACGTGGAAGCCCAGGAGGCCCAGCGCAGCGAGTGCCTGGCGATGGCGAATGCGCCGCCGCGCGCAACGCCGGTCAGCCTTCCGCGCGTGGCGGCAAAGACCGACGAGGTCGCGATCACCTATGCCGGCCATTCGACCTATTACATCGACACGCCGGGCGGCATCCGCATCGCAACCGACTACAGCGGCGCCTACCAGACCGGACGGCTGCCCGATGTCGTCACCATGAACCGGGCGCATTCGACGCACTACACGCTGTTCCCCGATCCCCGTATTCCGCACGTGCTGCACGGCTGGGGCGAGAACGGCCAGGCCGCGCACTACGCGATGCGGATTGGCGACGTCTATATCCGCAATGTCACCACCGACATCCGCCGCTATTGGGGCGAAGGTCCCGGCGGCGAGATGATCAAGGACGGCAATTCGATCTTCATCTTCGAGGTCGCGGGCCTCTGCATCGGCCATCTCGGCCACCTCCACGTCAAGCTCGACGACAGCCAGTTCGCGGCGATCGGCCGGCTCGACATCGTGATGGTCCCGATCGACGGCACCTATACGATGTCGCTCGACGGCATCTCCGAAATCACCAAGCGGCTGCGCGCGGCGGTGGTGCTGCCGATGCACCGCTTCGCGACTCCGCTCGACGAATTCATGCGCCTGATCGGCCAGCAATTCGAGATCGACCGCCGCGGCGGCGAGCGCACGTTAAGGATCTCGCGCGATACGCTGCCGGCCACGCCGACCGTCATCATTCTCGACGGCGTTTGAGCCAGCCGGTCAAATCGACACGATTTCGTGCGCCGGCATTTTTCGCTTGACCTAGAGTATGCTCTAGCATGTTCACTTTGGGCTATCCGACACCCCTGCCACGAGGACCAGCGACATGACCACCTCCAGCAAGCTCCCGCACCGCAAGCTCGGCAACAACGGCCCGCTGGTTTCAGCCATCGGGCTCGGCTGCATGTCACTGTCGGGCGTCTACGGCGCCAACGACGATGCGGCGACGCCCGACCTGATCCGCCACGCCATCGACCAGGGGATCGACTTTCTCGACAGCGCCGATCTCTACGGCTGGGGACATAATGAGGAACTGCTCGGCCGCTCCCTGAAGGGCTTGCGCGACAAGGTCGTGATCGCAACCAAGTTCGGCCAGGTGAAGACCGCGACCGGCCAGGGCGTCGACGGACGCCCCGCCTACGTCCAGCAGGCCTGCGAGGCGAGCCTGAAGCGGCTCGGCATCGAGACCATCGACCTCTATTACCAACACCGCATCGACCCCAACGTCCCCATCGAGGACACCGTCGGCGCGATGGCGCGATTGGTGGAGCAAGGCAAGGTCCGTCATCTCGGCCTCTGCGAAGCGCGCCCCGAAACCATTCGCCGCGCGCACAAAATTCATCCGCTCGCGGCGGTGCAGACCGAATACTCCCTGCTTTATCGCAGCGAGGCCGAGGAGACACTGCAAGCCACCCGCGCGCTCGGCATCTCCTTCGTCGCCTATTCGCCGCTCGGTCGCGGTTTCCTGACCGGGCAGATCCACTCGCAGGCTGACATCGCGGGCGATCGCCGCGGCGACCATCCGCGCTTTTCCGGTGACAACTTTGCCCGTAACCGTGATCTCGTCGGTAGCGTCGTGGCGATCGCGCGTGAGAAGGCCTGCACGCCCTCGCAGCTCGTGCTCGCCTGGCTGCTCGGCCAGGGTCAGGACATCGTGCCAATCCCCGGCACCAAGCAGCGCGCACGGCTGGACGAGAATATCGGCGCGCTCAAGGTGACGCTGTCGGCGGAAGAGCTTGCGCGGATTTCGGCCGCGATCCCGCCCGGAGCCGTAGCCGGCGAACGCTATCCGGCGGGTGCGATGAAGGCCGTGTATCTGTGATGGATGCCCGCACACCGCAGGCGCAGGCTGTGCCGAGCGCGCTCTACATCGGTGACATCGCGCGGCGCTCCGGCCGCAGCGTGCACACGATCCGCTGGTACGAAGCACAGGGCCTGATGCCCGGCGTGATCAGGGACCGCGGTCGTCGGCGCGTCTACAGCGACTATCATATCGGCTGGCTCGACCTGATGGAGCGGCTGCGCCTGACCGGCATGTCGATCCGGCAATTGCGGGAATACACCGCGCTGGTGAAGCAGGGCAGCGCGAGCCTGCGCAAGCGCCGTGCGCTGCTCGCCGAGCACCAGCTTCGCGTCCAAGCCATGATCGCCAAATGGACCGAGGCGCTCGCGCTGGTCGACGCCAAGATCGAGTTCTACGACGAATGGGTCGCGGGCGGCACCCGACCTGCGGTCTCGCCACAGCAGCGCGCCCGCGCCAAGCGGTCCGCGACCAGGGCCTGACCGCCCTACCCCGACATCAGAGAACAGGATACGCGATGACCGACACGCTTCTGCGTAAGCCCTTCGCCATGCGCGCGTCGCACCGGCTGACACTGCTGACGCTTTGCCTGACTGTGATGATCGCGCACGTCGATACGTTCATCGTCAATCTCGGCGCACGCGTGATCGGCGATCACTTCGGCGCCGGTGTCGACGAACTGCAATGGATCGTGGATTGCTACAACCTCGTCTATGCGGTCTCCCTGCTGACCGGCGGAATGCTCGCCGATATCTACGGCCGGCGCCGGATCCTGATGTCAGGAGCGCTGATCTTCATCCTCGCGTCGCTGCTATGCGCGGCGGCGCCGTCCGCACAAATGCTGATCCTGGGACGCGCGCTTACTGGTGCCGGCGGCGCGCTGATGATTCCGGCCTCGCTTGCGATCATCCGGGTGGTCTGGGATCAACCGGGTGAACGCGCCCGCGCGCTGGGCGTCTGGGCCGCGTACAACGGTGTCGCGATGGCGCTGGGGCCGAGTCTCGGCGGCATGTTGATTCCCTGGTTCGGCTGGCGCAGCATCTTCCTGGTCGTCGTGCCGTTCGGCCTGCTGGCGCTGATCATGGCCGGATGGACGATTGCGGAATCCTCCGATCCGCGGCGGCGCCCTTTCGACGCCGCAGCGCAGTTCTTCGGCGCGCTGGCGCTTGGCGGTCTGACTTACGCCGCCATCAGCGCGCAGTCGGCGCCCCGCGCAATGACCGCGGCGCTGACGGTTACGGTGCTCTCGGCGGCACTGTTTATCGCGATCGAGCGGAAGAAAGGCTCCGACGCGCTGGTATCTCCGGACATCTTCACGATCAAGCAGTTCCGGGCCGCCATGATCGCCACCCTGGGCATGACATTCGGCGGATACGGTATGGTCTTCGTCCTGCCCCTGGCCTGGCAGTCGAGCGGACGGCTCGACGCCGCCGCAAGCGCCGCAGCATTGCTGCCGATGTCGCTCGTGTTCATCGTCGTCTCGCCGCTCTCCGGCGCTCTTTCGGAGAAGCTCGGCATCCGCGTGGTCACATCGGGCGGCGTGACGCTCATGGGCATCGGCCTCTTGCTGATCGGTCTGGGCGGCCTGCAATCGAACATCGCTACCGCCGGATTCGGATTGGCGATGACCGGCCTCGGTCTCGGCCTCGCGGCAGGACCGCTCTCCGCGATGGCTGTCGGTCACGTCACCACCGCGCGCGCCGGCACGGCCGCAGCGCTCATCAACGTGGCCCGCATCAGCGGTGCGACGATCGGGGTCGCGGTACTGGGTGCATGCTACGCCGCGCCCGGCGGCGGCGAGCACGGATTGTGGTTGTCGATGATCGCGGGCAGCCTTGTTCAGTTTGCGGGCGCCGGCGTGGCGTGGATGGTGACGCGCGAGAAGACGCAGCACGTGCACATTTGACCTGCGCGCCCGCCTCGTTATCCTCTCCCTAGCCGACATCGCATCGGCGGCCGACAAGAGCAAGAACAGGGAGCATCATCCATGGCCAGCACTCTGCCCGCCTCCGCAAGCGGGCTTTATGCCGATCCTCGTGAAGACTGGCTCGCACAATATACCGAGGAGATCATCGATCCCTATAGGCCGATCATCGATCCGCACCACCATCTCTGGGACCGCGGCGGGTTGCGCTACCTGATCGAGGACATGCGTGATGACATCGCCTCCGGACACAACATCATCGCGACCGTCTACGTCGATTGCCGGTCTATGTATCGCGCTGCCGGGCCCGAGGCGTTCCGCCCCGTTGGCGAGGTCGAGTTCGCCAACGGCGTTGCCGCAATGGCGGCCAGCGGCGGCTACGGCAAGGCGGCGATCTGCGCCGGCATCGTCAGCCACGTCAATCTTTTGATCGGCGATCAGGCCAAGGCGGTCCTCGAGGCCGAGATCGCGGCTGGCAACGGCCGGTTCCGCGGCATCCGCCATTCCTCCGCCTGGGACGAAGACCCCAATGTCGCCCACATGTATGCGAACCGGCCGAAGGGCCTGTTGCTGGATCCCACCTTCCGCAAGGGCTTTGCCTGCCTTGCACCGCTCGGCCTCAGCTTTGATGCCTGGCTATTCCATCCGCAGATCGGCGAGCTGACCGACCTTGCCCGCGCCTTTCCCGAGACCAGGATCGTGCTCGATCATTGCGGCGGGCCGGTTGGAACCGGCCGCTTCGCCGGCAAGCGCAGCGAGACCTTCCCGGTCTGGAGGGCCTCGATCCAGGAGATCGCCAAATGCCCGAACGTCGTGGTCAAGCTCGGTGGGCTCGCGATGTGCCTGCTCGGCTACGACTTCCATCTCCGCCCGAAGCCGCCCTCGTCGGAGGAACTCGCCGCCGCATGGCGGCCCTATGTGGAGACCTGCATCGAGGCCTTTGGCCCCAGCCGTTGCATGTTCGAGAGCAACTTCCCACCTGATAAGGGCCAATGTAGCTACCAGGTGATCTTCAACGCGTTCAAACGGCTGGCATCACAATATAGCGAAGTCGAGAAGACAGCGTTATTCTCGAAGACGGCAAAGGATGTCTATCGACTCGATATCGGGTAATCTTGCGACTCATGGATGACGGCATCACCATCCGGCCGCTCCGAGAAACCGATGCGGAAGCGGTTGTCGCACTCTACAGCAAGGCGGCCGCGGTGGAACCGCGGCTTGGTCCGGTCACGCTACCGCAATGGGAGCAGTTCCTGAAGCTGCCGCAGAACCGCGGCGGGCGCGATTTTCGTGTCGCCGAGCGCAACGGCCGCCTGGTCGGCCTCGCGGAATCCTCACTGCGCGACCAGGGCGCGCACCATTCCCGGTTCCTCAAGATCGTGGTGACACCCGAGGCACGGCGCCGCGGCATCGGGCTTGCGCTGCTCGATCACGTGCTCGCGATTGACGCGGACGCTGATCTCCTCGTGCAGACGCTGGTGAGCCGCGACTGGCCCGCGGGAATGGCGTTCGTGACGATATTCGGCTTCGCTCATATCGGGTCGGAGATCGGGATGAAGTGCGTGGAACCGCTGCAGCCTGCCCGTACACTTGCGGCTGCGCGCGCCACCATCGAGCGCGCCGGCGACGTGACCGCCTGCGCGGCCGAGGTCGCCCGCATCCACAACGCGGCCTACGCCTCGGACGCCGCGTTTCGCCTGTATTCGCCGGAGGAGATGGCACAACTGTTGTCCGACAGCGAGGTCTGGGTGGCGTCGGAAGACGGACAGATGTCGGGCTTCTGCCTGACCGAGCCGGAACAGAATTCGATGTGGATCGAGTCGGTGGCCGTCGATCCGGCGCGCCAGGGCCGCGGGCTCGGCCAGCTCCTGGTCTATCGGGTGCTGAGCGCCCACGAGGTGTCGGTCGAGCATCCCTGCTGGCTGAATGTCTCGAGCCGGAATGCCCCTGCGCTGAAGATCTATCGCCGGCTCGGCTTCCGGCCACAATACGAGACCTGCCGCTTCGGCGCCACGCGAGGCGAGTTGATCGCCTCACGCGACAGCCGGTTCCACTAGTTTAACCGCAAGCGGCCGTTAGGCCCATTCACCCTTCCGGAACACCGGCACGGTGCGGCCATCGGCATGGATGCCGTCGATGTCTGTGTGGGCGGAGCCGATCATCCAGTCGATATGGATCAGGCTCTTGTTGCCACCCTGGTCGGCGATCTGCTGCGACGTCAGCTTGTCGCCGTTGACGAAGCACTTCGAATAGCACTGGCCGAGCGCGATGTGCGAGGCGGCGTTCTCGTCGAACAGCGTGTTGAAGAACAACAGCCCGCTCTTCGAGATGGGCGAGGAGTGCGGCACCAGCGCCACTTCGCCCAGCCGGCGCGCGCCCTCGTCGGTGTCGAGCACCTTCTTCAACACCTCTTCGCCGCGCGAAGCCTTCGCCTCGACGATGCGGCCGTCCTCGAACCTGACGGCAATATTGTCGATCAACGTGCCCTGATAGGACAGCGGCTTGGAGCTGACGACGTGGCCGCTGACACGCCGGCAATGCGGCGTGGTGAAGACCTCTTCGGTTGGAATGTTCGCATTGCAGACAATGCCGTTCTTCGCGGTCGACGCGCCGCCTTCCCATTCGTGGCCATCGGCCAGCCCGATCGTCAGGTCCATTCCGGGGCCGGAATATTTCAGCGCGTGGAAGCGCTGGCCGTTCAGCCATTCGGTGCGCTGGCGCAGCTTGGCATTGTGCTTTTCCCAGGCGGCGACGGCGCCGTCCTGATCGACCCGTGACGCGGAGAAGATCGCGTCGGCGAGCTTGGCCACCGCGACGTCCTCGGCATCGTCGGGGAACACCTGCTTGGCCCAGGATGTGCTGGGATAGGCGATGATGTTCCAGTTGGTGTCGAAATTGACGATCTTCTCCAGCGCCGGCTGATAGGCGATCGAATTGGCCTTGCTGGCGCGCGCGACCTTGGTCGGGTCTTCGCCCGACAGCAGCATCGGATTGTCGCCGACGATCGCAAGCCGCGCCGTGTTGGCGCCAAAGGCTTTGGCCATGCCCTCGTAGAGCCAGTTCGCGGCACGATCGAAGCTCGCATCGTTGGCGTAGCGGTAGCGGGCGAGCGTGAGCTCTTCGTCAGAGAAGAACGGCGTCACGAGACCCGCGCCGGCCTTGTAGGCATGCTCGGCGATGCGTCGCACCAGCGGCATCGCCACGGCAGGCGCTGTGAGCAGAAGATCCTGTCCAGGCTGCAGCTGCAGCCCGACCCTCACCGCCACTTCGGCGAGCCGATCGAGTTTCACGGGATCGATCGAGGCGGAAAGGTTGCGTTGATGTGCAGTCATGAAACGTCCGGCGCTGTCGGTTGAGGATTAGGGGATTCGTAGTCCAATTCGATCCGCATTCGCAAGGTTCCCGCGACCAAAGTCGATCACGCGACGGCGAGCGAATGTCTCGAATTTTACCGCTTCGTCGACGTCAGCACCCGATCGACCATTTCGGGCGCGAGCCCGAGATAGTTCTTCGGCGCGGTGAGACGGTCGATCGTCGCGCGATCGATGCGGCTTGCCACGCGCGGATCCGCCGCCAGCGCGTCGGCCAGCATCAGCCCCTTGTCATTGGCGACACGGCAGGCGTCGTAGACGACGTCATGGGCCTCCTGCCGACCGATCGCGGGTGCCAGTCCCATCATCACGGCTTCGGCAACGATCAGCCCGCGGCTGATATCGAGATTGTCGGCCATCCGCTTCTCGTCGACGATGAGACCGCCGAGCGCGAACTTCGCCTGATGCAGCGCGCCGGCGGTTAGCACGAAGCTCTCGGGGATCGCCATCCATTCGGCGTGCCACGGGCCGGTGGCGCGTTCGAAGTCCTGCACCATCGCGTCCAGCATCAGGCCTGCGTGCTGACGCACGGCCTTCGCCGCCGCCAGCATCAGCTCCGACGAGATCGGATTGCGCTTCTGCGGCATCGTCGAGGAGGCGCCGCGCCCCTTCACGAAGGGCTCGTAGACTTCGGCGAATTCCGTCGATGCCATGATCATGGTGTCGAGCGCGATCTTGCCGAGCGATCCCGTGACGAGCGCGAGGAAGTTCACCGCCTCCGCCAGCCCGTCGCGCGCGACATGCCAGGTCGAGACCGGAACGCCGAGGCCGAGCTCTTCGCAGAGCGCCTGCTGCACGTCGAAGCCCTTGTCACCCAGCGAGGCCAATGTCCCGGCAGCACCGGCAAACTGACCGACCAGGACGCGCGGCTTGAGCTCGGCCAGCCGCTCGGCGTGACGGTCGAATGCAGCGAGCCAGATCGCGGTCTTGTAGCCGAAGGTCACCGGCAGCGCCTGCTGCAGATGGGTGCGACCGGCCATCGGCGTATCGCGATAGCGCTTCGAGAGATCAGCGAGGATGCTGCGCAGCGCGGCAATATCGTCCTCAACGATCTTCAGGCCGTCGCGGAGCTGCAGCACCACGGCGGTATCCATGATGTCCTGCGTGGTCGCGCCCCAATGCACGTAACGGCCGGCCTCGCCGCACTGCTTCACCATCTGGTGCACCAGCGGCAGGATCGGGTAGCCGACGATGTCGGTCTCCTGCCGCAGCCGATCGAAATCGAGTGCGGCAACATCCGTGCGCTTTGCGATCTCCACCGCGGCGTCGGCCGGGATCACGCCGCAGCGCGCTTCGGCTTTTGCCAGCGCGACTTCGACCTCGGCATAGCGCTGTAGCAGCCGCAGATCGGAGAACACCTCGCGCATCGCGCTGGTGCCGAAGGCGTCGCGGAACAGCAGGGAATCGAGAACGGTGGTCGAGGTCGGGAAGGCGGGCATGGGCGTATCCTGTTGCCGATCGCAGCTTGCGCAACGTCCCTATCATGCCCCGTGCGGATGCCCCAACCTTCGCCGCCTCACCGCGCGCGAGGCCGGGCCGCCGCCGCTCGACTCCGCAATGCTCGCGGTCGAATTTGTGAATGGTGTCAGCGCCACACTTGCGACGGTGCGCGCGACGCCGTTCTATTGGCGGGTTCACGTGTTCGGGACGAAAGGATCGGCCGAGGTGCTGGACGGGGCGACGATGGTGCTGCGGAAGTCGATCGGGCCACCCGGTGGCATGCCAGTGACCCGCCAAGTGACAAGCCATGGCTGACAAACCGCCGAAGGCGAGATCGTCCCGTTACCGCGACATCGCCACCGGGCTGCAGAAGGACATCCGGCTCGGCACCTACGCGGTCGGCAGCCTGCTGCCCACCGAGACCGAGCTGATGGCGGGCTACAAGGCGAGCCGCCAGACCGTGCGCGAGGCGCTGCGCATCCTGATCGACCAGGGCCTGATCGTGCGCCGCGCCGGCCTCGGTTCGGTGGTGATCGCGGCCGAGCCGCCGGTGCTGTTCACCCACAGCGTCAAGTCGCTCGGCGAGTGGTTGCGCTATTCCAACGAGACCTATCGCGACGTCGTCGCGAGCCGCGACATCGTCGCCGACCGCAAGCTCGCCGCGCTGTTGAAATGCGAGCCCGGCCGGAGCTGGTTCCTGATCGAGGCGGTCCGCCGCTCGGACCAGTTCGCCGCGCCGCTCGGCTGGGCCGAGATCTACGTGCTGCGCAAGTTCGCCGATGTCGTGAAGCGCAGCGATCATGGCCGCACGCCGGTGCACGAGCAGATCGCCAAGACCTACGGCCAGGTTACCGAACACGCGCAGATGGAGATCTTCGTGCGCGGCATGCCGGCGCCGATCGCGAAGGCGCTCGGCGTCAAGACCGGCTCGCCGGCGCTGACGGTGGTGCGCCGCTACTACGGGCTACGCGAGGATCTGTTCGAGGTGACCATCACCACCCACCCGGAAGGCCGCTACACCTACACGATGGACATGCAGCGCTCGCTGCGGCCACGGCTTTAGCAGGTCCGACTGCGCGGTCTCGGGTCGCCGCACGACCGCCGGACGTTGCGAGGCAAATGATCGGCTAGCGGTTGCCGGCGTAGTGTTGTGGTGCCGAGGTATGTGCCATTTGCGGCGATCCGACCGCACCCCAGATCATAACCGCGAGCAAGGCTGCCGCCCACATATACGGCATGGCATTTGGCGGCTTCATCAGTAACGTCACCCCTTGAGGACCATCGGCCTCCCCCGGTCGGTCGGCCTGCGAATCTCCTAACTCTAGAGCGTGTCCGTTTCAGGACGCCTTCATCGGAATGCAGAAATGACTTCACGGCAATACGAAATAGGTCTGATAGGCGGCGGGTTCTATATTTTCAGCAACATGCAGCGCATTTGACCTGCATGGCGTGCCCATTCGGAGAAACTTCTGCCTAGTTTCGAGTCAGCAACGAAATAGATTTTCCAAAACTTTATTCCTGAATTCTTTTTGATTGTGGGTCTGATTCAAGTCGTGCCAAGACTCGGTGTGACAGTACGATGACAAGGGTTCCCCTGTGACCGATCGCCCTGAAGACCCCCAACGCGCCCATGCCAGGAAATCGCAGGAGGAGGTTGCACGGTCGCTCGAACGGGAACTCAGGTTGTTGGCGGAAGAGCGCCACGACCGTGCGCGCCAGCTTGGCCTCAACATTGAAGCCGCAGCACCAAAGGTGCGCGACTAAGGTCGTCTCCGGCACGCGCCTTAAGCCTTTGGTCGTAGACGGCGCGTGATTCCATATTCCCGTTGGAGTGCACGTCCCGGCGACCGTGGCGGGCGCGGGGCGCCAACGTGCGCTCCTCCAGTGCCAATGGTGACCCCGTCGCGCGGCGTAACGGGAATGGAGCTGCGCGCGCAGATCGTTGCGCCCAGCAAGCAGTCGGGCACCATTACTAATTCCGTCATCGTGAGGAGCGCGGTACGCGCTCCTCACGATGACGGATTTAGTTCGGATTCAATTGTCAAACAGCTAGTCTAGTCGCGCTGTCATCGCCGGCTCGACCGGGCGATCCAGTATTCCAGAGACGCCGGCGTCTGAAGTTGATCTGCGCCGCTCTCACACAACATCGTCGTCCCTGCGAAAGCAGGGACCCATACTCCGCGGCGGACGTTGTTGAGGGGACTCGTCGTTCCGACGTCGCTCAACAATGGCCATTTGTGATTATGGGTCCCTGCTTTCGCAGGGACGACATCGAGTGTGTTGCGCGGCCGGTGAGTCACACATCCGCGTTCTCGCGACATGGTCTGTCCGAGTCTTGTCTTTCGTTTCGCCCTCTTCTCAAGCAGAGGGCGCAGGGAAAGCCGGGTGCCGATCGCACCCATGGGCCCTGTGCAATGAAAAAAGCACAGGGGTAGGACCACAGGTGTAACCGGAGCAATCCCGGCTTTCCCTGCGCGATGGTTTACGGCTTATACGTACTCTCCCCGGTGAGACTGGGCTCTTTTGTCACCGTCTTCGCATAGCGCTTCGCGCTTAGCGAGGAGACACCTGCCACTAGGTGTGGAGCCTCAAGAGGTTGTTCCCGGTCAATCCGAGTCTGCTGATCGGTGGCTTTGAGCCGATACTGCCATGAGGACGATGCCAGTTGTAGCAATGAAGCCATCGTGGCAACTCGGCTGCTCTTTCTGCTGAGGTGTTGTAGGCCTGCGCATAGGCCCATTCTCGTAGGCTGGTTTGAATGAAGCGTTCGGCCTTGCCATTGGTTTTGGGTGTATAGGGCCTGGTGCGGATGTGCTTGAGGCCGAGGCGCTTACACGCCCTTAGGAAGGCGAAGGATTTGTAGCACGCGCCGTTGTCGGTCATGACGCGCTGTACCTTCACGCCGAGGCTCACGTAGTAGGCCACGGCCGCCTTGAGGAAAGCGATGGCGCAACCCTTTCGCTCGTTCTTCATGACCTGGCTGAAAGCGATCCGTGACGCATCGTCGATGCAGACATGTACGTATTCCCAGCCTGGCCCTTGACGGCGAGAACGCAGATTGCTCGACCCATGTCGATCGCCGGTGATCCGATGGCCGATCCGATTGAACTTGCCGAGCTTTTTGATGTCTATGTGGATCAGTTCACCAGGATGCTGGCGCTCATAGCGCCGGATCGGCTCGGCCGGCTCCAGGGCAGCCAGCCTGTTCAAACCGAGTCGGCGCAGGATACGGCTGACGGTTGCTGCGGAGACCCCAACTTCGAGCGCGATCTGTTTGCCGGTGTGGCGCTGCCGGCGGAACGTCTCGACAGCGGCGCATGTGGCTGCCGGGGTTTGGCTTGGCAATGAATGAGGCCGCGAGGAACGATCCCGCAAACCATCGACGCCTAATGCGCGGAAGCGCTTGACCCATTTGGCGACCGTCTTTGCCGTCACATTGAATTGGAGCGCGGCTGTGGCCTTCGTCAGGCCGCCCTCGATCACGCTCCGCACCATCGCCTCTCGACCTTTCGGCGTCAAAGGCGCATTCTTGTGGATGTTCATCTGGTCTCTCCGGGGAACACTGAAGTTTCGCAACCTCAGCTT
>NZ_LNCU01000107.1:0-121622 GCF_001542415.1 Bradyrhizobium macuxiense
CACCTGTGGTCCTACCTCCCGTGCTTACTATTTTGCACGGGACCCATGGGTGCGATCGGCACCCGGCTTTCCCTGCGCCCTCTGCTTGAGGAGAGGGCGGAACGAAATGCAAGACTCGGACAATTCGTGTCGCGAGAATGCAGATGTTTGTCTCACCGGCGGCGCAACACACTCAGTGTCGTCCCTGCGAAAGCAGGGACCCATAACCACCGAAGTTCATTCCTGAGCGATGCAGGAACGACGAGTCCCCTTCACAACACAAGCCGCGGAGTATGGGTCCCTGCTTTCGCAGGGACGACGACTGGAGAGAGCCCCACAACTGTCATCGCCCGGCTTGCCGCCTCCGCTAAAGCTTCGGCGCGCCAGAGACCACAAGCCGCGTCGAAGCCTTGGCGTAGACGGGACCGGGCGATCCAGTACGCCGCGGCCGCTCGGCTCTCACACTGGCGTCTCTGGAATACTGGATCACCCGCATACGCATACGCGGGTGATGACAGCTACGTTGTTTGACATCCATCCGGATGTCGCCCAAGCACGAGGAGCAGATAGGCCGCCAGCCGTCCCAAGCCACGCCTTGCCGGCACCGTTCGGGCTACCCTTTGTCAGTCCGATCTTCTATGGTGCCCGTTCGGTTCGCAGGCGGCGAACATGATCATTCCATGATATCAAAGGCTTAAGGCTCTGATCGAAGCCTTTGGAGGGCAGTTTGACGCGGTATATTTCGACCAGGGGCGAGGCTCCTGTTTTGGGCTTCTGCGATGTGATGCTGACCGGGCTTGCCCGCGACGGCGGGCTGTATGTGCCTGAGACGTGGCCGCAGCTTTCGCCCGAGACCATCGCGTCGTTTTTCGGCCGGCCCTATTGGGAGGTCGCGGTCGAGATCATCCGCCCGTTTGCCGCCGGTGAGATTTCCGACGCCGATCTCGGTCGCATGGCCAACGAGGCCTATGCCACCTTCCGTCATCCCGCGGTGGTGCCGCTCGACCAGATCGGGCCGAATCAATTCCTGCTCGAGCTGTTCCACGGGCCGACCCTGGCATTCAAGGACGTCGCGATGCAGCTGATCTCGCGGCTGATGGATCACGTGCTCGCCAGGCGCGCGGAGCGCACCACCATCGTGGTCGCGACCTCGGGCGACACCGGTGGCGCTGCCGTCGAGGCCTTTGCGGGGCTCGACAATGTCGACCTCGTCGTGCTGTTTCCGAAGGGGCGCATCTCCGAGGTGCAGCAGCGCATGATGACGACGACGGGCGCCGCCAACGTGCACGCGCTCGCGATCGAGGGCACCTTCGACGATTGCCAGGCCATCGTGAAGGCGATGTTCAACAATCACCGCTTCCGCGACGCGGTGGCGCTGTCCGGCGTCAATTCGATCAACTGGGCGCGCATCGTGGCGCAGGTGGTCTACTACTTCACCTCGGCGGTCGCGCTCGGCTCGCCCCAGCGCACCGTCGACTTCACCGTGCCGACCGGCAATTTCGGCGACATCTTCGCCGGCTATGTGGCGAAGCGGATGGGCCTGCCGATCCGCTGGCTGCGCATCGCCGCCAACGTCAACGACATCCTGCCGCGCACGCTGAAGACCGGCATCTACGAGGTGCGCGAGGTGCACGCCACGACGTCGCCGTCGATGGACATCCAGGTGTCGTCGAATTTCGAACGGCTGCTGTTCGAGGCGAGCGGCCGCGACGCCGATAGCGTCCGCCGCCTGATGGCCTCGCTCAAGCAGTCCGGCCGTTTCGTGCTGCCGGATGCGACGCTCGCCGCCGTGCGCCGTGATTTCGACGCCGGCCGCGCCGACGAGACCGAAACCGCGGCCGCGATCCGCGCCGCCTGGCGCGAGGCGGGCGACCTCGTCGATCCGCACACCGCGGTGGCACTTGCGGTCGCCGACCGCGACACCTCGGACTCGAAGATCCCGAACATCGTGCTGTCGACTGCGCATGCGGCGAAGTTCCCCGATGCGGTCGAGGCCGCCTGCGGGGTGCGCCCGCATCTGCCGGCCTGGCTCGGCAGCCTGATGTCCAAGCCGGAACAGATGACTGTGATGAAGAACGATTCCACCGAGATCGAGCGCTTCGTGCTGTTGGTCAGCCGTGCCGCCAAGCAGGGAGCTATCGGATGAGTGTTGAAGTCACCAAGCTCCCGAGTGGCCTGACCATCGTCACCGACACCATGCCGCATCTGGAAACCGCCTCGCTCGGCGTGTGGGCCGGGGTCGGCGGGCGCGACGAGAAGCCGAACGAGCACGGCATCTCGCATCTCCTCGAGCATATGGCGTTCAAGGGCACCGCGCGGCGTTCCTCGCGCGAGATCGTCGAAGAGATCGAGGCGGTCGGCGGCGACCTCAATGCCGGGACCTCGACCGAGACCACGGCCTATTATGCGCGGGTGATGAAGGCTGACGTGCCGCTCGCGCTCGACGTGCTGTCCGACATCCTGGCCAATCCGTCCTTCGTGCCTGATGAGCTGGAGCGCGAGAAGAGCGTAATCGTGCAGGAGATCGGCGCGGCGCAGGATACGCCCGACGATGTCGTGTTCGAGCATCTCAACGAACTCTGCTATCCGGACCAGCCGATGGGCCGCTCGCTGCTCGGAACCGCCAAGACGCTGAAGAGCTTCGACCGCGACATGCTGCGCGGCTATCTCTCGACGCATTATCGTGCGCCGGACATGGTGGTGGCCGCCGCAGGCGCGGTCGATCACAAGCGCATCGTCGAGGACGTCACCCAGAGGTTTTCGAGCTTCGACGCCACGCCGGCGCCGAAGCCGCAGGCAGCGATGTTCGGCAAGGGCGGATCGCGCGTGGTGCATCGCGAGCTCGAGCAGGCGCATCTGACGCTTGCGCTCGAAGGCGTGCCGCAGCGCGACCAGTCGCTGTTCTCGCTGCAGGTCTTCACCAACACGCTGGGCGGCGGGATGTCGTCGCGGCTGTTCCAGGAGGTGCGTGAGAAGCGCGGGCTGTGCTACTCGATCTATGCCTTCCACGCGCCCTATACCGACACCGGCTTCTTCGGCCTCTACACCGGGACCGATCCGGCCGACGCGCCCGAAATGATGGAGGTCGTCGTCGACGTCATCACCGACGCCGTGGAGACCCTGACGGAAGCCGAGATCGCGCGCGCCAAGGCGCAGATGAAGGCCGGCCTCTTGATGGCGCTGGAAAGCTGCTCGTCCCGGGCGGAACAGCTGGCCCGCCATGTGCTGGCCTATGGCCGGCCGCAGACAGTCGAGGAGCTGGTGACGCGGATCGACGCGGTCAGTGTCGAATCGACCCGCAACGCCGCGCGTGCACTGCTTTCGCGCAGCCGCCCTGCGGTTGTTGCATTGGGCAGCGGCAGGGGTCTGGACACGGCGGTGTCTTTCGCGGAAGGATTGACGAACTCGAAGGCAAAGTCGCTGCTGCACTAGGAGAAGGTTCACCTCGCCCCGCGCTTGCGGGGAGAGGTCGAAGCCGAAGGCTTCGGGTGAGGGGTAGAGCCGCAAAACCGAATCTGCGGTAAGACCCCTCACCCCGACCCTCTCCCCGCAAGAGCGGGGCGAGGGAGAAGTAGTCCGGCGGGGGAGTGTTGGGCCATGGCCCTGTTTCGTTTGCCATCCAGCGGACCGGCCGCGCTGATGCCGCGCGGCCACGGGCTGCTGTTGCGGGCGCCGCAGATGTCGGATTTCCCGCAATGGGCGCAATTGCGTGAATTCAGCCGGGCCTATCTGACGCCGTGGGAGCCGATCTGGCCTTCCGACGACCTGACCCGCTCAGGCTTCCGCCGCCGGCTGCGCCGCTATTCCGAGGACATCGCGGCCGACCGCTCCTATCCGTTCATCATCTTCCGCGAATCGGACGGGGTGATGGTCGGCGGCATCACGCTCGCCAATGTCCGCCGCGGCATCGTTCAGGCCGGGACGATCGGATATTGGGTCGGCCAGCCCCACGCGCATCGCGGCTACATGACCACCGCGCTGCGGGTGCTGCTGCCCTCGCTGTTCGGCGAGCTCAATCTGCATCGCATCGAGGCGGCCTGCATCCCGTCCAACGCGCCGTCGATCCGGGTGCTGGAGAAGTGCGGCTTCACCCGCGAGGGCCTGGCGCGGCGCTATCTCTGCATCAACGGGATCTGGCAGGATCACCTGCTGTTCGGCCTGCTGCACGAGGATTTCCGCGGTTGATCTTAAGCCTTTTGGCTGACCCCGGCGCCGTTCTGGCGCCTTGGGTTCGCCGCCATTGCCTTGCTATAACGCCCGCGAAACGGGGTGCTTCGGTTGGAGATTTTAGGAATATCGCATGGCTGACAGGGTGATCAGGTTCGCGGTCGCTACGGCACTATCGATCGGTGTCGGCGCGGCCCTGCTGCCTTCGGCTGCGTCGGCGCAGTCACTCAGCGACCGCTTCAAGAGCCTGTTCGGCGGTGGCTCGTCCGATTCCAAGCCGGCGACGCCCTCGGCCCCGCAGCAGCTGAATGAGAACGACGCTCAGCTGACCTGTCCGCCGGTTCAGGTTCGCTCGGGCGCCTCGACCTATTCGGTGGCCGTGCCCGGCAAGGAAGCGGTCGGCAACGACATCAAGTTCCTGGCCTCGATCACGCGCATGGCGCGGCAGTGCGATCTGACCAATGGCCAGATCACCGCGAAGATCGGCATTCAGGGGCGGGTGATCGTCGGGCCCTCGGGTGCGCCGCCGACGATCGAGGTGCCGTTGCGCGTCGCCGTGGTGAAGGGCGGCGTCGGCGAGCAGACCATCATGACCAAGGCGTACACGACCACGGTGCAGATGGATGAGAGCGGCAGCGTGCCGTTCAGCCTGGTCGCCGAGGATGTCGTCTATCCGGCACCGTCGCCGGCCGACAACGACAACTACGTCTTCTATATCGGCTTCGACCCGCAGGCCCTGAAGCCGCAGCCGAAGCCGCGCGGCCACAAGAAGAAGTAATGCCGCGTGCCCGTGGGTGCGTTGGGCCAACAAAAAAGCCGGCGCGAGAGCATCGCGCCGGCCTTTTGCTGGATGGGCTTGGCGTCAGTTCAGCTTGGAACGAACCTCGGCAATGCCCTTGCTGACGAGACCGTCGGCGACCGAGCCCTTGACCGACTGCGACAGGATGGTCGAGGCGGCGCTGACCGCAGCGTTCGCCGCGGCGGCGCGGACGTCGGCCAGGGCCTGGGCCTCGGCCATGGCGATCTTGCTCTCGGCGGTCTTGGTCCGCCGCGCGACAAAATCTTCCATCTTGGTCTTGGCTTCGGCCGCAATCCGTTCGGCTTCGGCCTTGGCGCTCGAGATGATATCCTCGGCCTCGCGCTCCGCGCTGGTACGGCGGGCCTTGTACTCGCCGAGCAGCTTGGTGGCCTCGTCCTTCAGACGGCGGGCGTCGTCCAGCTCGGCCTTGATGCGTTCGGCGCGGTGATCGAGTGCCGTCAGCAGTGTCCGGTGGACACCGACATAGGCGAACACGATCATCAAGATGACGAACGCGATCGCAACCCAGGTTTCCGGTTCGTAAAACATCGGTTATCCCTTCAGCGAAGCGTCGACGGCGCTGTTGACCGCATTCGCATCCGGCGTGACGCCGGCGAGCTGCTGGACGATGGCGCCAGCTGCGTCGGCCGCAATCCCGCGGACATTGCTCATGGCGTTCGTCCGGGTGGTCGCGATCTGCTTCTCGGCGTCGGCAAGCTTCACAGCCAGCTTGTCTTCCAGCGACTTGCGCTCGGCTTCCGAGGCCGCGTTCAGCTTCTCGCGGGTCTCGTTGCCGATTGCCTGCGCGCGGGCGCGGGCGTTCGCCAGTTCGCTTTCATAGGCCTTCAGCGCAGCGTCGGACTCGTCCTTCAGCTTCTGCGCCTCGGCCAGGTCGCCCTCGATCTTGTTCTGGCGTGCATCGATCGTCCCGCCGACGCGCGGCAGTGCGAAACGCGACACGATCAGATAGAGCGCGACGAATGCGATCGCCAGCGACACCAGCTGCGAGGGGAAATTGGAGGAATCGAACGGCGGAAAAGCTCCGCCGTGATGTCCGCCATCGGCCTCGGTGTGGGCACCGGCATTCTGGCCTTTTGCCTCGCCATGACTCTCAGCCACGGTGTTCTCCTGTTGCAGTCATGCGCGCCGCCCTTGGAATGGACCTTTGGGCGGCGCGACAGGTTACCGCTGAAGCGGAACCGGGGTGCCGCTCAGAGCGGAACGAACAGCAGGAGCAGCGCGATCAGCAGCGAGAAGATGCCGAGCGCTTCGGTCACGGCGAAGCCGAAGATCAGGTTGCCGAACTGGCCCTGCGCGGCCGACGGGTTGCGCACCGCAGCGGCGAGGTAGTTGCCGAAGATGATACCCACGCCAACGCCCGCACCGCCCATGCCGATGCACGCGATGCCCGCGCCGATAAGTTTAGCTGCTGCCGGTTCCATATGTAGCTCCTTGAGGAAAGATAGACGGATTGGTGGGTGGAGATTCCCCGGACCGCTTAGTGTCCCGGATGAATGGCGTCGTTGAGGTAGATGACGGTCAGGATCGCAAACACGTAGGCCTGCAGGAACGCGACCAGGATTTCGAGTGCGTACAACGCAATGGTGAGCGCGAGCGGCAGCACGCCGCCGACCCAGCCGAGCGCGCCGAGCGAAAAGCCGAGCATCGCGACGAAGCCCGCGAACACCTTCAACGCGATGTGGCCGGCCAGCATGTTGGCGAACAGACGCACGCTGTGCGAGACCGGCCGCAGGAAGAACGACAGGACCTCGATGAACATGACCAGCGGCAGGATGTAGATCGGGATGCCGGAGGGAACGAAGATCTTGAAGAATTTCAGGCCGTTCTTGTAGACGCCGTAGATCAGGACCGTGAGAAACACCATGATCGCCATCGCGAAGGTGACGATCAGGTGGCTCGCGATCGTGAAGGTGTAGGGGATGACACCCACGAGGTTCGAGACGCAGAGGAACATGAAGATCGAGAAGATCAGCGGGAAGAACTTCATGCCGTCTGCGCCGGCATTGCTGCGGATGGTCGAGGCCACGAATTCGTAGGATATCTCGGCCATCGACTGCAGCCGTCCCGGAACCAGTTCCCGGCCGCTCGCCAGCATCAGCAGCGCGATCAGCAGCACCGCGATGAACATGTAGAGCGACGAATTGGTGAAGGCGATCGTGTAATTGCCGATATGGCCGAGCGTGAAGAGGGGCTCGATATTGAACTGATGGATTGGGTCGATTTTCATCCGCGCGGCTCTTGGTCCACCGGCCATCCTGCCGGTTATCGAATTTCAAATGTCATGACTTCCGCCAGCGATCAACGCTTGCCCGAGGCCACGCCCGCAGACCTCACCACGTTGACCACGCCGGCGACGAAGCCGAGCAGCATGAACACGATGAAGCCGAATGGCGATGTCGACAGCAAATGGTCGACTCCCCAGCCAATCGCCGCCCCGACGGCAACGCCCGCGATCAGCTCCGAGGAAAGACGAAAACCGAGCGCCATCGCCGAAGCTCTGGCGGCACTGTCCCCGCTTTCAGTACCGGATTGATCAGTCTTGCTCTTCCGGCTGTCGCGAATTTCTGACAACCGATGATCGAGACTTCCGAGCCTTGCGGAAAGCGCAGCTTCGTCGGGAGACGATTGATCGCGACTTCCACTTGCGCCGTGGTTGGTGTTCTCAGCCATGCTGCAAACACTAACCGATGCCGCGGATGATGGAAATTGCGCCCGTCCCCGTCAAAAGCCGCGCGGACCATACTTACCGTGACTAATCAAGTCAAGATTGCGTCGTCACCAGTTATTGCTTTGATTTCGCTGGATTTATTGGAAGATATTCACGGGCAGAGTGACGCAGTGATCGCAGTGCAACAGCTTGTATGCAATCGAGCGATCTTGCGCACATTTCGTCGCCCTGCTGGGATGGCTGAAACTTTCCTCTCGTTTTCAACCGGAAATCCACATGCCGCGTCAGGTCGATTACTATTTCTCGCTGCAATCGCCGTGGGCCTATATCGGCCACAAGCCGTTCATCGAGCTCGTAAGTACCTACAATCTCAAGGTAAATTATCGACCTGTGCTGCTGGTCGATCTGTTCTCCGAGACCGGCGGGCTGCCGCTCGCCCAGCGCCATCCGGTGCGGCAGCGCTACCGGATGATCGAGCTGCAGCGCTGGCGGGACAAGCGCGGACTGGATTTCCATCTGCAACCGGCGCACTGGCCGTTCAATGCACGCCTGGCCGATGGGGTGGTGATCGCGGCGCTGGAGGCGGGCCTCGATCCCGAGCCCTATCTGCAACGGGCCTATCCCGCGGTCTGGGAGCAGCAGCGCAATCTGGCCGATCCTGCGACCTTGACGGCACTCGCCGACGATGCCGGTCTGCCCGGCCAGCAACTCGTGGCGCGCGCTGGCACGGAGGCGGTCGGCGCGGCCTACGAGCAGAGCCGGCAGGATGCGCTCAGCGCTGATGTCTTCGGCTCGCCGGGCTATGTGCTCGATGGCGAGGTGTTCTGGGGACAGGACCGGATCGAATTGCTCGATGACGCGTTGAAGTCAGGCCGCAAGCCCTATAGCTCAAACGTCGAGGCATGATCCGGAAAAACAAGGGCACCGGCGTTCCGAGCGGATCATGCCGAGACCTGCAGGATCTGGTTGAGGCGGAGCGAGCCATGCCCTTAGCGACGTCGACCTCGAAATTGTCCATCGCGACTGTTGCTGTCGTGCTGCTGACCGGCGGCACAGCGATTGCGCAACAGCCGCCGGCGCCCGATACCGAGAACGGTCGCTACGCGCTGTCTCCCGCGGCTGATGGCTTCCTGCGGCTAGACACGCGCACCGGCGCGGTGTCGACCTGCACCAATTCCGGTAACGGCTGGGCCTGCTACGAAGTGCCGGACGAGCGCGCGGCGCTGGATGCCGAGATCGGGCGTCTGCAGGCCGACAACGACAAACTGAAGGCCGAGCTTGCGGCGCGCGAGCCGACCGCATCGGGCAAAACCGACGAGGCGCTGCCGAAGTCGGACTCGCTGAAGAAGGCGGAGCCGAAGACCGCCGAAGGCGACCGCAAGATCGAGATTCCGCTGCCGAGCGACCGCGATATGGATCGCGCGATGTCGTTCATCGAGCGCGCCTGGCGGCGGCTGATCGAGATGGCCAACCGTGTGCAGCGCGACAACAATGGCGGCAAGATTTGACGCGCCCTCTCGACGGCATCGGGACGGCGAATTCAGGGAATGCCGATGAGCCAATCGAAAGCGGCCACGCGCTCGGCACCGTCAACGGTCGCTGCAACCAGCATCGCTTCGTCGCGCCTGACGGTCCAGACATCGCGTGCAGGCTTTACCGACATCACAAGCGAGGTCGCCAAATTCCTGCGCGAGGTGCATGCCGGCGAGGGCGCGGTGACGCTGTTCATCCGTCACACCTCGGCGTCGTTGACGATCCAGGAGAACGCCGATCCCACCGTGCTGATCGACCTGATGACGGCACTCGATCGCGCCGCACCCGAAGACGGCGGCTGGCGCCACGACACCGAAGGTCCCGACGACATGCCGGCGCATATCAAGACCATGCTGACGAGTGTGTCGCTGCAGATCCCCGTGCTCGATGGCGAGATGGCGCTCGGCACCTGGCAGGGCATCTATCTGATCGAGCACCGCGCCCGGCCGCACCGGCGCGAGATCGCACTGCAATTCATCGGCGCGACGCGCGCATGAGGCTGTCGGCGCGAACCGCATCGGCTGCAAATGACACCGGCCGCGGATCGCTCCGCGGCCGATGCGTTTGGATCGCGATGTCGACCGATCAGGTCTTGCTGATATCGACGTCCTTGGTCTCCGGCAGGAAGATCGCGCCGACGACCGCCGTGATGGCCGCGAAGATAATCGGATACCAGAGGCCGGCATAGATATCGCCGGTCGAGGCCACGATCGCGAACGCGGTCGCGGGCAGCAGGCCGCCGAACCAGCCGTTGCCGATGTGATAGGGCAGCGACATCGAGGTGTAGCGGATCTTGGTCGGGAACAACTCGACCAGCATCGCGGCGATCGGGCCGTAGACCATGGTGACGAAGATCACCAGGATGAACAGCAGACCGATGACTGCAGCGACCTGCGGGCGGAAGATATCAAACGGGTGCGCCATCTTCACGATGCCGGAATCACCCGCCTTGGGGTAGCCGGCTGCTGCGATCGCCGCGGTGACCGCGGGATTGCCGGCCTTGGCGTCGGGGTAGGGGATCTCCTTGCCGTTGATGACGACCTTCACGCCGGAGCCCGCGGCGCCGGGTGTCGTCGAGTACCTGACCGACGACTGGGCGAGGAAGGCGCGAGCGAGGTCGCAAGGCGCGGTGAAGATGCGGGTGCCGACCGGATTGAACAAGTCGCCGCAGCCCGCGGGATCGGCAACCACATCGACCTTGGTGGCTTCGATCGCCTTTTCCAGCGCCGGGTTGGCGTTGGTCGTAATCATCTTGAAGATCGGAATGAAGGTCAGTGCGGCGATCGCGCAGCCTGCAAGGATGATCGGCTTACGGCCGATCCGGTCCGACAACGCGCCGAACACGATGAAGAAGCCGGTGCCGAACAGCAGCGACCAGGCGATCAGCAGGTTCGAGGTGTAGCCGTCAACCTTCAGGATCGCTTGCAGGAAGAACAGCGCGTAGAACTGACCCGTGTACCAGACCACGCCCTGGCCCATGGTGCCGCCGAGCAGCGCAAGCAGCACGATCTTGGCGTTGGACCAGTTGGCGAAGGCTTCCGTCAGCGGCGCCTTCGAACTCTTGCCCTCGTCCTTCATCCGCTGGAACACAGGCGATTCGTTCAGCCGCAGACGGATCCAGACCGAGATTCCGAGCAGGAAGACCGACACCAGGAACGGGACGCGCCAACCCCAATCGGCGAACTCCTTCTCGCCGGTGATGCTTCGCGTGAACAGGATCACCAGGAGCGAAAGGAACAGGCCGAGCGTCGCCGTGGTCTGGATGAACGAGGTATAGTAGCCGCGCCTGCCCTGCGGGGCATGCTCGGCGACGTAGGTTGCCGCACCGCCATATTCGCCGCCGAGCGCAAGGCCCTGCAGCAGTCGGAGACCGATCAGGATGACCGGCGCGGCGAACCCGATGGTCTTGGCGCTGGGCAACAGGCCGACGATGAAGGTCGACAGGCCCATGATCAGGATCGTGACGAGGAAGGTGTATTTGCGGCCGACGATGTCGCCGACACGGCCGAACACGATGGCGCCGAACGGGCGGACCAGGAAGCCTGCGGCGAAGGCCAGCAGCGCGAAGATGTCGCGGGTCGCCGGCGGATAGTCGGAGAAGAACTGCGCGCCGATGATGCCGGCGAGCGATCCGTAGAGATAGAAGTCGTACCACTCGAAGACGGTGCCGAGCGACGACGCCAGGATGACGAAGCGTTCGTCCTTCGTCATGCCGGACGGTCGCGCCGAAGTTGCAGTCACTGTCGACATCTGGATTAATCCCCCCGATTTATTGCTGCCGTGCTGCCCCCATCTGCCGGATTTCGGTCAGATTAAGTCAAAGGCTTGGCTTGAAGGTAACATCGCAGTGAAACCCACCCCAATAAGACTTTTGGCTTTTGCACGTCTTCGCCCTATCGTCGGACAGTGAATGAGATGGGACGCTCCCGCGCGCGTCTGTTGCGGCGCACAAGCCTGAGCGGGTTAACTGCGTTGGCATCTGGTATTACCGGGCGCTTGCGTGATACTCCGGCGCGGGAGACAACCAAGCTGCGTGGGTTCGCCGAAACCCGCCTGTAGGGACCGATCCGCCTGTGGGACTGAGATGACTACTGTTGCCAATACTCATCTTGTCATCGCCGACGACCATCCGCTGTTCCGCGATGCGTTGCGTCAGGCGGTGTCGAGTGTCGTGAGTTCTGCCGCGATCAGCGAGGCCGGATCGTTCGAGGATTTGACCGCGCTGCTGGAACGCGACTCCGAGGTCGACCTCATCCTGCTCGACCTGACGATGCCCGGGATCAGCGGCTTCTCCGGCCTGATCTATCTGCGGGCGCAATATCCGGCGATCCCGGTGGTCATCGTGTCGGCCAGCGACGACGCCGGAACCATTCGCCGCTCGCTCGACTTCGGCGCCTCCGGCTTCATCCCCAAGCGCTTCGGCGTCGAGACGCTGCGCGATGCCATCATGAAGGTGATGGAGGGCGACGTCTGGGTTCCGCCGGACACCGATCTGTCGGCCGCGGGCGACCCTGACATGACGCGGCTGCGCGACCGCCTGGTGACGCTGACCCCGCAGCAGGTGCGGGTGCTGATGATGCTGTCGGAGGGGCTGCTCAACAAGCAGATCGCCTACGAGCTTGGGGTCTCCGAGGCGACCATCAAGGCGCATGTCTCGGCCATCCTGCAAAAGCTCGGCGTCGAAAGCCGCACGCAAGCCGTGATCGCAGCCGCCAAGATTGCCGGCGGCCAGTGGCGCCAGGGCACGCCGACGCCGTAGCCCCGAGCAACTCCAGCCGCCGAGCCCGAACCACGGCATTGCGCGTCAATGAAGGGCGCGGCTAGGCGCGCCGAAGACGGGCCTCCGCGCGGCCATCCAGCTCTCCACCCAAAGTGCGCAGAGGTCGAAAACCGAGTATCCTGCCCGGCATCGGCCCGTGAGAGGCCGCGTGCTTTCGGGGAGAACGCCATGATCTCTGCAACTCGTGTCGCCGGATTGTCTCTGGCTGCGGCAATCCTTCTCGGTGCCGGTTCTTTCAGCCGCGCTCACGCCAAGCCGCTGATGATCGTCGGCCTCGATGAGAAGCTGTTGTGGGACGACGACGGCAAGCCGGTGCTGTCAGCGCCCGGCAAGGATCAAGTGCTGATCGTCGATCTCGCCGATCCCGAGAATCCGAAGATCGTGGCTTCTCTCCCATTGAAGAACTCAGTGGTCGGCCCCCCGGTCAACCTCGACATCGATCCAACCGGGACAGTGGCGCTGGTCGCGGATTCGGTCGACGTAGTAAAGGAAGGCGACGCTCTGAAGCAGGTGCCGGACAACAAGATCTATGTGATCGATCTCAAGGCGACGCCGCCGAAGCTCGCAGCGACCATTACCGGCGGAAAGCAGCCGTCGGGGTTGAGCTTCAGTCCCGACGGCAAGATGGCGTTGGTTGCCAACCGCGGGGACAATTCAATCAGTGTACTTTCGGTCAACGGCACTGACGTCAAGGTCGCCGACACCGTATCGATGCCTGACAGCGTCGCGCATGTCACGTTCGCACCCGACGGCAAGCACGCGCTGGTCGCGCGCTTTCCCGCGCACAAGATATCGGTGCTCGATATCGCCGGCGAAAAGGTCATCTACAGCAAGATAGACCTGCCGGCCGGCCAATGGCCTTACAACGTGGCAGTGACCCCGAACAGCAAGATCGCGTTGACGTCAGACAACGGCAATGCAGGCGCGTCGGACGGCAGCGTCGACACGGCCAGCATCATCGATCTCGAAGCGAAGCCGCCGCGTATCATCGATCGCGTGGTGGTCGGCGATGGACCGGAGGGACTTGCCGTCAGCCCGAAGGGCGACCTTGCAGTCTCGGTGATCCTGCGCGGATCGAACATGAAGAATGCGTTCTTCCATGAGAAGAACGGTAGCGTCTCGGTCCTGAAGATCGACGGCAAGAAAGTGACCAAGATCCGAGATATCGACGTCGGCGGACTGCCTGAGGCTGCGGTCTTCACGCCTGACGGAAAATACATCCTAGTCGGGAACTACCTCACCCGGGACTTCTCAATCCTCCAGGTCGACGGAACAAACGTCACCGACACAGGGAAGCGCTTTCAGGTGCCAGGGCACCCGGCGTCGGCCAGAATGGAACCGAACCAAGCCAGCGCAAGATGAGATTGGGCTGAACCAGAACATGCTTCAGAGCATGCGTCGAAAAGATCATGCTCAAACAAGGAGCTAAAGCGCGATGACGATTCAACCCAATCTCATCGGGCTTTAGCGAGATGGGCGCCGGATTGCGTCCCGCGCTCACTCCGCCGCCACCATCTGCTGGGTGCGCCATTGCCCGAGCAGCGCGCGCAGCGACGCCGGTTTGATCGGCTTGTTCAGCACCGCGATGTTCTCGTCGCGGGCTGCGGCGCGCACGGCTGGGCTGCGGTCGGCGGTGATCAGGATCGCCGGGATGTTGTCGCCGAAGCGGCGGCGGATCTCGCGGATCGCCGCGACGCCGTTGCCGCGGTCGAGGTGGTAGTCGACCAGCACGCCGGTGACGCGGCCGCCGGCAGCCTCGATCGCGGTGATGGCGGCCTCGGAATCGCTGACCGCGATCACCTCGGCGTCCCATGCCGTCAGCAGCGTCTTCATGCCGTCGAGAATGGCGGGATCGTTCTCGACGCAGACGATCCGCGCACCGCTCATCGACGTCTTCGACAGCGGCGTGGCACTGGTGACCGCCGCGGTATGGTTGACCGCGGTCGCAACCGGCACGGAGACCGAGAACACCGAGCCGCCACCCGGATTGGCATCGATCGCGATGCGATGGTTGAGCACCCGCGCCAGCCGCTCGACGATCGACAGGCCAAGGCCGAGGCCGCGCGCGATCCGCGCGCCCTGTTCGAGGCGATGGAATTCCTTGAAGATCTCGCTCCGCTTCTGCACAGGGATGCCGACGCCGGTGTCGTAGATGCTGATCTGGAGCCGATCGCCGCGACGGCGGCAGCCGACCAGCACGCGACCACGCGGGGTGTATTTGATCGCGTTGGAGATGAAGTTCTGCAAGAGCCGGCGCAGCAGCGAGCGGTCGGATTCGACCGGCAGCGAGCAGGGTACGAAGTAAAGGTCGAGGCCCTTGTCGCGCGCGATCGGCGCGAATTCGATCTCCAGCGAGCGCATCAGGTCGGCCATCCGGAAGCTCGAGATCGATGGCGTCATGGCGCCGGCATCGAGCCTGGAGATGTCGAGCAGCGCGCCCAGGATGTCCTCGATCGCCTCAAGCGAGTCGTCGATGTTCTCGACCAGGCGCGAATCCTCGCCGCCGTTCTGGCGCTCGACCAGGCTCGTCACATAGAGCCGCGCCGCGTTGAGCGGCTGCAGGATGTCGTGGCTTGCGGCGGCGAGGAAGCGCGTCTTCGACGCGTTGGCGTCTTCCGCGGTGCTCTTGGCAAGCGCGAGCTCCGAATTCAGCTGTGTCAGCTCCTCGGTGCGGTCGCGTACCCGCTTCTCCAGCGTTGCATTGGCCCGCTCGAGCGCTGCCGCGGCCTCGAAGCTTGGCGTGACGTCGGAGAAGGTGATGACGAGCGCGCCGCCCGGCATGCGGTTGGTGCGCACCTCGATCACCAGATGGCGATCGGTGAAGCGTTCCAAATAAGGTTCGCCCTCGGTGGTATAGGCGCGCAGGCGCCGCTCCAGCAGGCTGTCGCTGCTCCCGGCCGCCGGCGGACGGACCGCGCCCATGAATTCGAGGATCTCGGGCAGCGGAATGCCGAGCTGCACCAGATGCGGCGGCAGCGCCAGCAATTCGCTGAACTGGCGGTTGGAGCAGATCAGCTGCAGGTCGGCGTCGAACACCGCAATGCCCTGGCGCACATGGTTGAGCGCGGTCTGCAGGATCTCGCGGTTGAAGTGCAGCGCGGCATGCGAATCGTCGAGCAGCTTGAGCGCGGCCTTGGCCGACACGGTGCGTCGCTGCAACAGCAGCGACATCACAAGGCGCGACGACGCGGCGCCGATCGATGAGGCGATCAGCCGCTCGGCGTGCTGCAGCAACTCGAAATCGGCCGGGGCGGACGGATCGAGCGTGCTGTTGCGATCGGCGGCGAAGTCGGCGAAGGCCTGCCGGGCACGGTCGGGCCCGAGATACTGCGCCACCGTGCTCTGGATATCCTGCACCGTCACGGTGGTGCGCCAGCGCCGGAAGCTCGGGGCGATCGGCGTCAGCGCGTTGGGCACGAACACGTCGGCCTGCAGCAGCTCGATCGACGACGGCGCCTGCGTCACCGAGAACACGACATAGGTCAGGATGTTGAGCGCGAGACTCCACAGCACGCCATGCAGCAGCGGCGGCATATCGGCACCGAACAGCGCCTGCGGCCGCAGCGCCTCGATCCCGAACGGCCCGTGCTGCAGCAGCATCAGGCCGGCGGTCGAGGTTTCCAGGAAACTCGGCACGAACAGCGTGTAGAGCCACATCGCGAAGCCGACCAGCATGCCCGCCATGGCGCCGCGGGCGGTGGCGCGGCGCCAGAACAGGCCTCCGAAGAACGCCGGCGCGAGCTGGGCGATCGCGGCAAAGGACAAGAGGCCGATCGCGACCAGCTGGGTGTTGCCGAGCGCGCGGTAGTAGAAATACGCCATCACCATGATGGCGAAGATCGAGAAGCGGCGCGCCTTCAGGAGGAAGTCGCCGAAATCCTTCTGGCCGACACGGGCCTCGTCGCTGCGCGGCAGCACCAGCGGCAGCACGATGTCGTTGGAGACCATGATCGACAGCGCAACGCATTCGACGATCACCATCGCGGTCGCGGCCGACAGGCCGCCGACGAACACGGCGAGGCTGAGCAGCGGCGAATTGCCCTCGATCGGCAGCGCCAGCACGAACATGTCGGCGTCGACGGCGCCGAACGGGAAGATGACCAGGCCCGCGAGCGCGATCGGGATCACGAAGACGTTGATTACGACGAGGTAGAGCGGGAACAGCCAGCGCGCCCGGCTGACGTCGGCGTTGGAGGAATTCTCCACCACGCTGACATGGAACTGGCGCGGCAGCAGCATGATCGCGCAGAACGACAGTAACGTCATGATCAGGAAATTGCCGATCGACGGCACGTATTCGATCGCGCGCACCGCCTCCGGCGTCTTCAGGGCGCGCTCATAGAGTTCGGCCGGCGAGAACATCCAGAAGGTGACGAAGGCGCCGGCGGCGATGAAGGCGACCAGCTTGACGATGGATTCGGCCGCGATCGCCAGGATCAGGCCGTGCTGGTGCTCGGTTGCATCGGTGTGGCGGGTGCCGAACAGCACCGCGAACACCGCCATGGCAAGCGTCACCATCAGCGCGATATCGCCGAGGATCGGGATCTTGGAGACGGCCTGGTCCTCGCTCAGGATCGTTTCCAGCGACGAGGCCATCGCCTTCAGCTGCAGCGCGATATAGGGCACCGAGCCGATGATCGCGATCAGCGCCACGGTTGCGGCCACAGCCTGGCTCTTGCCGTAGCGTGCGGCGATGAAGTCGGCGATCGAGGTGATGTTCTGCGACTTGGCCAGCGCGATCACGCGGCGCAACAGCGGCGTGCACAGGCCGACCATCACGATCGGGCCGACATAGATCGCGAGGAAGTCGACGCTGGTGCGGGTGGCGAAGCCGACCGAGCCGAAGAAGGTCCAGGAGGTGCAGTAGATCGCGAGCGACAGCGGATAGATCCACTGGCTGGCACGGCCGCGCTCGTCAGGCGACATCCGGTCGCCGCGGCTCGCCACGAAGAACAGCAATCCGATGTATGCGAACGCCGTAACGATGACGCCCCAGTCGTGGAGCATTGCCGCTCATCTCCCTTCCCGGCCCGGGAAAGGGCCGTGTCCGGGATTATAGACGCAATGGGCCGGCCGCGCACCGCGCGACCGGCCCATTTTCGAGACCAAGATCAGACAGGGTTACTCTGCCGCCAGCGCCTTCTTGCCGACCGGCAGGCCGAGCCGTTCCCAGACCTGCAGCAGCGCGTCCGCCAGCGCGTCGATCAGGCTGTCGTCGTGGTAGGGCGAGGGCGTGATGCGCAGCCGCTCGGTGCCCTTGGCGACCGTCGGGTAGTTGATCGGCTGGATGTAGATGCCGTGGTCCTCCAGCAGCAGGTCGGAGGCGCGCTTGCACTTCTCGGGATCGCCGACGAATAGCGGCACGATGTGGGTGTCGCTCGACATCACAGGCAGGCCGGCGGCGGTCAGGATCGCCTTGGTGCGGGCCGCGCGGTCCTGGTGGCGCTCGCGCTCCCAGTTCGAGGTCTTGAGGTGGCGGATCGCGGCGGTCGCGGCCGAGCAGATCGCCGGCGGCAACGCGGTCGTGAAGATGAAGCCCGGCGCGTAGGAACGCACGGCATCGATGATCTCGGCCTTGGCGGCGATATAGCCGCCGAGGCAGCCGAACGCCTTCGCCAGCGTGCCTTCGAGGACGTCGATGCGGTGCATCACGCCGTCGCGCTCGGCAATGCCGCCGCCGCGCGGACCGTACATGCCGACGGCGTGGACTTCGTCGACATAGGTCATGGCGCCGTATTTCTCGGCGAGATCGCAGATGTCAGCCAGCGGCGCGACGTCGCCGTCCATCGAATAGAGGCTCTCGCAGGCGATCAGCTTCGGCCGGTCGGGGCCCGCGGCGATCAGGAGTTCTTCGAGATGCGCGACGTCGTTATGGCGGAAGATCTGGCGTTCGCAGCCGGCCTGGCGCACGCCCTCGATCATCGAGTTGTGGTTCAGCGCATCCGACAGGATCAGGCAGTTCGGGATCAGCTTGGCCAGCGTCGAGATGCCGGTCTGGTTCGAGACATAGCCCGAGGTGAACAGCAGCGAGGCTTCCTTGCCGTGGAGATCGGCGAGCTCGGCTTCGAGCTGGACCAGCGGATGGTGGGTGCCCGCGATGTTGCGGGTGCCGCCGGCGCCGGTGCCGACCCGGGTCGCGGTCTCCACCATGGCGCCGACCACTTTCGGGTGCTGGCCCATGCCGAGATAATCGTTGGAGCACCAGATCACGACATTGCGCTGGCCTTTGGGCGAATGCCAGATCGCGTGCGGGAAGCGGCCCGCGATGCGCTCGAGGTCGGCGAAGACGCGATAGCGCCGCTCGTCATGCAGGCGGTTGAGGGCGGCGTTGAAGAACTGGCTGTAGTCCATCGGCGAACCTGGAACCTGACGGGAATTGAACGGCTCTACTTAGAGCTTTTCCAGCTCCAATGTCCATGCGCCAGCCCACATTTGGCCATGCGGGCGTGTTGGGCAAATTGCCCTAGCCGAGCCGGATCAGGCTTGATTTCGGTCAAAATTTCGGTCAAATCGGCGCGATGCCCCGGGGCAAGTCTGCCAGCATCGCAGCCGTTCAGGTGGTGCGGAAGCGCAGCACGCCGTCGGCCTGCTCGGCCTTCAGCCGCCCCTCGACCAGCATGTAGTTGACATGGGCGATCAGCTCGCCCGCGGCAAAGCCCATCTGGTGGGCGTCCAGCACGTGCTTGTGGAAGACGACGGGCACCAATTCCTTGGAGGTCTGCGGCACCTCGCGACAGGCCTCGGCAATCAGCCGGCAGCGCTCCTCATGGTGATCGGCGAGCTGCTTGATCCGGGTCTTCAATCCGTAGAACGGCACGCCATGGCCGGGCAGTACCATCACGTCATAGGGCAGTGTGGTGGTGAGACTTGCCAACGACGCCAGATATTCGCCGAGCGAATTCTGCTCGGGCTCGACCGCCCAGACGCTGACGTTCGGCGAAATCTTGCTCAGCACCTGGTCGGCGGAGAGAAACAGCTTGTCGGCCGCGCAATACAGCATCACCTGGTCGAGCGCATGTCCGCCGCCGGTGATCACCTTGAAGCGCCGCGTGCCGATCACGACCTCGTCGCCGTGAGTGAGGCGGTGGTACGACGGCGGCAGCACCGAGACCCGCTTCAGATAATCCTGGCCGCGACCGAGCAGCTTTTCGGTCAGGTCCTCGTCCATGCCGTGGCGGCGGAAGAACAGCCGCTGCGCGTTGCGCCGCTCCTCCGTGCCGCGGTTCTGGTGATAGACCGACTGCAGGTACTCGACCTGCGACATGAACAGCGGGCAGTCGAAGCGCTCGGTAATCCAGCCCGCGAGACCGACGTGATCGGGATGCGAATGGGTCACGATCAGGCGCGTGACCTTCACATGCTTGAGCGGGCCCTCGAACAGCGTGGTCCAGGCCGCGATCGATTCCTCGTTGCCGAAGCCTGAGTCCACCATGGTCCAGCCGTCGCCGTCGGCCAGCAGGTAAATGTTCACATGGTTGAGGCGGAACGGCAGCTTCAGCCGCGCCCACAGCACGCCGGGGGCCACCTCCACGACCTGGTCATGGCCGGGATGGTTCTCCCAAGGGTACCTCAATGCCTCAGCCGAGGAGTGGATGCTGTCGATCTTCGTATCCATCCTATCGGCTTAGCGGGACCCGGGCCGCCGCGCCAGCCGAAAAATCGGGATGGGGACCCGGATAATCCAGGTAGGAGGAGCCCGAATTCCGCAGCCCGGATGGAGCCACCGGGTCATCCTCACGACGCTTCGTCATTCCGGGGCGATCCGAAGCATCGAACCCGGAATCTCGAGCTTCCCCGGAGCGCAATTGCGCTCCTGAGGTTCTATGCTTCGCATCGCCCCGGAACGACATGGCTTACTACGCCGCGCGGATGTTCGACAGGAAGGCGTCGATCTCCGAGCGCAGCACGTCGGCCTCGCGGCGCAGCGCGTCGGAGGCGTTGAGCACCTCGCCCGCGGCGGTGCCGGCTTCCGAGGACGCATTGCTGACGCCGACGATGTTGCTCGACACCTCGCTGGTGCCGCCGGCGGCGTGCTGGATGTTGCGGGCGATCTCGCGGGTCGCAGCACCCTGTTCCTCGACTGCGGCGGCGATCGCGGTGGTGACGTCGTTGATCTCGCCGATCGTGCTCGAGATGTTGCGAATCGCCGAGACCGCCGTGGTCGTCACCTCCTGCATGCTGACGATCTGCTGACGGATCTCCTCGGTCGCCTTCGCGGTCTGGCTGGCGAGGTTCTTCACCTCGGAGGCGACCACTGCGAAGCCGCGGCCGGCTTCGCCTGCGCGCGCCGCCTCGATGGTGGCATTGAGCGCGAGCAGGTTGGTCTGCGAGGCGATGGTCTGGATCAGGTCGACCACGACGCTGATGCGCGCGGCGTTGTCGGCGAGCCCCTGCATCGTGGTGTCGGTGGCGCGGGCCTCCTCCACAGCCTTGCGGGCGATTTCCGCGGAGGTGACGACCTGGCGGCCGATCTCTGAGATCGACGAAGACAGCTCTTCGGTGCCTGCCGACACCGTCTGCACGTTGACCGAGGTTTCCTCGGCCGCCGAGGCGACCGCGCTGACCAGCGCGCTGGACTGGTCGGCGGTCGCCGACATGCTCTGCGCGGTCGATTGCATCGAGTTCGCCGAGGTCTGCAGGCTGCCGAGTGCGGACCGGACGGTGGATTCGAACTCGGTGATCTGCGTCTCCATGCGCGAGGCGCGTTCGGCCTTGGCGGCGCGATCCTTGTTCTGGCTCGCCGAGAGCTCGCGGCTCTCGATCATGCTCTCGCGGAACACCTGCAGCGAATCGGCCATGACCGCGATCTCGTCGCGCTGCCGGCTCTGCGGGATCTCGGTGTCGAGATCGCCGTCGGACAACAGCTGCATCGAGCGTTGCAGGCCGCGGATACGGCGCAGGATGTTGCGTCCGACATAGAGCCAGACGAACAGGAACGAGCCGACCAGCGTCAGCGCGCCGAGCGCGATCATGACCATGGTCGCGAACGATATCTGCTGCCGGGCCTGGAAGGTCGAGGTGTCGGTGTCCTTCTGGACGCCGTCGACCAGCTGCTGCACGCTGATGCCGAGACCGACATTGAGCTTGCGGGTCTCTTCCAGGATGGTCTGGCCGTAGTCGATCGAGTCGAGCTGCTTCTGGCGGACCTTGAAGACGCCGGTCTTGCCTTCGCCGAGCGCGAGCAGCTTCTGTGCGGTGTCCCGCACGGCGACGATCGCCGGATTGTTGGGCAGGTCTTCCATGTTGGACTTGATGCGTTCGCGCCCGGCCTTGAACTCGGCTTCGATCGCATCCAGCGTCTCGCTGGAATTGGCCGACAGCGCCGCGGTCATGTCGGCGGCCATCAGATTGCCGGCGGCGAGCACGTTGCTGATCTGTCCCACCGTGCGGGCCGCGGCGGTGGCGTCATCGGCGGATACTTCCGCCGAGGCGAGGATGGCATTCAGCCGCGTCTGCCCGTCAAGCATCGCAGGACTGGCGGCGGAGACGAACGCCGCCTGGGCCTTGCGCAGCGCATTGTATTGCTTGTCGCGCAGCGCGCCGACGTCGAGCCGCTCGCGTGCCGCCGAGATCAGGCTCTTGGTGGCATCGTCGATGTTCTTGACGGTCTCCTGCAGCGCGCTGACGACGGCTTTGTCAGCGCCAAGCTCGATGATCTCGCCAAGCTTGGCGTTGGTGAGCTGGGCGACTTCCTGCACCTTCTTGGTGTGCTCGGCCAGCGCATCGTCGGTCTGCACGGCGAGCAGTCCGGGTCCTTGGGCTGCGAGCGCGGCGCTCTGCGCGGCAAGCTGCAGGCTTGCGGTTAGCCGCGGAATGTCGCGGCCACTGAGGCTGGTCATCGTGCCGCCGAGCTGGTGCAGCACCACTCCGGCGCCTGCGCTGATCACGAGCGCCATGCCCGCGATCACGGCGAACGCCGCGAACAGGCTGCCCCTGACGCCCATCTGCGGAAGACGAATACGCTTGAGATTGAGTTTGCCGAGCTTGAACCGAAACGCCATTACCCCCGTGCCCCCGTGGTCGCTACCTTTGGATGTTTCCTCGCGCGGCAGTATCGGGGTGGCCGGTTAATAAAATTGGGAAAATTGCGGCGATCTGCGTGATTTTTGGGCGGCCGCGGCAAGCTGCCGCTTTCTTCTGCGCGTCGGAATTGATGCACGTATCCGGACGCAAAAAGGCCGGCGTGAGCCGGCCCTTTCCACGCCTGGTTGTATGTGCGTGATCTCAGTAGTAGCCGCCGCTGGCGGCCGCTCCGCCGAACCCGCCGAGGTTGAAGCGGTAATTGAGGCCGGCCTTCACAGTGTGCTCGTCGTTGTGGAAGCTGCCGAACGACGTCAGCGCGGCCGGGCCGGTGAACCGGCTGTCGCCGAAGTCGTAGTACTGGTACTCGACCTTCGCCGACCAGTTCGGGGCGAACATGTATTCGGCGCCGCCGCCGATGGTCCAGCCGTTGCTGTGATTGTCGCTGAGCGTGAAGGCGACCGGCACACCGCCTGATGTCACCGACTCGTTGTTGTCGGAATAGGCGTAGCCGCCCTTCACGTAGATCAGGCCCGGACCCCAGGTGTAGCCGACGCGGCCGGTGATCGATGCGATGCCGCGCTGGTTGTTGTTGTAGGTGGAGCCGTTCGGGAAGATCGCGTTGAGCTGGTGGTTGCCGACCCAGGAATACTGGCCTTCAAGGCCGATCACCCAGTTCGGCGACAGCTGCCAGTCGTAGCCGGCCTGCACGCCGCCCATGAAGCGGGCGCCGGAGTCGGTGAGCGCAAGCCCGTTGAACGTGTTGTCGCTGCCCGAGAACACGCCGCCGAGATGGCCGCCGATATAGAAGCCGGTCCAGTTGTAGAGCGGTGCGGCGTAAACAGGCGCGGGCGCCTTCTGGTAATACGGGCGGGCGCCGAGATCGGCGGCCTGGGCGGTCGCGCCAAGGGCAGCGACGGCAACGGATGCGAGCAAGAACTTCTTCATGGGTCAGTCTCCGGACAAGTCGTGTGGAGGCGCAGCGTGAATGGCGCCAGCCATGGCGCGCAGTTAGACGTAATTTGAATAAAATGCTGTCACCCGAAGACGACGGTGGCCGATAAGTGGACCGCTTCGCGCGGAAACGTTTTCTTGTGCCTAACGAACGATTAATCGGCGATGAAGAGAGGCTTAACGAAAGCCTCGCGCGTTCATCTCGGATGAAGCGGCAGCCTTTCTCAGCCAAGCCGGCGGCGCACGTCGTCGCGGATGGTCTCGCGGAAGGCCAGCCGGCGCGCCGGGCGGTCCTTCTCGGCGACGTCGTGACGATTGAACGTGTCGAACTTTTCGAGGATCGGATAGCGCTCGCTCGCCATTGCCAGCACGCGCAGCAAGTCGGCGGCCTGCGCGCTCGGACCAGAGACTTCCCATCGGCGGATGGTGTCGGCACCGCCGGCCGCCGGCAATCCGCACAGCTTCGCCATGTCACCCGCCGTCAACTGCCGGCCGATCGCCTCGCCGAGATCTTCGCGCAATTTCTTGAGTTCAGGACCGGTCAATTTGGTTCGGCTCCGGGGCAATGAAGTGTGAAGTGAGTCACGTGAGGTGCTGCGGTCTCGCGGTATATCGTGTGTATGTGACGCCGGAAGGAGACGATCATGCACGGCATCATCGAGAGCCTGAGCCCCGAAAACGGACACATCGATTGGAAATGGGTCGGCAGTGTGTTCGTATTCGATGTTGTCCTGACCATTGCGGCTGCAGGTATGATCATCGCCCATTGATCCGCAAGCTGCGCCTGGATGGGCATCGCCCAAATCTGGATTCCGCTGTTGCGATCGGCGGTGTACAACGACATGGAGAAGGATGCCTCCATATGAGACAGGTCCCATCGGGGTCTGCTCGATCCAACTGCGCCCCAGCAAACACAATGCCGGCGGCCGCCGGTGAATCGCTGCGGGTGTGGGTGCTAGATCCGATGGTGACTTCCTGCAGGTCGAGGGCGCTCGGGTTGGCGACCCCGTTCATGTCAAAGTGTTCGCGAATGTGGACGCGTCAGAGAAATTGTTCGAGGTGAACGCCCCCTGATGCTATGCGGGGACGGAAGCCTCCCGTCCATTGATCATGATGAAATAGAGATTGCGAAGGTAGACTACGAGGCCGAACGCCTGGCCCACAATGAACACTGGGTCACGCCGGTGGAGCGCGTAGATCAGGAGCAACACGCCGCCGCCGATCGAGAAGAACCAAAACGCGACTGGAACCACGCTTGCGCGTGCGCGTTCGGAAGCGATCCATTGCACCACGAAGCGCATGGTGAAGAACGCCTGCGCGATGCCTCCCAGCAAGACCCAGGCGTCGAGCTTGACGATGAAGACGTCGTGCAAATAGTTGAGCAGATCAGTCATGTCGCGTTTGCCCCGACCTCGTTAAGTGTCGGCTTGTTGCGGCGGATCAGCCGCTACACACCGGGAAGATTCATTATCCCCGATACAATCGCGGCGCGACTCAAATCCGACCCTCGGGCTTGCGGGCCATGCACCGGGGGCCGGAGCAAGGCTCCGACCTCGCCCCTCTACATCCCGTTCGGCATCAGGACGACCGCGGCGTTTGTGGAGCGCTTTCTACCGGCATATCCGTCCGTCGCCATCGCGCCAGAAACACTGCAAAGGGCGCGCGGCCGGGCAACCTGTTGTAAAGACCTTCGATCGGAAACAGCACCGGAGCCAGAACCGGTTTGGCGCGCAGCGGCACACGCATGATCAGACTATTGAGGATGAGATAGAAGGCCGGTCCACCGACATAGACAACCTTCTCGGGCACGAAATAGGGCGCAGCCGTTGCGGCCAGTTCGTCGTGCTTGAGCGCCTGTTCGGTATCAGCTTCGAACCAGCGATCAGCCTTGTACCACATCCGTCGAATACCGCTAAGAAATGAATGGTCGCTGGGCTCCACCATCAAAAAATGTCCGCCGGGACGGACGATGCGAGCGATGTTCGTCAGCGTAGTTCTGAGGTCGATCACGCAATGATGCAGGCCGCCAATAACCAGGGCCGCGTCGTGACTCTGCTCCGGTGAATAAGACTTCGTCAGATCGACCAAATGCGCGACCGCGCCGGTATTGACCCGATAGTCCCGGCAGGCCTCCTCGGAAATATCGTAGCCGGTCACATGAATGCTGGGGAAGTAGCCGCGGAGCGCCAGCGAATTATGTCCGCTGCCGCAGGCGAGATCGGCGACAGACGCCGCTTCCAGTCGGAGCCCTTCCAGCAAGGGCTGATAGAGGAAGCGGTGCCGATAGGCCATCGACGCCGAGTCGTAATAATGCGCTTCATACGCGTCATGAATTGCGCTGTAATGCGCCGTCTGCGGGTTCGGCGTATCCTCCCTGCTCATGCTGTGACCGCTCCATTCGCCGGCCGCCGGCCCATCACGGTCCAGCTGTAGCCGTGTCGGTGATACACGACGAGGTCCTCAAAGCCGGCTTGTTCAAGCAGCTGTCGTGCCTCTGCCTCCCGATAATATTTCGCATAGGCCGGGTTAAGCTGGTCATAGATGACGAGATATCGCTTCTCACGGGAGAAACGGCCGATGACTTCGGTCATGTAACGATGCAACGGCACGGTAATGCCTGAGTCCGAAGCCGGGCCGTCGCGATGTTGTCCCGCGCCTGCTTCACCGCGCCACGAATTCTCACCCAGAAGCGCTCCATCCGCTGGGGGCTGCTTTCGGTGTTGTGCGGATCAGTCCCTTGAAAGACATCGATCCGGTTGAGCGCGTTCAAGGCGGGCCATGCGGCCCGCCGCTCGCCGATCTTGACCGACAAGGCTCCGGCCATCGCATCCTTCTCGTCGATCACCTGCCGGCGAAAAACCTGATGCAGCGCTTCAAGTCGCTCAATATCGATCGGCGCGGGCGCGCATGTGGTGTCAACACCTTGGAGGCGCGCTCATCGAGGAGCGCGATCGCATCCATCGCCGTACATCCGTGCTTGCGGGCGATGACACGGCTACTGCATCCTTGACGGTATCTGCGATGACTGCAGCGCGATCGATCATCTCGGCAGCAGACCGCGGCACTGGGCTCGCTTGTCGAGTGTCGCGTTGATCGTTTTGAAGCGGTCGACCAACTTCGCTTCATTGGCCAGGATTTGACGGGCAAGCTTCCTGGCGTGTGGTGATAGCGCCCGATGCCGCGGGTTGGCACCGCAGATGCAGATGGATAATGTGAGTTTGGACTGTACCAGGTGATCGGGATTGTTGGCTTGGCGCTGCGCTCGATCGTCAGCGCCGATGGAACATAGGCTGACACCGCCGATCCATGGTGTACCATCAACGGGCAAAGTTCCGCGCAAGCTACTGGTATTCAAGCAGAAAGCCTGGTGCTGCCAGACAGGATTGAACTGTCGACCTCTCCATTACCAATGGAGAACTTCATTTTTGTAAAGTGCTTGTGTTTACAATGGCTTAGATGTTCGTGCGAGTCGACCGTGTGTCAATTGTGTGCCACTTCCGCTCGGTCAACATGCCCCCCTCGTCTGATCCCCCCGGGGCGCCCCGCGTTCCTCGACGACCTGACGCTGATATTCTCCATCAGGGATAAAATATCCGACGATGGAACGCGAGTCACGCCAACCGCCCTGTGCCATCGCCGCCCTCATATCCTTGCGCCCAGCCTCGGTCGCAAACTTGTGGCGCAGCCAGTGCTGAGTGATCCGCTGCATTAACGTCAGATCGTCCTCCTTGAGCCGCCGCAGCCGATCAACTTCGCGCTGGTCTCCCGCGGCGCGCATAGCCTCAATCGCGTCATCATAGCGCTGCCGGACAGTGGCGACCGCGCGCCGCTTTGCGTTGTTGAAGGCCACCTTATTCTGCGTGCCCCAGGCGCCCCCATTGGGTTTATAGGGGAGTCCCTTGTAATGCAGGAAGAGTGGCTGATCGGAGCCCGGAGGAACTTTTCCGCGGCGAACCTGGATCTGCCTCCATTCAAGATACGCATCCAGATCGGGTTTGATGGATGAGGGCAGTGCGCAAGCGACGTCATCGCCGTTCTTCGTGTTCCGGAACGTGAGCGTCATCGTCGCCAAATTGAGATCGCCAAGTTTGCATCCCTGAAGGACGGATGACACCCGGGAGCCGGCGACGTACTCGATCCGAAGCTGAATCGCGAGGGTTAGGTGCGCCGATCCGATAATGTCCTCAAGAAGTTGGATGCGGAATTGTTGGACATCTCTCCTAGCCCGCCTCATGGGATTGCGGGCTCGTTGATCGCGTGTGAATTCTGGAAGTTTGGGATACTGCCCCGCCTTTACCTGACCATTTAGAAACGAGCATAATCCACTGATAAATCGCTCGCGCGTCCCCGGCTTGTTAGCGCGCTGTCGTTCATCCGCAAAAGCCACAATCTCTTCAGGTGGAATGTCCCACAAGATCCTGGTCGTAAAATTGGCGGTGAATTCCTGCAGGATGCGCTTATCACTTGAGCCGATGTCGCCCTTGAAGCGCTCTGATACTAAGGTGGAGACCGCTTTGTGAACCACGCCGCCGCCAAGCTTGGCGAGGACTCTTTCTACGATTTTTCGCGCCGCCCGGTCTGCTGCTTGCTTGTTCTCTTTCGTCGCGGGGACGTGGAGCGATTCTCGAATGCGTTCTGACATTGCGCCGACGCGTATCGTGCCTGTCACGTGAAACGCTGATCCTCGCGGGGCAATTCGCACACCTTCACAGTGCCAAGGTTCTACGCCTCTAGATCTACTCTTTACAGATGTCACGGACAGGTACTCGTTACGTCACGGAGGCGGGGCCAGCTTTGTCGGCGGAATTCAGACTTGTGCTTGTCAGCGTGGTCTCGGCGGTCGGTTCAGGACTTCTTCGAGCGCTGCTTCTGCGTCAGGATCAGCAGGCGAAAGGTCGACTTCTCTCCTGCGAGTTCGCCAGCGGGCCAGTACGCCACCAGGTTGGCTCTCGCGGTGGATCGCGTTTTCCAATTCGCGGAAACTGCCCTCCGACCAGTATCGAGAGCGGCCGCGCCATCGGTGGAATTGAAACACCTGGCGGGAGGGCGGACGTGCTTCATCTTTCCGAAGCCACTCGTTCAACGTCGACATCGCGACGTGTAGCCGTTTGACGACAATCTTCCCGTCTAGGTTGTATTCGGCTGGGTCAATTCCCTCAGACACGATCAGCATTCCCCTTCGAGAGTCTGGAAGCTCGCTCGGAAGCCATCGGGGCTTTCCGATCAGGCGTTTCATTGGTATTAGGAAATACATCATGTCACAGTGAATTACTACTGGCATTAGTAGATCAGTGGCGAGTCGGCATCCAATGGTAAATGAGACAGTAACCACGATAATCCACGAGCTCCGGCGCGCTCGCGATGACGGTCAACCGTGGCACGTCATCGCCCGTATTGTTCGACAATGGGCGCCCGAAGCAAGCAAATGGACCGTCAGGTCAGAACTTCGGCTGGCGACGGAAAGGGAAATCGGAATCTCCGCGTTGATGTTGCGGCGGTATCTTTCGACGTTCTTACAGATCGAAGGCACGGCTAAAGCTCAAGGGGTGGACATTTCGGCGCTGTTGCCGTCCTCCTTCACCGGCGCGGAGCTGGCGGTCAGATTAATGACCCGAAGCAAAGAAGCCGGCTTACAGGCACTGTCCGATTTGCGCGAACGACGCATTACGATTGATCAAGTGCGCGAGGAGCTTGAGAAGACCCCGGTCACCGAGACAGCTAGCGATCGTGCCAAAGCCATGTTCGACCGCACGGACAATATCGAGCACTGCGAGGTGGCGTTGGCAGCCGCGGCATCCAAGGTGTTCGGCGATGCGTTGATATGTGAACGTCGGGCAAAGCTGCGCTATTTCCGAAAGATCGGGTTCGAGATTACGACCGCCGCTGGTCACGTCGTTGGGGGAGGTGATCTCTACCTTCCGGAGGCTTCAAGTCGCTCCTCCGACCCTCTCGAAACCATCGGATTGTCTGTGCTTCTGGCGAAATACCTACCAAGCTTCTGGGTGATCTTGGTAGAGGGCCACCCGGAGCCCGTCATACGACGTGCACTCGAGGTGCTCTCAGTCCTCGATCACAGAATTGGTGTATTGCTCATCGAAGACAGCGGAAACGTAAAGATACTCCGACGTGCTGAGATTCGCGATGAGGCTCTTCGCCAGCAGGGATACGCGCAACTTATCGAGTTCTTTGGAGGTCGGCGCTCGCAGCCGAAACATTTGCGCGCCGTCTGATGCGGTCCTACGCCCGCGCGCACCCGTCTAGTGAGCACGGTAGGGGCGTCCTTCCTGTGGATTCCAAGCGGCCGGCCTGAGGCGCTGGCACGATTGGTGTAGGTTGATCGCTGATTGTTGCCCTTGGAAGCAGGAGCTCGCAGGGCGGCATTCTCTCGCTACAGAACGGTGCGAAGCTTTCAAACGTGGTTCAGGGATTGAACGTCTATTCGGCCGATCAGTTCAAGCGTCGCCTATATCGGCCGGACCTGGTGCGGGAGAAACTGGCCGGCGATCCGAACGGGTTGGTAAAGGCAGCTGCTGCGAAGCTCGATTTGAACAACATGCTAGCGAGCGGGCAGGCTCCGAAGGTGAGGCTTGCGACGGCGCTGGCGCGCGTCGAGGACCAGGGCCGAGGTGTCGGACAGGTCGAATGGCGCGTTAATGGGGTGGTGTTTGGGGTGTCAAAGCCCGACGCGTCGGTCCATGTGCAGAGCCTGCGCAAGTCGTTGTCGCTGGCCTCTGGTGAAAACCGGATCGAAGTGGTGGCTCTAACGAGCAGGGCTATGTCGCGTCTGTGCCTGCAGGAGTGACGGTGACCTCGACGCAGCAGCCGTCGAGCGAACTGCCGAAGTTCTATGTAGTGGCCGCCGGGATAAGCGCCTATCGAGCCGCCGGGCTCCAACAGCTGACCCTTGCCAGGGGCGACGCAAATGCGGTCGGAGCGGCGCTGCAGAAGAGTGGCGGACGCTTATACAAGAGCGTGGAAGTGACGACCCTACTGGATGAGCAGGTGACTGCAGCAAGGCTCGAAGAGGTCTTTGCCCAGTTGTCGCAGAAGGTGACGCCGGACGACGTGTTCGTGCTGATCATGTCGGGGCAAGGCATCACTGTGGATGGCCCGGTGCTACGCCTACGGCAAGGCGGAGATTGCCGCCAAAGCGATCCGCCAGCAGCTGTTGCGGGACTGGCTCGGCCGGATACCGGCGCTCGGGGGCGCGCTTTTAGTGGACGCCTGATGCTCGCTGCGCACCCGCGATCCTGCAGCGGCTCGTATAAATGATAATCGCATCCTTGAATGACTGATGCTGAGATTGCTTACGGCTCAAAAAAAGCGGGGCACCACTGGCATGCCCCGCACTCTTCAGCATTGACGGCCTAGAAGCGCCAATTCCCCGGATTGAGGGCGCGAGCAACGTCGCCAATACCGCGCTGGATTGCACCATCCCGGCCGCCGACCACCGGCTCAAGTGTCGTGCGTGCAACCGAGTTGTCGCCGCCCAGGATCCCGCGTTCGGCGATCGACTGCATGCTGATGCCGGTCACGGCATGAAACACCTGCGTGACGACGTTCTCCTCGTTCTTCGACGCTTGGAAATTGCCCACCACCCAGCCAAGGGGGCGACGCGGGTAGAGGCGGGGGTGCCGAATACCCGCTGCAGGTTGGCTTCGGCTGGACCAACGGGGTGCTCGCCAGGCTGATGGCTGAGAGTTCGCACAACAGAGCTCTAACGCGCTCCAGGTGCATCCGTTGGCGCGCTGACCGGCTTTGCTCGTGCGTGCGCCTCAGCGGGGATTGGGTTCGGGGGAGATTGGCGAAAAAGGAGAGCCAAACGGTGAATAGGAAATAGACCGTTTCGTTCGTAGTCGGTAGTCTCTAGATGGCACGAAGAGAAGGTTCTGTTGGTAACGTCATGCGTACCCGCAGCCCAGCGGGCTCGCCGGAGCGCAGTTCGATGGCGCCGCCGTGCCGCTTGATGATGTCCTGGGCTATCGATAGCCCGAGACCAAAGCCGGTGCTGTTCTCGCTGCGAGCCTTGTCGACTTTGAAAAAAGGTTGAAACACTTCGTCGTGCAGGGCGGCAGGAATGCCTGGGCCGTCGTCGGTGACCTCGATCTCGGCGGCATGGTCGGTACCGCCAAGCGCCACGCTCACCGTGCTGCCATGCTTGACTGCATTTTCGACGACATTGGTGATGGCACGCGACAAGGCGCGGGGATTGCACGCACAGGAGAACCGATCTGGGCCGACATAGGACACCGCGTGCCCCACATCCGCGAAGTCCGAGCATATGGTCTGCAGAAGACTCGCCAGGTCAACCTGTGACATCGGCTCCGGTCGCGCGTCATCGCGCAAATACTCCAGAGTGTCGTTGAGCATTCGAGTGACTTTGGTGAGGTCGCGCAGGATCGGGTCGCGAAGGCTATCCTGCCTAATTTGCTCCGCGCGCAGCCGCATCCGCGTGAGCGGCGTCCGCAAATCATGGCTGATCGCTGCGAGCATGCGAGTGCGGTCGTCCAACAGCTGGCGGATGCGGGCGCGCATTTCATTGAGTGATTCGCTTACCTGAATGATCTCACGAGGGCCGCGTCGGCGCAGCGCGGCATAAGCCTGCGGCGAGTGGCCAAATGTGGTGGCCGCATGCGCGACCGCGGCCAGCGGTGCGACCACCCAGCGCACGGCATAGATCGACAGGAACAGCGTGGAGAACACGGCGGTGATCAACAGCAGGGCGGTGGGAGGGACGAACATCGGCCACGCCTCGATGGTGAGATTGAACATCAGGCCATGGCTCTCATCGAGCCTGGTGATGATTTGCGACGGTGGACCCGTGGGATTTCTCAACCCGTTCAAAATCTCGATGTCGGGATACATCTCCAGCGGATGCATTATCAGGCGCGAGGAAAACGCGTCGGCCGTGCTCGGGACGAGGTCGGCCAAGGCGACGGGCCTGACTTCGAGGCCGCTACGCCGGATTGCGACCGACAGCGCGTCAACCTCCGTCGCGCTTGTCGCCGTGCGCACCAGTCGCGTGATCTCCCTGACGCGTGCGGCCGCAAATAGCGGACTGTCATCACGCGCGGGCACATCGAAGAGGAACCAGAGGATTGCCACCAGCAGCGTGACCCCGAGCAGCACCGAAGCGGTGACAAGGCCCGTAATTTGCATGGTGATACTCTGCGGTATCAGCCATCGAACATACGTCATCCGGCCTGCTCCGTCGCGGTGATGAAGACATGCCCGAGCAGTCGTGCCGTCCTGATCATGGGGCAATCCTTGAAAACGAGGTTCGGACCAATTCCGAGCCGTTGTGCATCATCAGTCCATTGGTGGGGCTTATGGCAATTGCCGGTCCCACGGTGATCCGGCAGACTAGGACTTCGCTGACGCCGACCATGGGACAAGGGATCCTCCCGGCGAGCTCGCGTGCGGGCGCCTGTGGCTACGACGATGGAATCGGCCGGTAGGCCCTGAGGAACAACGCAAGGCCCGCTTCGATCTCCCGGTCGATGGTCTCTTCCGTAAGATTGTCCAATCCAAGCATGGTGCGCAGCGGTACCTCGCCGCGCACCAGGTTGAGGAATTGGGTAGCGGCCGTGCTTGAGTCCTCAAACACGATGAGGCCTCGCGCCTTGGCCTCATCGAGAAAACAGGCAAGCCGCTGTATCGTCGCCAGCGGGCCGCTTTCGTAAAACAGCCGTCCGAGCTCGGGGAAGCGGCCGCTCTCGTTGGCGATCAGCTGCACAAATGCGACATCCTTTCGCTTGATGAAGAGGTCGACATATTGTCGCGCGAAGCGTCGCAGCGCCGGAATGAGGCCTTCCGATAAATCGGGTTGCACCAAGTGACGTTGCATCCGCTCGCACTCGGCCATGATCAGCGAGGCGAACAACTCTTCCTTGCTGTGGAAGTAGGCATAGACGGTCGCCTTCGATACGCCTGCGCCCTTGGCGATCGCGTCGGTGCTGGTGGCTGAAAATCCCTGCACAAGGAAGAGCCGGCGCGCAGTCTGGAAGACTGCGTCCCATTTCCGCCCCGTGGGTGCCTCAGGCCGCCGGACGGCCGGCGAATCGAGCGTCTCGATCATTGCAATTCTCCCTCCTCGGCGAAGTGCTGCGCTTCGCTTAACGCAACGATGATGCGCGCCTCCTTCAAACACGGACGCGTTGGCTGGGCCAAGGCCTTCCAGAGTCCCGGAAAAAGGCCCTCAGAACATTCTCTGTAACAAACTAAACGGTTCAGTACTACTTGACTTGCCTCACCAAGGCTGGCAAGTACTAAACGGTTCAGTTCCGTTGTGAGCGTCAATGCCGACCGAAATCGCTCTGACTAAACGCATCAATGGTGTCAAACTACCATTAGTCGCCCAGATTCTCCTCGCCCTCGGAGGGTGCGCGGTTGGTCCGGATTTTCAGCCGTCCGCAGGTCCTCAGGTCAGCGGTTATACAGCGAGCGCGCTGAAGCGAACGGATGCCGCCGATGGTTCTGCCGGCACGGCGCAGCGGTTCGTGAATGGCGCGGACGTCTCGGCCGCCTGGTGGAAAGTGTTTCGGTCGCGGCAAATCGAAGCCTTCATTAGGGAAGCCGTCGATAACCATCCGGACCTGGTCGCGGCGCAGGCGGCGCTGCGCCAGGCCCGCGAGGTTGCGGCAGCGGACACCAGTGCGCTGCTGCCGTCGATCACGGGAGATGCGAGCGTGACGCGCGAACAGGTGCCGGCGGCGCAGTCCGGCCTCACCGGACCTGCATCTCTGTATACGCTCTACAACACCTCGGTCCCGGTGTCGTTCACGCCGGATATCTTCGGCGGCAAGCGGCGCGGGATCGAGGCCGATCTCGCCAGCGCTGACTATCAGCGTTTCCAGCTCGAGGCGACCTACCTCACATTAACCGCGAACGTTGTCTCTGCCGCGATCAGCGATGCGTCCTACGCTGCGCAGATCCGCGTCACCGAGGAACAGATCGACGGTCAGCGCCAGCTGGTCTCGCTGCTCGAACAGCAGTTCGCGCTCGGCGCCGTCTCCAACAGCGATGTACTGACGCAGAAGGCCCAGCTTGCGCAGACGCTTGCGACCCTGCCGCCGCTGCAGAAGTCGCGTGCGCAGAACCGCAATCAGCTGATGGCCTATCTCGGCCGGCTGCCGAGCCAGGATCGGGGCGAGGCGGTGCAACTGGAGAACTTGCGTCTGCCGCGCGACCTGCCGGTCAGCGTGCCGTCGCTGCTGGTGCGCCAGCGGCCAGACATCCGTGCCGCCGAAAGCCAGGTACACCAGGCCAGTGCCAATGTCGGCGTCGCCACCGCGAACATGCTGCCGAACGTGACGCTGTCGGCCTCCGGCGGCAGCTCGGCGCTGAAGCTGTCGGAGTTCTACGGCCCGCAAGCCGCAGCCTGGAGCGTGGCGGCGAGCGTCACGGGGCCGATCTTCGATGCCGGCTCGCTGTTCCACACCAAAGAATCGAAGGTCGCGGCGCTGGAGCAGAGCAGCGCCCAGTATCGCTCGACCGCAATTACCGCATTCCGGAATGTCGCCGACTCGCTGCGTGCGATCCAGTCCGACGCCGCGCTGCTAAAGGCGCAGGTCGAGGCGGAAAAAACCGCCGCCGAGAGCCTGCAGATGTCGCAGGCCCAGTTCAAGGCCGGCTCGACGACGTTCATCACCGTTATCAACGCCGAGCAGACGCTGCTGACGGCGCGCATCAACCGCGTGAAGGCGCAGGCCTCGCGCTACGCCGACACGGTCGCGCTCTACCAGTCGCTTGGTGGCGGCTGGTGGAATCGCGTTGACGAAGCGCCGGCGGCGGCAGTGAAGCCCGCGGGCATCGCCGCGATATTCGTTCCGGCAGGAGCCTTGCCGGAACAGCCGGCCATGCCGGCCAACTGAGACAAGAGGCGCGGAGCTAGAGGCTATGTTGAAGCGCATGATCATCATGCTGGGTGTTGTCGGTGCGGTCTTTGCCGGCCTCGCCTGGTTCGTCAATTTTCGCGCCGGCATGATCAAGCAGGCGATGGCCTCGTTCGCTGATCCGCCGCAGACGGTGTCGACGACCACGGCAGTGCGCAGCGATTGGCGGTCGACCTTGACCGCCATCGGCACGTTTCGCGCCGTCAACGGCGCCGACCTCTCACTGCAGCAGTCCGGCATCGTAGACAGCATTCACTTCGAATCCGGCAAGGATGTCGCCGCCGGGGACGTTCTGCTGGACCTGCGCAAGGAGGACGACATCGCGAGGCTGCAGTCGCTGCAGGCGACAGCAGACGGCTATGCGATTACGCTGCGGCGCGATCAGGGCCAGCTGAAGATCAATGCAGTGAGTCAGGCAACGGTGGACAATGACGTCGTCAACGAGCGCAACGCGCTCGCGCTGGTGGCCCAGCAGCAGGCGCTGGTCGATCAGAAAACTCTTCGCGCGCCGTTTGCCGGACGTCTCGGCGTTCGCCAGGTCGATGTCGGCCAGTACCTGACCGCGGGCACCACCATCGTCACGCTGCAAGCGCTCAAGCGTCTCTATGTCGACTTCACGCTGCCGCAGCAAGCGGTCGATCAGGTCAAGGTCGGTCAGGAGGTAAGCGCGCGGATCGATGCGTTTCCGGGGCTGATCTTCAAGGGCGTCGTGCAGGCGTTCAATTCAAAGGTCGATCAAGCGAGCCGCAACGTGCAGGTCCGTGCGCTCTTTGAGAATGCGGACCGTAAGCTGCTGCCCGGCATGTTCGCGCGGATCGATGTCGATGTCGGCCACACCACGAGCTACGTCACGCTGCCGCAGCCCGCGATCGTCTACAACCCCTATGGGGATTCGGTATTCCTCGCGGTCAAGAGCGATGAGCCGGGCAGGGAGGGGCTCGTGGCCCGGCAAACCTTCGTCAAGACCGGCGCCACCCGCGGCGACCAGGTGGCGGTGGTCTCTGGCCTGGAGCAAGGCGCGACCGTCGTCACCGCTGGCCAGATCAAGCTGCGCAATGGCACGGTGCTGAAGGTCGACAACTCTGTTCCGGTCGCGAATGACCCGAACCCGGCGCCGGCCGATCAGTGAGCGGAGGCGGACGTGTCCTTTACCGATATCTTCATCCGCCGGCCGGTCCTTGCGATCGTCGTCAGCCTGATGATCCTGGTGCTGGGTCTCAAATCGATGACCTCGCTGCCGATTCTGCAATATCCACGCACCCAGAATGCCGTCGTCACTGTGACGACGACGTACTATGGGGCTGATCCTGCGATCGTCGCCGGCTTCATCACCACGCCGCTGGAAAATGCCATCGCCCAGGCCAACGGCATCGACTACATGAGCTCGACCAGCCAGTCCGGCACCTCGACCATCACCATCAACCTGCGACTTAATTACGATTCCGGCAAGGCGTTGACCGAGATCAACACCAAGGTGAACTCGGTGCTCAACCAGCTACCGAGCGGCTCGCAGCAGCCGGTGCTCACCGTCAAGGTCGGGCAGACCATCGACGCAATGTATCTCGGCTTCAGCAGCGACGTGCTGGCGCCGAACCAGATCACGGACTACCTGATCCGGGTCGTGCAGCCGAAACTGCAGGCTTTGCCGGGCGTGCAGACCGCCGAGCTGCTCGGCAACAAGACCTTTGCACTCAGGGTCTGGCTCGATCCCATCAAGCTTGCGGCCTATGGCCTGACCGCGTCCGATGTATCGACCGCGCTCTCCAGCAACGACTACATTGCCGGGCTTGGTACCACGAAGGGGCAGATGGTGCAGGTCAACCTGACGGCGGTGACCAACCTGAAGTCGCTGCAGGAGTTTCGTGACCTGGTCGTCAAGCAGGCTGGCGCCTCCAACATCAAGCTCTCCGATGTCGCCAGCGTCACGTTAGGCTCCGAGGATTATGAGTCATCGGTTGGCTTCAACGGCAAGCGCGCGGTCTATATCGGCATCCAGGTGGCGCCGAACGCTAACCTGCTTGATGTCATCAAGGGCGTGCGTGCGGTCTACCCCGACATCAAGGCGCAGCAGCCGGAGGGACTGAGTTCGGAGATCATCTACGACTCTACGGACTTCGTGAATAGCTCGATCCAGGAGGTGATCCGCTCGCTGGGCGAGGCTCTCCTGATCGTCACCGTGGTGGTGTTCCTGTTCCTCGGCTCGTGGCGCTCGGTGCTGATCCCAGTAATCGCCATACCGCTCTCGCTGGTCGGCACCTTCACCGTGCTGTTGGCGCTCGGCTTCTCGATCAACCTGTTGACCCTGCTGGCACTCGTGCTCGCGATCGGTCTCGTGGTCGACGACGCCATCATCGTAGTCGAGAACATCAACCGGCATCTAGCGGAAGGCGCAAGACCCTTGCACGCCGCGCTCGTCGCCGCGCGGGAGCTTGCGGGCCCCATCGTCGCCATGACCATCGTGCTGATCGCGGTCTATGTACCGATCGGCTTCCAAAGCGGCCTGACCGGTGCGCTGTTCACCGAGTTCGCCTTCACCCTTGCCGGTGCGGTCACCGTGTCGGCGGTTATCGCGCTGACACTCACACCGATGTGCTGCGCCTTCATTCTTAAGCCACCAAACACCGGCAAGCCGACGCTCGACGATCGCATCGTCGCGTTCATCGATGCGTCGATGGACACATTGCGGCACCGCTATCAGCGCCTGCTCGCGAGGAGCCTGTCAACGATCCCGGTCACCGTCGTGTTCGCCGCGCTCATCCTGGGCAGCATCTACTGGCTCTATTCGAACTCCAAAAACGAACTGGCGCCGGAAGAGGATCAGGGCGCGATTCTCATGCAGTCGACGCTTGCACCCAATGCGACGCTGCAGCAGAAGTTGTTGTATTCAGCCGAGGTCTATCGGCGCATCTCGGCCCATCCCGAAACCGCCGGCGTGTTTCAGCTCGATCTCGTCGGCAGCTCGATCGCCGGCTGGGTTCTCAAGCCCTGGGACAAGCGCGACAAGACCGCCGCAGACCTGCAGCCGGTTCTTCAGCAGGAGATGGCCGGCGTCGCCGGCGCCAAGATCGTGGCATTCCAATTGCCGCCGCTGCCTGGGGCAAGTGGCCTTCCAATCCAGTTCGTGATCCAGACCACGGAACCATTCGAGCGGCTCGATGGCATGGCCAAGGCGTTCATCGCCGCGGGGCTGAAAAGCGGCAAGTTCATCTTCCTCGACAATGACCTGAAGATCGACCAGCCGCAGACCTCCGTGGTCATCGATCGCGAGAAGACCGCGCAGCTCGGCTTGAAGCTCAGCGATGTCGGCGGAGCGCTCGGCAGCATGCTGGGCGGCGGCTATGTCAACTACTTCAGCCTCGACGGCCGCTCCTATAAGGTCATTCCGCAGGTCGAGCAGCGCCAGCGCCTTAATGCCGATCAGGTGCTGAACTATTACATCAAGACCGTGGACGGCACGGCCGTCCCGCTGTCGACCGTGGCCTCGCTGAAAACGACCACCGTTCCGGAATCGGTGAACCATTTCCAGCAGGTCAACGCGGCCACCATCTCCGGCGTGGCCATGCCCGGCGTGATCACTGGTGAAGCGCTCGCAACGCTGAAGGAGATCGCGGACCGCATCTTGCCGAAGGGCTACACCATCGATTATGCTGGGCAGTCGCGGCAGTTCATGCAGGAGTCATCCGGTTTTGCCGTCACCTTCGGGTTCGCTCTGATCATCATCTTTCTGGCGCTGTCGGCGCAGTTCGAAAGCTTCCGCGATCCTCTGATCATCCTGGTCTCCGTGCCGATGTCGATTGCGGGCGCGCTGATCTTCATCATGCTCGGCATCAAGGGCGCGAGCCTGAACATTTACACGGAGGTCGGCCTCGTCACGCTGATGGGGCTGATCAGCAAGCACGGCATCCTCATCGTGGAGTTCGCCAACGAGCTGCAGCATACCGGCCGCTCCAAGCGCGACGCGGTGATCGAGGCCACCGCGATCCGGTTGCGCCCGATCCTGATGACGACGGCGGCCATGGTGATTGGCGTGCTGCCGCTGATCACCGCGTCCGGCGCCGGCGCGGCTTCGCGCTTCAACATGGGGCTGGTGATCGCGTCGGGCCTCTCGATCGGAACGCTGTTCACCCTGTTTGTGGTGCCGGCGTTCTACATCTTGCTGGCGGCCGACCATTCCAAGGCTGCCGTTGGTCAAGATGCCGCGGATCACGATCTGGAGCCGCCCAGGCCGAACGCTCTTGCGCGCGTAACCGAATGAGAGAGAACTGGAGCGCAGACACACAATCACCACGGGGTGGTGGGAGCCACTTGCATGCGCTTGGCTCACTCGTCTCGTGCGGCGAGCGGCTGCCTTTTGCTGCTGGCGATGATCGCGGAGCGGCCCCGGCACGGCCGCGAACTCGTCGGGGCGATCGAGGAGTTGCGCGGGTGGATTCGCCCAGTCCGGGCGTGATCCATCCGACACTCTCATGGCTGGATGACATCGGCTACATGGCCCTCGATTCCGAAGTGGCTACCCGCAAGCCGATGCTCATAAAAAGCTGGAGAATGTCCGGCCCGGACCAAGAGGACCGCGCAAGCCTGGCCGTCAACCGCTTCGCGACCCCGCTGATTACAGGGCTGTTTCTGGTATCGGCACATCATGCTCCAATGATCTTCCGATCCTGGCACGAGCTGATCGGTACAGCTGAAGCGATGGCAATTGCCATGCTTATCGCCTCGCTTGCGCTCATTTGCACTTTGTTGCGATAGCTGTCGTAATCTGATCCGCCAGCCTGTCGGCGAAGCCGTTATCCGAAAAAGGGCTGCATGTATCTCGGTAAAAGACACGATCAAGAACGCGTCGCAGACAGCTGCCAAGCAGCGTTTCCGCCACTAAGGATGGTTCGACGTCGCCACGAACGCGGCCAAGCCGTTGTTCGCATACTATGTAGGCGCGTACAGTGTGCGCCAGCCGATCGCAGCCCAACGGATGCTCCTGGAGCCGCTTGCGATAGTCCGGCAGCGCCCCTCGGCTTGTTGGGCAGCAGCGGCTTGATCATGCGCCTTGGAAGTCAGTCATGTCATATCGGCTGATTTTGAGCTTGAACCAGAGTTCGGCACCATATGAAAGTCATCAGTGTGCAAACGCCCCTCTTTTCGCCGTTCATCCATAAATTGGGCGTGGCCGTAAACGGTCCTTGGGATGTTCTCCGACCCGTGACAAAACCGCAAGATCGGTCGAGCGCGTCATGTCTGCGTGCGCCTAACTGGTGTGGCCACGGAGGAGGGACGATGAAGGCGGGGCTTCAAAGCTATCAGGCCCGGATGCGGCGGGTGCTGGACTATCTTGACCGGCGTCTTGACAGTGATCTGGACCTGGAAACGGTGAGCGGAGTTGCGGCCTTCTCGAAGTTTCATTTCCACCGGCAGTTTACGGCGACCTTCGGGTTATCCGTGCATCGCTATGTCCAGCTTGCCCGTATGAAGCGCGCTTCGTACCGGCTGGCGTACGCGGACGCCCAAAGCGTCACCGACATAGCGATGGATGCCCGTTACGATGCACCGGATGCCTTCGCCCGCGCCTTTCGGCAACGGTTCGGGCAATCGCCGTCGTCGTTCCGGAAGTCTCCCGACTGGGAGCCGTGGCTTACGGCCTTCGGGCCCCTCGACAACGCAAGGAGCAAGCTCATGCAGAAGACTTTTACCCCTGACGACGTGACGATTCGCGATGTGCCTACAACGCCGGTGGCGATCATGGAGCATCGGGGCGATCCGGCGACGCTCGGTGCCACCATCCAGCGGTTCATCGCGTGGCGCAAGGCCGCCGGCCTGCACCCCAGGACAAATCCGACCTTCAATGTCTGGTATTCCGAGCGGCGCCCTGCGTCGCATGCCGATTATAGCGTGGACCTTTGTGTCGGGACCGACCAACCGATCGAGGCGAACGGCGAGCAGATCAAAGCCGACGAAATCCCTGGCGGACGCTGCGCGGTCCTGCGCGTCGTCGGCAACACCGATAATCTGGAGCCCGCCGCGCTCTACCTTTATCGCGACTGGCTTCCGGCCAGCGGCGAGGAACCACGCGACTTCCCAATCTATTGCCAGCGGCTTTCCTTCTTCCCGGAGGTGCCGGAGCATAAGGCGGTCGCGGAGCTGTTTTTGCCACTGAAATAGCCCCCTCTGACGGCGGCCTGTCCTTATCCGATCGCAAGAAATGGACAGGCCGCCATTCACTCAATCTCGGTCTTTACGGGTTCACGGCCTAGCTAGTTCGACTTGTGGAAGCTCTTTGGTGAAATCCAATAAGCTGACGCGCAGACTCGCTGTTGTTAGCGCTTTCGAGGGCCGGCTTCGTCTCCTAGAGCGTCGAGGGCCTAGCGCAAGGCCTCAGCTATGCCACGTTATGCTCGACATGCATCCGCATCCGGCGAGCAATATCCTTGATAAGGCGGTCGGCCAGACGATATGCAAACTGACGACGCCGTTCTTGCTCGCCGTCGGGACCCGCGTAGGACGCCTTACGCAGAAGCTGCAACGCTATCACACACGGGTATTCGTACGGCGTGAGCTGGATACTGAACGCCATTTGGCGGGCGTACTGGATCGCGTCAAGCAAATTGGCGCTTGGATCTTCTGGCCGCGGCGGTATTGCGGGAGCCATCAACGACTCCATTCTGTAAGCTTCGTCGGCAACCTTGATCCAATCTTCGCCCTTGATAATCTGCGTGTCGATCATCAAAGAGACGTCCAGAGCGGCCGGATCCACTGTAAGCGGGCCGTCTGCGATCGACGCAAAATCGATCAAAATGGCCTCATTGCCGGCGACGCGGACGTTCTGCCCATGCAAGTCACCGTGGGTTAATCCGAGCCGATGCTTTATGCGAGGTAGTGCGGCGAGTAACGATTCCAACTCACCGAACTCCGCGCAATGTTGGCCATTCTGAGCTCGCCGCTTGCGCAGCCTGGCCTTGCGTGAATCCGAGTATTTGGACGGCCGGGCAAGGCGCATTTGCGCCAAGGCTGGAGTTGCTTTTGTGCTCGCCCGGCCGATGGGAAAGATAGCGCTAAGTGGCATTTCTCGTTGGCTGTCGCCGCGGAAATCCGGATAGCCAAAAAAATACTCCCGCGAGCGGGAGTGTATGATCCTTATCAAGTCTAAGATGGGAGATCGGGACAGGCCGTCCTGTCATCCATGCACTACCCCGGCGACCTCGTCCTCTGCCGCAGCGACGACGCGATCAGGTTGATCAATCAGCAAGTCCTGTGGCCTCTTCCCACCAAGAAAGCTGTTGATCGAGGCGAACCAGTAAGCAGTGCCCCAGTCATCCTTCCGCCCGTGGAAGACGCTCAGCACACTTGCCAACCCTTTTGCCGGCTGATCGCTGATCGAGGGATCCAAAGCGTAGCGAGGAAAGTAGTCGACCCCGCGGTAGCGGATGGTGAAGATCTGCCCATCCTTCCTCCACTTGTTCGTATGAGAACGGGCATCGTTGAAGCCTGCCATCCGGGCGAATTGAGACGCAGTCAACCAATCACCGGTCTCAAGCACGGCTTTACGTGCCTTGGCGGCCATGCGTCTCTCAGTCCCGGTGAGTGTTCCAACGGTCGACGGCTTAATATGCTTGTCGCGGGACGCCATGGGGCAACATTCCTACGTTTGCGGTGGTTTGCGTCCGTAGAAGAAGCGCGCGAAGGACTCGAATGTCCCTACGGTGCAGGCTCTGCGGGTTTCTTGTTCTCCACCAATGAAATGGTGACGCCTCAGAGGTGAGCGTCCGGATCAGGTTGATACTGTGGCGGGGGGGCATGGTTCTTACCTACTCAGTTTCCACGAAAAAAGCGGCGCGCGGCCGTTCCACAAGGATTGAGAGTTCGGGAGGCAAGCTGATTTGAGTTCTTGGATGTGCTCTGCTGTTAGGGAGCGCAGTCATGCGTGGTAGGGTCGGAGGGAAGCATTTGCGTCCAAAACGTTCAGCCGCTGCCCATCGATCCTCTCATCGACGGGATTGCGGTATCCGTCATGCCGAGCGGCAATGCCGCCCGGACGGCGAGATTCTTTCGGAAAGTCTCCAACCGCTTTTCGCCGCCGGTATAGTGGTGGTCGGCAACCATCCGCCAGAAGAACGGCACCGGCGCCTCGTCCGGCGACAGCGCATGCTCGGTGGCAATCGCGTCCCAAACGTCGCTGGAGACCGGCGAGGGCGGCATGAGCGCTCGTTCGGGCGTCACGCCAGTCTTCAGCGCTTGCCTCAAGGACGCGAAGCGCTTGGGGCGCAGCTGGAGGAGGGCGGCGGCCCGGTAGGGGCCGACCTTCCGCTCTTCGACGAGGCGGTCCAGAACGGTTAGGCTTTCGATTGTCGCCTGCGTGCGTTGTTGCTCGAAGGCTTCGGGGGCCGTCGACCAGCGGATCGATGCCAGGTCGTCGAGAAAGCTCTGCTCGGCGACGGTGATCGGTGCTGGCGCCGTTGCAAAGTTCGCACGGCACCAGCCTGCGAGGCGATCCAGGCCGCCCGGAAAGCCCGCTGCTACGAGGCGGCAGAAGAACGCGACCGTGCTGTCGCCGTCCGGCCGCTCAGCGGCCGCCCTTCGGACCCTTTCCCACCATTCGTCGGGTACGCGGCGGCCCGGCTGCCGCTGCATGACGACTTCCGGAGCGACGCCCTGCTGCAGGCACGTGCGGATCATCTTGAGGCAATTGTAAGAGAGTCCCAGGACTTCGGCCGCTTCGAGCGGACGGAGCCCGCCTTCGGCGATCATGCGGTCGACCGCGACGGCATACTTGCATGCTCGCGCCAGCAGAGCGATTGCACGTTCCTCTGGATCGTCGGGTAGCGCAGTCGCCGCGATCTCCGCCAAGACCATCGAGTCGTTCTCCGCGGCGCGGGGCGCGGGCTCGGAGTATTTGAAGTTCTTGAAGGGACGATTCTTGCCGAGCCGGAAATGGTATCGCAGCGTGCTGTGCACGTTGCCGAGGGTGGTGTGAAGGAGGCGCGCGACCAGATTTCCGTCGATGACGCGCTCGCGCATGAGGGCGTCGATGCGCTCGCCGTACAGATTCCAGAGCTGGGCCCGGATGACGCGGCGCGCGTGTTTTCCGCGGGGCCAGCGGACCTCGCGGAGCGCACGAACTACCGGGTGATCCGGTTGCGGCGGGTAGGGGGTCAAGACGATCGGCACCACTGTCTTGCGGTCGGCGAGCCAGCGTTGCGCGGCGGCATCGTCTCCAAGCTGTCTTGCGAGGTTCTTAAAGGGGTCCGTATGCTTAAGTAGCCGCTCGATGCGCGCCGTTCCGACCACAGGCAGGGCCATCCGGGGCCGTGCGAGTTCCTTAGTGAGGCCGAGATAGCGACGCGAGGCGGCTTCGTCTCGTCCCTTGCGGAGCTGACGGAGGCAGAAGTTCTTCAGCATGCCTACGATCGTGCCGCGGGCACCAATCCGCTTGCTCAGGCGACTGAACAGAAGCTGGATTTCGGTCGCGGGTACTGGCCGACCGCTTGATGAGACGAAGAGGAATTCACTCGTCCAGCCGTTCTTTTTGGCAATGTGGGCGCGTTCGACTAGGTAACGACCGACGACCGACGCCACGGCCGGAGTGATCGCCACTTCATCGAGACGCCCGTTCCGACGCACCCGCACCATGAGGCGGCCGCCCGGCATCCAGTCCACCAGACGGATGTTCAGTGCGAGGCCCGGAAGGATGCAGCAGCAAGCCAGTAGTGCGACGACGGCGCACATTCTGAGAGCCTTGAGGAGGCTGCGCGTATGCCAGAACGTCGGTAGGAGCATCGCCATGACGTCGGGTGTCTCGAGGACGACGGTTCGCGTTTTCGGCATCGCCGATACGTCATCCCGCGGCATGGATGACCTCCTCGCCGGACGCTTGCTCGCATACGCGCCGTGCGTTCTTCGCATCGCGCTCCGCTTTCTTCTTCGCGGCGTGACGCGCGGCGCGCAGCTTCCATGCTTCGCTGCTCTTCGGCACTACCTTCTCCAATGCCTTGAAGGAAAGATCGGGAGCGCGCGAGGTGGCCTTCGCCTTCAACCACAGGAACTGCAGATGGGCGTACTGGGTCATCAGGGTCTTGACGGTCGTGCACATGGCCGACGACAGTACGTTGATGTCGAGACCAGCGTGCAGCATCCAGGTGACGCCCGTGTGCTTCAAATCGTGAACTCGGCACCACTCGAGGCCGGCCTTTTTCTTGACGGCGTCGAAACGCGAGGTCATGTCGTCGATTGGGTTGCCGTTTACGTCGTGCAGCACGTTGACCCAGCCGTGTTCGAAGTCCTCCTTCTCCCACGCGCGCGCCATGTCGCGGAGCGGCGCCAAAAGATGGGCGGGTTCGGCCCTCTTGTTGGTCCGCTTGGCTCCGTACGGCTTGCGGTAGATGATGCCCTTGGCAGCATGGATCGAACCGCTCTCGAAATTGATGCCCCATTCGAGCGGGAGGATCGTTTCGTCTCGCGTTCCGCTATAGAAGTAGATCCAGATGTACCGTTCGACCACGACGAGGTCATCGTCGAAATCCTCCTCCCAGTCGCCCTTTCCGGGAACCCACTTCCAGCCCTGCGCTGCCTTCACAAGGCGGACAAGCTGATCGTAGGTCAGCGAGTAGTCGAAGATGCGCGGGATCGGGAGCGGAATGTCGGTGCGGCGTCGCACGTCGTCCGCGGAATGTAGGTTGTTGTAGTAGTCATCGATGGCTCGGGCCTGCATCTGCAGCCGGAGCACGCAGCGGTTGTACACTCGTTCGCGCTTGTCCTTGTCCTCGATACCTGCCAGCATCTTGTTGATGTAGTCGATGCCGGAGCGGCGTTTCAGGTTGCGGAGAAGAACCGGGTCGAAGCCGCGCTTGAGATCTTCCGCCCAGCGCCGGCGCTGCCTATTGGTGTAGTCGGGCGTGGTCGCCTCCATTGCGTCAATCCACTCGGTATTGATGTCGAACAGTGGCTTGTCGAGCGGGGCGATGGCGAGTTCGTCCTGCTTGTTGAGCTCGGCGATGAAGTCGTCGAGCTCAATGTCGGCGGCCACCATCACCTCGTCGACATCCATACCGGGGCGAAGGATGATTTCGGTCGTCTTGTCTTTGCCGAGATAACGGATGTTGATCGTGTCACCGACGAGCGTGAGCCGAGGCGGCAAGGGCTTGCGCCCGACGGCGCTTCTGCGCTCGGCCTTGCGCCGCCGCTTCGCGGCCATGATGTTTGCCAAGGTCGTACCGTGGCCCCGGACCTTTGCTTCGCCGAATTTGACGAGCTTGGCTTCGATGCGGTCCCGGAGATCTTCCATTCTTCTATCCATGCGCTGCGATGACGAGGGATGCCGCTCTCGCGGCTCTGCGGCCAAACCGTCGTTAGGCCTGCTGGCCGGTGTCGGGATTTCTTTTCGACCGGGACCAGCGGAGCCTCGCCGTCTCGTCGTGGCGGCCGCCGCTCATGAAATGAACCAGCCTGAAACGGCGCTTTGCCGCATGCTGAAATGCCGATTGGAAGATGGTGAGGGTTTCCGAGGTGGAGAGCGACTGGGCGTCGGAAGACATCGGCTGGAACTCCAAAATCGGGGCCCCCGGCGGATAGGTGCAGGAAATGACGTCGGGCCCGTTGACGTCTTGCGTAGGTGCTGATTCAATTCGGTCATTCGTATGATTAATGATGCATCATGCATATGATTGCATGATCGTCAATGGCATCGGGTGCGACATGGTTGATGGACCATTGACTCAGGAAGAGAAGCTCGCGGTTTTCCGCAGGCAGCTCGAGTATCGGCAAAGGGGCCGGCCCTGGTACGAGCTTGCCCGGGGGCTGGACGAGGCTATGCGCGGGGCTGCGGCGCTCGGATACGGCTCCGACGTGATCAAGCGTATGGCCGAGCAGGTAACAGGTCTCTCGCCCGGTCTCGTGATGCGCTACGTCTCAACCTACCGTCGGGTGGGTGTGGCGGCGAAGGCCGCAGGCGTTGCGCCTGAATTCCTGCTGGCTCCCGGCTTCAATCCGGTCGAGATGGCCGTGAGGCTGTACGACCGCTCGCCCGAAGCCGGGCTGGAGGCCCTTAAGGCATTGGCGGAGGGGCGCATCGGCTCCTCGGAGCTGCGCCAGAAGCTGTCGGAAGCGGTAGCCGCCGACCGCTCACTCGCGGCCTCGCGCAGCCGCACGCACCGGAGCCGCGCGCTGGAGCTTCGGGCCATCCAGCGCGCCCTGGAAGGCGCGCGCGGGTCGCTTTTCCCTACGGATTCGTTGTTCGTCCGGCGGCCTCCGCTGGCCTACTTCCGCCGCGACGGCATGGAGGTGCGCGGCGCGGACGGAGCCTGCATGTGCGGCCTCGATCTCTTTGTCTCGGCGGACGAGAACGCGATCGCCTCCTTCGAGGCATCGCTTCCTTCGGCTTTCCTCCTGTCCCTGTATTTCCCCCGGACGTTCTTCGTGTTCTCCCCTCAGGCGCCGGACAGTGCTGTCCACCGGGCCATCGCGGCGATCGACCTCTTCCTAGCCCCTTGGATCGGCGTTCTCAGGATCACTCCTGAATTGGCGATCGTCACGGTGCGCGCGGGCGTCGGCCGTCCCGACCCGGACCGGCACGACGGCTACGAAGCGCTTCGGTCGGAGTTATCACTATCCGATCGCGGCACCGCGGCCGATGAGAGCTCATCGACTGACGAATGACGCGCGCCGTTTGGAGACCGCGCGACGACGCGTAGCGCGCGAGCGATCCCTATCGCGGGCGGTGGAAGTTTCTTCTTCAAATATCCGCCAGCGAGCGGCCCTATTCAATTTCCTCCCCAATATCAGGGGGCCGCACGGCGCGGCCGATTTGTCATGAATTGGTAAGGCATTGAAAACTAGAAGTATTTTTCAATGATGTATTCTTACTTGAGACCATCCAACCAAGATTTTTCCGACCCACATTCCGGCCTGATTCCAGGCCTTTTCAACCATTTTCGACGCCATTCGACCCTGTTTCGAGCCGCCGGCACCGTTCGGAGCGGTTCGATTTGGTCTATTTCCTCGGCAATTTCGGTTGCTGACCGAGTTCAATTTGGAGGTATCTACACACCGTAAATTAGCGTGTAAAACACTCATGTACCCTCATTAGTTGTGGAGGCGGCTCTTTGTGGTTTGGAAGGTTAGCCTTCCCCAGGCCGTGATCTCGCGGGCGAAGCCTAGTCCGGCCTGGGTCAGCGGTCATGAACGCGAACAGCCGCCGCCGGGCGACAGCAACGCCAGCATCTGGCTGGGCACCCCAGCGGTACGGGCTGCTCGCAAGGCAGCGAAGCGTTTACCGTGATTGTGCATCATTGATGCACAATTTGACCGGCATGTTAGGAGAAGCGGGAGAATTCGCCGCAAGGAGTGCGCCATGACGAACATGAGGACGGATGTCGCGGGGGCCGGCCCCGCTGCCGCAGACGGCGATGTCGGATCGGGGCCCGAGCGCCTAGGCCGGACCGGTCGCGAGAACCTGCCCGAACGGGTCGCGGAACGGCCGGATCCGTCGCAATGGGACCCGGACGAACTCATGACCTTGGTCGAAGCGGCCGCGTTGTTCTGGCCGCGCGGGCCGATCCGCGAGGCCTCGCTGCGGACCGCGCGCCGGGATGGTCAGCTTGCGGTCGGCCGGATCGCGGGCAAGCTGGTAACCACCAGGAACGCCGTGCTGGCGATGATTGCGGCGGCGATGCGCACGTCCGCCGAAGTCCGNGGGACCGCGGCTACGGATGCGCGGGCCGCGCTGCGCACCAGGATCGAGGCACTGGTCAAGTCGCCCGAGCAGCGGTGAGGCCGATCGAGGAGGGCGTGGACGACCATGGCGATCACCGCCGAGGCGTCGCCGGCGATCGCCCGCAGCCATTACGAATCGTTGACGTCGTGGTCCGCCCGAACGAGATCACGTTGGTCTTGCGGCCGTTGTCGAAGGCCTCGGCCGGACCGGTCCACCAGTAGTGCAGGACCGGCGGCCAAGGCGTCGTTGTTCTCGGCACAGGTCCGCGACCGCACTGGCAGTTGATCTCCTTCGTTCGCGCAAGGCGGAGCCTGCTCATCGGATTGGAGTTGTCGTCGTCGCCGTCGTTGCCCACGGATCGTCTCCCGAGATCCACGACCGGCGGCCGTGCCTCGCCGGGCCACGCACCGGCACGGAGATCTATTCGAGCTAAATCTTTTCCACTTGGAAGCCCCCCTATTCGAGGGTGTAGTCGCCGAGATCTAAGCCGGCCACGGCAAAGCTCGAGGATGTTCTCGCGGTCGAGGAGCGAGGCAGATAGGTGTCGTGCCCTCCAGCCGTCGAATATCGGACGGGTCCAGACCGTGACCGGAACCCGGCTGCGGATTTGGACGGCGGCACGATGCCAAAGCGCTTGACGGCCCAGAGCTGTCAATCGGCTCGCAAGTTAGCCCCTCATCGGCGTCCAATTTTGACCCCGTTGAGCGGTGGGGTTTAGCGGTCGGCTCGTCGGAGCTGGCGGGGGTTGCGGAGACGAGCCGAACGCGGGTGGTGTGATCGTCGACATCACGGCTTTTGAATCGCCAGCTATCGTTGTCGGTCTCGACAATGTCGCAGTGGTGGGTCAACCACGTTGTGGAAGCGGCCCCTGGCACCGGATCGGATGCAGCTCTTGCGATGGCGAGTTGGTACTTGATTGACCGGTCGTGCTTCTCGTTGATCTCAGCGTTGAGAGGGGCAGGTTGATAAGAATAAGCCGGCATAGGCGACGAGAGAGCGAGATCTGCACGGCGGTGACCAGCCGTGAGGTAGCCTGATCAAGAATTGCCGTTGCATGTCAAGAACACATCGATGCGGTAATTATGGCGCAAACGCCACAAGCGGACTGTGACGTTACTCGGCGGCGTGACCGCGCCACGTCAGCGGGAAATGCTCGGGTTGGATGGTGAGCCGATAGGCAACCAGCGTTGACCCATCAAAGGCCTCAATCAGGTAATCGCAGGCGGGACAGTGATATTCGCCCTTTGATCCCGGCTCAGACCATAGCTCCATTCGCCGGAATCCTGCGCCGCAGACCGCACAAGTCACGTCTGTCTTCCGCATGGCACCATCCCCGCGTATCGTTGAAGATGACAGTTTAGCGAAATGCTCGCGGCCAAAGTTTGTTCTGGGTCAAAGAACGGGATTAGTGCTGTAGCGGGCTCCCACCCTCCCAAACCCAAGCCTCGGTAGGCTTCCAAAAATGCACCTCTCCACAATGAGGGCATTTGACCGGAATGGCGATGCTTGGCAGCGTCTCAAAGCGCACTGTCTCGGTATCCAGCCCGGTTTGCACGGGCTTTCCGGTGTGGGGACAGCGCATGAGAATATCTGGCATGGATGGAGCCCTAGATTTCCTCCAACACTACCTGCTCAAGTTCCAGCGCTGCAACGCACGCAAGAAAGAAGATCGCTGTAAACGATCCCCGTTTCAGCTTCGTGGTGATCCCGGCTTCGGTCTCGTCCTTTACCGATCTCCGCGCGGCGCGAACGGCTGAAATACTCCTCAGCCTGATTGGTGCAAGCACCATCGAGGCTGTACGCCATCCTGATGGTTGATGCGGCGCATCTCGAAACGCTCGTAGAGGCCATCCCAAGAGGCGGCTTCGTCGGCATGAACGACAGCCCCATCGCAATACGGGCGCGAATGAAAGCGGCAGCTTGGCTTTCAGAGCCAAAAACCGCTGGCACAGAATTGCCGCCGCGCTCACGGATGACGATGACGACCTTCCGTTTCCCTTTTTGATTGCGCGCATATCGGTGGCCGCGGCAATATTCTTTCTGGTTTGCTGGCTTTACGTAACCGCCAAAATAGCCGCCATCCACCTCAGCCGTTTTGTCTTCGCCGCCGCCGACGACGCGACGAAAGCAGACCTGTAGGACATGCGCACGCGTTGGTGCAGGTCGTACCGACGCAAGGGTGGTGAGGTACTCGGCAAGCTCGCAGCCCAAATTGCGGGGTTCGATGGCTAACCTGTAGCCAAGCCTCTTCGCACGAGGCGAAGCGCGGGCCGTCATCGAGGCCGGGGGCCGGAGCTCGGCAAGGCGGGCGTCGCCGTGTTGCAAGACGGCGCTACTGATGTAGCGTCCTTAGAAGTCCGAATCGCGTCTATCTGGCGCGCTCACGGCGCTCAAGATGGAGCACGCGGTGGTTCGCAGCAGGGCTGGCCGGCGGCGTCGGGAAACGTCATGGGGGTCCTCTTTCGGTTTCGACGAGGACGATTTGGCATATAAAATCCACCTGTGCGTCAGAGACGCTAAATCATGATCAATGGACGACAAATCGCGGCCGCCCGGGTCTGGCTGGGCATCTCGCAAGCCGAACTGGCGCTGGCGTCCAAGGTTGCGACGCGGACGATCGCCCATCTCGAAAGCGGCGGCAGGGTTCCGCACGACCGTACCCTCAAAGCGCTAGTGGACTGCATGGAAGAAATGGGGGTCGAATTTCTGATGGACGATAACGATGCCCAGGTCGGAGTCGGCATTCGGGTGCGCCGTGCCAAGCTCCATCCTCTCATCTTGTCGGTTCGCGAGGAGAGGACCGAAGAGAGCGGATCGGCGGCGAGCGGAAAGCGGAGAATTTCCGGAATGGCCGGAAAGGAAGGTTGAGCGGAGCGATCGCGCCGCCCGCGAAGCGGTGTCCGCTTCGACTTGAAGACCATCTTCGATCTCTCCGCCCAGCACGCGCCTGAGAACCTGCCTAGTGGGCTGCGCTTTGCGGTTCGGCTTCCAATACGAAATACCAGGTGAGCCAGATTGGCTTACGACGCGTTTGGCCAGTCTCTACTTCTTCGAACTTCGATCGAGGATGGGGCACCCGGTATTTCGGCTATCCGGATTACGGTGTGGGGTGATGACAAAATTTCGTAATATCCGTAGCTGATGGCTCTGGAGCCGTCCGCGGCCGCGCTCGAAGCCTTGGTCTTCCTCGGCCTTGGTTGACCAGCTGGTGGCGGCGGGGCGGTTGGAGGGATGTAGATATCTCCCTGCCATACCAGGCTCAGGTGAAGAAGCTCGGCATCCGGTCTGGCGGCGCGTGAGCGTCGCCATTGAAGGCTGCTATCAGATATTTTATTTTGATAGCATAGCAGTCAGTCTCTGGACCATCATGGCCGCCGTCACCATCCGCAACCTCTCCGAGGAGGCCCTTCGCGCCCTGAAACTCCGCGCGGCGCAGCACAATCGCAGCGCAGAAGCGGAAATGCGCGCCATTCTTGAGGCTACCGTGTGTCCCGAGGGCCGGCTGCGGCTCGGCACCGCCCTTTCGGAGATGAGCTGGAAGATCGGCCTCACCAATGCCGATGTCGAGGCACTTGAACATGGCCGCGATGCACGTCCCGGCGAGCCGATGCGCTTCGAATGATCCTGCTCGATACCAATGTGATCTCCGAGGCGATGAAGCCCGAATCGCATCCATCGGTCCGTGACTGGCTCGACACCCAGGCGGCCGAGACGCTGTTTCTCTCTAGCGAAACCATCGCCGAACTGTTGTTCGGCATCGGCGCGCTGCCGCGCGGCAAGCGCAAGGACAGGCTGGCAGCTGCGCTCGACGGCGTGCTGGATCTGTTCGCGGCCCGCATCCTGGCCTTCGATACTGCGGCGGCGCGGCGCTATGCCGATCTCGCCATCAAGGCGCGCGGCCGGAAAAGGCTTCCCCGCCCAATGGCTATATCGCCGCGATCGGCACCGCGCACGGGTTCGCCGTGGCATCGCGCGACACGAGTGCGTTCAATGCCGCCGGTCTGACAATGATCGATCCCTGGATCGTGACCCGCTGATAGTGTGTCGAGCGGGCGCTTCACCGTGACGGCAGAAACCGCCAGGAATTGCTGATCGATAAAAACCGATTGCAAGCCTTACTACGCGCGAGGTGCAGGCGAGCCCAGGAAGGGGCGCCCTCTGATTGAGCCTTTATCGGGATATATTAAAACCGCTTAGAGCGATCGGCCGGCATCGCCAAGCTCGAGCGAGACAGTTCGGAAAAACGTCGGTTGATCGCGCGTTCAATATTGTAATCCGAATAGCCGATATTTCAGGAATCGACGCGACTGCACTGACCGTATACGGTCGGTGCATGGCTTCGTTGTCGTGAGAAAGTTCGCTGATCAGCGGCCGGCTTGAGCCTACTCCGCAGCCTCGCTCTTTGCTTCGATCATGATCACATCGAGGCTCTCGATTTCCTGCATCGCACGCCTGGCAATGCCTTGGAGGTCGCCGTATCGGCGATCAAGTCGAGCACACTCCGCAGCTGTTCCTCGCGTTTGGCCCACAGCCGCATCATCGTCTTGCGCTCGCGGTCCGCTGCATGTCAGTGAACTTCTGAACGACTGCATCGATGCGATGCCGGAAGCGCGGACCGATCAGCTGGGAGTATCTCAAGGCATTGTGAGGGACCAACACGCCGTACCCCAGTGCTTGCCGTCAGCGCCGGCCTACCGGTTTGGATCCTCCACTCGGGCCCACTCTTTCATGTTGATGGCCGGTGCGATCGGCTCACCGCCGCTCGTGTTGCGCAAGCTCGGCTCCAAGCAACGGCCCGACCGGAGATCCAAGCGTTCGCGAACCATCGAGATCAAGAAGTGCTTGATCAGCGACGTAGATTTTCAGGGCTCGTACTCTAGGCAGCCGTGAATTATTACGTTATCATTCTATCTAGAGTTGTCCAGGCTGCAATGCTTTGGTGGCCCCATGGGCCTTGATCCGTTCAAGATTCCGGCTGAGCCGATACCCTTCAAACACCCGCTCTGTCTCCTTGTGGAGTCGCGTAGCGGCTCCGAAGGCATAGGAGAGCGCAAACTCACCGCTTCGAATCCTACGAATGGATACCCGTCGGTTGCTTATCGCGAGGCATTGCGGTCGGCCCACCCGAATTCTGGCGCGCTGATGCTTTAAAAAAAGGCGTGTGCGAGGCGCATAGCTCGATCAATCAAGGATTGCTGAGAGGATAGATGATTTTCTCCACAACAGACGGCAAGCTTGATCCAGGCCAAGAACGTACGTTCGATCAACTTGAAACCGAGTTGGCGCGCGCCGGTGCGAAGGTGCTGCTGCACTTGCACGGGGGATTGGTCAACGAAAAGGCTGGGCGCGAGACAGCAGTTCGATTAGCTGGCCCGGCTCCGACGGGATTGGGCCTGCCTGCAGAGTGGTCGCAGATCTACGTTGTTTGGCACACGGGCGTCATTGAGACAATTCGCACGAACTGGCTTGATCTCGCGCATGACGATCGTCTCTATCAGGTCGTCCTCGAGAAGTTGATGTGGTTCGTGGCCAAAAAACTTGCCCTTCCCGCTGCGGGTCGCTCGGCTGCGGATACGACGGGCTTGACGGAACAGGAAATCCGCAAAGGGATTCTTGGCAATGGCGACCGTCGCAAGCCTTTCGACAGGATGGATAAGGTAACGCCGCAAGCGACCGCCGGCGGACGAGATCCGGTAACCATTCTTCAGGGAGACCACGAACTCTCCGAAGAATTCAAAACGGTTCTCAAGAACGACCAACATTTCAACGAGGCCGTCGCCGATATCGATGCTGCGATCAATTCCGGGTTAGAAGGGCGCGCGCCTGCTCCGGCTGGACAAACGGAAAGAGGCGAAAAGAGCTATCGCCGCTTGGACGAAAAAATTCGGACCCCGATCGAAGAAAAACAAGCAGAAGGTGAGGGTGGACGCGGCGCGGTAGCCGTCTCGGCCTTTCTGCTTAAACATGCTGGAAAGATTGCGTTCCGGTGCTTTTCGCGATTTCGAACAAAGCGCGACCACGGATTTCACGCAACGTTGGTCGAAGAGGTGGCGCGTGAGATGTACGGCGATCTACTCGGTGCAAAGATTTGGGGTATGATTGTTAAGGATGCCGCGGACCATTTCAGTCCCGGCGGATTCGGTTTGAAACTCCTTGCGGCCTTATCACGAACTACTCCTGTGCACGTCGTCGTAACGGCGCACAGCGCTGGTTCCATCTGGGTCGCCGAGATGCTCAATGCAATGCAGAAGACTGACAAAAATGTCTCGTTCGATCTCGTCTTGTTGGCCCCAGCGGTCAGGACCGACGTTTTTGCGGAAGCGATCAAGAGCGCCGGCAAGAATATCTCACGCTGTCGGATGTTTACGATGAGTGACGAGCTTGAGCGAGTGGACGCCGTTCTCGGTCACGAATGGGGGTACATTTATCCAAGCTCATTGCTCTATCTCGTCTCGGGCATGTTCGAGGAACTAGGCGCTAAAGCCTTTACCGACGCTCCTCTCGTCGGCATGCAGCGTTTTGTCGGAGTTGACTGGCTCAATGATGAAAAACAAACTTCTGCGGAGAAGTCTATCGCTGCATTTTTCCAGCAACCGAGCAATGGGAGTTTCTACTCACCGACGCCAGGTATCACGACCGCCGACAGCCATAGTAATTTTACGCGCGAAGAATTGACGCTTGCAAGCGTAAGCAGATTTTTAACAGGGCAATGACAATGAAGGCTTGGGCTTTCGTCGTTGGTATCAACGAGTATCATCCGCACGCCGGGCAGCGCATACTAAAGGGCGCGGCCGCGGACGCAGCAGATTTTGCGGATTGGGCTCTCCACCGCGATGGTGGCGGCGTAGCGCCCGAACGCCTCTTCTTCTGGACAAAGCCGGCCCCGCAAAATCCGCCTACGGCGCTCGCTAACTATTTGCAATCCCCAACTGAATGGTGGGACCTGCTGGCTGGACAGAAGAAGCCGGATTTTTCGCAACCGCCTAGTGCGATCACTATCCTTGAAACTGCATTGCAGGCGGGAAAAGCCGCGGCCGCCGAAGCAGCACAATTAGAGAGCAACGAAGAGCGTCGTTGCTATGTATTTTTTGCAGGACATGGGATTCAAACAAACACAACTGGCGCGACCGCCGAAATTCAAACTTGCTTCGTTTCGGGCGATTTCCGGCCAAATACCGCTACGGTAATGGGATTGATTCCATGTGACGATCTCCGGCGAGCGTTACTTGCTGGGGGATTCGATCAGGTGTTCATGTTCCTCGACTGTTGCCGCGTGGCTATGTCGGCGTTGAACATGCCAGCTCCGACCGTTGGCTCGGCCACCGCAATGAATCCGCCTGCGCCATTTTGGGGAGTTGGGCACGCTGCTCAAAAGAACAAGATTGCATATGAGACGGAAGCGGCGCCGTTCCGCGGCGTGTTTTCCAAGACTTTGCTCCGCGGTCTACGAACCTTGCGGGATCCAACGTCGAATGAGCTGAACCTGGATCGTCTCAAGTTTTATGTGAGCGATAATATTGGTCTGCATACACTGAAGGGGCAAAAGCCTCATTTCCTTGGTGATCCCAGCGATCCACCGCCGGTCATCGTGCACAGTCCTCCGATTCCTGTTTCCGAGGAGGAGGCACCTATCCGCGTCGTTTTTCAGACCGTCGCACCTGGCACAATGGTTCATCTGGTCGATCACAACGGTGGTATTCTCAGAGAGCTTGTCGCCGGACCAGACCCGACGCTGGTTGCAGCAGTCACAGGTCGGCTATACTCGTTCGATATTACAAATCCGCTGTCGTCGAAGGCTTTTAGACATCCGGGCCCGGGAGTGACAGATGTCATCCTTTGAAGATACGGAGAATCGTACGGAAGCCGACCTCATAGTTCGGGGGCCAGTTGGCGCCGAAATACAAGTCGTCGATGCCACATACCGCAGACGCGCCAAGGGTACCGTAGAACTCAAGGCGCGATTGCCACAAGGCATCTACATGATCGATTGGAGTGCGGCAGGGCAAACATCGCAAAAGATCGTTCGCCTTTTGCCCATAGAGAAGCCACTAGTTATCGATCTCAATGAGACGCCTCTTTTTGCGAGCGAGATCTATCCCTACAGCTCATTCGCAGGACCTGTCGAAGCCTCCGACGGCTCGGAGGTCCTGATAATCGTGCGCCCTTCTTCACCCAATACGCTGATTAAAAGTGAAGTGAACCTGAGACTCCTGGGTGTCGCCGGCAATATGCGGTCGTCTCAAGGGGAGGTCGCGACGACACAGGCGCAAAGTTCGGATAGTTTCGTAGCGCGATTTTATCACGTGATACCCGGCGATTATCGGCTCCGCTTTGCTTCTACGATTAGCCCAACATTTGATCAGACGATCCCGGCGATGAGGGGGCGCCGGACTGTGGTAATGATGTACGTCGGCGAAAGCAGCGTACTTCTCAGCGAAGGCGATGCGTATAAGGCAGTCGAGTACCAAGGCATAGATGCCGCCCGCACTATTATCGTCTCAACCGCTCAGTCAGATTCGGATTTCTTGGAAAGTGAACGACTGGCGGGCATTTTACTTCACGATCTTGCCGTTGGCAGTGGCTCCCTCGGCGCGGCATTCGAGAGGAGTTTAAGTGCGACGAGCGTAGACCCTCTGTTGCTGATTTACGCAGCAGCGGTGGTCCTGAGCTGCTTGGATCGCCAAGCGTCGCCAGCCCTCGACGATCCTTGGCCCAGAGATCGCGATTCCCAGAAGGAATTTAGTGAGAAGTGGCAGCAAAAGGCCATTCAGTGGTTGAAACGCGTGAACGTGGAGGGGGCACCGCCCGACGTAGCCGCTCTTCGGTGGCGTTTGGAGACCGTCGGCTCGTCTCTAGATATAAAGGGTCGGGATCTCTCGAACCCTCCGATTCTTGAACGGTCGTGGTTCTGGGCGTTAGCTCAAAGCACACGCGATTCTTATGCAATCCCGAGCGGTGCAAGTTTTCGCGCCGTAGCGCGTGGTGGAAGTGGCATAAGACCGTGGCTCGTCTGGCGTCCGGCTGCTGCTATCGGCGATGCAACTGAGACCGGGGATCCAAAAACAGGCGATCTGCGCGGAACAATCGAGCAAGTTGCCGAGAGGGCGCGAACGGCTTTTGCTGCTGCGGGATCCGCTCCTAGGCTTGAACTTAGTATCGATCCGCTCGCTCTGCTTTCACCTGAAGCCAAAGCGATGTCCTTGCGGACGCTCGAAGTCGCAGGCATTCGATCTAGCGACGGCTTTGCAGAAAGAACCGGTGATCAAGCGACAGATCTGGCCATTCTGTTCAACACGCCAGCGCCTGAGCTAAAGCACAGGCTTCAGCAGACTTTGGCGGAACTCGACACCGCTTTGAAGGATGCCCCAGCAACGGCTGTGCCAACTGCAAGCTCGTCAAGGTCAGATCCGCCGGCCCTACGGCGCATGATCGCTTGGCCTGATGATCCTAATCGTGGCCGGTTCGGCGGAAAAACAAAAATTGACGACTTTGAACTACGGGCAGAATTCTCCAGCACTCCACATGCAGACCGGGTCAAAGTAAGGCTGATCGTCGAAGCTGAAAAGCATGTCGATGTTGAGCACGACCAAGTCGAGTTTTTTCTACATTACAGTTTTTGGCCAAATCGGGCGACGGCGGGTTTTAGGAAATCCCAAGCGCTAATCGATGTGACGGCCTGGGGCGGGTTTACCGTCGGCGCATGGCTCGCGGATCGCAACATAGAACTTGAACTGAACTTGGCAGACATCCCCGGGGCTCCGCCGATCATCATTGAACGTTAATCGAAGCTCTTGAATTTCACCCGTAGTGTGCCTCCTAGCAGGACGCTCGCCCCCGCGCGCAGAGTATCACCAAATTGGTTGTCGGACCAAGCGGTAGCGAAGAATGGCTCGAAGGGCACGAACTCTTTGAAGGCCTTAAACGGAAAGAATTGCTTGAACCTTTGAATGGCTCAAACTGATCGAACGGTTTCGTCGGGCCGCCTTGAGACGTTGTTTGATGAAGCGATCCATTTCGGCGACGACTTCGTCGCCATCGATGCGTCGAGCCTTGGCCAATCGATGTGCGACCGGTCCTAGCGCTGTGTGCCGCCAACGGAGCAGTTGGGCACGCGATTGCGCCTCGTTTCGCGGCAGACGGTCATTTGCTGGCCTAATTTCCTCGAACTCGGGAAAATGCATAGCGTCAGTTCCTCGATGCGCGGGCATCACGTGCGCGCAGGATTGCTTCGACGATCCGGCGCAGGCGGCGAACCGAGCCGCCGGTCCAGGACCTCGCGGCCGCGGCCCGTTCTACGTCGTCGAGCGGAGATACCCAGCGCTGATCGAGCCCACGCTCTCGGGAGAGGTCGCTGATAACAGCTGGCAGCAGCGCCTCCAGGTCGCTTGCGGCAGGCTTCGGAAACTTTACCACCCGAAATCGGTCGCGAATTGGCGAGGGCAGTGGATACACACTGTTCGCCGTCGCGACGTAATTGACGTGCGATAAGTCGAGATTGGTCTGAAGCGCTGGATCCGGGTAGCGCATACTGGTCTCAGGCTCGAGGAAGCCGAGTAGAGCGTCCCACAAACGGCCGTAGTCGCTTCGTGTTGCAGCTTTCTCGATCTCGTCGATCAGCACCAGCGGGTTGGCGGACTTGCCTTGTGCGATCGCGAGGAAGGGGTGGCAGGGCTCGGCCGAATACCAGCGCCGGTCCGTGCCTCCAAATACTGCGCCGTCGGCTCGCGACGCATCTTCTCGCCAAACGTTGACACCCAATAGCTCGCCCAGTCGCCTCGCGAATCGGCTCTTCCCACCACCGGGATCACCAACAATCAGGAGCGGGCGGAAATGCACCGTGTTGCGTCCGACGAGACCGATAAGCGCAAAATCGATGGCGTCTTTGGCGTATGGGAACTCGAATAGAAGAGTATTCCGCACCTCGTGCAGCGACGGCGTCTGAACAAGGGGCAACGCCACGTTGATAGCGCCAGTGAGCGGCCCCAAGATGTCCTTGAGCTTGACGTTTTTCAACTCTTCGGTCGAGAGGCGCGCCACCACGATGTGGCCGTCCGGCGTAGTATCCGCGGCAGCGCGTTGCTGGTGCGTCGCGGCGGCCTTGGCATTCTCCTGTTGCCGCTGTTCTTCCTCCTGCTGCTTGCGGCGCAAGGCAGCCTTGGCGGCGACGATCCGATGCTCCGCCATGATCGCGCCTAATCTAGCCGCGTTCTCGGCAGCGCGGACGTGCTTTGAAAGCAAATCGCTGCAGGCGGGCAGAGCCGCCCAACCATAAGCGAATTCTTCGAGCTCTCCCTTCAGCTCTTCATCCGCGTCACGGCTGGCTTTGTGGAACGCTTCCAATAGCGCTTTTCCGACCCGGCGATAATCGTCGAACGATTCGACGCCGCGCGGCAAGGGGAGGCTCAACAGGCGAACGCAGTCCGAAAGGCTGCGCAGGACAGGCTGGTCCATATTGACGGCCTTCTGATCTAGCTCGGTCGCGAGTGCCAATCCCGTGGCTACGTCTGGCGTCGCGACCCAAGCAACGTTCTGTGGTAGTGCGGGGCAAATTTCGTTGATCTCGGCAACCAGGCGCTTTTCCGTGGACTCGTCGCCGTCACGGACGAGCATCGCGTAGCGCAGGAGCCGAGGCAAGGTCTTCAGACGGTCATCCAGATCGGACGAGTCCGCGGCAGCTCCGCTCGAGACCGCATCATTCTCAACAGCCGGCAAATCGAGATCGTCGGTGTCATCCGCGGCGCTCATGCCCCGTCCTCCAAACCGCGAGCGTTGATAGCACCTGGAGTGTCGCGGACAGCCCTCGTGGCCGCGGGAGAGCTGAGCCGGTAGAAGCGTGACAGGATCGGGATCCAGTTGCACTCGGGATCCGCCCACCACAACGGCGACGTCGTCACCATTCGGTGGAGCTGGTCGCAATCATCAGCGAGCTCGCAAAGGCGGTATGACAGGTCCGGTGAGATGCGAACCGGACGGAGAAAAGTAAATAAGCGCGTCAGCATGTATCGATGTCCAAATGAAGAAGGTGACATTGCTAAGCGGAAGCGATCGGTTCTGGCCTACGTATCAATCTGCACAACGAGAGAACCGCTGAAGCCCGCGTTTTCGTTGCCGTAGCCGTGTGGGTTGCAGACGATCCGGGTCTTGCCGACGTAGTAGTCGCAAGAATTGTGCACGTGGCCGTGTACCCACAATGCCGGCTGATGCGCCTTGATGGTCGCCGACATGTCCGACACGAAAGCGGCCGTAACCGGATCGTTCTGATACTTCGGGAGAATTGAGTCCCAATGCGCGGCGTGATGGGTGATCACACACGTCGGACCATCGAATTCTGTTGCCAGGATATACTCAACGTAACTCCGCGATCGGTAATGCAGAAGCGCCGCCTCTTGCGGCCTGAAGCGAGCCCAGGGTTGCTTCTTCCACCCAATTTGCCCATGGTCGTTCATAGCGGCGCCACAGGCGCTCATCGCCCAATTTTGTCTGGCATCTCCGAAGATCCGATAATCGGTCCAGAGGGTCGCGCCGACGAAGCGGACGCCGTTGTGGACGATAGTATCGTTCTCCAATACGTGGATGTTGAAGGAGGGAGCCCGCGAGCGGGCGAGTGCGAGCTCATCCGGAATGAAGCGGCGGTAGTACTCATGGTTGCCGAGCACCATCAGAATCGGGGTCGGCATCGGCACGATTCGCCGCAGATGCGCGAATGCGGACAGCACTCCTTCGCACGTGTCGCCGGCGACGATAACGCAGTCGATACCGTCAACGGCCGAAATCTTCTTGATGGGAAGAACGTCAAGATGGAGGTCGGAAAATATCTGGATCCTCACGCGATATTTCCCTTCCGATTCCGTCCCCGGGACGTAGCCAGTAACGTAGTCTCGGCCTTGCTGAATTTCTCCGGATCGGTGGAATGACGCAGACCGTGCGCGAACCACGACGCGGCGAGATCGGTTGCGAGGCCATGTCCGAGGTTGGTCAAGCTCAACACTTGGGTCAGGACGAGCGCTGCCGCCGCGTTGCGTTCGAGCGCGCAGCGCAGCAGTGCCGTCATGGCGATATCGACCTTGAGCGTCATCTCCGTAATCGGCATCAAGGAGAAGGCTACGCCGATGGCGGCTGCAGCCTCACCTTCCTGTGCGGAAGCGAAGTCGCTTCCGCCGTGCAGCACGCTCATGCGCTTGAGTGTCGCAAGCAGCAGGACGTGCTCGGCGTCGCGGAACGCGTAGGACGGGACCGTGCGCCACCATGCGAGCGGCGTGGTATCTTGCGGCCCGAATGGCCATCCCCTGCCGTTGGTCGGAACGAGCGTGTGCTCGGATCTTTTGCTAGCCATGAAATTCCACCTGTCGCGCGTTGGGTGCGCTCATCTCGCGTGTAGTTGATTTGGGAAGGAGCAGCCCACTTAGAGCTCTCGCCTTGTCAAGCCGGGCCCTGCGATGCCTCACCGGGGCACGCCCCGCCACGCCGCGGCGCGCCGGGTCTAGTCGATCTTGGTCACCGAGAACCTGCCGAACTTGGGGCGCCAATCGCCCAATCCTTCACGAAGACCAGCTATCTCGAAAACCTCGATCACCTCGCTGGGATTCAGTAGGCTCGGCAAGAACTCGACGTTTATCTCGGCATGCCAGTCGCTGAATCTCGGGCGCGTGCGCATGACCTTTGAATCGTTGACATTCACAGGAAAGCGCAATCTGAATGCCTTATCTTCCCAGAGCGAGGAAAGATCATCGGGACCGTGGTATTCGAGCAGCGGCGAGGTGGTACATGAAAATCCCGCCTTGGCCTGCTTGCCCTTGCGGCGAGTTTTCGCTGCTGCAACGAATGCAGCTTCAATTGCTTCGCTCGGGATGCAGGGTTTTGCGCCCAAAAGCCAAAGACCGCCGTGCCACTCGACTTTCGCAATCTGCTCATGGTCGGCGATGGTCTTGTTTCGCTTGCTCGTGAGCCGGTCGAGTTCAATCTTGATCGGATCGAGCGGATCTGCCAGCCGGGAGCTGTGCATCAACAGAGGGCGCTCGCCCTGCAACCGAATTCGCAGTTGGCCCACGGACATCAGATATTCTCCTTGAAGGTTGGATCGACGAGGGGGACAGGGCATTCAAACGGTTGCTGAATATCGGCGTGGGCAATGGCGTGGCCCGCGTAGCGAAGCCGGCGCAGGTGATCAGTAGCGACACGATGGCAGGAGCGGCACAGGGTGGTGAGGTCGCTCGGTAATTCACGACCGAGGTTCGCGTAGGTGCGATGATGGACTTCGAGCGCATTCGCTTGGCCATCATCGTTGCAAATGCGGCACCTGAAGCCGGCGGCCTCCAGCTCAGCAAGCCGAGCGGGGTTCTGACGCCAGCTGCGACTTGCGATGTAGTCGTGATAGTTCATCATCCCTTTCCAGATCGATTCGAGCGGATCGATGGAATAATGTCAGCGAAATGGTCGATCGGTCAACCCATCGCTGGAATAATTCCAGCAAATGTGGCGCGCATGGTTAACAGACCACCAGACCCCCGCGGCGTATGGCCGTCGCCCCGGCTTGTTCGAGCGGGCCGCGTCTTGGCCGGGGTGGATCAGGCTACCTTGGCATTACGGGCCGGAGTCACTCGCCAAGCCGTTAGCGTTGTTGAGACCGACGAGGGCGAAAAAATGGACCCTCGTCGTCGCAAGGTTCTTGAAGCAATGCAGCGAGTTCTCGAAGACGAATACGAGATTGAATTCTTGGCCGCGTCGGAAAAGTCGGGCGAAGGCGTTCGCTTCCGAAAGTAACGTTCGATAGAGACAACTCCGTTGGAGGGGCGCTTCGTAAGCGTGCTCCAATAAACCGTGGAATATTTCTTCCAGACTTCCAGCGTGTGAATCAGTGAAGTCTACGACGGACGGTTCGGGGACGATGTTCTGCCGTTCCGTTTTGCCGGACGGCACCGCTGGATTGCATCGTCCGCCATCCAGGACTGGTACTTGGCGGTAGATCAGCAGCGAGCTTTACCGAACGACTGATGCCGTCGGTCAGAAACGATATGTTGCTCCAGCTTGGATGGCTGAACTGAGAAGACGGCGGCATAAGCAAGGAGCCGAAGACCAGTACCATCATCCGAGCGCTGAGGCTGGCGGGGTGTCGTGCATCGGTCTACCACGCGTCAAGGTCGGCAGAGGCGCAGACATACGATCGATGACCCTTCGCAATTTCGATCAGCATCGAGCGTCGGGGCTTATTTGGGTTCGTGGAATGAAAAGCGCGCCAAAGGGAAATGGCATATTGTCCATTTCTGCAGCCAAAGATCAGTCAAAAGCTGAGTACGTCTTTGGGGCAGGGAGGCTGCTATGCGACTGAGCTGAATGTCAGAGATACGCGTGTCGGCGGAGCCCAAGTTCTCAATGGCTTCGACTCGGCGAAGTGATAATCGGCGAAAGGAGAATGGATAATGTACTCCCCTCGAAAGTATGCTGGGTAGGCGTAGGCAACCTGAAGCCGCAGGCTAGGCTCGTTTCCCTTCTCGCTCATCGGAGCCGTTCCCGTCGACCAGAGGTTTAGGCGCCTTCGATCCACGGCTTCGATATTGAAGTTTGAGACTGGACGCACGCCGCCCGAGATCAGGCTTTCCAGACGACAGACTGTTCGTGCCGCTTGATAAGGTCCGCGAGGCTCCCAAAACCCTTGATTATAAAATCGGTGAAGGCAGCAATAGCGGGGGACTGAGGACTTCCAGCCAGCTTCAGAATGCCCAGCGCTCGCTCTGGATGAGGAACGCGCAGCGGCAGTGCGGTGATTTCGCGTTCCTTGCGGTAAGCAAAGACGACGCCATGCGGCAGTATCGTGAGCGCGTCTGTACGCTTCAGATAATTGATGGCGCTCGCCAGCGAACCGCCGACATAGGGAACGCTGACGCCCGTCGAACCGAACGAGAGAAGGAGCGCACGCATATCGGCCTGCAGAGGACTGTTGAGCGGCGGCGCGATCCAAGGGTAGTCTAGGACTTCCGACCCCCTCAGCTTGCGCTTCATCAGCAGCGGATGCGTGACGCGACAGGCCACGACGTTGCGTCCGGGCAGTATGCTTCGGAATTCGAGGTCGTCACCGTCGAGCACGTCCACCGGGCAGATTGCGAGGTCGACCCGGTCGGCGCGGATGGCGCTCTGCAGTTCCTCCATGTAGCCGTAGCTTTGAATGACGCGGACGTCTGGGCGCGCGACGTGAAAGTCAGCGATCAGATTCGAAACCAACCCGTCCATGAAGAACTGCGTCCCGGCAACTCGCACCGCTCCGGTGCGGCCCTCCCGGAAGTTGTCGACGAGTTCCGAGGCCTTGCGTGACGATAGAAGCATCGCCTGGCCATGGTCGGCGAGGGCGCGGCCGAACGGCGTCGGGCGCAGTGGCCGCCGCCCCTTCACGAAGAGAGCTTCGCCGAGCCGTTTCTCTAATATGGCCAGCGTACGCGAGACCGCAGGCTGAGTCATCCCGAGGAGCTCCGCGCCTTCGCTTACGCCGCCGGCGTTGACTACCGCGGCCAACTGGATGAGATGCCGTTCGTCGAGCTTCATACCAGATTGCTATATTATCTGCTCAAGAAATCATCAACGGGAGAAGCGGGGCCTGCTACCGCTTTTTTTCTTAAGGGAAGCGAATTCAGGGAGGACCGATGCGGCGGCTGTTACCCATCGATCTCGACGATTAGATGGAAAGCGAAGTCGCCCGGCGCATCGCGAGGGTCGGCAAGGGCCGGCTCACGACGGCCATGGTCGAGGTCGTCGAACAAGTCCATCGGATTATCAGTGAACTTCGTCCGACCCGGGCGGAGTGGCGGGAAACTATCAGGTACCTCACCGCCATCGGGGACGCCACGACCGACAACCGGCAGGAGTGGGTTCTACTGGCCGATCTCCTCGGAGCCTCGGTGCTTGTTGAGAAGATTAATAGCCGCCGTCCCGTCGGCGCGACGCCGAACGCGCCTCGCGGTCCCTTCTACCGCGCCGATGCGCCGCGCCACTCGAACGGCGCCAACATCTGCCTCGACGGCGTCGGTGAACCCTTATCCGTAAAAGGAAGGGTCGTCGATCTGGACGGATGCCCGGTTGCCGGAGCGGTGGTCGAGACGTGGCAAGCGAACGGAGAGGGCTTTTTCGAGAACCAGCAGCCGGACAACCAACCCGACTGCAATCTCCGCGGCGTCTTTAAGACGGATGCGCGGGGCGAATTTGATTATCTCACTATTAAGCCCGCGAGCTACTTCGTCCCGATGGACGGTCCAGCTGGGAAGCTGCTCGGCGCTCTGGGCTGCCCATTGCGCCGACCGGCCAACATCCATTTCATCGTCTCCGCCGACGGCTTCGAGTCGGTCACGACGCAGGTGTTCGATCGGGTAGATGCAGCCACAATAGAGGATGCTCTTTATGCCGTGCGGCCGAACCTGCTTGCCGACTTCAAACAAACGCGTCGCAAAGACATCCCGTGGTGTCTCGAGTTCACGTTCGTGATGGCTCGGGCGCCAAAGACGCCGAGAGGTGCAGCATGAACGGATCCCGATCTTTCGTCTTTCCCGGTATCCGATCACGCGTAGTGTTCGGGGCGGGCACGATCTCGCAGGTTGGCGTCGAGATGAAACGCCTTGAGTGTCGCAAGGCACTGATCCTGACGACGCCGCAACAGCGCGAGGACGGCGAGGCGCTCGCCGCCCGGATCGGAGGATCGGGCGCGGTCGTTTTCTCCGGCGCGACGATGCATACGCCTGTAGATGTCACCCGCAAAGCTCTTGAGGTCTACGAAAGTGCCGATGCAGACTGCGTGATCTCGCTCGGAGGCGGTTCGTCCATCGGGCTCGGCAAAGCGATCGCGCTGCGTACCGGTGTCGATCAGATCGCCGTACCGACGACTTATGCCGGGTCGGAGATGACCGATATCCTGGGGGAGACCCAGAACGGCGAAAAGACCACCCGGCGGGATCCCGCGATCCTACCGGAAACCGTGATCTACGACGTAGATTTTACGATGACGCTTCCGAAAAGCATGACGGTGTCGTCGGGCATGAACTCGATTGCCCATGCCGCCGAGGCACTCTATGCGTCGGATCGCAATCCGATTCTGTCGATGATGGCGGCCGATGCGATAAAATCCCTCGCGGCAGCGTTGCCGGCGGTCGCCGCGGATCCGGCCGACCGCAACGGTCGTGCGGAAGCGCTCTACGGCGCGTGGCTGAGCGGTGCCGTCCTCGGTGGGACGTCGATGGCCCTCCATCACAAGCTTTGCCACGTGCTCGGCGGCAGCTTCGATACACCGCACGCCGAGACGCACGCAATCCTTCTGCCTCATACCGTCGGGTTCAACGCCGCGGCGGTCGATGAGCTGCTCAAGCCGATTTCCGATGCGCTCGATGGTACGACGCCCGGCAAGGCGCTCCATCGCTTTGCGATCCGCCTTGAGGCACCGACGAAGCTGAAGGAACTCGGTCTCAGCGAGGCTGATCTCGATCGCGCTGCCGAAATCGCAGTCAAAAATCCCTACTTCAACCCGCGACCATTCGATCAGGCGGAGATTCGCGCGCTCCTGAGGGATGCGTGGATAGGGAGAGAACCGCCGCTTTAGGCAAATGATTTCAGGGAGGAAACGAATATGATCACACGAAGAAGACTATTGAAGACGAGCGCTGTGGGCGGCCTGCTTGCCGCGGCAGACGGAATCTTCAAGCCCGCGTTGGCCGCGGGCAAGGCGGCTAAGATCGGTTACGTCAGCCCGCAAAGCGGACCGCTCGCTGCGTTCGCCGAAGCGGACAAGTTCATTATCGACGGCTTCGTTGCCGCGGCGAAGTCGGCAGGACTTCAGGTGCAGGTCGTCGTCAAGGACAGCCAGTCCAACCCGAATCGTGCCGCTGAAGTAGCGAAAGAGCTTGTCGTTAGTGACAAGATCAATCTGATGTTGGTGGCGTCGACGCCGGAGACCACCAATCCGGTATCCACGATCTGCGAATCCGAGGGCGTTCCTTGCATCTCGACGGTCGCGCCCTGGCAGCCTTGGTTTATCGGCCAGCAGGGCAATCCAGGCGATTCCGCATCCTGGAAGCCGTTCGGTTACTCGTATCACTTCTTTTGGGGCCTTGAGGACGTCATCGCCGTATTCACCAACATGTGGGGGCAATTGTCGACCGACAAGCAGGTCGGCGGGCTCTTTCCGAACGACGGCGATGGCAACGCCTGGGGCGACGGGAAGTTAGGCTTCCCGCCCGTGCTCACGGAAAAGGGCTACAAGCTCATCGATCCCGGCCGTTATCAGAATCTTTCGGACGACTTTTCCGCTCAAATCAACGCGTTCAAGTCCGGAAACGTCGAGATCGTCACCGGAGTGATGATCCCGCCCGATTTCACAACATTCTGGAATCAAGCCAAGCAGAAGGGCTTCACGCCGAAGATCGCGTCGATGGGGAAGGCATTGCTGTTTCCTCAAGCCGTCGAAGCTCTGGGCAAGCAGGGACACAATCTTTCCTCCGAAGTCTGGTGGACGCCCAGCCATCCCTTCAAGTCGTCACTGACCGACGTATCGTCCAAGGAACTCGCCGAAGGCTTCACGGCTGCGACGAAGCGGCCGTGGACGCAACCGATCGGATTCGTACACGCGCTGTTCGAGATCGCCGCCGACGTCCTCAAGCGGGTCGAGGACCCGACCGACGCAGACAAGGTGACGGCGGCCGTCGCCGCCACAAAGCTCAATACCATCGTCGGTCCGATCGCCTGGGACGGCGCTAGGCTGCCGCCCTTCGCCGCGAAGAACATCTGCAAGACGCCGTTGGTCGGTGGGCAGTGGCGGCTGAAGGACGGCGGCGGCTACGACCTCGTCATTACCGACAACAAGACGTCGCCGAACATCCCGACTGGAGGGAAGATGGAGCCGATCGTCTAGTGCGACCGAGCTTTCATTCCAACAAACCGCAACGACGAAAGGGGGAAGACTCGACGTGCCTATTCTCGAACTGGACCAGGTCTCCAAGAGCTTCGGCTCGCTGAAAGTCACTGACGATGTGACCTTCGGCGTGGAACCAGGCGAGGCGCTCGGCATCATCGGTCCCAATGGGGCAGGGAAATCGACGCTCTTCAACCTGATTACGGGCAACGTTCGCGTCGACGCCGGCCGCGTCTCGTTCGACGGCGCCGACGTGACGCGGACGCCACCCATGAAGCGGTGTCACGCTGGCGTGGGACGTACCTTCCAGATCCCGCAGCCGTTCGAGAAGCTCACAGTGTTCGAGAATCTGGTTGTCGCGGCGGCCATGGGATCGCGGAAGGCCGAATCCGAAGTCACGGATCGCTGCGCGGACATCTTGGTGAGGACGGGTCTAGTCGAACGAGCCAACGTGCTCGCTGGCGGTCTCGGCCTCCTGCAGCGCAAGCGCCTCGAACTCGCCCGCGCGCTCGCCACCGATCCGAAGCTGCTTCTGCTCGACGAGATTGCAGGCGGCCTGACCGAAGCGGAGTGCCGGTCTCTCGTCGACACCATCCGCTCCATCCATGCCTCCGGTGTCACGATCGTGTGGATCGAACACGTACTTCACGCCCTAAACGCGATCGTGCAGCGGCTCCTCGTTCTGAACTTCGGCAAAGTCGTCGGCATCGGCGCTCCGGAGGAGATCATGGCATCCAGCGCGGTGCGGGAGATCTATTTGGGAATCGACGTCTGATGGCTCTTCTCCAGACAAATGGGCTGACCGCCTTTTACCGCGACTTCCAGGCCCTGTTCGGCGTGGATTTGTGGCTCGATGCTGGGGAGACCGTCGCGATTGTCGGCGCGAACGGTGCCGGCAAATCGACTCTGATGCGGTCAGTGTCGGGTGTCCTTCGCAACAAACCCGAGCAAATTGTGTTCGACGGCCGCCCGATAGGCGCGCTGGCCGCACCGGAGGTGATGGCGCTCGGGATCGCGATGGTGCCGGAAGGGCGCAAGCTGTTTCCATCGCTCACGGTCGAGGAGAACCTGCTGATTGGTCGCTATGGCCGCTCGACCAACGGTCCATGGTCGCTCGAGACGATCTATCAACTGTTTCCGGTGCTCAAGGAACGGCGCAACAACCCCGGAACCGCGCTCTCGGGCGGCCAACAGCAGATGGTCTCAATCGGCCGAGCGCTGATGTCGAACCCGCACGTTCTTCTGTGCGACGAGCTCAGTTTGGGACTGGCTCCTGTCATCATCAAGGACATATACGCCGCGTTCCCCGCAATCCGCGAAAGTGGAGCATCCATCGTCATCGTCGAACAGGACATCGGTCAGGCCATGAAGGTCGCCGATCGCCTGTACTGCATGATGGAAGGAAGGGTGACCTTGAGCGGCCGCCCGATGGAATTGAAACGCGAGGCGATCCACGCCGCATATTTCGGGGCTGATTCATGAATTGGGTGGACACCGTACTTCAGGGCATTCTTCTGGGAGGGCTCTACGCGCTCTTCGCGGCGGGACTGTCTCTCGTCTTCGGTATCATGCGGCTGGTCAATCTCGCGCATGGCGATCTGATCGTGCTTGCGGCCTATCTGATTTTCGTCCTGGTCGGCACACTCGGTCTCAATCCGTTCGTCGCAATGGCGATCGCCATGCCGATCATGTTCGCGATCGGCTGGCTACTGCAGACATACGTGTTCAATCGCACGCTCGGTCCGGACATCCTACCGCCTCTGCTCGTGACGTTTGGCCTGTCCGTCGTGCTTCAGAATGGCTTGCTTCAGGCCTATTCTGCCGATAGTCGGCGTATCCCGTCCGGATATCTGGAGACGGCGTCGGTCCGGCTGGGGTCTCTTCACGTCGGCGTCATGCCGTTGCTCACGTTCGCATCGGCGCTTGCGGTAATAGTGATCCTGAACCGTCTGCTCTACGCGACGGAGCTCGGTCGCGCATTTCGCGCGACGTCGGACGATGCCGTCACGGCCGGGTTGATGGGCATCAGGCCTCAGCGAACCTTCGCCATCGCCACCGGCATCGCCATGGCCGTCGTCGCCATTGCAGCTCTGTATCTCGGCACGCGCTCGAACTTCGATCCCACCATCGGCCCCGCACGTCTGATTTATGCGTTCGAGTCGGTCATCATGGGCGGTCTGGGATCGCTTTGGGGCACGTTGGCAGGCGGCATCGTGTTGGGCGTGGCTCAAACGATCGGCGGCGCCGTCAATCCCGAATGGCAGATCCTCGCGGGTCACATCGCCTTCGTGCTGGTGCTGCTGTTCCGCCCGCGCGGCTTGTTCCCACGCGCCGTGGATTGAGGGGGCGACCATGCATGGACCGGCAACGACTTGGCGCGTTGAAACGAGAACTAAAACCTCGACCATATTCATGGCATTCGGCGCGCTGGCGGTCATCGCCGGCCTGCTGGCGCCGCTCTACGTGCCGCGAGCCGCGCTGCAGGATCTGTTCTTCATCCTGACCATGCTGGTGCTGGCGCAAAGCTGGAATCTGCTGGCCGGCTACGCGGGACTGGTATCGGTCGGTCAGCAGGCCTTCGTCGGTCTCGGCGCCTACGTGATGTTCGCCGGCGTCCTCCTGTTCAAGCTAGATCCTCTAGTCGCCATTCTGCTTGGCGGCTTCGCCGCGGCTTTGCTGGCCATCCCGGCCGGTATCTTCGCCTTCCGCCTGCAAGGCGCTTACTTTGCGATCGGTACCTGGGTTGTCGCCGAGATCGTGCGGCTCGTCGTCGCGCAATGGAAGACGCTAGGCGGTGGGACAGGCACGTCCCTGCCAGGACCGGCGACGCGGAGCATGCTGGGCATCGATCTGGCGAAAAATCTGTTCGGCTTCCGTCCAGCCCAGGCGGTCGACGTAATCTGCTACTGGGTCGCGCTTCTTCTCGCGGTAGCGACGATTCTGCTGGTTTATCGGCTCTTGCGATCGCGCCAGGGGTTGGCGCTCGCCTCGGTGCGCGACAATCACGAGGCAGCGAGGGCGATCGGCGTCGATGCGCGCCGTCTGAGAGCCATCGTGTACGTAGCGAGTGCGTTCATGACCGGGATCGTCGGTGCACTGATCTACGTCCAGAAGGCACGCATCTCGCCGGACGCGGCATTCTCGCTGACGGACTGGACGGCTTACGTGATCTTCATCGTGGTGATTGGCGGCATCGGCACGATCGAGGGACCGATCGTGGGAGTGCTCATCTTCTTCGGTCTACAAAAGCTTCTTGCGGATTTCGGATCGATCTACCTGCTGGTGCTCGGTCTGATCGGAATCGTCGTAATGCTGTTCGCGCAAGAGGGGCTTTGGGGGCTATTCGCGAGCCGCACCGGCATTCAGCTTCTACCCGTCCGACGTCTTCTTCGCGGCGGATCTCTCAAAAACTGAACAACGAACCGAACAGACGAAGGGAGGGCCAAATGGCCGACATCACTACAGACGTTCTCATCATCGGCACCGGTCCGGCCGGATCTGCCGCCGCCGCGCTATTGTCTACCTACGGCATCGAAAACATGGTCGTGAACCGGTATCGGTGGTTGGCCAACACACCCCGAGCCCACATAACCAATCAGCGAACGATGGAAGTGCTACGCGACCTCGGACGCGACGTCGAGGATGAAGCGTACATGTTTGCCTCGCACCAAGACTTGATGGGCGACAATGTGTTCTGCACGTCGCTCGTCGGCGAAGAGATCGGGCGGCTGAAGACGTGGGGCACGCATCCCCTCTCGCGAGCGGAACACTTGCTTTCTTCGCCAACGAAGATGAACGATCTCCCGCAGACCTACATGGAGCCCCTTCTGTTCAAGACGGCTTGTTCGCGCGGCACGCAGGCGCGCATGTCGACTGAGTACGAAAGCCACGCCCAGGACGAGCAGGGGGTAACGACCACGCTTCTCGACCGACTGACCGGCAAGAAGCTCACCGTGCGGTCGAAATACCTTCTTGGAGCCGACGGTGGCAATTCGTTAGTCGCCCAGCATGCCGGATTGCCATTCGATGGAAAGATGGGCGTCGGCGGTTCGATGAACATCTTGTTCAAAGCGGACTTGTCACGCCATGTGGCACACCGACCTTCAGTGCTCTACTGGGTCGTGCAGCCCGGCGCGGACGTTGGTGGCATCGGCATGGGATTGGTCCGCATGGTGCGCCCATGGGACGAGTGGTTGATCGTCTGGGGATACGACATCAATCGGCCGGCGCCTGAGGTGGACGAAGCCTTCGCGACCAAGGTCGCGCGTGACCTGGTTGGCGATCCCGATCTCGAGATCGACCTTAAGTCAGTCTCGACCTGGACCGTGAACAACATGTACGCGACCAAAACTTCCAACGGACGCGTGTTCTGCATGGGCGACGCCATCCATCGGCATCCGCCGTCCAATGGCTTGGGTTCGAATACGTCGATCCAGGACGCGTTCAACCTGGCCTGGAAGCTCGCCTACGTGCTTAAGGGGCGCGCCGGTCCGAAACTGCTCGACACCTACACGGTTGAGCGTGCTCCGATCGCCAAGCAGATCGTAACGCGAGCGAACAAGTCCATCGACGAGTTCGGTCCGATCTTCCAGGCGCTCGGCTTGCTGGATTCGATAGATCCGGTGAAGATGCAGCAGAACATGGATGCCCGCTGCGAGAACACCGACGACGCCGAGAAGCAACGTGCCGAGATTCGCGAGACGATCGCCGCGAAAGTCTACGAATTCGACGCACACGGCGTCGAGATGAATCATCGCTATGGGTCGCGAGCGATCGCCACGGACGGGCAGATGGAACCTGCCTTCCAGAAGGATGCCGAACTGCACTTCCAGCAAACGACATGGCCCGGTGCGCGGCTGCCTCACGCTTGGCTGTTCGCCAAGGATGGCGAGAAAATCTCCACGCTCGACCTAACGGGACACGGCAAGTTCTCTGTCCTTACTGGCATCGGTGGAGAGGCGTGGGTCGCCGCGGCCAAGAAAGTGGGTAAGGAATTGGACATCGACATCCATGTCCACGTCATCGGACCGCGCCAAGTTTGGCAGGATTTCTCAGGCGACTGGGCGCGGGTGCGCGAGGTAAGAGACAGCGGCGTCGTGTTGACTCGCCCGGATCAGCACGTCTGCTGGCGTCGCGAGACGGTCGCCGACGATCCGGCTGCCGAACTGCGTCGTGTCCTCAAGCAAATACTGGCGAGCTGAAGGAGAGGGTCATGGAAGACCACGAGAAGGGATACTTCACCGAGAAGGACTCGGAAGAGGTCGTAATCGGACGCAATAAGAACGCCAAGGACGAGCGCTTGAAGGAGGTGATGGCCATCGTCATCCGTAAGCTGCACGAAGCGGTCAAGGAGATAGAACCAACCCAGCAGGAATGGTTCGAGGCAATCATGTTCCTCACGCGGACCGGTCAGATGTGCACCGATTGGCGGCAAGAATTCATCCTCCTGTCTGACACGCTCGGCGTCTCGATGTTGGTCGACGCTATCAATCACCGCAAGCCGGTTGGCGCTTCCGAGAGCACGGTGCTAGGGCCTTTCTACGTGCAAGACGCCCCCGAACTAAAGGCCGGTACCAATATCTGTCTCGACCACAAGGGCGAGGACATGGTGATTTCCGGCTTCGTGCGGGATACGACCGGTCGTCCGATCCCGAACGTGAAACTCGACGTCTGGCAGACCAACGACGACGGCTTCTACGATGTGCAACAGAAGGGGCTCCAGCCCGATTTCAATCTGCGCGGCGTATTTCGGACGGATGAAGCGGGACGGTATTGGTTCCGCGCGGTGAAGCCTCGCTTTTATCCGATCCCGGACGATGGACCGGTGGGGCAGCTTTTGGGCAAGCTTGGCCGTCATCCGTTTCGGCCGGCGCATTTGCACTTCATCATTTCAGCGGACGGCTTCCAGACCCTTACGACCCACATCTTTGATTCTACCGATCAATATATCGATTCGGACGCTGTGTTCGGGGTGAAAAAGAGCCTCCTCGCGAATATAGAGCGAGTAACCGATCTCGTCCGCAGCAAGGAGCTCGAATTCGCCAATCCATTTTGGGAAACGAAATTCGACTTCGTGCTCGCGCCGGAAAGCGAGGCCGCGTCGTCTGAGAGGACCGAACGCGGAAAAGTGATTGCCGGTGCGCAGCGGTAGCATCGCTAAACAGTGGCCGCCTGTCGAATGGAAAGCGCGAGCAATTCGAAGAGCTGCCGGATGAAGAGATGCGCGCGTGAGAATGCTCTCCGAGAGGCCGTCGAGGAAGCTGCTGACGACAAGCAACCGTCCAGATTCAAACATTGACCGGGGCACGGCAACAGGCTGTCTTTGCTGACTGAACCTCCAGATAGTTCGTTTCAGCGTGGAGTCCGTGCTCCCTGCGCTCGGATGGTGGGACCGGTACCCTGACCAACCTCGATGTTAAATTTAGTTGGTCTCGCCCGCAACGAAATGTGGTACAGTTTATCCTTTCAGGGGAGTATTCCCATGTTTGATCAAGCGAAAACCGCGCTTTTGCGCGCGGTCCTCGATGAGATATGCGAGAGCATTTCGCGCTCGGACACCGGTGCCCGCACACGCGTTGCTTCAGGAATCTTAGAGGCTGCCGCAAACGGCGAGACCTCTCTTGAGGAACTCAGGCGTACAGGTCGCGAAGCCCTCTCGTCTGCGCCCGCGATGTGGCGCTGACTGGGCAGCGGGGTGAATTTCCAGGTTACAGTTCTGAAGGTGTTGGTGAGCTACCCAGACGGCTTCGCCTCGATGGCCGCACTCAGGCACGACATCGCAATATTAGCGACAAGCGGTCGGGACTGGGCCGATCGCACCAAGCGGCTCGCTTCGCGAGTCCCGGGGCTCGACATTTTTTCCCAAAGGCTCGTCGAACGCGAGAACGGCGGCTGGAAGATCACAAGCAAGGGCCGCAACGTGCTGGATTTCATGGAGGCCAGATCTGGTCTGGGCCGAGTTGTTGCATTGGCTCCGACCGAGGCGCCAGTGCCTCGGTTGAAAAAACGAGAAGACCGATCGCGCCGTCGACGCGAACGCCGCGATCGACGCCGGAAGGTGCGCGAATTGATCGAAGCGACCGCTTCCTGATTGTCATTCACGCGGCAATATTGCTGAGGTGGCATCCGGAACTGCCTCTGACGAACGCAACGCATTTTTGGTGCAGTTCTAACATTCCGCGCCAATTGACAGGTTGAAGCAGAGCGACTTTTCCGCGCCCGCAAATTCGAAGTCTTTCGAGTTTAAGGAGCGTGATCCGGTGTTCAATCTGCCCGTTGACGAGGGGTGGAGCTATTGCCGCCCGAGTTACGCCTTCATCCTAACGGCTCACTTGGGAAACGATTCCACGAGACCAGCGTGGTAGCTGACCATTGAATGCCGAACTGATGGACCCTAATGTCGCGGTGCGCGTTGCCCGTTTCTCCTGGCTTCGACTATGGTCCGGAACATGCTCAAATAGCGGGTCGCCTCGACGGCCGGAATGCTATGCTCCCACATCTGGCCGGTCAGGGTCGGACATCAAGTACAACGATGTAGGTGTAGCATCGAGCAGGTGCTCCATCCGTGCTCCGTCGCTGTCGGAAACTGAATTTCCAGGCAGTTTCCAAGGACCAGAAATCTTGTCGAATGCGGCTTGCCGCGATGTCGGCCTATGCCGAGCCGACATCATATTCAGCGCAAAAGACTTGCCCAATCTAAGTCGCCGAGCCGCGGAAAGACGAAGATGGTCGTTCACGCTGCGACCTGTTCCCGAGTCTTGGGCCCAAAAATAGAGATAACCAGCATGACAATCATCATGGCGGTTGTGATAGCCGCAAACACGCCAGAGACGCCCGAGTTGCGCAGGACGAAGGCTACGGCGAATCCGGAGAACATCGCGCCAACGCGACTCGCGGAATAGACAATGCCTGCGGCCTGTGCGCGGATGCGCGCCGGGAAGACCTCAGTTTGATAGGCATGATATGCAAACGAAAGTGTCGTGTTCGCAAACGTGATCGCGAGACCGCAAGCAACTATCGCTACCGGCTGCACGAACTCGGCAAAGCCATATCCGGCGCACGCGATGACAAAAGCCATTGTCACGATGATCCATTTGCGTTCCACTTTATCGGCGTAGCTGATCGCGACCAGGGGCGCCAAGGGCGCGGCGAAGGCGATGACGAAGGAATACTGGAGGCTCTTGGTGATCGTGATTCCTTTTTCGATCAGGAGGGTGGGGGCCCAACTTGAGAAACCGTAGTATCCGAACGCTTGGCACAGGTTGAAGACGACCAGCGTCAGCACGATCGTCAGGTAGGGCGTTCGCCCGAGATCAGGCAGGGCAGCTGTCGTTGACGACCGTGGAATGAACATCGGCGTTGCAACCTCGAGCTTGGTGCCGATTTGTCGCTCGACCCGCACTTCGATCGTAGAAAGGATATTGTCGGCCTCTGCGGTCCGGCCCTTCTGTGAGAGCCAGAAGGGGCTTTCCGGAACAGCACGGCGAACGAACCATACGATGACCGCGCCAAATGCAGCGATGCAGATAACCCAGCGCCAGCCATCGAAGCCAAGCGGGGATTGCGGCACCAGCCACCACGCCATCAGTGCGACAGTGGGCTGTGCAAGAAACATGATCGTTTGGTTGAGTGCGAAAGCTCTCCCACGCATGCGTCGAGGGACCAGTTCGGTAATGTACGCATCGATGGTGATTGCCTCGACGCCCAGGCCGATTCCCGCGAACAAGCGCCAGGCGAGGAGCCATTCCGTGCTGGTCTGAAAGGCCATAATCACGGTGGCGATGGTGTAGATGACAAGCGCCCAAGTGAATACAAAGCGCCGTCCGAGCTTGTCGGGAATGAAGCCAAGGAAGAACGTACCGATAAAGAGACCGATGAACGTTACCGCGACGAACGCACCGATTCCCTGAAAGCCGAAGAAGTTTGCAGTTGTGGTGGAAAGCAGACCGCTCTGGGTCATCCCGGGGGCGATGTAGCCGGTGAAAAAGAGATCGTAGAGTTCGAAAAAGCCGCCGAGCGAAATTAGGATAATGAGGCGCCAGAGATAGCCACACATGGGCAGCCGTTCCATGCGGCCGGCGATTTCCTCGATAGAGCCTCTGCTTGAAGCCGTCCGGCCTTCCACGGCGGTCGCCGCGACGGTCGTCATGACCATGTCCTCGTCCTCCCCATATGAATCCTGCTCTGTGCAGGGCCGACATTGCAAGTTAAGCACCTTGCTTATTAGAGAGGCACGATGCCGAAGGCGCTCGGGTAAAACCAATAGAACTTCCCGATATGAGGCTTCTGGAAACGAGATGTTTAGCTGAATACGTTGCGGACCATCGAACAGAGCAGCTGTTTCTTGCGGCATCTGATTCCCAGAACGACCCGATCTCCAAATTGTAATTGTCAGATCGCCCCACGGCATCCACGGTTGGTGATCAGCAAGAATAGACCGGGAGACAAGGGTATATGGATCTGCCAAAGCGCGTAGTCATCAGCGAGGAGGGGCCGCGCGAAGGGTTTCAGATCGAGAAGGGGCCGATAAAGACGGCCGACAAGATCGCCCTCGTGGATGCGCTCTCCGGATCTGGCCTCTCGCATATCCAGGTGGGGTCCTTCGTCAATCCCAAGCATGTGCCCGGGTGGGCCGACGCCGAGGCCGTCTTTGCGGGCTTTCAGCCGCGCGAAGGGATCGAATACTCGGCCGTGTGGTTCAACGAGGCCGGCCTGCGGCGCGCGCTCGCCTTCAAGGACAGGTTGACGCTAGAAGGCTTCATCTCGCTGAGCGCGTCAGAGCCCTTTGCGATCAGGAATCTCAACCGCGATCGCGCCGGTCAGATCGAAGCGATGATGAAATATGTCGCGGTTCATCGCGACGCTGGTTTGCCGATCGGGAAAATCATCGTGATGGCGGCATTCGGATGCAACTTTGCGGGGGACATTTCTACCGCAAAAGTTGTCGAGACAGTTGCTGATGCGCTCGCAATCGCACGCGGCGCCGACATTGAGCTCGATGACCTCACGCTTGCCGACTCCATGGGCTGGGCCACTCCTTCCCGGGTTGCGGCGGCAATCGGAGCAGTGCGTGATCGCTGGCCAGATCTGAAGATCGCGCTACATCTGCATGACACGCGCGGGCAGGGAATCGCCTGCGCCTATGAGGGACTGCGGCTCGGAGTGACGCGCTTCGATGCGGCCGTCGGCGGGTTGGGCGGCTGTCCATTTGCGGGCCAGCCAGGCGCGCCGGGTAACATCGCGACCGAAGAGCTCGCACTGCTTTGCGAAGAGATGGGAATTTCAACCGGCGTCAACGTAGAGGCCCTCATCGAGACCGCCCGGCTGGCTGAACGGATCGTCGGGCATGGCCTGCCGAGTGCGGCGCTGCGTTCGGGCACCCTTGCTTCATTCAGAAGGAACGCCGTATGACGACGAACTCACCAAAACCCTTGGCCGGCCTCAAGGTCCTCGATTTCGGACACACCATCATGGGGCCATGTGCGGGCGTCTTGTTCGCCGATCTGGGCGCAGATGTCATCAAGATCGAATCGGTCGAAGGCGATCCGACTAGAAAGTTGCCTGGGTTCGCCGCTGGCTTCTTTGCGGCCTACAATCGCAACAAGCGCTCGATCGCAGTTGACCTGAAGCACCCGGAGGGGCAGGCTATCGTCCATCGGCTCGTCAGGGATGCTGATATCGTTCTTGAAAACTTTGGTCCCGGCACAATCGAGCGGCTGAAATGCGGATGGGAAGATCTCCGGAAGATCAATCCCCGTCTCGTCTATCTCTCGATGAAAGGCTTTCTGAAGGGCCCCTATGAGAACCGAGGGGCGCTCGATGAAGTCGTGCAGATGCAGTCAGGTTTGGCGTACATGACCGGTCCGCCCGGTCGCCCGCTCAGGGCAGGAGCACCGGTCATTGACATTCTCGGCGGCGTATTTGGGGTCGTGGCGGCGCTATCGGCACTTCGTGAGCGGGACCAGACCGGACTGGGCCAGAAGGTCTCGAGCTCCCTGTTCGAGAGTGCGACTTTCATGCTCGGTGCCGTCGTCGTTGGAAGCACTGTTATTGGAGCGCCGATGCCGCCGATGCCGGCGCGGAAGAACGCCTGGGGCGTCTATGACGTCTTCACTGCGAGTGATGGCGGTCAAGTCTTCATCGGCTGCACGTCGGACGGTCATTGGCAGCGGTTCTGTGAGGCCTTCGAGTTCAATGACTGGCGCGATGACGCGCGGTTGACCGGAAATGCCAATCGTTGTGAGGCGCGTGAGTGGATGCTTCCCGAACTCGAGCAGCGTCTGGCAAAGCTTCCGCTCTCGGAAATCCTCGAGAAATGCGAGGTCGCCCGGGTGGCGTATTCGCGCGTCGGAAGGCCGGACGAGCTCTCGACCGATCCGCATCTCCTTGCTCACGGCGGGTTGCTTGCGACGGCTGTTTCCGGGTTTGGCGGGGGCTCCAAAGTCGGAATTCCCGCGTTGCCTGTCGAATTTGGCGATGCGCGGGAAAGGCTGGTTCTTGAGCGCCAACCGCCGCGCATAGGCGAGCATACCGACGAGGTGCTGCGTACCGCGGGGTATTCGGACCGCGAGATTGCAGGCTTCCGCTCGGCAGGTGTCTTGGCGCCGCAGACCTCGGACGCGCTGGATACATCGAGAGTAGCTTAGGCATACGACCGTCGACGTGCGAAGGGCAGGCACCTGTGCCGGACCTGAGAGCATGCCGAACGGAGCCGAGCGTCATGATCTCTGCGAGAAAAGCGAAGGCATTCGTCGGAAACGAAGCGGGCGCAAAGCCGCCCGCCGCGGTACCGCATACGCGGTGGGAAGACGTGCAAGCCCTGCTCACCGGTTCGCTGTTCATGGCGTTCGCGATCGTGCTGTTCAAGCAGGCTGGTCTTCTGACCGGCGGCACCGTAGGCTTCGCCGTCATCATCCACTACCTGACGCGCTGGCCGCTTGGTGTGCTGCTTTTCGTCATCAATCTCCCGTTCTACGTCTTCGCATGGCTTGCGCTCGGTCGATCCTTCACGATCCGGACATTTGCTGCGGTTAGTCTCGTCGGAATCTTTGTGGAGTGCTTGCCGCACGTCGTCGCCATTGCGTCCATCAATCCAGTCTTCGCGGCGATCATGGCCGGACAGTGCGCCGGTATCGGGATTCTGATCCTGATCCGTCACGGTGCCAGCATGGGAGGCCTCACGGTTCTCGGCCTGTACCTGCAGCAGAGGCGTGGCCTGCGAGCCGGCTGGGTGCAGCTCTGCGGCGACTGCCTGATCCTGGCATTCGGAATGTTCGTCGCGACGCCACAGAACGTGGCGCTCTCCATTCTCGGCGCGGCTTCGCTGAATGCGGTGATCGGCATCAACCACCGCGAAGGGCGCTACTACGGGACCTGAGTTCGGCAGTGACGTCTCGCGTCGACGATCAGGTCTCGTCCGTGACGCCGTTGCGCAGGACACCAATTCCGTCGGCATCGATCTCGATGATGTCACCCGGCACCAGCCATCGCGGCGGATCAAAACGTGCTCCCGCGCCGGTCGGTGTACCCGAAAGAATGACATCGCCTGGCACGAGCGTTGTGAAGGTCGAGATGTAATTGATCAGGCGACGGAAGCTGAAGATCATTCGGCTCGTGCGATCGTCCTGTCGGATTTCGCCGTTCACGCGTGTGGTCAGCCTGATGTCGGCGAGCTGGGACTCAGAGGTGTATGGGACGATCCAGGGACCGATCGAGCCTGTGCCGTCGAAATTCTTTCCCTGGGTCACGTTGAATTTGGCATGACGGGCCCAATCCCGGATCGTTCCCTCGTTGGCGAGCGAAAGAGCGGCGATGTGCCCGAGGGCATTGGACTCCGAAATATGGCGTCCCTGCTTGCCGATAACGAAGACGATTTCGCCCTCATAGTCGAGTTGAGGGGAAGCCTTCGGGCGGGTCAGCGGGGTTTCGTGTCCGACGAATGAGCCTGGAAAGCGCACGAACAGCGAAGGATTACCTGGAGCGGTCTGGCCATCCCTATATTCCTCATTGCGATCCGGGTAGTTGACCCCAACGCAGATGATTTTCTCCGGCGCTTCGATCGGAGGAAGGAAGCGGAACTCGCCTTCCGAAAAATCAAGGGGAAGGGCCGAGCCGGCATCTACGAGCCGGTTCAGGGCCGCGTCAGCGATTGCCTCCCGGAGACCACTCCAGCGTTTGCCAAGCCGGCTGCCGAGATCAACCACGCCGCCAGGGCGGACAAGGCCATAGCGCACCTCTCCATCAGCCAGGAACGTGCAAAGCTGCGGTTGGGTCATGCTTCTATCCTAGTTTGGCTGGGTCCAATCTACGGCGCGACGATCGGCGTCGATTTAAGTTTGGATGCGCGAAGCTCTGCGCCCCTGAAGGTCGATCCTTCCTCGAACCAGGACCGCGGCGCCGGCGCGCCCCACAGCGTTTGACGCTGCGGGTCTTTCAAATCCCATCGGATCGGCTCAAGGTCGGGATCCACGGTCTGATAATCCGAGCAATAGATCTCGATGCGATGCCCGTCGGGATCGCGGACGTAGAGGAAGAAAGCATTGGATATGCCGTGGCGGCCAGGCCCCCGCTCAATGTTATTGACGTAACCGGTCGTCGACATGAGGTCGAGCAGATCGACGATGTTAAGCGGAGTCGGCACCCAGAACGCTACGTGGTGCAGCCGAGGCCCGAGCCCGTTCGTAAACGCGATATCATGCACGCCGCCCTTCCGATGCATCCACGCCGCCCACAACTCTGATCCGTCTTCCGAGTCGGTGTACTCCGTGACCCTGAAGCCGAGCGTATTGTAGAACTCGACGGAGGCCCGCACATCCGGCGAGAAGCAGTTGAAGTGATCGATCCGGAGCGGCTTGACGCCCTTGTACAGGGTATACTTCTGGTGGATTGGAGCGAGGCGATCCATCGTGGCGTAGAACTCGAGCGGAATGCCCTGCGGGTCGCGGGTGCGGAAGGTGCGTCGCTGATGCGGAGCGTCGATCCATTGCACCGGCAGGCCTTGCGTCTCGAAATGCTTTGCGGCCCGATCAAGATGCTCCTCGTCGAAGATCTTGAAGCCGAGCTCATTCGCAACGCCGTGATCACCCTGCTCGAGGATTACACAATGGTGTCCGCGCTCCTCAAGAGCCCGTAGATAAACCCTCTTCGAGTCCTCCGCGGTGACCTGCAATCCCAGCGTATCGACGTAAAAGGCGCGGGACGCCTTGAGATTCGTCACGGTCAGAACGATGTGGCTCAGCCTGACGATGTTGAACGGAGGATATAAAACGCTTTTCGGAATAGACATATCGTGTTCTCCAAATTCGCCAGTCAGAGCCCGATGCGCGGGATCTTATGGCCGTCGTAGGCAATCGCGATGTTCTTGGTTTCCATGTAGAAGTCGAAGGAGTAGTCGCCGCCATCACGGCCAATACCGGACTGCTTGACGCCGCCAAACGGCGTCGGCAGGTGGCGAACATTCTCCGAGTTCACCCAGATCATGCCGGCATCGAGATCGCGTGCGATGCGGTGTGCGCGGCCGACGTCGCGGGTCCAGATGTAGCCGGTCAGACCGTAGCGCACGTCGTTCGAGATGCGCACGGCGTCGGCTTCGTCTTTGAATGGAATCATCGTCAGCACGGGGCCGAAGATCTCTTCCTGGGCAATCCGCATGTCATTCCGCGCCTCGGTGAAGAGGGTCGGCTGGACATAATTGCCTTTCCCGCCGAGCGCGCGTTCGCCGCCGACTGCGACGGTTGCACCCGCTTCGCGCGCGAGGCCAGGATAGCTCAGGACCTTTTCGGCGTGACGCGGGTGGATCAGCGGACCGATCTCCGTCGCCGGATCGAGCGGATGGCCCACTTTGAGATTCGCAACGCGTTTGGCTGCCTTGGCTGCGAAATCCCTATAGATGCCCTCCTGCACGAGCGCGCGAGAGGACGATGTGCAGCGCTCCCCGTTAAGCGAGTAGATCATGAAGAGGACGGCGTCGAGCGCGCGATCCTGGTCGGCATCGTCGAAGACTATAACCGGGTTTTTTCCGCCCAACTCGAAATGAACCCGCTTCAAGGTAGCAGCACCCTGGCGCATGATATGAGAGCCGGTCGTGGTCTCGCCGACGAATGCGACGGCTTTGATTTCCGGATGCTCCGTCAGGCTCTTGCCGGCGCGCTCGCCCATGCCGTGCACGAGATTGACGACTCCGGCCGGCCCACCGTGTCTTTGGATGACCTGGTCCATGATCTCGGTCAGGATCACGGCGGAGAGCGGGCTCCATTCTGCCGGCTTGTGGACGACCGTGCAGCCTGCCGCGAGTGCGGGCGCGATCTTCCAGGTCGACAGCATGAACGGCGTGTTCCACGGCGTGATCACACCTATCGGCCCGATGGGTTGGCGCATCGTGTAGTTGATATGATCGCTGTCTGGAAGCGACTGACCGTCGGCCGCACCTGGTGCGCGATCGGCATAAAAGCGAAAGTTTTCCGCACCCCGCAATGCGGCCTTCGCCATATAGCGGATGGGCTGCCCAGTATCCGAACTCTCAACCAGTGCGATCTCGTCGGATCGCGCCTCGATGGCATCGGCTATGGCGTGAAGGATCTCACGCCGCTTTGCGCCGGAGACATTTCGCCACGTCTTGAAGGCCTCTGCGGCCGCGTTGCAGGCCATGTCGATATCGGCCGCGTCTCCCGACGCGACCGCACACTGCCTATCGTTGGTGACGGGATCGATCGTGTCGAACGTCGCGCCGGAGGTCGACAACGTCCGTTGTCCCGCGATGAGGTGCGGCACGACGCCGCCCCTGAAGCGCTTCAGGTATCCGGAGGCTCGTTCTTGAGTGGCGTCGAGATTGTTCGCAGGCGCGTCGGGCATATTGCTCCCCATTTTGTGACCTGTTGGTCCGGTGGACGGTCCGCTAGAGCGCAACGCAGATGGATTTCGTCTCCATGTAGTTCTCGACGGCGGTCGCGCCGTGCTCGCGCCCGATGCCGGATTGCCTGAACCCACCAAAGGGCATGTTGGGGTCGAGAACGTTGTGCATATTGACCCAGACTGTTCCGGCTTTGACCGCGTCCGCAAACGTGAAGCAGCGATTGATGTCTCGCGACCAGATCGATGCCGAGAGCCCGTAGACGGTATCGTTCGCCTGGCGGATCGCGTCGTCCATGTCGTCGAAGGGCATCAGAGCCGCGACGGGCCCAAAAATCTCTTCGCGGACGAGGATGTTCTCGGGCTTGGCGCCGACGATCACGGTCGGCTTCACGAAGAAGCCATTGCTATCCGTTGCTGCGCCACCTGCTGCGACGCGCGCTCCCTCCGCGACGCCCTTTTCGATCAAGCCGAGGACGCGCGATTGTTGTTTTTTCGAGACGAGAGGATTGATCTGATTGGCGGGATCGAAGCCCGAGCCGATCTTGAGCGTGTTGGCGACGCTGACGAAGGTCTCGGCGACCTTGTCATAGATGCTCTTCTGCACCAGCACGCGTGATCCGCAGGTACAGACCTGGCCCTGATTGAAATAGACGCCGATGGCGGCAGCGGTGCCGATCAAGTCGGGGTTCATATCATCGAACATGACCATCGGCGACTTGCCGCCGAGCTCAAGCGCGAAGCGGGTCATGTTCTCGACCGCTGCCCGCCCGATGATCTTTCCGACTTCGGTTGATCCGGTGAATGCGACCTTGTCGATGCCGGGATGCGAGGCGAGCGCCGCGCCGGCCTCGTGGCCATATCCGGTTACGACGTTGACCACTCCTTCGGGAAAACCGACATCGCGGATGATCTGTCCGAGCCTGAGCGCGCTCAGCGGCGTTTCCTCAGCGGGCTTCAGCACGATGGTACAGCCGGCCGCGAGTGCGGGCGCGATCTTCCAGATCGCCATCGACAGCGGAAAATTCCAGGGCACGATGGCGCCGACCACGCCAACCGGCTCCTTGCGGGTCATTGCGCGATAGCGCGTTCCTGGTGGAACTGCGATGGAGACATCGAATGTTTGGCCGTAGATCTTGGTGGCCCATCCTGCCATGTAGCGCACGTGCTCGACGGACGCTCCGACCTCAATTGCTCTTGCGATGCCGATGGATTGACCGTTATTCGCGGTCTCGAGCTCGGCAAGAACAGTGCCGTTTGCTTCGATCGCATCGGCGAGCTTCAACAGCAGCCGCTCGCGATCGGCGGGCCGCAGCTTCGACCAGGAGCCTTCCAGCGCCTTTCGTGCCGCTCTGACTGCCGCATCGATCTCGGCTTTGCCTCCGGCGGGCACAGCGGCGATGGTGCCGCCTGCGGCGGGGTCGAACACCGGGATTGTCGCGCCGCTGGCGGCAAAGACGTCACGGCCACCGATCGTCATCGTGTGTTCGGCGGCAAGAAAGGTCCGGGTGGCTTCGCTTACGGGCAATTCGGCGGATGCGTGAACGTGTGTGGTCATCGATAGTTCCTCGTGGTCGCTATTGCTGTTTAGGAGGCCGGCGGGTGAATGAAGGGCCAGGGGCTTGCCTCGGACCCCTTCTCGACGGGCACCTCGATCAGGCTCGGCGCATCCAGCGCCAGCGCTTCTTCCAGGGTTTTCCTCAATGCCGCCGGCGAGGACACGCGATAGCCCGTCAAACCGAAGGATTCGGCGAGGCGCACGAAGTCCGGATTGGTGAGGTCCGATCCGATATATCGCCCTTGATACGTCTGTTGCTGATCGCGAAGGACGTTGCCGTAGGCGGAGTTGTTGAAGACGATCGCCACGACATTGATGCGGTGATGCACCGCGGTTGCCAGTTCCTGAAGGCCGAACAGGAAACCGCCATCGCCGGATACAGAAACAACGGCTTTGTCGGGATTGGCGACCTTCACGCCGAGCGCGGTGTTGTAGCCGAAGCCGAGATTGTCCTGATAGCCGCAGGTCACATATTGCCGCGGGGCATAGACCGGAAATCCAAAGCGGCTGGTGAAACCCATCTGGCTGACTTCCTCGACGAAGAAGCCATCGCGCGGCAGGCTCGCGCGGATTGCATCGAGATAGGCCATTTGGGGCTGCACCTCGGCGATGGCGGCGCGAGCCTTGGCTTTCAGCTGGAAGAACTCTTCATGTCGCGGCGGCGGAGAAGGCCCCTTCAGTGCATCGACCAGGGCTCGCGTTCCGGCGGCCGCGTCGGCGACAATGCCGATATCTGGCTTCAGCCGCACCATCTCGGTTGGATCGATGTCGATGCGAATGACCTTGATGCCCTTAGGCATCCAGCGCCAGCGCATGTACTGGAGCTCCAGCCGGCTGCCAATTCCGATCAAGACATCTGTAGTCTTCCAATAGTCGCGGGCGGCCACGAAATCGAGCGACAGTGGGTCGTCGTCCGATACGATCCCCTTGCCAGAGCGATGGGCAGTCACGGGCGCCTGGAGCCGGTCTGCGAGTTCTCGTATTTCGCGGCCGGCAGTCACTGCGCCGCCGCCGACCATGATGAGCGGATTCTTGGCGGCCGCGATCAAAGCGATCGCCTTCTTGATCTCATCCGGATCAGGCTGGGGTGCGGGCACCACCCTTCCGGTCTGAGCCGGGTTATCGCAACTGCCCTTCTTGCCAAACACGTCCCAGGGCGCTTCGACAGCTACCGGCCCTTGCCGCCCACTCAGCATCTGCGTGAATAGCGCGGCCATCACATCGCTCGTCTCGCTCGGATGATTGATGCGCGCAGCCGCCTTGGTCAATCCGCGCAGGGTCGCGAGCTGATCGGGCAACTCGTGGAGCTGACCACGTCCGCGGCCGATCAGGTCGAACATGATATTGCCCGTGACACACAGCACCGGCGCGTTCGCGCCATAGGCGGTGCACAAGGCGGCACCCGAATTCAGAACGCCCGGACCGGGCACGACCGTATACACGCCCGGTCTTCCCGTCGACTTGGCGTACCCGTAAGCCATGTAGCCCGCGCCCTGTTCGTGACGCGTATGGATGAAACGCAATTTGTGACGCTGCTCGTAAAGCGCGTCGTTGAAGTCGTACATGTGGGCGCCGGGAATGCCGAAGATCGTGTCGACCCGGTGATTGGTCAGGGACCGAGCGATCAGGGCTCCGGTGGTTTCGCGATGCATTGTTTCGTTCTCTCGGGTGAGGTCAGCGGTCGTTGCCGTATCGAAGCTTCACAGCCTTTGCGGCTCAAGCCGGGGCTGCGGCTCAGCCTTGTCGAAGAAGGCCGCGACCAAGAGGATCGCGATGATCTGACCGATCGCGATGGCGTGAACGCCGTTGACCGGCGAACCCGTAGCGTCAGCGACGATGCCGATGTAGGAGGGGGCTACGAAGCCAGCGAGGTTACCCACCGAGTTGATCAGGGCGAACCCGACGACTGCGGCGGGACCGAAATAGACCCGGGCTGCATAGGCCCAGAACACCGGAATGCAGCCGAGCACGCCGCTTGCCGTGAGCGCTAAGCCGATGATGGCGAGCGTCGTATTAGTGCTGTTCAGAGAGGTCACCATAAGGCCGATCGCCGCCGTGAAGCCGCCGGCGACCAGATACCATTTGCGACCTCCCGCATCGGACAGGCGGCTGAGGACGGGCATCGCCCCGAACGCGCAGAGCGAGGGAATTGCTGCGAACCAGCCGATCGCGACCGGATTTGAAATCCCCGAGCCCTTGATGATCTGCGGCATCCAGAAAGCGATGCCGTAATTGCCGAGCAAAAGCAGGAAGTAGACCGCGGCCATGAGAAGCGTGCGTGGGCTCCTCAGCATCTCGCCGATGGCATGCGTGTGCGCGAGCCGCCTGGAGATCTCCACTCCTTCTTCGACGATCAGGCGCTCATCCTTGCCGAGCCACCGGGCGTCCTTGGGTTCGTTGGGCAGGACGGCAAACAGCAAGGGCGCAAGCAGTATCGTGACAACCCCCTCGAGAAGAAAGAGCCACTGCCAACCAGATAAGCCTGTAAACCCTGAGAGGCGACCGAGGATGTTGCCAGAGATCGGCCCGTTGAGCATTCCCGCGAGCGGAATGGACATCAGGAACCAGCCGTTCACGCGCCCGCGATATTCGTTGGGGAACCATCGCGAAAAATAGAGCTGCGTTCCAGGCGCAAATCCGGCCTCGGCCGCGCCGACGAGGAAACGCAGGACATAGAACCAAGTCTCGTTTGTTACGAAAGCCATGGCGAGCGTCGCGACACCCCAGGTCACGAGAATGCGCGTGAACCACGCCTTGGCGCCCACACGGGCGAGAATGATGTTGCTCGGTATTTCGAACACGAAGTAGCCGATGAAGAACAGACCTGCACCAAACCCATAGGCGGCGTTAGAGAGTCCAAGCTCCTTGGACATCTGAAGCTGGGCAAATCCGACGTTGAAGCGATCGACGATGCCGATAAGTTGTACGATGAAGAGGATCGGCAGGATCCGCCATGCAACTTTGGCAAAGATTGGATTTGAAACAGTCTGTTGCGATCCGATCATGACGTCCTCACTTTGGAAGCCGGAATACCGTGCTGCCGAGCCTGACCTCCGAGATTGAGGTCGAGAGTGGGGAGGAGGTCGCGAACGCGCGCTGGCGCTCGGCCGACCAGAGTTTGGAAATCGTCCGTCAGAGCGGTCATGTACCCCTCGCGGATCGCCCGTCCGTATGCAATGCGCCGCTCGATCAGGTCCGCCCGCAATCCCTGACGTTGCAGATCGGCCATCTGCTCCTCGTCGGAGATGGCCCGATATCTCACGGCCAGACCGAGTGTTTCGGAGAAGATCGCACAGAGATCGGCGCAGCTCAGGAGTTCAGCTCCGGACAACCGCCAAGCTACTTGACTGCGTTCCGACAGGACGGCGGCCGCCGCAGCTTCCGACAGATCAGCGCGGCCAATGAAGGGAAGGCGGGCCTCTCCTGCCGCCATCCGGAAGATCCCGTCTTGCCTGGCGGCCTCGGCGACCCGCTTGGCGAAATTATCCGCATACGGCCCGTCGCGCAGCACCACCCAGTCAACGCCGGAGGCGATGAGGTCGGCTTCCATCATGCGATGAACGCGGGCAACGCTTGAAGGTGAGTTGGGATCGACGTCGAAGAAGCTGGTGTATAGAATTCGCCGGACGCCACACGCGAGCGCCCCCTCGAGCGCATTGCGATGAAGCCGGATACGCTCCTCGTCGGGTCCCTCAACCGAGACGATCAGAAGAGTATGGACGCCGTGGAAGGCTCGGTTCAGACTTTCCAGCTCAGCGAAATCTGCCTGCCTAACTTCGTCGGCGAAGCGCTCCAGCTCTGGATCTTTATCTAGCCGTCGCGTCATCGCGACAAGCGGCTGACCCGAACGCATTGCTGCAACAGAACGAACTATCCTCCCGCCGAGATAGCCCGACGAGCCAGTAATCCCAATCATGCGATCCTCCCCGATTGCTGGCCAAAGCCGTGCGGGCACAGCGAGCAGTCAGGCTGACCTTCTGCTACGTTGACGCCAGCGATCGTTTAAGGAGTAGAGTGATGGACTTGCCGACGTCTAACAATTATATCTTCTATATAGAGACTATCTGTATTTTAGATGTTGATCCGATGCCGATCTGGATGGGCCCGGAAAAACGTGGGAGCGCAAGATCCGCATGACGCTCAGTCTCAGACAATTGCGCTACTTCGTTGCGATCGCGGACTCCGGGGCATTCGCTCGTGCCGCTGAGACGCTCAACATCGCGCAGTCGGCCCTCAGCCATCACGTGTCGGAGATCGAGACCGAGCTCGGCGTCACGTTGCTCGATCGACGGCCACGAGGAATCATGCTGACGCCGGCTGGGCGCAGACTCTACGAGCATGCTGGCGCGATCCTTTCTGCCATGACCAAGGCGGAAATCGACGTCAAGACTTTCACGGAGGTCGCGGCCGGGCCCGTTGCGATCGGTCTTAGCCACACCGCGGGCGCCGTCAGTGCGTTGCCGATCATGCAAAGCGTGGGGACCGCTTGCCCCGACGTCCATTTGACCATCAATGAAGGGTTGAGCCCGCATTTGACCGAGCAGGTGCTATCAGGAGCGCTCGACTTTGCTCTCGTGTTCAATCCGTCGAACGATGCGCGACTGGAGCGGGAGGCCTTGCTGAAAGAAGAGCTGTTTCTCGTTGGCCGCGTTGAAATCATCGGACGTTCGCATTCACCTGTTGCGTTTCCGGACATACCCCAGGGAGCGGTGCTCGGGCTTACCCCTCCGACGTCGCGGGCGATCATACAAGCGCAAATCCTCCGCAATCAGATCAAGCCGAGCCCGAAGCTCGAGATCGATTCGCTGAACATCATGCGCACGGCGCTTGAAGCAGGTCTCGGATGCGCCATTTTGGCAAGATCAACTGTGGGAGCCGACCTCTTGAAGAATGGAGTTCATGCACGGCGGATTATTGGGCCCACTTTGACGCGGGAGCTCAGCCTGATTTCGCTGGCCGAGCACCCCCAGACGAGAGCCTTCACCGAAGTAAGAAAGATACTGAGGGAGGTCGTGCTTCAGGAGGCGAAGAGCGGTCGATGGCCCGCGGAAGTGATCGACCAGGCGAGGAAGCGCCCCGGAAAGGCGAGCAGCCGAGCCTCTCTACGAAGGCGGCACGGTCCAAAGCGAACTGGTCATTGAGCGGTCACGGCGATCACGTCTACCTGGAACAGCATCCCAGGCGTAGGCAGCCGCGCAACGTTCACGAACGTTTGCGCGGGCTGCATCTCGCTACCAAATATTTCGGCCATGCATCGCTTGTATTCGTCGACGTAGCGGCTGTCGGTGACGAAGACGAGCATCTTGGCAACGTCAGCGAGTGTCGCGTCTTGGGTCGAAAGCTCCTTGTCGACCCTCCGCATTGAGGCGCGACATTGCCCCTCAAAGTTTCCGAGAGACTCGACGCTGCCATCATCGGCTGCGGATCCGATGCCGGACAGGTATAGTGTGCGACGCGCACCCGAGACGGTGACCGTCGCGGCAACCTCCGGATTGGCATCATCGGCACGGCTCTTTCTGACGAAGGCCTTACCTTCGCCAGGGGCGGGCATCATGGCGATGATGTCATAGGTGTAAGTCTCGCCGAGGGCGCCGAGTTGCGAGATGTTGAGAAGTGTGCCGGGGACACGAACAGTGTCCTCCTTGGGAAGTTGAGCGCGGCATTTGGCGGAATCCGGCTGCTGGACGTCTCCGGTCACGAAGGCGGTCGACCGGACGACGTTGTCATTGGTGCCGCCCAGCGCCTGCATCTCGGCTTTCATTTTCTTCTGAACGTATCCGCACTGGTTGACGAAATCCTGCGGAAACATCGCAACTGGCTTGCCGTGGTCTGGCGCACCCTGGATGGCATGCAGACCGGAAAAATATGTCGTGCTGTCACTGCCGGCGACCTCGAGAACCTCGGTAGCACCTACATTCCATTTACCGAGCGTTTCCCTATTCCGAAAAATGGAGAACGTATTGTCGCTGTCTAGGTTAGCGATCGCCGCAGTCGCCTCGATTTCGATCGTCATGCCAGAGTGGGCGAGCTGGGAGATGTTCGCAATGGTGAGGGTTGGACGAGGCAGGTCTACGAAGCGCTGATCAATGCATTTGTAGAGGTCTGCAACGTTGCGAGCGTCAGTCAAATAGACCCTAAGCATGACAATGTCGGCCAATCCGGCGCTGCGGGTCGCCAGCATGCGGCCGATCTTGTCGAGGGCATAGTTGCACTGCTTTGAGAATTCGCCACGAAAGCGGACTTGAGGCGCATATTGTGTGGTGCTGTCCTCGTCTTCCGCTCCGACACCCCACACAAATATCGTGCGGCTGCGTCCTCCGACCGTAACGATATCGCTAAAGTGTCCCTGATGAGAAGGAACCACGTTGAGAGCGCGCTTGGAGAATTGTACGTCCTCAGCGCGCAAGCCGGAAGACAACAAGAGCAAAGAGCCAAGTGCCGCGATGACCGCAAGGGATTGGATGACTGTCTTCACTGCCGCTTCCGTAGATTGTATCGACACGCGCGGGCGGTAAACGTGTCACGCTCGGGCCCGCGCCAGCGAAACGCAGGGCCGTCTACGGAACAAGCCAAATCTCCAGATACGATCTATCTGATATCTAGATGCCGTCAGGCCGCTGTGGCCGCACTGGACCCGAGTCCCACAAATCGCATCAGCTGATCGGACGTGCGCTCCTGGTTGTAGGCAAGGCAAAGATAGCTCTTAGCTTCAGCCGAGGTCAGCGAGCGCTGGACGACATTGCGCACGGCGATCTGACCATAGCACTTCGGCAGCACCGCGACTCCGAAGCCTGCGGCCACGAGGCCCAGAATGGCACCGCCGTCTTCGGCTTCCTGAATCACTTTGGGCGCAAATCCCACACGACTGCAGAGATGGACAACATGGCCGTTCAAACCGCGGCGGCTGGCATTTGCGAAGAATATGAAAGGCTGCGAAGACATCGTTTGTATGGCAATGGCCCCCCGTTTGCGCAGCATGGGGTGATCTTTCGGCGCAAACAGCTCCAGCGGGTCCGGCCAGAGCCGACGAATGGTGATGTTCTTTGGAAGAGGAAATATCGGAGACGGGCGGAGGAAACCAAGATCGAGCCGACAGTCCGTCAGCATCTCGGCTTGTTCGCTAGTGGAGGCATGAAGCAGCTCGAGGCGTATCTCCGGATAGGCTTGTGAAAATTGCCGCAGGATTTTCGAGAACGATGCATGGATTGGCGCCGACCCCGTATAGCCGACGCGCAGCAAGCCTGCCTCTCCACGCGCGGCCCGCTGCGCCGTTCCCATTGCGTGATCGAGTTGCGCAAGAGCCTCACGCCCCTGTTCCAGCAGGATCTGTCCGGCCTGGGTCAGCTCGACGCCGCGACGCTGACGAAGAAACAGCGGCGCGCCCACCTCATGCTCCAGGGCCTTGATCTGAAGGCTGAGGGGCGGCTGGCTGAGGTTGAGACGGCGCGCGGCCCTGCTGAAGTTTTGTTCCTCGGCGACCGCGATGAAATAGCGAAGCTGTCGAATGTCCATTCAGGTATTTAGAAGGCAAATAGCTAGACCCGTCAAATAAATATTGGACGAATGGCAAACCCCCATCCATCTTTGGCGAGAAACACAAATAAATGGCGCCGGCTCTCGACTGCCCGCGTCATCAGGCAAGTGGTGGACGAATGGCAGACCTGCCGAGCGTAGTGGATATCCAGGAGGAGGGACCGCGCGAAGGCTTCCAGATCGAGCCGGGACCGATTGCCTCTGCGGACAAAATTCGTCTCATCGAGGCTCTCGCGCAAACCGGCCTGCGCCACATTCAGGTTTGCTCATTCGTCAATCCTCGCCTCGTGCCGGGATGGGCAGATGCAGATGAGGTTGTCGCAGGCTTTCGAACGGTGCCCGGCGTTCACTATATGGGGCTCTGGTTCAACGACAAGGGGCTCGATCGGGCGCTCGCATTCTCGAACAAGCTGACGCTTGCCGGTTCAATAGCGCTGTCCGCTTCCGATGCGTTCACCCGCAAGAATCTAAATCGCAGCCACGCAGAAAATGTGGAAGCGATGCGCAAGCAGACACGCCTTCATTTGTCGAAGAACGTTCCGGTGCGGCGGATCGGAGTCATGGCGGCATTCGGCTGCAATTTCCATGGCGATATCGTACCTGCCCAGGTCATCTCCACGCTTCAAGACGGCTTCGCCATCGCTGATGAATGCGGCGTGGCGATCGCCAATATTTCACTCTCGGACACGATGGGCTGGGCGACGCCGCTGCGCGTCGAAAGGTTGCTTGGGGAAGTCCGCACCAAGTGGCCTGATAAGCGCATAACATTGCACCTCCACGACACCCGCGGTCTCGCGGTCGCCAACGCAATGGCCGGTCTGCGTATGGGAGTGGCACGATTCGATTCGACCGTTGGCGGATTGGGCGGTTGTCCCTTCGCCGGACACAAAGGCGCCGCGGGCAACATCTGCACTGAGGAGCTCGTCCTGCTTTGCGAGGAGATGGGGATCCGCACGGGCGTCGATCTCGATGCGCTGATCGAAGTCGGACGAATGGCTGAAGCGATCGTCGGCCACCAACTGCCGAGCGAGCTGCTTCATGCTGGCAGTCTCAATTCATTTCGAAGGAAAGTCTCAGGTGTCCACTAAACCGCTTACAGGCCTGAAGGTGCTTGAGTTCAGCCACACCATCATGGGGCCCTGCGCCGGCCTGATACTTGCCGACCTCGGTGCCGACGTGATCAAGGTTGAGCCGGCGCCCGACGGCGACCACACGCGCCGCTTGCCGGGCTTCGGCGCGGGTTTCTTCGCTGGATTCAACCGCAACAAGCGCAGCATCGCAATCAATCTGAAGCGTCCTGAGGGGCGCACGACGGTCCATCGGCTGGTAAAGGACGCTGATGTCCTCATTGAGAACTACGCGCCCGGCACGATGGAGCGATTGGGGTGCGGTTACGCGGACTTGGAAGTGGTCAACCCGCGTCTGATCTATCTGGCACTCAAGGGCTTCCTCGCGGGTCCCTACGAGCATCGGCCGGCGCTTGACGAGGTCGTGCAGTTTCAGGCGGGGCTCGCCTATATGACAGGTCCCGCAGGGCGGCCGTTGCGCGCCGGGGCTTCCGTCAACGACATCAGCGGGGCCATCTTCGGCGTCACGGCCGCGCTCGCTGCGCTTCGCGAGCGCGATGCGACCGGACGGGGGCAGCGGATCAGCAGTGCCCTGTTCGAGAGCGCCGCATTCTTCATGGTCACACATATGGCGGGCACGGTCGCGAGCGGACATCCGCCGAAACCTATGCCGGAGCGCCGCCATGCCTGGGCGATCTATGACGTCTTCAACACGAGCGACGACCAGATTTTCATCGGCGTTACCAGCGATAAGCAATGGATCCGCTTCACCGAGGAGTTCGGGCTAGCCGCCCTCGGTGAGAATCCCGATCTCGCGACCAACGTTATGCGGGCGAGCCATCGAAGCTGGCTTATCCCCGCGGTGCAGGAGGTGCTTGCTCCGCTGTCGAAGGCGGTGATCGCCGAGCGCTGCGAACGGGCTGCCGTCTCATGGGCGCCGGTCGGTAAGCCGACCGATCTGTTCAACGACCCGCATCTGGCCAGTCACGGGGGGTTGATCGATGTTGCGATCCGTACCCCCGAGGGCGCAACCGAGATGACACGGCTTCCCGCTATGCCCATCGAATTCGGCTCGCAGCGCGAGCGGCCGGGTTTGACCCGCCAACCACCGCATCTCGGCGAGCATACGAACGAGATCCTGGCTGATGCCGGCTTTGATCGCGCAGAAATAGACAGGCTCGCATGTGAGCAAGTGGTTGTGGCAAGTCCATAGGGCAAAGGGCGAACAACAAGCTACAGAGGGAGGCTGCATTGCTGTCGAGACGACAACTGTTCGAGCAGGCGTTGATGTGCGCCGTCGCGCCGGCCGTGTTGGGCAACTGTCTTTCGTCCGAGGCGTTCGCGGAAGAAGCCGCGGGTCAACCCGGGCCGAATTTCTATCCGGCGCCGGAGCTGATTAAAGCAGAGATATTCACTGAGATGCCGGAAAGATTCCGGCGGAGCGGTGTGAAATCCGAGTGGTCGGCGGTCAACAAAATAGGGCAGCCGCCCGTCGACAGCTTCATCGAGGGACTGACGCCCGATCAATACGGCAATCTCTATATCGTTGACGTTCCCTTTGGGCGGCTGTTCAAGATCTCGGCCGATCGTGAATGGACGCAGCTCGCAGAATGGGACGGCGAGCCCGGCGGCATGGCGCTGCACCCGAACGGAAAGTTCTTCATCACGGACTACAAGCAGGGTCTGCTCACCTTCGATCCGGTCACGAACAAGATCGAGCCGTTCCTTGGTCGTCGAGACAGCGAGCGCTTCAAGGGCCTCAACGACCTGACCTTTGCCATGAACGGTGACATCTATTTCACAGATCAGGGCCAGACAGGCCTGCAGGATCCCACGGGACGGGTTTACCGGCTGCGGACGAACGGACAACTCGATCTGCTGCTGTCCACGGGCGTCAGCCCGAACGGTCTGGTCCTCCATCCGAACGAGACCGTGCTGTTCGTTGCCATGACGCGCGACAATTCGGTGTGGCGTGTTCCGCTTTTTCCCGACGGGACGACGGGAAAGGTCGGACGGTTTGCCTCCTTCTACGGCGTGAGCGGGCCGGACAGCATCTTCATCGACGAGCAGGCCAATCTGTTTGTACCGCACGCTTCGCTCGGTTCGGTGTTCGTGCTCAACCCGGACGGGGAGCCGATCGCTCGCATCGTCTCTCCCAAAGGCAAGACGACCACGAACGCGAAGTTTGGCGGGCCGGACCGGAAGACCGTCTACATCACGCAATCCGACACTGGCGCGATCCTCAAGGCGTTGTGGCCCATCCCTGGTCGGCGCGTCTACGCCGAAACGGGTCGAACGTGATGTCTTTCTGGCGTTAGCGTTTCTTGATCGTCGATAGACAAAAATCAAAGCGAATTTGGGGAGAGAAGGCATGCACGGCGCGGTGACGCAGATCCCAAACGGCATTGGAGCGAGCGCAGAAAGGATCGACATCGCGTCATCGGCCGCCATGATCAACGCCCGCCTGGATCGCCTTCCGATGAGCTGGCCGATCTGGAAGCTCGTTCTGATGGTTGCCCTTGGCGCCTGGTTCGAGATCTACGACGTGTTCTTCACCGCCTATATCGGACCGGGCCTCGTCAGAAGCGGAATATTCACGACATCGACCGTGAATTTCTTCGGTTTCGCCGGATTGGGGGCTTTCGTGGCCGCAATGTTTGCCGGCCTGTTCGTTGGAACGCTCGTGTTTGGCCAATTGGCCGATCGCTTCGGACGCCGGGTCGTCTTCACCGGCGCGCTGCTATGGTACACGACAGCAGCAGCACTGCTGGCTTGCCAGCACAGCGCGGAGTGGATCATCTTCTTTCGATTTCTCACGGGTATCGGCGCCGGCGCGGAGATCGTGACGATCGACTCCTATACGACCGAACTCGTTCCGGCGAACTCGCGCGGACGCTCATTTGCCTTCCTGCAGGCGATACAATTCTCCGCCGTTCCGACCGTTGCGCTGGTTGCCTGGTACTTCGTGCCAGCGGCGCCCCTTGGCTTTGACGGATGGCGATGGGTTATCTGGCTCGGGTGTCTGGGAGCGGTGGCCGTCTGGTTCATCAGGCTCGGCCTACCGGAAAGTCCGCGCTGGCTGGCGCAGCAGGGCCGTATCGCCGAGGCGGATGCGATCGTTTCCCGGCTTGAGCGTGAGATCGTTGAGCGGACCGGTTCGCCTTTGCCCGAGCCGGAGCCCTATCCTCCGTTGGCGCAGGAGGCAAAGGTCACCTTTGCGGAGCTCTGGCGCTCCCAATACCGGGGGCGTACTATCATGATGCTGGTGTTCAACTTCTTTCAGTCTATCGGTTATTATGGCTTTGCAAGCTGGGTTCCAACGCTCTTGATCGCCAAGGGAATCAACATTACGCACAGTCTTCTCTATTCGTTCGTGATAGCGATTGCTAATCCCATCGCTCCGTTGCTTTCGATGACCTTCGCCGAGCGAGTCGAGCGTAAGTGGATCGTGGTCGGATCTGCCATGTCGATGGCGATGATTGGAATCGTTTTCTCGAAACAAGTGGACGCTGCCGTCATCGTCGCCCTCGGGATTGCAATGGCGTTCGCAAGCAATTGTCTGACATTCTCCTATCGCGCCTATCAGGCGGAGCTCTTCCCGACGCGCATGCGCAGTCGTGCGATTGGTGCGGTCTATTCCGTCAGCCGTATCAGCGCGATGTTCTCGGGCTTCCTGATTGCATTCTGCCTTCGCGATTATGGCGTGACAGGCGTGTTCGCGTTGATCGCAGGGGCCATGGCGATCGTCGTTGCGACCATCGGTCTCTTCGGCCCCCGCACCAACGGGTTGAAGCTGGATGCGGTTTCGGGATAGCCGGTGTCACAGGATTTGAAGCTGATGAGCCAGCCAGGACGGCTGCGAACGCTGTTGGGCGACTATCCCGGAACTGCCGGCGTGAAGAGCGGAGCTGTCGCTTCCGACCGGTTGACGCTCGACTTCGCTTGTTATCCCTCGGTCATCGATGGATTTAAGCCGATGGTCCGGCAGCAGGCGTTTGACGTCGCCGAGCTTGCGATCGTCAGCTATCTCATCGCCCGGGAGTTCGATAAGCCGCTGGTGCTCTTGCCGGTGACGACGACCGGGAGGTTTCCCCACGCGCGCGCTCTCTATAATGCGGAGCGGGGCCGACTTTGGCCGGCGGATCTGGCTGGCAAGCGCGTGGCGGTAAGGTCGCTGACGACGACAACCGGCGTTTGGTTACGAGGCATGCTCGCCAACGACTACGGCGTCGATCTCAATCGCATCGAGTGGGTTACATTCGAGGATCCTCACGTCGCCGAATGTCACGAAGGTGGCGCGCGAGCTCCCACAGGACGAACGATCATTCAGATGTTGCTGGATGGCGAGGTAGACGCCGTTCTCGGCGAGACGTCTAACGATCCACGATTGAAGCCTCTGTTAGCAGACCCGAAAGCCGCGAGCGAGGCATGGTTTCAGAAGCACAAAATCGTTCCGATCAACCATGTGGTCGTCGTCACCAAGGCGTTGCACGACGATGATCCCGACACAGTCCGGGAGATCTATCGCCTATTGAAGCGGTCGAATGAGCTTTGCTTGCCCCAAAATCAGACCCCCTTTGGGCTGGCGGCCATGCGTCCTGCCTTGCAACTCGTGATCGACTACGCGGCGCAGCAGAAGCTGATCTCTCGCCGGTTATGCGTCGACGAACTCTTCAGTGATCTGACGTCGAGCCTGGCTTAGCGCCTCAGAGGTACCTGTTGGGCGTTCCACAGGTTCTTCTCTCTCATCCGGGCAAAAAAAGTCGAGCCATAGCGCGAATCTCCATGATCACAGCCATGATGTACGGTGGCGGACACTGGCCGTTGGCGTCACGCACGGGATTGGCGAGCTCGGCGGCGTTGCTTGGTCTGACTGTGTCCAAGCTCCGAGCCATCGAGACGGATTGCTTTTCGTGTTTATGTTCGGGTTGGGTTCAATGCTCGGCATGACCGCATTGTCGTCAGTGATCGCTGTTCCGCAGGTCATGCTGGCACGCATGCTGACTTGGACCTATCGAACCCCCGTATCTTGCCATCGGGAGCGTTGCGGAGGACGTCGGTCTATTGACCGTCTATGGAACTGCGCTCGGCTCCGGCTAGGAAAATTGCGTAAAATTGCGTCTAACGCGCCGTACTGATCAACTACTGTGCAAATTCGGACTTCGCCCACAGCGAAACGGACTCGTCGAAGTGCCAAATCGAAGGTGAAGCGAGCGTCGGTATCAGTGGCTACGGTCAGTTGGTCACTGATAAGGTTTCATACAAAAATTTATCAGTTCGGATAAGGTTGATGTCCGGAGTGGAACGACAATATTGAAGCGATGTCTGTCACGCGATGAGATCGTTCATCCGCAATGCAAGATAAAGTAGGACACGCTGCTCATGTGCGGCAAGCCGAAGGCCGGTAATTCTCTCGATTTTATCGAGCCGATACGCAATCGTCTTCTTGTGGGTACGCAATTCTTTGGCTGCTGCTTGCTGTGAGCAGTTGCAAGAGAAAAAGGACCGCAGCGTCTGCAGGAGCACTTCGCGTTGGGGGCTCTTCTCGCTAAGCAGTTTGCCCAACGTTTCCTTCACGAATTGATGGAAGTCGGCGCCGTCCTGCATACTCATAAGAAGTCCTGCGACGCCGACCTCATCGAAATCCACGACGGTTGCCTTGCGACTTTGACGCGCGACATCCAGCGCGATATGAGCGTCTTTCCAGGCTGCCGGCATGAGCATCGGATCGCGACAACTCCGGCTTAGACCAATAGTGACAAGCGAGCCCGGAAGGCGGCGCACAATTTCTGCCAGGAGACTTTGGGCGAAGTCGCGAGCATGGGCTGTGTCGGACATCGAAACCACGAGAGCCAATTCGTTGCCCCGCAGCCCCGAGAGGCGAACGAGATGACGAGACGGAAGCCGGTCATGGGCTTCAGCGATCGAACGGCGGCGTGCTTCGATTTCGCCACCGGTGAGCAATCCGATCTTGCCGGGTTTATCAATCCCATCCACGCGGCAAACCAGGACACAGTATTCGCCGGGGATCTCTGCATTCAATTCTTTCGCTCGTTGAAGAGCCAATTGGCGCAGATGATCAGGACCTTCGAGGAGGTCCCACGTCAGCATAGTCAGCTTGTCGGTGAGTGCGCGCGCGGCTGCCCGCTCCTTGGTCTGATGTAGCGCCGCCGTAACACAAAGCTCGGTGATGGCCAGCTGGGCGCTCGCGTCTTCGATTTCTGGGTTGACTAGGATCGCCCAACCCATCTGCTCAGAGCCGGCCGTGATGCTTTGGAAGGCGAAACGGACTGCGCCTGACGTCACGGCCTTGTAGCGCGTATCTGATCCGGTATTTTGTGAAATCCCGGCCTGGATGGCGCGCAGGCCCTCGTCCGAGATCGAGCCATGGGGATGAGACGCCTTGACGTCCAGATGCCGGTCGAGGATCAAGACGGGAGAACCGAGATGCTCATGCGCGCGTTGGACGATTTCGGACAGACTGCCGCCCTCGAGCAAAGTCGAGATGAGACTTTCTTGCAGATTCGCCGAGTTTCTGATGACGTCGTACCGCTGTTGCAGTTCAGCATGAGCGTCCTGAAGCTTCTGCGCCGCCACCTCGCGCGCCTCAAGCAGAGCCGCATTTTCGATAGCTAGTGATGCGAGGTTCGCGAGCGTTGCAAGTTCGGCTGTGTGCTGGGTAGTGAAGGTGGAAGGTTTACGTCTCCAGACTTCGAGGACGCCGATGACTTGATCTTGCGACATGAGCGGAACGGCCAATGCCGAGCGGACGCGCTCTGCGCGCGCGAGGCTCATGAAGTCGCGACTGATGATCTCGCTTTGAACGTAGTCCTCAATGGAGCAAGGCTGCCGGGTCTGCAGAACGCGGCCTCCCACACCTTGGCCCGCCTTCATGCAAAGTCGCGCGGTCTCGACCGCAAGGTTTCCGGTGCAGCGCTTCATAACAAGGGCATCGTTCTCAAGAAGCATGATGCCGCAGATATCGGCCGAGAGCCTGATCTTGGCTTCGTGAGTGATCTGGAGAAAGATCTCCTGCAGATTCTGACTTTTTAGGATCTTGTTTGCGACACGCTGAAAAACCCGGATCGCTTCGAGCTTATCCGGGTTGACGCTCTGACTTTCACTCGAGGCGATGGCTAGGCCGAAGACCTTGGATAATACTGCGGCGGTCTCGTGCAGAGCGGTGGGGTCGTCAATTCCTTCGGCAAGGAGACCGACACGAGCCACCTGCACGGGGATAAAGGCAGAGTCCTGGAAAAATACCACGTCGGTAGGCGCGTCGGGCAAGCTTTCGATTAGCGCCTCGTCCGCGCCATCGTTGAGCTTTTCCCATTCCCGCCAGGCGCCACCCGAGCGGACGAGGAGACGGACGTCCCTCGCAGCAAGTATGTTACGAAAGAGAATGCGCGCTTCGAAGAAGAGCGCTTGCGGACCATGATCGGCCGCGTTGGCGAGCGTGCCGATTGCGTCTTTCAAGAAGGCCACCGGCAAAGCGGAATGCGGCTCCAAAAGGGCGTGTGCCACCGGCGCGGTCCTTCCCATGCATTCTCCTCCCAAGCGGCTTGGAAAGGCGCTGCAATGGCCCTTCTTGTCGAGGCCGATTTGTGCAATGCAGCGCAATTGCCGCTCTTCTAAGAGCTTGCTCTGACTGGCATTCATTGGCAACGGCGTTGATGCGACGATCGGCTAAAGGCGAGGGTCGATCACAGCCTTCATAACCTTCTGGGCTTTGAGGTCGGCGTACGCTTGGGCAGCCCCTGCAAATCCTGTCCGCCGATCCACGACGACAGCGGGGTCAAGGATACCTGTCGTGATCAACGATAGAAGGCGAGGGCGAAGCCGGATCGAGTCACCAATTGCAAAGCCCAACGTGAGTTCATTGGCAAAACTTTTGGCCAGCGGAAACGACCAGTTTTGGGTGGCATGCGCGCCAACCGAGATGATGCGTCCGCGCTTCCTGACAAGGTCGAACGCCGCGGTGAGCGTGGCCGCCGCGCCAACGGCCTCAACGACCAGATCGACACCCTCCCCATCGGTAAGGCTGTCAATGAACGTTCGGGCCTCGTCGGGCGAGACTGTGAGACTTCCGTTGGCGCGGGCGAAGGTCCGGCGGCTCTCGCTCGGCTCGATGATCACAACGGCCCCGGCGCCCGCGGCTTGCGCGGACAGGCTTGCCAACTGACCGACGCTGCCGCCTCCGATGACAGCGACGATTTCTCCAGGCAAGAGGGCGCCGCGCTCGATAGCCGCCCATCCCGTTGCCAAATTGTCGCCGAGGAGAATTGCCGCCTCGTCGGAGCACCCCTTCGGCAGCAAGCCGAGGGTTGTGTCCGCGTGCGGAACGCGCACGATTTCGGCTTGCGCGCCGTGGAGAGCGGGTCCGAAGGACGTGCCTGTGCCGAAGAAGGCTCGTTCTTGGCATTCCCAATGGTCACCACGGTCGCACCAATGACAGTGGCCGCAAGCGGTGAAGTCGGACGACATCACCCGATTGCCGACCTTGAACCGTGTTACAGCTCCGCCGATTGCCATGATTTCGCCGACGAATTCATGACCGATAATGGCGCCGGGGCGGATGCCTGCGAAATCACCGGCGATGACGTGCAGGTCAGTGCCACAAATCCCGGCTAACTCGACCCGAACCAAAGCATCCCCCGGATGCTGCAGCTGCGGCGGAGCGACGTCTTGCAAAGTGACGTTGCCGGGGCTTTGGTAGACGATGGCACGCATGTTAGCCCAATTCGGAAATGCGTTTGGCGATGCTATTGGCGGCTTCCACCAGCGCTGCTTGTTCTTCGGGGCGGAGCGGGAGCGTGACGATTTCTTTGACACCATTTGCGTCCAGGCGGACGGGAAGACCAACGCGTGTGTTGGCAACTCCGTACGCCCCCTCGGACTGCACGCAGGCTGCAATCACGGGACTGCTGCCTTTCACCATGGCAGCCACCATTGAGGCGGCGGATTCGGCGGGCGAAAAATAAGCGCTGCCCTTCTGAAGTAGCTTGACGACCTCGGCGCCGGAATCGCGTGCGCGCTCAACAATGGCTTTCAACCGGTCCTTCGCAATCAAATTTTCGATCGGCCGGCCATTGGCGGTGGCGAGGCTCAGGGGAATCACCATTTCGGCGCCGTGACTCCCGAGAGCGATGGCGTCGACGTCTTGCGGTTTCGCGATCCCTTCAAGCGCGATAAGCGAGCAGAAGCGTGCACGGTCGAGCACTCCGGCCATTCCGATCACGCGGCCCGCAGGAAAACCCGTTCGCTTGGCCATCAAGTGCGTCATTTCCTCGAGCGGGTTGGTAACGACAACCACGACCGCCTTCGGCGCGTAGCGACGGATACCGTCGGCGACGCCTCCTACGATTTCTGCGTTCACTCCGGTAAGGTCGGTGCGGCTCATGCCGGGTTGACGTGGGCGTCCGGCCGTCATGACGACGTAGCTTGCGCCCGCCAGCGCCGCGAGGTCGGTGCTTCCTTCGATACGGGTGGTGAATCTGCGCAGTCCCGAGCTATGCCACATATCGAGAGCGAGCCCGGCCGCAAGGCCAGGAACGATATCGATCAGCGTGACACGTGAGAAGAGAGAGGTTTCAGCGAGGCGAAGCGCGGTCATGGCACCGACATGCCCTGCGCCAATCACCGCAGCCTGCGGCCGGTCGCCGTGGCTTGAAGGGATTGGCTCTTGCTCGACGCGCATTTGCGGAGGGACCGGCGCGCCACGTCGATAGAGTGAGCCCGACAAGGCACCGGGCTGGATCGATCCGGGGGGCGCCGTTGGCCCGGTTACCAGTGTCGTCGTTGTCGTCCGCTGGGGACTCGAACGTGCGACCTGCGGCACGGGCATTTGGGTGGTGCCGGACCGCTCGATCCGCACATTCAGCTCTTTGGCTCGGTCGGCCGCCAGCGGCGTCAGAATATCCTTGGTGGATATCTGGAGCACACCGGCAGCATTCTCGACATCCGCGACAGAGATGACGCTCATGCCTTCGTCCCTCCGAGTTCCTCCAACGAGGCAACGGCGGCCTTGGCCGCCGACTCGACTTCGCTCTCGGTACCCGAGATGAACAACCGCCCAAAGCGGCCGACCGCGCGCACTTCGATCAGGCTGATGTTGGCTGCCTTTTCGGCTTCGTTGCCGGCGAGCGTCACATAAGCGGCCGGCGTCGCCTCAAGCACAAAAAGGCTCGACCGTGGCAGAAGCAGATTGCCCTTGCGCCACTTATTGATCAGCTGGGCCTGATAAGGATTGACGTTGGTGACAAATTGCGATGACGCGATGGTCGGTCTTACACGGTCTTCTTCTTTGAGACCGAGATAGTCGAGCACAGCTTGTCCGGCGGCGAGCACTTCGGATTGCGTGCGTGAATGAATCTCGAGAAGGCCAAACTCGCGCTCGATGATCTGGAGGGCCGGGCGAACATCGGCCGCTTTGAGGGCGATATCGGCGCAACGAAAGATTTCATTGCCTGGGGCAACTTCGATGAAGAGTTCGGACATGCCAGCCACAGGCACGTCGCCCTGGCAGGTCGAGGCGACGTGCGCTGCAGCCTGGGGCTGCATGCTGTCGATGAAGGCATAGGTGCGCAGTTGAAAATCCATGATTCAGCTCATCGCGATTCCGAAGGGGGTGACGAGTTCCGAGTGGGGATAGGCCCAGGTCTCAATCCCGCAGTAGCCGGCAACGATAGAAGCTGCGTGAGGCACCCGAACTGCACCACCGACAAGGTGGATGGATCGAACGGCATGGGTTCCGATCTGGCGGAGGACTGAGCTTGCAATCCGCTCCAGGCCTGGACGAAGAATGTGGGAGTAGTCTTCTGCGCCGAGGCGTTTACGTGCTTCGGCGTCTTCGATAGGGATTCCAAGCGCACCGGCGAGTATAAGGTCCAAGTGATGTCCGCCGCCTGGCTGGTCGTCGAGAACGACAATGACGCTGTTTTCAACGATGCCGACGCCCGTCGAACCCCCACCAACATCGACGATCGCGCCGTTGTCCAGCCGAAGGAGTGCTTGAGCCGCGGATACTTCGTCGACCAATTGGCGACATGTAATGCCGGCGTTCTCAAGAACGTAACGGCACGCTCGAGCCTCGGCTTCGGGTACGCCCGGAGGGAATGCCGTCGCGGCCGCAGAGATGTCGCTCCCCAATGCCGAGTACGCCGCGCTCTTGAGCTGCTTCACGGCGGCGACAGCGTCGCCAAAATTGACGACAACGCCGTCCCTGACAGCTTGACAGGGGAGGCTGTCCCAATAGACGGGATGCCCGGCTTGATCGACAGCCGTCAGAACAATCGTCGCGGTACCAAGGTCCACACCAAAAGACACGGCGTTGCCGGCGGTCGATGCGCGAAACGTCGCGGCCGCTGCTTCGAGGAACGCCCCGGTTTCGCGATTGATCGTCGACACAGTTGATTTGACGCGCGCAAGCATTGTCAGATCCCCATGCTCGCCTGATAGAGCGAGCGCCAGGGACGGATCTCATGCGCAATTCTTTTGATGTTGATGAGATGAAGCGGCGTCACGTTGTCGGAAACGATGGACCCGCTCCATGTTCCGGTACCGAGCATGAAGGATGGATCGGTCGCGCAGCTATAACCCATGCCACCAAACAGCGTTGGAGTATTGATGACGATTCGGCCGGCGCGAAGCGCCGACATCGTGGCGATGACCTGGTCGTCCTCGCAATGAAGGCCGAGCGTGTGGCCTTCGCCGCCGAACGCGAGGATTTGGCGGCATTGTTCGTAGGCCGCCGGCAAATCCGCCGTCCGGTAGAACGACAGAACGGGACCGAGGATCTCGCGCGATAGCGGCGCTTGCGGGCCGACTTCGGTCAACTGCGCCCCGAGGACCTTACAACCGCTGGGAACGCTGAGATTGATCCGACGACCCAGTTCTTGCGCCGAGAGGCCAACCGCTTCCGGCCTGAGTTCGCCCTTGTCCGTGAAGATAAGCTTGGCCAGTTGTTTCTGATCTGCCTCGCTTAGAAAGAATGCTCCCTGAGCCGCGAAAGCGGCAACGCCCGCATCGGCGATAGGCTCATCCAGCACAATAGATTGCTCGGCGACACAGGCTGTACCGTTGTCGAACGATTTTGACGTGATGGCCATGAGCGCGGCTTCCTTCACGTCTTTGACCGATCGATGGATGTAGACGGGTACGTTACCGGCGCCGACTGCAAACGTCGGTTTACCGCTCGAATACGCGGCGCGCACCATGCCTGGTCCGCCGGTAGCCAGCACGACCGACACATCGGGATGGCGCATGAGCTCGCCGGTCGACTGAATGGTGGGAAGCTCCAAGCATGAAATAAGGCCCTTGGGAGCTCCGGCCTTGACGGCGGCGTTCGCCATGATCTCCGCAGCTCGGACGCAGGACCGGACGGCGCGAGGGTGGGGCGCGCACACGATCGCGTTGCCCGACTTGACGGCCGCAAGGCATTTGAAGAGGACCGTCGAGGTAGGATTGGTAACGGGAATGATGGCCGCTATGACGCCCATAGGAGATCCGATGGCGGTCATGCGGTTGACTTCGTCGACCCACAAAACACCTACGGTCCGCATTGGCAGCATCGAAGCCGCAACGAATTTGGTATTATACAGGTTCTTGAGGATCTTATCCTCGTATACGCCAAATCCGGTTTCATCGACGGCCATGCGAGCAAGCTCTTGGGCGGCTGCTGTGCCGGCATCCGCCATGGCTCGAACAATGCTGTCGACTCTTTCCTGATCCGCGTCAGCGAACGCCTGGAAGGCGGCGTGCGCTTGGCGTGCCTTGTTGCGCGCTTCCGCCAAGCCCGCTAAGTCGGAATCAAGATTCATTGCAACGCTCATGAACTCGCTCATGCATCAGAGTTTCGAAAAGGACTCTACGGATGAGCGTCAGCCCTTTCCGAGAATACCTTCGACATCCTCGTGCGGGCGGGGAATGACGTGCACAGAAACGACTTCACCGACCTTGCCGGCCGCCGCCGCTCCGGCGTCGGTCGCTGCTTTCACGGCGCCGACGTCGCCACGGACCATCACGGTCACCAGGCCTCCGCCAATTTGCTCGCGTCCGATCAGCCGCACATTCGCGGCCTTGACCATGGCGTCGGCCGCTTCTATGGCGCCCACAAGACCTTTGGTTTCGATCAAACCGAGAGCGCCCCTCGGTTGGCCGGTCGTTGGCGTCGTATTCATCTGAGCTTCTCCTTGCTTGGGTTGGGATGGTTGAGTTGACGGGTGTCTCTGCCGGTCACGCTTTCGAGTAGACATTCTTGGAGCCGATCTGGACGTTATCGACGACGGCGACGATGGCAGCGTCGGTCGGTGCGTTGCCAGCGTCGCCCAGTCGTGCGGCGCTACCGCGTGTGACCAGGACAACGTCGCCTTCGCCAGCGCCAATGAGATCGATGGCGACATGAGCGGCGGCGCTCTTGGGGGTTGCCACTTCGGCTTCAACCTCCACAGGCTCTACAACCAGCAATTTGTAGGAATTCAGGCCGGACGACTTGATCGTCGAAACGACCGTTCCGACCACACGCCCGATCTCCATAGCGCACTCCCTAGCCACGATTGTCGGCGCTCGATTGACGCCATTTCGCGAACACTAGGGGGTCGAGCTGCCGAGCGTCATTCTCTCGTGGGGATAAAAAACACCGCGCGGTTTTATCTTGGACGACCGTGGCGAGGGCATTTTAAATACGGATGATGACGGTGCTCGCAGAGGGTGCCGCAAAGAGCGCCGGCTAGGAGGAACAGCATGATCCAAGACGAGGACGTCTATTTTCACAAGGCGGACGCAGGCGTCCAAAACTGGGCCGAGACCAATTTCTTTGGTTTCTTTAACGCCGAGGCGAAGCTGAATATCGGCGTTTACGCCCTGTTCCGTCCAAATCTGGGCATCGTCAGCTCCACCATCTGCATGAATTCAGGTTTCGCGAATACACCCTGGGAAGCGGACTTTTGCGATCTCCGGGCCTCGATGCCGATTCCCGAGCCGCGCGATCTCAGCGCCTTCACGCTCGATAACTCGCTCAGCATCAGGTGTCTGCGCCCGAATATGGACTGGCACATTGGCTATGATGACGGCGAGGGCACGCTGATCGACGTCGACTATCGTTCGATCATGCTGCCATTCGACATTCACGATCCCGATATGGATCCGATGAAGGCGAAAGCCCTCAGGGAAGCCGAGCAGGGCGGCAAGTTCGCCTGGGGAACCGCTTACAACGGGCATTTCGACCAGACCGGACATTTCAAGGGAAAAGTTGCGATCCGGGGAAAGACGTTCCCGATCGACTGCATTTCGACGATGGATCACAGCTGGGGACCTCGCCCCGAACGCGGCGCGCCCAATATGAGCTGGCTGCACGCCCACTTTTCAAAGGATCTCGCTTTTCACGTCATATTCAGTTTCGACCCCAAATCGAACGGTCGCGAACTGTCGCTGGCTCATGGCTATGTGGTCGAGAAGGGCAAAGTCTTCGGACTGAAGGAAGCCCATGGCGTGACCAAGAGGTCACGTGACCGCTACGCGGACGAGGTTGACCTGGTGCTGACCGACAGCAGCGACCGCGAATGGAAGCTCCACGGTAAGGGGTTAACGAGCTTCCCATGGCAGTGTTGGCCGAACATGGTGTCCTTCAACGCCCTTGCGCGATGGACCTGTGAGAATCTGACCGGCTACGGCGAGATCCAGGACTTCTTTGAGATGCCGCAGCTGACCGCACTCAACGCGGCTCCGGAGACGCGCGTTCGCGCTGGGATGGCAGAGCTGCGATGAAAGAAGTGCGCGCTGTCCTCTTTGATCTCGATGGGACGCTGGTGCAGACCAGGGAAGCGTCCTGGCGAGTGTTCGCCAAAACCAATGCGGCCTTGGGGCTTGGCATCAACAGCCAGGCCGAGTTCTTCGGTCTGCTCGAAGACAATATGTTTCACGGGCTTCAGAAGCACTGTGGCGACGACCGTCGCGCCGAAGAGGCGGCGCGGCATTTCCTCGAGCTTCTGCAACGAGAATATAACCCCGAATTCGTGCCTGGCATGGCAGACGTTGTGCGCGCCTTTGCCGGCAAGTGCTCGCTGGCAGTGATATCCTCGAATTCGGTGGCCACGATACGGCGCATTCTTGATCGCGAAGGCCTGACGCATTGCTTCTCGCACGTCTTCGGCGGCGATGTTGAAAAAGACAAGCGGGCCTGTGTCCGGCGCTTTCTGGCGGACCGTTCGTATCTGGTCAGCCGAAATTGCTCACCAGCCTACCGGGAGGGGCATGATCCTGACCCGCCGCTCGCGGATCAGATCGCGCTCATCACGGATACCGTCGGCGACGTCAGACACGCCGTGGAATGTGGTGTTCGAGCGATCGGCGTGGCCTGGGGCATGCACTCCGAGCAGCAATTGCGCGCTGCTGGCGCGGAGTTCGTCGCCGTTTGGCCACAGGAACTCGTGGCACAGATGCTCCCCGACGGCTTCGCCTCAAGCTGCGCGATCGCTCCCACGGCGGAGCCTGGCAATTGTTGCGGAAGCGTCACTTCAAACTGCAGCTGTGGTTGCCAGCACAGTGAACTTGCCGACGTCGCGGCCGTCAGGCGCGACCGGCGCATGGCTGCGACAGAGGCGTTTGGTGGACGAATAACGTGCGGTGTAGGCAGTCCTTCTGCACGGCACAACGTTCCCGCCACCCACGTCAGCGGTATCAACGACCACCTGTTGAACGCCCTTCGCCGCTTGCGCGGCAGCGAGCGACGACCGTTTCACTGACCATTCTTCTAACCACGTCAACACACAGGGAGGAGTCTAAATGAGTTATGTCGCGGAAGGTTATAATAGCTTCGAGACCAAGAAGACGCCGTCCGGCATCGTCAAATATCTTCCGGATCCAAAGTCCGTCATCGCTCTCATCCAGAGCGGCAAGCTGAAGGAGCATATTCTCCTCGTCCAGGGCGGAACGACAACCTTCCTCGCGCCGGCCTTGAGCATGGGATCCATTGGCGTGATCACGATGTCAGGCGCTCCGGAGTCACATCTCGGAATCCTCTCGCGTGAATTCCAGATGCCCTGCGTGATGACGGCCTACCTCACGGACAGCGACTCCCGCTACGTCACGGGCGGAAACAACGACGCTCATTTCGCTGCCATCATCAAGGCCCTTGAGGGCAAGAAAGTGCAGCTGCATTGCGAAGACAGGGAGACAGGCCGGATCGCCATCGTCAGCTGATCAATCCAAGCATAATCGCAATCGAGGAGGAAACCGATGTCTACCTATAAGGACCGTTACAAGTCTGCGGACGACGGTATGCGTTTTCAGGATCTCGTCTACCAGGGCAATTTCAAGGGCATGGATCCCGTGCCCGATGGCATCTTGGGCGACAAGGTCTTGCGCCAGCGCGCCAAGAGCAAAGTTCTGGAAAAAGTCAGCAAGGAAGATGTGCTCCGCGATCAATTCACTGTCGCCGAGCTGAACGACCTCAACAACTATCTGGCCTGGAACATCTGGGACGTGCTGGTGATGCGCGCGACCGAAGGCGTGTCAGGCATGATCCCGCGCCAGGAATACGAGATCCTCGCCTTCATGCACGAGTTCTATCGCTGGCCGGAAATCCTCGAGATGACGACCAACGAAGTCGGCGCTCAAGGCATCATCGACATCGGGGCGTCGGCGCGGCGGGAGATCGGCACCAAGGTGAATTGTGTTCACGACTGGTGCATCGGCGCCGTCGGCTTCGGCATGGGACGTTGTGGACTGCTGGCGCTCGAAGCCATCCAGCCGCAGGACTATGTGCGCGAGAGCAATATCATTCTCAAGTTCATGCAGCGCGTTCTTTGGGGTAAGCGGCAGGACGGCTACATCCTCAACTCACAGGACCGCTATCGTTGCAAGATCCATGAAAAGGACATCCTCGACAAGCTGGTCGGTCAAGTCGAATACTTCGAGCCGGGCAGCGAGAAGCATGACTCGCTGGTCCGTTTCAATGCTGCCGCCGAGCTTCTATCGTTCCTCGATCATTATGATTGCCGGCTGGGTCTGGGCGACACCGGGCCTTACGAGCTGCCGGACGGCAAGATCATGATCATTCGCGATCTCTTTACCAACGAGGAGGTCTACGATTGGAGCGATGTTTGCGACCACGAGAACGTGCCCCACTGCTACACGCTGTGCCTCGTGATCGATCCCGAGAAGATGAATCTCTCGGAGATCCGGGTGAATGACATTTCGACCACCTTCACGCGGCCAAAGAACTACATCGAGCACATTGTCGGCGGCGCGGTCTTCGTGCGCGAGAAGTGGAATACGCCGATGGGCGAGGTTTACCAGGTCAAGATATCAGAGCTGGACAAGCGGCTCGAAGGGATCCAGCAAGCGACCTTCAAGCTGTACACCAAGTTTTCGCGGATGTCGCGGCGCACTCTTATCACCAACGGCATGTATGTGTACTATATCGACATGATCCTGCCGCATCTGCGACTTGCCGGCACCTACGAAAAGGCCTGCAAGGACTACGAGTTCTGGGAGATCGATCAACGCGTTTCCAACTATTACTATGACATCGTCAAGCGTGGCTTTGCTCAAGCCACGGTCCCGCAAAAGATATTCTCGGGCGAAGGCTATCTCCCGTTCCCCGAGGATGTGAGCCTCAATCGGTCGAAATACTATTGGAAGTAGTGACCACCATGACTGGCCGGGCGCCGCTTCTGCGGCGCCCGGCCCCTGCATCGATTGGACGGACGATGACAGCCTTAAGTGAAGATGAATTTCTCGTGCTCAACGGCGCCCATCTTAAAAAGATGGCATCGGCAAAGGAGCTGGCGCGCGCTGTTGGCGTCGATGCCGCCCTGGCGCAAGCCGTGCTCGACGCGGCGGCGGAGAAGGGGCTGCTCATGGTGGCGGAAGGCAAGTATCTCCTCTTGCCGGACGGCACGAATGCCGTGCACAAATTTTACAGTGCTGCCTACGGACCTCTTCGCTCAAATGAGTCGGTTCTGGCGTGGTACGAACGTTTCGAAGTGATCAACGATCAGTTCATCAAACAGGTCAGCGAATGGCAGTCGACGGATGGCGATGATCGCATCCAGGGGCGGCTCATCAAGACGGTGGAACGGTTGACCAAGAATATTCAAGAACTGACGCCGTTGATCCCGCGCTACAACATCTACGTCGATCGCTTCGGCACGAGCGTCGCGCTCGTCGACCAGGGCGAGAAAGATTATGTGTGCAAGCCAACGCTCGATTCAGTTCACAACGTCTGGTTCGAATTTCACGAAGATATTCTGTCCGTGATCGGTCGGCCTCGGGACACGTGAACACATGCAGATGACGATCATGGGCAACAGTTTCGTTCGTGAAGTGACGGATTGCGACGTCGAAGACGCGCTGCGGTTTGGCGGTAAAGCAAGTGGTCTCGCCAAAATGGCGCGCGCCGGAATCCCGATTCCTCCAGCCTTTGTCATTGGTGTCGACGGCTTCCATGAATTCCGAGCGAATGGTGGCAAGGTCGGTGAGGCTCTTCTCGCCCAAGTGCACGAGGCGATCGATAGGCTTGAAACACAGTCCGGCCGCCTGTTCGGCGACAAGGACCGTCCGCTGCTGGTTTCGGTGCGATCGGGCGCCGCCGTAAGCATGCCTGGCATGATGGATACGGTCCTCAATCTCGGCCTGACGTCGGCGTCCGCGCTGATCCTGGCGGACGGTGTCGGCGGGAGCGATTTTGCGCTGGATACATGGCTGCGCTTTTGGCGCATGTTCAGCGACATCGTTCTAGGGCTCGACCCGTCTGAACTCATGAGCGCCATTAAGGCCCCCGAGGCTGCGGCGCGGAAGGAGCGCAATCAGGCAACGTTCGGTGCGCTGGAGTGTGCGATCGTCGCCCATATTGAAGGGCAAGGTGAGCAGGTGAGCGCCGATCCGGCCGGCCAGCTCAAGCAGGCCATCGAGGCGGTTTTTCGATCGTGGGACAGCGCGCGCGCCAAAGCCTATCGCAAGCATCACGGCATCTCGGACGATTTGGGAACAGCGGTCACCGTTCAAGCGATGGTGTTCGGAAACGCAGATGAGAATTCCGGTTCGGGCGTTGCGTTCACCCGAAACCCAAATGACGGCCGGAGAGCGCTTTACGGCGAGTACCTGATTGGTCGGCAAGGAGAGGATCTCGTCTCCGGAACGCATACGCCCATCGACCTGTCCGATTCCAAAGCGCTCGATCCCGTGCTCCGGCAGGCGTTTGAAAAGCACAGCAAGACGCTTGAAGCTCTTTATCTTGATGCGGTTGATATTGAGTTCACGGTCGAGGCTGGAAAGCTCTATTTTCTCCAAGTCCGGCCCGCCAAGCGGACGGCTACTGCGGCGATCAAGATTGCCGAGGACCTGGTCGAAGAGGGTGCAATCACGAAGCAGGCTGCCCTGCGACGCGTCTCGATAGAGCAGGTGCGCAAAGTTTCGCGGCCCGCGTTCGACGAAGAGGAGGTGGCGCGCGCGGCCCTTCTAGCCCGAGGATTGGGATCTTCGCCTGGACATGCGAGCGGCGCTGCGGTTCTTGATGCCGATCGGGCGGCTGACCGGGCCCTGGCAGGTGAGAACGTCATTCTGCTGCGTCCCACGACGAGTCCTCAGGATATCCGGGGTATGCTTGCCGCGAACGGCATCATAACGGCTCGTGGTGGTGCCTTGAGCCATGCCGCGGTGGTGTCCCGTGCGCTCGATCGGCCCTGCATCGTCGGTTGCGATGCGATCAGCGTCGATCCTAATCGAAAGACGTTCACGATCGGAGGCGCGACATACCCTGAAGGGACGCAGATTTCGATGGATGGCGGCACCGGCATGGTCTTTGCGGGGGCTCTCCAATTAAAAGCTGCCGGAGCGGGTTTGCCATCCTTAAAGCGCTTGCTCGATTGGGCGGACGAAAAATCGCATGCGACAGTTTGGGTCTCGCCCAAGTCGAGCGAAGAGCTCGTCGAAGCGGCCAATGCCGGCGTGCGGACCGGCAATCTTGCAAGCGTCACGGACCTGATCATCGCCAAGGGGAGTGTCAGCCAGTTTGTCGAGCTCACCGCTGCGATCGGCCGTGTCGACGCACCACCAGGTCTGGGGGGTGATATTCGCTCGATCGTGCATGATGCGTGTGCTCCGGCACTGTTGAGCAATCCGCAAGCTCCGCTCTGGCTGCGTCTTCCACGGGTGAGTTCGGATCGGGCGCGCCGTTTGATCGACAATTGGGAGGAGTTGCCAGCAGGGTTTTTCCTTCCTCTGGGCTCGACGAGCTATCTTCAGGCCATGCTCGATGGAATCGCTGCCGCCGCTGGTGGCAAGGAAGCGGGCGTCCTCATCGGCGGCATATCATGTGTTGCGGAATTTGCTGCGTTTCAGCAAAAGGCGAGGACAGCAGGCCTTCAGGCCGGCGCCGTAATTAATAACGTTATGGCGCTCGACGACGTGCTGCGCTTCGTCGATTTGGGTTCGCCGATCTGGATCGATATCGCCGATATTGTCCGCACGGTTTGTGGCTTCCCGATTGAAGTGCAACAATCGCTGGACGTGCTTGATCAGTATGCGAAGGAAGAGTTGATTCCTGTCAATCCGTTCCGCAAACTGCCGATCTATGTAACCAATCTGCTGGCGGAGGCCGCATCCGCCGCGGATCGGGGCGCAGCTCTCGGGATTGAAGCCGGCGGTATCCCTCACGAAATGCTTGCCAAGCTTCACCGCATGGGTTTCCGCCGTTTTTCGGTACCGGTCGGACGGCGTGACGAACTTCGCTTTGTGCTCGGTCGTTCGGATAAGGAGTAAGTCATGGCATTGCAGGCACTCGGTTTCGTCGAGACGAGCGGACTGGTTGCGGCCATTCAGGCCGCCGACGCAATGGTCAAGGCGGCCAATGTAAGACTGGTAACGAAACAGCAGGCAGGCGGAGGGTTGATATCTATCGTCGTGCAGGGGGATGTGGGGGCGGTAAAGGCCGCTGTCGATGCAGGTGCTGCGGCCGCGCGACAGATCGGGAAAGTTGTGTCTGCGCATGTGATTCCACGACCTTACGATGGCATGGAAGATATCTTGGAGCGGCCGCCGGTCCGCTAAGCAGTGGGGACATTTGTCGCATCCGGCAATCTGGTACGTCTTTTCGAAGCGGGTGGCGACGCGACGAAACCGCTTGAGTTTGGAGAAGCAAGCATTCCACAAGATTGCGCCGGGCATAGAGATGCTTGTCGAAACGGATATCGGAGCGCGCGCGACAGGTTGTTCGGGATGGCGGCGAGCGTCGCTTTTGGCGGCGATGCTTTTGCGCAAATGATCGGCGTCATAGGCTGTGTTGACGATGACGACCTCGACAGCCAGTTCCTCGATCAATGCGGTGGCTTGCGGTGTATCGTCGTTCTGGCCTGCGGTGAGCGTGAAGCGGACAGGACATCCCAGGCCGCAAACTGCCATATGTATCGACTGGTCAGGCCGCCGCGCGAGCGGCCAAGCACCTGATCTTCAGACGCCTTTTTTCGCCTGATGCGGGCCCAATCCAGGATATCACCTCGAAACCGGGAAGACGCATGCCGTTCGGAGGATGGCCAAGGTTCCGCACTGGTTACACCGAGGCCTCGCAGCGTACCGGCGTTGATACCGTGACGCGCGACCGCGATGCTTTCGACGATCACGTCGATATGCTGCCAAGCAGGTCGATCAGAGTTTGCATACCGCCGCGTTACGGCAAATCGTCTTCTGCGGATACTGTTCGTCCACACCGGCGCCCGCGCCGAACGCCACCGCTAATAGGCACGCGCACAGCAAGCTTGCAAAGCATGAAACCTGCCCTCCAGGAGTTCGCTGTTCAGAGCTAGGATGCCGCGCTTCTAGAGATGGCGTCCGCCGTCGACCACGATCGTGGTCCCGGTGCTGACCTTCAGGTGTGTTGCACAGGCAAGGATCGCTGCGGCAACGTCATCCGGCTCAATGACGCGCTTGAGCGGCGTTGACAGTGCGCCGGCTTCCAGCGCTGCACGGTCGCGACCGGGGACGAAATCGGTCGCAACGGCGCCGGGCGATACGCTGAGAACGCGAATCTCAGGCCCGAGTGCTCGCCCGAGAGACATACTGATGTTGTCGAGTGCGGCCTTCGAAGCACAATAGGCCACACTGCTGCCTGAGGCTGTAAAGCCGGAAATCGACGACACATTGATGACCACGGCGTCGCCTGAGGCCCGCAATTGCGGGCGCAATGCTCGGATTGCGGAGTAGGGGCCGCGCACGTTGGCGATCAGGATTTGCTCGAACAATTCGTCGGTCAGTGTCTCCAGATCGTGGTGCGGAATTGCGCGTGTGAACCCGGCGGAGTTCACGAGGATGTCGAGTTTACCGCCTCGTCGGTCGATGCGCGCCGCAAGCGCCTTGAAGCTGGCAGGCTCTTCCAGCGCGAGGCGTGCCACCTCGTGGCGCCCCGTCGGCAGGCCGCGCAGCAGCGCCTGAGCGCGGTCCTCGCTATTGTGATAGCCGACGATCACGTCAGCTCCGGCGGCCGCAAGCCGCTTGACTGCTGCAGCGCCGATGCCGTTGCTGCCGCCGGTCACGACTGCAAGGCGGCCTCCTAGTGTTTCGATATCGCTCATTGGACAATCCTCATTCGAATCGCGATACGCCGGACTTCATCATCGGCGAAGGCGTCGCCCTTACACCCATAGATATTGACGCGCAGTGTGCAGTTGCTTTTGGTCTCGATCAGGCTGACTCGCTGGTCGAGACTCGCGGAAGCGTGGCAGAAGCGTCGATAATCGGAGTTGGTAATCTCCGCGGCCAGCGTATGGAGGACCCAACTCTTATTCCGCTCGGTCATGTTCGCCTCCGGCCACAGTGCGCGCGCGTCCATTGACGTCGATGGCGGTTCAATGAGGCGATACGTCCGCATGCACACTCCTTGCCTTGCCCTTTGTGCGTCCCCGCTCTTCCCTATAGACGAAAGCAAGTTTGTATGCAAACTTGCGTGCAAAATATGGTTGCCTTAATGTCTCCAACTGAGCTTCCACAATCTCGCCTGTCGAGCGACGTCTATAGTGCGTTGCGGCGACAGATCGTGACTGGCGAGCTGCGGCCCAATCAACCACTGATCGAGTTGGACCTGGCCGAGCGGCTACAAGTCAGCCGCACGCCGGTGCGGGAAAGTCTTCAGCGTCTGGCCCATGCGGGCCTCGTTGTGCCGCGCAAGCGCGGTTGGGCCGTGCGTGAGTTCACTCCGGATGAGATCAGACAGAACGCGGAATTGCGTATGGTACTCGAGGGCTATGCCGCAAGTCTTGCTGCGACGCGCGGCTCGCCGTCAGACATCGCTGCAATCGCCGCCATCCATGAGCGGCGGCTGAAATTGCGCAGTTCGGACGAAGAGATGCGGGTGAAGACAAATCGCGATTTCCACGATGCGATCATGTGCGCCTCAGGCAACGAGCGACTCACCGATGCGATCTATCATTCGGGGCAATTCTACTTCAATGCGCCGATCGCCCGCGCCACCACTGGCGAGGAATTGTCGTTCGGGAACGCGGATCACGCCCAGATCGTTGCGGCCATATTGAAGCGAGATGGTCCGGCCGCCGAACGAGCAATGCGTTCGCATATTCAGCGAACCTTCGCTGTGTTCTGGAAAGTCACCGGCCTCCACGTTTAACAGGGATGACCGTGCAGGCCGCTGCTCTTCCAAGCTCACAGCGCGTGCTTTAAATCCGCACAGGGATTGACCTTCCGCAAATTTCGGCGGGACGCGCGATCCAAAAGCTACGACGCCTAGCCTGTCGTTACCCGGCAAACGGTGCCTGAGCTTATGGGGCCATACTCTCGATGCCGAGTAGCCGCAAGGCTTCGACATAGCTATCTCGCGGGCGCGTCACGTCGAAAAAAACCGTGGTCATACCGAATGCTTCCGCGCCGAGGATATTTTTCTGCTGATCGTCGACGAAAATGCAATCTTCCGGGGCAAGCTTCAAGGCGTCTGTAACGAAGCCGTACGCGCGAGGATCAGGCTTCAGGATGCCGGTATAGGTCGCGTCCACGATCGTGTCGAACTTGTCGAGGAAGCCGAGCTTCTTGCGAAGCTCGGCACCATAGAAGAGGTCCAGTTCGTTCGACAGGATGGCAAGCTTTGCGCCCGCTTTATGGGCAGTTTCGATGGCATCTCGCGCCTCGGGACGAATGGCGGAATTGGGATCGGCACCGCGCACGCGCCCGACAAAGACCGAAAACTCGGTCCAGTTTTCACCCACAAGGGCCGCCGTCTCCTTCATCCGATACGTCCAGTAATCGCGCTCGCTGATTTTCCCGGCCTGCATGTTCCGCCAGACGGTGTCGTTTTCCGGATCGAACGGGCCGCGCCATTGAAGCGTGCCGGGCGCAAGCCCGAGCGCCTTTTCATTGTCGTCGTGCGTTTCGAACATGGTGCGCGAAATGACACCGCCGAAGTCGAGTACGAGCGCCTTGTTCATTGCGTCTCCGGAACCTGTACCATGAGGGACGTCGAATTAGAGCTTGATCCACGCGGTCTTTAGGTCGAGGAACTTATCGAAAGCGTGCAGCGATTTGTCATGTCCATTGCCCGACTGTTTCAAGCCACCGAGCGGCACCGTCAGATCCGCGCCTCCATACGTGTTCACATGTACGACGCCGGCATTGATGCCGCGGACCATGCGATGGGCGCGCGACAGGTTCGAGGTCCAGACCGCCGCGGCAAGCCCAAATTCAGTGCCGTTTGCAAGGGCAAGGGCCTCTTCCTCCGTGTCAAACGGGGTGACTGCGAGGACGGGCCCGAACACTTCTTCGCGCGCGAGCCGATCAGTGGCTTCCACGCCGGTGATGATGGTCGGCTCCATGAAGAACCCGCCGGTCTCCTCACGGATTCGTGCACCGCCGACGACAGTGCGGCCCAGACTGTGCGCCTCCTTGACGAAGCCGAGGTTGCGGTCGAGCTGCGCGGCGGACGTCACAGCACCCGCGCCCGTCCTGATGTCGAGCGGATCTCCCACGGCAATCCCTCGCATGGCCTTCGTCAGCTCGACGACAAAAGCGTCGTGGACGCTGCGTTCGACGAGCAACCGCGAACCTGCGATGCAGACCTGTCCGGAATTTCGGAAAATGCCACCTGCTGCAACCTTGGCCGCTTCGGCCAGGTTCGGAGCATCGGCAAAGACGACGTTGGGCGATTTGCCGCCGAGTTCGAGATAGACGCGCTTTAGGTTGGATCGGGCCGCGGCTTCCATCAGCCGCCGGCCGGTGGGGCCAGAGCCGGTGAATGTCAGTACATCGATGTCCATGCTTTCCGAAATCGCTGCGCCGACGACAGTGCCTTCTCCCGTCACGATATTGAGGACGCCGGCGGGCAAGCCTGCCTGAAGCCCGAGGTCGGCGATCTTGAGCAGTGTCAAAGAGGCAGACTCGGACGGCTTGACCACCATGGTGCAGCCTACAGCGAGCGCGGGCCCGATCTTCCATGCGCCGATCATCAGGGGGAAATTCCAGGGAAGAATTGCCCCGACAACGCCGACCGGCTCTCTATGCACCAGCGCAAGCGTTTCTGGTCCCGTGGGCGCTATCTCACCGTAAATCTTGTCGAGCGCCTCGGCATAGTAACGGATTGTTGCGGCAGCCGAGAGCGGCTCGGCTTTGTAGGCCATGGCGATCTCGGTGCCGTTGTCGCGCACGCCGAGAACAGCGATCTCCATGGCGTTGCGTTCGATAAGCTCCGCCCATTTGAGGAGAACCAGCTTGCGCGCCGCAGGCGGCAGCGACGACCAGCGACCGTCGGTGAAGGCTACGCGCGCCGCCTTGATTGCCGCATCGGCATCCTTACGGGTTCCCTTCGCGATCGTCGTGAGCACGCGCCCATCAAGTGGCGAGACGACATCCATCGTCGCACCGTCCGCAGCCTCGACCCAGCTCCCGTCGATCAGGAGGCGTCCGCGCTGAACAGCGGCGCTGCGGAATTCCTCCACCGTTGCCTGATCGAACATGTGCTGCTCCGTTAGCCTCCGCTTCTAGTAAATTGAGTTGACTTAGTCAACATAAGATTGCTAACGTTCGTCCCCTCAAAGCAAGGGTGGGACGGACGGATGACACTTGATCCTTTCCTGCAAGCCTATATTCGCAAGAAGGCGAGCGAGCCGCGCATCAGTGGGCTCGACGTGGCCGGCGCGCGTGCTTCGAAGGCGGGGTCACGGTTCCAGATCTGGCCTGGCGCCGGCCCTGTGACGGTTCGGGATGTTGACATTCCGATGGACTGGGGACGTTGCCGTGCACGCTTCTACTGGCCTCAAGGCAACGAAACGTTGCCGCTGGTCGTGTTTCTGCATGGCGGCGGCTTCGTTGTCTGCGATATCGAGACCCATGACGGATTTGCGCGCGGCATTAGCGGTGGCGCGCAGGTTGCCGTGCTTTCAGTGGATTATCGTCGCGCCCCCGAACACCCTTGCCCTGCCGGAGTGGATGACGCCGTCGCCAGTCTGAAATGGTCTATTTCCGAAGCGCGCGGACTGGGCATCGATCCCGCAAAGGTCTTTCTCGCCGGCGATAGCGCTGGCGGCAATCTCGCTGTTGCGGCAGCCCTGCGCCTGGTCGGAGAGAGCGGTATTCCTCCGCTTGCGGGTCAGGTCCTCTGCTATCCGGTCGTCGACGCGCCCGCGTCCGGCCATCGTTCCTACGACGATTTTGCCGAGGGCTTCGGGTTGACCCGGCAGGATATGGAGTGGTTCTGGGCACATTATGTGCAGGACAAAATTGGCCGCGAGGCCATGCC
>NZ_LNCU01000107.1:121646-124453 GCF_001542415.1 Bradyrhizobium macuxiense
GGCGGGTGTCCGCCGACATTCCTCCTGACGGCTGAATACGATGTCCTCCGCGACGAAGGGGAGGCATTTGCCGCAAGGCTCTTCCGCGAGGGTGTCGCGATGAGCGGACGGCGTTATCCCGGCACCAATCACAATTTCCTGGCCTTTTCGGAAAGCCTTCCGCCGGCCGGGCAGGCGATATCCGACATCTGCGCTTGGATAAGAATGCGCACCGACGAAGTTGACAAAGTCAACTCATAAGCTTAATTCTCCTCGAAGAGGAAACGGCGCGCAGCGGGCCAGGCAAGGTCATCCAGCGTGCGGCGGATATCGGGAGGCGACGATGATCACCAAGCCCAACGGACGCGAGCTCGACGTCTTGATTGTCGGCGCTGGCTTTGCCGGCATGTACATGCTGCACAAGATGCGGGAATGTGGCTTTGCCGCCCTCGCGGTCGATGCCGCGTCGGAAATCGGCGGAACCTGGTATCACAACCGCTATCCGGGCCTTCGCTGCGACGTCGAAAGCCTGGAATATTCCTACACATTCTCTCCCGAAATCAGGAACGAGTGGAATTGGTCCGAGCGCTACCCGCCGCAGCCAGAAATCCTGGCCTATGCGCGTTTCGTTGCCGACAAGCTCGACCTGCGGCGCGACGTACAGCTCAACCGCCGCATTGTCTCGGCACACTGGAACGAGGCAAGTCGGCGGTGGACCGTCACTTCGGAAGCCGGCCAATCATGGACGCCGCGCTGGCTCATGATGGCGACAGGCTGCCTCTCGGTCCCGCGTTTTCCGAATATTCCGGGCGTCGAGCTGTTTGACGGTACCTTGGTCCATACGGCGGCATGGCCGGAAGCGGGCGTCGAGGTCGGCGGCAAGACCGTCGGCCTCATTGGGACGGGCTCCTCGGGTGTGCAGGTTGCAACCGCGCTTGCCGGACGGGCACGCCAACTTTCTGTTTTCCAGCGCACGCCGGCCTACACCATCCCCGCCCGCAACCGTGTGCTAACCGACGACGATCGCCGGTATTTCCGCGAACACTTTCCGGAGCTCGACGCCTGGGCGCGCACAACCAGCGGTGGCATCATGACGGGGCCCGCCAAGGTGTCGGCGCTCGAGGTCGCGCCCGAGGAGCAGGAAGCTATGCTTTGGAAGGCATGGGAGCAGGGCGGTTCGTTCCGCTTCACAGGCACGTTCAACGACGTGCGCCGGAATGCGGAGTCCAACACGATCGTTTCCGAATTCGTGCGCAAGCGCATTCGCGAGACCGTGAAGGATCCCCGGACCGCCGAACTTCTCTGCCCTCACGACTACATCGCAACGCGGCGTGTCTGCGTCGATACCGGCTATTACGAGATATTCAATCGGGATGATGTCTCGCTGGTCGACGTTTCCTCCGATCCGATTGAGACGATCACGAAGCGCGGCGTCCGCCTTGCTTCCGGCGTCGAGCAGGACCTCGACGTGCTGATCCTAGCCACAGGCTACGACGCCATGACCGGGGCACTTCTGGCCATCGATATCCGTGGCGAGAATGGCGTCAGCCTGAAGGAGGCCTGGGCGGAGGGTCCCAAGACCTATCTGGGACTTGCGGTTGCCGGGTTCCCCAATCTTTTCACCGTCACCGGACCGGGTAGCCCGTCCGTCCTGTCCAACGTGCTCCGTTCGATCGAGCATCATGTCGAATGGATAGCGGACTGCCTCGTCGCCCTGCGCGCCGAGGGTCGCGAACGCATTGAAGCCGAGGTGGACGCCCAGACGCGATGGGTGGCCAATGTCAACGAGACGGCGGAGAAGACGCTCTTCACTAAGGCGGCCTCTTGGTATATGGGGGCCGACATCCCCGGGAAGCCTAAGGTGTTCATGCCCTTTGCTGGCGGTCTGCCGACTTATGTCGCCGCCTGCAGAGATGTCGTTGCGCGGGGCTATGACGGTTTCGCCAAGGCGTGAGTTGACGCCCGCAGATGGTAGCAAAAGCAGGCCTATGCTAGAGCATTTCCGCGGCGGCGCTTTGAGTGAAAACCGCTGCGGAGGGACATCTCCAGCATGGCCGTGACGGGTAAGCATGAGTAACGCCAAGAACATGGGTGGAGCGGCCAGTGGGGACATCCGCGATCACTTCGTCTTTCGCCTTGCGCTTTACACGACGATCGCCGACCGCAATGGCAAGGTCCTTTTCCCCGGTCGCTTTGGCCTGACGCTCAGGGAATATCGCATTCTCGGCGTGATAGGCTATGCCGAACCGATCTCGCTCATGGACCTTGCGGATGAATGCTATCTCGACAAAGGGCAGGTGAGCCGCGTCGTTGCAAAGCTCTCCGACGAAGGCAATATCGGCCGCATCCACGATGAGGACGTCAGCGCCCGCGGCGGAAAGCTCAAGTTGACCGACAAGGGCAGGGTGCTCTTGGGTACGGCGCTGGCCTATGGCCAAGAGCTCAACGAAAAGGCGCTGTCGGTGTTGACGGATTCCGAGCGGCGGCTTTTTTCAGACTGGCTCGATCGTATTTTGGCGCACGCCAGAAACATGTATGATGAAACGCATGGTTGAAGCGGAATGCGGCTTGATCCGCTCCCGCGCCATAACCATGCGTCCCAGGAGTTGAACCACCTCCATTTGCCTTGCTCCCAAGACAATGGGCGCGGTGATATACAGCGCCGCTGGCGCTGCTCTTGATCGTGGTCACCCGAGAACAGTTACTTTGCCGGCATTGCCATCGACGCGCAGGCGCATGCCGGTCTTGATCTGACCGCTCGCAAAACCCGTGCCGGTGACCGCCGGGAGGCCGTATTCGCGGCAAACGATGGCGGCGTGGCTCATGAT
>NZ_LNCU01000107.1:124460-223804 GCF_001542415.1 Bradyrhizobium macuxiense
CCGCCGATATCGGTCACGGCGGCCGCAATCTTGCCGAAGATCGGAGCCCAAGACGGCGCGGTCACCGGCGCGACCAGGATCTCGCCCTTCTGCAATTCGCACAGCTGTTCGGGATCGCGCAGAACGCGGGCGAGACCTTCCACGACGCCGGGCGAGGCCGCCATGCCGGACAATTCGCCGCCTTGCCCATCCTTGCTGCCCTTCCAGCGCTCAATGGCCTCGCTTGTGATGCCCCAGAGCATGATGGTGAAGGGCTCCGTGATCGTTTCGGGCGGATTGTTGAGCGCCGGAATGGGCGTTTCGCGGGAGAGGATATCAATCATTCGGCGACGCTTCTCGATCACGGACGGCCAGATGCCGCCGCCCACGATGCCGGTGCCGGAGGCCCAAGCATTGCAATAGTCCCAGAGAATGTCGCGCAGCTCTGTGCGCTTGACGAAGAACATGCCGTCATTGTCAGGCCAGAAGCCAGCTTCACTCAGCAGCTTCGATAGTTCGCGCATCTTGCGCCACCAGACGCCGAGGGACCAGTGCTCGATGAAGAAGTTGTGATCCTCCACGTAAGGGAAGACTGTGCGGGCGAGACCGAGTTTGCCGTCGAAGACCTCTTGCAGCTCCTTATCCAGCATGTCGCGGTATTCTGCCGTGATCCGTTCGCGCTCGGCCTGGAGCTTTTCGGTCGGGCGCTTGATCGTCTCACCGGCTTGAACGTGCTCTATGTAAGAGCGCAGGTAGCCGAGAGGGATGTTGAGATCGTCGTTCCAACGTTTGTCGGTCGAAAGCAGGCCGCTTCCCGTCGAGAAATTGAACCACGGGTCCTTGGCCGCTTCCCAAGCGGCAAGCCATTTCTTGCCTCCTGGCGCACTGGCGACTGCGGCAAACGCAGCATCAGCGCTCCCTTTGGCGAGGATATCGGCAAGGCCCAGGTCCACGGCCATATGGGCGAGCTGCTTCAGCTCCTCGTCGGGCCGGAAGAGAATACTGTCGACGCCCTGCACCATCTTGGCGATGGCCTGGTCCGGGATCGAGGGGAACTGCTGCTTCACGAAGCCGAAGAAATCGACATAGGCCGCGTAGCCGAGGTTCAGGAACTCGAAGTGATATTGCCAGATGCGATGCAGCAGGGTCATCGCCTTGTCGAAGTTCTCAAGGAGATCGGACGCGTTGTCGAGACCGCGGCCGCTTTTCACCCACTCCAGCGGAACCGCGTCCGGCAGCTTCTCGAAGTGAACCGTCTCTAGCTCGGCGATGGTCGTACGAACCTTGACCTCCCACTTGTCCAGCAACTCCTTCCAGTTGCCGAAATAATGCCCGGCTCGCTGCATGAATTCCGGAATGCGTGGCTCGATGTCCTGGGGCGCGACCGGCACCATGGCCAGATAAACATAGCCGTTGATCATCTTGCATTCGACGCCGTTCGCTGGCGGGATGAGCAGATGGCGCGAGTTGTATTGCCCCAGCGTCTTGCCTGTGTGTTCGAGCATCAGCGCATCGAACGGGCGAAGCGGCACCGGCCAGTGCTGGCTGTTGCAGAACCAGAAAGTGTCTTCGTCCTGCGCGCGCTGGTGGGGCTGGAAAACGAGGTAATAGGGATACATTTCCCGCCAGTCTTCGGCGCCGGCCGGAGCTGCGATATCGTAAGGGCTCGGGAACACCGAGGTCTTGCTGTCCATGGTCTCCTCCATCTTTTTCGTTTTCAATTCGACGATTTGCCGGTCAAAGCACCCACGATCCCCATGATGCCGGTCTGGAACTGCGCGGGCTTTGGCGGCGCTTTCTGCGACCACACGGTCTCCGGGCGGCTTTGAAGCGCCAGCAGGTTTTCGCCCTCTGGCAGGTCGGCATCGAACGCCCATTCAACATCCTGCGGGCACTTCTTCTGCTTCTCGAGTCGCTTGGCGAGCCGGGCTACCGCGAGAACGTCCGCATCCGAGAGGCAGGGCATCCTCCGGCGATGGTCATCAACCTCGCGCTCGACGGCATGGCCTCGCTTGTCGTCCGGCACCAGCTCGACATGCTTGTCGGAGACCTTGCGGTCGACGATCTGCTCGAGGACTTTCTCGACCGAATAGTGATCGGGGGTCACGATGCCGGAGACGACCGTCTCGCCGAGTCCCCAAGATGCGTCGATGACGATCCGGCTCCGGTCGCCGTTCTTGGGGTCCAACGTCATGGCGACGCCGGCTGCACGGGCATTGACCATTTTCTGGACGCCCACGCACATCAGGACCTCGTTATGCGGAATGTTGTTCTTCTCGCGATAGGTCACGGCGCGGGCCGTAAACAGCGAGGCCCAGCAGTCACGCACCTTTTCCACTACGTCATCGCAGCCGACGACCCAGAGATAGGTATCCTGCTGGCCGGCAAAGGAGGCATCGGGAAGATCTTCTGCAGTGGCGGACGAGCGCACCGCGACAGGCACCTGCTCACCGAGCGCCGAATAGGCCTCCCGGATAGCGTGCTCGACGGCGTTCGGAAGGCGATGTGAACCGATGCGGATGCGGATCGCCTGCGCCACACGGTCGATAGTGGCGGTGTCCTCGGGGCTGACATTCGCTAACGCTCGGTCGATTTCCTCGCGCAGTCCATTTTCGTCGAGCATCGCCTGGAATGCGTCGGTCGTGACCGCGAATCCGGGCGGGACATTCACGCCCGCCTGCGTCATTTCTCCCAAAGATGCGCATTTGCCGCCCACCCGGTGGTGATCGGCGCTAAGGATATCCCTGAAGTCGAGAATGTAGTGATTTGTCAGCGTCATCGTTTGCCAGAGCGCTCCGATTGCTCGATCGATCCGCACCTTCGGATGACCCCGCAGACGATCGACAAAACAAAACTCATCCTGCCGCGCCCACGAGGGACGCAACGTCTGGCCGGTTGTCGATTCTCCTGAAAGGTCGGCGCCGAACGCCGGTCCTCCTCCCAATACTTGTCAAACTAGCCGCAGCGGTTTGGTTTTTGTTTGGGAGCCCTGCTTTCCTGTTTTGGGCGCGAGTTCTCGATAAGCGCTGCGGACATCCTCAGAGGGCTCTTCCCCCTGCAACTCGCCGATTGCCTGCACATATTGGCTATAATGTCGGTGGATGGCCTCAACGCGTTTCTGCCCGGCCAGAACCCGCATGATTTCAATATTGGCGCTGTCGTTCAGCGGATCCAGCCGCAACGAAGTCTGACAATGTTCCAGCGCTTCGCGAAGCCGGCCCTGCTGACGCAGGACCTTCGACATGTCGTATTGGAGCTTGACGGCCATGTCGCGAAGCCAAACGCGTTTTGGCAGGCACCAGTCGTCGAATTCCGACTGGATGTAATCCAGCGCAAGATCACCGAATAGGTCGCCTGCATAAAGCCGCTCAGCGGCTTCGTAGACCCGAATTGCCCGGTCATAATCCTGGTAGCGAAAGAGGGCGAGCCCGCGCCGACAGAGTTGTTCGAAGGCGCGAATGTCGATCCAACTGCCCTGGGGCACGTTCAGTCTGTAGGTTTCGCCTGTTCGCAGGACCGTCGCGCTCCCGCCGAGCGATTTGCGCAGCATGGCGATGGCATGGCGAAGCCGCGCTCTCTTGCTGTTTTCGGACCCGTCCTCCGGCCAAAGAAGTTCGGCCAATTGATCGGCATGTGCCCCGCCTTCCCCCCGGTTCAGCAGGTAGGCGAACAGCGCCCGCGACTTGTTCGGGGCACTTCCCGGAATTGCCCATTTGACCGGCATATTGCCGGCGACGAAGACTTTTAGCGGACCGAGACAGTGAATATGCCAGCGGCTCTGCGCAGGGTCCGTTGCGACGCTGTGCCGCGGCTGGCGTACCCAAGCAGGCGTGGCCCCGCGCGCAGCGTCAGGCAATTGCGTGCGGTGGAAGGTCTCCTCAGCGAATTCGGGTACGATGCGGCCAAGAAAAAAGCTTAGCTGCTGGTCCAGCGTTGCGCCATGGACCAGCGCTTCCGGAAGCCAGTGAGGATTGTCGTAGCATCCGGACGGCGACAGGAAGGTCTGGTGAACCCGGAATGCCGCCGCCATCTGGTCTTCCACCAGCGTTTCACGGTCATAGAGCGAGACCACGGCAATCTCGTATGTCTCGGCGATGCGCTGCGCCATGCCGCCCCAGCGCTCGACGGTGCTCGGACCCCACACAGTGTTCAGCGCCCAGCGCATGTCTACGATCAGGCAGGCGACATCGCCCAGTCTTTTGACCTGCGCGTTGAGTTCAGCAAGAATCGTCTCACTTGATGTTTCTGGCGTTTCCGGCAGCGAGCCCGGATAAGGCAGGCGATGGGCGGCGTCGATCGACGGCAGCGTGCCTGGGTCGTCCGATACCAGATAGCAGCCAGGCGCCTCAAGCCAAGGCGCAAGCGACCACGAGGCAAAGTCCTCGTCGGACGTATTCCTGAACAGTGCGGCATTCATGCCACCCTTTGATTCGGGTTTCACGAAGTCCATCCTCCCGCGGCTCTCCACGGCCCGAGGATACCAAACAAAAACCAAACTTCCAGCCCTAGCCTCGCATCTGTGCCGCAACAGGCACATGGGAGAGGCCTGTTCCTTCCCCCGAGGAAAGGCACGTCAGTTCGATTCCAGCCCACGGGCCGCGGAAGAGAGGTCACTGGTGCGCCACCCGCACCGGTGGAAAGGTGCGATGTCGGCTGAATTCGACTACATCATCATCGGTGGAGGTTCGGCGGGCGCGGTGCTTGCCAGCCGGCTTAGCGAGGATGCCCGAAACCGTGTCTGTCTGCTCGAGGCCGGGCGGAAGGACAACGATCCCCTGATCTCGATCCCGCTCGGTGTGGTCTGGCTACCGAAGGATAAGCGACACACCTGGGGCTTCTCATCGACGCCTCAAGCGGGCCTCGGTGGGCGGATTGTCTCTATCCCGCGCGGTAAGGTTCTCGGCGGGTCGTCCGCGATCAACGGAATGATCTACATTCGCGGCCATCGTGACGATTACGACGCCTGGGCAAAGGCTGGCTGTGACGGATGGGACTATGAATCCGTGCTGCCCTATTTCAAAAAGTCAGAGGACAATCGTCGGCTTACGATCGATCGCGATCATCATGGGTTTGGCGGCTCGCTTTCCGTTTCTGACCTTTCCGAGCCCAATCCGATTGACCACGATTTTCTCGAAGCCGCGCAACAATTGCAGTTTCGCCAGTGCCCGGATTTCAACGTCTCGCAGCCGGAAGGCGTCGGAATCTATCAGGTGACTCAGCGTGACGGCCGCCGGCACAGCGCCAGCGCGGCATTTCTCCGGCCAGTTCTAGCGCGGAGCAATCTGGACGTCGTGAGCGGGGCAGATGTTTCCCGTATCGTTGTCGAGAATGACCGCGCGGCCGGCGTGGTTTATCGCGATCCGGAGGGCCGCTTGCGCACGGTGCGCGCACGCGGCGAGATCGTTCTTTGCGCCGGCGCAATCGGTTCGCCGGATTTGCTGTTGCGCTCGGGCATAGGCCCCGCCGAACAGATCAGGGCCTTTGGCGGAGAGGTCATCCATGACCTGCGCGGCGTGGGCGCGAACCTGCAGGACCACACCGACGTGATGGTGATCTGCCGAAGCCGCTCCAGCGTGCCGTGGGGCATATCCGCGCGCGCCCTGCCGCGCCTTGTCGGCGACGGGCTGGCATGGCTCTTTGCCCGCCGCGGCATGCTCTCCTCGAACATGGTCGAGGCCGGCGGCTTCATTCGCAGTCGGCCGTCGGAGCCGCGTCCCGATATTCAATTCCATTTTATTCCCGGGCGGAAGAGCCATCGGGGACGCACAATTGAATTCGGCCATGGCGTCTCGCTCCACACCTGCATTCTGCGGCCCGAAAGCCGTGGAAGCGTCACGCGGACGACGCCGAACGGGGCTCCTCTGGTCGATCTCGGTCTCCTCAGCGCGGAGAGCGATCTGGAGCGGCTGGTGCGTGGTGTGCGACTGGCGCGCGACATCCTGAAGCAGCCGCAACTTGCCCGCCACGGCCTGACCGAAATCCTGCCAGGCGAAGCGGTGTTCGACGATGAGGGCATTCGCGCCTATGTGCGGGAGCAGGCGCGCACCGTCTATCATCCTGTCGGTACCTGCAAGATGGGCATTGGTCCGGATGCCGTGGTCGATTCCAAGCTTCGGGTGAAAGGCATCGCGAGTCTCAGGGTTGCGGACGCCTCGATCATGCCAACCATCGTCAGCGGCAATACCAACGCTCCGGCTATCATGATTGGCGAGAAGGCAGCCGACATGATCCTCGAGACGGCGCGATAGAAGGTCCATCGGATATAGAGCCCCGTGCTGGCACGTATCCTCGGGCGCGTGGCGAGCCGATATCGACATTTCCCGGCGGCAGCGCGCGCAAGCCGAGCTCAGACATTCAAAGAGACTGCAAATGACCCAGCGGTTCATGACCCTGATCACCTTGCGGAAGCAGCCGAATAATTGACCATTGAGTATGGCGATGACACTCATAACTGAGCCGGATACGCGGGAGCGCATTCTTCTGGTGGCCGAGCGTTTGTTCCGGCAGATCGGCTACCGGAAGACTACGGTCGCCGACATGGCCAAGGAATTGCGGATGTCGCCGGCCAATGTCTATCGCTTCTTCGATTCGAAGAAGGCGATCTACGAAGGCGTAGCGCGCGGGCTGGTGGGCGAAGTTGAAGCGGCCGCTCAGGCCATCGAGAAGGCGGAGGGATCTCCAGCCACGCGCCTGCGCGAGATGATGACGACCATCAACCGCATGAACACCGAACGCTATGTCGGCGATGCCAAAATGCACGAGATGGTGGAGATCGCCGTGGACGAGAACTGGCATGTCTGCATCGCTCACATGCAAGTGATCACCGAGAGCATCGCTGGCGTGATCGCGCAAGGAGCGGCGTCCGGCGAGTTTCACGTCACGGACGTACTGACGGCAGCGCTTTGCGTCTGCACCGCCATGATGAGGTTCTTTCACCCGCAGATGATCGCGCAATGCGCCGACAAGCAAGGGCCGACGATCGATCATCAGATCGACTTCGTGCTGGCAGGGCTGGGTTCGCGGAAGTAGTCTGCCGCACTTGTCATTGACTTCACGATTTCCCAGCGACCGTGCGTGCTGTGCCGCGCCCCGGCATCCAAAGAAATTGCAAGTCACCGAACGCTTCCTGCCCCTGATCACCTAACGCTCCGCGCGGACGCCGAGGCGCGGAGCTATGAAACTTGGCTTCAGCTTCGAGTCTAAGCGATACGACCGAAGCGGAGCTTGCACAAAAGAGGCGTGGCGGAGGAATCCTCTCAGTCGGTGAGTGACCAGCGATAAACATGAGGGGCATCCGAACTCGTGCGAAAAACTTTGGTTGATCCCATATAAGTATTTTGTATGTGTCGCATGACTCTTTTGACCGTTTCGTTCTGCGGATCTCAAGGCTAACCAAAAGAAAAGCTAGCTTAGAGGGAAGGGATGAGCGAGATGGGGCGCGCACCGGAGAACGGTGTATGCGCGTCGCAAAGGTTGCCGGATTGGTCGGAGAGATCCTGGAAGCCTAAGCGATAAGGCGTATGAGAGCTTCCTCAAATTGTTCGTCAGTTTTTTGCCATCCGGTCGGCTTCGTGCAGGTCGTTGGCTTTCCCGTATCTGTACGTTGCTTCAATAAAAACCCGCGCTGTCAATTGTTCATTTGACGCAGCGGGGACAACATCACCTAGGGAACTGGAGGGCGCTATGAGGATGAAAAAGAAGGCCGCTATCGCGGTCGCAGCATTTGTTTTGCCGACTATTACGACCGGGGCGCACGCCTTTGAGTTTGGCGCTGCTGCTGCGTTGCAGAAGCCTGGAGTAGCCTTGGGAGCGGCTGCAGCGGCACCGCCGCCCGGACTATACGGCTTCGATCAGTTCTTCACGTACCAAGGACGTCTCGTCGGTCCAGGAACACCAAGAGATGCGGATGGCTCGGCATCTGGCACTATCAGTTCCGCGGCAGCCCATGGATTTGTGTATGTCCCCGGCTGGACCTTTCTCGGCGCATCATACGATGCCGTGGCTGTGGTTCCGTTTGCTACGCTCAGCGTCGGCCCTCCAGTCAATTTCAATTCGTCCGGAATGCACAACTCATACTTCGCAAATGAACTGAGTTGGAAGCTTGGGGACAGTGGCTTCTTTATCAAAGCGGGGCTCGGTTTGTACGCTCCTACTGGTACCCAACAGGGCGCGAATGGCCTCGCTAATGTTGGAAATCCGTGGTGGACTTTCCAGCCAGAATTTGTCGTGTCCTACCTAAAAGATGGCTGGAATCTCACCGCGAATGTGTTCGACGAGATCAATACCGCGAACAGCATCACCGACTATCGGAGTGGCGATGTACTCCACGCCGAGTTCACGGCTACGAAGACAATCGGAAACTGGACGATAGGACCGGTGGCCTATTATGTGGGACAGATCACCGGCGATCGGTCGAGCGCGTTCTATCACGATACCATCTTTGTGAACCGGTATGACGTTTGGGCGGCCGGCGGCTTGCTCGGATATAACTTTGGTCCCGTGCAGGTGAGCCTTTGGGGCACTCAAGAGTTGTCGGCGACGGCATCAGGCGGAACCGCCGGTCCTCCAGGTATCGATACGGCCGCGGTCGCTAAGGGCTTCTCCGTCTTCGCTCAGTTGAATTACCGTATCTGGGCGCCGGAAGAGGCGTCGCCCCCCAAGCTATCGCTGTTTCACAAATGAGTTGGAGTAAATAGCGGCTCAGTTCCGCATGCTACAAAGCGCCTACAATAACCCTGTTGGTTGATTCGTCGGGCCCAACACGGCGTGACGAGTTAACCAACGGATTTCCAAACTGCCGTCCCGAGTCCTCTTTAGTTGGGCTTCAATCGACCCTTACTTTTGGAATTTGCGAGCATGTCGTCGGCTGCCCGCGACAGGATATCCGGAATGTATCGCTTGCGGGGACGCCCTCGCACCGCAACCTGCCAAACAGCTTGCAGAGACAGACGCGGCCGTGCTCCAGGAAGAGAGTGAAGCTCGCCCAGCGCTTCGGGATTGTAGTTGAACGCCTTGGCCTCACGTTCATCGCGGTCCGCATGCTCGACTTGATCGGGTTCGTCGCGTTCGTCGGTGAAAAGATGCCAATCGACACCTGGTCGGGATGGACAGGTCCCGACGTTGCAGTCTATGGTTGCGTCTATTGTGGATCGCATCTGTTATCCCGGATGGCATCATCATGATAATTTCGAAGAAGGTCATACCTGTTGGAATGGTTCTCCTCTTCGCCTCGCCTGCCTGGGCCGGAGGGATCAAGAATTTTCTGCGTCCGCTGAGCGTCTCCACCGCGAAAAGTACCGGGTGCACGGGCGGAGGAATCCCGACCTGTCCGAGGACGATACAGGGGGCTCTGTTGACCGATGACCAGGTCAAGACCATTCAGCAATGGCACAGCGAGAACGTCGAGGCGGCGAAGAGCCAACTGGCCAAGTAGCGGTCGTCGGCACGATGGGGGCTGGGCTGCATGTTCTCTCGCACGGGTGATCGCGCACGCGCATTTCGCGCCTCCGCGACGATGTTGGCGGTGATCTGCTGCTCCGGTTGCGGTCTCACCGCGCCCGAGATCAACGAACCGTTCGATGTCGACAAGCCGCCGGGCGGCTACACGCCAGTCGGATTTTCCGCGACTGCACAGATCGAATACGAAATAAAAAAACGCATCTATTGCGACCTAAGAGCCGCGGTGAAGGCGGCGAACGAAGTGCCTGTGACGGAAGGGCCTACAGTCGATCGGTTAACCGTGAAGCAACCCGGACAAATACCGAAATCGTGGGGCGCACAGGTAAGTCTCAGTCTCCAAGTGGACGAAACGTCCGGATTGAATCCCGGCGTCGCCATGAATCAGGCTCTCCCAAATGCCGCGACCGTCTTCGGTGTCGGCATCGCGAACACGGTCACTACGCCGCAGTCCTTCAGCTTGGGATTCGGCGGCACCGTTTCGTCGACTGCGACCAGGACTGATAAGTTCGATCCGTATTATTCGGTCGAGGACCTGCTGAAGCCGTATGCGCCGAACTCGATCTGCGCAGGTGGGCCGCCGTACATCCAGAACGACTACCTTTGGAAGGGATGGGTCCCCGCCCAAAGCTCGCCTTTCATCATCGAGAGCGACCTTCGCATCAAGGAGTGGTTAGTGGGAGCCATGTTCGTGGCCAATGCACTCCCTTCCAGTCCTATTCCTTCTCAATTCCGGGGTAGTAGCGCCACCGACGCTAAGAGCAGAAAAGGCGACAAAGGTAATGAAGCCGACAAGGGCAAAGGTGGCGGCGAAAGCCAAGTGACCAGCAACAAAGATACGGTCAGCCTGGAAATTAAGTTCATCATTGTGACGAGCGGAAGCATCACGCCGACCTGGAAACTGGTTCGCTTCTCTGCGAACTCGGGCTCGTCGCCTTTCTTCAATACCGGGCGGACGCGCACGCACGACTTGATCATCACGATCGGAGATCCGTCGCTGATAAGCTCGAATAGCCATCTCGCTTCGCAGATCGGTAACTCGGTCAGCAGCGCCAACAAGGCAAACGGGTCGAGCAACGGCAATTGAGCCGGACCGCAATCTTGATGGGAGCTTCTCCACGCTAGATCGTCTTCAGCGCTTCGATCATAAAGTCGGTTAATGCGCACGCGGCGCGTTTGATGGTCCGACCGGCCGCGTAAACAGCGCTCAACTCCACCGTGCCGAGATCCCAATTCGGCGGCACGCGTATCAGCTTGCCTTCTTCGAACTCGGGTCTCAGCGAGCCGCTCGACGGCATGACGATGCCGAGGCCCGTGACCGCAGCCGTGATGGCTCCCTCGTTGCCGGCGATGCGAGCGCGCCCCTCGACGCTGTCGGCGTCGTCGTGCTGCTCTTCTCGAACGACCAGTGCGGAGTAACCGAGTTGACCGGCCCGACGATGATCGCGTGGGGCGACTGGTCGGCGGGCGCTTTCGGCGCGCCGGCGACTGATACCTTAAGCTACGCCGAAGGCATCCGGCATGGCCTAAGGGTCTATGCGGCAGCCAGTCTGCTGCCGCAGCATTGGCCGATGCTGGCGGTGCCGCATCGGCTGCGACCGATCATTGAACGCTCAGAACCGATCGTCGTGGCTCGATTCATGGCTCGTGCCGCCAGCCTCGTGGCCGCCGCGCGAGCGTATGCATTTGCGGACGTTTCGGCAGAACTGCATACAGCCTTGGCTGGTGATCGGACCGTTGTCGGTCGGTGCGAGGTCCCATTGAAACAGTGTGGGAATAGCGTTGACGAAGGCCAGATCGTCTTCGAGCGTCGTTGTGCAGGTAAGTAGGCGGCGCGCGGTGTCGCATGTCTCCAGCAGGACGCGGTCTTGCAGTCCAAGAGCATCATGCAGCAAACGGACGCCGAACCGTTCGAGCATCGCGCGTTGCTGCAGGATCGTGTGAACTTGGCCAAGAACGCCAGCATCCTCATCGGCCAGAAGAGGGACGCTCCCAAGCGAGCTCGCATGGACGAATTCGAGACCGACCAGTCCGAGCCCCGCCGTTGCCACATCGAAGCAAAGGCTGGTCACAGCCAGACCCTCGCGCGCGCCTTTCGTTGGGCGAAGATTAACGGTCTGCCGGTCAAGCTGAGTTTCTTCCAGGAGAATTTCGTCGTCGAGGATCGGAAAGTGGCTATGCAGCAGCGTCATGCCGAAACGATGGTTGGCGCGCTGCTCCACCAGACAACGCCCGACTTCAGCCAGACAGGCGAAATCATCGGCGGTGAGAAGGCCGGCATCCGTTGCATCGATGTCCGGCAGGGCTGTGTAGTCGTGGGAATGAGGTTGCCGCAATTGGATCATGTTACTTCTCCATGAGCAGTTGGTTGTGCTCTACAATCGTCTTGCCATCGATCGAGGTCGTGCGATCGGCTGCTTACGCAATAGCTCACGCCACAGTCGGCGCTTTGGGTTACGCCGCTACAATCCGGACATGGGGACGCGCATAGGCGCCGAGCGCAAGCGCTTTATATTTTATGAAGAAGCTTTCAAAGGCGAACACATGCTCCTCGCCGTTGTCGTCGGTCAAAATCAATTCTTTCGCCGAGATCGGTCCGCCCAACCGTGCCCCGCAATAAGATGCCACCGCAGATATTGGCATCAAAGCCGTTCGATTGCGGCAGTGAATGCAGGCCGATCCTTCTCTTGAAGCCGATCTCGTTGCTCAATTCGATCGCCGCGCGCAGTACGACAGCGCCGACGCCGCGATAGCGCGGCTGATCGCAGAGCTCCTGCCGGTTCCAAGGTGCGGTCTCGACAAAAGATACATAGGTTCTTGCCCTGCATCGCGCGAGCCTATTACGTCGAACGGTATTCGCGTCCAAAAGGTCGATGGCCTGGGAGAAGCACTGATAGACCAACTTGTCGCATGCGATCACCGACGGTGCACGGCGAGACCCCTTGACAGGGGCGGCTGCATTTTCCATCGAAGACAAATGGGCCCCCGAGAACAACAGCTGTCCGGCGTCTTGTCCGGAGCACGAAAAAGCTATGGCGTGCCGGGGGGAGCGTGCTATCCTGTTGCAATCTCGGCCAATTTTTGCGCTGCAACGATTTTTTGACGATCGCCAGCTGCAGCATCGAGCGTGACATGGAACCTGAGCAGGTGTTCGGAAGCTCGGAAACTCACCGCATACCGGAGCTGTTTGGCGCTGACGTAAGGGCCTCCAGCGAGGGCTACGGATGGGTGTCAGTGTATGCTTCTCTTCAAAGGGAAAGACCGTTTGACGCAAGATTTGAGGCGATCGCCAATAGTCTCGTAGTTTTACACCGTAGCGGTCCGGTAGAGGTGACGTTACGATCGGGCGGCGCCGTTTTGTCGCGCAGCATCCCCAAGGGAAGCATTTTTTTCCTGCCGGCAGGTCACGCATGCGAGATAGAACTTCAAGGGGCATTAGACACCTTGCAAATCTATCTCCGCTCAGAGCTGTTCGACAGTGCGCGGAAGGACCAGCTTACCCCGACGCTCGTCGAGAATGATGCGATTCTGCAGCACTTGGCAACGAGCATTGAGCTGGCGCTTTGCGAGCAGATGGCCAATTCTGCTCTCTTTGTCGATCCGATCGCGAGGGCGCTCGCCAACAGGATCAGCGCGATCAGCGCATGCAGTAAACCTTGGCAGGTTCGCGTCGCCGGACTCGCAGAACATCAGCTAAAGCGCCTTCGCGATTTCGTGGACACAAATCTCGAGAGTGAGATTCGACTGGAGTCGATGGCTAGCGCGTGCGGCCTAAGCACGAAGTCATTCATTCGAATCTTCAAGGCCTCAACCGGCAAGTCGCCTTATCAGTACGTGATTGCGGCACGGATTGAACGAGCCAAGCGACTGATTGAGGAAGAGCAGGAGGGTTTGGCCGAGGTCGCATTGCGCTGCGGCTTCTCGCATCAAGAGCACTTGACGCGTGTCTTCCGCAGACTGACGGGCCAGACCCCTGGGCAATACCGTCGTAACGTCAATTGAGAGGCAGCTGACCATGCAAAACCGCCCTGATTTGTTCGTGGCTGGGAAGCAACCCACAAGCGCCTCGCAGCCCTTCGACAGACGGGAAATCCACGCCGTGTTGCGAGAATCCGCGGTGAAAGGCGAGATGTCTAGTGAAGGGCTCGGCTGGTCGACTGCTTTCGCTTCACTCCAACGAGAGCAACCCTTTAGGGGACGCTTTGAATCTAATGCTAATGCGTTGTTAGTAACGGCCGCCGGCGGTGGGCCAGTCGACGTTACTTACCGGATCGACGGACGCGTTATCTCAAAGCATTTGCAGGAAAGAGGGATATTTTTCCTCCCTCCCCATCGTGACTGCGAGGTCGCATTGGACACGCCGTTGAACACAATCCATGTATACCTACGGTCCGAGCTGTTTTACCAGCCGTGGCGGGACTCGCGGAATTCGAATTTCGGGCTATCGCCGCTGTTGGGAGATCCTGAGCCCGTGACCAGTAGTCTGCTCGCAGTCCTGGAGGAAATGTTGCGCGAAGGCGATCCATCTTGTTCGCTTCTTGCAGATTCTGTCTCGCATGCGATCGCCAATCGATTGACGTTGCTCAATGGACCAGAAACGGAAGCGAGCTTCTCGCGTGGCGCTCAGCGCCAGCTCAGCACCCGCAATTTTCGCTCGATTCGCGAATTCGTCGAGTCCAATATCGCTGATTGCATCAGATTGGAGGATCTCGCCGCGATCTGTGGCGTAAGCTCAGAACATCTTATCCGCATGTTCAAGTCTTCACTCGGTACGTCTCCGCATCGTTACGTGGTTGGACTGCGGATTAATCTTGCGAAGCGACTCCTAACTGATCCGCGCAACAGCCTTGCTGACATTGCGCGCCAGTGTGGGTTTGCGCACCAGCAGCATTTCACGAATACTTTCCGTCGAATGACGGGCGCCACGCCAGGTGCATATCGGCGCTCTATGAATTGATCATCACTATTTCCCTTCTGTAGTTCGACCGAGGCTCTCCCCACCGCGGGAGCAGTTTATGCCAGTTTCCTGCAACCCGGTCCTGTTTGTGCAGGCTGGACCCCCGCGCATCTCCTAGTCTTGGCTGCAGGTCGTCACTCGTAATGACGGCGCCGAAGCTAGGGAGAAACGCGCATGGCATTGTTCAATGCCGGGCAAGGCCGCTTTTGCGGCCGAATTGACATGCATCCGCTCGACAAGGTTTGGCCTTCGCTCCTGTGCAGGGTGCAAGTCCAGAGGGGGGCGCGACGATGAGCTGGGCTCCACTCATTGTCGGGATTGGCGGAACGCTACGCGACGGATCGACCTCGGAGAAATCGCTTCGGGTCGCATTGACGGAAGCTGCGCGCCTCGGTGCGAAAACCCAGATCTTCTCGGGACAATCCCTCCACCTTCCTCCCTATGATCCCACGGAACGAGCGCCGCGTGCGACCTCCATGATTGAGGCGTTGCGAGCCGCGGACGGGGTGATCATTGCAACTCCAAGCTACCATGGCTCGATCTCCGGCCTGGTCAAGAATGCGCTCGATTACACCGAGGATCTCCGCGCCGATGCTCGTGCGTACCTAGCGGGACGCGCGGTCGGCTCCATTGTCTGTGCGGATGGAACTCAGGCCATGGGGGCGACGCTCGCGACGCTTCGGGCCATCGTTCATGCGCTGCGCGGCTGGCCAACGCCGTTCTCTGCGGTGATTAACTCCGCGCAGCGACCGTTCTCTGCTGATGGTGGGTGCAACGATCCGCTCATAGCTCAACAACTCGCCTTCGTGGCGGAGCAGGTCGTCGAATTTGCGCGGATGAAGCGACTCTTTGAAAGCCGCAAGGCGTCGACGGACGAGCGAGAACCAGAGACTGCATCGGCGCAGTGCGGATAGAGCGCAATCCATAAACTGATAAACGGATACGAAAGGGAGGGAACTGTGAGCAAACGCATTTTCAGTTATGAGAATCTCGTTGTTCTTTTGATGGGAACTGCATTTGGCTTCGTATTTTTCGACCGGCTCGCGCTCAATTTTCTCGCTCCCTTCGTTGTGCCCGAGCTCCATCTGAATAACAGCCAACTCGGGGCACTGGCGGCTGGCCTGGCCCTCACCTGGGCAGTGTCGGGCTACGTCGTTGGTAGTCTTTCGGACTATTTCCAAAATCGTAAGCCATTGCTGATTTGTGCGATCGTTATCTTTTCAATCTGCTCGGTGAGCTCGGGGTTGGCTAATTCGTTTCTGACCCTGCTTGCCGCCCGTCTCGTCATGGGTTTTGCCGAAGGGCCAGTTCTGCCGATCGCTCAATCGATCATGGCTGCGGAGTCTTCCGAACACCGTCGCGGGTTCAACCAAGGGGTTCTACAGAATTTCCTGAGCGCCCTCCTTAGCAATTTCGCCGCGCCCCTGACACTCGTCGCGATCGGTGAGGTCTACGGCTGGCGAAGTGCGTTCTACATTGCAGCGGTGCCTGGCTTTATTGTTGCTGCTTTGATTGCTGTCTTCATCCGTGAGCCTTCTCGGCCTTCGCGGACACCCTCGGGCAACCGGATCCCGCTCGCGGAAATGCTGAAGTATCGAAATATCTGGATTTGCGCGATCGTTAGCTGTCTCATGGTGGCTTGGCTGCTGATCCAGATTACTTTCCTCCCGATCTATCTGGTGCAGAGCCGCGGCCTCTCGCCGAGCGCGATGAGCGTGGCGTTAGCTGCGACGGGCATCGCTACGGCTGCTTCGTCAATCATCGTCCCCGCGCTCTCGGATCGGTTCGGACGTCGTCCCATTCTCTCGCTGTTCGCATTCCTTAGCGTGATCGCGCCGGTCACGACCGTGCTCTTTGAGGGACCGCTACCCTTGATGGTGCTAACTATGGGCATCGGCTATCTCGCGATTGGTAGTTTCTCGCTGTTCATGGCCACCGTGCCGTCGGAGACTATTCCGCCGACCTACGTCGCTAGTGCTTTGGGCTTTATTATGGGTGTTGGTGAGCTTGCCGGCGGCTTTGCGGGACCCGCCCTGGCCGGGATCGCCGCCGACACGCTGGGCCCGTCAAGCTCAATGTGGATCGCTGCGGCGCTCGGCGTCGTGGCAGGTCTATGTTGTCTGATGCTGGACGAGACAGCCCCGCGCGCAATCGAGCGCACCAAAAAAGTAGTCGCCAATTTGCCGGCATGACTCGTGCCACGATTTCAATTCAGAAGCCTGAGGAGAGCCAAATGAAAGTGCAGGCCATTAGGACGGCGTTACCCGCCCCAGAACCTGCTATTACGCCTCAAGATCTCGTCGATCGAGCGGCAGCTATGCGCGACGTCCTACGAGACACTCAAGACGAGACCGACGCGCGAGGCTACTTTTCTGAAGAGATCAACCAGCGATTTGTCGAAGCGGGCTTCTACCGGATCCTGCAACCGAAGATGTTCGGTGGTTATGAGTTCGACTATGAAACGTTTTTCCGAGTGATGGTCGAAATCTCCCGCGGTCATCCAGCCGCAGGATGGTGCCTGACGTTGTCAGCTTCTCATGCGCCGGTCATCGCTTCGCACTGGTCGGAAGCCGCGCAGATCGAAATTTTTGGTTCATCGGGACATTTCGCGGCACCTCACCGAGCTGTGCCAGGCGGCACCTGCCTGCCGGCTGAGGGGGGGTATATCATTAGTGGCGTGTGGCCATACTCGTCTGGAATTCCGCACAGTACACACTTCTTCGGTGCGACGCTGCTTCAGACCTCGTTCCCACCAAGAGTGCTCCACTTCTTGGTACCGCGCGGGCAGTACACCGTTCTCAGCGATTGGGGCGGAGACCGTACCTTGGGGATGCGTGGCTCTGGCTCGAATAGCGTTAAGCTGGAAAACGTCTTCGTACCGGAGCATATGACCGCTTTCATCGACAAGATGGGAGTAGGGCAGGATCTTCGAGATGGTACGCCCGGTACGCGCCTGCACGGCAATCCGATGTATCTGGGGATGCTCATGGGCCCCTATCACGCCGCCTTGACGTCTCCTATCGTCGGTGCTGCGCTCGCCGCGATCGACGAGTATCGGGACATTCTGCTGTCGCAGAACACATTCGCGCCACCGATCACGAAACGTCTCTTCGAGACCGACTTCCAAGTCTCCTATGGCCGAGCCATTGCGTTGACCGATGCGGCGGAAGGCGTGCTGATTCAGGCCATGCGGAAGCACATGGATTATTGTCGGCGGTGGGCGGAAACGGGTGTGCCGGCCTCGCCGGAAGAAAACTTCCGCCTCTGGGGCATGCTGCAGAGCGGCGCGCGACTTGCCTGCGATGCCACCGAACTTCTGTTCCAGACTGCCGGGTCGACCGCGTCGCGGAAGGGGTCAAAGATGGTCCGTTACTTCAGTGACGCCCAGATGTATCGAGGACATATGTCTTCTCAATACCAAACTTTCGCAAAGTACATCGCTCGCTGCAATCTCGGATTGCCGACTGGCTTCTTGGACCTCTGAGAACGACTTGAGAGGTAGGACGTGAACCAAGCTCCATCGAAATCGCCTCCGCTGATCTTAGCAGATCAGGGCTTCTTTTGGACTGGCATCCATCGCCAGCACACGCCGAACGGCACGATTGCTTCTGGACAGATGTTCGTCCAGTTCCAAATTCCCGAACGGGTTTTGCATCCGTATCCGATCGTCATGGTCCATGGTGGTGGCGGGCAGGGATTGGACTTTCTCGGCACCCCCGACGGACGCCCGGGATGGGCAACCTACTTTCTACGACAAGGCTACGCGGTCTATGTCGTCGACCGGCCAGGTCACGGGCGCTCGCCTCTTCATCCCGAGGCGCTCGGTCCAATGACACCTCCACTCGCCTACGAACCTGCCATGACGCTGTTCACCGCGCCTGGCAAGCAGCCGAACGCCTGGCCAAATGCGCAGAAACACACTCAGTGGCCCGGAACCGGTGTCATCGGCGATCTGACTCTGGACCAATTCATTGCGGGGCAGGGTCCTTTCCTCGTCTTCCTGGCGCAAACGCAGCAGCTGATGCAGAACGCAGGCGCTGAATTACTCGACCGTATCGGCCCAGCGATCCTGCTAACACATTCCATGGGAGGTCCCTTCGGCTGGCTAGTGGCTGATGTTCGACCCAAGCTTGTTAAGGGCATCGTCGCCGTCGAACCCTTGGGGCCGCCCTTCGCACAATTGCCGATGGGACTCGGAGATCTCTCATACGGACTCACGACCATTCCGATGACATTCAGCCCACCCGTGAAAAGTCCGACTGAACTAGGACGGGAAACACGCAAGCCATCGAAGATTGGGCTGGCCGACTGCTTCGTCCAGACGGAGCCGGCGAGGCAACTTCCGAATCTCTCGTCCATTCCGGTCGCTGTCGTCACATCGGAAGCGTCAGCCTGGTCCATGCAAGATCATGGCACGGTTGATTTTCTCGTCCAGGCAGGAGTCCAAGCGGCTCATTTGCGGCTCGAAGACCACGGTCTGCGCGGCAACGGCCATCTTATGATGCAGGAGAGGAATAGCGATGAAATCGCGGCTTTCCTAGAAAGATGGATCTCGGAGCACGTGGTGGAAGAACAAGCGTAGGCGTTTGTTACGCCTCCTTCGCGCCGTGGCATTTTCGGCCAAGCAACAGCGCGAGGCAAGTCAACCGTCTAAGCAACTACAAATGAACTGAATATAATTATTACGTCCGCGGGAGGTGCTGGGTGCTTCGCTTCTATCATTCGTCTCAATCGATCGGTTGCCGACTGGCGCACTTCCTTCAAGATCGCCGGACCAAGAGCGTTCTAGCGTCTGCCGTCTTTTTGGTGATTGCGGGAACGACCACGGGGGCTGTCGCACAGTCGGCCGGTCAATGGAAAACGCCAGAGCAAATCTATGGGTCGGTTTGCGCATACTGCCACGATGCGCGCATCGGACCGACCATTCGAGGACGTCAACTTGATGAAGGAATGATCGTCGCGATTGTCACGAACGGCTTGCGGCAGATGCCAGCGTTCCGGCCGACCGATTTTTCGGATGACGAGCTGAAAGCACTTGCGCGTTGGTTGCATGATAGTGCGAAACCGTCTGAACCGGCCGAGGTGAAACGATGAGCATATCGCGGCGCTCGCTCTTAAACGCATCTCTCGCCTTCACCGCCAGCACAGCCATCTCTCCGGGCTTATCTCGCGCATCGACGCTTGTGGCGCGCGAAATAATATCGTCAACCCGCCTGTTCGTAAGTCAATGCATTGCCGGTTCAACTGTCTCGGCCACTTTCGTCGACGGAATAGCCGCGGGCTTGTATCACTCAAACGGCCAGTTATCGCCGCCGGCACTCACGCCCGTCGTGTCCGGCTCGACGTTCGGTCAAGTAGTGAGCGATCTTGAAGGTGCACGAGGCTCGACCGTGTTCGCGCTTCTTTCCGGCGAGGATGCCGTTCTTGTGAATGAGGGTCTGCGAGTGGTTGGAGCCAAAGTCGTCTCCTACGGCACCCACAATGCGAACGCCCACCGGTTCGTTACGGGGTCTTTCTGCGCAGGTGTCGGTGGTATTTTTGCTTCAAGCTTGGAGGCCGGCGTCGGCAATTGCACGATCGACGAGATCTGCCTTGGCCGCGTGTCTGCAGCACCCCCGCGACTTGTGCAATCTGGATCAGAATGGCCCTTCCGATTGGGGTATGTCCTGGCGCGCTCGATGTCCGGCGGTAGCTCGGATGTCCCAGCAAGCGTGCTGCAGGAGGGCTGGTATCGATTTCCGTTCGACACCGACCTCGTGTCCGTCGTTAGCAAAATCTAAGAGGCGTTGCCATGAACGACAGCATTATTCTTCCTGAGGGTCTAACGAAGACCGCCTTCGCAAAAGCCGTCGAGGCGTTCCGGGGCGTCGTCGGCGCAGACAATGTAATTGTCGATCTCGATCGTCTTGTCCCATACGCAAAGATCATGATTCCAGAGGACGAGAAGCTTCACCAGCCGTCGGCCGTGATCATTCCCTTGAGTGTCGAGCACGTCCAAAGCGTGGTGAGCCTTGCCAATCAATACAAGACGCCTTTGTGGCCTATCTCGACAGGCCGCAATTTCGGTTATGGCTCGGCCGCGCCGGCAACGGCGGGGCAGATCGTCCTTGATCTCCGGCGCATGAACAAGATCATCGACGTTGATCCAGAAATGTGCACCGCCTTGGTCGAGCCTGGCGTCACCTACGAACAATTGCGCAACTACATCGAAGAACGGAAGCTGCCGTTGTGGATCAGCTTCCCATCATCTGGTCCCATTGTCGGGCCGGTAGGAAACACGCTCGACCGTGGCGTTGGTTACAATCGCTGTGGCGAACACGCTGCCAACTTTTGTGGCCTCGAGGTCGTTCTTCCGAACGGCGAGCTCGTTCGAACGGCGATGGGCGGTGTAAAAGGCGGAAGCGCATGGCAAGCCTACCGCTGGGGATATGGACCATGGGTTGATGGCTTGTTCGCTCAATCCAACCTCGGCATTGTTACCAAAATGGGACTGTGGTTGATGCGCAAGCCATCCGCATCGAAAACGTTCACTGCGGTTTGGAATGATCTCGAGGGCGCAGCTAAGGGCGTCAACGTCTTGCGCAATCTGCGCTTAAACAACGTCCTTGAGAATTCGTTGTTGGGCCATCTGCTATATGGCGTCGCGTGTGACGTGCCCCGCAACGCCCTTTACAAGGGTCCAGGCGCGATCCCGGACGAGGTCGTGGCGGAAATTGCTAAAAAGGCCGGCGCGGGTATTTGGAATTCTTTGGCGACGCTGTACGGAACCGAAGAGCAGATCGCCGTTAACTTCAAGATCGTGAAGGAAGCCTTCGCACCGACCGGCGCAATCGTCCTCAGTGAAGAGGAGGTTGGACCAAACCCGGTCTTCCAGCATTGGAAGGGAAATATGACTGGCCGGCCAGATCTTTCTGAATTCGGCATCTATAACTTCCGCGGGGGTGGTGGATCCGCCTGGTTTGCGCCGCTTGCGCCCGCTCGCTCCGAAGACTTCAAGAAGCAGGTTGAGCTTGTGAAGACCACGTTAGCCGAATTCGGCTTCGATTACTTGGGTGGCTTTCTCATTGGCGGACGGCATATGGAGCATGTCTGCGAACTAGCCTTTGACCGCACCGATCCCGAAGAGATGCAGCGGGCCTATCTCTGTTATGACAAATTGCTGCAAGTCAACGCAGCCGCAGGCTACGCGGTGTACCGAACCAACACTGCGTTTATGAACAAGGTGGCTGACATCTACGGACCTGCGCAGAAAAATCTCAATCGAACGTTGAAGCGCGCTCTCGACCCGAACGGGATTATTGCGCCCGGAAAATCGGGCATATTCGTGTAACTCCCGCTGATATCCGAGGAAAAGTCATGCAGGTTCTAGAAGATAAGGTTGCTTTCATCACCGGAGGAGCAAGTGGCATCGGATTTGGGATGGCACGCGCCTTCCTCGCTCATGGCATGAAGGTCATCATCGCGGACATTCGCCAACAGCATCTCGACGCTGCGGCGGCTGCTCTCGATCGCTCGAACAAAAATTTCCATCTGATTCGACTGGATATCACAGACCGGGATGCAATCGAGCGCGCGGCCGATGAGGCTGAGCGCGTCTTCGGCAATATCCACGTGCTCTGCAACAACGCCGGGGTGGCCAGCACAGTCCCAATGGATCAAGCCTCCCATGCGGATTGGGATTTCGTGCTCAATATCAACTTGGGTGGTGTCATCAATGGAGCGGTTACTTTTCTTCCGCGCATCAAAGCGCACGGCCAGGGAGGGCATGTCGTCAATACCTCATCCATGGGCGGGATCCTTCCGTTGCTCAATCCAGGCGGTATCTATTCGACGTCGAAATTCGCGGTACGCGGCCTTACGGAGGCTCTTCGTTTGGCGCTGGCGCCACATAATATAGGCGTCTCCCTGCTTTGCCCCGGTCTTGTGCGCAGTAATCTTGCTGACACGACACTTCATCTCGATCCATCCGGTTCGCAAGACCCGGGTAGCCCGTTCGGCGATGGTGAGTCGCCATTGGAAGCCGGTATGGATCCTCTCGACGTAGGCGAGCGCGTGGTCTCCGGAATTCTCAGCAATGAGGCCTACATTCTTTCGCACGGCGAGTTCAAAGACGAAGTTCGTGAAGCGTTCGCGGAGATCATCGATGCATTCCCGGACAATCAGATGATCGATCCAAAGCGTGCCGCCCTTGAAGCCATGCGGCGTCAGGCAACAATTGATGCGAAGAGAGTCGCGGCCAACATTCAATAGATCGCGGCTTAGCGCCGCCATAGCCCGGGAAGCTAACTCGACGATGTCGGATATGTTCTCTGTCAAAGGATATGGTGCCATCATTACCGGCGGAGCAAGCGGAATTGGACTTGCTTTTGCTGAAGCATTGGCCGAAGGCGGCGCCCGGGTTGCAATCCTCGATCTGGATTCGAACTCTTTGAACTTGCAAGTCAACCGTCTATCAGCGAAAGGATTCGATGTTCGCGGTCGTGAACTCGATGTAACAAATCGCAAAGAGATCGATCAGGCGTTCGCCCACATCGCCGCGGAATTTGGCAAGGTTGATGTGGTTTTTGCCAATGCCGGAATTGACCCCGGCATTGGGTTCTCCAACCCGGATGGTACCCGGTCGCAGGAAGGCGCGATCGAGAATTATGAGGACGAGCGTTGGGATCGAAACATTGACGTCAATCTGAATGGCGTCTTTGCAACCATTCGCGCGGCCGCGCGTCACATGAAAGGAAGCGGTGGAGGTAGCATAGTCGTTACTACGTCCGTTGCTGCGTACCTTAACGAGGGCATGGTGGGGGCCGCATACATGGCTGCGAAGGCAGGTGCGGCGCATCTGGCCCGCAATGCTGCTCTCGAACTGGCCCATTTCAACATTCGCGTGAACGCCATCGCACCTGGGTTCATTGTTACGAACATAGGAGGCGGCTGGCTCAAGCAACCGCAAATTCAGAAGTCAATTGGCGACATGATTCCAATCGGGCGCATCGGTAGCGCTGACGACCTGAAGGGGCTCGCGCTGTTCCTCGCTTCCCAGGCATCCAGCTACATCACTGGTGCGCAAATCCCGATTGATGGTGGTGGAAGTCTTGGAATGAGACGCACCTAAACATTTTGCGATCTCCAACGCTCGACGCACTCCTGCGTACACCCGCGACTCTTAGTTTCAGAGAAATGTAGCCGATGTTATGTCATGAGCTCCTTGAGCCGATGGATCATCGCCGATGCCCTTTGGACTTGAGGAGCCGCCGTACGTATTCCAGCACACCGCCTTTGCGCGAAGAGACATCGAATCGCGAAGCCGTAATCCTTGCCTCGGGAATCTCAAATTCCGCGGCATGTTCGAACTAAGTTGAGAATACGCGGTGCAAAGGAAGATGAGCATGATGGCTGGTTTGGACGAAAAGGATTATCTAGAACAGCTTCACGGACTTTGGGGCAAGGCGTGGCCGAAGGGCACCCCGCGCGAGCCGCAGTATCGGTACGGCGAAATCGCCCTGAGCGAGTATCTCCGCTCCTGGGCGAAGCGCCAGCCTGAGCATCCTGCGATCATTTTCTATGGCAACGTGCTGACCTATGCCGAACTCGATCGTCAGAGCGACCGCTTTGCCGCGTTGCTTGCGTCGAAAAGCGTCCGCAAGGGCGACCGCGTTGCGGTGTTCATGCCGAACTGCCCGCAGTTCCACATTGTCTTCTTCGGCATCTTGAAGCTCGGCGCAGTGTATGTGCCGGTGTCACCGCTGTCGCGTGCCTTCGAGCTCGAATACGTGCTCAACGACACCGACGCCAAAGTGATCGTCGGGCTCGATCAGTTGGTTGAAATGATCGACCAGGTCAAGGCCAATACCAAGCTGCGCGAGGTGATCTTCACGAGCTTTGCCGATGTCATTCCCATCAATCCGACGGTTCCGGTGCCGGACTCGATCTGCACTCCACGCCTCGCGTTTGCCGGTGCGACCGACCTTTTGCCTGAACTTGCCGCACTCGGAGACGTGACGCCATTACCGCCAGCCGGGCTCGATGACGTTGCCGCACTGAACTACACTGGCGGCACCACCGGCATGCCAAAGGGCTGCGTCCACACCCAGCGCGATATGGTCTACACCGCCGCCGCCAACTGCGGCATCGCGCTCGAAATTAGCGAAAAGAGCATCTTCCTGTCGTTCTTTCCGGAATTCTGGATTGCGGGTGAAAACCTAGGACTGATCTTCCCGCTGTTCGCCGGCGCCACACTGGTGCTGCTCGCGCGCTGGGATGCACTCGGCGTGCTTTCGGCGATCCAGAAGCATAACGTGACGCTGACCGTGATGCCGGTCGACGGCGCAGTCGAGCTGATAGATCACTCGCGATTCAAGGAGTTCGATCTCTCCTCCCTGCGGCAGGTCCGGGTTGTCTCCTTCGTGAAGAAGCTGAACGCTGACTACCGCCGACGCTGGAAGGAAACGACGGGCACCATTCTTGCCGAGATCGGGTGGGGCATGACCGAGACTCATACCGCGAACACCTTCACCACGGGCTTCCAGGACGATGATCTTGATCTTAGCTCGCAGCCGATCTTTGTCGGCCTGCCGGTGCCCGGTGCCGAGTTCAAGATCACAGATTTCGAGACGGGTGCGCTCGTGCCGATTGGCGCCGAAGGAGAGATCCGCATCCGCACGCCGTCACTAATGAAAAGCTACTTGAATAAACCGCAGGAAACCGCGGAAGCGCTAGTTGATGGCTGGCTGCGCACCGGCGACATTGGGCTGATCGATACCGACGGCTTCATCCACTTCCTCGGCCGCAGCAAGGAAATGCTGAAGGTGAAAGGCATGAGCGTGTTTCCGTCTGAGATCGAGGCGCTGCTCGGCCAGCATCCCGCCGTGCTTGGCTCCGGCGTGATCGGACGTGAGGATACCGAGCGCGGCCAGAGTCCAGTCGCCTATATCCAGCTCAAGCCGGAAGCCAAGGGCACCATCACCACTGAACAGCTGCAGGCATGGTGCAAGGATCGCATGGCCGCCTACAAGGTGCCGGAGGTACGGATCATCGAGGCGTTGCCAATGACCGCAACGGGCAAGGTGAAGAAGCAGGAGTTGAACGGATAATGTCGATCCGTCGGCTCGGATGACGAGGTAAATCTAAATTATCATGTTGGAAAGCGTGAGGTCATTTCGCAAGCTCCTGATCGCAAATCGTGGGGAGATCGCCGTTCGCATCGCCCGCGCCGCTGTCGATGCCGGCATTGGAACCGTCGCGATCCACCCCGGGGACGACGCGCTGTCCCTGCATGTGCGGTCCGCGGACGAGGCGTACGAGATCCCCGGCCGCGGCGCGCGAGCCTATCTCGACATCGAGGCGGTCGTCACAGCGGCAAAGGCAACGGGATGCGACGCCCTGCATCCGGGCTACGGCTTCCTCAGCGAGAACGCCGAGCTGGCACGTCGCTGCGCCGAGGAAAATATCACCTTCGTCGGTCCTTCGCCCGAAGCGCTCGACTTGTTCGGTGACAAGGTCGCGGCAAAGCGCCTAGCGGAACTTCATCGTGTACCCGTGATCGATGGCACCGTCGGTCCCACGACAATAGCGGATGCAAAAGCCTTCTTTGCGTCACTTGGCAAGGGCGGCGCGGTGATGATCAAGGCCATGGCAGGCGGCGGCGGCCGCGGCATGCGCATCGTCGAAGACGCTGCCAAGCTCGAGGAAGCCTACGCCCGTTGCCAGTCCGAGGCGAAGGCAGCTTTCGGTAACGACGGCGTCTATCTTGAGCGCCTGATCCGCAAAGCGCGCCATATTGAGGTGCAAATTCTCGGCGACCGTCACGGCATGATCAGCCAACTTGGGGAGCGCGAATGCACAGTACAGCGCCGCAACCAAAAAGTCATAGAGGTGGCACCGAGCCCGTCGCTTTCCGATGACCTGCGCCGGCGCATCCTAGAGGCGGCGAAGCAGCTTGCTACGGCGGCAAAATATGACAGCCTGGGCACCTTCGAATTTTTGGTCGATGGAGAAACCTCGGGCGACGCCGCGGCCTTCGCCTTCATCGAGGCTAATCCGCGCCTGCAGGTTGAGCATACCGTCACAGAAGAAGTGCTAGGCATGGATCTTGTAGCCGCACAGCTCGCGGTCGCGGCTGGCGCGACGCTTGCCTCGCTCGGTCTCGCCCAACCGAATGTGCCCGCGCCACGTGGCTATGCGATCCAGCTTCGCGTCAACATGGAGACCATGAACGAGACCGGTGCGACACAGCCGACCAGCGGCGTGCTCGAGGTGTTCGATCCGCCTTCCGGTCCTGGCGTGCGCGTTGATACGTTCGGGTACAGCGGCTACAAGACCAGCGTCGCCTTCGACTCGCTGCTCGCCAAGGTGATCGTGCACACGCCAGTCGCGCGTTGGCGTGAGGCGGTGACGATGGCGGCGCGCGCGCTGCGTGAATTCCGCATCAGTGGCGTCGGGACCAACATTCCGTTCCTGCAGGCGATCCTGGCGCATCCTGAGTTCGTGGCGAACCGTATCAGCACAAGCTTCATTGATGCCCACGTGGTTGAACTCGTCGCCGCGAGCAAGGCCGCTGCCCGGCCATTGTTCTTCGGGGCGGGCTCTGCCGCGACGGAGACGCCGTCCGCGGCTGCAGCCAGCATCATTGCGGTGCCTGCGGGGGCGGCCGCACTCCCCACACCGTTGCAAGGCACTGTGGTGGCGATCGACGTCAAGGTGGGCGATCTGGTGCGACCCGGACAGCAGATTGCGGTGATCGAATCCATGAAGATGGAGCATCTCGTGACCGCGCCCGAGGGGGGACGGATCACCAAGGTGGCCGCTGGCGACGGCGTCACGCTGATGCCCGGCGACCCGATACTGTTCTTCGAACCGATTGAGGTCGATGTCGATGCCGACCACACCGAAGAGGAAACCATCGTCGACCTCGACAACGTTCGTCCCGATCTGGCGGAAACGATCGCGCGCCACGCTAGCACGCTCGACGAGAACCGCCCGACGTCGGTGGAGCGACGGCGCAAGACCAATCAGCGTACCGCGCGGGAAAACATCGCCCACCTGGTCGATCCCGGATCCTTTGTGGAATACGGCGCACTGACAATCGCAGCTCAGCGTCGCCGGCGTACGCTCGACGACCTGATCAAGAACACCCCCGCGGACGGCCTGATCACCGGCATCGCCACCATCAACGCCGGCAATGTCGGTACCAAGGATGCGCGCTGCATGGTCGTCGCCTACGACTTCACCGTGCTCGCCGGCACCCAGGGGCTCATGAACCACAAGAAGATTGACCGCATGTTGGCGCTCGCCGTGCGGTGGCGGGTTCCGCTGGTGTTCTATGCCGAAGGCGGCGGCGGCCGTCCCGGCGACACCGATTGGCTCGGCATGACATGCCTCGATGGACTCTCGTTTGTGGAATTCGCCAAGCTTTCGGGCCTCGTTCCTGTGGTCGGCATCGTCTCGGGCTATTGCTTCGCCGGCAACGCCGCGATGCTAGGTTGCTGCGATGTCATCATCGCCACCAGGAACGCGTCCATCGGCATGGCCGGCCCGGCCATGATCGAGGGAGGCGGGCTCGGCGTGTACCATCCGGCCGAGGTCGGGCCCGTCTCGTTCCAGGCGCCGAACGGCGTAATCGATATTCTGGTCGAGGACGAGGAGGAGGCCACCCGCATCGCGCAGCAGTATCTCTCCTATTTTCAAGGTCCGGCGCAGCACTGGGAGATCAGCGACCAGCGGCTGCTGCGCCGCGCCATTCCGGAAAACCGACTCCGCGTCTACGATATCCGCAGCGTGATCGAACTGCTTGCTGACGAGGGATCTGTGCTGGAAATCCGCCGTGACTTCGGTATCGGCATGATCACCGCATTCATCCGTATCGAAGGCAAGCCGTTCGGGCTGATTGCCAATAACCCGAAGCATCTCGGCGGCGCGATAGATACGCCGGCCAGCGACAAGGCCGCACGCTTCATGCAGCTCTGCGACGCATTCGATATTCCAATTGTCTCACTCTGCGACACGCCGGGCTTCATGGTCGGACCGGAGGCGGAGAAGACCGCAATGGTGCGTCATGTTGCCCGCATGTTCGTCACTGGGGCCAGCCTCACCGTGCCGCTATTCGGCATCGTGCTGCGGAAGGGTTACGGTCTCGGCGCTCAGTCGATGATCGGTGGAAGCTTCCACGCCTCATTGTTCACGGTGGCCTGGCCTACCGCCGAATTCGGCGGCATGGGCCTTGAGGGCTACGTTCGCCTCGGGTTTCGCAAGGAAATGCAGGCGATCACCGATCCGGTCGCGCGCGAGCGATTTTTCAAGGAGAAGGTCGCGCAGCTCTATGGGGACGGTAAAGCGGTCTCGATCGCATCTGCGTTCGAGATCGACGATGTAATCGACCCGGCCGAGACGCGGCACTGGATCATGGCTGGGCTGCGGTCGGTACCGACGGCACCTCCGCGATCAGGACGCAAGCGGCCGTGCGTGGACACGTGGTGATGTATTCTCCGATTACGCGCGTCGACGTCACCGGCGCCGGCGAGACCTTCATGGGCGCTTTCGCCAGCATGTTGGACGAGGATACGTCTCTGCGAACAATCTTGGATGTGGGGTACGAGGCTGTGGCCTTGAAGTGTCCTAGGGCCGGTGCGCAAAAAGTACGCGATAAAGACCCTTGCCGGCAAAAAGCTCCCTCATTGAGCGATACAGGACGATCTGGACTGTGGAAGCGCTGCCAGCGCCACGGGCTCAAATGAGGAGATAGCGGAGATCAGTATCTAGCTTGGCGCCGAGCGCCGACTTCACCAAACCGGCTGCTTCTCCGCAGGCAACGGGATTGGAGCGTTCGGATGTCATCAAGTCCCCGTCTAAACGGGCGCCCGTTGGTTTGAACAGTTTGGATTGATCTCGGTCTTTACTTCGCTCCATAACCTCTCTTTTGGCGCCCACGTTGAAATGACTTAAGTAGCTCGGAGCTAGGCATGCGCGCTAATGAGTCTGGCGCGATCGCGCTCTGGATCCTGGCGGTGCTGGCGAGCGGCGCGTTAGGTTGGTTAGATGAGTGCCGGGGCGAGGTTTACAGCAGAGTCCAATTCCGGGTCTGGCAAGTGATGCCAACGCCAGTAAACGAGAGGTTGGCGACTGCGACCCAATCTGCGCACGCTCCGCATTCGAAAATCCATTTCATTATGTCGGGACCAGTGTCCTGCATACATATGCAGGCACCGCCGCTGATTGCTGCGGTTCGGGCACTCTCACAGTTCTGCACACTGTGGCCCGCCGCACGTAGCCGACCAACCTATCTGACTGCTACAGAACCTAATATAAAGCGAACCGATTTCTAGAGGATAAATCATGGCTCGAAAGCTTCGTCGCGGTCTTACTCGCGCGCACCGAGCGGCGGACGCGAACGCCGGGACCGCTATACAGTCACCGCTGCGGGACAGCCCTTCTTTTCTCGTTCGCATGGCTCAGCTCAGCGCGTTCGACGGATTCCATCGACATTTTGCTGGGCTGGGCATGACGCCAGCACGATTCAGCGTTCTCGTGCTAATCGTGAACAACCCTGGGGTGCGGCCGGGCGCGCTCACGGAGGAGTTGCGTGTCAAGCCGTCAAATATCGCCACCCTCGTGAACGCGCTAGTAGCAGATAAGTTCGTGGAGCGCAGGCGGGACAAAAAGGAACTGCGCGCGAGTATGCTTTTCGCGACAAAAGAAGGGCTGAAGGCGTTTGAGGAAATGTGGGAGGTCCATTGCGAGCTTGACAAGCTTCTTCTTCAGCCGTTGTCCGCGTCTGAGTACAAGATATTCGTTGCATTGATGCGTAAGCTCGACAGGTTTTCGTAATTTTGGTCATTCGTCGCGCTCAGGTTGAAGCGTGAAAGCGCTTGACTAATTTGTTTATGAAACATAACTAACAATTCGAGGTTGGGCTCGTTCCCGTACCCCAACCGTCGCGAAACGGGCTAGGAGTCAACGCAATGGACAAAGCCGAAAATGGGCGTCTGCCAGGGCTGGATTGCCTTGCAGTCGAATTGCAGGATTCCATTGCGATCGTACGCCTCGCGCGTCCCGAGAAGCGCAACGCGCTAAACGACGAGGCGGTATTTTCTTTGCAACGTTGGTTCAGCTCGCCGCCGAGCCGCGTCAAGGCGGTCGTGCTCGCCGGCCAGGGCAATCACTTCTGCGCTGGGCTCGACTTGTCGGAGTTGACAGAGCGTAGCGTCGCCGAGGGCGTTATGCACTCCCGGTCTTGGCACCGCGCTTTCGAGTCGATCGAGTTTGGCTCATTGCCCGTCGTGGCAGTCCTGCACGGCGCGGTCATTGGCGGTGGTTTGGAACTCGCGGCGGCGGCGCATATCCGGATAGCGGAGGCGTCCGCTTTTTACGCGCTCCCTGAAGGAATCCGGGGCATTTATGTCGGTGGTGGGGCATCTGTACGCGTGCCGAAACTCATCGGGGTCGCACGCATGATGGACATGATGTTGACTGGCCGCACCTATGACGCCGAGCAGGGCGGCGCGATCGGTCTTTCCCAATATGTCGTCCCCCGAGGTGAAGGCCTAGCCAGGGCGATAGAGCTCGCCCACAAGATGGCCGGCAACGCCCCACTCACGAATTTTGCGCTGATCCAAGCCCTTCCGCGTATCGCGGAGAGCGGGCCGGAGGCGGGCTATTTGCTTGAAGCTTTGATGGCGGGTGTTGCCCAGGGTGATGCTGGAGCCAAAGAACGCCTCCACGCCTTCTTGGAGGGTAAGGCCTCAAAGGTCCAGCACAACGCTTAGATGCGAATCTGGGGTGCACGAGGTCCGAACACCATGACGCAAGCTATCCAGACAGTTGCGATTATCGGAACTGGTGTTATCGGCGCGAGTTGGGCGACGGCTTTTCTCGCGCGCGGCATGGACGTGATTGCCGCTGACCCGGCAACCGGTGCGGAAAAAGAGCTGCGCCGAACAGTGGCGGCGCAATGGGTTGTCATGGAGCAAATTGGGCTTTCACCCGACGCGTCGCTCGATCGATTGCGATTCGTAGAGTCGCTGGAAGACGCCGTTGCCGCAGCCGACTTCGTCCAGGAGAGTGGCCCGGAGCGCCTCGACGTCAAGCGTGATCTATTCCGCCGGTTGGATGAGGCCGCGCCAGCGGAGTCGCTGATTGCCACCAGCGCGTCGACGATTACCATCGGCGAATTCCAAGATGCTTGCGGGCGTCATCCGGAACGCGTCGTTCTCGGCCACCCCTTCAATCCGCCACACCTCATCCCGCTGGTTGAGGTCGGCGGCGGCAAGCTTACCTCAGAGGGCGCCATTGAACGGGCGCTCGCGTTCTATCGGGCCATGAGAAAGCATCCGATCCGCTTGCGGCGCGAGAGCAAGGGGCACGTCGCGAATCGACTGCAGGCCGCGCTCTGGCAGGAAGCCTTTCATCTCGTGTCGTCCGGTGTGGCAAGTGTTGCGGACGTCGATGCGGCCATCGCCCATGGTCCGGGTCTGCGGTGGTCGCTGCTCGGACCGTTCCTCAACCTGCATCTGTCGGGCGGAAAGGACGGCATTGGCGCGCTGTTCGAAAAGCCGCTGTGGCAGGCGACCGAGGGCATGTGGCGTGACCTTGGCAGTCTGTCGGTCGACGGCGACCTTGGCAACCGCGTCATGGCCGGGGTTGCCGACGAGATCGGCGCGCGCGATTTGGTGGAAATGGTGCGACAGCGCGACGATGCGCTCGTGAGGCTGCTGAGGTTGAAGGCAGCCAGCGAAGGTCTCCCATAAGGAGCGCGGAACATGCCGACCTACATCCCGCATGACGTCGCCCGTGAAGATCGTCCTGATGGCACGATACTTCTTCGCTCGCGCGTGCCGCTCGGGCCCGTTGTCCGCAACACAGGCGCATGGCTCCACCAATGGGCGGGGGCGGCGCCCGACCGCGTGTTCGTCGCGGAGCGCTCGGGCGAGGGCTGGCGCGAGCTGCGCTATGGCGAGCTGCTGCAGCAGGTACGGGCCTTGGCATCTTCGCTTCTGGCGCGGGGGCTCGGACCCGAGAAGCCGATCGCCATCATTTCGGGAAATGGTGTCGATCACGCGATCCTGGCGCTCGCTGCGCAATACATCGGCGCGCCAATCGTGCCGCTGGCGGAGCAGTATTCGCTGGTCCCGGACGCCTATCCGCGCCTGCAATATGCTATCGAGACGGTTCGTCCCGCAATGGTGTTTGCAGAAGATGGCGGCGCTTACGGTGGGGCTCTCGCGCTGCCGTTCATGAACAGCGTCGAGAGGGTTGTAACGCGCAACGCAACCGGGGGCGCGACAACATTCGGCGACCTGCTCAAAGGCGACAAAAGCGTGGATCTGAACGCGGCGCACGCAGCCGTCGGCCCCGATACACTGGCAAAGATTATCTTTACCTCCGGCTCGACGGCGAACCCGAAAGGCGTGCTCACCACGCACGGGATGCTGTGCGTCAACCAAGCGCAGATGGCCGCGGCCATGCCGGTCATCAGCGCGCGTCCGCCAAAAATCGTCGATTGGCTTCCCTGGAACCATGTCTTCGGCGGTAGCCACAACTTCAATATGATGCTCGCAAACGGCGGCAGCCTCTATATCGACGAAGGCAAGCCGACTAAGGCTGGATTTGCAGCCTCGATCCGTAACATCCGCGACCATACCTGCAACTTGGCATTCAACGTGCCGATCGGCTTCGCGCAGCTCGTAGCAGCAATGGAGAAGGACGAGAGTCTTAAGCGCGCTTATCTCGGCGATTGCGACCTGATCTTCTACGCGGCCGCGTCGGTGACGCAGGACATTTGGTCAGCGCTTGCGAAATTTGCCAAAGAGGTGCGCGGCGAGGTGCCGCTAATGTTCTCGGGTTGGGGTATGTCGGAGACCGCGCCTTCCGCAACACAGACGCATCAGTCGGTCGACCGCCCCGGTAATATCGGCGTGCCGCTGCCTGCTGTGACCGCCAAGCTCATCCCAGGCGAGGAGGGTCGTTACGAGCTTCGCGTCTCCGGACCCAATGTGCTCAAGGGCTATTTCCACGAGCCGGATAAAACGAAGGAGGCCTTCGATGAGGATGGCTTTCTCATCACAAATGATGCGGTAACATTCATTGACCCGGAGGACGCGAATGCTGGCCTTCGCTACGACGGTCGCATCTCGGAAGACTTCAAGCTGATGAGCGGCACGTGGGTGCGGGCAACAAATGTCCGTCTCGATGCGCTTAAGCATTTCGCCGATGTCGCGCTGGATGTCGTCGTCACTGGTCAAGACCGCAACGAGCTCGGCCTGCTCATCTTTCCACATCCAGGCTCAATAAACGATGCCGTACTCAATTCCGGCGACATAGGCGGTGCCTTAAGCGCAGAAGCCGTGCGCGGCCTGATTCAGCCGCGGCTGGCCGCGATGGCGAACCACGCCACCAGTTCATCGACCCGCGTGGTGCGGGCGCTAATGCTCGCCAATCCTCCGTCGATGAGCGAGGGTGAGCTGACCGCAAAGGGCAGTATCAACGCGCGCAAGATATTGACGCACCGACAGGCGCTGGTTGAGCGGCTTTATGACGACGACGATCCCGCAGTTGTGCGCTTATAGGGAGCCTGCATGGTGGACATCAAAAAAATTCGCGCGATCGACATTCACACGCATGCGGAAGAGCCGTGCGGCTGTCATGCGGACGACGGTTACGACGACCTTCAATCGACCATGGCGAAGTATTTCGGCGCGCCATGGACTCATCCGCCAACCGTTCCGCTGACAGCGGCACACTATCGCCACCAAAATATCGCGGCGGTGATCTTTCCCGTGGATGCCGAACGGGAGACCGGCTATCGCCGCTACAGGAACGAGGAAGTGGCTCAACTTGCGGCCGATAACAGCGACGTTCTGATCCCTTTTGCATCGATTGATCCCCACAAAGGGAAGATGGGTGCTCGGGAGGCGCGCCGTCTCGTCAATGAATTCGGCGTACAGGGTTTTAAGTTTCATCCGACGATGCAGGGGTTCTTTCCCAACGACCGCCTTGCCTATCCGCTCTATGAGGCGATCGCCGAAACCGGCAAGCCTGCGCTGTTCCACACGGGGCAGACCGGCGTCGGCTCCGGCATGCGCGCCGGCAACGGCATGCGGCTTAAATATTCGAACCCGATGTATCTCGACGATGTCGCCGTCGATTTTCCGGACATGCCGATCATCATGGCGCATCCCTCGTTCCCGTGGCAGGAGGAGGCGCTGTCAGTCGCGACCCATAAGCCGAATGTTTACATCGACCTGTCGGGCTGGTCGCCGAAATATTTCCCGCAGATCCTCGTTCGGTACTGCAACACGTTGCTCCGCAGGAAGGTGCTATTTGGTTCCGACTGGCCGATGATCACGCCGGAGCGCTGGTTGTCGGACTTCGAGAAGATCGAGATTAAGGACGAGATCCGTCCGCTGATCCTCAAGGAGAACGCGGCGCGCCTTCTCAAGCTGGCATGAATATCATCGTGTTGCGGACGCACGCTCGCGACGACAGTGCGCTAGACTTCAATTAATCACGAACGCCACGGGGCAGCGTGGCAGGGGGGGCCGGAAGCAGCATATGCCGATGACTGGTGTGCAAGATGATCGCTTCACCGGGGCTCTGATTGTTGTGCCTCGATGCTTGGTATCGACTATCGAAGTCAGGGGGCGCTGACCGAAGCGCTTGGAAGTTCTGCTGACCGGATGCGAGTAGATTTAGACGTCGTTCGCGGCGTGCTGTTCGCTGCGGCCGTGGCGGCGCGACTTCTTCCAAGGATCGGGCGCGAGAACGCGCGTGTGCTGGCTGGGCGCGCCTGACAAGTTCATGGTCACGATTGAGCGTTTGACCACACGCGGCGGACTTTTTTGGCCCGCGTCGCACTACAAGATAGGAGGCAACTGGATGCGAACACAAGTCGGCATTATTGGAGCGGGTCCCGCCGGCCTGCTCCTGTCCCACATGCTTCATCTGTTCGGGATCGATTCAGTCATCATCGAGAGCCGCACGCGCGAGGCCATCGAAGCGACGATCCGGGCAGGGGTTCTTGAGCAGTCCACGGTCGACCTCATGACGGAGATCGGCGCCGGCGAGCGGATGGAGCGCGAGGGGTTCGTGCATCACGGCTTCGAGCTTCGCTTCGCGGGGCGTAGCCACCGCATCAACCTGCACGACCTTGCGAACGGGCGGGTCATCACGGTCTACGCTCAGCATGAGGTCCTCAAAGATCTTATTGCGCTGCGCCTACGCACAGGTGCCGAGATTCATTTCGAGGCCAGGGCCACCGGCCTCGTCGACATCACCTCCGACCGGCCGAAGATCCGTTTCATCACCAAAAACGGAGAGGCCAGAGAGCTCGACTGCGATTTTATCGCCGGCTGCGACGGTGGCTACGGCATCAGCCGCGGCTCGGTCCCGGAGAGTCACGTGCGGAAGGATTACTTTCGCGTCTATCCATTCGGGTGGTTCGGCATCCTGGCTAAGGCTCCTCCCTCCGCGGACGAGTTGATCTACGCCCATCACGACCGCGGCTTCGCCCTGATCAGCACCCGTTCGCCCGATGTACAGCGGATGTATTTTCAATGCGATCCCAGCGAGTCGGTCGATAATTGGTCGGACGACCGCATCTGGAACGAGCTTCAAGCCCGCACCGTCGGGAACGGGTTTCAGCTGAAGCAGGGGCCCATCTTCCAGAAGGGCATAATTCCTCTGCGCTCCTTCGTATGTGAGCCTATGCAGCACGGCCGGCTCTTCCTGGCGGGCGACGCCGCGCATTCGGTCCCACCGACCGGAGCGAAGGGCCTTAATCTCGCGGCGGCCGACGTGCATGTTCTCGCGCGGGCCTTGTCATCCCACTATGCGACCGGTTCGACAGACCCTCTGGGCGATTACTCGCGTACGGCCTTGCGCCGGGTATGGCGGGCGCAGCATTTCTCGTGGTGGATGACCTCAATGCTGCACCGCTTCCACGATGGAAGCGAGTTCGACCTAAGGCGCCAACTCGCCGAGCTCGATCTCGTCACTACCTCGCGCGCGGCAGCGACGACCATAGCGGAAAGCTATGTGGGCATGCCGCTGACCTGAAGCGTGAGCCAGAGTCAGCCCCTGCAACGAGACTCGATCCGAGTAGGAGCGATCCCAGCGAGGCCCCACGGATGTTTCGGGACGCACATTTTGCCGTCCTTGATGATCGGCGAGAATGGCGGGTGTTTCAGAGTCCAGCGGTCCCGCTGACGCGGCTCGCAGTGCCCCTGCGGGATCAGCGACTTGAGGCCATTTGTGGACGTTAGCTACCGACCGTGCGCGCGCTTTGGAGAAATCGTGCGCGCGATGATCTCGTTGAACGATCCGGATCCGCGATCGCGGCCTCGAGCTCATGCAGCTCGGTGCAAACCATGCTGACCGGGCTCGCCTTCCGTTACTTCAGCCTCGCCCCGCGGTCGTACATCTCGTCGACGGCCGCGGGCTCCAACGGCGAAGCCTCGGTCAACAACGCAGTGCCGAGAGAGGGCTTTCTGACCGAGGGCTCAGCGTCGACGTTCGCGCGTTCCTGAACCAAGATCCGTTCTCCGGTCATCCGTGGACGATCCGTGGCCTGTGCTTCTGGGTTGCGCTGTTGGAAGGGTTCGATGCGGTCAGCAACTCGCCTCCCCAGCGCGTGTCAACGTTTGGGCTGAAAGCCGCGCTAAGTGTGAAGACTTTCCAGGCCTGCAAATGGAATTCGCCGGCATACTCGTGCGACGACATTTGGCGGCGGGTATGCGACGATCGACTGCGGCCTCGATATTGGGCTGGCGGATTGAGGCATGCGCCGGAAAACCCATCGTTAGGCTCGGGAGCTTCCCCACAACTGCGAGCAGCCTGCTTGTCGCGTGGCTGAAGATGTACGATTCGATCGGCGAGCAGTCCGCATTGCTCCGTCGATGTCGCTTGCAAATGCTGAGCAGCGCAGCCTCGCCATCGATACGAATCAGCCGCGGCAGAGCTCCGAGCGTCGACCGGATACGATTACGCCATATCCGAGCTGGCCGGGCAGCGATGCCGCTTTGGGCGGCTCGATCCATAGCAGATAACGGCACCTCCGGGGGAAGGGGCTTCTTCGACGACGGCCTGCCTGGCCGTCGTCTCCATAGCCGCTACCGTACTATGGAATTTCTACCTAGCACGGGCGCTCGAAGTGCTTCAAAAACCAGCGGCACGCCGCCGAAGCAGACTGATCGAAGCACTCGGTGTAAGGCGCAAAGTGTCCGCATGCTAACGATACGAACTCCTTGGGCCCATTGACCCGTTCCAAGGCCTGTCGCGTCGCTTCGATCGGCATCAAATTGTCCTGTTCGGCTCCAATGAGCATGAGGGGACGGGGGGCCACGCGATGAATGTAGGCGATCGGCTCGAAGCTGAAAGTCAGCTCCAAGCTCCGCACCGTGACCTCGTTCCTCCAGGTCGGAGAAATGGCAGCCGTCTTCATGGACCAATCCCAAGCATCCCTCGTGGCGAGGATGCAGGGTGTCTTGTCCGGATCCTCGGCGACGACGGGTAGCATCATTGGCTTTTCACCTGCTGCGCGTGCTGATCGCTCCGCGGCGAACCATTTCGAAAGATGTTCGCGTGCTTCCACCGGTATCTGACTCCAGATTGCCCCGCCGCTCAGGAATGGGACCTGGGCGACGACGCAGCGAATCCGCTGGTCAAGCGCCGCCGCCTGGATCGCGATTCCACCGCCGTAGCTGGAGCCCCAAGCTCCCAGTCGGTTCGGATCGACGCGCGGCAATGTCAGTGCGTAGGTGACCGCATCCTGAAAGTCTGCGAGTTGCTGGAGGGGGTCGATCTCCTGCCGTACGCGGCCGTCGCTTTCTCCCAGACTTCGGGGATCGTAGACGAGGACACCAAGACCCGCATCGCTGAAAAAGCGCCCATACCGGTCCAGATAGCTCTCCTTCACCCCGCTGAAGCCGTGGTGCAGCACAACGAGAGGTGCGGGAGAGGCATCCTGAGTTCGCGGGTGGAAATGCCAGCCACGAAGAATGGTTCCGTCATTGGTTTTAAAGGAAATATCGTCCTTGGCTGGTGACGTTGGATCTGCCATTCTAAAGTCCTCCTTGAGCCTATGTACGGCATTGTTCTCTGGCGATGGAACAGCTGGGGACTATAGTCGGGAACTCGTACAGGTTCTCGCACGGGAGCGCAATCGGTACCGTATGGCAGCGAACTGAACACACCGCATCGCGGTAATGGGCGTTGTGCAATGTCTGGAGGACACGTGAGAGAAGGGATTGCATCGAGGCACGGGGAGGTGGCCGGGTGGAAGCCACAGGTCGATCCGCTTTCGGCATGGACTCTCAAACCTTGCGAAGAGACGTGTTCTCGGCCATCAAGCAATTGGCAGCGTCAACTGAACACGATGCGCGTCCTCGACATGCGACTGGATAGAGGCTGCGAAGGTGTCCACCACGCTACGGATTTACGTTTTGTAGTGGTAATGTTCATCACGGAGGGGCGGGAGCGGGGAATCGACCGGCGCGGGGCATCGGTATTCGAGCGGGGCGATACGATCGTGTGGAATGATCAGCACGATGTAGCCTTCGAGGTAATGGATCGCCTGCGCAAGCTGATGATCATTGTTCCGATCGATCGCATCTACAACGCATGGCCCGATCTCGTTTCGGCAGACGGTCTGCATTTCTCACGCGATCATGGTTTCGGCGCCTTGCTCGCCGGTTATTTCGAGATCCTATCGCAGCAGGTCAATACCCTGTCGGATGCGCACACATCATTGGCCGTCGAGGCCGGCTTGGACTTGTTGTTGCGAGCAATCCGGTCAAAAGGCGATGACTGCTCAAGTGATCGCGGTTCAGTACTCTTCGAAGGGATCATCCGACATCTGGAAGACAATCTCCGAGATCCCGACATCGGTTCAAATGGGGTTGCTGCCGCGTTTGGCATTTCGACACGGTATCTGCAGTTGCTGTTCGCTCAAAACGGAACAACGCTTTCGGATTGGGTCCGGCAGCGACGTCTGGATCGTTGTCGAATGGACTTGGAGACAAGGAAATCCGCCGAGTCGATCACCGACATTGCGCTGCGGTGGGGATTCAATGATCCGTCGCATTTCAGTAGACTGTTTCGTCGTCGCTATGGGACCGCCCCGCGCGCTTATTCAGAACTTTATTCCTTCTGATGCAATCTAATTATCGACCAGGTCCCACCTTCATGCTTTTTTCCGCATAGCCAACTGTTCTCCGCCCTCTGACGGTCCAATAGTCCTTTTGCAACCATTGTTAGTAGGCATGCAGCCCGACTGCCCTGCTCAATCGCACGACTTATCATCAGACCCATGCCGAGCCCAGAAGGGCCGAAACGGCGATCGAATCCCTATTTCATCTCGATGGCGTCGTAGCTGTCGTCGACGCGCTTAATGCCAAGATCGAGGCCGAACGGCCAGAGTTTCGTTCGCAGCTGGGCTATGCGGACAGGGTCATCGTTAGCAAGTCTGATCTCGTACCTGAAGCAGAGCGGGAAACGCTGGAGGAGGAACTGGCAACCGCAAATCCCCGTGCGCTGATCGTTGCGGGCGACCTGCACCGCTCCGATATCCAGGCGCTGATGGCCCATATGTTTGACGTGCGGGGGTTTTCGAACGATCACGTGCCGTCCGACGAGATCAATCGCACCCTGCAACGAAGCGGTACCGATCTGCGTCTCCGTCCAACGCTCGTCGCGAAGCACACCCGGGGTCTCACGACCTGCGTTTTCAACTGTGACGCTCCACTGGATCTGGATCGGCTTAACCAGGCGCTCGATGCGCTGTTGGCGCTCTACGGGCCGAGGCTATGGCGCTGCAAGGGCATTGTGCATTCGGTTCAGCACCGCAGCAGATTGGTAGTTCAGGGAGTTCAGGGGGCCATTCAAATCGGCGGCGGGACGGTTTGGCGGCCGTTTGANCCCGCCGTACCGTCCTCATCTTCATTGGTCACGAACTCGCGGCGGCCACCATCCAGACGCATTTGGACACTTGCAAGGTAGTTGGTCCGTTGGTTTGATGTAAGTGAAACTCGCAGGGCGAAGCCCAAGGTCGGTTAGTAGCGAGCAACTGTGCGCGAAAGATACAAGAAAATGGGGTCGGCAGTCTGAGAACAACAGCTGGCGGCGGCAATCTTGGTCGAATCCTATTCTGGACCCAATGTTGGTCTCGTGATTGCGCCTCCCCGCAACCACCGATGCTTGCGACAGCAAGTCATCCAGAGCGCCGGTCTCCGAAAAGAAGTCGGGGTTTTTCTTGCCCGCCGCAAAGCGCAGGACCGCGGCCAAGTCGCCCCGCAACACGATCGCTAGCTTTTCGCCATCGGGAACGAGCGTTATCTGATCGACCAACGCGCGCAAACCTCCGCCGTCTCGGTTCTCTCGCCTTCACTTTGCAGGCTCTCGTACAGGGCGCCCACGCGTTGACGGTAGACCATCCGCAAACGGAGCGTCATTCAAGATTTCTCTTCAGAGCCGAGTATCGACTCTAACCAACGGTTGGCGTGAAGCGCGCGCAGGAGAGCCTTAAGACATGGGCCGGAGCATCTGGACGGTCCGATACGTGATGAGGTCCTATGCCCCGTAAGAGGTGGAGTGTTTAGTTACGCGGCTGCGTTAATGCAGACCCTCGATCCCCAAGAGTCGGCAGCTCCCCAACGAGCCACTTGGTCCGACTTGGGTAGGTAGAGTGAGTTGCGATTCGCCAATAGGTTTTCGGCAATGGCCGTGCATTTTGCTTTCAATTTCTGAGAATAGACGGAGTGAGCGCCCGAAGACCTTGCCGCCAAGACTTGCCGAAGGAGATGATAATTCGTTTCCGGCTAAATCCATGCCCTGGAGCCGAGGATCTTTTTCCTCAAATATCCTCAAGTGTTTCGTCCTCGCTGTCCGTTTGAAGGATGGTTTGGGAAAGGAGCACGGCGGCTCTTTGAAGTGGAGGAATGAAGTAATCAAGCTCCGCAAAGCTGACTCGTGCCATACGTTTCGCGGCGTTTATGGTGAGGACGACCTGACTATCGAGAGCCTGCCCCGCATCGCCGAGAAATACCGTGAAACCATTCAGCCTGGCTTTTATGCACGCATTTTCGACCTAGCAAACATCAAGGGTTGTCATGTCAATTCGCTACAGCGCATCTTTATGGAGACCGAACAGCCAGAGTTACTCGATCACGACATAAGCATCCTTCAATTGTGCCGGTGTAGTGCCGCCGACTTTGCGTGGGTGGAGGCAGAGACAGGCAGACGCCCGACCACGCTCGATGAGTGGCTCGACGTCATCGACTTCTATTTCGCAACATACGGCGCCAAAGCCGTCGCTGTAAAATCGCAAATTGCCTATTCGCGTGCACTCGATTTCGAGCCGGTCACCAAAGCACATGCGTCAAGGCTATTTCCCCACCATGCCGACCGAGTCGGCGCATTACATGCTCTCGGTCCTGACGACCTCAAGGCGCTGCAAGATTATCTGTTCCGCTATTGCGTGGACGAGGCTGGCGAGTGCGGCCTACCGGTGCAAGCTGCACACAGGCGTTTTGGCTGGCTACGGCGTGATGCAGCTCGGTCGTACCCGCAGCAATGCCGCAGACGTCTGCCGTCTATTGCAGGAATTTCCAGAAACCCGATTCGTTCTAATGCACATCGGCTATCCATACGAGCACGAGTTTATCGCTTTGGCCAAACACTACCCTAACGCCGCGATCGACATGTGCTGGGCATGGATTATCAATCCTGTGGCGGGCGTTCGCTTTCTGAAGGAATTTCTGATGGCAGTTCCGTCCAACAAGATCTTCACCTTCGGCGGCGACTATGTCGCTGTCGAGCCAATTTATGGCCACGCGTTCGTAGCGCGCCGTGGAATCGCACAGGCGCTCTCGCAGTTGGTCGCTGAGGGCTGGATCGCTCTTGAGAATACCCATGACCTTATTGACCAAATCATGCGCGGCAACGCACTTCAGTTTTTTCGGAAAGGGCATCGAGCGGACACGACACATTCGTGAACGTGGACCTACCGCCTTGAGAGCTTGTCGACATCCATGACCGTCACTCCTTTGCCCAGTTGCCGCCCGGACTGCGAGTTAAGCTGACCCCCGGGTGGATAACAGGGTTTATGGAAACAAGCCGTGTACGCTCTATTACAAGTGTCTTCGGGCCGGATGTGTCTAGCCATGTAACTGACCTCCGCTACCACCTTCCTCGCACTCCCGTCGACTTGGCATCCGCTTTTGGCCGAGCGCGCTGTTTAGCTGGCCTGCGATCTCCACAGTCACGGCAGTTGCCGGCGCGCGATCTCGAAAATCAGTGACGGTCTCGATCCCGGATTGCTTCCTCCAGCGCTCACACCTCCCAAGAGCGTTTGCCGCAGCAAATGTTCGTCACGGCTTTTAGGTTTCCGGCAGGGTAACGGCCTTCGGAGCGGGAGGTTCGTTTTGCAGCGCTCTAGAAATATGTTCGTCGCGTGACAGCTGATGGTGACGAGCGTGAGCCAAGTACAGCTGGATCGCCGGAGATCACTTGGGGAGGCTTATGGCTGACGGATCGGCGAGTGACATTAGCGGCGTTAGGCTAGCGAGTGGCCGCCGCGCTCAAGGGTGAGCCGAATCTGCGGATTCGCAGGATCCGGTGCGAACTGACATGCAAGGACGGCCGATAGGCCATCTCCGTAACCGCTCCGAACATGTCAAAGCCAATATCGCGCGACTAACGGAGTTCATCGGATAGCGGCTCAGAAAGTCCCGAAACTATTTTGCGAAATGCACGCCAACCCTTGGCAAATCGGTCCGTTTGCCACGCGCCGGCGGCTCTCTGCGGAGACTAGGAGTGCGGTATTCTAGGACAATCTGCTTACTTGATGAACGCAGGTAACGCGCATACTGGCGTCACATTGTCGATTGTACCAGCCAGATGCGGGGAAACCGGCTGGCGAGATCGTCGCGCTCGGGCGGCATAGACGATCAGCAGTAAGGGGGAAACTATGAGGCTCCGCGGTAGATGTGCACTGGTCACGGGTGCAAATGCAGGGATCGGCAAAGCTATTGCCATGCGACTGGCTGCCGAAGGCGCTGACGTCGCGTTAGTCGATATCTCCGACTCTGACGTCACAGCGGCTGAAGTCGCAGCCAGCGGCTCCAGGACACTTGCTATCCGTGCCGACGTCTCGTCTGAAACTGACGTGCAATCGGCCGTCGAGCAGGCGCTTTCTGCTTTCGGTCGCATTGACATTCTAGTGAATAATGCGGCGATGACCGCACCACCACGCCCCTTCGACCAGATCGGTCCAGCGGAATGGCGTCGCATGATGGATGTCAATACCCTCGGCCCGTATATGCTGAGCCGCGCCACCGTACCCCCAATGCGCACACTCAAGCGCGGCCGCATCATCAACATCGTTTCGGCTACCTTCCATCAGGGCGTACCGTTTCTCTTGCACTATGTCTCAAGCAAGGGCGCGATGATCGGCTTCACGCGAGCACTGGCGCGAGAGCTCGGCAATGACAACATTACCGTCAATGCCATTGCGCCAGGCTTCACCCTGACAGAGCGGATCGCCAGGCAGACTGAGAGGGTGGAGGCTTTCCGGCGCGACAACATGAGAGCGTTGTCCATCAAGCGCGATGAAGTGCCGGAAGATATAGCTGGTGCGGCGAGCTTCCTCGCCAGCGATGACTCGTCTTTTATCACCGGCCAAACGATCATCATCGATGGTGGCTGGGCGATGATCTGAGCACCGAGGTCGCGCCGGTCAGCTTTGGAGCGCTCGTTCCGTAGGCGGATTGGTAGCCGATCTTCTCGAACTTTCTGCGCACCGATTGGAGTGGTCATGAAAATCATCACTTTCGTTAAACATGTGCCGTCGTCTGGCGCGACGCCGCGAATCGCAGTTACGAAAAGAGGCATCGAGGAAGAGGGCCTTGCCTACGAGGCCAATGAGACGGATCTCTACGCGATCGAAGAAGCCCTTTACCAACGCTTCGTTCACCAGGGCACCGTAACAGCCGTCACGATCGGACCGCGGCGTGCTCAAGCAGCGCTGCATGTCGCTTACGCCAAGGGCGTAGACCATGGAATCCACGTGCTCACTGAGGGATCCCACGGGACAGATACAGCCCTCAACGTGGCGGCCGCAGCGGAGGTCGTGAAGAAGCAGGGTTTCGATTTGATATTTACCGGCATTCAGGCGGATGATGATTTGCAGGGGCTGTTTGGGATCGCTCTAGCTGAACATCTCGGCATTCCCGTCATCTCAGCCGTAACGCAGGTTAACGTGAGCGCCGACAAGAAGACGGCCGTCGTCACACGTGAGCTTGGCGGTGGCTATAAAGAAGAATTTGAAGTCGACCTGCCCTGCTTGTGCACTGTGCAGTTCGGTATCCGGCCGGTGCGCTACTCGTCAATCATGGCGATCGTAAAAGCGCGTTCGCGGAAGATTGAATCCATGTCTCTCGAAGCAATGAAAATTGCGTCTCGGCAGGCAAGTCGTATGAGCATCGCCGAACTGTCGTATCCCGAGAATAGCGGACAATGCCAAATGCTCGACGGGGCGCCCGCCGAAGCCGTGCGAACTCTTGTCGCAAACCTCGTTGAGAAGGGGGTCATCTGAAATGGGTTCGATCGATGTCGTTGTCTATTGCGAAGCGGGCGCTGGACAGACGGAGGCGTCGAACGCCTCGCTGATCACCGCCGGGGCGAAGCTAGCCGCGAACCAGGGGGGACGTGTTGTGTGCCTGCTCGTCGGGAATGATATCGCCGAGGTAGCTGGCGAACTTGGACAGTATGTCGATGAGGTGCGAGTTGCGGACGCGCCGCGCCATGCTGACTACGATCCGCTTACGGTCCTAGGCGCCCTACAGAAGCTCGTAGTGGAGATCGACCCCTGTGCAGTCTTATTCGGCCACACTCATATCGGTATGGATCTAGCCGCTCGGCTGAGCGCCAAGCTAGGCACAAGCCTGATCAGCAATTGCTTTGATGTTCAGTGCGAAGCTGGGGCGACTCACTTTTTACGCCCAATGTACCGCGGTCGAGTCAACGCGAAGGTCGCCGTCGAAGGTGGAATAATCGTCGCGACAATTCAGCAGAGCGGTGCTCGGCAGCCCGATCTAAAGGGGGGCGGGCAGGTGATCGCTATTGAGGTCGAGTACGCCGAAGATCGCCGGATCCGGCCACTCAAAACAATCGCACCCACTCGTTCGGGGGTTGACATCGCGAAGGCGGATATTGTCGTGGCCGGCGGCCGCGGCGTGGGCGAAAAGGAGAATTTCGCGCTCGTCGAAGCATTGGCAGCGGCGGTTGGGGGCGTGTCGGCTTGCTCGCGTCCCCTGGTAGACATCGGATGGTTCACCTCGAGTTCGCAAGTCGGTCTTTCAGGAACCACAGTGAAGCCGAAGCTCTACATTGCTTGCGGGATCTCCGGTGCGGTGGAACATGTTCACGGTATGAAGGAATCGGGAACAATCGTCGCGATCAACAAAGATCCCGATGCACCGATCTTCAGAATAGCCGACATTGGCATTGTTGGAGACCTACTTGAACTCCTGCCGCTCATTACAACGGAAGTAAAATCGACGCGAACCGCGTAGACGCGCACGCAACATCAGGAGAAATAAAATGAGCAACACGCGGTTCGACGGTATCATCATCGGTGGCGGCCACAACGGCCTTATCACAGCTGCCTACCTCGCAAAGGCTGGCGTTAAAGTCGCCGTATTCGAATCCAAGCTAACGGTCGGCGGGGGCTTCGCGACCGAGGAACTGTCAGTTCCGGGCTTCAAGCACAACACGCACGCCATCTACACCAAGTTGCACGAGAGCCCGATTCATTACGATCTGCAGCTCGACCGTTATGGCGTCTCTTACATCTACCCGCAGGCTCGGCACATCATCGTCAAGCATGACAGTTACTTCGTCCAACACCAGGATCTGGAAGCGACGATCGAGTCAATTAGCAGGTTCTCGAAAAAGGATGCGGCGGCGTATCGCAAGCTCGCTTATCAGTGGAAGGACTGGCTGCTCGATTTCGGCCTGCCCGAACTCTACTCGGCGCCGAAGCCGCCAGACCAGTGGGAAGACGACTTGAAGAAAATGCCGAGCGGCGCCGAATATGTCCGGCTCGTGAAGGATTACAGCCCGCTTGAGTTCGCGATGGAAACGTTCGAGACGGCGCTGTGCCGCGACCTATTTCTGCGCTCGACGATCATGTCCGAATACGAAATCACGACTAAGGGCATTCCGCCCTTTGTTTTCTGCAACGTCGCCTGCTGGCTGGCAGGGAAGACAGCGATCGTAAGGGGGGGCACCCGCGTCGCCGCGGAGGGGATCGCGCGGGTCGTTCAGGAAAACGGCGGCCAGATCTTCACTGGCGCGCCAGTGCAGCGGATCATCGTCGAAAACGGCACGGCGAAGGGCATCGTACTCAACGACGGCCGGGAATTCCGTGCCGATCATTTCGTCGCGTCCTCGATCGATCCGATCCACACGTTCCTGTACATGGTCGGTGACGATAAGCTTCCTGTCGAAGTGCAGCAAAAGGTCGCCGGCCTTCAATTCAGCGAACTTGCACTGTTCCGTGTCTTCCTGTCGTTGAAGGAGCGCCCGAAGTTCAAGATCGCCGAGCGCGATCCGATGATTAATGATGGGCTCCGCTACGGGATCGGGTTTGAGCGCGATGAAGATACTCCGCGGATGGGCGAGCAGGTGCGCGCCGGGAGAATTCCCGACATCACCGGTCTAGCCGCCGGTATCTTCTCCACGCATGATCCGTCGCAGGCCCCTCCCGGTGGTTGCACTGCTTCCCTCAGCCTGCTCGCGCCGTTTGAGCTCGCCGATGGAGGCGCGGCGCGTTGGGTGGACGTGGCGAACGATTTGGCGGACAAAATGATGGATAAGTTCCGGGAATACGCGCCGAACATGACCGATGACAACGTGCTGGGCCGCTTCGCTTACACGCCGGTGGACATCGAAACCTATCTGCCGAGCATGATTCAGGGCGACATCTGCCATGGCAAGATCACGCCCGAACAGCTCGGCTTCAACCGGCCGTTCGCCGGCATGTCGAAGTACCGGACGATCATCGACAAACTGTACCTGTGCGGCGCATCTGCTCATCCCGGCGGCTTCGCCATTGGCGCGCCCGGCTACAACGCGGCTAACGCGATCGCCGACGATTTGGGCTACATGAAGTGGTGGCCGGCATTCGAGCCGCGGAAGGTCGTCTATATCTGACCGCCGCGACCGGCGAACCGCGGCGCGCCAACGACAGCAGCATATCGCGCGATGATAATTAAGAAGGTGAGGAACCAGTGGAATATTCGATCGTCCCAGCGCGGGAGATCTTCCGGCACTTCTCCGTCCTTTCGATCGGGATCTTCTACCTGACCGCTTTGATTAGTGTCGGGATCTTCGCGTATGGGGTCTGGCTACGCGTCGCAAAATATCGCGGGGGCCGGGCGGTTGCACAACATGGGTTGACTTGGGCCCGAGTCCGCGAGACTGCCCTGGTTGTGTTGAGCCATTCCAAGCTGAGGAAGCGAAATGCCTTGGCGGGGTGGGCCCACGTCCTGATCTTTTTCGGCTTTCTCACTCTCTTAGCCGGCACAATAACGATTTGGATCGATCACGACGTATTGGGGCTATTCGGCATCCATTTCTGGAAAGGCGTGTTCTATCTGTGGTTCTCAGCCACGCTGGACTTGATGGGCCTAGCACTCCTGGTCGGGCTTGCAATCATGGCGGCTCGACGCTGGAGCACCCAGCCCCAGTTTGACTATTCGCGCGCGGACCGAAAGGCCGGTACCTACAGTCGTCTCGGTTACGTCCGGGACGATACCATTTTCTTGGCGATACTCTTTCTCATCGGTGCAACCGGCTTCGTTACAGAGGCACTCCGTATCCTGGCCGACAGGCCGGACTTCGAAGTATGGTCGTTCGTTGGCTGGCAACTAGCCAACGGGCTGAGCGCGGTTGGTCTTTCGCGCGCGGACGCAAACCAGCTCCACTTCTATTGTTGGTGGCTGCACGCCATCCTGGTCTTTACGTTCATCGCTTACATCCCATATTCCAAGGCCATCCACATCCTTGTCGACTCGGCCAACCTGCTTGTCCGCGATCCCGTGGCTGGTAAGCGATTGCCCGCGATCTCTGAGGACGTAGCTGGGCTAGGCTATCAAAGGTTGGAGGACCTCACATGGAAGGACCGGCTGAACCTTGATGCTTGCACCAAGTGTGGGCGTTGTCACGTTGCGTGCCCTGCGCGCGCAGGTGGCTGGCAGCTTTCACCTCGCGATGTGATCCTCGATCTTAGGGAGCAGGCTGAAGCGAAGCTGGGCGGCGGGAGTCTGTTACATGAGACGAGTCTAGCTCACGACGGCAGTGCCGGCGGTGGTCTCATCAAGCCAGAGGTCCTCTGGGCTTGCACGACGTGCATGGCGTGTATGGAGGCCTGTCCGGTGGGGATCGAACATGTTCCGCTGATAGTTCAGATGCGGCGAAATCTAGTCGAACAGGGGGTTATGGAGCCCAATCTTCAGAAAACGTTAGAGAAGATTGGAAGCTCCGGCAACTCGTTCGGTGAAGCAGCGCAGAACAGAGCGAAATGGACTCAAGCTCTTCCTTTCAGGATCAAGGACGCCCGAAAAGAGCCGGTAGAGTATCTCTGGTTCGTCGGCGACTACGCGTCGTTCGATCCTGGTTTGCAGGAAATCACACGCAGCGTCGCGCGAATCCTGCATAGAACGGGCGTCGATTTCGGTATTCTTTATGAAGCAGAGCAGAATTCCGGCAATGACGTTCGCAGGGTTGGAGAGGAGGGTCTCTTCCAGATGCTGATCGAGAATAACCTGGCCGCGCTCGGCCAGGCTCGGTTCAAAGAGATCATCACGACGGATCCGCACACCTACAATACCCTCAAGTTCGAATATCCGGAATTTGGCGGTGAATATCGCGTGCGTCATTATACGGAGCTTCTTGCCGAACTTATTGAGAGCGGTCGTATCCCGATCTCGCATCCTCTGGACGCCATTGCGACATATCATGATCCGTGCAATCTCTCGCGTTACACTGAAGTGACGGATGCCCCACGAGCGATCATGCAGGCGATCGGGATCAAATTGATCGAGATGCCTCGTAATCGCTCGAACAGCTTTTGTTGCGGCGCCGGCGGAGGACGGATCTGGATGGCAAGTCCCGGCTCGGAGGAGCGTCCAAGTCATCAGAGAATGAGAGAGGCATTAGAACTTCCCGATGTGAAGTATTTTGTTGTCGCCTGTCCGAAGGACGTTGTCATGTTTCGAGAAGCTGCAGCTGCGGTCCAAGGTGCAGGGCATATCCAAGTGAAAGAAATGATCGAACTAGTTGAGATGGCGATCAGTGAGACAGTTCCCGCCCTCAGTTAGCGCCGCCGTGAGCGTAGTGGCACCAAGTGGACCGCGACGGCGGGACTTGCAAAGGAGAAACGCTTGACCAAGCCCTCGTCAAGATGGATCGTGCGAAGCAGCGCAGAACTCAAACTTCGGTGCCTAGTCAACCAACCTAGGTGGGCGGCAACTACTGCCCTTGCCTCAAAAGTTCAAAGCTTATCCAACGCGTGGGTCGTCTGGTCGCCAGTCGAGTACCGCATCTCCTGAGTGTCGTTTTTTGCCAACAGTGCCTCGACCATTTCGACGGCGCGGTGCCGGTCGGCGGGATTTCGCAACGAACGAAACGCCCTCAAGAGGCGAAAGGTCTGGGCAACTTCCTCGGAGCGGCTCTTCATTGGAGGGTGGCTCCCGACATTAAGGTCCGGTTCAAAAGATCTGATCCTGTTTAAAGCAAAGAGATGGCGCGGCTCGTGTGGTACAGTTCAGGACGACCGCGGACGCTCGATGTTGGCTCCCATATAGCCTGTTCGTTCCGGCGCCGCCACCGGGGCGCCACGCTTGGTGAAGATGGGTACCTGCTGCTTCGCCCTGCTGCTACGATATTCTTACATCCGGCCTGCGGAGGCTGCCGCAAGCATCCAACATACGGACCAGCATGACTGATCGTAGATCACTCCGCTGATCGCTGGATCTGGACCGGTCCGGTCACCCTCAGAGTCCATCACAAATCAGGTCTACTTGCAGAGCGCTATGATTGTCTTCATAGAAGCGGCCCCGGCGGGCAGGTACACAACAACGCTTTGTCGCAGCTCGCCTTCTGGATGCATCGTAACCCTATCGAGGCTTATGCGTCCTCCGACTGGATGCTGTAATTCTAAGGGATAAGTAAGCTTCTCTTTTGTGCTATACTGAGTCCACCACTTCGAAAACTCCGGACTCTTTGCCTCCAATTCCCGTACCAGCTCCACAGAACCTTCGTCCTCAGGATTCCAGCTCCAGTCCGCTCTAAACTTCGCTACGACCTCTTGGGCAATTTCGTCCCAATTCAGTGTGACTTCGCGGAAGCGGGGGTCAGTGAAGAATAGCCTGAGCATATTCGGAAGTTCGGACGTCGAGTTGTGACAGTGATCGAAAACCTTGCTGTGCGCCGCGTTGGAAGCGAGGATATCCCAGCGAAGATTCCTTATATAAGCTGGCTGAAACGGGAAGGAATTGATCAACTCGATGAGGCGCGCGGGAACCGACGTTTCCTCGAAAGACTTAGAGCGCGGCCGGGCAAGTCGGCCAAGATACGTTATCTGATCGACGCTTAAGCGGAAGGCTTGACCAAGTCGATTTACGACCTGTTCCGACGGATGCACATCTCGGCCCTGCTCAAGCCACGCGTACCAGTCCGTGCTCACTCCGATAATTTCGGCTACCTCTTCCCTGCGCAATCCCGGCGTGCGACGGCGGGCGCTACGAGAAAGTCCGATCTCCTCAGGCGATACATGCTCGCGCATGTATCGCAGAAATTCGCCCAACTGCTTTTGCCGTTCACTTAATTCGTTACGCACGGTCGCATCCGAGTCGGCGGACGTCTTCGTGAGATGCCGCATTCTTTGGCAAAATATTCTTCCCTGATTGTTGCGGTAATACAAGAGCCGAATGACAGCTCCCGATAACCGCATATCGTTGCTAGTAGTCGCTAAAGCGACGCGGACGATGGCGTAACATGGTGCACTATCCACTTTGAAGCGTCCCACCTTCGTGGCGCTCTCAAGATCTGGGCCCATCTGTCAAGGACTTGGGAGGAGATCGGTGTCTGACATTGGCCGGTCCGGGCTCAGCTTCAGGTCTGGCCTGCTAGCCCGGCGTTCATCCATAGAAACCACAGATAGTACAATCGTTGAATGTGCATGAGACGCGCCTCAATTATAAGGTATATATTCTTTCATATATGGAAAGGGTGTATTTCGCGGGTATCATTTGTTCTTGGTCATGACGACAGCTAGTCTGAAAGAAGCAAGGGGCTGGAAGAGGGGGCTGTGCTATCGCTCTAGCGCTCGTTCCAGATCGAAAGCAACCTTATCTAGCCCATTGGGCGAAGACTCCGATTCCAGATGGCTGCCTCTCTAGATGAGGAGGCCAATATGGACCAAGCTGACGCAGCAGGACTTGCGCTTCAGTGCCTATGACTGGCGGCGCGGATGTTTGATCAAGCGGCCGGGCTGTACCATAAATGCCTGACCGAGACTGTCTCTCAGCTTGTGGGGCTTGGAGACCATTGAGGCTTTGCAAATGACTTCACCGTCAAGTACCGAGCGAGCCCTGAGTATCCTTCGCCGGCGGCGATCGTCGATCGATTGCGAAGTATCAGTGCCAGCCGGATCAAACGCAGAACCGACAGAAATTGAGTCAGTACGTCAGAAGAGCTTCGAGGTTCGCAACATTGGAAGCAACACCTACACGTTGGCTTCACGCGCCTGGAAAAGTCCTGTGGATCGCCTGACTCAAATGGAGCTGTTTGTTCAGGCTGTAGAGCTTGGAAGCATCACGCGCGCAGCAGAAAAACTTGGTCTATCGGATCCGGTAGCAAGTCGCTGTCTCAGTCAGCTGGAACAGAGGTTAGGAGCTCGGCTACTCGAGAGAACAACTCGTCGACTCTGGCTGACGGAAGCTGGTCGCGCGTACCTTCAACATTGCGTGGAGTTGCTCGCGGGCATCGCGGACGCCGACGCATGTGTCAGCGAGTACAGTGCACAACCTTCTGGCGTACTGTCGCTCACCAGTTCGCCTTCATTTGCGATGATGCATATTGCGCCGGTCGTTCCCGAATTTCGGCGCTCGTATCCCGGCATCTCCGTTCATATTATTACAACTAAGCACCATGAGGATGCAATCGAGTCGGGCGTGGATATCGCCGTGCGCACCCGTCCCGTCGAGCCGGACTCGGGCATCACCGTGCGCAAGCTCGCGCGAGCTCGTTACGTGCCCGTCGCCTCTCCGAAATACCTCGCCGAGTACGGCGCGCCGACGACGCCCAAGGAGTTGGAGCAACACCCCACCCTCATCTATGGCTTCTCACGAGAGTTTCATCCGCACAGCTTTTCGCGGGGGGATACGATCGAGACGGTACGCCTCAGGCCGGCACTGCTGGCCACCGAAGGCCGAGTGCTGTGCGCAGCTGCACTTGAGGGGGGCGGCATCCTGCTTCAACCGATGTATACGATCTATGAGGACGTCAAGGCGGGCCGCCTTGTGCCAGTCCTCGCTGATTGGGAGCTGCCTCCCGTCGTCATCAACATGGCATGCCACACACGCAAGCATCAGCCTGCCAAAATCCGCGTTTTCATGGACTTTCTCCTCGCGCACTTCGCTCGGCTCGACTACGAGCGAAAATGGATGGAGTAGTCGCCGAGCAGGTGGTGGCCGGCTCCCCATGAGATGTTTGGGGATTTAATTGAGCCTCCGCGTTGCGTCTACACGCAGTAATTTTGCGAGTAATGCTCTCTCGTATTCGTCCGATTCAAGAAAGAATGTCTTGCAATTGGAGCCTTTATTGAAGGCGAGTGCACGACTAGAGATGTGCACGTTAGGGAGCAAACAAAAAGGCTAACCATGTCTCTTGTAGACAGCGTCACCGGGCGGAGGGCCGTCTGCCCGTCGGCTTGGGCGGGCTCGTGGAGAGGACACTTTAGTCAGAACTGCGCTGGCATTCCTGACCGCTCGTTGGCGCAAGCCCCCGTAATCACGGGAGACGATTATCTTCTCGCGCAGCCGAGCATCAATAACGAGATGGCCCAGCTCATTCCCAATGCCGAGCTTGAGAGCCTTCCCTGTGGACACAAGTCAATCCTGGAGGCCTCCAAAGAGGTCGTAGAGACGATGCGGGGATGTCTCAAAAGACACTGCGTCAAACAGAGTCTAACGCGCTGACGAGTGGCCGTGTAGCGAGCGATAAGATGCGCATTTGGCACCAGTCCGTCACAGAACTCGAAGCGCTTCCTCACTATGCCGAATCGCTGTCGCGCCGCTTCGCGGCGGTTGCGAGCCCGGGGGTCGAGGTCGTGCTGCATGGAGTACCGATCGGGACTTATGGCTCCTCCTCTCCCGCGCTGGCTCTCGAGTATCCGCGCGAGAGGAGCCGTGTTGCGAATGTTGTGCTTGCGCAGCTCGAACATGCCGAGTCCGAAGGATTCGACGCTGTTATGATCGCTTCGTTTGCCGAGCTCGCGCTGCGCGACGCCCGAGCGACTCTCGATATCCCGGTCACGTCAATGATGGAGAGTTGTCTCCTGGCCGGCTGTTCGGTTGCCCCGCAGATCGGAATCGTGACGATCTCGCCAGCAGGTGTGCGGATGCTGAGAGAGTGTGTGGACCGCCACAAACTGAATGCACGCGTCATAGAGATCGCTAGCCTCGATCCGGCCTTCAATGAATTTGATCTACAGCGCGCCTTTGACGAGCCTGAGAAGGTCAGGGCGGCTTTTGAGATGGCCGCTCGCAGAGCGATCGAGGCCGGGGCGGACATCATTATTCCAGGAGAGGGCGTGTTGAACGAGCTGACCGTGCATTGGGGCATTCGAGAGCTCGATCATGTCGCGGTGATGGATGCGACCGCAGTTACGTTGACGTATACGGAGATGTTGGTACGAGCTTATCAAAGGTCCATGCTGCGTACCGGACGACGATGGGAGTACCGCAAGGTGCCTGGCGATCTCAGGCAGGTGCTCGCCGCTCCTCGGAGGCGGCCATGCCGCTGCGTCGATCATTGAGATATCGTCGGTTTAAGGTGTTCTTGGAGTTCGCAACGATGCCTCCACGCGGCGACGAAGGCTGGGATGATCGGATTGACTAGGCGATGGCCAAACCGATGTGCATCGTTCAACGTTCGCGAGCAGCTCGACGTCATCGAGGCTTATCTCAAGGGCAAGGACCAATGACGATGCTGCTTAACGTCAAGGACCTGCGTGCCTATTACGGCAAGGTGCAGGCGCTCCATGGCCTGTCCTTCTCGCTCAACGAGGGCTCGCTGACGGCGCTGCTCGGCGCCAACGGCGCCGGCAAGACCACGACGCTGCGAGCGATCTGCAACATGGTGCGCTTCACCGGCGCGATCGAGTTCGACGGTAAGCCGCTTGTCGGCCGATCGATTGGGAAGGTCGCGCGCCTGGGAATCGCCCACATCCCACAGGGGCGTGGCGCCTTGATCAACATGACAGTGCAAGAGAATCTCCAGCTCGGGGCCATCACCCGAAAGAACAAATTCCAGATCGGCTCCGACATCGAGCGTATCTACAACTATTTCCCGGTCCTGAAGCGGCGGCACACCCAACAGGCCGGTACGCTCTCCGGCGGCGAGCAGCAGATGCTGACGGTCGCGCGTGCGCTGATGCTGCGGCCGCGCTTGATGTTGTTAGATGAGCCCACTTTCGGCCTTGCCCCGCTGATCGTGCGCGACCTATTTGGGATACTCGGCAAGATCAACCGCGAGGACAAGGTGTCGATCCTGGTTGTCGAGCAGAACGCCCAGCTTGCGCTAGAGCTCGTCGACCAGGTCTATGTGATTGAGACCGGACGCATCGTGATGGCGGGCAACGCCAAGGACATCGCGAAGGACGAAGAAATCCGTAAATCCTGTCCGGGCTCCTGAGGAGCCGGCACGATGGAGCGTTTCACCAACCAAGTCCTGGCTGGGATTGCCACCGGCGCCATCCACGCCTGTAAGGCGCTCGCGGTGGTCATGATCTCTACCACCAGTCGACCATCTCAACTTCGGGCAAGGACGAGATGGTGATGTTTACGACATTTGCTTCCTGGCAGTCGGCACAACGGGCGTGCGCTCCGCGGCCTCCTTCGTCATCACGCTGCCCGTCGCCTTCGGCGAGCGGCATCGTGGCGCAAGGCAGATTGGGATGATCGGCCTAGAGCTGATGCGAAGATTGAGAAACACCTAAAACTAGGAAAGGAAATCAAGATGCTTTCGATGAGGCTACCAATCGCTCTTTTGGTGACATTCGCAGCTTTCACATCCGGCGCAGCTCTGGCCCAAAAGAAATACGACACCGGCGCGACCGACACCGAGATCAAGATCGGCAATCTCATGCCCTATAGCGGACCGGCGTCGCCCTACAGCATAGTGGGCAAGACCGAAGAAGCGTATTTCAAGATGGTCAACGATAATGGTGGCATCAACGGCCGCAAGATCAACTTCATCTCCTATGACGACGCCTACTCGCCGCCGAAGGCCGTCGAGCAGGCTCGCAAGCTCATCGAGAGTGACGAGGTGCTCTTCGTGTTCAGCCCGCTCGGTACGCCGACCAACTCCGCTATTCAAAAGTTCCTAAATGCCAAGAAGGTGCCGCAACTCTTTGTCGCAAGCGGCGCCGCGAAGTGGAATGATCCGAGTAATTTTCCTTGGACCATGGGTTGGCAGCTCGGGTTTCAAACGGAAGCTCAGATCTACGCGAAATGGCTGATGAAGGAAAAGCCGGACGCGAAGATCGCGATCTTCTATCAGAATGATGACTTCGGAAAGGACTACCTAAAGGGCATCAAGGAGGGTCTTGGGGCCAAAGCTGCCTCGATGATCATCATGGAAGAAAGCTACGAGGTGACCGAGCCGTCGATCGACTCTCACATCGTCAAGATCAAAGCGGCCAATCCCGATGTTCTTTTCATATTCGCGACGATTAAGTCTGGTGCTCAAGCTATCAGAAAGACCGCTGAACTCGGCTGGAAGCCGTTGCAGATCGTCAATAACGGCGCATCCTTCGTTGGCAGTGTAATGAAGCCCGCCGGCTTCGAGAATGCCCAAGGAGTTCTGTCGGCTGCTTACAACAAAGAAGGAGCTGATCCTCAGTGGAAGGATGATCCCGGCATGAAGAAATGGTCGTCGTTCGTCGACAAATACATGCCGGGCGCTGACAAAACCGATGGAAGCATTGTCCACGGTTACGGAGTCGCGCAAACACTCGTTAAAGTGCTCGAGATGTGTGGCGACAATCTCACCCGCGCGAACGTCATGAAGCAGGCGGCAAGCCTGAAAGAATTCACGACGGACACGCTTTTACCCGGAATCACAATAAACACTTCGCCGACCGATTTTGCGCCGATCGAGCAGATGCGAATGATGCGCTTCAAAGGCGAGCACTGGGAATTGTTCGGGCCAGTGCGCGGCGCCGAGGCGACTCCAGAGTGATCGATGGAAGAATGTATTCGAGTCCCTGCGGACTGGCCGCGGGGACCAGTCTCGCCGGATCTGCGCAACGAACCCATTCATTCAGCCCTGGAACGTCTGTTCTGTGCTGAAGACATTTTTCGGCAACGGTAAATTCCGTAGAAGGGCCAAGTTCATAAGAGGGGAGCATGATCATGAGCTCTGCAAAAGCCGTCACAATCGTCGGCGCTGGCCCTGTCGGGCTATTAGCGGCTCTTGGATTGGCGAAGTCCGGAATCGCCGTCAACGTATTGGAACGAGCGAAAGGTGTCATATCGTCGCCGCGCGCGATCGCTTATCACTGGTCTTGTCTTGAAGGCTTGTCGGAGTTGGGGCTACTAGAGGAAGCACTTCAAGTCGGATTTTCAAAGCAGGACTATTGCTATATTGAATATCTGACCGGCGACCGTATCGAATACAGCTTGGATGTTTTGGAAGGGCGCACGAAGTTTCCCTATAATCTCCACCTCGGTCAGCATTTGCTCGCAGAGATCGCGCTGCGAAAGCTCGCTGCCTATCCGAACGCGGCTGTTCACTGGGGCGTCAACGTCACTGACATCACACAAGACGCCGAAGGTGTGTCGGTTCAAGCCGTTGGACCTAGCGGAGAACTCGAGTTCCGCAGTGGCTGGCTTGTTGGTGCTGATGGTGCCGGCAGTACGGTTCGAAGTAAGCTGGGCCTGGAGTTCGAGGGTATCACCTGGCCGAAGCGCTTCGTCGCTGCGAATCTCTATCTCGACTTCTCCAAGTATGGCTTTGCTCGATCGACGTTTCTGATCGATTCGACCTTCGGAGCCATCATCGTCAAGCTGGACCGAAATGATCTCTGGCGGTGCACTTACAGCGAGGATGTGAACCTACCAGAGGAAAGCATCCCAGAGCGCATGAGGGAGTTCTTGGGGGTAATTGTCCCCGATGCGAAGGATTACAAGCTGGACGCCTATTCACCTTATCGGATGCATCAGCGTGCGGCCACGAAGTTTCGCGTTGGGCGAGTGCTGCTCGCGGGCGATGCTGCGCATGCCACTAATCCTAGTGGGGGCTACGGCCTCGTTGGTGGGTTGTTCGATGTCTACGCACTCTACAAAGCTCTTGCCGCTGTGGTGCAGGGCCGAGCCGGAGATGAGTTGCTTGACAGGTATGCGGAAGACCGTCGTCGCGTCTTTCTTGAGATCGTCTCACCTGCTGCATCGGAGAACAAGCGCATGATCTTTGATACCAGCGATCCGGCACAGCGTGCTGCCGATATGGCGAAGATTCGACACCTTGCCGCCGATAAGGCGACGTTGCTCGAGCGCTTGATGCTGACGTCCCGGATGAGCTCTGAGCCGCTAGCCCTATCCGCAATGTTGCCGCAGAGCGAGACGATTTGAGTTTCTCCGGCAGATCTAAGTGGCGGCCTCTGGGGCGCGCGATCCGTCCCCTGACGGCGTGCAGCCAGAGGCTCCAAGCCTGAATATGACATGGAGCGCCCCTTGAGCAAGCATCAGGTTATCTTCGTTCCTGGATTGGCCTCGGATGGACGCCTGTGGCAGCCCGTCGTTGACCGACTTTCCGACATAGTTGAGCCAACTGTTGCCCGCTGCAGCGGTAAGTCGATCCCCGACTTTGCTGACGAGATTCTGGCAGAGGCTCCCGGCAGATTTACGATTGCCGGCATTTCTATGGGGGGGTACGTGGCGCTGGAGGTGGCGCTACGTGGGAACGCCGGCTTGGCGGGAGTAGCCCTTCTGAATACGAATGCGAGACCCGCGACGTCGCTCCAGGTGCAACGCTCAACTGCTCTTCTCGGGGATGCCAAGCGCGATCTGTTCGATACGGTCGCGGATAAGCTGGCTGAGACCGTCGCCGGGGGTAAGGCCGAGGTCGCGACCCTCGCGGCCGCGATGGCTCGTACGGTTGGCCGCGACGGGTACTTGCGACAGCAACGGGCCGTGCTCGATCGCGTAGACCGACGCAGCGAATTGCGGCAGATCACCGTGCCAATGCTCGTGATCGCCGGTGATGAAGACCGCATTTCGGCACCTAGCCTGGCCAACGAAATCGCGCGATCGGTGCCCGGGGCCGAACTGGAGATTTTCCCTTGCGGGCACCTTTCGACTGTCGAAGTTCCGGAGATGGTGTCGGCAAGTCTGCGCGACTGGCTTACACGGCGAGTTGAAGGTGGGGCGTCATGATTTGTTCAGCCCAACGCGATCGTCGGCGCCGTCAGCCAGTTGACGACAACGTCGGTCAGCCAATTGCATGCGAACGGCGAGCACTAAAGTGCTGTGCACGATGTGCATCGGTGTTGGCCAAGGCATGACTGTGCTCTGGAATAGCTGTGAGCCAAAATGTTTCGGGCCTGGACAGACATAGGGGCCACCATGAGAAATCTGAACCAGAACACGATTACGGAAGCGGTGCTCGCACGGCACGTTAATACCGCGAGCCCGCGGCTCAAGAAAATCATGACGAGCTTGGTGATGCACCTTCATCAGTTCGCGCGTGAAGTGGATCTAACTGAAGGTGAGTGGTTCCAGGGCATTGAGTTTCTGACGGCGTGCGGTCACATTACCGACGACAAGCGCCAGGAATTCATTTTGCTGTCCGATATCCTAGGGCTTTCAATGCTTACGGTGGCGCAGAACAACGACAAGCCCAAGGGCTGTACCGAGGCCACGGTGTTCGGGCCTTTCCATGTCGAGGGAGCTCCCCACTACGAGCTGGGCGCGGACATTTCCAACGGCGCACGTGGCGTTCCTTGCTTGGTGCGAGGCACCGTGCGCAGCCTCAATGGTGAGGCAGTCGCCAACGCACACCTCGACGTCTGGCAGTCAGACGAGGATGGCTTGTATGACGTGCAGCACCCTGAGATCGGGCACGCGCAGGCGCGGGGCATTCTGCGCTCGAATGGCGAGGGTCAGTACTGGTTCAAGTCCATCCTGGCCGTGCCTTACGCAATTCCGCATGACGGCCCTGTTGGCAAGCTGCTCGAAGCCACAGGGCGTCATCCGTGGAGGCCGGCTCATCTGCACTTCCTGATCAAGGCGCCGGGCTACGAGACCCTGACCACGCACGTGTTCCGCAGCGACGACCAGTATCTAGACTCAGATGCAGTGTTCGGGGTGCGTCAATCCCTGATCACGGATTGGAAACGCCAGGCTGATGGCACGTATTTGGTGGAATACGACTTTGTGCTGAAGCCGGCCTCGGCGAAGGATTGAGTGGCTTTGCGAGACTTCGTCTTTCATGGCCAGCCCTTGCGCGTCGTTTTCGGCGTGGGCTCATTGCGTCGCTTTGAGCAGGAAATCGATCTGCTCAACGCGCACCGTGCCTTGGTGCTGTATCCCCCCCGAGCAGCAGGCATAAGCGAAGCAAGGGGCCGACCGGCTAAGATCGCGGGTCGCGGGACTTTCTCCCCGTTCGGTGATGCACGTCCCCATCGAAACAGCCCGCGAAGCAAGAGACGAAGCCCGCCGCCTGGACGCGGATTGCGCCATCGCTCAACCACGGGCCATCGCAATGGCCATGAATGTACGGCGTCTTGATGACTTTAGATGGGCGACAAACATCGCGCGGGTGCATTCCGCGATACCGTTCGCGGCGCTGAGGCGTTCGGACTTTCTCAGGAGACACGATAGGAATGAGCGACACAACTACCGATCTTTCGCATCTGCGCCAATGGATCGGACGGAGCGAAACTCTCAATGATGAAATCACGCGTGCGCCCGTCCGGGCGCTGAACGCGACGTTGGATCTCCCGGAGATGGAAATCTCAGAGGGGATGCCGCTTCCACCACTGTGGCATTGGCTGTATTTTCTGCCCGCTCATCGACAAAGCGAACTGGGTTCGGACGGCCATGCTCGCCGGGGCGGATTCTTGCCGCCGGTGCCGTTACAGCGTCGGATGTGGGCGGGGAGCCAGTTCGAATTCCATTCGCCGCTAAGAGTCGGCGATTTGATCCAACGGGTGTCGACGATCGACGATGTTGCCATCAAGGAAGGGCGCACCGGTCGGCTGGTGTTCGTCAAGGTCCGCCATGAACTCTTTCGCGCTACTCATACTGAAGCAGCGATCACTGAGTTTCACGACATTGTCTATCGAGAAGCGAAACACCCCGCCGATGCGGAGCCAGTTCCTACACCAGCACCAACTGGTGCCCCTTGGCAGCGCAATGTCGAGCCTGACGATGTTCTTCTGTTCCGCTACTCGGCCCTGACGTTCAACGGACATCGCATTCACTATGATCGCGAGTACGTGACCAAAGTTGAAGGTTATCCCGGCTTGGTAGTTCACGGACCCCTCATTGCTACGCTTCTTATTGATTTGGTTCGACGGCGGGCGCCTGGCCGGGAGATTGCCCGCTTCCAGTTCAAGGCTATTCGTCCCACGTTCGACGGGAAATCGTTCAGCCTGAACGGCACGCTGTCTGCAGACGAGCACTTTGTCAGCCTATGGGCGGCCGATCACGACGGGTGGCTCACGATGCAAGCAACCGCGACCCTGACGTGAACGCCGGAGATTCCGAAATGTCACTGCCGCTAGAGGACATTACCGTTGTATCCCTCGAGCACGCCATCGCGGCGCCTTTCTGCACGCGTCAACTCGCGGATTTGGGGGCACGCGTCATCAAGGTCGAACGGCCAGACACGGGAGATTTCGCTCGCGCCTACGACGATCGGGTCCGCGGCGAGGCGTCGCACTTTGTCTGGACCAACCGTAGCAAGGAAAGCCTGGTTCTGGATCTCAAGGACTCCGAGGGCCTGTCAGCCCTGAAGGCCCTCGTGGGCCAGGCGGACGTGCTTGTGCAGAACCTGGCGCCCGGCGCCACGGCGCGGATGGGGCTCGATTACGCCTCACTGCATGTCGAGCATCCCCGGCTCATCGTCTGCGACATCTCGGGCTACGGTAGCGACGGTCCTTACCGCGACAAAAAGGCCTACGACCTCTTGATCCAGAGCGAAGCAGGCTTTCTCTCCATCACCGGCACGCCCGACACGCCGAGCAAGGCCGGCAACTCGATCGCCGACATCGCCGCCGGTATGTACGCCTATAGCAATATCCTCTCCGCCCTGCTGTTGCGTAGCAAAACCGGGGAGGGCGCACACATTGACCTGTCGATGCTCGAAGCGCTGACCGAGTGGATGGGTTATCCGTTGTATTACGCTTTTGATGGTGCATCGCCACCCTTACGGGCAGGCGCCTCCCACGCCAGTATTTACCCCTATGGCCCTTTCGCTACAGGGGGCGATGGCACCGTCATGCTGGGCCTGCAGAACGAGCGGGAGTGGAGCACCTTCTGCGTGCACGTTCTCGAGAATGAGGCGCTGGCGCTGGACGAGCGCTTTGCCAGCAATACGCGACGCAACGCCAACCGGCAGGCGCTGGACGCCATCATCCTTGAAAAGTTCAAAACTTTGAGCCGTGCCGAAGTGCTTGAGCGCCTCGATAAGGCGGGCATTGCCAATGCGTCGGTGAACGATATGGCGAGGCTGTGGCAGCACCCTCAGTTGCGAGCTCGCGACCGTTGGCGCTTCGTCGAGAGCCCGGCTGGGGAGATTCCGGCTCTCCTCCCGCCCGGGCGGAACAATCGATGGGAGGCGCGAATGGGGCGGATCCCGCGACTGGGCGAGCATACTGAAGCGATCCTTCAGGAACTCGGTACTGCTGCAGAATCCAGATAACGGTCGATCTAAGGGAGCAACTATGGCCTATGACACCGACAGTATTGGCAGCTTGACTGAGCGCTTCGCGACGCTGTGGTCGGGGCTAACTTGGGCTGACATCCCTGAAGCGGACATCGCGGGCATCAAGGATCACGTCCTTGATACTCTCGCCGTAGCTCTCGTGGGCGCGCGCACGTCGGAAGCCGCCAGTGTCATCCGCGTCCTCACCACGGCAAATGGGCGCCGGGCTGGCGCAACCGTGTGGGGCACGTCGGATCGACTACCGCTGTCTCTGGCTGCGCTCGCGAATGGCACATCGGCACATGCCCGTGACTTTGACGATGGTGGCGGGGCAGGACATGCCGGGTCGACGGTTATTCCGGCTGCTCTGGCCGTTGCCGAGTCAGTGGGCGCCTCAGGGCGAAATTTCCTGCTCGCGACGATTGCCGGATACGACGTCGGATATCGCTCACTGCTTGCTATTGGCGGCTTCGCGGTACACACCGGCCGGGGCTGGCACTCGTCGGGCACGATGGGAAGCCTCGGTGCCGCGGCAGCCGCAGCCAAGGTGCTCGGGCTGGACGCCGAGAAGTTTACAAATGCCCTAGGCATCGCGGGCTCTTTCACCGGAGGCGTGTGGGCATTCATCGACGATGGTGCGATGACTAAGCGCCTCCACCCCGGAAAGGCCTGCGAGACTGGTGTGGATGCAGCCCTGCTCGCCCAAGGCGGCATTACCGGTCCGCATCGGATCTTCGAGTCGGAGTTCGGTGGGCTTTTCACCACGTACAACGGCGGCGTCGGATTTCGGGACAAGGCGCTGGATGATCTCGGCGTCAACCTCAACATAGCCTCTTCGTACCTTAAGCCCTACGCCTGCTGCCGAGGCAGTCACTCCACGATTGACACGCTGCTCAGGCTGATGAGCAGTCATGGCCTACGGGCAGACAATGTAAAGCGCATGGACATCACCGCCGGGCAGACCGCTTACGACATGATCAATGTCTATCCGATCGAGACAGTCTTCGATGCGCAGTTCAGCCTACCTTATGCGGTGAGTGTGACGCTGGTCAGTGGCGAGGCTGGTCTCGGCCAGTTTGAGCCACCGAGGCTCAACGAGCCCGAGGTGCGCAGTATATTCGACCGGATCACCTTCACCTTGGACAAGTCGATCGGTCTGGAAGATGGCCCTCGGCTGCACATCGAACGCACCGACGGCACGACGATCGACATATCTGCTGGAAACCCGACCCTTGCCAAGGGCTCGGCCGTACTGCCGATGACCCACGCCGAGGTGGTTGCGAAGACACACGCTTTGATCGATCCGATCAACCCGGCTCTGGCCGAGGCACTCATCTCAGCAGTGGAAGGATTAGACCAGGCCTCAGACGTCACTAGCCTGCTCGATGCGCTGAGGATAGTAGGTGAACACCCACGTTAGAGGGTTAACGAGCTAGCGGACCCCAGCTACCGCCCGGATTGTTGCAACGAGTAGCTGCATGGAAGTCCGGATGACAGTTGAGTACTCCCGAACGGGACGTAAGACCGTTTATGGAGGAGTGCCTCGTCCCGATACTCGAAGAGATAAGCTGACGCCTTGACCGCGGTCGGAGCAACCGGAGCAGGCAATTCGCCGCAAAGGGCTCACGCCTCGTGCGTGCGGCGGGATTGCGAATTACTGCAGATATGTGCAAATATTCGACTATGGGTTGCTGACGCGAACTAGCTCGAGAGCAGCGACGGTGAAGCAGTCCTGCGCGTTGTCGGGGCACAACCTGAGGACACCTGGGGACGATCGAGGCCACCTGCGGCGCTCTTGTCGGCCTTCTTGAGTAGCTCCTCTGTGATTGCTCGCTGGGACTACCAACGACGCAGCATCCGTCGGCCAGTTGCGTGGGAATAGCCTATTCAAGTCCGACTACTTGGAAGTAGTCATGAGTAGATTTCAACTAATAGCGGACGGCCGAGCGCAGTTAACAACACTGCGCCAGATACGCGCCTTCGTGGTCGTCTACCGCTTGAGGAAGCTAGCTGCTGCAGCGGATCAGCTCGCCGTCACGCCTTCCGCAGTGAGCTTTTTGCTGAAAGACTTGGAAGATCGCCTTGGTGTTAAACTGTTCGACCGAAGCACGCGAACGTTGGAGCCCACGGAGGCAGCGCACGAGGCGCTTCCGTTCGCGGAGCGTGTACTGCAAGATCTGGCCCGTTTCAATGAAATCGTGCGCGAGGCCGCAGACTTAAGTCGAGGACGCGTGCATGTCGCCGTGACCCCAGCGATCAGCACGGCATTGCTACCGACCGCAGTCCCCAAGTTCGCGGGCATGCACCCCGGCGTTCGGGTCGCGATAGACGATTGCGCGCCCGATCAGTTCGTGGCGCGTATCCTATCGGGTCAGGTGGATTTCGGTATCGGGACGCCAGATGGCCCGAACGGTGGCTTGGAGATCCATCCGATTGTCGATGACAGCATCGGACTGATCTGTCGCTCCGATCACCCGCTAGCGAGCCGACGGCGATGCAGATGGATTGACCTGCGCGGTGTACCGGTCATCGCTCTTGCTCCCGGCTATGGCGCGCGGCACCTCGCTGACGCCGCGGCCGCATCGGCCGGTGTCGAGCTGTCGATCGTCAACGAAGTGAACTATCTGAGCTCAGCCCTGTGGATGGTGTCAAGCGGGATGGGTGCCGCGATCTTCCCCGTCGCTCTGGCACGGCTTACGGCAGGGGACCGCATTGTGGCGCGGCAGCTCGTCGATCCGTCGGTTAGGAGAAGCATTTCGATCGTCACCCGGCATGGACGGTCGCTATCACCAGCATGCCGGCGGTTTGTCGAGGTGCTTGTCGACGACCTGCGCGCCCGAAGGATTCGCGGCGTGCTGCCAAACGCGTAATTTGCAATGCGGGTCGACGAGCGCGAGTGGCGGAGGCGAGAGCCTCATGGTGGCACCGCGCGGCGGCGCGTAGGACTTGGCTTTCGCGGGGCCGGGGACAGAGTCTTGTGAAGCTTTGCCGCGCGTGCAGCCAGCCATTCTCCGACATCAAGGGCAGCTCACGAATGCTTCGAAATTACTTGCTTGACGGTGTGAATGGTGCCGCGTGCAATGGCGTCTACCCATCAACCTAGGCGCAACGCCCCACCCGAACGAACAACATGACCCCACCTGCCAGAGTCCCGTACCGCCGCATTGCCACCGAAGAAGCCTGGCTGCCGCCGGAGATCGCTTCCATGTACTTCGACATGGTGAATTCCCACGTAGTGACCGATCCAGGCTTTAACAGCGTCTGGGGTTTCTATACCGGCAACCTGACGGAAGGCATTCAGCTGCTCCAGCGCCGCTTACAGAGCAGTGGGGAGGAGCGGATTGCCGACATGGACCGGCTGGGCATCGATATGCAAATCCTATCGCTCACCCAGCCGGGAGTTCAGATGTTCGAGCCCGGCACCGCCACTTCCATGGCGCGTTCGTCCAACGATCTGCTGGCCGAGGCGATCGCGAAGTACCCCGCGCGCTTCGACGGGCTAGCCGCAATTGCACCGCAGCAGCCAGCAGAGGCGGCCAAGGAACTCGAGCGGGCCGTGCGCAAGCTCAAGCTGCGCGGTGCCATCATCAACTCGCACACGAAAGGCGAGTACTTGGATGACCCGAAATTTTGGGACATTCTCGAGGCGCTCCAGGCGCTGGACGTGCCGTTATACATCCATCCCACTACGCCGCCACCAAAGATGATCGAGCCGTTCCTAGAGCGGACACTCGACGCAGCCATTTACGGCTTCGCCTGCGAAACCGGCCTTCATATCCTGCGGATGATTGTGGGTGGCGTGTTTGACCGGTTCCCCAAGCTGCAGGTCGTGCTGGGCCACTTAGGCGAGGGGCTGCCTTTCTGGCTGGCGCGCCTGGACTTCATGCATGGCGTACTGCTGCCGCGCAGTAAGAACCTCAAGCCGCTCAAGCGTTCGCCCAGCGAAGTACTGCGCCAGAACTTCCACTACACGACCAGCGGCATGTGCTGGGAACCAGCGGTTCTCTTCGTGCACAAGTTGATGGGGGCCGATCGTATCCTTTACGCGATGGACTATCCCTATCAAGTCGTTGCCGAGGAAGTACCTGCGATGGACAACCTGTCCATCAACGACCAAGAAAAGAGGATGCTTTTCCAGACTAACGCAGAACGCGTCTTTCGCCTTCCCTCCGCAGCCATCAGTCCATGACGTGCCGGCAGCGGAGTCTGGCGCCGGAACGCCCTGCGCGCGCACAAACATTATGGATTGGATCCACCATGCTGCAACGACGCCTCTTTATCTTCGTCGCCGCCGGCGCTGCCCTTGCCGCATCGACCGGGCTCGCGCAACAGGGCCGCACGATGAGGATCCTCATTGGCTTTCCTCCCGGGGGGACCGTCGACGCAATCGGGCGGGTGCTGGCCGAAAAGCTGCGCTCCTCGCTTGGCCAGACCATTATCGTCGAGAATAAGCCTGGAGCCTCGGGGCGCATAATGCTCGGTGAGCTCAAGCGGGCTGCGCCCGACGGAATGACGCTGGCGCTTGTTCAAAGCGGCGCCATGGTCATCGCTCCGTGGATCTATGCCAATCCTGGTTATGACGTCGAGAAGGACTTCACACCCATCGCACGCATCAGCACGTTCGATTTTGCTCTGACGGCGGGGCCTTCGGCACCCGAAGGCGATCTCAGCGCGGTGCTTGCGTGGATGAAGGCGAATCCGGCCAATGCGAACTTCGCGACTGCGGGTGCCGGCGGCTTGACACACTTTGCCGGGCTTCTCGTGTCGCAAGCCACCGGGGTACCGCTCTCTCACGTGCCGTACCGTGGCGGTGCACCTGCGATGCAGGACCTGATGGGCGGCCAGGTCCCCCTGATGATCGATACCCTATCGCAGACGCTAGAACAGCACCGGGCGGGCAAGCTACGAATCTTGGCGGTAACCGGTGAACAGCGAAACCGGGCTCTGCCCGACGTACCGACGCTACGCGAGCAGGGCATCAACGTAGTAGCGGACGCGTGCTTCGGCCTCTACGGTCCCGCAGACATGCCCGCGGACACGCTGGCGCGCATCGAACGCGCCGTTGCGCAAGCGCTCGAGCAGTCGGACGTCCAGGAGGCGATCTACCGGTTAGGCCTCGTGCCGGATTATGCGACTGGCGCGCAACTCGCCGCCATCCAGGCGGCACAACTGAAAAAGTGGGAGTCGCCGATCAAGGCGTCGGGGTTCAAGGCTGAGTGAAGCGCAGATTTGTGGACTTCGACGCAGGTTTCTTCTGGAAAGCGACAGAGCGCTCGTCTGGTCACATACGATTTGCAGCCGTTCCAGATCGAAAGTGCCGCACACCTCCGAGGTAACTATACGCTGGGGCCGAGTGCATGGACGTGCGGTCCGAAGAGCAGGGGGCGCGTGACCCCGTGCATTCGGTAATCCCGCCGACAACGCGTAGGTTGACCTCGCATTCCAGAGCCATCGTGACGAGGTCACGGCGCTGCTGCGCGGAATCGAGCTCTGTCTGCAAATCGGCGGGGTTCCTGCGGCAGAGGAATTCGGCAAGCGCGAGATCATGCCGGGCGAGCTCGAAACAGCCACCGATAGCCGACTTCCTACGCCGCAGGCACCAATTTCCATGAAGCTGTACCCGCAAGATGGGGCGCGACGACATGTCGGTTGTCGACGCCAGGCTTCGGCTTCATGGCGTCTTCGATCGCGAAAGCCTCGATCAGACCGAGGGTGTCAACCGGAAACATCATGGCGCCGACTGTCACCATCGCTGAGCGGATGGCAGATACCCTGCTGGCGTCCTAGGCGGGTCGGAAACGATGACTAAGAGCGATGGCGGATAGTTGAGTTATCATCTAATTTAGTTGACAAATCTTCTAACTGTGAGTAGTGGTCAATTCCGCAATGGGAGGATCTGATGAACGCGCAAGCACAAGTACTCAATGAGCGGCTGCAAACACCCATCTCGAACGCTGAGCTCGATCGCCGCTGGGGCTTGATTCGTGAGGCCATGGCTCGCGAGAAGATCGACGTCCTGCTCATGCAGAACAACAATGATCATATGGGTGGTGCGGTGAAGTGGTTCACTGACATGCCGGCGACCAACGGTTACCCTATGACTGTGGTTTTTCCTCGAGACGACGAAATGACGATCGTGACTCAAGGAGCGTTCGGTGGCGATGGCCGTCCTCCCGCCGATATCTGGCGAGGCGTGAAACGCTTACTCCATACGCCAAGCTATGAGTCTGCCCACTACACCAACAACTATGACCCCGAGTTGGCTGCGTTGGCGCTCGCTCCCTATGCGAAGGGGACAATCGGCTTTGTCCATATTGGTCAAGTTTCCTACGCGCTTGGGGATTATGTTACGAAGAAGTTTCCGCACGCGCGTTACGTCGATGCGAGCGAAATGGTCGATTGCATCAAGGTGATCAAGTCTCCTGAGGAGCAGGAGTTGGCGAGGCGTGCCGCGCTGATGCAAGATGGCGCAATGCGCGCAGCCTTCGCGGCCATCAGGCCGGGCATGCGAGATCGCGAAGTCGCTGCGATCGCTCAGCACTACTCCGGTTGCCATGGTAGTGAAAACGGCATTTATCTCTGTGCCTCGATGCCGCTAGGGAATCCGAGGAAGTTCGGGCAGCGCCATATGCAGAACCGCATAATTCAGCGCGGGGATCAGGTCGCATTGCTCGTCGAGGACTCCGGTCCGGGCGGTATGTATACCGAACTCGGCCGCTCTTGCGTCGTGGGCGTCAAGGCTCCGCAGGAAATGAAGGACGAGTTGGACTTGGTCAAGCAGTCCCGCAAGCTTACGCTAGATCTGCTTAAACCCGGCGCGCATTGCAAGGATATTTGGGAAGAGTTCAACGCATTCATGCGACGAAACGGCCGTCCCGAGGAGACGCGTCTCTATTGCCACGGCCAGGGCTACGACTTAGTGGAGCGCCCTTTAATTCGATCGGACGAACCTTGGACGATCAAGGAGGGCATGAACATCGTAGTCCATCCCACGTATTTGTATGGCGGCGCGCTCAACTGGCTATGCGACAACTATATTATTGGCAGTAACGGTCCCGGCGATCGCTTACACCAATACGCGGAGCAAATCGACGAAGTTGGATAGGACGACAAACGATTAGTCGCCACCGAGCGATGGTCTGCCCGACATTGCCATTGAGCGGAACGTCTGTCGCAGGCGGAGCAGGGCAGTCGGACACTCGAAAGGAAGCACTACGATGCACAGAGCTGGTGAGAAGCTAAGGTTAGGGGCTTTCTTCAACCCTACCGGGCACCATGTTGCCTCGTGGCGTCACGCGCAATCGCAAGCCGACGCCGGCGTTAACTTTGAGCATTACGTTGAGATTGCTCAGACCGCTGAGCGCGCCAAGATGGATATGGTGTTCTTGGCTGACAATGTTGCGGTTCGTGAGGCACATCCCGAAGCGCTAGCTCGCTCGGCTCAATATATCGCTAACATGGAACCGATCACGCTTCTCTCTGCACTCGCTGCAAAGACAACGCGGATCGGTCTTGTGGCTACCGCGTCAACAAGCTTCAATGAGCCATATCATGTCGCACGTAAGTTCGCATCGATCGATCACATTAGTAAGGGCAGGGCCGGCTGGAATTTGGTTACTTCTGCTCTAACAGCTGAAGCCTACAATTTTTCGCGTGATGAGCACTATGAACATGGCGTCCGTTATGATCGCGCGCGCGAATTTGCCCAAGTGGTAGTTGGGCTTTGGAATAGCTGGGAGGAGGATGCGTTCATTCGCGACAAGGAGACCGGAAGCTTCCTCGATCCCACGAAGATGCATCGGCTCGATCACAAGGGGAAATGGTTCTCAGTTCGTGGGCCTCTGAATATCCCGCGGACGCCACAAGGTAGGCCGGTGATCGTGCAGGCCGGTGGCTCCGACGACATGGTTCAACTTGCCGCGGAATTTGCCGAGGTGATTTTCTGTGCGCCACAAACCTTGGATCAGGGCAGGCGGCTCTATGCCCAGCTGAAGGAGCGTATGGCTGAGCACGGTCGACACCCAGATGAGATGAAGATTATGCCTGGCTTGAGCGTGATCGTCGGACGCACATTGGACGAAGCGCTTGAAAAACAAGAGCACTTGGATTCTCTGACTCATCCCATAGTCGCGCGTGAAATACTGTCCCTGGTCCTGGGTGGCGCAGACCTATCCTCCTATTCGATGGATGACCCGATGCCTGAACTCGTTCCCAGCAAGACCGGAGGGCAAGGCCATTTCAATTCGGTAATGGAGGTCGCGAGGCAGGGTAAGCTAACCCTGCGTCAGACAGCTCAGATGGTGGCTGGAGCACGCGGTAAGTTTGCCGTGAGAGGCACGCCGCAACAGGTTGCCGACATCATGGAGGAATGGTTTAGAAGCGAGGCCTGCGATGGCTTCAACGTAATGCCGCCGTATCTGCCTGGCGCACTTGACGACTTTGTGGAGCTGGTCATTCCAGAGCTGCAGAAACGGGGTCTCTTCCGAACCGAGTACGAGGGCAAAACTTTACGCGAAAATCTAGGCCTCAAACGCCCGGAAAACGGACACCGGGGCAAGCCCGCATGAAGGACCGTTTCGTAGCCTGGCAGAACCCAACTCAATTGGAGGAGTAAATGCAGCAAGAGTCAACGGAACTCCGGTCCAAGAATGCCAAACAACGTCCTCAATCCGCTGTCCGCCATGAGGCAGGGCTAAAGATACTTGGTCTCAGTGGAAATACAACTCGACCATCAAAAACCCGAACGCTCGTCGAGCATGTGCTCAAGCAGGTGGAGCACACCTACGGTGCGGCGGGCAGGCTGGTCGACCTGGCAGACATGTTGCCCGAACTCGGTACAACGTATGATCGGCGCAACCTCAACGGTCAGCTCGCCTCCATCATAGAAGATATTGAGACGGCCGATCTCCTAGTTGTTGGTACGCCCGTCTATAAGGGGTCGTTCGCCGGCCTCCTAAAACACCTTATCGATCTGCTTGATCCGCTAATGCTGCGCGGCACACCGGTCGTGTTGGTTGCAACAGGTGGAGGCGAACGTCATGCCCTCGTCGTTGAACATCAATTGCGTCCACTGTTCGGCTTCTTCATGGCCCATGCAATGCCTATCGCCATCTACGCGTCAGAGCGCGATTTTGAAGGCGGGCACCTCACTGCTGCATCTATCCTTGGACGGATCGAGGACTGCGTGAAGGATTTGGAGCCTTGGATGCCGCCTTTACTCCAGCAATCTAAAGAACCGACCAGCAGGACATAGCCGATAGAAACCTTACCAATCGAAGCCATCCGGCCGTATCGTACTACGCTCTGACCGGTGTGACCTGTTGTGATGGACCGGACGGATCGCTGGCGCGACACTACTGTATGGATCCGTTCCTGTCGGGCAACAGGTCATACCCCGCACATTGCGAAACAACACGCGGTGCCGTCTCGTACGTTGAAACTGACACCCCCGCGCCAGGAGGAGCCCGGCCGGGCCGATGCTCTAAGGTCGTCGATGAGCGGCAGATAACGATGAGCTCCGAGCCGTTCTCGTTCGCTACCCTTCCTTGGCGGGAGTGGATAGTTCGCACGATCGCTCTCTGTACCGCGCACCGAAAGTGTAAGCCGATCAGCCGCCTAGAAGACGGGATGCGCTGGTCGGCAGCCTCCTCCCTTTAACTGCAAACTGCGGCGCTTGGCGTGATATGTTGCAGACATCGATTCACCAGCGGAGCGCGCAGTGCGAGCAAAGAAGATTGGACCGAGAAGAGGGGCGAATGCCACCGCGGAGAACTTAGTCGACAACCGACGGTTCTCTCCCGCCCATCTTTCATATATTTATCAGATAGGAGTTTTACGCCGTCTGCTGGACCGCTATTCAACGCCAGCTCTGACTGAAAAGTCCGGCCTCACATTGGCGGAATGGCGTGTACTCACTAATCTCTATTCGTCGACGTCGATCAATCCGCAGCAACTAAGCCGACGGCTTCATAGCGATAAGGCCGAGGTTAGTCGAGCTTGCGCCAGCCTCGTCGAACAGGGCTATGCCAGTCGCCGTATCGACCCAGCGGATCGCCGCAGCTGGCTGGTGGTCATTACACCGCGTGGCGAGCGGTTGCACGATTCGGTCGTTCCGCTGCGTGAGGCATTTCAGAAGGAGCTGGAGGCCATGCTTGAGCCCAGAGAGATTACGGAATTACACCGTATCCTCGCGAAGTTGATAAATTATTTGTCTAACCGGCTTGAGGCGAACGAGCGGACGGAAGGTACTGAAGCCGATTGAGATGTGCGAGAGTGATCTCGTCGAAGCGTCTGGTGCGTCACTTGTTATGCGCGGCTACGACGTCCTGTACTGCTCATCTCTGGCCAGCAGCTCGCGCCAGGTATGATTGACCCGATTATCCAACTGCAGCGTGAGATGCCCCCGGCTTGCCGCCGGCTCAAGTGTGACGTTCGCCGTGGTGTTCAGTGTGAAACAATCTAAGAGCAAGCCGTGACTATCAGAAATCCACGTTCTTTGTAGAATGGTTGATCGAAGCGAACCGAAATGGTTCTGGCAGAGTCCAAGAAATAAGCCTTATTCAGAGTAGTTGAGAGAAAGTCGACACATCGCGTCGAGCGGGCCGACTTAAGCTAATGACACGTTTGTAGTCAGCAGCAATGTCCTGCAGCTCTCGAAGCGGAGAGGCGGGAATCTCCGCTTTCGCCAGACTATTCTCCGACAGCACAAGTGGCGCGGGCAAGCAAGAAAGGGACTTCATCAAAAGAGTTCTAGGGCTACTCTGGTGGCGTCGAGTATTCTTGCCCAGGCCGGATCGAGCTAAGGTCTGAACTTAAAAAAGTGGCCCATAAAAAAGAAGCCGCCCACAACGAGTGCAGGCGGCTTAGTATCGACCCTCGGGAGGACCTAGGGTCAGATCGGCCACGAAAAAGCGTGAACCAAAGGAAGATACTCCGAGTCAGCGAGGTCCGTCTGTCCCCCTAAAGGGGGCGTGACGCTTATCAGGCTGTCGCTTATTGATCACGAAGTCTCGACTAGGCTCCGTGGAGAACGAGGCCCGTTGGTCCGCACTTGCCGCCAGTGAGCTGTGAAACTGCGCCCAGCTGACGCAGAACGTCAAATCGACGCACCTGGCGCAGATGAGACTGCGATTCATCCAGAGAGGGTTTGGATCCATACCTCAATCTACGGACATTCTCGCGACCGCGGCCAACCATCGCCACTCGAACATGCTTAGAGAGGGTTCGCGCTTCGAAGCGTCAAAGTTAGCGGCGGCCGCTGACGAGGTAAGCCGCGCGGCTGGAAGCGCATCACAAGGCGCACAGCCCGCGCGCGGGTGAGGAAAAATAACTGTCCGGTGGACGAACATTCTGAGGCGACGAATTGTTCGAGAGGTCGCGGTCAACTAGTCTAGCTGAACAAGACGCGGGATGAATTGGATGCGTTCCTGCGAGCAGCAAGCAAATGGATCGGCGGCGATGCCGAAGAGCTGATCGTGTCCTCAAGTTGTCCCGGCGAATCCCTGCAGGGACAAAGGCGTGCCCTTCGATGTTCTGAGACAAGGGCCGTAGATCAACAATCATTGCTGTCAGTTCGCAATCATCCGATGCGGTCTCCAGAATCAAACTCAAGGACGAGAACGGTCAAATGAGAAATGCTAAGCCTTTGCCGGAGCCGACTCCAGAGACGCAGCATTTCTGGGACGGAACGCTGGTGGGCGAGCTTCGATTGCAGCGATGCGACACGTGCCGGAAAGCATACTTTCCTCCGCGACCGTTCTGTCCTGCTTGCGGCAGCCGCTCCGTGTCGATTTTCAAGGCGAGCGGAAGGGGTTCACTTTACAGCTATGTCATTTGTCACAAGGAGGCGCCGGGATTCACCCCTCCCTATGCGATCGCAGTGGTGCAGTTGGAGGAGGGGCCGAGAATGATGGCCAATATCGTTGAATGTCCGCAAACGCCTGAAGCGCTAGAGCTCGACATGGAGCTCAACGTTGTCTTCGTCAAGGAGAACGACACCGTAACGCTTCCGCTGTTCAAGCCCGCAAAGTAGCGAATTGCCGAGATGAAACCGAAATCAATAGCTGTGGTTGGGGCTGCGGAAACGACCGAGCTCGGGGTGATTCCTGGCCTCTCGCAGCTTGGCTTACATGGAGATGCCGCGCTTAATGCGATGGCAGATGCGGGATTAAAGCCTTCCGATATCGATGGGGTGGCGACGGCTGGAGAGTCGCCGATCCGTGTTGCACATTACCTTGGGATCACGCCGACATGGATCGACGGTACGAGCATTGGTGGCTGTTCGTTCCTCATGCACGTCCGGCATGCAGCAGCAGCCATCAATGAAGGCTTATGCCGCACGGTGTTGATCACTCACGGTGAAAGCGGAAAGTCGTGGATTGCTCCGACGCTACCTCCGGCCCGCACGCCAGGTTCTCTCGAGGGACAGTTCGAGGCGCCCTTCGGAACCGTGTGGGCGCCCTCAATGTTCACAATCCCCGTCCTGCGATATCTCAAGCACTTCGGCATCACACAAGAACAGCTCGCGCTCGTGCCAGTCATTCAACGTGAATGGGCAGCAATGAATCCAAGGGCGACTGCGAAGTCGGCTATCACAGTAGAGGATGTGCTGAGTTCGCGGATGATCGCCTATCCGTTCCGGCTCCTCATGTGCTGCCTCGTCACTGACGGTGGTGGCGCCCTTATCCTTACATCCGCGGATCGCGCGAAAGACCTTGGACGGCCAGTTTACATTCTTGGCACAGGAGAAAGCGCTGAATCGACCATGATCAGCCAGATGAGCGATTTCACATCATCTCGCGCATTCCGGGTCTCTGGAAGAAAGGCGTTCGAAGAGGCTGGCATCACTCACGACGACGTCGATCATTTGATGATCTACGACGCCTTTGCTCATCTGCCGTTGTATGGGCTGGAGGATCTTGGCTTCTGCAAACCTGGAGAGGCGGCCGCCTTCATTGCTGAACGAAATACAGCGCCGGGCGGAAGGCTACCCTTAAATACGAATGGCGGCGGACTGAGTTACATGCATTCCGGCATGTACGGGATGTATGCCCTGCAGGAAAGTGTGCGTCAGATGCGCGGGGCAGCGCCGGCACAGGTAAAGGGCGCGAAGATTTCGGTCGCGCACGGCGTCGGAGGGTGGTTCTCAGGCAGCAGCACTATCATCTTCAGTAACCAAGCTCCATGAACGCGGCAAGCGCCAGAATACAACAACTGCCTATCAAGCAGTTGAACCTCAGCACCCGAAGCAACTGACCTGCGACGGCGAGAATCAGACGGAGATAAGATGTTCGTTGGCACGTGGGCAAAGGAAACACCGGATAAACTCGCTCTTGTGAGTGCGGCGTCAGGAAACGGTGTAACCTATCGGGAGATCAATGATCGTTCGAACCAGTTGGCACAGTGTCTCTATCGTCATGGGATCCGGCGTAATGATCGCGTCGCTATGTTCATGGAGAATAATCTCCGTTTTATGGAGATTGTCTGGGCGGCGCTTCGCTCTGGGCTCGATGTTGTCTCGATCAACCGGTATGCCACTCTGGATGAGGTATCGTACATCCTCAACGATTCAGGTGCAAAAGCTCTAATCACATCGTTTGCCCGTCGAGATCTGGCGGGGTTGATTCCCAACCAGGAGCGCAGTGCCCGAGTCTACCTGATGTGCGACGGCGTGGTTGATGGTTGGGACAGTTATGAAGACGCACTCTCGGACAATGTGCCGCTGCCGCTCACGAACGAGTGGATGGGGCGGATAATGTCCTACACGTCTGGAACGACAGGGCGTCCAAAAGGCGTGGTGCGTCGCGAAGCGGATCTTCGTATCAACGATCCCCGGCCAGATGCGATTCATCTATCTCGTTCGTACCGGATGGACGAGAATACGGTCTATCTATCTCCAGCGCCCCTTTATCACGGCGCTCCGATCCGATTTGCGCGAACTGTACAATCGGTGGGTGGTACCGTGGTCATGATGGAAAAGTTCGATGCTTTAGAGTCGTTGAGTTTGATCGAACGTTACAGAGTCACCCACAGCCAGTGGGTGCCAACAATGTTCGTTCGAATGCTGCGGCTCCCGGAGCCGCAGCGAAAGCAGTTTGACTACTCTTCTCACCGGATCGCGATCCATGCTGCCGCACCCTGTCCTGTCGAGGTTAAGCGCAGCATGATCGACTGGTGGGGGCCCATCATTTACGAGTACTACGGAGCCACGGACAGTGCTGGTACGTCTACCGAAATAGCGCCGGATGAGTGGCTTGCCCATCCTGGGTCTGTGGGCCGCGCGCCCCCCACATTGCATATTTGCGATGAACAGGGGCGAGAGCTGCCAAATGGTGAAATTGGATTGATTTACGGCGAGGCGAACGGAAGCATTTACTATTGGAATGATCCAGAGAAGACTCGCTCAGCGCAAAATCCGCTCAATCCGAATTTGATGACGACGGGCGATGTCGGCTATCTGGATCAGGAGCGATACCTGTACTTGACCGATCGCAAAGCGTTCACAATCATTTCCGGCGGCGTCAACATTTATCCGCAAGCGATCGAGGACGTCATCATTCAGCATTCCGAGGTGGCCGATGTGGCGGTCATTGGTGTGCCGAACGACGAAATGGGCGAGGAGGCGAAGGCTGTCGTCCAGCTAAACGAGGGGACCTTGCCTTCGTTGGCGATAGCAAAGGAAATTCTTTCATTCGCAGGTGAGAGGCTGGCGGCCTATATGGTGCCCAAGTCGGTCGACTTCGTCGATGCACTTCCCCGCCTCCCGACAGGCAAGCTTTACAAGAAAGCCTTGCGGGACAAGTATTGGGCAGGCCGTACCCTGACGGGGGCGGTCGGCGGCGCTCTGAGACAGGTAAAGGAGAGCTAGCTGTTTGGAGCGGACGATCGTCTTAGGGGAGCATACGGCCCGTTTGGCCTCGCCCTCACCTGATGACATTCTCGGACATTCATACAGCTATCGGATATCTAAAAGGCATGCGCTCGCAGCTATCCGCGTGGTCGAAATGCTGGTGGCTGCAAGCGCGACTATGGTTCGCGTTAAGGGTGTCCTGCTGCTCTGGCTCATGGGCCGGATCAGAATCATAATTCTCGTGATGATGCCGGTAACTAGGTTTGTTTGACTTCGAGCATGCGTCTAGTCGTGGCTCGCTAATCGATGAGTGTACGTTGAGCTGGTAGGAGATTTGAATGCTCGCCTATGATCGGTTGATGACCATGGAGTTCCAGGACAAGGTTCAAGCGTACGGCACCAAGGACACAATCCTCTATGCAGCGAGCGTCGGGCTCGGTGCTGACCCGTTAGATCGCGATCAGCTCAAGTTTGTCTATGAGAAAAATCTCTGCGCGTTGCCTTCGATGGTTCACGTGCTCGGTATGGACGGTGGATGGCTCAGCGATCCAGAAAATGGGATCAACTTGAAGCTTATGCTGCACGGGGAGAGTGGGTTACGCATCTATAGGCCCTTGCCAGCTGCTGGCTCGGTTACGAGCCGGCTAAAAATGCTTGATATAGTAGACAAGGGAGCTGACAAGGGGGCCCTCCTTCTCTTTAAGCGCGAAGTTCGTGAAACGAAATCTCATGAACCCATTGCGGACGTCACAGGGACCTTCTTTCTGAGGGGTAATGGCGGCTTTGGTGGTGTGTCAAAATCGCCGCCTGCACCGCAAGCGATCCCGGAGCGGCCGGCGGACGCAAGCTGTGAGATCAAGACCTCGCCTCAAGCAGCTCTTCTCTACCGACTCAATGGCGACAGCAATCCCTTGCACGCTGATCCGGATATTGCCGTTGCTGCGGGATTTCCTCGACCAATTCTCCATGGATCGTGCGCCTATGCCGTTGCTTGTCATGCCGTAATCAAAATGGCCTGCAGCTACGAGCCCGTCCGCTTACGGCGCTTCGATCTCCGTTTCTCGGCGCCAGTGTTTCCCGGCGAGACCATCCGCACCGAAATGTGGGCAGAAGACAATGGTCTCTTCGCTTTTCGATGCTTAGCAGTTGAGCGGTGCGTCGTCATACTGAACAACGGAGTTGCCGAGGTGACTACGTAACTCGGCAGTTTCTTAGTCATCCCTCATTCCAGGTCGATATGAACGCTCGCGATCTTGTCTGGGTAAAGTCGTGACGTCGGTGGCGATTTGAGCAAGCCGTCGGCCCTGCCGGCTCGCTCTACCAGTGATCGTTGAGGCTTATCGATCGTGATCGACAAATCATCCAATACTATGGCTTGAAGTCTTGATCAGTGCGCAGGAGTGAAGAAGATGACATTCCGTTCGTTAGCGGCACGCGTCGCTGCGTTGTCGGCAGCGGTGGTGATTGTCGCGACGCCGGTCAGTGCGCAGAAGAAATACGATACTGGCGCCACAGATACGGAAATTAAGATTGGCAACATCATGCCTTATTCCGGGCCGGTGTCGTCCGGCGGCATCGTTGGCCGCACTGAGGCGGCCTACTTCAAGAAGATAAACGATGCTGGTGGGATCAACGGCCGCAAGATCAGCTTCATCAGCTATGATGACGGTTACAGTCCGCCGAAGGCCGTTGAACAGACGCGCAGACTTGTCGAGGGCGACGAGGTACTGTTCATGTACACGCCGTTTGGTGCGCCATCAAATACGGCCATTCAGAAGTACCTGAACTCAAGGAAAGTTCCGCAGCTATTCGTCGTCTCGGGTTCTTCAAAATTTGCGGACCCTCAGAACTTTCCATGGACTACGATGGGCTGGTTACCGTCATATCGGATCGAGGCGCGCATCCATGCCAAGTACCTTTTGAAGGAGAGGCCGCAGGCCAAAATCGGTATACTCTATCAGAATGACGACGCGGGTAGGGACTACCTCGGGGGTCTGAAGAATGGTCTCGGCAACGAAGCCGGAGCCATGATCGTTGCGGAAGAGAGCTACGACGTCTCCGAGCCAACTATCGATTCCCATATTATTAAGCTGAAGGCATCTGGCGCCGACGTCTTCATAAACATTGCGGCGCCAAAATTTGCAGCGCAGGCAATCAAGGAGATTGCTGTCATCAACTGGCGCCCGTTGCATATTCTGGCCAGCTTTTCCCAGTCAATCGCTGCCGTGATCAGACCTGCGGGATTTGAGAACGCTCAGGGCATTATCTCGGCCACAACTATGAAAAATCCTGGCGACAAGCAGTGGGACAACGACCCTGGCATGAAGGCGTTCAATGAATTCATGTCGAAGGACTTTCCGGAAGGCGACAAGAACGACCTCTATGCCGTCGCCGGCTACGGTATGGCACAGATGCTGATCCAGGTGCTGAAGCAGTGCGGCGACGACCTCACACGCCAGAACGTTTTGAAGCAGGCAACAAACCTAAGGGACTTTCGCAGTGAGGTGCTTTTGCCGGGCATCAAAATCAACACCTCGTCGACTAAATACACTCCGATCAATGAGATGCGAATGGCGCGTCTCACTGGCGAGAAATGGGAGTTGTTTGGCGACGTCATCTCCAGCGACGTGCGAGAATAGCCTAGCGATAGGTGCGATCTGGCTAAAAAAGTGGTTTTAAAGGACTGAGATCCTTACAGCTGGGACCCGGTAGCAGCGGCCGCACGTCAGGCTAGATGTCAATGGCTGCAATCGGCCAACGGCCTCTTTCGTAAGGGGCGTCGCAATGAAACTGCAAACTAGGAGAGTCTCGAGAGATCGGTCAGGTTCGGCAGATCTACCTGTCGGACAACCGACACAACCCTGGTCGCGGCTTCGGCGGCCTTTGACCGCCGCGGAACTGAACTGAAGCATCACTTGCACTCAATATTGTTCGACGTCAGTGAATCCACCGCTGGATGACATGCATCATCACGCACCAGCCAGGTAGCGGGACCGATGGATGCGTGTGGACACGTCTGGAACTTGAGCGGCTTGATAATCCAACGCGCCTTTTTCCCGAACAGCCGCGGCACCGGACGGGACGCTATCCCTTCGGCATGGGCACGCGCCAGGTTTTAGAGTGACGCCGCGGACCGCGACGGCGAGCACACGCCAAGCTGGGAAAGACGCCTTGAATGATCGATGACAGCCTTTCCAATTGTTTCAGCGGCATCCCTCGTCACTGATAAATAGTCTCGGGTAGCCCGAGCCAATGTTTGATTGGGTTGCGCGAAAACGACCGTTATGTAGGCTTCAGGCTTTCCTTCTACGGTAATCGGCAAAGCAAAAGAGCAGGTCCGCGGGACGAGGCCCTCGACACGAAAACCGTAACCTCTTCGACGAACCTCATTCACAACTCTGCTCATCCCTTCGAGCTCGCTCTCTATAGCCGCGCCGCGCTTGCCCGAGGTTGCGAGCATAGATCTAACTTCAGCTTGCTGGTGTTCGGGTAAATTGGCGTAAAAGAGCCGGCCAGGGGAGGAGCGCAGGATTGGAGCCGACCAACCAATCCGAGGATTGGCCGCGACATGTCGCGATCGTGTTACCTGCCAAGTTGTCAGTGCATTTCCTTCAAAGCCGTGCAGCAGAACCGGCCAGCCGATAGCGCGATTGAGGTTCTCGATAACAGGGTAAGCCAATTCTGTTATCAACGACTGGAGGGTCAATCCGCACGACAGCTCCGCGACCTTCGTGTTCAGATAGTAGTGATCATCTCCTGGTACTTGCCGCACAAATCGTTCCTCCACGAGAGTGTCAAGCAATCGATATATAGTAGACCGAGGTAACTTCGTTGTACGGCTCAGCTGCAGGACGGTGGCGCGCGGCTGGGAATTGAGCGCCATTAAGATCTTCAACCCGCGCGCAAAACCTCGCACGCCCGCCGAGCTTATTTCATTGTCTGGTTCGTGGATCGTTGAGTTCGAAGGCAGACCTGTTCGGCACCCACTCAATCTAATTTCCATTGGACTCCTCCTCCTGCATCACCCACGTAGGTGACTGTCTTTGTTGCCGGCAATTTGCGCGACTATCCAAGCCCAGTCCACTCCTTGTCCCTGATTGGCCGCTATCTCTTCCCAAGCTGAATTGCAGCGGACTTCACGTGGTATGCGCCGGAACCTCAAAAAGTTCGGCAGCCGGACATTTGCCGGTGCGCATGCATGCCAATCAGCCTTACAATGATACCGGAAATATGGACCGTCTCGCATCCCGGCGGCCAACGACATTTTAGGCTCGATGCTGATGCTGGACTGGTCCGAATGCCGGTCCGGCTAAGAAATCTCCGCTGGCCGGCCTTCAGAAGTTGCAGCGCGGCGCCAGCTCTTGCCTCTAACATTTGCCGGCCGCTGCTTTTCGGCAGGCCGCCTATCATTCGAGCAGGGTGCGGATCGTCTCATACGAAGTCGAGACGAGCGACAATCTCGCTCGTTAGCCAGCGAGTTCGTGGCTCAAGGATAGAAGCGATGATGGCACAAGCACAGGCAGTTCGTTTCTTGCCACTCGCTTAGCTGTTTATCAAAACTGTCTGAGATGACGGTACGACTGACTGCCACGCAGGACAGACGAAGGCAGAAAATGTTCGGCAGCTGAACATTCTTAGGCTTGGGTCTCGCCATGGATAGCCTTACTCGGCCAAGCCGGCTTATAGGGGAGTGAGCCTCCTGCCCGCGGCAGAACGCAGTGATCAAGGATAAGGTTATGAACGCTAAGCAGACCACCAGCAGCCTTGACGGCAAAGTAGTTGTTGTCACTGGAGCGGGTCAAGGTGTCGGAAGAGCTGTCGCGCTGCATGCGGCGCGAGAGGGGGCAAGCGTCATCGTTAATGATCTTGGATCAAGCCCATCCGGCGAGGGCGCCGACAAATCGCGGGCAGAGCGCGTTGCGGATGAAATACGCTCCTTTGGAGGCTCCGCGATCCCGAGCGTGGAGTCAATTGCCGAGCGCAAATCAGCGGACCGTATTATCGAAGCTGCGATGGATACGTTTAAGCGAATCGACTGCGTCGTGAACAATGCCGGCATCCTACGAGATCGGATGTTTTGGAACATGAGCGACGAAGAATGGAGTGATGTAATTCGGGTGCATCTCAACGGGTATTTCTATGTGTCCCGTGCCGCGGCCCCCCACTTCAAGGCGCAGAATTCGGGATCGTACGTGCATTGCACGTCCATATCCGCGTTAATCGGAAACGTTGGACAGGCGAACTATGCAGCCGCAAAGCTGGGAGTCGTGGGTCTCTCTCTCGGCATCGCTCACGATATGGCGCGCTTCAATGTTCGCTCGAACTGTATCGGTCCTTCTGCTTGGAGCGCACTGTTGGAAACTGTTCCTATCCGGGATGAGGAGCATCGCAAGCGGATGGACGACTTGCGGTTGAACATGCGGGCTGAACAGGTGGCTCCCTTGGTGACATTTCTGGCGAGCGACCTTTCTCGCGAAGTTACTGGCCAGATTTTCACTGTCCGCGGTAATGAGATATCGCTCTACACACAGACACGGCCATTTCGCACTGCTCACAATAGTGAGGGGTGGACGGCTGATAATATTGCGAAGGTGGTGCTACCAGCATTTAAGGGAGACTTTTACCCATTGGTTCGCCATCCGGAACTCATCAATTGGACGCCGTTCTAAAAAAGAGGAGCCGTAAGTCCAGTTTCGGATGTCGAGAGCTCAGTGTACTGGATGCGGCGGGGCAAGAGAGCTTTGGCTGGCAATCCAGACATCGAATAAGCGGTGGTGGCTAGCGCCGAGAGACCTAGGACCTGGTGCAAATGAGCATACCTATTGTGGCTCGCGGCAGGCTTGATGCGTCGGCGGAACGAATATCTTGCGCGTCTTATCCCCCAGGAGCTGGACAGGCCGATGACAGAAGCGCGGCTTACCTAACCGACACTCTGATCATCAAATGGATCAGCAAGTACGTGCAGTAACGTCCCCTCGAAGGGGACAGACATGCGGAGGCGCAGCAGCTAAATCTGTTGGCTCTGCGAAATGAGCGAACAAACCGGCGATGGCCATCATCGATGACCAGACAGGACCATGAGCGGCCAGAACGAAAGCACATTCGCACTGCCCCGGCGGGCAGCTCCATTGATTGGCCAAGCGCCTGTCAGAGGCCTCTGAGCAGGTCGCCACGCTGGCGTACAGCGGACTAGATGCGGCGGGGTACTCGCCCGTTGGTGTGAAATGGGAAAACGAACGATGACCTATCTGCGGAATGCCTGGTATGTAGCGATGTGGGCGGAAACACTGGATGCAGATGGGCCGCTCGTATCGCGTACTCTTCTTGATGAAGACATGGTGCTTTTCCGCCGGCCAGACGGCGGTATCGCTGCGTTGGAAGACGTCTGTCCGCATCGCTTCGCACCTTTGCACATGGGCAAGCTAGTCGAGGACGGAAGAAATATCAGATGCCCCTACCATGGCCTTGAATTTGACGCGTCGGGCACATGCGTAAGGAATCCACATGGGGATCGGATTCCTCCATGCAGGGTTCGAACATTCCCGGCCGTAGAAAAACACACGCTGATCTGGGTTTGGATGGGCGTCAGCCAGCCGGACTTGTCGCTTATCCCCGACTATTCTTTTCTCGACCCGGACTCAGGCTACCAGATCTCTAAGCGCGACCACGTCACCATGCGGAGCAATTATCGTCTGGTCGCAAACAACCTGCTGGACTTGAGTCACGCGGCCTATCTTCACGAGGGCATCCTAGCTTATCCGGAGTCGGTAAGAGCGGAGATTTCAGTCCGTGAGGAAGGCAACTATGTGTACGTCGAGCGGAACCGGACCAACGTCAAGCCGGCCTTGTTGCCAGATCTCCTTTTCCGGGGTGATGGGCAACCGGTCGACGTGATGACCGTGATGCGTTGGAGTGCGCCCTGCCATTTAATGAACGACAACATGACATTTCCTGTCGGCGGTAGAATTGAGGAAGGCGCCGGCTTGTATGGCGCTCACATTCTTACGCCGGTGACGGAAACATCTACGCTATACCACTTCGCGGCGGCACGGCGGGGCGTTCCTTTCGAGGGCGACGAACAGACTGCGGCGGAGGTCCGTAAGAAGATGAGCGAATTGCGTCGAATTGCCTTCGAAGAACAGGATGAGCCAATTGTCGAGGCGCAACAACGGTATCTGCTCAAGCATCCCGAGGCTAAACCCGTGCTGCTGAAGATCGACACCGGGCCCGCCAGATGCAATCGGATTCTCGACAAGTTGATCAGCGCTGAGACGCAACACGAACAGTAACCATTCTGCAGCAAAACGCCCTCGATTTTTGGCCACGCGCCATCGCTGTATTGGTGGATACGGCGAACGTTGAAAAGTTCGACCCGCGAAAGCGAACTGTTTGCATCTTGGTCCACGGCCTGGTCGCATCAAAAGGCGAAGCAATCGTTGACAAATGAGCATGCATTGAGACCGGAATGGGAGAGCCGCTCCCGATCGACACGTTCCAAAGCTCGCTAGCACCAAGAGCCGCAGGAGCCATCAGACCATAAGGATGCGCCCAGAACGTTTCTTGCCCTCAGAGGCAGGTTCTGCGCTGTAAGTAAGACGCGGCTTTCCACCGGCGTGTTCCGATGTGCATCTCAGTGCTCGCAAGATCGGCACTCGCCACGAAAGCTTATCATCATCGTCGCGGCCACATCGGTGGTTTCCCGCAAGCGATGGGCTTAAGCGTCTTGGGCGGTACGCCCGGCCACTGCATCAATCGCTGGATTTCCTTGCGGCACAGCGCCCGTCGTCGCAGAACACGATTCACGCCTAGCGCCTAGGCCAGGCCTCCTGGCGAATGGCCGATGCTTCTTTAAAGCCGCAGTTCAGATCCTGGTGGCGTAACTAATTCTAGGCGGGCATTCGCGAACGCCCGGACCGAGCCATAGGAGTGGTTTTCGGGCCTTCTCGCTTCCTTATGAATTGTAGAAAGTCGTTAAATTTACTATAAGTTGTGTTCCGCGTCCTCTGCCGGTGAATGGCGCTTGCAAGCCTCGCCAAAGCGGCAGGAATCGATCCATCTGGGGATTGGACGGCCTAGACGAAATTATCTATATTTGGCCAATGAATCGCAACTCTAGGACACATAAGGATACCTCCAGGACTTTAGCGGGGGATATTCACGAAAAGCTGAGGTCTCAGATCCTCAGCGGCCAACTGCGTGCGGGGCAGCCCCTTCGGCTCATGGCGCTATGCGACGAGTTTTCCGTAAGCCTGACTATTGTGCGAGAAGCTTTGACGCGGCTTGCTACTGAGAGGTTGGTTCGAGCGAGACCCCAGCAGGGATTCACGGTGGCGGCGCTTACCGTTGAGGAGATGAATGATGTCACCTTTGTGCGCTGCGAACTCGAAGGCCTGGCGCTGAGACGATCGATAGAGCTGGGTGGGCTGGACTGGGAGGCACGATTACTCGCTGCGCATCACAAGCTGGCAAATACATCGGTTCGTGATGACAGGAAGCCGACTCGGCCAAGTGATGCATTTGTAGCGGCACATGCGGAATTTCACGCTACACTTATAGAAGCTTGCGAAAGCCCGGCGCTAATTGAGATCTGCCGTACTCTGTACGATGCCTCCGAGCCCTACCGCCGCATGTGCTATTTGTTGACCGACAATCGCCGCGCCAAAAAGGTGTCGGCCCATCGTGCACTTATGGAAGCTGCGCTCGCGCGTGACGCAGATTCGGCTGTTAAGCTGCTCAAGGTGCATTACGAGCACACTACTCGCAATCTCATTAACAATAACCTGCTCGAGAAGACGACGGCCGCCTAGGCGACGGCAGTCGCAGCCAGCAGGCGCCGGGCGATTTCCGGCGCCGGCAGGAGCGGCTCACAATTCAACGTCTCGCCCTTCGTTGCCCTCGGATCGGCCCCAGCTTCATCCTTCCAGAACCGGGCAAGCTTAAACTACTTTGAAGCCGGCGCCTCTAAGGGCCGCGCCGCTCCGGCAAGCCTTCAACTCCCAGCAAAATGCGGCCACAGGTTTCGTAGTTCGACGGATGAAGTGCCACGTGTTGGGCAGCCACATGCACATCCCGAAAACAGCGGTCAAGCGGGCTCTTGCTATAGATAGCCGTTCCGGCAGCAGCGGAATACATCAGGTCGACCGCCTGCGTGCTGGCCGTCAGCGCGTTCGCACGGGAAAGCCGCAGCATGGTAGCTTGCCGCATCGATATCTCACGCCCCTTCTGCACATCATTCCACGTTTCCTCCAGGGAACCGTAGAGCCAAGCGCGAGCGGCTTGCAGGATCGCCTCCGCGCGGCCGACGTCGGCCTGAATCGTCGAGCGCTGCGTCGGCGCGCTCGCAAAGGCGTGCGATTTCTTGGTCCCTGCGAGATCGACGAAAGTGTCGATAGCGGTACGTGCAATCCCCAAAGGAACGGCGGCCATGGCAGTGTCGAGCAGCGCCAACTGTGGCATCCGATATAACGGATCATCGAGACGAGAGGGGGCATGAAACGGAATCGTCCGCTCCGCTGGAACGAACAGTTCCTTGACCGCGTAGTCGTGACTTCCAGTTCCGCGCAGGCCGCCGGTATCCCATGTGTCGATTATCTCGCCTTCTCGCGTCGGGAAGAAGATAAGACGCGTTTCGACTTCGCCGGTTTCTGATTTCTTTGGCGCGTCAGACTCATAGACGGTGCAGCCTCCCAGCAGCCACGTGCTATGGCTGATGCCGCTGCCGAAACTCCAGCGACCATCAGCGATGAAGCCACCATCAACCTTACGGACGCGACCAACCGGACGCACGGCGCCCGCCACAACCGCCTCAGAAGTACCGTAGATGCTGCGCGCTACATCCTGATGCAGGCGCGATCCCCACATTCCATAAGTCATGCCGATCATCAAACACCAACCGGCAGCTCCGTCGGCGGCGGCAATGGTCTCAACCACCCTGGTCGACGTTATCGGATCGACTTGTAGCCCTCCAACGTCTTGCGGGATCATCATCCGGAACAACTTGGCATCGTGAAAAGCTGTCAGAACTGACGAAGACATGCGCCGTTCGCGTTCACTCGCATCGCGCGCCTCGTGGATCAAAGGCGTTATCTTTTCGGCTTTCTCGAGCAGCGACATTTCGCAAGCCATGCGTCGTTCTCCTATGGAACTTTGGATGTAAGTCATCGCCAACGAAGCGTCAGCGTTGGAATTGAAAGGCAGCTTGCCCCTTGCAGAAGAAATTTGGCATTCCAGCGCGGGCTGGCCGGCTGTGAGCCGGTACGACCTAACGAGGCGCCCCGGCCGCAGATTGTTGATCGCATCATCGCCGCCTGCGCGACCGGCTTCGAAGGATGCTCTGTTCGCCAAGCGTGCCGAGGTACAGAGCTCTGAACGCGAGTGCGAGCGGCGTCTTGCTGCGGCAATCTGGACGATGCGAACAGACTTCTTGCTGGCCCATTTCTGGCGGAATTTCGCGCATCAACGGCGCAGAGAGTTTCATTTTCGCCTCAGAAGCCGCAAGCCGAACGTCGGCCAGGAGGCGGATCAAAGTTGCCGTCGTCCAAAAGCGCGGATTTGGCCAATCGAGAATCGCGGCGGGCGTCTCGATATGCGTGACAAGCCACTTCTAAGCGTGTCCCGAGTTCCACAGTAAGGCCGGACCGCCGAAGATCCCGAGCGCACTCACCTTTCCAGCGGCGTAACACCGGCTCCAGTAGGGAGTGGCAACCGTGATCGAGAATTGCGTACAACGCTTCGAGCTCCGCTGACCGGGTGATCGAATTTGGTCATAATATCGATAATTATGTCAATTTATCATTTTGGTCAAGAAAGACTCGCGACCCTTGCTCGCCCGGCCCCTCCGAACGTTCTTCCCTCGCGAACAACTCATCGCTGACTTGGCCTCTGTCCGTAGATTACTGTGTATAGGGTTGCAACTTGATGCAGACCATGTCACAAGGCACGAAATCGATAATCATAATCGATTTCGATCTTAGACCAGATCGGAGGAAACGATGCCAACCTTGAAGGCTACCGAATTTGCATTCCCTCGTATGGAGGCGCCAGACCTCGATACGATGGAAGAGTTCTTGACCCATTTCGGCATGCTTCGCGCCGAGCGCACGCCGGACGCGCTTTACATGCGAGGCGCCGACACCCATCATCTGCATGTCACCCACAAGGGTGGTACGAAGTTCATCGGCTTTGCCTATCATGCGGCGGACGAGGACGACCTAAAACGCGCGGCCAAGCTGCCAGGTGCTTCTGGTGTCGAGACGTTGGACGAGCCGGGCGGCGGTAGACGGGTCCGGCTCACCGAGCCGAACGGTTACCAGATCGAGCTTATCGCTGGCGTAGAGCGGCGATTGCCTCCGATCAAGATCGCGCGCGATCCAGCGAATACAGTCAGTGAACCGCTGCGCCGAGCCGGGCGTCTCATGCGCCTTACAAAATCCCCGACTCTTGTTCAGCGTATCGGGCACGGGGTGCTCGCGACGCCGAAGGTCAAGGAGACCACCGCGTGGTTTCGCGATACTTTGGGCATGATCCGTTCCGACGACGTCTACGCGGGTGATGAGGAGAACATCATCGGCTCGTTCAGTCGCCTCGACCGCGGCGCGACATACGTCGACCACCACGTCATGTTTTGCGTGCACAACGTTAGGTCTGGATTCAACCATGTCTCCTACGAAGTGCAGGACATCGACGCGGTCTTCCAAGATCACGACTACCTTAAGAGCCTCGGCAAGTACGAGCTCATGTGGGGCGTAGGTCGGCATATGCTCGGTAGCCAAGTGTTCGACTATTGGGCCGATCCCTGGGGGCGGATGCATGAGCGCTGGGCGGACACTGACCGCTTGAATGCTGCGAATGGTGGCAACCTGTTGAGTGCCGAGCACCTCCAATCACAGTGGGGCGAACGCCCGCCAGAGCGCTTTCTCGGTCACGTGAGCCCCTAGTCGCAAAAGCGTTTGCCCATCAGAACGTTCTGGAGAAACGAAGTATGAAGATCTGCTATTTCAATGACTTCCGGCTTGGTGTCATTATGGGCGATCAGGTCGCCGACGTCACCGACACCGTGAAGGACATCCCCCATATCGACGCTCAAGGCCTGATGACGGGCCTGATCGCCCGTTGGGACGAATACAAGGCCAGGGTTGACAAAGCCGCGGCTGCGGCCACCGGCGTGCCGCTCAAGAGTGTGCGGTTGCGTCCGCCGCTGCCAAAGCCCAACAACATTATCTGCATGGCGGTGAATTACATGGAGGACGGCACCCTGGCGGAGAGGCCGGATATCAACGCCTTCCACAAGGTGGCGACTGCGGTGATCGGCGACGGCGACGCGATGGTGCTACCAGACGTACCGGCGACGATTTTCGAAGGCGAAGCCGAACTTGCCCTCGTTATCGGCAAGCGCGCCGCCCGAGTAAGCCAAGCGGATGCCATGAAGCACATCTTCGGCTACACTTGCTTCATCGACGGCTCGGCGCGGGGGCTGCATCCGCCGACGAACATCTTCTTCCAAATGAAATCGCGCGATACGTTTGCGCCGATTGGACCGTGCATCGTCACTGCGGACGAGATTTCCGATCCGCAGAACCTCGACATCCTGCTGACCAACAATGGTCAGTCGATGCAAAAGTTCAATACCTCCGATATGGCGCACCAGATCCCGCGATGCATCGAATGGGTCAGCTCAATCCAAACCCTCGAGCCGGGCGATATCCTGGCGACGGGCACTAATCATCGCGGCTTGAACCCGTTCATGGATGGAGACAAGATCGAGCTCACGATCGAAAAGATTGGCACCCTGCAAATCAGCGTGAAGGATGAGCTGAAACGCACCTGGGCGCGCACCACGCGCCTAGAGCACAAGCAGATGCGGGGCGAGGGGCCTCACACGCGGCAGCTCACCGGCAAGTACGCCACGGCCTAATTCTGGCGCGAATTGTATACCTGACCTCATCCGGGCGACCTTATCCAGCAGCGCAAACGGCTCGCGTCAGCTGGGCGTGACCACTTCATCGAAGCATACAAATGTGTGCAGCAAAAATAGGAGAAGACATGGCTGACTCGACGGAAGATTACAAAAGCATTTGGCTGCATCTCTACGATCTGCCCTTCAGCCATGGGTACGTGACGGCCGGCGGTGTTAGGACGCGGTATATTCAAGCCGGAGAGAAAAATGCACCAGCGTTGATCATGCTGCACGGAATGGGTGGAAGCTGGGAAAACTGCTTTGGCAATATACGTGCCCATGCCGCGCACTTTAATACGTTTGCGTTCGACATGCTCGGCCATGGTCTCACTGCCAAGCCCGACAAAGTTCTTGAGGTTTCTGACTACGTTGCTCATCTCAAGAACTTCATGGATGAGATGCAGATCGCTCAAGCTTCATTTATCGGCGTATCGCTTGGATCCTGGGTCGCTACAAAATTCGCAACGCTCTATCCCGATCGTGTTGCCAAGGTGACGATGATTTCGGCTTGGGGAAGGCCGCAAACTGACAAGCCGGTGCCCCCCGATGTTCGAGAACGTATGGGAAGGGCGAGAAGCTCGCGCCTGGAAGCCGTCGCGAACCCGACCTGGACAGCCATGGAGGCGGTTTTTGAAGGCCTCATTGCAGACCCTAAGAAGCGTATCCCGGATCTGCTTGCAGTTCGCCAGGCCATCTACAGGCAGCCTGAGATGCAAAGGTCCATGGCAAACATACTCGGAGGCATCGAGCCCGATATCTGGAAACGCAATGCGCTGACGGATGACGAGGTCTCGAAAATTGGCAATCCATACCTGATCATTGCTGCCATCGACTCAAAGGACGTCTTTCTTGAGTCGTCTTATGCCTACAGCAAACTCATTCCGAACGCGCGACTCGTTGAGTTGACCGGCGCGTCACATTGGGCGCAATGGGAACGAGTCGACGAATTCAACCGGATCAATCTTGAATTCCTATTGACGAAGTAGCCGGGGACCCCTCACGGATACGAGCCGCGTACGCTCGATGATCCATCGAACGACGCATCGATCTGAGGTTGATCGTTCGACTCGGGGCCGAGAGGGCAGATCCGGCTGAACTCCGGGACGCCACGAACATAAACGGAATTGGCGGTGCGGATTCTATTCCGCACTGCTTGCCCGGCGCGAGCTCCGGCTGTGGCTGTGCAGTCTACACAACTGATCGCTACCTTCGCGCCGGATCGAAGGAGCGCCTCGCGGTTTCGCCGCTCAAAGAACGTCAGCGCGAATTCGAATGCGTTGTCGCGAAGCGGGCGTCAGATGCCAGCGTGGATGAACGTTAATCAAAAGCCAAAATCGGGGGAAATACGGATGTCTTCAGCCAGCAGTATCTCGGCACGGATCGAGCGGATCCCATTTTCGTCCTGGCATATTCGCATCCTCGGAATTGTCGGAGCCGCTCATTTTTTTGACGCCTTCGATTCTCTCGCGATCGCCTTCGTAATGCCAGCTCTCGTGGCGCTGTGGTCTCTCGCGCCGAGCAACGTAGGGATTCTTATCGCCGCCGGCAGCGTTGGCCAACTCATCGGGGCGATCGGGTTTAGTTGGCTTGCCGAGCGTTTTGGGCGTCGGGAAGCCCTTCGCTGGTCAATTTGGCTTGTTTCGATCTTCAGTTTCGCATGCGCCTTCACCTGGAGCTACGCATCGTTCTTCGTTTGCCGCTTGATCCAGGGAGTAGGTCTAGGCGGTGAGCTACCTGTGGGCGTAACCTATATAAATGAACTAGCTCAGTCGATGAGCCGGGGCAAGATCGTGCTCTTGCTGCAATTCTGCTTCGCCGTTGGGGTGGTTATCGTATCGTTCGCGGCGGTTTGGATTGTCCCGCATTTCGGCTGGCAATGGATGTTCGTTCTCGGAACGGCTCCAGCTCTCTTGGCGCTATTTCTCCGTCACCTTCTACCCGAATCACCCCGATGGCTTGCGAGCAAAGGGCGTCTAAAGGAGGCGGAGGAGGTCGTTTCGCGGCTTGAACGTGCTGCGAAGTTGCACGATGAAGACTCGTCCGCTTTGGTTGATCTAGGTGTTTCTCCGGTCACTGCGGAGCAGCCGTCGAAATGGATTGAACTGTTCTCTAGGCAGTACATCGGTCGGACATTCTACAATTCGCTTGCAATGCTCTGCACGTCGTTTACTGGGTCCGGCCTGCTTGTCTGGATGCCAACTATATACAACACCGTTTACAAAGCGCCGTTGGCCGACGCCCTCGCAATAAGCCTTTACAGTACCGGCGTGGGATTGGTGGTATGTCTCCTTGCGGCTTTCATAATTGACCGGATTGGCCGACGTCTAACGTTTATCATGGGCTTTCTTGGCTCGGGTATTACGATGTTGGCGCTGTATGGTCTTGCGCAGTCCGCTTCCTTGGCAATGATCGTGACCTTGGCCTCGATCGGACTGTTTTTTATCACGTTCAATTTGCTCGGAGCTGTCCTCTACGCGGCAGAAATTTATCCAACTCGGATGAGGGCGCTTGGGACGGGACTCGCCAGTGGATGGCTTCGGGTAGGCTCAATAACTGGACCCATAATTGTGGGGCAACTCCTAACGATGTTTTCCGTGCGCGCGGTGTTCCTTTTTTTCGCGGGATCCGCAATGCTCGGAGCCGCGGTTGTGTTTCTGGCGTTCGTCGAAACCAGTGGCCGAAAACTCGAAGAGATTTCCCGGTAAGGGGCCATCGCGAATTGCTCGTACTATTGGGATCTTCAGCGTGCCCAAGATTAATTGATGTATCAAGCAGCCGTGTCTCGCTCTAGGCGGCAGCAGCCTCCGTGACTCGTACCGCCGTCGGTATAACCAAGCGATGAAAGAGTCATGCAACGCATACAAAATGCTTATATGGGGTCGGCTAAAGCTACGGCACAAAATGCCGGCGATTACGAGATCTTGGCACGTCTGCACAAGATTAATCTGGACCTCTTACCCGTTCTGCATGAGCTCCTGAGAACATGCAGTGTCACCCGCACTGCGCAAACGTTTAACATGACTCAACCAGCCGTGAGCCGTGCGCTCCGGCAACTGCGCTCAGCTTTTGATGACCCGCTGTTGGTGTCACCGGGGCGCAATGCGAGGCCTACTGATCGAGCAGAAGCGCTGAGGGGCCCCCTCGGCCGCATACTTGGGGATCTCGACGGCTTGTTGAGTCCAGCTGCGCCGTTTGATCCTTCCAATGAGGCCGCTCATTTCGCCATCAACACTGCAGACTACGTAATTCAACGCTTCGCGCCAATTCTTTGTGAGATTTGCGCGCAAGAAGCACCGCGCGTCGTCATGGAATTCATCGTGAGTCCGATACGGACACCAGAAGACCTGGCTAAGATCGACTTTCTGATTGGCCCGCGCACGCTCGAACAAGCGTTAGGAAAACGTGTGGGCAAACTCTCGCTTTGGCGGGACGACATCGTATGTATTGCTTCTGCGACAAACAAGGCGCTTCCGGCGCGCATCACGCCGGCACAATTTCAAGCAAATCGTTATGTTTCGTTCCGACGAGACTTACGGATGCCGCAAGATTTGTGTGCGCTCGCCCAGCCGACATCGGCTATTGAGACCGAGCCCGTGTGCATGGTTCCGAGCTTTCTGGCGCTAGGAGCTATTGTCGAGAACTCCGATTGCGTGGGCTTGCTGCCTCGTCAAATCGCCAACGACCTTGCCCGTTATCGCCGATTGCGAGTGATCGAGATTGCCTTTCCGACCAAGCAACTATTGATCAGCGCATTTTGGAGCCTGGCGAACGAACGAAAGCGTGGTCGCGACTGGTTCCGTAAATTATTGGTGCGAGCGGCCGCGCGCCTGGAGAATGCCTAAGGGACGGACGCCAGGATGAACAATTACGGCTGCGACCTTTTCAAGAGGCGACGTGCCAAATGTGTTGCTTGCGGTTGCTACGACGCACTACGAGACATGCGAACTAAGGGAATTGTGTTCGCCATACAAATTGTCGCGACTGCAGCACAACGGTATAACCATCTGTAATACATCGGATGATCGTTTTGAGCATTTTGCAGCCTCCATCGGGTTCTATAATCCTTGAAATATCCTGAAGAAAAGAAGTGGGAGGGCCTGAAATGAGCCCCGGCAACGGCCTAATCCGCGGGACGCTGCGGAGCTTTCTAAAGCGAACTGCCACCGACAAACCGTTCAGCACATTCAGTACGTTTGCTACCACGTCACGCGCGATGGATCAGCGAGTGTGCGCCTCGTGGCTGGCAGGATCGCAATTCTGGTCATTGGGTTCGTGTTTTTGGACGGGAAGGGCTGCTCGATCTTGATCACTCAGCAATCCCTGATGCCTCCAAGGAGCTCTAGGCTGTTGAAGGCGGTGCCGCGCGTGGTGGTGCAGGAGTCCCTTGGCACCGCACAATTCGACGGCGACCTTCTCGTTAATCTGCTGGAAGCCATCGGCACTCCGAGCTTTGCGAGCGTGCTAGGGGCCTTTCTTCATGCTCTTTGCGGCGCAAGGCATTTCCTGGCCTTCCGAGTAGGCAAAGAAGAACTCACCGAGCTTCAGCATTGTTCGTTCTTCCCTAAGCATAGGTCGGCCTTCTACTCAGAAGCGGTCAACTGGCAGCGTGCTCCGCTGATAATAGAGGCGCAGCGTACCGTGAAGGGTGGTAAGCCTGCGCTCGTCTATATGGACGCCGGCTACGTTGAATCCGCCGGTAAATGTCATTGGTCGGTTGGCCGTGACAGGCTGGTCATATGTGGACGGTGCGCCAGTGGTGATTTCGGCCTCAGCATATTGCATGACGAGGCTTGCTCACCATTTTCCCCAGAGGCGATCGATAAGCTGGGTCGAAAGGCCGCACTACTCATCTCTTTTCTGGGCAAGCATGTCGACGCATGCGACGAGCGCTGTAGCGTCGACGGGGCGCTTTCGTCTCTGCCAGATATCGAAGCCTGCATTATTGCGCGAAGCAGCGTGCCCCCTCGCGAAATCCAAGTCTGTGCACGTATACTGTTCGGATTGCCATCATCCGATATTGCACAAGACTTGTCCGTCAGCGAACAGACAATCAAGACTTATCGAAAGCGCATCTATCAGCGTCTTGGAATCGGAAGCGAGCGTGAGCTGCTTACCTGGTATCTGCGTCAATGGACTCAATGGCGCACGAGGGTGATAGATGGCGCAAGAAAATCCTCAATCCATTCATACATTCCATAGAACGTTATCGTCGTCTCATTGCGCCGAATACCAACCCTCTCTCTCACTCTCTCTTCCGGTCTGGTTCCATGTTATTGGTCAAGCGAGATATCGAGTCGACCTACGATCTTTCGTCCTGGTGATCCTCTCCGGTTGGCGCCGAGAGGCGCTTTGAGCTCGGTCGTAGCGGACTGTGCAGTTCAGGCTAAACGCAGCCGTACTATACCCCTCGCAAGCCAAGTCCAACGCAAGCGACTTGTTTTCGATGCGCAATCCGTCAGAAACGCATTTTGAAGTAGTGTAACAACCAGTTTTGGCATTCATTAAACCTTCCTGGGAATTGCGACTGTCCCGGTCGCTGCAGAGAGCGTGGCTCCGCTTTGCGCTGCATCCGAATGCGGGATCTCTGCTCTCTCGCGGAATACCACGGAAGATGCTTCTGGCGAGCATCGCGGGTATCTGGAGAACTTCGCATAGGCAGAGAGGTTAGCCAACCTGTGCCCGCCGCAACCGCGGTACGACTTCTTCTCCGAAGAGAATGAAATTCTCCCGGTGGCGTGGCCCCAAGCTCCTTCCGAGAATCGACAGGAAGTGGCCTGCGCCGCATGCGCGGCACTGCTCGATGATCTGCTCGGCGACCTGTGCCGAGGTGCCCGCGATGTAGTCGTCATCATGTAGCGTGAAGCCGGATCCAGCCTTCGGCGCGTCGAGCAACGAGGACGTCCGCGCAGCGACGCGGGGATCGCCAGCCACCACTTTGAGAACGGCGGCCTTTGCCGCTCGGGACTCCTCGCGCGCCTCGGCCTCGTCGCGTGACACACAAACGTTGCGTCGGATAGCGATCTGATCCGGCCCCACTGCAAAGCCGAACTTGGCGGATTCGTCGCGGTAGGCGTCGAATAGCTCCTTCACGTCGACGACTGAATGGAAACCGGTGCAGATTTTTGACTGCCTTTGAGCTGACTTTCGTGCGGATGTGGCGCTGATGACCGTTGTCCACTTCGGAGGGGAAGACTGCAGAAACTTGTTCGGCAACAAATTCAGATTGTCGAACTTCCAGTACTTGCCCTTGTGCTCGATAGCGTGCCGCTCGAGCGCAGCGTCCAGAATTTCTAAGGCTTCATTGAAGCGCTCGCGGGCTTCTTCCATGCCGACACCCAACCTAGAGAGTTCCTGAGGCACGCCTGCCGCAAATCCGACTTCGATACGACCGTTCGTCAAGTGGTCGAGCATCGTAAGCTCTTCGACGATACGCCAGGGCTCGTAGAACGGCACTACCAATCCCATTGTACCCAATCGCAAGCGGGTGGTGTGCCGGGCAATCGCGGCGATCAGCAGGTTGGGCGAGGGGCTGTACGAAAGCCCGAAGTGGTGTTCGCTGAAGAATATCCCCTCGAATCCGAGCTTTTCGGCTTCCAACCAAAGCTTGAACCCTTCGTCGAAGACGGCGGAGATGGTCTCGGGCGAAATGTCTGCTTCGCTTAGATTTGGGATCTGCAGAAATTCAAATATCCAGGGCTTGATCAAGACGTAATCCTCCTGTCCGCGCGTGTATTGGTTGATACGGCTCGGATCGGATCCCGCCGTTGAGCGTGCGTCGACGGATACACAGGGTTCTCGCATAGGTAAAATTGATTATGATGATCACTGACTTTTACAAAATGGATGTTACCCAATGCGCTTCGAAGGGCTCGATTTGAATCTGTTGGTCGCTCTGGATGCCATTCTCGAAGAGCGTAGCGTGAAAGCCGCCAGTGAGCGTCTTTGTCTCAGCCAGCCAGCCATGAGCGCCGCCATCGGCAGGCTACGTCAATATTTCAATGATGAGATCTTTACGATCAATCGGCGAAAGCTGACGCCCACATCTCTGGCTCAGTCCCTTGAAGCACCGACGCGCGACATACTTTTGCGGGTCCGTGCAAACCTTATCTCCAAACCAAGTTTCGAACCTTCGAAATCTCGACGGCGTTTCCGGCTTGTCGTTTCGGACTATGCAAGCATGGTATTGATGCAACCGGTGATAATGCGAGCCTATCGTGTGGCTCCCGGCATTTCCATGGAGTTTCTTCCGTTCACCGACCGTATCGGCGACCAACTGCAGCGGGGTGATGTGGATTTTGTCGTTCTCCCGGACTCTATCCTCATCGAAGGCCACCCTAAACAGCCATTATTTTCCGACGAGTTTTGTTGTGTCGCTTGGAAGGGAAGTCGGCAGGTCGGAAGTTCGATGTCACTCAGGCGGTATCTTCAACTCGGGCACGTCGGAGCACAATACGGCGCCATGACATCGTTTGAAGAGGACGCGTTATTGAAGCAAGGTTGCAAGCGTCGTATCGAGCTCATTGCGCCGAACTTTACCATGATGGCGATCATGGTAGTCGGAACAGACCGCATCGCAACCGTGCACCAACGCCTAGCCGCGATACTGGCGCGCACGTTCCCGCTGAAGCTCTTGCGCGCCCCTGTTCGGATATCCGAATTTCGAGAGAGCCTCCAATGGCCAGCGTCGTTTCATTTGGACCCCGCGCTGGTGTGGTTGCGCGCGATAATATCTGATGTTGCTGCGGAAATCGATCGGACGCCTGCCGCACGCATGAAGTTTGGATAGCTCATATAGGCGGGCTCGCCGCTGCGATATCATCAGCCGCGACCACTCCTCGTCAGACCAGCTATTGCAAGCAGCAGACACTCAAACCATCAGGGAGCCATCAGGCAAGACGGGATACCGGATATCGTCGGCGTCAAGGAAGCAACGCAGCCTCTTGCGTCTCATCGACCGCGCCACCGCCAAGCCGCAGCGACCAGCCAGAGAACGAACCTAACAAAGAGAATGGCTGCAGTGATTTGAAGCCAAAGGAAGCCGCCCAGCTCTCGCAACACGATTTCGGCCTGAGCTCCCCAATAGCTAGGGAGCGTATCGCCAACTGCTTCGATAGCCCGCGTGCCGGCGCGCATGCCGTTTCGTATCCACTCGGGTTTGTAAATCAACGTCGCGCCCAACAGGATCCACGTCAGGATGGCAGTGCTGATCCTGAAGAAGTGTACCCTAGCGTGATTCTTGAGACCCAGTTTCCGCTGTTCGTCGGATTGGCCCATGCTTCGTTCCATGCCGATCATCGAGAGATGCGGACTACCACCGTTCGAGCAGAGAGGCGACTCGAGAAGGCGGACGTCTCAGGCGACCGCAGCGCGCGATTCCGGCCGAACGACGCGGTCCTGCAGCTGCTTACCAGCATCTGATTATTATGTGGCGGAGGAACCCTGGCGTGGCCGGCGAGAGGGAACGGCTGCGTCAGATCATCAAGGAATTGCAGCGGCATCGGTTTGGCCGGCGCCAGAGACGCTGCCTGAAGATCAGATGCTGCTGGGCCTGGAAGATGTCGAGCAGGTGGCAGCGTACAGCCGAGACGGCGCAGGACCTCAGCGCACCTGACGGCCCCGAGGCGCGGGCTCGTAAGCGCTGCGGCAACCGTGGCGCTTTGCCGGCGCACCTGCCGCGGATCGAGGTCGTCGTCGACATCGAGGACAAGATCTGTCCCTGCTGGCAGGGGGAGTTACACCGGATCGGCGAGTATCGAAGCGAGCGACTGGACCTGGTCCCGGCGCAGTTTTGTTACTCGGTGTCCCAGATACGCCTGCCGTGCTTGCGAGGACGGTGTCCATGCAGGCGCCGGCCCCGGCTCGGCTGATCGAGGGTGGATTGCCGGCCGACGCCACCGTCGCCCACGTGCAGGTCTCCAAATATGCCGATCACCTGCCGTTCTACCGGCAGG
>NZ_LNCU01000107.1:223813-246313 GCF_001542415.1 Bradyrhizobium macuxiense
CAGGCGCAGATTTACGCCCGCCAGGGCATTGAACTCGATCGATCGACTCTGGCGGACTGGGTGGGGCAGGCAGCCTTCCATCTGCGTCCGTTGCATGAGCGCCTCCTTGGCCAGCTCATGCAACGGAGGGGATTTCACGCGATCGCTATAAGTCAGACTTATACCCAATCGCGGGTAAATACCGACCGGCGCCTGAATGAACCTCGCCCCGTTAACGATCTCGAAAGGTGTCACCGGCGGCATCCTACTTCTGGTTGACTATTAGCCGGGCAAAAGGAAGGGTTGAAGTCGGCAGACTTGGATACAGGCGGCTGGGGAGTTGCGTCATGAGTATCGGTGCCGGCGCTTATGCGCCGATAACGCCTGCTGCGTTCATCAAAAAGTGGAAGAGGGCATCCTTAACCGAGCGACAAACCGCTCACGAACATTTCCTCGACCTCTGCGCACTCTTCGATCATCCAACGCCGATCGAGGACGATCCGACCGGCGAGCACTTCGCCTTCGAAAAAGGCGCCACGAAAATTGGCGGAGGCCGCGGCTTTGCCGATGTCTGGAAGAGAAACCACTTTGCCTGGGAATACAAGCGTAAGAACGGAAACCTGGACGCCGCTCTTCTTCAGCTCATTCGCTATGCACCTGCTCTAGAAAGCCCGCCGCTGCAGGTTGTCTGTGACGTCGAACGCTTTCGAATTCACACGGCGTGGACAAACACAGTTCCAACAACGTACGAAATTGTGCTCGAAGATCTAGCTGAACCAACCAAGCGCGAAATCCTTCGGAACGTCTTCTTCGCACCGGAAAAGCTGAAGCCAACCAAGACCCGCGCCGCTGTGACAGCTGAAGCGGCTGACAAGTTTTCCAGCATTGCTTTGCGACTACGAAGCAAAGGCTCGGCAGATGAGGTCGCACATTTCATCAATCAACTTGTCTTTTGCTTCTTTGCTCAAAGCGTGAGGCTTCTGCCCGACGGACTGTTCGCTAGGATACTCGAGCGATCTTCCCAAAATCCGGAGCGAGCCAAGAGCTATCTTAACAAGCTATTCGAGGCCATGGAAAGCGGCGGTGAATTCGATTTGAACGACATCGCGTGGTTCAACGGCGGACTGTTCGATGGCAGGCGCGCACTACCGTTGAACGCCAGTGACATCGGTCTTCTCGTTGCCGCAGGGAGCCTAGACTGGAGTTTGATTGATCCGACTATTTTCGGCACCTTGTTCGAGCGCTTCTTAGATCCGGACAAGAGAGCGCAGATTGGCGCGCACTACACCGATCCGGACAAGATCGCCAAGATTATTGACCCCGTTATTCTTCGCCCTCTGCGCGAGGAGTGGGAGCTTGCCAAGCAGGAAATTGCAGCATTTCTGCGGGGAGAGCGCGTGCCACCAATGCGCAAAAAAATCCGAAGGCGCATGAGTAGGCAAGAGGCTGCCGAAGAGGCTCGGTCGCGATACCTCGAGCGCCTTCGCACCCTTCGCATTCTGGATCCGGCTTGTGGGTCTGGCAATTTTCTGTATCTGGCGCTTCAAGGCGTAAAAGACCTTGAAAATAAGGCCAATCTTGAATGTGAAATACTTGGGCTAGAACCGCGCTTGCCAGTTGTGGGGCCCGAGATCGTGCGTGGAATCGAAATTAACCCGCTAGCTGCGGAGCTAGCGCGTACCACTATTTGGATAGGCGATATTCAGTGGCGCCTCAGAAATGGGATCCATGCCAAACCCAAACCAATCCTGCGAAAACTTGATGCCATTGAAGGTCGAGATGCTCTGATCGCAGTGGCTCCAACGCTCTTGGGCCGTGCAAAGGAGGTGGGGGCCAAAGGTCGATCAAACGAGCACTATATGGAATCCGGCTGGCCTGAAGCCGAGTTTATCGTCGGAAACCCGCCCTTTCTAGGCGTGCGCCTTATGCGCCAGGCCTTGGGCGACAACGCGGTAAAACGCCTTTTTCAAGTCTACGACTCACAAGTTTCGCGCGAGGCTGATCTTGTTTGCTATTGGTTTGAAAAGGCGCGCAAGGCTGTGCAGGCCGGTCAGGCATCGCGCGTCGGTCTGGTTGCGACAAATTCGATTCGTGGCGGAGCCAATCGCAAGGTCTTGGAGAAGATCGCTGCCCAGAGTCGCATCTTCGAAGCTTGGAGCGATGAGCCTTGGGTCGTCGATGGTGCTGCAGTTCGCGTATCACTTATTTGCTTCGGAAAAGGTCAGGATGCACTGAGGCTCGACGGTGAACCCGTTGTCTCAATCAATACTGATCTCAGTAGCGCGATCAATCTCACCCAGGCGCGTCGTCTCGCCGAAAATACCAGCGCAGCGTTTATGGGAGACACGAAAGGAGGTGCATTCGACATACCCGGAGACCTTGCGCGGAAGTGGCTCCGGCTTCCCGTCAATCCCAACGGCAGGCCAAACTCGGATGTTCTGCGGCCCTGGCGCAATGGAATGGATATGACCCGGCGCTCGCGCGATATGTGGATTATCGACTTCGGTTGGGAGATGTCGGAGCATGAAGCCTCATTGTATGAAGCACCATTTCAATATGTGAAGGAAAATGTACTTCCCGAGCGGGCCAAAAATAGGCGTGATACTTATCGAGAACGCTGGTGGCGGCACGTGGAGCCGCGGCCCGGCATGTGGAACGCGCTCAAGGGAAAAGATCGTATCATCGTCACACCTGAGGTCTCGCGACATCGTGTCTTTACGTGGTTGTCGACGCAGATCGTGCCCGATCACAAGCTGCAGGTTATTGCTCGTGACGATGACACGACCTTCGGCATTCTGCTCTCGAAATGGCATCTCATGTGGTCACTCGGCGTCGGGTCTTGGCATGGCGTCGGAAACGACCCGCGATACACGATCAGTTCGTCATTCGAGACATTTCCGTTCCCGCTTGGTCTTACGCCTGACCTGCCAGCCGTACGATTCGAACGCGACGAACGTGCAAGGGTCATATCGAAGGCTGCGCGCCGCCTGGAGGAACTCCGCCAGGCATGGCTGAATCCCGCCGACCTCACTCGGACCGAAGCGGAGGTGGTTCCAGGATATCCGCCGCGTATACGAGCGTCGGACGCAGCCGCCGAGAAAACCCTTCGTGAAAGGACTCTCACCGATCTCTATAACCAACGTCCACAGTGGTTGATCGACGCGCACAAAAGCCTCGATCAGGCTGTCGCCGTCGCTTACGGTTGGTCACCCGACATTGCAGATGAAGAAGCTCTAGCTAATCTGTTGGCCTTAAATCTCTCGAGAGCCGAAATGAATCAACTCGTGAAGAAGAAAGGCCAAACGATCGCCCCGGGCACAAATCGGCAAGAGCCGCAGTTCACGCTACCTATCCCGGGCGGCAAGCAGGTCAAGGCCAACTCTCCGGGCAAGGAGGTGCCGAAGAACAGTCGTTCGGTCACTGGAAGTCTACGATCAGGGCGTCGCAGAAAATCGGCATAAGCCTGTCTATCGGGTCGTTTAGGTCGTTCGTACGGATTTCTAGTGCAAGGTTCGTACTGCAGCGACCGCCATTTATCTCACTTTGCGAGGTCGCTTCTGAGCGCAGGCTCGTAACTTGCTCATAGATTCAAACCCGTCCATCGTACTCTTGGTCGCATTTTGGTTTCCAAAGTCACCTGCTAGCGTTCAGGATTGCCGGAACCCCTTACCGACGGATGATGCCGGCCGCGACTGGTCTCCTGTGTCACCGCCGATGTCCCGCGACCCGGTCTCGCTCCGCGGAGTGGAGAAAGTCACCCGCTTTCCCTTGAAGAGTCAGCGCGGGATGCATAATCAGGTAGTTGAGAATCATTTCGTCAATCGTCGATTGTACGATCGGTATTTTTCGGTTTCGAACGTTAGGGGTCGTAAATTGTCGTGCGGGGATTGTTTTGACCATTAGCATACATAATCCAGACCAATACATGGCCGCGCTGCGGACCATCGTTGCCCAGGGAAGAAAGCGTATCGGCCTTTTGGTCGGCGCCGGAGCTGGTGCCGGTACCGCGAACGATGACGGTACCTACCCGCTCATCCCTGCCGTTGAGGGGCTTACAAAACAGGTCCTCGCTACCTTGACGTCCAAATACGGCAGTCAGATAGCCGCCATCAAGGCCGAGTTGGATAAGCACGACATCGAGACAATTCTTTCTCGTATCCGTTCGCTCAGCAAAGTGATCGGAAAGTCGAAGATTCATGGCCTCGATGGCGATGGCTTCAAAGCCTTCGGCGAAGACATTTGTATTGAGATCGGAAAGATTGTGAACGTTCGCCTCCCGGTGAACGGTAGCGCCTACAGCGATCTGGTCAACTGGATCACCGGAATCTCCCGCGATCACCCTGTCGAGATTTTCACGACGAACTACGACCTTCTCTTCGAAGAAGCCTTTGAAGCGGTGCGTGCTCCATACTTTGATGGATTCACGGGCGGCCGCGAGCCGTTTTTTGATCCGGTTTCTGTGGCCGGAAATGACCTGCCGCCACGCTGGACAAGATTGTGGAAGCTACATGGCTCTCTGGGATGGAAGGCGAGCGGCAAGGATGAGGTGATCCGAACGGGCAGCAATGCGGCGACGCATTTGGTCTTCCCGGAACACCTGAAATACGATCAAACCCAAAAGGCCCCTTATGCCGCATTGTTCGATCGGCTGCGAGCCTTTCTGGCCACGCCGGACACGCTGCTCATCTCGATCGGATTCTCATACGCGGACGCGCATGTCTCGGCTCGCATTGACGAAGGCCTCGCTGCGAATCCTTCGGCCAGCGTCTTTGCGTTTCAATATAAATCCCTCTCCGAGGAGGTTGCCGCCTGCGATTTGGCGCGCCGCCGCCCCAATCTCAGCGTCTATGCACCTGACAAGGCCGTGGTCAACGGGATCGAGGGGCCCTGGCGGGTGCCTGGCGAGCTTCCCAGCAAAGATTGGGGGCCGATCAGGGCAACCTATTGGTCGGCTCCAAGTGCAGGTGGACCGACGCAGTTCACGCTGGGAGCCATTGAGGCGTTCGGCCGCTTCTTCGCCGCTTCACGCTCGATGCAAGCTCTCACTCCACCTCCAGCGATGACCGCGCCTGTAGCTGGCGTCGGTCCGTCTTTAGGCGCCGGGATTGCACCATGATTGCGCCGACACTGCTGGGACATGTCGGAGCCGTATCCGGGGCGACGATAAGCGTTCGTCAATTTGAAGGCGTGGCATCGGGTATCGCCATCATTGGAGGACGTAGTTATCGCGTTGGCCAGGTCGGAAGCTTTGTGCGGATACCGCAAGGCTATCACGATCTTTATGGGATCATCGCCGAGGTCGGCGCAACGGCGACACCGGAGGCCGCGGAAAATTTGAGCTCGCGGGGAGAACGCTGGATAACCGTGCAGTTGGTCGGCGAGATCGTTGAGACGGCTTTTGAGCGCGGGATCAGCCAGTACCCGGCGATAAATGACGAGGTGCATCTGGTTACCGAGGAAGACCTCGCAAAGATTTACGGCACGGCAGAAGAAGGTCAGGTTGTCATCGGAAGGCTCGCTGGTGCGGAGAGCATACCGGTACATGTCGACCTAGACCGGCTTGTTACACGACACAGCGCGGTGCTCGGGTCGACTGGCTCGGGGAAATCGACGACGGTTGCGAGCCTCCTGCGCGCAATCGTTCGTTCGCCGGATGGCGGCAGCAATTTTCCGAGCACACGGATTTTGCTTCTCGACATTCACGGGGAATACGCGACTTCCCTGAAGAAGATTGCTCACGTGTTTCGTGTTTCTCCGGCCGATGACGAAAAACCGCTGTTCATCCCGTACTGGGCCACGGACACGACCGAAATGCTAGCCTTCATGTTAGGAAAACTGTCTGACCCGGCATTTGCCGCGATTACGGACAAGATCCTGTCCAAGAAGCTGCAGTTGGCGAAGGGTGGATTGTATGAGGGCATCGACGTCAATTCGCTTACCTTCGACACCCCGCTCCCGTTCAGCTTGAAACAACTATGGTTCGACCTGATCGATCCAGAGATCAAGACATGGAACGAAAACACCCAACTTACTTCGGCAATCGAACAGCCGGGGAATGCGGAGACGCTTGTCGCTCCGGTCTATCCGTTGCCGGGACCCGGCGGGGCCAAGCCCTTTGCCAACAAGACCGCGGTGCTGTCAATTCGGCGTCAGCTGGACCAAATGAGGTCCCGGTTACTCGATCGGCAGTACGACTTCATGCTCCATCCGGGCGACTGGGAGCCAGCTCTTAACGATCGGGCGAAGAAGGACCTGCCGGAGCTGCTCGATTCCTGGCTTGGTTCGGACAAGCCCATCAGTATTCTCGACCTCTCGGGGATACCCAGTGGCGTCCTGCATCATCTGGTCGGCGGCATTCTCAATATTCTTTACGAGGCCCTGTTTTGGGGACGCGAGGCCGCGGAAGGCGGCCGGCAGCGACCGTTGCTTGTGGTCATGGAGGAAGCACATCGTTATCTCGGCAAGGATGCCGATGGTCCCGCCAAGGCGATGGTTCAGCGTATCGTTAAGGAGGGCCGGAAGTTCGGTGTCGGCGCTATGATCGTCAGCCAGCGTCCGTCCGAGATCGACGACACCATCCTTTCGCAATGTGGGACATTCATTGCCCTTCGGCTCTCCAACACAGGTGATCGTAGCAAGGTTCAATCGGCGCTGCCCGACAGCCTGAGTGGGCTTATGGATAGCCTGCCAGTTTTGAGAACCGGCGAAGCCATCATCACCGGAGAGGCCGCCAAGCTGCCAATCCGCTGCCGCATCACACTCCCGCCCGAAGGGGCGCGGCCAAGCAGCGAGGACCCGAGAGTCTCACAAGCTTGGGCCAAGCCAAAGGTGCAGGAGGATTACGTAAATCTCAGTGGTCCATGGCGGGCCCAAAATCCCAAGTGGAAGCGCAACGAGAAAGGAAAATAAGCATGGAACGGATAGTGGTGAACTCGTCCAACCTGGTTTCGGTTGGATATGACGAAGACAGTTCGACGCTGGAGGTTGAGTTCAAGGGCGGTGCGGTATATCGCTATTTAAATGTCCCCTCGTTCGAGTACGAGCGGTTGATGGCCGCCACCTCGCATGGGATCTACTTTAACGCCAACATCAAGAATGGATATCCGTTCGAGCGCGCATGACCATCGACGCCACCATCACCTGTCCGAACTGTCATACTGATATCAAACTTACGGAATCGCTTGCTGCGCCTTTGATCGCGGCCACAAAGCGCGAGTATGAGAAGAAGGCTGCGGACAGGGATGCCGTACTTGACAAACGCGAGGCGGAGCTTTGCGCCCAGCAAGCAGCCGTAAAAGAGGCGCAGGAAGGCGTTGATATGCTGGTTGCAGAAAGGCTCAGGGCCGAGCGCCAGTTCATTGCTCAGGATGAAGCGCGCAAGGCGAAGGTCGCGCTAGCAACAGATTTGGAATCTCAGGCAAAGGAAATCGCCGACCTCAAGGACGTCCTGACCCAACGCGATACAAAGCTGGCCGAAGCGCAGGCGGCTCAGGCCGAACTCCTTCGCAAGCAGCGCAAACTCGACGATGCCAAGCGTGAGTTGGAGCTCTCGGTCGAAAAGCGCGTTCAAGAGGCTCTCGGCGCAGTCCGAGAGCAGGCCCGCAAGGACGTGGAAGACACTCTGCGGCTGAAAGTATCCGAGAAGGAAGAGCAAATCCTGTCGATGCAGCGTCAGATCGAGGAGTTGAGGCGCAGGGCCGAACAGGGATCGCAACAGTTGCAGGGTGAGGTCCTTGAATTGCAGCTTGAGACGCTCCTGGGTGGCCGATTTCCACTCGACCTGCTGGAGCCCGTCGCCAAGGGCGAATTCGGCGGAGATTTGCTTCAGCGCGTGACGGGCCCTGCAGGGCAGCTGTGTGGCACGATCTTGTGGGAGACCAAGCGAACCAAGAATTGGAGCGATGCATGGCTACCAAAGCTGCGGGGCGATCAGCGAGCAGCGAAGGCGGAATTGGCGCTCTTGCTGTCGGAGACGCTGCCGAAAGGCATCGAGAGCTTTGAACTGATCGATGGTGTCTGGGTCGCTCATCCCCGATTCGCCCTCCCGGTGGCTGCGGTCCTCCGGCAATCCCTGATCGAACAGGCGGCTACACGCCTGTCCCGAGAAGGGCAGCAAACCAAGACCGAGCTTGTTTACGAGTATCTCACCGGCCCCAGATTCCGGCACCGAATCGAAGCGATTGTCGAGCGGTTCTCCGAAATGCAGGACGATCTTAACCGCGAACGGAAGGCCACCATGCGCTTATGGGCAAAGCGCGAAGCGCAGATCCAGGGTGTCATAGATTCCACCGTTGGAATGTATGGCGACCTTCAGGGGATAGCGGGTCGTGCCATGCAGGAGATCCCCGCGTTGGAAACGCCGATGATCGAAAGCAGCGAAGAATAGGCAGACGCTCCTGATCCGGCTTCAGGTGTTGGTCCTGCCGATACTGGGCAGGGTTGCCGTCCGTCCTTGAAGGTGTCCGCAAGCTCTCCGACCCCGTCCCGTCAGTGGCGATCGCGCCAGCGATATGGATCGGGCAAACCGAGATGCTCATCAACGATAGGTGCTCAAGATCGTGACCTGAATACGACGCTTGCGATGGAGTGGTGAGCACCTTTAGAAGAGGTCTTCCTACTAGAACGAAAGGCGCAGAAGGCCAAGGCCTCGGCGGCGGCGTCGGAATGAATTTCCTTCGGCAGCCGTAGTTTGTCCAAGACCAGATCGCGTCCATCTCTTCGACGTCCAGCCTGAACGGCGCTCTTTGACCACATCCACTGGAACAAGGACTGCCTAGCCTTCAAGAAGGCATCAGCAAAATCAAGGGAGCGACGGCTGCGTTTTGCGCCTCCATAGAGCCTCCGCATGAACTGATATGCGACAGCGTCCCCAACCGGCCGCAGGCAACCAATACCACTGAAGCCCCCGGCGAATGGCTGCGTATGCCACCCTCAAAGCTGCACGGCGATTTGTCTTGAAGAGGGCCCCAGCCCCTTACCGAAAATTCCGATCTTAATAAAACTAGTCCGATGGAAGAGGTCTATCGCGTTTCGCTCGCGTATCGGATTCTGCAAAATCTAGGGATAGTTCCAACTCGCCCCTCCTGGCGTCGTAGGTCGATCAGCACCTTTTTCGTGAGCTATTCGAATAAATCTTCGCCCGGCTTATCGAAGAACAAAGGAAGAGCGAGCGTGCCAGTTTTGTGTCAGTTGACACCGCTCTTCACGTTCTGTTCTGGCCGAAATAGCCGAAATCGTATGTCGATTGACTAATCGCGTGACGGACGAGGATGAGGAATATTGCTGTAAAATGAAGGGCTTGTGTGAAGCTCCGGGTGGTGCTGCCAGACAGGATTGAACTGTCGACCTCTCCATTACCAATGGAGTGCTCTACCACTGAGCTACGGCAGCATGCCCGGGAAATAGAATCGGCCCCGAGGGGCCCGTCCAAGCGGCCGGTTCTTGCCACAGGCCTCCCTTTGGCGCAAGCGAAACAGCGTCCCGGAAACCGGCGAAGGCGACCGAAATTGGCATTTTGTGCCGAGATCCGCCGCAATCCGGTCGATTCCGTGCCGATTTGGTTCCCGATGTCGCCAATCGGGCCGCTGCGCGCCAACTGATGTCGAATCGTGCCCTAGCCGGCCGGGTGGGTGTGCAGCATCAGCGCATTGTTTATTGTCCGCGGCGGAAGGCATTGGCGGCGAGCGTTCAGAAGATGACGAGCGATCAGAACAAGGGCAGCGGACAGGTGGGAGCCCGCGTGAAGGATTCACGACAGGACCGCCTGAAGCTGGCGTTGCGCGAAAATCTGAAGCGGCGGAAATCGCAGGCGCGTGGCCGGGACGATGCCGCATCTTCCGAAGCCGCCGATGGTTCCCTAGATGACGCGAGCGGAAACGGGCCGGAGCACTAGCCGGTTCGTGTAGCGGTGCGGACAAGTGGATGGTTGAAATGGCTGCGGACGAAACGACGATCAATCGACTGAACGCCATCGCCTACGCCTTCCCACGCCATGAGCAGACCTTCCCGACATTGACGGCGCACGAGATCGAGCGCATGCGCCGCTTCGGTGAGCCGCGCTCCTACGGGGACGGCGATGCGCTGTTCGAGACCGGCAAGCCCGGTCCCGGCATGTTCGTGGTGCTGTCGGGCTCGGTGGCGGTCACCCAGCGCGACGGCCTCGGTCACGTCACGCCTGTGATCGACCAGGGGCCCGGCCAGTTCCTCGCCGAGATCGGCCAACTCTCCGGACGCGCCGCTTTGGTCGACGGCCATGCCGACGGCGATGTCGAGACACTGCTGCTTCCGCCCGACAGATTGCGCGCGCTGCTGGTTGCCGAGGCCGATCTCGGCGAGCGCATCATGCGGGCGTTGATCCTGCGCCGGGTCAGCCTGATCCAGGGCGGCGCCGGTGGGCCGGTGCTGATCGGCCCCGCGTCGGTCGGCAACATGGCGCGGCTGCAGAATTTCCTGGCGCGCAACGGCCAGCCGCATCACTTCCTCGATCCCGATGCCGACAAGGATGCCGCCGACCTCGTTGCGCGCTATTCGGCCTCCCGCGCGGACCTGCCGCTGGTGGTTTGTCCCAACGGCACGGTGCTGCGCAATCCGTCGGAGACGGCGCTCGCGATGGCGCTCGGCATGATCGGCGGCCATACCCGCGACAAGCTTTACGATGTTGCCGTGGTCGGCAGCGGCCCGGCGGGACTCGCCACCGCGGTCTATGCAGCGTCCGAAGGGCTGTCGGTCGCGGTGTTCGATTCCCGCGCCTTCGGCGGCCAGGCCGGCGCCAGCGCGCGCATCGAAAACTATCTGGGATTCCCGACCGGTATTTCCGGACAGGCGCTCGCGGGGCGCGCCTTCAACCAAGCGCAGAAATTCGGCGCGGAGATGCTGATCCCGGTATCCGTGAAGTCGCTCGATTGCTCGAAGGCATCGGGCGCGTTCGCGCTCGCCACCGAATGCGGGCACACGCTACACGCCAAATCCATCGTGATCGCGAGCGGCGCGCGCTACCGGCGGCCGGCGATCGACAATCTCGATGTGTATGAGGGCCGCGGTGTCTGGTACTGGGCCTCGCCGATCGAGGCGCGCCTCTGCGCGAACCAGGAGGTCGTGCTGGTCGGCGGCGGCAATTCCGCAGGTCAGGCGGCGGTGTTCCTGTCGGGGCATGTCCGCAAGGTCACCATGATGATCCGTGGTGGCGGGCTGGGCGCCAGCATGTCGCGCTATCTGATCGAGCGCATCGAGGCGACGCCGAACATCGATTTGATCTTTAACGCCGAGGTGGTCGGGCTTGAGGGCGCCGAGACGCTGGAGCGCGTGCGCTGGCGCAGCCGACTCGCGCCCGACGAGTTCACGCTCGACATCCGCAATCTCTTCCTGTTCGTCGGCGCCGATCCGGCCACCGGCTGGCTCGACGGCTGCGGCGTGCAGGTCGATCGCGGCGGCTTCGTGCTGACGGGCGTTGCGAGCGACGAGGGCGCGCGCGCCGTGCCGCAGCTCGAGACCACCGTCCCCGGGGTGTTTGCGGTCGGCGATGTCCGCTCCGGCTCGGTCAAGCGCGTCGGCGGCGCGATCGGCGAGGGCGCGCAGGTGGTTGCCGCCTTGCACGGCTTCCTGGCCGACGACGGAAGTCCGACGCTATAGGAAGAGGGATGTCGAAAGGCCGCAAGGCGCCGAGCGCGACGTCTTGCGCGTGAAGATCGTCGAGGAATCGGGTTCCGCCGGTTGCGACGTCACCCGGCGGTCTTTTTGTCTCGAGCGCCGGTACTTCCCGCGCCCAGAGCCACTATATCTCTCGCCATGCCGCCGCCCACACCGCTGAAACTGATCGCGCTCGACGCCGATGACCTTGCGGTCATCTCCGCCCATGTTCAGGACGCCCGCGTCCAGGCCTGCGACATCGTCTGGCGCCAGCACGACAAGCGCCTTGTGGTCGGCCTGAACCGGCTGGACTGGGAACAGACGCTGTCGGGCGGGACCTGCTCGCGGCGGCTGATTGCTGCTCTGCGCTTCGACCGGGTGCTGGCCTGCAAGTCGCGCAACATCGACCTTGAGGCTCCGGAAACCACTCTGGAACTGCTCGGAATCGAGTTTGACGCCTCCGATCCGCCGGGCGGCAGCGCGCTCCTGATGTTCGGCCACGGCGCCGCGCTGCGGCTGGATGTCGAGTGCCTGGAGTGCGAATTGACCGATCTCGGGGGCGATGACCTGGGGACTGCGGCTGGGTAGGCGCTTGGCGAGGTCAGTCCGGGGCGATGCGCCGGCATCGAACCTCAGGGGCGCAGTTGCGCCCCGGGGAATCTCGAGATTCCGGCTCTGGTCCTCCGGACCATCCCGGAATGACTTCCCTCCAAGGGTTGACGGCCATAATCCGTCGCGCCATTGAGCAGGGACCCGATCCCTTGAGTCCTCTTTAGAAAGCCGCCATGCCCGTTCGCCTGGACCGACAGAGCGCCGATTTCGATCAGAAATTCCGCGATTTCCTGGCCGCCAAGCGCGAGGTATCGGCCGACGTCGAGCGCGCCACCCGCGCCATCGTCGAGGACGTGGCGGCCCGCGGCGATGCGGCGCTGCTCGAGGCGACGAAGAAGTTCGACCGGCTCGACATCGACGCCTCCGGCCTGCGCGTCACCGCGGCCGAGATCGATGCTGCGGTGAAGGCCTGTGACCCCAAGACCGTCGACGCGCTGAAATTCGCCCGCGACCGGATCGAGACCTTTCACCGCCGCCAGATGCCGAAGGACGAGCGCTTCATCGACGCCGCCGGCGTCGAGCTCGGCTGGCGCTGGAGCGCGGTCGATGCGGTCGGCCTCTATGTGCCGGGCGGCACCGCAGCGTATCCGTCCTCGGTGCTGATGAACGCGGTGCCGGCCAAGGTCGCGGGCGTGCCGCGGGTAGTGATGGTGGTGCCGTCGCCGGACGGCAAGCTGAACCCGCTGGTGCTCGCGGCCGCCCATCTCGGCGGCGTCTCCGAGATCTACCGTGTCGGCGGGGCGCAGGCGGTGGCCGCGCTCGCCTATGGCACCGCGACGATCGCGCCGGTGGCCAAGATCGTCGGCCCCGGCAATGCCTATGTCGCCGCGGCCAAGCGGCTGGTGTTCGGCAAAGTCGGTATCGACATGATCGCCGGCCCTTCGGAGGTATTGGTCATCGCCGACGACACCGGCAACGCCGACTGGATCGCGGCCGATCTGCTGGCGCAGGCCGAGCATGACGTCAGCGCGCAGTCGATCCTGATCACCGACTCGGCCCGGCTTGCAGCGGACGTCGAACGTGCGGTCGAAGCCCAGCTCGCGACGCTGCCGCGCGCGGAGATCGCCCGCGCCTCGTGGAACGATTTCGGCGCGGTGATCAAAGTCGCAAAACTCGACGACGCGATCGAGCTTGCGAACGCGATCGCAGCCGAGCATCTGGAGATCATGACCGCGGATGCCGAGGGCCTGTCGCAGAAGGTCCGCAACGCTGGCGCGATCTTCCTCGGGGCGCATACGCCCGAGGCGATCGGCGACTATGTCGGCGGCTCCAACCACGTGCTGCCGACCGCGCGCTCGGCACGATTCTCGTCCGGCCTCGGGGTGCTTGACTTCATGAAGCGAACCTCGATCCTGAAGTGCGGGCCGGATCAGCTCCGTGCGCTCGGGCCCGCCGCGATGACGCTGGGCCAGGCCGAGGGTCTCGACGCCCATTCACGTTCCGTCGGATTGCGCCTCAATCTCTCATGACCAAGCCACCAGACGACGAGGATTCCAACAATCGCATCGTCGCGGTGACGCTCGACGAGGAATCGATCGGCCGTTCCGGGCCCGACATCGAGCATGAGCGTGCGATCGCGATCTACGATCTGGTCGAGCAGAACCTGTTCGCGCCCGAGGGCGCGGCGGCAGGGCCCTACACGCTGCATATCGCCATCACCGGCAACCGCCTGATGTTCGATATCCGGAAGGAGGACGGCTCGCCGGTGGTGGCGCATCTGCTGTCGTTGACGCCGTTCCGCCGGGTCGTGAAGGACTACTTCATGATCTGCGACAGCTACTATCAGGCGATCCGCACCGCGACGCCGGACAAGATCGAGGCGATCGACATGGGACGCCGCGGCATCCATGACGAGGGCTCGCGCACGCTGCAGGAGCGGCTCAAGGGCAAGGTGCGCGTCGATTTCGAGACCGCACGGCGGCTGTTTACGCTGATCACTGTGCTGCACTGGAAGGGTGAAGGCGCATGATCTCGAAAGGTGGGCAGCGGTTTTCGGATCAGATCATGCGTCAAAAGAAAAGGCGCATGATGGTTGCGGCCTTACCTCACGGGGGTGTACCCCCGCCCAAAAAAGCCTGATCGCATGGAAGCGCCGCGCGCGCGCCATCCGCAGGCTGTGCTGTTCGCATGCGGCCACAATGCCGTACGCTCGCCGATGGCCGAAAGCCTGCTGCAGCACATGTTCCCGCAAGGTCTCTATGTGCGCTCGGCCGGCGTGAAGAAGGGCGAGCTCGACCCCTTCGCGGTGGCTGTGATGTCGGAGTTCGGCCAGGATATCTCCGGCCACAAGCCGATCACCTTCGAGGAGCTCGAGGATTGGGAAGGGCTGAACTTCGACCTGATCATCACGCTGTCGCCGGAGGCGCACCACAAGGCGCTCGATCTCACCCGCACGCTCGCCGCCGATGTGGAATACTGGCCGACGCACGATCCGACCGGCACCAGCGGTAACCGCGAGCAGAAGCTCGCCGCCTATCGCGAGGTCTGCGACGGCCTGCTGCTGCGCATCCGCCGCCGCTTTGCGAAAGCGGGCGTAGCGAACTTCTGAGGTGGCCGGATGAGGCGCGTGAATCGTTCCGCGCATTCGGGCCGACGAATTTGGCACTTGTCGCCAGACTGACAAACAGCTGTGCTTATGGGGCCTTGTCTTAAGTCGGGGAGCACGATTCGTGGCCGGTTCCAAGGTTGTGCAACCATGCCCCATCCGATAGGTTCCGCGCGCGTCCGTCCCCCGATTCCAGCCCAAAAACCCGCATGCTAGGCCGTCCCAAATTCGTTCTTGCTTCCGGTTCGCCGCGGCGGCTGGCCCTGCTCAACCAGGCCGGTATCGAGCCCGACGCGCTGCGTCCGGCCGATGTCGATGAGACCCCGCGGCGGGGCGAGTTGCCGCGCGCCTGCGCCAACCGCCTGGCACGCGCCAAGGCAGACGCGGCGCTGAAATCGGTGCAGCTCGACGACGATCTGCGCGGCTCGTTCATTATTTCCGCCGACACCGTGGTCGCGGTCGGCCGGCGCATCCTGCCCAAGGCCAATCTGGTCGACGAGGCGGCTCAGTGCCTGCGGCTGCTGTCCGGCCGCAATCACCGCGTCTACACGGCGATCTGCGTGGTGACACCGCGCGAGGCGTATCGCCAGCGCCTGGTCGAGACCCGCGTCCGCTTCAAGCGGCTCAGCGAGGACGACATCCAGGCCTATATCGGCTCCGGCGAATGGCGCGGAAAGGCCGGCGGCTATGCTGTGCAGGGCATCGCCGGATCCTTCGTGGTCAAGATGGTCGGCTCCTACACCAATGTGGTCGGCCTGCCGCTCTACGAGACCGTGACCCTGCTCGGCGGCGAAGGCTTCCCGATCCGCTACGGCTGGCTCAACGCCGTCGGCGTGTGAGGCTGAGTTCGTTCGATCTGGCCGCATCGGCGGAAGGGAAGTGGGAGCCGGCGAGGAACCTCGGGGCGGCAGCGCTCTTGAACCGCCAATTGGTATAGGCTCTGTCCCAGCCATGGATGACCAAGCACGAAAACCCCCGACCCGGACCTGCCCGATCTGCGGCAAGCCCACGGAGCAGGCATTCCGCCCGTTCTGTTCCCCGCGCTGCCGCGACGTCGACCTGAACCGCTGGCTGACTGGCGCCTATGTCGTCCCCGGCCGTGAGGGCGACGAGGAGGACCCGGAATAGCCCCGATTTCCCAACAAGTTGGGGAAACCTTCAAGGTCGGGCGATGCGCGGCTAAGCCTTTGGCGAAGCCGGGTGGACACGGCGCTTCGACCTCTCTATAAACCGCCCGCTCGCTTCGGCCTTCCGGACCCGCGGGTATGCCCAGGTAGCTCAGTTGGTAGAGCATGCGACTGAAAATCGCAGTGTCGGTGGTTCGATCCCGCCCCTGGGCACCATTCCCGGCTCGATCAGACTAGCTCTGCGAACGCGAGATCTGCGCAATCCACTTCGGGTGACTGCGATCGGAGGATCCGTCGGCTCGCTCGCCGGGCCTTATGGGAGCACTTCCCACGCGATGCGCCGCAGGTGGTCTCTCGCAGCGTTCCGATGCGTCGAGATTCACGGTGGATTTCGCCAACTTTTGGTGCACCGGGGGAGTCCCTTCACGGTAACATCTTTGCGGAGACCCGCCGCATGAACAAAGCTCGCGAGAAACCATCCGCCACCGATCGCCATGCGAAGAAGATCGCGGCCGCGATCGCCAACGGCCGGCCGCCCCCATTCTCGCCCGATCTCGATCAATACCTCGAAGAGTCTCCGTACGAAATCTTTTCTGCTTTCGACGGCGCCGCCCAGCACATGCCTCCCAAAGGGAAGGAAGAGGCCCTTGCCTTTGGGTATCTCTTTCTGCTGCAGGCGTTGCTCGAGCGTATCCGATACCGAACCGACCGGGGCTACGCGGATGCCGTCGAGCTGATCGCAAGATTCCAGGCGGATGTTGCTGCGCGGGCCGAAGTGGGAGAGGTTGACGGATATATGCTCGATTACGTGTCGGGCGCCCTGCATCAGGCGAAAATCCCGACTTTGCCGCAGCTGAGCGCGGCTTCGGCCAAGCATTGTCGCGACGATGAGAGCCGATCGATTCCCGCCGACATCGGCGCCGCCCTGGACGGGCTTCTTCAAGCCTGCGGCAACGATCCCTTCGGGCTCGTTGGCTCACTCGCGGAATTCGGCCACTCGATGCCAGAGGACGCGCGAGCCTCTCTTGCTTCGGGCCTCGCACTCAGCGGGCGACCCGAAGCGCGTGAAGCTGCCGTGCTGTTCCTGCTGGACTCGAGCCCGGCCGTCCGCAACGCGGCTGCGGGTGCGCTTGCACAGGCTGCTTCGTCGCTCTCGCCGGTGGACCTTCGTCGCCTGATCGCCATGCGCAACTGGCGACCGGAGAACGAACGTGCAGACGTCGACGTTGTCATCCGGAATGCGCGGAGCGCCGGAGTCGCCTGCGCACGATGGGAAACTGGCGGCACGGAAGCGATTCTCGCTAGTGGGATCGATGGCGCGTCAACGCAAGCATTCCTGCTGATCTCGCCGGCCGGACGCAGGAGGCGCATCTCGTCGATCCTAACGAAAGGCGCCATCGCGGATGCCTGGAGTGGCGAACCTGAGACCCGGCGACGGATCGAGGCCGCGATTGCAGCCGCCGGAACGGACCTGCCGACTATCGACGTGTCACGATGCTACCTCGACCGCATGCTTTCGCACGGGTTGGCGCTCGCGATCGATCAAGGCGTGGTGCCGCCGCTCGGCCTCTTGCAGGTCGCGGAGACGATCGGCGGCGTCGACTGGCAACCCGCGCGCATCGACTTCCACAAAGCACTTGCCGAACTGGTCGAGGCCGTTCCGGAAGATATGAGCGATCCGGCCACAATCGTGGAGGTGCTGCAACGGAGCGACGAACTGGCCGATATCGAGGCGCTCGAAGAATCCTGGTTCGAGGACGACTCGCAGATCGCGGAGATCGCGGCGGGTCGATACGGCCGCGGTCGCGCGAAGCTTGTCGCGTATCTGTTGCAAAGTGTTGTTGCTCGCCGTCGCGATAAGTGGGCCGATGTGTTTCTGCGCACAGCCTTGTGGATGCGCGAAGCTCCTCCTGAGGCCGACCTATGCTGGCCTGAACTGACCCTGGTTACCAAAGCGATCGCGGGCGGGCGGGATCTGACTGAGATCGGATTGATGCGGGCCATCGCAGAGCGCACGATCGCTGTGCTGGCGAGCGCTGGATAGAATACGATCACAGCGATCCAGCGCTCCCTGGGGCAGTATGCAAGCTGGCGGGGTGGCTGCCGGCAAAATGCTCGCCTGGCCACTTGCCTCGGCAATGACCAAATCACGCACCCGGAGACGAACCGATGCTGCTGGCGATCGATCAGGGCAACACCAACAGCGTGTTTGCGGTTCATGACGGCGAGCAGTGGGTTGCACAATGGCGCTCGGCAACCGCGCCGAGCCGGACGGCAGATGAATACGCCGCGTGGCTCTCGCAACTGATGGCGATGCACAGGATGGATATCCGCCTGTTGGACGCCTGTGTGATCGCGAGCGTCGTGCCGCAATCGATCTTCAACCTTCGAAACCTGTCGCGTCGGTACCTGGGCGTCGAACCGTTGATCGTCGGCGAGAATACGCAGCTGGGCATTCAGGTGCGGACCCTCAAGCCTGCGGAGGTCGGGGCGGACCGCCTGGTCAATGCGCTCGGTGCGCTTGCGGTCTATCCGGCGCCGTTGATCGTTGTCGACAGTGGCACCGCCATCAAGCTTGACGTGATCGGCCGCGATGGCGCCTTCGAGGGAGGCGCGATCGCTCCCGGGGTCCACCTCTCGATGGAGGCCTTGCATGACGCTGCCGCCAAGCTTCCCAGGGTCGCGCTGCAACGACCTCAGCGCGTGATCGGCAACGACACGGTCAGCGCATTGCAGTCGGGCATCTTTTGGGGACATGTCGCGCTCATTGAGGGAATGATCGCGCGCATCAAGGCCGAGCGGAACGAGGCGATGACCGTGGTCGCGACCGGCGGCGCCGCCTCGTTGTTCCATGACGCCAGCGCCGCGATCGATCATTTCGATCCCGATCTGACCATTCGAGGTCTGCTGGAGATATATCGGCGGAACACGACGACTGGACGTGAAGGCACACGGTGATCCCGCATGTCGCGTCGCTCACGCTGGAACCCGGCAGGCCGCAAATCGTTCTCAAGCAGCCGATGATCGACTTCCCTGCCGACGTTTGCGCAGTATCATCGCCACATGTCGGCGCCTGAAGGACCTCTCGACATGGCCAGAAAGTTCAAGGTCGGTGATCATGTTCGCTGGAATTCCGAGGCCGGCATGGTCTCGGGCACCATCATCGCCGTCCACACCAGCGATTTCGACTACAAGGGGCATATGCACCGTGCTTCGGCGGCCGATCCACAATATGAGATCAAGAGCGACAAGACCGATCACATCGCGGCCCACAAGGGCAGCGCCCTCCATCTTGCGTAGCGAAGGCGGCGCGTGACGCTTCCATTCTTCACGATCGGCCATTCCAACCGAAGCCTCGAGGAGTTCATTGCGCTCCTGACCGGAGCCGGGATCGACCGCCTCGTCGACATCAGAACAGTGCCGCGGTCGCGAACCAATCCGCAGTTCAACAAGGACACGTTGCCCGAACCGCTTAACGCTGCCGGCATCTCGTACGAGCATGTCGCCGCCCTCGGCGGGCTGCGCGGCAAGGCGCGAAACCAGCCGCCTTCCGTCAACGGCTTCTGGACCAATGACAGCTTTCACAACTACGCCGACTATGCGTTGTCGGCGCAGTTTCATGCCGGACTGCAACATCTGCGCGAGGAGGGGCACCGGCAATGCTGCGCGATCATGTGTTCCGAAGCGGTGTGGTGGCGCTGCCACCGTCGCATCGTCACCGATTATCTCATCGCGTCCGGGGAAACCGTCATCCACATCATGGGGCAGGGCCGGCTCGAGCCCGCCCGCCTCACCGAAGGTGCTGTCGTTCACGACGACGGCACGGTGGTCTATCCGGCCACCGGCGAACTGGGGCTGTGATCGGAAGGCGGATGCGCCTGCTGCCGAGGCACCCGATCAGGCCGCCTGCTTCGGCGGCGTCCAGACGTTGGGAGGCGCCGGTGACGCGGGAAACAAGCCTTCGCCGGCCGCGCCCGAAATCGTCATCGTGATCTCGTGGATATCCTGCACCGCCCTGCGCATCGAGAAGCGCGGATAGAGTTCGCCAAATGTCGTGGCGGTTGCGGCTTGCGCAGCAGCGGGATCGGCGAGCACCGCCTCGACGGCGGTGGCGACACTTTCGGTGTCCTGGCCGAAACTGAAGCGGGCAAGGTGCCGCATGTGCTCGGCCGAGAAGCGGTTGGCGTCGAACACTGGCACGGTGCCGGCGCCGAGTGCGAAGAACACCCGGTCGTGCATCGACAGGTCGACGTTGGGATTGAGTGACACTGCCGCGAGATAGCTGCCGAGCTGCTCGCGCATCGTGTCGAACGTCACCGCGCCGAGCACGCGGGCGCGACGTCCGGTGACGTCGAGATCGTCCCAGCCGCCGCCGATGAAGTCGACGGGATAGTCGGCAAGCACCGCGCCCACCTCGCGGGTGCGCACCGCGCGGGTATAGTTGTCGAGCCGGGTCAGGATTGCGTTGAACAGGTCGCTGCCGGGCGTCAGATAGACGAGATGCTCTGCGGCGGTCGCCAGGATGATCTCCGGAAATGCGCCGCAGGTCTTGCCCTTTGCGGCGGCGATCGCATCGAACAGCAGGGCGAACAGCTTCGGCGGCATGGTCGCGCGGTAGCCGCGCTCGAGCTCCTGCGGCTTCCAGCTGGACTTGGCGAAGATCAGCCGGCCGTTGCGCTGCCTGGGCGGCAGGCCGCCGAAGAAACCCGGATCGGGAATGCCGATATGGGTCGCGAACACAGCGCTGCTGCGCAGGTAATCGCGGTTGAATGCGGCATGATCCGGAAACACGTAGCCGGCCGTGACGTAGCGGCTCTCCAGCCGGTGACGGCGCGCGAAGTAGCAGGGGTGGTCGCAAAACCAGGTGAAGACAGGAATCTGCGCCAGATCCCAGAACAGCTTTTTCTCGGGGGTGTGGATCTCTAAACCGATTCCGGAAAAGCCGAGCGCCATCGTCTCGGCGCGCCGCGGCAGCAGGGCGTTGAGCCGCGCCGGCAACTGGGGGGACAGCAGGTCGAGCATCTGCACCTCATGCCCGAGCCGATCGAACTCGGCGGCCGCCATCGCGAGGATGCCGCGCAGCGAATCATAGGTCGTGTTGCTGGAGTACAGGACGCAGATCACGGACATGATGGACGGGCCCCGCCGCTTGATGCTGTAGATGCTCGCGCGGACATCGCGATCGCCATGCACGCTGTTCGTTGAACGACCGAGAGGGCTGTTCCGGGCTCGGAATAATAGGTAGGCCTGCATTTATTTCGCCGGAAACGCCGCGCGCCGCCGTTGAAGCTCCATAAGGGGTAGCGGTGGGCGCTCGCCCGGGTATGCGGGGGCGGGGGCCACATGCAGCTTGATAGCTTCGATGTCGTCGTGGTCGGTGCGGGGTTCTTCGGCGCGACGATCGCTGAGCAGGTCGCGAGCCGGCTCGGCCGCTCGGTCTGCGTGCTCGATCGCCGTCCGCATATCGGCGGCAACGCCTATTCGGAGGTCGATGCGGAGAGCGGCGTCGAGGTGCACCGCTACGGCACGCACATCTTCCACACCAATTCGGAAGCCGTCTGGCGCTATCTGCACCGCTTCGCCGAGTTCACCGACTACCGCCACCGCGTCTTCACGGTGGCGAAGGGCCGGGTCTATTCGATGCCGATCAATCTTGCGACCGTGTGCGCCGCGTTCGGTCGCGCCATGACGCCGCAACAGGCGCGTGAGCTGATCGCGGCGGAGGCCGCGGCGCACGGCGTATCCGGTGCCGCCAACCTGGAAGACAAGGCGATCGCCTCCGTCGGCCGCACGCTCTACGACCTCCTAATCCGCGGCTATACGCAGAAGCAATGGCAGACCGATCCGCGCGAGCTGTCGGCCGACATCATCGGCCGCTTGCCGGTGCGCTTCACCTTCGACGACCGCTATTTCGCCGATCGCCATGAAGGCATGCCGCTCCACGGCTACACCGCGATCTTCCGCCGGATGCTGGATCATCCGAAGATCTCGGTACTGCTCGGTGTCGACTATTTCGATGTGGCCGACCGGATCGCGCCGCGGCAGCTCGTTATCTATACCGGGCCGATCGACCGCTTCTTCGGTTTCGCTTGCGGTCATCTCGGCTGGCGCACCGTCGATCTGGTGCGTGAGGTGCACGACGTCGCCGACTTCCAGGGCGCTTCGGTCATCAACTACGCCGATGTGGACGTGCCGTTCACGCGCATCCACGAATTCAGGCATCTCCATCCGGAGCGCACGCATGCGCAACCGAGGACGACGATCTTTCGCGAGTATTCCCGCTTTGCCGGACGCGACGACGAGCCGTATTACCCGATCAACACCGCCGCCGACCGCACGATGCTGGCGTCCTATCACGCCATGACGGCGGATCATCCGAACGTCGTCTTCGGTGGCCGACTCGGCTCCTACAAATATCTCGACATGCACCAAGCCATCGGGGCGGCGCTCAAAACCTTCGAGCACGAGGTGGAGCCGTTCTTCGCGGAAGGCCGTGCCGCGCGTCACCAGTCGCCATCGCTCGTGCCGGCGTGATCCCGGCCTGCGCGACGAGGGAAAGCCGCCTCACCGCATCGTGACATCGCTTTCGTTGAAACGCGAACGAGGCCCGCC
>NZ_LNCU01000107.1:246323-264116 GCF_001542415.1 Bradyrhizobium macuxiense
CTCGGGCAAGCGGCGGGCCTCGGCTCTGCGTGAGTTACCATTGATTGTAGTAGTAGGGGCCGGTCAGCGTGCCGTTGTTGTTGCCTTCAGGACCGACATCGCCCTGCGTCGAGCTCGGTGTCGGATGATTGCTGCCGTTGAAGGAACCGTACCGGCCCGGTTGCGCCGGATAATACATCATCACGTTCGGCTGCCCGGTTTCGTAGCTCGGGCCGCCATAGTATCGCCCGGCTCCATAGTTCCCGTAGGGATAGTAACCCTGAGCGAATGCGCCTGCCGTCGTTGCGAGCAGCGTTGCCGCGGCGAGTGACACGATCTTGATCTTTGTTTGCATTCACGAACTCCTTGCTGGGTATCGCGACCAACGACCCCGGCACAGGAGCGTTCCGGATTTTGCGTTCAACACTGCGATGTGAATGGGCGCCGATATCATTGCGCGGGGGCCGGCGATCTGCATGGCGCGACGAGCAGCCTCACCTGACCTGCATAGCCGCAATGTCCGGAAAAGAAGCCCGCCACTGCGGCGGGCGAGGTCTCAGGGAGGAAGCGCTCACGAAGAACGCCAACAGGCAGTTTCCCCGATTCGAGGGGATCTGCGAAGATCGTATAACTACTGTCATCGGAGCCGGCATTATGCCAATGCTCGCAAGGTGGGAGTGCAGGTGAGCCCGGCCGCGACACGAGTTGCCCGGGAATAGAAATGGGGGATCTTTGATGAGCATGTCCGGAGCGTTTGCGCGTGTCATTGCGGGGATCGGCGCGGTCGCGGTGGCTTGGCGGCGGATGCAGGGCGCGGAGCCCAAGCCTGCCTGGGGCAGCACGCCGCAGATCCCGGCAGCGAAGTCGCAGGGTGCGATCCCGACGCTCAAGATGCCAACGGCGCGGGGCTGGGACCAGGGCCAGAAGCCGACGGCCGCGCCCGGGCTTAAAGTTAACGCATTTGCGGCCGGACTCGATCATCCGCGCTGGATCTACGCGCTGCCCAATGGCGACGTGCTGATCGCGGAGGCGACGCAGATCGCGGGCACTCCGCGCTCGATCTTCCATTATGCGATGCAGGCGACGATGCGGCGCGCCGCGGCGCTCGGCGTCAGCGCCAATCGCATCACCCTGCTGCGCGATCGTGACGGCGACGGCGTCGCCGAGACGCGCGGCGCCTTCATGGAAGGATTGAGCCAGCCGTTCGGCATGGCGCTGGTCGGCGACACCTTCTATGTCGGCAACACCGACGGCGTCGTCGCCTTTCCCTACACCGCGGGCGCGGCTCGCATCACCGCGCAGGGGCGCAAGCTCGTGACCTTCAAGCCCGACGGGCACTGGACCCGGAGCCTGCTGCCCAGTGCCGACGGCAAGAAGCTCTATGCCGGCGTCGGCTCGCTCAGCAACATCGCCGAGGGTGGCTTCGAGGTCGAGCAAGGCCGTGCCGCGATCTATGAACTCGATCTCGCTGCCGGCACCAGCCGCATCTTCGCCGGCGGCCTGCGCAACCCGGTGGGACTGGCCTGGGAGCCGACCACGAATGCGCTCTGGACCGTCGTCAACGAGCGCGACGGCATCGGCGACGAGACGCCGCCGGACTACCTGACCTCGGTGCGCGATGGCGGCTTCTACGGCTGGCCCTATTGCTACTGGGGACAGACCGTGGACGATCGCGTGCCGCAGGATCCGGCGATGGTCGCCAAAGCGATCCAGCCCGACTACGCGCTCGGAGGCCACACCGCGTCGCTCGGCCTGTGCTGGATGCCCAAGGGCACGCTGCCGGGCTTCCCGGACGGCATGGTGATCGGCCAGCACGGCTCGTGGAATCGCTCGACGCTCTCGGGCTACAAGGTGGTGTTCGTGCCGTTCGAGAACGGCCGTCCCTCCGGGCCCCCGCGCGACATCCTGTCGGGCTTCCTCGCGCCCGACGAGAAGGTGTCGTACGGCCGCCCGGTCGGCGTCACGCTCGGCCCGGACGGCTCGCTGCTGGTGGCCGACGACGTCGGCAACGTGATCTGGCGCGTGACCGGCGCGTAGGCGCCGTCGGGGCGCAGCAGCGTCGGAATCGGTTCCCTTTCCCGCTTGCAAGGGGAGGATTAAGGTGGAGGCCGTTCCAGGTTCAACCGGGATGATCGCCGACAGGTTGGGTTGATCAGACCGCGGCCGTTGATGAGTCCGATGTCCGGATCGCAGAAGCGCACGATGCGGTCCTCGGTCTTGAGTTCGGCAATACCGACCAGTGCTTCGATGATGAAGATGAACTCGCCGTTGAGTTTGGTCTCGCCGCCGGAGCGGACACGGCGAGCCCGCGGTTCGGCTGCGGCGGGACCGAATTGGAATTCGCCGAGGCTCGGTTTCTTGATCCAGACCAAGAGTCCTTCAGAACACAATCAATCTCATTTGAGCTTTGAAGGAAATGTCAGGCGACTGAATTAGACGTCGAGCGGTCAGCAATTCGTAGAGCAAAAAGCATGAGTACAGCCGCGAATGCGAACACGACCAATGACGCGGAGCACTGGCACGCGATGCCTTGGCAAGAGGTCGTGAGGCTGCTCGCGACCAGCCGCGAGAAAGGCCTCGATCCGGCCGAGGCGGCAGTTCGACTGCAGAAATGCGGGCCGAACCGTTTGCCTGAAGCCAGGAAACGGGGTCCGTTTGCCAGGCTTTTCACGCAGTTCAACAACATCCTGGTCTATGTGCTGCTCGCCGCGGGGTTCACCAAGCTGATGTTGAACCTCTGGGTCGATGCGGCGATCATCCTTGCCGTGGTCGTGCTCAACGCGCTGCTCGGGTTCATTCAGGAAGGTAAGGCCGAGAAGGCACTGGATTCCATCCGGAACATGCTGTCCGCCGATGCTCGGGCGGTGCGCGGTGGGGAGACCCGCATGATTCCCGCCGAGCAACTGGTTCCGGGCGACATCGTGCTACTGGAGTCCGGCGACAAGATTCCTGCGGATCTGCGTCTCCTGGAGACAAAGAACTTGCGGACCGAAGAAGCGGCCCTCACGGGTGAATCGGTGCCGGCAGAAAAAAGCGCCGACGCGGTGCCGGCGAACGCGACGGTCGGGGATCGCGAAAGCATGGCATTTTCCGGCACCATGGTCGTATCCGGTCGCGCGACCGGATTGGTCGTCGCGACCGGCAATGAGACGGAACTCGGCCGTATCAACCAACTGCTCGCCGACGTCAGTCCGCTCGAGACCCCGCTGCTACGCCAGATCAAGAAATTTGGCTACGCCATCACCGCGGCGATCGGCGTGATCAGTGTGCTGATCTTCGCCTACGGAAAGTGGGTGAAGGGGATCGACTTTGTGGAGCTCTTCCAGGCGGTCGTCGGCATCGCCGTATCGCTTGTCCCGGAAGGATTGCCTGCACTCATTACAATCACCCTGGCCATCGGCGTCCAGCGCATGGCCCGACGCAATGCCATCATCCGGCGATTGCCCGCAGTCGAGACTCTGGGCTCGGTGTCGCGGATCTGCTCGGACAAGACGGGTACGCTGACGCTCATGGAGATGATGGTTGTGTCCGCCGTCACGGCCGGATCGGCATATGAGATCACCGGCGATGGCTATTCTCCGGAAGGGGCAATCAACAAGGACGGACAGCCCGCGGGCAGCGATCCGGTACTCGCGCTGATGGGCCGAGTGTCCCTGCTCTGCAACGACGCGGAGCTGTTCCAGGAGGATGGCACCTGGAAGGTGGAGGGCGATCCCACCGAGGGGGCGCTCTATCCGTTTGCCGCCAAGCTTGGCATGGATCGACAGGCCGAGCAGGCTGCATCTCCGCGTATCGACGCCATTCCGTTCGAATCCGAGCACAAGTTCATGGCGACGCTCCAGAAAGCTGCGAGCGGCGAGCGGGTCCTGCTCGTCAAGGGCGCCCCGGAAGTCATCCTCGAGCACTGCGATCGCCAGCAGACCGCCGATGGCCAGTCGGGCCCGCTCGACCGCGAGCACTTCTTGAAACAATCGGACAGGCTTGCAGCGCGAGGCGAACGTGTGCTGGCGCTCGCGTGGCTACCGAATCCGAAAGTGCAGGCTGGCGGTCTCACCGCGGCCGACCTGCCAAGGACGCTTGTCTTGCTCGGCCTGATCGGCCTGCTGGATCCGCCGCGCAAGGAGGCCATCGAAGCCGTGAAGGAATGCCACGGTGGCGGCATCCGGGTCACCATGATCACCGGTGATCACAAGATCACAGCCGCGGCCATCGCCAAGATGCTAGGGCTTGGCGATGGAAAGACCGCGATCACGGGAGCCGAAATCGAGGGCATGGACACCGCGACGTTGCAGGAACGCGTCCGCGCGGTTGACGTCTTCGCGCGCGCCAGCCCCGAACACAAGCTGCGCCTCGTGAAAGCGATCCAGGCGAATAATCAGATCGTGGCGATGACAGGCGATGGTGTGAATGACGCGCTCTCTCTCAAGAAAGCCGACATCGGGGTCGCGATGGGGATCAAGGGCACCGAGGTCACGAAGGAAGCGGCCGGAATGATCCTGGCCGACGACAACTTCGCCTCGATCTCGGCGGCAGTAAAGGAGGGCCGCACCGTCTACAACAACATCGAGAAGGCCATGCTTTTCCTGCTGCCGACCAACGTCGCGCAGGCACTGGTCATTGCGGTGGCAATCTTTGTCGGGTTCACCATGCCGATCACGGCCCCGCAAGTGCTCTGGGTCAACATGGTAACGTCGGTCGCGCTTGGCCTCGTCATCTCCTTCGAACCACACGAAATCGATGTCATGGACAGGCCCCCGCGCGCAGTAGACCGCCCGATCGTGACCGGCTTCGGGATTTGGCGGATCATCTTTGTCGGCTTGGCGCTCCTAGCATACACCTTGCTGGCATTCTTCTGGATGAAGCAGCAGGGCGCATCAGACGGACTTGCCCGGACGGTAGCCGTCAATGCCATCACGATCGGCCAGGTCTTCTATTTGCTGAATAGCCGCTACCTGCTCGATTCGTCGCTTTCCCTGAAGGCACACATGGGCAACACCTACTTGCCGCTCGGCATCGTTGCCGTCGTCATCCTGCAACTGACTTTCACCTGCGCACCACCGGTCCAGGCGATGTTTGGCAACGAACCTGTCCCGCTTCGGGTGTGGCCCTGGCTCCTAGCGGGCGGCTTGCTGTTCTTCCTCGTCGTGGAGGCGGAGAAGCTCGTCATTCGCTCGTCAGGTTCCTTGCGGAAGGTCGTTGTCGCGGCGGAAGCCGGCGCGTGAACGGCTCGTTTTCTCAAGCGTCCGCGTCCTTCGATCTATTGCCATGCTATGCGCCGCGACCGACGAGATGCGCCGCAGAGCGCCAGGCATGATGCGCGAGTGCCTCAAGGCGCCGTAGAGCATCGACGCGAGCGATTGCTTCGTCCGCGGTCAACTCTCCACTCGCCACCGAGTTGAGCGTCGCACTGCGATGGCTTTTCCTGAGTTCGCCAAGTGTTTTCGCGCACTGTTCCAGTTGGGCAAGGGCTTGTCCGGTGGCTTCTCCCGTCGCCAGGAGTTCCTTCGCCGCGTCGAACGTCCCCTTCGACCTCCCTCCAGGCTCGATTGGGGCAGCGTGACGGGGAGAGGTCGGTAGAGGAGCGGCTTCAGCGGCGAGCGAGGCGGCGCCCCGCATGGCCTCCGCGCACATCTGCGCGGCACGCACATCTTCGGGCCCGTGGGTCGGCGTACCAAATTCGGCTCCGTCGCCCACGGCTTCGGCCAGGCGGGAGGCATGGTCGAGCGCATGCAACGTGCTGGTGAGCCGCACCTGCTCATCCGCGGATTGGGGCGGGCCACTAACCTCCGACATGAATGCTTGAGCCTGGCGCAGGGCATCGGCTGCTTCCGCCACTGATGCCACATTCCTCCCGGGACGCACGGTTGCGCCCGCAATCCCCGCCGCCAACACTTGCGCGAGTGATGCGCACATCGTTCCGAGCGCACGCGCAACCGTGCGCCGTACGGCTTCTTCGGTCGCAATCGGCGTCTCCAGCGCTACCGGATCGAGACACCGCGTAAGAGGCGAGCCGCGTTCAGGAAGAATACGCTCGACAAACCGGGTGAACCCATTGATCACGGGCAGCAGCACCAGGACGCCAACGACGTTGTAGGCCGTGTGATAACCTGCAAGCAGCGTCACGCCATCGATCGTGTTCGAAGCGCGGACGAGCAGAGGAATCGTGACAGGAAAGAGTACCAATGCGATCAGGGCCGCGATCAGCTTGAACAAGATGTATGCGAGAGCCAATCGTTTGGCGGTGCTGCTCGCACCGATTGCAGCCAAGGCGGAACTGGTCGCCGTTCCGATGTTCTGCCCAATGATCAGCGCGCAAGCCTGGTCCAATCCGACGGCGCCCGCATAGTATGCGGTCAGCGTGACCGCGATAGCTGCAGTCGATGATTGCATCGCGGCCGTCATCAGCAGTCCGACTGCGACCAGCGCAAGCACACCGTACAGGCCCGACCACCATGTGGTGCCGAGAACAGCCGGCAGATCGGCCGGATGCAACTGTTCGGCCAGTCCCCCCATGCCCTGCTGCAGAGTCGTCAGTCCGAAGAGCACAAGCGCAAAACCGGCAAGCGCCGCACCCGCTGCGGACACACGTCCACGGCCAAGCAATTTGATCAGCGCACCGACGAAGATCATCGGCAATGCCGCCGCCGTGAGCGAGACGCGCACCCCGATGAGAGCAACGAGCCAGCCGGTTCCTGTCGTGCCGACATTGGCGCCGAATACCAGGGCCAACCCCTGCTGAAATGTCAGCACGCCCGCACTCACGAGACCGATGGTGGTCATTGTGGTTGCGCTCGAGGATTGCACGATCAGCGTGACGACCGCACCCCAGAAGGCACCAGACAGCGAGGTCGCCGCCGCCTTGCTCAGCACCGTCCGCAATCCCGATCCGGCAAGTCCCTTGAGGCCGGCGGTCATGACGCTCATGCCAAGCAGGAACAGACCCACACCGCCAAGGACCGAAATCGTCGTCGACATGCGCTCGCTCCGGGGACATCGACAATCAGGCCGTCAATATAGCGCAGCTGCAACGTCTGGCCAGCCAAGGCGAGAGCGTCGCGGATCGGCTGACGCAGTCGATGTCTTTAGTCGCGGTTGTTTCCGTCGCGGCGCCGACGATGCCGATCATCGAGCGTTCGAGCCACGGGAGTTAAGCGTCTCGCGCAAGTTCCGCCCGGACCGCCGCCAGCTCCTTCTTCTGCTCCGGGCTTACCTTCGGATATGCAAGATCTAGCTTCTCGACGGCCTCCACGACTGCCGCGGCGACGACAAGACGGGTGAACCACCTGTTGTCGGCCGGCACCACGTACCACGGCGCTTGATCCGATGCGGTGGCCGCGATCGCGGCCTCGTACGAGCTCATATAGTCGCGCCAGTACTTGCGCTCGTGCACATCCGACGCAGAGAACTTCCAGTTCTTTTCCGGATTGTCGAGGCGCTTCATGAAGCGCTTCTTCTGCTCGTCGCGCGACAGATGCAGGAAGAACTTGAGGACGACTATGCCCTGCCGGCTAAGGTAATCCTCGAAGCGCGCGATGTCGGCCAGCCGCTCGTCCCAGATCTGCTTGCCCATCAACGACGGAGGCAATCTCTGTCGCTTCAAGATATCCTCGTGAACGCGCACGACGAGAACTTCCTCGTAATAGGAGCGATTGAAGATTCCGATCCGCCCGCGCTCTGGCAGACGCGTGACGTAGCGCCACATGAAGTCATGCGCGAGATCCTCTCGCGAGGGCTGCTTGAACGAAAACACCTGGCAGCCCTGCGGATTCACCCCCGACATCACGTGTTTGATCGTGCTGTCCTTTCCGGCCGCATCCATGGCCTGGAATACGAGCAGCAGCGACCAACGGTCTTGCGCATAGAGCATGTCCTGTTCTTCTGCGAGCCACTGAGTGCCGCGTTGAAGAAGGTCCGCAGCTTCGCCCTTTTCCATCTTCAGACCGCGCGTGTCGCCAGGATCGAAATCCTTCAGCTGAAAGCCCTTGCCGCTCGCAATTCGGAACGGGTGGATGTACTTCTGGATCTGGTCGAGAATCTCTGTCCTCGGCATGGAGTGAACTCCCTTTTGGAGCGGAGACAATCTCGGGCTATCTGCTCAACGATCCGGCCTGACCTGCGCTCCGGCAGCCAGATGAGCCGTTCCTCATCGTATCATGGCGATAGAGTTCCGTGCGGTGCGGCCTGACGGCCGCGGTCCAAGTCATTCCAGCGAGTGCAGTGCAGTGTGCAGGATTCGCGGGCGGCGGGCCGGCATCAGCGCGGCAGGACTTCGCGGATGCTCGCCGCGATCTCGGCGGCGTGCGTTTCCAGTGCGAAGTGCCCGGTATCGAGGAAGCGGACCACCGCGCGCGGATTGTCGCGCTTGAACGCTTCGGCGCCCGGGGGAAGGAAGAACGGATCGTTCTTGCCCCATATCGCCAGGAACGGCGGCTGGTGGGTGCGGAAGTAATTCTGGAAGGCCGGGTAGAGCGCGACGTTGCTCTTGTAGTCGCCGAACAGATCGAGCTGCACGTCGTGCGCGCCGGGACGCGCCATGTAGAAATTGTCGAGGTTCTGGCCGTCCGGCGACACCGTCTCCGGATCGGTCGTGCCGTGGGTGTATTGCCAGCGCGTGGTCTCCGGCGTCAGGAATGCGCGCAGCGCGTCGCGGTTCGCCGGTGACGGATCCTTCCAATAGGCACGGATCGGAGTCCAGCCGTCGCTCAGGCCCTCCTCATAGGCGTTGCCGTTCTGCGAGATGATCGCCGTGATCCGCTCCGGATGCTTCACGGCGAGCCGCAAGCCGGTCGGCGCGCCATAGTCGAACACATAGACCGCGAAGCGGTCGAAGCCGATCACCTCGGTGAAGCGGTCGATCACGCCGGCCATGTTGTCGAAAGTGTAGTTGAACTTGTCGCGCGGCGGCATGTCCGACTGGCCGAAGCCGGGAAGGTCCGGCGCCACGATATGGAAGCGGTCGGCGAGCAGGGGGATGAGATCGCGGAACATGTGCCCGGCGCTCGGGAAGCCGTGCAGCAGCAGCAGCTTTGGTGCGCCTTTCGATCCGGCCTCACGATAGAACACCTTGAAGCCGTCGACGTCGGCGAAGCGATATTTGACCTGGGACATCTGTCACTCCTTGCTGTCGTGATGTGGTGATGAAGTTTCGGAGATTAGAGTTTGACTTGCCGAGCAAGCCCGCTCATTGCTTCGGGCCGCAGATAAAGCAGGAGGGCACAGCACACGGTCGCAAAGCCCAGCAGTGGCACGAACGGGGCGATGGCAGCACCTCCGGTGAACAGCAGCACTGCGAGCAGCGTGCGACGCTGTGTCCATGTCCGAACGCGTTCGGAGATCAGGCTCCGGTCCGCCTGGGCGAGCACCGCGCGCTCGAAGGCAAGATAGGCGAGGTCGATCAGGAGAAAGATCACCGCATAGACTACTACCGGCGCGGCGGCCATGTGCGATCGTGCGACCCAGGCGGTTGCGAAGGGCAGCAGTGAGACCGCGAAGAGGTGGACAAAGTTCAGCCAGATCAGCCGCGGAGTCGGTTGCCGCACCAGATGGAGTAGATGGTGATGATTGACCCAGATTACCGCGATGAACAGATAGCTCGCCGCGTAGCTGATCGCAGTCGGCCACAGCGGCACCAGGTCGGCGAATGCCGAACCCTCGGGCGCCTTCAGCTCCAGCACCATCACGGTGATGATCACCGCGATCACCGCATCGGAAAACGCGCCGAGTCGATCCGCAGACAGACGTTTCTCTTGCATGGCAGCTCTCCTGTGCTCGATTGCGAGAGACTTCAGCGCTGCGATACGCTGCGGACCGCATCCTTGATGATGTCGGTGACCAGCGCCGGCGCCGTCACGATCGGGGTGTGATCGACCGCGTGCGCGCGCACCACAGCCTTCATCCGCGCGGCCATGCTGCGCTGGGTCTCCGGCACGATCATCCGGTCCTCCTCGGCGACCAGGAACCAGGACGGCACGTTCTTCCACAGCGGGCGGCCGACCGGCACGGTGATGCAGGCCGGCGAGATCGGCCGCTGCACCGCTGCGAGCACGGCGAGATCCTCCGGCCGCGCGCATTGCGCAAAGGCCGATGCGAAAGCGGACTCGGGCAGCCAGATCAGCCCGTTGGCATCAGGCGCGAGTTTCGGCGCGAAGGGATGCGGCGGCAGGCGGTAGAACACGTTGGCCACGGTCTCGCCCTCGTCGGGCGCAAGCGCCGTGACATAGACCAGCGCCTTGACGCGCGGCGAGCGGGTCTCGGCGATCACGGCGCCGGCGTAGGCATGTCCGGCCAGCACGATGTTGCCTTCAACGCGATCCAGCACGCGGTTCAACGCCGCGACGTCGTCGGCCAGCGAGGTGAGCGGCAGCGGCGCCGCGACCGCCTTGATGCCGTCGGCATCGAGCGCCGTGATCACCCGCGCCCAGTTCGAGCCGTCGGCCCACGCGCCATGGGCAAGAACCACGCTGACATCCTTGACTGCCATTGTCCGCTCCCTTGTTTCAGGCCAATCGGTTGTAACCTCTAAAACGCCAATTGACAGGTTACGATGCTTATGGCTCACTGCGTGTAACTTGTCAACAGGGTTTAATCAGGTTATTTGCGGCCGGTCCAAAGACACCGTCAGGAGAGCCTCGCCGTGCAATCTCATCCGCCTGCCATCTTCATCGCCGACGCGCTGGGTCTCGATTTCATCAACTCGATCGCGACCCCGGTCGATACGCCGGTCGACTGGATCGCTGACGGCGACGGGCTGTTGCGTTGGCTCGCGCAGGCGAAGCTGGTGCCGTCGGATGTGCTCGACGGGTTCAAGGCACGGGCGAATCCCGGCGAGCTGGACAGGCTCGCCGATCAGGCGCGGTCCTTGCGCGAATGGTTCCGTGGCTTCGTGCGCAAACATATGGGCCGGCCGCTGACGGCGCGGGCGCTGCGCGAGCTCGAGCCGCTCAATCGCCTGCTCGAAGGCGACGAGGCGTTCAGCCGGATCGTCGTGCATCGCCATGACGACAGCGACGGCTTCGTGCTGGAGCGGACCCGGCGCTGGCGCTCGAGCGGATCATTGCTGCTGCCGATCGGCGAAGCGATGGCGAAGGTGGTCTGCGAGGAGAGCTTTGCCGACATCAAGGCGTGTGAGGGACCGGCCTGTACACTGATGTTCGCCGATCACACCAGGGCCCGCGCGCGTCGCTGGTGCAGCATGGCGATCTGCGGCAATCGCGCCAAGCAGGCCGCGCATCGCAACCGGATCAAGGAAAGGGGCTGAGACCGGAGCGTGATCGCAAGAGATCACGCTCGCAACAACGACCAAACCCAACCCACAGGAGTTCAGTGCAATGGCGACGCTTCCCTTGATCGTGTTCGACGTCAACGAGACCCTGCTCGACCTGGAGACTATGGAGCCGGTGTTCGCACGCATCTTCAGCGACAAGAGCGCGATGCGGCTCTGGTTCGCGAATTTCATCATGTACTCGGCGGCGCTCACTGTCGCCGGATGCTACGTGCCCTTCACCGACATCGGCGCGGCCGTGATGAAGATGCTGGCCGATACAAGCGGCATCAGGATCGACGATGCCGAAGGAGCTGACGGAGAAGTTCTCGACCATGCCGCCGCACCGGGAAGTGCCTGCGGCGCTGCGCAAGCTGCGCGCGGCCGGCTTCCGGCTGTTCACGCTGACCGACAACCTGCTCGAGGTGCAGACACGCCAGCTCACCAATGGCGGCATTGTCGACCTGTTCGAGCGCCGCTTTTCTGCCGACGGCGTCAAGCATCACAAGCCGTCGCGCCAGGCCTATGCCTATGTCGAGAAGGAACTCGGCGTTCCCTCTTCGCAGTTCTGCCTGATCGCCTGCCACACCTGGGACACGCTCGGCGCCGTTGCCGCCGGCTGGGAGGCCGCGCTGATCAAGCGTCCCGGCAACGATGTGCTGGGTGTCGGCCCGCAGCCGCAGGTCGTCGGCAACGACCTCAACGACGTCGCCGACCAGTTGATCCGCAGGTACGGCGCCAAAGCCTGACGATTCCCGTGTTCGCGCACCGCGCCGGGAGCGGATCCTGAAGCCCTCCGCGCGATGCTTCTGAAGCGCATAAAACCGGAACGAAATCCAAAACGCTTTTCAATCCATGTCCCTTGAGTGTTCCTCAACCTCCGCGCGGGATGCTCCGCCGCGTCGAGGGGGCCACGAGGAGATCAAGCATGCCGGCCAAGGGACGAACGACCGCGACCAACCCCCAGCCATTGGAGCGCGAAGACATCCTCAATCCGCAGGCCATCAGCACGCTGAGCGCAGGCGCCGTCAGTGCGATGAGCGCGGTCGGCGCCGCCGTCATCAAGAAAAACAAGGCCGCGCTCCGCAAGAACGCCGATTGGTTCTGGCACACGTTCGCAAAGTGCGAGGCCAAGGCCGCGCGCCTCGCGGAGGAGGCCGCGCGCGATCCCGAAGCCTGGGGCGACGCGACCTTCGTCGAGACCTATGCGCGGCAACTGCCGAAGCTGCTGACGGCAGCACTCGAGGCGCACGAGAAGGCGCTCGAGGGGAAGTGATGTCCGCTTTCCGCTCGCGCTGATCGGTCGCCAGGGTTAGGCGTCGCCTCCTGCATCATTCCAGCCTTGTAGGGCGGATTCCACCACGCCCGCACAGAATGGCGGATTGCGCTAGCCGGTCAACCGGTACCGACTGCTGCGGTCTAGAACGACCGCAGCAGTCGGTCCGAGCGGGCGCGCGCCCGGAAGCGTGTGTGACGTTGGTCACGGCGAGGCTGAGCACGAGGAGTCATCGATAGCGCCATGAACGGGTCCGGTCCCGATTGCGGATCGAGGCAAGCCGTCAACCATGGAGCTGATGATGACATCCTCAATTGCGACGCGCGGATCTGACTGCGGCGAACTGGTCCTGGTGCCGACGCACGATCAGCCGGCAGCCACTCTGGTACCTGAACAGGTCAACGACACTGGCGTGCCACAGCGCCAGTTCTGGGAGACCGAGCACACCCGTCCGGATTTCCAGCCCAGCGGCGACGCGGCACCCGAGCTGGTCGCCGCCACCGAGAACTATCTCGGCGAATGTTTGCGTCATCCCTATCTGCCGGTGTCCGAAATCCGCGCCCGGCAATTCGCCCGCATCAAGGAATTGGTCGAGCTCGCCTACCGGGACATCCCGGTCTATCGCGCCAAATACGATGCGGCCGGATTCAAGCCGGAGCATCTGCGCGACTACGATGACATTGGGAAGATCCCGGTCATTACCAAGGCCGAGCTGGTCGCTGCCTTTCCGGATCAGTGCGTCAACAGGAAGTACAAGCCTGAAAACCTGTTTCCGACCCGGTCGTCGGGCTCATCCGGCCAGACGCTGCTGATCCGCGTCGACTACGACGCTGTCATCACCGACACCATCCAGGGCGTCCGCCAGTTCGTGATGCAGAGCGGCGGCAATTATCGCGCGGAGGATCTGCTCGCGCATGTCTACACGGTACCGTGGTGGTTCGATTCGATCGGCGGCGATTATCCGACCGCATTCATCTCCAACCTGATCCCGCCCGCCCGCGTCGCGCAACATCTGCGTTATCTCGGGCCGAAGATCCTGTCGCTGTACCCGTCGAGCCTCGATGCGCTGATGCCGCATGTCGACGAGTTCCGCGCCTCGCTCAATCTGGCAGTGACGCATTCGGAATATTCGTCGCGCGCCGCCCGCCAGGAATGGTCGCGCCAGCTCGGCGTGCCCGTGCTCGACGAGTACTCCTCGGAGGAGGCGACGCGCATCGCGCTCGAGATGCCCGACGGCCGGTATCACGTCTGCGAGGATACCGTGCATCTCGACGTGCTCGATCCCATCACGATGGAGCCGCAGGCTCCGGGTCAATCCGGCATCGCGGTGATTACCAACCTGCTCAACGAGGCGATGCCGTTCATCCGCTATGTGCAGGGCGACTACATCACCCAGCCGGCCAATCCTGTCGCGTCCGACATCAACTGGTCGCAGATCGCCAGCATCGACGGTCGGCTCAACGATGCCTTCATCAACCGCGACGGCCGCAAGGTCCCCGCCGGCAGTATCCTCGACGCGACCTATCGCTGGATGTTCGACTGCAACCTGCATCTGGCGCAATTCGAGATCGTGCAGCGCGGCGTCGATCTCGTCGAGGCGCGGGTCGTGCTCGGCGCAGACACACCGGTCGCGCGGCTCCACGCCTCGGTCGCGCATCTGGAAGACCTGCTCGCGGCAAGTCTCGAGCACCCGGTCCGGGTGCAGGCCCATGCGCTCGAGGTGTTTCCGCCGCGGGCTGGCAAGCGCCGCCCGATCCGCCGCGAGATGGCATAAATCAAACCCGGATCTCTGCCATGAACCAGTCACTGAACCGCATCGCGGCCATGACAGCACGCTGTTATTACATCCTGCGCTCGTCATGGCTCCGGCTGCTGGAGATCATCTATTGGCCGGCGATGCAGATGATGGTGTGGGGCTTTCTCTACACCTATCTCTATAACAGCAGATCGGCGATGGCCTCGACTGCCGGCATGCTGCTCGGCGCCGTCCTGCTCTGGGATGTGCTCTTCCGCGGCCAGCTCGGCTTCACCTTCACCTTCCTGGAGGAGATCTGGTCGCGCAACCTCGCGAACCTGATGATGAGCCCGCTGCAGCCGGCGGAGCTCGCGGCCTCGCTGATGCTGATGAGCCTGATCCGGCTGTTGATCGGCACCATCCCGGTGACGTTGCTGGCGCTGCTGCTGTTCGGCTTCAACGTCTATGCGCTGGGGCCGGCGCTGGTGGTGTTCTTCCTCAACCTGGTGCTGACGAGCTGGGCGATCGGCCTCGTTGTTGCCGGCCTCGTGATCCGCCAGGGCCTCGGTGCCGAAAGCCTCGCCTATTCGATCATGATCGTGTTGCTGCCGCTCTGCTGCGTCTACTACCCGGTGGAAGCGTTGCCCGGCTGGTCGCATCCGGTCGCCTGGTCGCTGGCTCCGACCTACGTGTTCGAGGGTATGCGTGCCGTGCTGCTCGACGGCGTGTTCCGCACCGACCTCGCGATCGAGGGCCTCGCGCTCAATGCCGTCTACCTCACAATCGGCTTCACCACATTCGTCGCCCTGCTGCAGAGCGCCCGCCACAAGGGCGGCCTGCTCACCATGGGCGAGTAAGAGGAGGACTCTGTCATGAGCAGCATCGCGCAATTCATTCCGGGCAAACGGCCGACAGCGACGTCGTCGAGTGCCGCTCCGGCGTGCATCGAGACCGACGACGCGCCGGCGATCGCAGTCGAAAACCTCTGCAAGAAGTACCGCAGCCATTGGGCCGTCGATGACGCGAGCTTCGTCGTGCCGAAGGGCTGGACCGTCGGTTTGCTCGGCGGCAACGGCGCCGGCAAGACCACGACGATCTCCATGATCATGGGGCTGGTGGTCCCGAGCTTCGGCTGCGCCAAGGTGCTCGGCTGCGACATGGCGAAGGAGCGTCATGAGGTCCTGAGCCGGATGAACTTCGAAAGTCCCTATGTCGCGCTGCCGGGGCGTCTCACGGTGCGCCAGAATCTGATGGTATTCGGACGGCTCTACGGCGTGCAAAACCTCAGGGCGCGCATCGAGGAGCTGATAGAGGATTTCGAGCTCGGCGACGTGCTCGATCGCGCCACCGGGCGGCTCTCCGCGGGGCAGAAGACGCGCGTCGCCGTCGCAAAAGCACTGATCAACGATCCCGACGTGCTGCTGCTCGACGAGCCGACGGCATCGCTCGATCCCGATCGCGCCGAGTGGGTGCGCAGCCGGTTGCGCGCCTATCAGCAGCGCCGCGACGCGACCATCCTGCTGTCCTCACACAACATGACGGAGGTCGAGCAGCTCTGTGATTTCGTCGTGATCATGAGCCGCGGCCGTGTCGTCGCGATGGGACGTCCGCGCGAGCTCGCCGAGCGCTTCAAATGCAGGGATCTCGACGAGGTCTTCATCTATCTCGCGAGGGTCGCGTAATGTCCGTCCATCCGAAGAAGCATGTCGAGGACTGCCGGCAGCTATTTGCGATTCGGCGTGAGCGCCGCTCGGACGTGGCCGCGCGCGAATCCCTGCTCGACCAGGCCTTTGGCACCGGCCGCTTCGCCAAGACGTCGGAGCGGTTGCGCGAAGGCCGCGAGCCCGCGCCCGGTCTGGCCTTCGTCGTGCATCTGGCCGGTCGCCTGGTCGGCACGCTGCGGCTATGGTCCGTCATCACCGGCACCGGCCATGCCTGCCTGTTGCTCGGTCCCCTCGCAGTCGCGGCAGATGTCAGAAGTCTCGGAATCGGCGCAGCGCTGATGCGGCAGGCGCTGTCCCGCGCAGGCGCGCTCGGACACCGTGCGATCCTCCTTGTCGGTGACGCCGCCTACTACAGCCGCTTCGGCTTCTCGGCGGACAAGACCGGAGCGCTCCGCATGCCGGGTCCCTGCGAGCGCGACCGGCTGCTCGCCTGCGAGCTCGTACCCGACGCGCTCAGCGGGGCGCGCGGATTGATTGCCGCGATGCCTGCGCCGCCGTCGCGGCTGTCCAGGCTGATCGAACGCGTGACGGATCGTGAGGCGGCGATCGGACAGCCGGCCTGATCCGGGCGAGGTGCGACAAATCACCCCGACGGGCAAAATTCCGCTTCGCGTTTGACCCAACTCAGCGGTCTAATGCCTGCGTCTCACCCGCTTGAGGGGCGCGTCGCGATCGTCACGAGTGTTGCGGTGAGATGCGGTGGACGCCTAGCGTGTGACTGACGAGCACGCGCGCGGCGGACGGCGAAGTCGTGCAGGCCTGACGCCCTAGTTGTGAGCTTTCAGGAGGTTGTCCATCTGGTCTGAACCGAGAAAGCTGAGGTTGCGAAACTTCAGTGTTCCCCGGAGAGACCAGATGAACATCCACAAGAATGCGCCTTTGACGCCGAAAGGTCGAGAGGCGATGGTGCGGAGCGTGATCGAGGGCGGCCTGACGAAGGCCACAGCCGCGCTCCAATTCAATGTGACGGCAAAGACGGTCGCCAAATGGGTCAAGCGCTTCCGCGCATTAGGCGTCGATGGTTTGCGGGATCGTTCCTCGCGGCCTCATTCATTGCCAAGCCAAACCCCGGCAGCCACATGCGCCGCTGTCGAGACGTTCCGCCGGCAGCGCCACACCGGCAAACAGATCGCGCTCGAAGTTGGGGTCTCCGCAGCAACCGTCAGCCGTATCCTGCGCCGACTCGGTTTGAACAGGCTGGCTGCCCTGGAGCCGGCCGAGCCGATCCGGCGCTATGAGCGCCAGCATCCTGGTGAACTGATCCACATAGACATCAAAAAGCTCGGCAAGTTCAATCGGATCGGCCATCGGATCACCGGCGATCGACATGGGTCGAGCAATCTGCGTTCTCGCCGTCAAGGGCCAGGCTGGGAATACGTACATGTCTGCATCGACGATGCGTCACGGATCGCTTTCAGCCAGGTCATGAAGAACGAGCGAAAGGGTTGCGCCATCGCTTTCCTCAAGGCGGCCGTGGCCTACTACGTGAGCCTCGGCGTGAAGGTACAGCGCGTCATGACCGACAACGGCGCGTGCTACAAATCCTTCGCCTTCCTAAGGGCGTGTAAGCGCCTCGGCCTCAAGCACATCCGCACCAGGCCCTATACACCCAAAACCAATGGCAAGGCCGAACGCTTCATTCAAACCAGCCTACGAGAATGGGCCTATGCGCAGGCCTACAACACCTCAGCAGAAAGAGCAGCCGAGTTGCCACGATGGCTTCATTGCTACAACTGGCATCGTCCTCATGGCAGTATCGGCTCAAAGCCACCGATCAGCAGACTCGGATTGACCGGGAACAACCTCTTGAGGCTCCACA
>NZ_LNCU01000108.1 GCF_001542415.1 Bradyrhizobium macuxiense
CGTCGGAGACGACCAGCTTGACGCCACGCAGGCCGCGGCGGGCGAGCTTGCGCAGGAACGCTGTCCAGAAGGTCTCGGCTTCGGGCGCGGGTCTCCCAGATCCGGTCGCGGTAACCGTTGCGCTGCGCCAGACGCTCGGGAGTCTTCTCGCCGTAAGCCGCTCCGGTCTGGCCTTCGACTTCCAGCTCCATCAGCCTTTGGGCGGCAAAGCCGATCATCTCGCGCAACAGATCGGCATCGGGGGTCTTCTCCACGAGCGTGCGCAGGTTCATCATATCGTCGGTCATCGGTGGTTCCTCGGTTGCGTTGGCGTGTCGCAACCCGATCCTACCGGCGAATCGCCGGTGACCACGCAAAGCCGCCCGTCCGCTACGGCGCTATTTGGGGGCGCGCGTACGGGCGGCTTTGCTCTACCGAGCTACACCATCACTGGGGACACGACCGGGACATAGACCGCGGGGCGGGTACTACATGGAGAGTGAAGACGAAGCGCTGATCGCCCAGCAGCAGTTGCAGATCGCCAAGCTGAAGCATCAGATCTATGGGCAACGGTCGGAACGTTCGGCGCGGCTGATCGAGCAGTTGGCGCTGACGTTCGAAGAGCTGGAAGCCGACGCCAGCGAGGACGAGCTTGCGGCGGAACGAGCCGTGGCCAAGACGACGACCACGATGGCCAGGGGGCCTGCCTGTTTACGAAGAAGCTCGAGAGAGGTCGTTTTATATGGCCGTCGCTGGCGGACGGCGTGGTGTCGATCTCGCAGGCACAGATGAGCTATCTGTTGTCCGGCATCGACTGGCGCAATCCCCAAGAGTCCTGGCGTCCGACCAGCGTGGGCTGAGAGTTTGTCGTTTGAACTTAGCGGCGAATATGATTCCATCTAGTTATGGACTCCACCGCCGATCGACTGCCGCCTGATCTTGCCGCCGCGCATGCAATGATCCTGGCCAAGCGCGCGGCCAGGCTTGCGGCGGAGGCCAAGCTTGCTGAAGCGGCCAATGTCCAGGCGAAGCAATCGAGCACCGAAGCGCTGATTGCCCACCTCAAGCTCGAGATCGAGAAGCTGCGGCGGACGCTTTACGGCACGCGCTCGGAGCGGTGTATCCCTCCATTGAGGGCCGCCTTGTTTGACCGATGCGAGCGCTGCAGGTCCTAGGGGTAATCCTAGGAGAAGCACTATGACGATTTCGCGGGCAGAGGTGATCATATCGGTCGAGCGGCGGCGTCGGTGGTCGCAGGGTGAGAAGGAACGGCTGGTTGCAGCATCGCTCGAGCCCGGAGCCACCGTTTCCGAGGTGGCTCGCATGGCCGGCCTTCATGTGAGCCAGCTGTTCAGGTGGCGCAAAGAGCTTTGCAAGCAGGGTGAAACAAGCGTAGCGCCGTTAGTGCCGGTCGAGATTGGGCCGTCTGTGCCGCCGCGGGATCATGCTGACGATGATCACGACCTGTCGCCTCAACGACGTCGATCCCAAGGCTTGGCTCGCCGATGTCCTCGCCCGCATCGCCGATCTTCCCACATCGCGTCTGCACGAATTGCTGCCCTGGGAATGGAAGCTCTTGCGCCAAGCCGAAGAGCCAGCGGATCAGCAGGTCGCCTGACCTTCACGCAACGCTATCATAGAGCTCGCCGTGCCCGCGCGCAGCCAGCCGCCGGCGCCATTCCATGCCATCGCCCGGGGATGGGCCGGCCCGAGCCTCCTGGCCATGATCATGTTCGAGAAGTTCGGCCAGCATCAGCCCTTGAACCGCCAGGCCGAGCGCTACGCCCTGGAAGGGGTGCCGATCGCGCTGTCGACCATGGCCGATGCCGTGGGGGCGGTCTGTGCGTCGCTGGATCCCCTGCTGCGCCTGGTGGAAGCCCATGTCATGGCAGCCGAGCGCCTTCATGCTGACGATAGTGTGCTGCAGAAGCACACAGAAAGGATGATCGAAATGATCTGAAAATCTGTGTGCACAAGCTGTGGCAGCGATGAGGGTAGGCCCCTCGGGATCGACTTTCAGGAGTAGGTCTCAAATCACTTCAAGCGGCTTCGCTTAAGAGGCGCGGTCGTGAGCGTTGAAGCTAACGGTCGGGGGAGACCCGAACGGATACGCGTCCGAGAGACGAATGAAAATGAACCCACCGATGAACCGTCGTAACGTGGAAATCGTCTTCAAAACCAGAGGTGTGTCGTCCCTCTGGGATGAGCCCGCCGGAAGCCTGATGACCGGGCGAGCGGCGACCGGCGTTGAGGGGGCGTGAATCGGATGCAGGCGCTGCTGCGGAACTGCAGGAACCAGTCGCTCCGATGGAAAGGGAGAAGCACAAGCGGAGAAGGCCGCGAGGCGAGATTACCGACGCGGAGCACTGGGACGGACCGATCCGTATTAGCGATGAAGGCTCGTAATGGGGCCGGAGCGAAGGGATCGGATCAGGTGGCCTGGCCATCGTCGCAACTGGCAACAGGAGGACGTCGATGAACCAGCCGAGCAAGCCGTTCAACATCGACAAGAGAGAGGTATACGAAGCATATCTGCAGGTGCGATCCAATGGTGGCGCAGCCGGTGTCGACGGAGTGACGATTGAGCAGTTCGAGTCCGACTTGAAGGGAAATCTCTACAAGATTTGGAATCGAATGAGCTCAGGCGCTTACTTCCCGCCACCTGTTCGGGCCGTCTCCATTCCAAAGAAGAGTGGAGGCCAAAGGATCCTCGGGGTGCCCACCGTGGCAGACCGCGTGGCACAGACGGTTGTCAAACAACTGATTGAGCCGGCTCTCGACGCAATCTTTCTGGCGGATTCCTATGGCTACAGACGCGGCAAATCGGCTCTCGATGCCGTAGGCGTCACGCGACAGCGGTGCTGGAAGTATGATTGGGTTCTAGAGTTCGACATCAAAGGATTGTTCGACAATATCGACCACGAGCTCTTGCTACGGGCCATCCGGAAACATGTGACGTGCTCATGGGCGCTGCTCTACATCGAACGATGTGTGACAGCGCCGATGGTGCAAGAGGATGGAACGATAATCGAGCGAAGCCGCGGCACCCCGCAAGGGGGCGTGGTGAGCCGATCCTCGCCAACCTCTTCATGCACTATGCATTTGATCTCTGGATGGCGCGGACGTTCCCCGATCTCAGGTGGTGTCGGTATGCGGATGACGGGTTGGTACATTGTCGGAATGAGATGGAGGCGCAAAGCGTTCGCGAAGCGCTCCAGGCTCGGCTGTAGGCCGGAATGAAGTGAACGGGAAAATAGCCCCGAAATCGAACGTGATCGGAGTAGCCGACCCTGTCTCTCAAATGGGAAGGCGGAACCGCAGGCCGCGACAACGCGAGCGGTCAGAGGTGCTCCCGGGGTTCATACCGCCAGCATGCAATCAAAGGAAGCAGCGTGAACAAGGGAGAAGGAGAGCTTCGAGGACTGGATAGGGTCAATGCTCCAATCCATCCATCGCCAGGGATATCGGGCGCCAAACATTCGGCGGGTCTCGTCGTCGGATGCAATGGCACGAGCCGCGACTTGCCGAACTTGGTCAGCCGGACCGTCAGCACGCCGGCGTCGAGGTCGACGTCATCACGCTCCAGGCCCATCGCCTCGGATATACGCATGCCTGTTACCGCGATCAGCCCGAACAAGGTATGGTAGGTCCATCGGCGCAGCCCGTCCGCTGGCGGCAGAGCCAGCGCTGCCGCCAGCAACGCATCGATCTCCGCGTCGCTGTAGACATAGGGCTTGGCGCGCTTCCATCCGGGCAGCATGCCGACGGGCGACACCTCCGTTCTCGGATCGAAGTTGGCGACATGGCGCGCGAACCCGCGCACGTCGCTCAATCGCAGCGCCCAGGATGCATGACGATCGGGCGGCAGCGTTGCCCATTCCATTGCCAGCTTCGTCGTGATGATCCTGGCTTTGCGCTTCTCCATGAAGGCGATGAAGTCGGCGAGCCGACGGGTCTGGTGCTCGTACTTGTATCCCAACCCCTTGCGCATGCTCAGGTACTTATCGAGTGCGGAGCGCAGATCGGTCATTGCACGCCTCCCGGCCAGGGCAGGCTCAATGTTCTCAGCGCATCGATGTCGACCTTCGCGTAAATCCGGGTGGTGTCGTGGTTCTCGTGCCGCAGCAACTGTCCGATCTCCGACAAGGTCGCGCCAGATCGGAGAAGCTCGGTAGCGAGACTGTGTCGGAAGATATGGGCGCCGCGGTGGGCACAACCTTCGATTCCAACGCGATCGAGAGCGGCCTTGGCGATCATGGTGATCGCGCATCCGGAAGCAAAGCCGACGTGTGGCGCGAGTGTGCGGACGAACAGCCGTCGGCACGACGACTTTGGGCGGCCATTGCGCAGATATGCAACGATAGCCGCGCCAATGTCTGGCGTTATCGGCATTCGTGCACGCTGTCGGCCCTTGGCGCGGACGAGTATCTCGCTGGCGCGCCAGTCGATATCGTCGAGGGTGAGCGTCGCAACCTCGTCGGCCCGCAGGCCGAGCTTGGCCAGCAACAACAGAATGGCGTAGTCGCGCCGTCCCATCACCGTCTCTCGGTCGCAACCGTCGAGAGCCTTCTGCACCTGAGCGGCAGGCAGATAGGTCGGTAGAGTTGCGAGCTTCCATCGGCGCATCGATGGAACGCAATCCGCCAACGGGCGCGAGTTCAGCCCCCGATGGTGGAGGTAACGGAGAAAGGCACGCAACGACCAGCACATCGCCTTGCCTGTTGCAGGAACCTGCGGATGACTGGGAGATGGCGGACGATGGACCTCGGGGCCAAGCCGCGCTCTGATCGCAGGTAGGCATCGAACTCCTTGAAGATCCGTTCGTGCGGGGTGAGAGGCGGTAGCACCAACGGCGTGATTACGCCTTCCTCGCGCAGCACCGACAGCCATCGCTTGAGCGCAGCTCGGTCACCGGGTTGGATAGACTGCCTCCTGCCTCGATGTCGGAGGTACCGCTCAACGACCTGTTCATCGAGATCGACCAGCTTGTAGCGACGGCTCGCGATCCAACTCAGGAGCCGAAAACCGCGTTAAGGCAACGCCACGTGCCGTGCCGAACGAGCCTCTCTTCGATGAGAAGAGCGGCGTAGCGCTCGACGAACTGTCAGTGCGGCCCCCTTCTGAGACGCCGGTACAGCCGGCTTCTGCCCAAGTACTCTTCAACTTCCATCTTCCCGTTCTCCGCTGTTGAAAGCGGAGGCACAGAACGAACTATGCCGAACCGACCAAACGCCGGTCAGCGAGAAATCTGGGGAAAACGACCCCACTCGGCATAGTTCGGCGGGCGGCATAAACGGCCAAAATGAACGGCGTCGACCCGCAAGCCCGGCTGGCCGACGTCCTTGCTCGCATCGCCGCCCACCCGGCTCATCGGCTGGACGAGCTTCTGCCCTGGAATTGGACCCCGGCATCAACGTTCTCCGCTCGAGCGGCATGACCACCCACGTCAACAAAATCCATCACGTCACCACCATCACCCAGGTCGCCAAGGACCTTGGTGAAGACGAAGATTGGCTCCGCGACATCTCGATTGAAATGGAGATCGAGGACGGGGTCATCTGGGTCAATGGCGTCGGAGAAGATGGCGTCAAGGCGTTCACCGACTTCGGAATCGAGAACCTGATCGAGCTTATCAGGTTCTACAAGGAAAACCCCGGACTGCTGAAGCGGTGATCCTGTGGCCTACGCCGAATGGATACCATTGAAGCCTTGAAACTCTCGATGAAGCGTATCGCTCCGGCGAGGACCGCCTTGCGCGGTATGATGACGGATGGAGACATAGGCGTATGACATTGGAGAAGGCGGAAAGGCCAAAGTGGTGTTGGCAGTTGAACCACCCACCAGAACAGGCAAGCTCGAAGCGCGTTTTGTTGGAGGGCGTGACGTCAGCGCAACCCAAGGTCACTGCGGCTCGTTATGGAACGAACGGCTTGCGGCAGCGAGCGGGACCTTCAATCGACTCAACCGGCGCTGTTGATGGCTAACAGCCACCAGACCGGCAAAGAGCGGCGCTCACCCTCTCCTTCTGTTTTTTCTATTAGAGGAGGCGGGCGAAGACGACCTCAGCGGTGCCACGAATGCGCTGAGGCCAGATTGATGTGTCAGGGGGAGCGAGGGCCGGACGCAGCAAATCAGCTCGGCATATTCCTGTTCGTACCCTATCCAACTCGGAGATCTTCAGCGGAGAAAGCGGCGCGCGGCTTTCTCGCCATGCCTGGCCACTACTCACGCCCTCGTGGAAGCTTCGGGATAGGTCGTCAATTAGATACGGTTGAACCCGATCATACGTAAATCGCAAGGGAAAGCAGCGCTTGGTGACGTCGGGGCGTGAGATGTATCGCTCAGGCCTTTGCAGCTCTTTGCGGTCCGGCGGGGGACACACCGCTGATCCGGATCCTTGACGAAAAGAACTCGAACCAAAGATGATCGAAGTAGACCGCTCGACTCGCTGAGAACGAAGGATCATTGTAGCACAAAATGTTTTCTATCAGTCAACACTATTACATGCCCATCCCATCATATCTCATTCCAGGACCATGACGGCAGACGTAGCGCAGCCCAGATTGGGCCTCGTGTGGGCAGCGTCTCTGCGACAAATCGCGCGTAAATCCGTCATCTGGCTGGTCGAGCCCCTCTAATCCTTCGGTGCGCGCCAGCCAGTCAAACTGGAAGTGGTTGCTGCCTACCCGGGGCCCCCACACGGAAGGCAGGCCCATCCGAAGTCCCGGGCGAAAGTAGTACGACACCATACAAGCGCGAGCGTACCAACAATTGTCATTCCCATGCGGCCGCATATGTCCGGCATAATATCGTCTCATGTTAATTGGCCGTCATGGCCACGGTGTTGGCCAACCACTGGAACGTCCAGTAGTACGTTTAGCACTTGGAGCTTCTCCAAATCTGCCGGCGAGCTGGGCAAATGGCGTGCCGTCGGCTTTAGCACTAGCCGCTCCGATCTTGAGCACGGTGATGCGGCTATTGCTGAGCACCTCGAATTTGTGGCGGATGAAGTGCGGCACGAACATTCCGCGCGCCCTTCGACCAGGATGGCGGCATCTGCGAACTGTCGCACGACGCGCTGATCGGCGCCGAACCCGCTGGTAACAACGCGGGCTTGTGTTATTACGGGCAACTTGCAGCTTTCCGATGCCTCCGGGCACACTGGGACACCTGGTCAGCCGGTGCGGCCGACTGCGTACTGCCCTTGCCGATTGGGGTCTCCGGCAGCGTTTCAGCGGTCGCGTAGTCCGGCGTTTCGTCTCCCCGGCGTACTGAGCCGAACGGCCTCTCTAGCATGCGTCGGACGCGTACCGGCGTGGAGCCGATGTGGAAGCGAATTGCCCGCTGCTCCAGTTCGCGCTCCGACTGGGTCGAGCGATTGCGCCAGCGCAAGTAGTCAAACCAGGTAGGGAAGTGGTAGCGCTCGGTCCACAATTCGGGATCGGCAATGTCGCGCGCGATTGACCAGCCATAGGCGCCGTTGCGCTGGCGGGACAATTGCACGTCCTGCATGACACCATGAAACACCCGCGCATTCTCTTGTGCAACTCGGTATTCGATCTCGACGACGAGTGGCCCGTTCCGTCCGGTCAAGTCGAGCCGTACCTCAGGATCGGCGAGCAGCGCGGCCTCCTCACCCCGCGCGACGACGCGGGGCATGGGCAGCCAAAGACCCATAAGTGGAGAGGCGAGCATCAGGGCGGCCGACACCAGCAGCGCGGCTTCAACTCCGGCCGCGTCGGTCAGATGGCCCCAACCCCAGCTGCCGACGGCAATCCCGCCGGAGCTCGCCGCCTGATAGGCTGCAAGCGCGCGTCCGGCCACCCAGCGCGGTGCCGACAACTGCACGCCAATGTTAAACACCGCCCACGCCATCATCCACACGGCCCCCGCCAGGACCAGTGCTGCCGCGGTCAACAACGGTTCGCGGCTGAGTGCGACTGCTGCGATTGCAGCGCCCATGGACAACGCGCAGGCGCGGATCGCGGCCTCGCCGCTCATCCGCTTGCGCACTTCGGTGATATTCAGCGCGCCTATCACGGCACCCAGGCCAAAGGCGCCGAGCATCATGCCGTAGGTCTGAGCATCGCCATGCAAAAGGTCGCGCGCGACGAGCGGCATTAACGCAGTGATCGCGCCGCCGACGACGCCGGTCACCAGAGTGCGGGCCAGCACGATCTTGATCGATGGTGAATGTCTGATGTAGCGCACGCCAGACACCATGGCGCGGCTCAATTTCTCACGCGGGAGCCGCGAGGGCGCGCTCATTCGTTCCCACAGGAACAACGCGGCGATCAACGGCAGATAGAGGAGCGAGTTGAGTGCAAATGCAATCACTGCGCCCGCGGTCGCCACCACCATCCCGCCGATCGCCGGACCCACGCTACGCGCGATATTGTAGCTGATGCCGTTCAACGCGATGGCCGCAGGTAGCTGCGCTTCCGACTGCACTTGTTCGCTGACCGACGATTGCCAAGACGGTCCCATCAGCGCCATGCCGCCGCCAACGACGAAGCAAAGTACAAGCAAGAGGTTAGGTGTGACCAGGCCCGACCAGGCGACGACCGTCAGGGCTGTTGCGCCGGCGAACGCGATGCCAAGCGCAACCAGCGCCACGATACGTCGGTCATACATATCAGCGATTGCGCCGGCTGGCATCGAAATCAACATCACCGGCAACAGCAGCGCGGTTTGCACCAACGCGACCTTGTCGGCCGAGGACGTCATCTGCGTCATCGCCCAGGCCGCACCGACACCTTGAATCAAGATGCCGAGGTTGGAGAGGAGGCTCGCGAGCCAAATGCGCCGGAAGGTCGCGTGCCGCAGCGGCGCCGTGATGCGGTCGGCGTTAGGCGTCTGGACTATGGCTGGATCGATCATATCGCTTTGCTGTGATTTAACACGATTCGAGTCTGGTGCGAATCACAATGATGTTCCCCGGTGCGATATCGCGTTCAAACACACGCTCGGTCGTGAAATGCGATGACTCTATCGTTTTGATGCGGGCGATGATCCGGGGGCGCCGTCATCCGGCTTATAACAACCACGACGTCGCAAGCGGGGTCGATGACGCAGGCGGAACCAATCACACACACACCGTACATTCCGTACTCTACGTACAGACTTATTGCGTTGCTGAACTACGCGATGTTGAGATGCCATCTGAGGAGTTTCACGGTCGCGAGACAAGTTGAACGATCGAGCTGGTCTCGCCGAAACGACGAGCAGTAGGGCCTTTGCAACGTAAGCGCTCTTCAGAGGAGAAATCTGAGGAGCGGCTCAGCAGTATCTGAGCGTTGGACGCGAATTTCGAAAGGTCGCGCGGCGGCTTCAAACGGGTAGTCCGGACCGGACATCGGAGATTTTGATGAGGAAGCCCAAATCTGCAACGTGCTTTATACGGTCGTTCTTAGTTTCTTATGGAAGCACGACGAGATGTTAGACATGGCGAGGCGAAGATTTCGAGTTATTACCAGCTTTCTCAAGTCGCATTCTAACGAGCCACTCTTCCAGTCACTTGCAGGCGAGTTATAGGTCATCAAGATCGCGCGGTTCTTCTTTGTTACATCCTTCGCGCTCACGAATTTCACCGCGCAGGAAATCTGTTGCTCGGAGCCTTCGCGACCACAGCACTCACCTTCTGCGGGTCGGTGTTGCCGCCGGACTTCAGCCGCAATCGCTCCTTTGGAGGAAGACCCCAAGTAACTTTGAACGGGTGACCTCATAGCCCATCTGTTCAAGTAGAGGCAAAGTTTCGCCAACCTGTTGAGGGAACGAGTTGAACTGTGCCAGCAGTCTCCCGGCTGAATCGGACAGGTCGGGAAGCGATAGGTCTGGCATTGACGGCAACCAGACAGATGACATCGAGGGCATCATCTCCCGGGCAGATTTGGTCAAGCGGTCCAGTTTGCCGACGGCGTCGTCTTCAGCCTGAAAAGGTATGGTGATTAAAGCCAAGTTGGCTGCAAGCAAAGCAAACGACCCCTTGGGCCGATTAGAATATCAACCTGGAATGCGCTCAATAGGGCAAGCGGCAAGCTGAGGCCGTCACACGGCGTGGTTCTATGGCATAAGCGCGTCGATTTCGCTGCTCGGCCAGCCGTTGGCGATCGACCGTGGTATCGTCTCCGGTGCACTTTTGGCTGTGTGCATGCCGATTCAAGGTACGGCTCCAGCAAGACTTTCCATCAGGCTTTGAGCGAGCGCGGTCTGCTGTGGCCGGTAGGTCTGTCGCAATGCCACAACGTTTATCCCGCCGCGTTGCCTTGATTTTTCCGTCGCTAAGGCCTCAAAGCCCCGCAAATACCACATCCCGGATCGCCCCAGGCGACGACTCTGCGGCGATTGGCTGGCAATCAACTTATGAGAGCTCGGGTGGATACCACCTTTCCAAGGCAAGCCTCACGACTATGACGGCAGCCAACCATCGTTGCCTCAAACTTTCTCGACCAGAGCGGCCTAATCGAACGCCACCTGATTGATTAATCCGGACCGCGCGCTGCAGATTTCATCCATCGAAGTTACATTTATGGATAGCGTCGTCGCCGGCGTGCAAGCTAATTGGCAAGTTTGCTAACCCTCCGGCCATTTAAACGTATGATGGAGGCTCACATAAGTGCTTGCAATTAGCCTATAACAACTACATGTCTTTTGCTCAAGACTCGTGCGCTCATCTATCTGCACGACGCCGCGCGCCTTACGAATCAAACCTTGTGCTTCGAAGCGGATCAGCGATTCCGTTACGCTTGCGCGGCGCAATCCCAAGGCAGAAGAAAGGTAGTCGTGCGTAACTGGAAGCACGTCAGAATCTAGAGCATCACTCGCCAAACAGAGCCAAGAAGCGAGTCGTTTGTCACAACTATGCCGAACACCACACAAACCCGTCTGCGCGCAATGCAAGCTCAGAGCTTGAACGTATTGGGAGAGATGTTCTCGGATTTCGGGGTGCTCGTTCATCACCCGGCCCAAATCCTCAAGACGTATCCTATATGCGGTTCCAGAAAAGAGGACAATAGATTGGTGCGTCGAAAGGTGTATTCCCGATAGGAGTGACGCGCCGACAGCGCCCCGATATCCTATCAACGCTGTTTCGAGGATGCTTCCCGCCGCGACAATCCTCAGCGAGACGATGCCGGTCTCCACGAAATAGACGTGATCGAGTTGCCTCTTCGGCTCTTGCAGAACCACACGCTCTCGCAGGACGATGGGCTCTAGGAACTCGCTCATTGCCGCAACATCTTGCAGAGAAATTCTCGATAGAATCGCATTCTTGACAGGGACGCGTCCATTCGAACCCGTCCTATCGGGACGGCAAGGCACCGACTGCCTACCGGGCACGGCGTCGCTCAAGGAGCGCCCACGGCTCGAAAGGAAATGCTCGACAGGCGTCCTCGTAGACACGTTAATCTCCTAAGCGATTGTGTATAGTTGTTCAGGTAAACTCGGCAATCATTCGTCTTTCGATCCGGCCGCGGGGCCGCCCAATGGGACAGCGAAGCCATGAGCAGCGCTCCTCCGCTCGGCCAGATGTCCGACGCGCTAATGCGAGCTCAAGGATCAACTGAGAGACGGTGTCGCAAAACTCTGTTCGCCTCCTGTTATTGATGAAGTAATTGTAATGATATTGATGAATTGTGAGGGAGCCTTCCCAGCGACGCCAATACCGATTTCGGAGCAGTCAATACCAACTTGGAATTGGCTGAACCGCCTCCCTTTTGACTGGCAGCCAGCGTAGCTCCATAACGCACGGGCGTACGTCTGCAACTGCAACTATGACGGACGATCCGGACGCTCCCGCTGCGCTGAGCTCTTGACGGACCAAGTGCTATACTTATTAGGCCCCTTTCGGGGTGCTGGCGTCCCTATAAAGTGTCATCCGGGGAAAGTTAGGATCTCGGGGCCGCAGTGAGATACCCCGGCGATTCCGAGCATGCATTCCAGTTTGGTATTGATTCCTCCGAAATCGGTATTGGCGTTGCCGGAGCGGCTCGTCCACAACGCCGTAATCGGGAGATGAAAATGCGTTTTGTACCTTCTAGTGTTTTGACTTGCGGTTCGCGGCAGCTGGCTATTTGCATCCGGCGTTCGCGCGAGCGAACCCTCTTGTCGCATCGATCGTCTAAGCACATGAGGCGAAGGCAACGCTCTCCTCATTTGCAAGTTAGTTGGCCGGCTTTGCCAGGCCGAAAGACGAAGCAGCGATCCTTTCGCGTTGGCCGGCTTCAGTGGCTTTCAGCCCGAAAATTGCTAGCCCGTTACCGGTCCTTTGCGATTACGTTAGGCGTGAGGCTGTGCGTGTTAGTGAGTGCTTTGTGGTGCGTCATGGAGGTGTCGCGCTGTATCAAGAACGTCCCTGTGCGAACGGCCGCCGCAAATTAATCGGTGAACGTCATTCCTCACAACGTTGGCCTCGAGCCTCGATCCCGTCTCCATGCCGACAGAGCATATTACCGTACTTCACAGAACTACGAAAGGTTTTAACAATGACCTCCACTCCAGCCTCAAATGCCGATGTCAACAATGCATTGGATGAGGCAAAGGTGCGGTACGCCAGTGCCAATCCAGAGAGTCGAAAGGTGCACGAGACGGCGCTGAAAGTGCTGCCTGGTGGAAACACTCGGAGCGCAATTTTCTACGACCCGTATCCGATTGCGTTCGAGCGTGGCCAAGACGTAAGACTGTGGGATGCGGACGGGCATGAGTACTGTGATTTCGTTTGCGAGATGACCGCAGGCATTTATGGTCACAGTAACCCGGTAATTCGTGAGGCGGTGACGAGGCGACTCGACCTTGGCTGGAGCCTCGGTGGTCACTCGTCACTTGAGGCCGAACTAGCTCGAATTTTCAGTGACCGATTTCCTTCTATGGAGCGCGTCCGGTTTGTCAATTCTGGAACCGAAGCGACTACGTTCAGCGTCCAGCTTGCCCGGGCCGTCACCAATCGTCCCGCTGTGCTCGGTTTTGACGGGGGTTATCACGGAGGTTTCCTTGCTTTTGCAACTAAGCCAAATCCGATGAATGTCCCATTTGAAATGATCACCGGGATTTACAATGATATGGAAGGTAGTGCAGCGCTAATTGATCGGAATGCGAGCCGGCTTGCCTGCGTCATCCTCGAGCCAATGATGGGTGGGGGACGTTGCATTCCCGCCACGCGAGAGTTCTTGAGCATGCTGCGCGAGAAAACGCGACAGCACGGCATTCTCTTGATCTTTGACGAAGTAATGACTTCCCGCCTGTCGCCGGGGGGCATCCAGACTTTGACTGGGGTCATTCCTGACTTGACCAGTCTCGGCAAATACATTGGCGGCGGCTTTTCGGCTGGCGCTTTCGGTGGCCCGGCGGAGATCATGGATCGCCTTGATCCGCGCCGAAGCGACGCGCTCGGGCATTCTGGCACGTTCAACAACAACGTCTTTACGCTAAGTGCGGGTATCGCGGGCTTCAAGCGACTGTATACGCCGGACGCCGCAGATAAGCTCAATGCGAGGGGCGAAGCCTTGCGCCGTAGACTGAATCAAGCGATTGAGGATGCTGGAGTAGCGATGCAGTTCACTGGTTACGGATCGATGATGAGTGCTCATATGCGCTCGGGAACGATCCGCTCGCCTGGAGATGCAGCGCACGCCAATCCCAGGCTACGTGAGCTTTTTTATTTCGACATGCTAGCGCAGGGTTTTTACGTCTCGCCAATGCGCGCTTTTGTGAATTTGGCCTTGCCTCATTCGGACGCTGATTGCGAGGCCCTCGTCACCGCAGTCAAAGAATTTATCTCGAGTCGACGTTCCTTACTCACCTAGCTCGGGACAAGTCCGAGAATAGTCCGTACAGGCTGTGTTGAAGAGGTAGCTGGTTCGGTCTAAGGGGAGGCGGACTCTTTCTCGTTCCTCCAACTTGGCGAAACCGTCTAATGGCCTCATCTGCTATCTTGGGTGGACGTCGGCAGCGTTGCTTCTACCACTGCAGCACACACAGAAATGAAATAGACCATGATCTTGGTTCAGGCCGCACGAATGAAAGCTTCATCTAAAGCCATCTCCACAGGTCGATTGTTCCTTCTCGAATTCAGTGCAGATCGCATTCAGTCGATGAACCCAGACGGCTCTGACCGCGGAACCATACTCACCAATTGTCACCGCCCTGATGGGATCGTAGTGGATGCGGACGAGGGGCGCATTTTTTGGACCAACATGGGCATTGATGAACTAGACGATGGCTCAATCGAGAGTGCGAACCTCGACGGTAGCGACCGCAAGGTGATCGTCTCCCAAGGTGTGACCAGAACGCCGAAGCAGGTTCACTTGGATAAAGAGAGCGGCAAACTTTATTGGAGCGATCGCGAGGGTATGCGCGTGATGCGAGCGAATCTCGACGGTTCGCAGGTTGAGACTGTGGTCGAGACCGGCCGCGGGGACGAGGATAGACGTGATAGGACTCGGTGGTGCGTCGGCATTACAGTTGATCCGAAACTTCGAAAAATCTACTGGACGCAAAAAGGGCCGCCGAAAGGTGGATTGGGCCGTATCTGTCGTGCCAACGTCGATATTCCGGAGGGGAGGAGCGCGGCGAGCCGCTCCGATATCGAAGTAGTTTTCGACAACCTGCCAGAACCGGTCGACCTCGCGCTCGATCTTACGAACCGTCTGCTCTACTGGACCGACCGCGGCGATCCTCCGCGAGGTAACAGTGTCAACCGTGCGCCGATTGACACAAAGGCGGCGCCGGAAATCCTGATCACGAATTTGATGGAAGGCATCGGTATAGCGCTTGATGTTCCGGCCAACCGGATGTTCATCACCGACTTGGGCGGCTCGGTTTATTCCGCCAATCTTGACGGAACTAACCAGCGCAACGTCCTTTCCGGTCAAGGCTATCTAACTGGGATCGCCTTTGCCGAGATCTGAGAAACCACGAAAACAGTAATATCGGCTGTGAATCCAATAGCGACCATTATTGTTGGTGCATCCGTATGCAAAAGTTGCGCCGCGAAGTCTTATGGCCAGCTCGACGAGTTGCCATTTTCCGGCGTTATATCGCAGCGAAGTAGTCGAGACTTACCATCTGCGAAGTCCAGTCCGGCGCTGCATCGTCTCAATTGCCGTGTCATCGTCGATCCGTCAATCGCCGCTTGGGATATCCGCTGGCCGAGATCTTTTGCGGAACCAACTCATTCATTAACCCTCCACGTGCATAGCAATCTGATACATGGATCAGGCAGCTCAGGGGGCCTCTCAACGTCGGTAACCGCATGCTGCCGCCTTGCTCGTTGTTGACCACCTCGTGCCCGATGGCGTCATCAGTGCCGTCGACGTCTATACCGCCCGATCTGCGGAGCGGCGCCTGCATCACGCGCGAGATTTCGGGGGCCGCTGGCCCCACTACTGCTCGCTGGCGCTCCGGGAGGAACAGCTTGACGCCCGTCCTCGGTGCGCAAATCCGGAGTCCGCCGGGGCAATCAGCCGGTCGTCGCCAACGCGGCCGGCCTACAGATCCCCGACGGCACCAAGATCGTGGTTCGGGTGCTCGCCGGGCTCAGAGCTTGCCGTATCGAGCACGTTATGAGGATGCCGGATCGTGGAGGAGTCACCGCTTATGTTGTGCGCCGCTTTGGGTAGTCGCGAAGCCATAGCCAGCAGCGTTTCGCTCGAATCGTCAACCTTGCCTGCATTACCTTGGGACCCACCCATGCCTACACGGCGGCGAAGGCCGGCGTCATCCAGATCACGCAGACGCTCGCAGCCGAATGGGGCCGCGCCGGCGTTCGCGTCAACGCGGTGTCGCCCGGCGTCACCCGCACCGCGGCACTCGAAGCCGGCATTGTGTCGGGAGCGCTCGACAAGGACCTGCCGGCGCTGCCGATGGCGATGAACCTGCCGGTTGATGCCGGCTACATCGCAGGCACCACCTGAGCCGCCTATGGCGGTCTGCCGGAGGCACCGGCCAGCTGAGGACACCACATGAACATCGAACTCTCGCGCAAACACCTCGATCTGCCCTCCGCCATCGCCGAGGGTGACATCCGCGTGCTGCTGATGGTGCTGGTGCACATGACCGGCGACCAGAAGTGGCTCGAGCCGCCGTACAGGCCGAAGCGCGACGTCCGTCTGATCCCCGATCCGGACGCCGGCGTGCCGAAGCAGATCCAGGACGAGATCCGCGCGGCGGTCCTGAACCTGTTTGCCAACGGCACGACCAAGCCCGTCATCACCGATCCCGGCGATGAGCTGATGCTGCGGATGATGCGCGCGACGCTCGGCGAGAACGTCGCACCGGAATATGCGCCGCTGATGCGGGAGGAGATGGGATTCGTTCCGCGCGACTCGCGCTGGCACGAGCGCCCTGCTGGCGAGAAGCTGGCGCAGCAGCATGTGCTGATCGTCGGCGCCGGGGTCTGCGCGATCGCGCTGGGCGTTGCGCTCGGCCGGCTCGGCATCCCCTATACGATTGTCGAGAAGCAGGACGAGATCGGCGGCACCTGGTACGTCAACCGCTATCCCGGCTGCGGCGTCGATACGCCGAACCACTCCTATTCCTTCTCGTTCGGCGCCCGCAATCCGTGGACCCGCTATTTCGCGCAGCGCCAGGAGCTGCTCGATTACCTGCTCAAGGTCGTGCGAGAATACGACATCCGCAAGCACCTTCGACTCTCGACCGAGCTCGTCGCTTCGCGCTGGGACGAAGGCAAGCGGCGCTGGATCTCGACGCTAAAGACCGCGCGCGGCGAAGAGACCTTCGAGTCCACCGCGCTGGTCAGCGCGATCGGCCAGCTCAATGATCCCCTGCCGGCCCGCTTTGAGGGAGACGAGGACTTCAGGGGTTTGAAGGTTCATTCGGCGCTGTGGTCCGACGAGATCAAGCTCGATGGCAAGCATGTCGCCGTGATCGGCACCGGCGCAACCGCGATGCAGCTGGTGCCGTCGATCGCCGATCGCGTCGCCTCGGTCACCGTCTACCAGCGCACCGCGCAGTGGGCGCGGCCGGTGAAGGGCTATTCCGATCCGATCACCGAAGGCGCGCAGTGGCTGCTGGCGCATCTGCCGTTCTATGTGCAGTGGTATCGCTTCAATATGTTCTGGCGTTACGGCGATGGCTTGCTGCCGTTCCTGCGCAAGGACCCGGCCTGGCCGCATCCGGACCGCGCCGTCAACAAGGGCAATGACCGGCATCGCCAGGAATTGACCGACTTCATCCTCTCCGAACTGAGGGATCGCCCCGACCTGATTGAGAAATGCGTGCCGACCTATCCGCCCTACGGCAAGCGCATCCTGCTCGACAACAATTGGTTCAAGACGCTGACCAGGCCGAATGTCGAGCTGGTCACCGACAAGATCGACCACTTTGCTGCCGAAGGAATCGTCACCGCCGACGGCACATCGCGGCAGCACGACATCATCGTGATCTCGACCGGCTTCAAGGTCTCCGAGATGGCGGCGCGTCTCAACATCACCGGGCGCGACGGCAAGAACCTCAAGCAGGCGTGGCGCGACGACAATCCGACCGCCTATCTCGGTCTCACGGTGCCTGCCTTCCCCAATTTGTTTCTGATGCTCGGCCCCAATTCAGGGCCCGCGCATGGCGGCAGCGTGATCTTCCAGTCGGAGTGCCAAAGCCGCTACATCTCCGCCTGCCTCGTCGAGATGATCGAGAACGACATCGCTGCGATCGACGTGCATCCCGACGCACACGACGAATACATCCGCAACGTCGATGCCGAGCATGAGCAACTGATCTGGACTCATCCGGGCATGACGACCTACTACCGCAACGGCAGCGGCCGGGTATTCTCGGCGATGCCGTGGCGGTTCGTCGACTATTGGAAAATGACGCACGATCCGGACTTCACCCAATATCGAAAGACCAAGGCGCGACAGGACTCCTGACCTGAATTTCCTCGCTCGTTAACTTGACAGATTGCCATAACTGCCGCAGTCATTTCGTTGACTGGTACTGGAGCGCCTGCCCCGTGCCGAGGAATTGACGGCGGATCGCGCCCATAACCTGAACGGTCGAAGATACGAAGCTGCGCCGCGATTCTCCTTCTTGAACCTAACGTTGCGGGTAATCTTGGTCCTAAGGGCCGACGACACTCACCGGGGCGCGGTATCGCAATGCACGACCGCCGGCACTTCGAGGGGGACTGATAACGTCTTCCCGAACATCGCGAGCAAACGGTGCCCGGCCTCGCGCTGCTTCCACTTCGTGATGACAGTCTTCTGGTTGATTCCGGGGCGCTTGGCGAGGGCTCTCAGGCTCTCTTGTCTATTTTGTATCGCTCGACGGACCGCCTCCCTCGTGAAGGCGCAGCCGTGCAAAACACTGGCGCCACACCGCGCATCTTCAGATCGCGCAACAGAAAACCACCGCGCCACTTCGCGCGAACTCCAAGTTGCTCGAGACGAGACCATAGTGGCCAGTGCCTGATCCGAGGCGAGGATTCACCCAAACCGGCCAGCTCTGGGCTAACGGGCATTACGGCGGGCTCGACCCGTCCGGAAGCGCCAACGTCTAAGCAGCGGAATGCAAAGCCGCACGACTATTGCCGGCTTCAAGGGAAATCCTTCAGGTCGTCGTCCGTTAAGAAGCCGGATTGAGCTGGGCTGGCCAGGCGAGCGTTGGCCATAGCAATCGCAGGAACAGGGCCAGGAGTTCTCTGAGCCAGGCGAGGATGCGGCGAAAGTTGTGGCCGACAGCTGAGAGGATGACGTTGGCGGCGTCGCCGGCACGGCCCTTGAGGTGGCAGCGGCCGAGGTGACCTTCGGTCTTCGTGTGTCCGATGATGGGCTCGATTGCGGAGCGGCGGCGCAGTTCGCGCTTGATGACGCCGAAGACGCCGCGCTTCTGGCCGGAGATGAACACGCGCCGCGGATTTTGCGCATCATGGCCGCGGTACCCCTTGTCGACATAGGCCCGCTCGATCGGACAGCCGGTGAGTGCCTCGGTGCCGTCAATGACGTCCCGCAGGGTGTGACCATCGTAGGGATTATCGGGCATTGCGCTCGCGTGCAGCACGAACAGGCCGCCGGGAGCCCGGCGGTTGTTGGTGACGATGGAGGCCTTGACGCCGAACTCGTAAGGCGCGGCGGCCTTGCCCTTGCCGATGCACTCCACCTCCGGGGCATGGAAGGAATAGAGCTTCCAGCCGCGCTGCCGCTGCTGTTGCGAGCGGATCTGGCTGGCGCGCCCGAGGGGAAGTGCGAACACCTCCTCGAGTGCCGGCTGGCGCTCGATCTTGCGGCGGATGTCGCGGATGATCCGGCCGAGCCGGCTGCGCAGGATACGCAACTGCCGCTGATGCCGATTGAACTGTTTGGCATGGGCATAGCGTCCTGCCATCATCGCGGCGGCCTTGGCCACCCGAGAATAGGACTGCCGCAGCCTGACGCCGTGCCTTCTCGCCAGGCGGTTGAGCCCCTTGATGGCCGCATGCAACAGCTTGGCATCGGTCGGAAAGCTGATGGCCTTCGGCTGCACCGTGGTGTCGACCGTGACGCGCTTGAGGTCCTGGCTGCGCAATGCGCCGGCGCTCGTGCGCCACCCGCAGGCTCTCGGCCAACAACCGCTCCAGCTTGTCGCCGAGCCGCTTGCGCCAATGGCTCAGATCCGAACGCTCGTGCGGGAAGGCGTGCTGGAAGAACTCTTCGCCGGTGAAGAACTGGAAATAAGGGTCGTGGACCCAGCGCTCGCACACCCCTTCATCGGATAGCCCGTAAATGTGCTTGAGCAGCAGCAGCCCGATCATGAAGCGGGTCTCGATCCCCGGCCGGCCGTTCTCGCTGTAAAGCGGAGCGATCTCGCCGTCGATCCAGTCACAGTCGATCTCGCCGGCCAGCAGAACCAGCTCGTGCTTCATGTTGATGATCTGGTCCAGCCGAGCCCGGAACAGATCGTTCGATCCCGTCGCCTTGTGCTTCTTCGGCCGCATCGTCTCAGCCCCCCGATGCGGACAAGGAATCATGCTTCCTCTCCCGAGGGAATCCCGAAAAGGAAATTGCAGGGTTTGCGGGCCTCAAGACCCAAATCCCTGCAATCTCAAATGCCTCCGCAGCCGAAAAACAGACTCCCGCTCAATCGCTTAGACGCTTGTTCACGGGCGACCAGGTCGGTGGTACCGCGCTTATCCAGAGCTTACCGATCGCGGCGAAGTCGAGCTGCGAGTTCGTCCAAGTTACGCCACATGCGCACCCAATGCTGCCATCGCAAGCGAGCCGCTCACATCACCGCTATATGAGAAACGGATTCGTGGCCTCTGCAGCTAAGACCACTGTAGTGCGACAGCAGAAAAGCCTGCCTTGGCAGAGCCCTTGAAGCCCGGGCTGGGCGCCAAGTTCGCTTTGATCAGCAAGAAGATCAACATCGCCGAGCCCATCTGCTACGTCGTTCGCGCTGGCAGGGGCTGACGCGCTTCGTCGATGGCTGCCGCATCGAACTCAACAACTACACGATCGAGCAATCGATCCCAACAAACTCAGCCGGACCCGCTCGCCACTACCAAGCAATTCAAGCGTCATTGTCGCCTGTTATAGATAACGTTCTCTCCCTGGCGCGATGCCGCGACACATCAATTCCAATATGATATTGATCGCTCCGAAATTGGTATTGGCGTCATCGGACAAGGCTCACGCATCATCCTTTTAATCAACTACAGGTGATGAAGGGGGACGCGGCATGAGTATGAACCTAAAGTGCTGGGTGGTTGTGCTGCTGTTCGCACCAGTAGGTCACTCATTTGCGGCAACGCCGCAATCGGAGGGTAGTCTTCTCGCCTCGATCCGAAAGGCTGGCGAAATTAAAGTGGCAATGGGATCGGCTCCGCCTTATTCTTTCGTGTCGCCGACCGGGGAGGCGGAGGGATATGCGATCGACGTGGTCAAGCTCGCCCTCGAAGGAATGGGTCTGTCATCAATTAAAGTTAGGGGTGTGCTCATAGCGTGGGATGCCATGATTCCCGCGCTCCAGGCGCACCAAGTCGACTTGGTAGTTCCTGGCCTTACGATAACCGAATCCCGCTGCAAGGCAGTGCTGTATTCGGTCCCTACAAGCGCATATCAGGATGCTCTATATCTGCTTCCAGGAAATCCAAAGCATCTTACGGGCTACTCCGCCGTTGTACGCAGCCCCCGCATTAAGTTGGCCGTGATTACAGGGGCCTCCCAAGGCGCATATGCAGTCAAAGTTGGAGTCAAGCCTGAGCAACTGGTGCTGGTCACTGACATTCAGGCTGGTGCCGCAACAGTCACCGGCGGGCGGGCCGACGCATTCGCAGTCAGTCAAAGCGCTATCCCCGCTCCGGAGCAGAAAGGCCTTGAGGTGGTGATTGACCAGCAGTCACCAATAAATGGGTATGGCGTGACGTTTCGCAAAGAAGACGTGCGATTCCGTGATGCATTCAACAAGCAGCTCAACTTATTGATCGGAAGTGGTGCGATAGAAAAGCTTTACGACAAGTACAAAATCCCCAACGGGGGCGTGGTGGCCGGGCTTGTCGCGAAATTTACCAAGGCTGGCGACATGGTGCCGGGCTGCGAGTAAGGAGTGCAGTGCTGTGGAAGCCGTGCTTGAGTACTGGCCCGTGCTTATTCAGGGCCTATGGGTTACAGTTTGGGTGAGCTCGTGCATCATCCTTGGTGCGGCGTTGGGCGCGATCATGCTAGGCGTACTGCGGGTCTCCAGGACCGGGGTGATACGAGTGCTTTCGATGGTTTTCATCGAGTGCATTCGCGGCCCCTCCGCGTTGGTTCTCCTGTTCTGGGTGTTTTATGCATTGCCCCTGCTGCCGGGCATGCCGCAGCTCAGCCCTCTCGCGGCGGCGATTCTTGTGCTGGCGCTCGATGGAGCCGTATACGGCGCCGAGATCGTTCGTGCTGGCATTGAGGCAGTGAATCGTGGACAAGCCGATGCGTGCCACGCGCTTGGACTGAGCAGATTCCAGAGTTTCACGAAGGTGGTGCTACCACAAGCGCTCTCGCAGATAGTGCCCGCTTTCGGGAGCCTAGCGAGGGGCATGATCAAGTGGACCTCGATTGTGAGCTTCATCGGCGTGCAGGACATACTTTATGTCGCGAACAACGTCCGCGCCCAAACCTTCGAGACGACCATCGTCTTTTGCCTTCTTGCGGTCCTTTATTGGATCCTGACCGTTCTTTGTGGCCTCGTCTTCCGCGAGCTTGAGCAGGTGTTGCCGTTGAACCGCGCATTGCGAGCCGCTAGGGCGCCGAGCGCGTATGCACCTGCAGGAGCCGCCCAATGACTTGGGATTGGAGCTACGCCGTGGAGATCGTGCCGAACCTTATGGTGGGCGTTTGGTACACCATCCTGGTAACGCTCGCGAGTTCGGCAATTGCGCTGATCGGAGGGCTGCTCCTTGCGATCCTGGAAATTGCGAGTACTAGGCTAGGGCGGACATTTGTGCGTTTTTGGCTCGAACTCGCCCGAGGCGTACCGATTCTGATACTGCTGTATTTCACGTTCTATGTGCTCCCCCAACTGGGAATTACAATTCCCGCGATACCAATCGGCATCGGCGTATTAGGTGTTGTCTACGCCGCGTATTGCTCGGAAGTTTACCGAGGCAGTCTGATCACGATTCCAACCGAACTGCGCGATGCATGCGTGGCACTCAACTTGAGCCAGTATGTCACGTGGCAACGCGTCCTCGTTCCGCTCATGATCAAACGGGCTGTCCCCGCCTTGCTCAACTACGTGCTCGGCTTATTCCGGGAAACAGCGATGCTTTTTGCGATCGGAGTGCCCGTGCTGATGGGCGAGGCTCAGGTGGCTGGTAACGAAAGCTTCCGTTTTCTTGAGCCCTTCACGCTTGCCGGCATCATTTATATGGCGATGAATTTGCCGTTCCTCTATCTCCTCTCCCGATACAAGGACAAGCATGCTTAGTGCAGCCGAATTTAGCCACTCGCGACCTTTCGTTCCCGAGGCAGCGACGGAAGCGCATGGAGTCGCTCCCAAATCGAAACATGCCAAGTGGGCTATCGAATTCGAAAGGATCTCGAAATTCTTCGGCGCTCATCGTGTGCTGGTCGATCTCGACCTGCAAGTGCAGCCTGGCGAAAAGGTTACGCTGATCGGCCCCAGCGGTTCGGGAAAGACGACTGTGTTGCGCCTGGCGATGACGCTCGAAAAGCCCACCGGGGGTGACATCCGGATCTTCGGCGAAAGTATCCTCTTCGATTCTGCCGGCAAACCGCTGTCTACCTCGCAGGAGGCCCGAATCCGTCGTCGGTGCGGCATGGTGTTTCAGCAATTCAATCTTTTTCCCCATCTAACCGTGCTGCAGAACTTGGTTCTGGCGCCCACGACCGTGCTGAGGCAGTCAAAGGAGCAGGCTGAGAACACCGCGCTCGAATACCTTCGAATGGTAGGTCTGGAAGGTAAAGTTCATGCATATCCCGCCCAGCTATCCGGAGGCCAACAGCAACGCATCGCTATCGCGCGGGCGCTTATCTTGAAACCTGAGATACTCCTTCTTGACGAAATCACCTCGGCTCTAGACCCGGAGCTTGCCGGAGAGGTGCTCGACGTCGTGCGAGGCGTGGCGCACGAGACGAAGGTGACCCTGCTGATCGTCACACACGAGATGCGATTTGCGCGCGAGGTTTCTGACCGTATTGCCGTGTTCGACGCTGGCCGTATCATTGAACAAGGTTCGCCCGACAAAATTTTTAGCTATCCCGAATGCGACCGTACGCGTGCATTCCTGCAGTCAGTCTTGAACCATTGAAAGGCCAACCATACCGATGCAGATTCTCTCTGACCTCCTCCAAGCCCGCGCCGAAGACGGCGGCCAGCGTGTGTTCTGTTCGTTCCAAGGACAACGAACGACCTTCGAACAACTACGTAACGGTGTCCAGGAGATGGCCGGCGCCCTGACGGAAGCTGGAGTGAAGTCTGGCGATCGTGTCGGTCTCATGCTGTCGCCTTCGATTGAGCACATGGAGCTCTTTCTTGCTATCGCGTGGATCGGGGCGATCTCGGTCCCGTTCAGCATCCACCTGAAAGCCGCCGGGCTAGAACTCCAGCTTAATAGCGCCAAGCCGCGCCTGCTTATTG
>NZ_LNCU01000109.1 GCF_001542415.1 Bradyrhizobium macuxiense
CAACGAAGTGAAGGCCGCTGCGAAGCAGTCCACGGCTGATATGCCGACCGCTACCGCCGACAAGGCCGAACGTCTTGGCTATGCCTGCGCAGTTGGCTCTCCCGCATGGAAGAAAAACAACATTGGTCGTGGCATCGTCTCTCTGCATCCTTCTGTGACTGGGATTGTCGATCTCGACGACGAGAACCTGCAACAGATGAAGGTCGCGTTCGGCTTCGATCAGCACAAGGTCGATGCGCATATGCAAGAGCGCATCAATGGCAAGCTCACGCAGAACTTCGCGGGCTTCTGATAGGGATAACACAAAATGAATAAATTATTGGGTCCGCCCGGCTGGACGCGCTTATCGACCGAACGACGGTACGCCTCAGGCGGCAGTCCCCGCACACTCGATTTAACTAACCGCAGCGTCGATGCCGTCTTGTCGAAGGGCTCTGACGTGGTTCGCGCTTACGGCGTTGAGCGACTAGCGATCACGCCAAAAGCGGTTGACATCTCTCGCGTTGAAAAAGGAGTCGCACCTGTCTTGGATACACACCGGCAGGAAAGCATCCTTGGAAGTTCGATCGGCAAGCTTGCCGCGGTGTGGTTTGAAGGATCGTCACTGGTAGGCCGTCTTCAATTCCACAAGACCGATGCAGGCAAAGCAGCCTTCGGAATGGTTCAGCGTGGCGAAGCAAATGCAATTTCGATAGGCTATTCCGTACAGAGCTGGGAGATCACAGACGAAGATGGACGAGTGATCGATCCAGCAAAAGAGCGTCTTCGCGTTGGAGAAGCTGATTACGTTTTCACTGCCACGCGCTGGTCGTTGTACGAGTGCTCAATTGTCTCCTGTCCGGCAGACCCTGATGCGCAGATTAGGCAATGGGGCGGTAATCGCGACATCGCAGACCCGGCTGAGTATAACCGCTTGGCGAAATTTCGTATGGAGACTCGCCAGCGCATGTTGCGGCGCGAGCGCATGTATCGCAAATAATGCTTCACTCTCGCACCGCAGACATCCGCGAAGCTCGTCGGATTGCAGCGCATGAATGCGGACATGCACTGGTGCGCTGGGCAACCGGCGTACCGATCGCCTTGATGACGATCGTCGGCGTTGACGGTGTACGAGGCAGGGTCAGTGGTGCATTCGATGACTTGGACTCCGATGCAGATTACTTCAATAGGATAGTTGTTCTAGTCGCAGGTCACATCGGCGAGAAACATCATCTCGGCGAGAGTAAGGGGCTGAAAGGCAGTGATCGTCGCAAGGTCGATGACTGCGCTGCATGTCTCGCCGATAATGCGAACGCAAGATCACTCATCGTTCGCGCTGCGGAAGTCGAAGCCGAGCATCTGCTGCGCAAACATGAGCAAGCATTCCGCGCGCTCGTCGATGCGTTGCTTGCTCGATCAGTGCTAAGCGGCGGACAGGTCACCGAGATCATCGAACGCGAAACGTGATGTAAATTCGCCGCCCAATACATACGTCGGACCATGGGGTCGTCTCCCTTGATCCGTGGGTGTACATCGCGTTTCGTTGCTCCCGGTCGGCGGCTCACGACCGGTGATGCGCAGCGGAGGCGGCGGTTTACCGCGCCGTCTCCGCATTGCGCTTCCTTTCAATTCTACCCGTCGATTGCCTGCGCGCGTCTCTCCTGCGCGCAGCAGGGTCATCCTCTCGCGCGGGGCACTTGCGGAGGCGGCGGCTTGGTTTGCCTTTCCCAGTCGCCTCCGCATTTTTTCAATCACAATCATCATCCCAATGAGGATCATTCAAAATGTCAGAAGAAGTCCGCAAAGAAGTCAAAGCAGATATCGAATTTACTCTAAGCACTCCAATCATCGCCTATGGCGAAGAGATTAGCGTGCTCAAGATCAGGAAGCCGACCGGTGCAGACCTTGTTTCTGTTGGTAACCCGGTCGAGTTCTCACCGTTCACAAGCCCGCCGACAGTCAAACACGATTATCAGAAGATGACTGAGATGGTTGCTCGTCTCGCTAACGTGCCGTCGTCTTCGCTGCAGAAGCTTGATCCGACCGACCTTGTTTCTCTTGCTTGGGCGGTGACGCCTTTTTTCATTCCGGCTCTGTAGGCGCCTTGATCGGTTCATGCCTGCAACTCGCGCTCATTTATAAATGCGATCCGTACATCTTTCTGAACAAACCCAGTGACGAAATCGCAGAGTTGTATCGGCTTTCTGCAGAGCAGTTGAAATTAATGCAGCAAAAGGAATGATAAGTTGAGTACTGAACAGGAAGTAATGAAGCTTGTAGCGGAGGTAGAGGACAAATCCTCAAATACGCTAAAGCAAATCCGCGAGTCCTTCAAAAAGTTTGGTCACGATGCTGAGCACACCCATGAGAAGGCGTCCAAGTCAGCGAGAGCGCACAGCAAGGAAATCCGCGAGCTTCATGAGCGGATGAACAAGCTCAAGGACTTCGCGGCGGACGCAGTTCTACCGACCTTTGCCGCTCTCGGCATCAGCTTTGCCTCCGTTGGCGAAACCCTCGCAAAGTTTGTGGAGCATCTTCGCGGAGCTGGTGAAAGTTGGAAGGTATTCAACGACGCTGCGATCCGTGGTGGAGTATCTGCGCGCTTCGTTGGCGCAATGGGCGCTGCATTTCAAAGTCTCGGCATCGCGCCAGAGCGCGCGAACGCTGCAATTGCAGCTTTCGGATCGCACATGGACAAGATCGCCCGTCATGATCCCGAAGAGCTGAACGATATCAATCACCAGTTCAGCAACATGGGCGAGAGTATCGCTCAAGCGCTGGCTGGCGCTCGCACTCGCGCTGAACAGTTTCAGGCCGTGATGACGTTCATGGCCAAGCACAACGTTCCGCCAGACCAGAAACGCAAATGGCTGGAGTTTCTGGGTTTACCTGCCGAGTTCGCAAC
>NZ_LNCU01000110.1 GCF_001542415.1 Bradyrhizobium macuxiense
GGAGAACCGCGGCGCCGATCCCGACGCGCAGTATTCCTACGAGGACGATCGCGAGGAGGCGGAGCGCTACGCGCCGCAGCAGCAACAGCCGCGGACGCGGATCGGCAACGCCGATCGCGAGCCGAAGAAGATCCGCACCGGCTCGATGTTCCCGTTCAAGACCGCGATCGTGATCGGCATCGTGCTGATCCTGGTCGGCGCCGGCCTGCTCTGGGGCAAGCCGGCCTACACCTATGTGAGCAGCTATGTCAGCAGCCTGTTCAACAGATCGTCTCCGGCCGTCGAGGCGCCGAAGGATGCGTCGGCGCCGGCCGTGAAGCCGAAGATCGCCGACCGCGTCGGCCAGCCGTCGGCGTCGGGCGAGCCGATCGCACCCGTCGCGCAGCGCGTGGTGCTCTATGACGAGGATCCGTCCGATCCCAAGGGCAAGCAATATGTCGGCACCGTGGTGTGGCGCACCGAACAGGTCAAGGCGTCCGGCAACCAGCAGCCCGACATCGCCGTGCGCGCCGACATCGACATCCCCGAGCGCAAGTTCAAGATGACGATGTCGTTCCGCCGCAACACCGACACATCGCTGCCGGCGAGCCACACCGCGGAGCTGACCTTCATCCTGCCGCCGGACTTCGCCAATGGCGGCGTCGGCAACGTGCCGGGCATCCTGATGAAGTCGAACGAGCAGGCCCGTGGCACGCCGCTGGCGGGGCTTGCCGTCAAGGTCACCGACGGCTTCTTCCTGGTCGGCCTCTCCAACGTCGACGCCGACCGCTCGCGCAACCTGCAGCTCCTGAAGGAGCGCTCGTGGTTCGACGTGCCGCTGGTCTACACCAACCAGCGCCGCGCCATCATCGCGATCGAAAAGGGCGCTCCCGGCGAGCGCGCCTTCAACGAAGCGTTCGCGGCCTGGGGGGAGTGAGCGCTCCCGCCTGAGCTTGCTCACCGTCGTCCCCCGGCTTCGGCCGGGCGATCCAGTATTCCAGAGAGGCCAGACGCGCTTCGATTGGCTGCCGCGGATTGAATGCCCCAGCCGAGCGAGAGCATGACGCGGGCGCCCCCCCTTCGAATTTCCCCCTAGAACCCCTACCCCACTGAGCTACACTCGCGTCGTCTAGGGCAAGGGCGCGCCATGAAACGCTATCTGATCTTCGCAGCCATCGGGCCGTTCGTCGGCGGCTTCCTGCTGCTGCTCGCGACCACCTACCAGTCGGGTTACTGGACCGATACGCATGGCGGCGAGGTTGCAAAGCTGTTCGTCGTGTTCGCGAAGTCGCTGCAATACAATTATCTGTTCGGCATCGTGCCGGCGATGATGTTCGGCGCGATCGACGACATCCTGATGCACGTGCGGTCGATCTCGCCCGTGGTGCGGATGCTGATCATCGGCGCGGTCACGTTCATCGCAGCGGCTTTGGCGTATGCCTCGCACGGGCCGGACAGCGGCGTCGCGCAGTTCATCCTCTACGGGCTCGTCGGCTTCGTGCCGGGCGTGATCTCGTCCTGGGTGGCGCACAAATACGCCGAAGAGCCGCGACAGCCGGCGGCACCGGTATCGGCCCAGCACTGACGGGACACCGGCATTCCGCTTCCACCGCCATGTCGCGAGAAGGCGAAGCCGTGTCCCATTCACATCTGTCATCGCCCGGCTCGCCGCCTTCGCTAAAGCTTCGGCGCGCCAGGGGTTCAGGGCCTCGTCGAAGCCTTGGCGTAGACGGGACCGGGCGATCCAGTACGCCGCGGCCTCTCAATTTGAATTCGAAGGCCTCTGGAATACTGGATCACCCGTATGCGCGGGTGATGACACTGTACTCGGGTGATGACACCGTACTGTTTGATAGCCGCGCTGTTTGACACGTGAATCGGAAATCCCATGAATCGGCAATTCCATGACAATCGGAAACCCCGTGACGCCTCCACGTGACACAGTGGTAATGTGCCGCAACTTGCACTGTCCGAATGAGTTACCCATGTGATTGATATGACCGAGGACGACATCTTCACGCCCAACCGAGCGCGATCGCGGCCGCCTTTCGGTGGAGCGCAGGCGCGCAGCAAGGTCATTGACCAGGATGGTCGCGAGATCCCGGACGGCGCGCCGTTTCAGCCGTTTGACGGATTCCACTTCGATTTCCGTACCTCCAGTGCCAATCCGTTCGGCAATCTGACGCGCGAGCAGCGGCTGGCACGGCTCGAGGTGATCGCGAAGCTGCTTGACGTCGCCTTTGTGCTGCCCGGCACCAAGATCCGTTACGGCATCGACGGCATTATCGGTCTCGTTCCCATCATCGGCGACATCATCACGACGGCAATCTCGCTGTGGCTGGTGCGCGAGGCGCGGCTGCTCGGTGCACCCTGGCACATTACCGCGCGGATGCTCGCCAACGTCGCGGTCGACGGCGTGGTCGGCATGGTGCCGGTTGCGGGCGACGCGTTCGACGTCATGTTCCGCGCCAACATCCGTAACGTGCGGCTGTTGCGCCGCTGGCTCGACAAGCAGCCGCGGATGTAGCGCGCAAAACAAAAGCCCCCGGAAATGTCCGAGGGCTTTTCGTTAAGATCAGGAGAAGCAGTTACGCGGCGTCGGCGTCGGTCTGGGCCGGCGCGGGGCGCGGGCGGCGCGGCAGCGGGAACGACTCGCTCTCATACAGCGAGCGGATGCCGTTCTGGTCGAAACGGGCTTCCTCGACCTGCAGGTAGGCGCCGTTCAGCGAATCCGCCGGCAGCTCTTCCATCGCAAAGCGCACGGCTTCGGCGGCAGTGCCGAAACGGCGGTACGCGAAACCAGCCCGCTTCTTCTTGCGGATCGCGGCAGGAAACAGCTCGGCGGACGTATTAAAGTTGAACGGACGCAGGGGACGCATGGTCGACGACCTCTTGTGTTTTTGGCGCTAGCGCGGCGATTGGGATTTTTGGGCACGACGGGCTGCAAAACGGCGGCGCGCCGTACGTGTCATTTCGACCCCTAATATAGGCCTCTTTGACAGAAATGCGACCCCAGAACCGCCCCGACAAGGCACATGATGAATCCGCGCATGGCGCGGGAACCGGCCAGATAAGTCATTTTACTTCAATGGCTTACGCCAACTACAGCTTGTCGAACCAGGTCAGGATCGCAACCACGATCAAAATCACCCCGAAAAGGCCCATTCCGGAGTGGCCGAGGCCGTAGCCATAGCCGCGGATCCGGCCGCTATAGCCCCCGAGCAGGATGATCAGCAGGAGGATGATGAGGATCAGTCCAAGCGACATAGCGCCCTCCTCAAAACAGACGGCAGCCGCACGGCGAGACGCCATGGCCCCGCAAACGCATCAAAGCACATTCCGGCCTGCGAGTCTTGATCGGCCTGCCAACCACGCCGGGGGTGGGACGCGGCCAATTCCTGCCCTGGTCGATCGGGAGCCGCAAATGGCCAAAACAGAACCCCGCGCGGCCAGTTGTCGGTCGCGCGGGGCGGTAAGGGTCTTGTTCTCGATGGCTGCGGGTCAGGTCCGCGCGTGGCGATCCGTGATCGCTACTTCTCCTCGTTCAGCTTCAGCGCCGCCGAGTTGATGCAGTAGCGCAGGCCGGTCGGGCCGGGGCCGTCGTTGAAGACATGGCCGAGATGGCCCTCGCATTTCGAGCACAGCACCTCGGTGCGGATCATGCCGTGGCTGACGTCGCGCTCCTCGTCGATATGGCTCTCGACCGCCGGCTTGGAGAAGCTCGGCCAGCCGCAGCCGGAGTCGAACTTCTGGTCGGACTCGAACAGCGCCTGCCCGCAGCCCGCGCAGACATAGGTGCCCTTGCGCGGATCATGCTCGTATTCGCCGGTGAAGGGCCGCTCGGTCGCCTTCTCGCGCAGCACGGCGTACTGCATCGGCGTCAGCTCCTTGCGCCACTCGGCTTCGCTCTTGCGGACCTTGCCGTCAGTCTTGGTGTCGGACATTCAACCTCCTTTGCGAGAAGCTCAATTGGTGGCCTTGGTGCTGCTCACCAGCGTCGGCTTCTCGATGTAGCTCTCCGCGAAGATCTTCTTCAGGTTCTCGACCTTCGGGATGTCGTTATACGCAATATAGGGTTGGTTGGGGTGCAGCGTCAGATAGTCCTGGTGGTAGCCTTCCGCCGGGTAGAACGCCTGCAGCGCGCCGACCTTGGTCACGATCGGTTTCTTGTAGACCTTAGCCGCATTGAGCTGGCCGATATAGGCGTCGGCCACGTTCTTCTGCTCGTCGCTGGTGGTGAAGATCGCCGAGCGATATTGCGTGCCGGTGTCCGGGCCCTGGCGGTTCAGCTGGGTCGGGTCGTGCACCACCGAGAAGAAGATCTGCAGGATCTTGCCGTAGGAGATCTTCTGCGGATTGTATTTGATCTCGACCGACTCCGCGTGACCGGTGGTGCCGGTCGACACGGTTTCATATTCGGCGGTCGCCTTGCTGCCGCCGGAATAGCCGGAGACCGCGCTGACGACGCCGGCAGTGTGCTGGAACACGCCCTGCACGCCCCAGAAGCAGCCACCCGACAGCACGGCGGTCTGGACGCCGGTCTCGTGCGCATCGGTCGCGGGGGGCGGAATGATCACCGCGTCTTCGGCGGCGAGCGACGGCGCGACGGCAAAGGCGGCGACGGCCAGCGCGCCGATCGTGGCGGCGTACAGCGAGAGGCGGCTGAGGGAGCGACGGGACATGAGTTTCCTCGTGGGATCGCGGTTGGGGGCCAGTTTAGAGCGAGGGCCGGCATTCGCAATCGGCCAGGCTCGCCCCGACGCCTCAAGATACGGCCGAGACGGGCGCCTTGTTACGGCCGCTGCCACACGGTTTCGTGAGCAAAAATGCTGACGATTCAAGGCGCGGCGACACGGCAAACCCTCATGGTGAGGAGCGCGGAACGCGCGTCTCGAACCATGAGGCCCGAGTCGCACCCGCGGCCCATCCTTCGAGACGCGGCCTTGCGGCCGCTCCTCAGAGTCTGACTCAAAAAGCGTGTTGGGGCCTGGCGAGGCGTCTGATCAGGAGCCTGAGATGGGCGACGAGAAGCCAAGCGACTTCGGTTGCCGCGGAGCCCTCGAAGTCCTTGGCGAGACGACGGCACCTGCCGAACCAGGCAAAGGTACGCTCGACGACCCAGCGTCGGGGTAAGAGCTGGAAGCCTTTGACGCCGGGTGGCCGCTGGACAATATCGATGGTCCATTGGCCGCAATGGGACAGTGCGTCGAGCAGCTGTTTGCCGCGATAGACTCGGTCAGCAAAGACATGCTGAAGCCTGGGGAAGTGTTCTCTCAGATGTTCCAGCAGAGGGACAGCACCGTGGACATCCTGAACGTTGGCGGGATGCACGTGGACTGCCAGCAGCAGACCATTGGTGTCAGTGACGATGTGCCGCTTACGTCCATGAAGGCGCTTGCCGGGGTCGAAGCCGCGTGGCCCGCCGGCCTGCGTCGTCGGAGCCGTCTGGCTATCGATGACGGCAGCCGTCGGTCCCGGCTTGCGCCCGAGTTTCCGCCGCGCTTGCCGGACCAAGGCTCCGACGATCCGGTGCCACCGGCCACTGTCGCGCCAGGCATAAAAATAGCCTTGGACCGTCGAGTATGGCGGGAACTCGCTCGGCAGGGCTCGCCATTGGCAGCCCGTCGACAAAATGTAGAAGATCGCCTGCACGACCTCGCGCAAATCGACTTCCCGCGGGCGTCCTCGTCGCTGTCGCGCCGGCATCTTCCGGGATATCAGCGCCCACTCCGCATCGGTCAGATCGCTTGTGTAGCGCAGCCCTTTGCGTTGATACTCGACACGAGTGATTTCGGTCCACGGCATCGTACCCTCCCTCGAATCTTCGCAAATCCGAAGGAATCACAGCCAACCGAAATCACTCACTCCTTTTTCAGTCAGGCTCT
>NZ_LNCU01000111.1 GCF_001542415.1 Bradyrhizobium macuxiense
GCGGAGGGCCGTCGGCGGTGCGGACACGAAGAGCAGCAAATCGAGCTTTCAGCCGCCCTTTCGTCCCGCTGCGCCAACTCACGGTTTTCCATTTGGCGCTGGCCAGCATTTGTTCTGCCGCAATCGATAAGATATCTGGCACGTGGTGCTTTCGTGGTATTCCGCGGACTTTGGTAATCGGCCAAATGAGCTTCACATCGACCGGATACACCTTCAGGTGCCGAGGGATGCCGACAGCCCAGGCCAGCCCGCGCTCTGTTAGCCCTTGTCGAAACGGTGCGCTGAGCCCGTATCCTGCATCCGCCAGCACACATCCAAAGCGCACGTTGGCTGCCATCACGCGGTCAATCTCGGCCAAAGCAATCTCCGGCTTGGACCGTAGCGTTCGGTGTTCGACTGGCACGCGAGCGCGCTTCAAACGAGACACGTTGCTTGTCCAACTATCGGGCAGAAAGAGGCGCAACGCGACCATCACCGGCACTTCGCCGCGCGCAAGCGTCAAAGACACCAGCGTTTGGCAATTTGCCGTTTTGCCGAGAGCCGACGCGTATTGAGCTGCAACACCAACCGAGCGTTCGCCCTTCTTCGGCAGTGAGGTGTCATCAATAACGAGCACCGCATCCCTACCGCCGACAAGTCGGTCCGCCTGGTTGAGCAGCTCCGTCTCCAGCGGCGTCGCGTCCCAGACACCGTCCGCAATGAAATGGTGCAGTTGGTCGTAGTTGCCCGTGGCAAGGCGCTCCGCCATCGGCTGAACGCTCTTGCGATCGCCAGGACCGATCAGTCCCGCAACGTACAGAGGACACATCCGCTGCCGAGTCTTATGACCCAGCCGGTCCAAGAACGGCATCAGCCAGCGTTC
>NZ_LNCU01000112.1:0-8764 GCF_001542415.1 Bradyrhizobium macuxiense
GACCACCGTGACATCAGGCAGCATCGGCCGCAGCAGCGCCGCGATCGCGGGCTGCACCTGCAGCACGATCGGGCCGCCGCCGATCGCGGTCACCATCGGCACATAGCGGACGAAATGCAGCGCGTCGCCGAGCCCATATTCGGCGAACAGCAGCAGCGTACGGCCCCCGAGCGGCTCGCCCTGCCATTCCGGCTCGCTGAAGACAGGGTCGCCGTCGACCAGCATCTTGCACTTGCGGCGCCACCGATACTCCTCGAAGCCCTCCTCGAACTCGCCGTTCATCAGGAGGAAGTGCGCGTGATTGTAGTGCGCCGGCGGCTGGTCGGGATCGAGCGCGATGGCGCGGCGGGAGTGGACCAGCGCCTCGTCAATCTCGCCGGCATTGCGTAGCGCGACGGCGAGATTGGCGTGTCCCTTGGCGTAATCCGGATCGACCTCGATCGCGCGACGGTGTGCGGCAACCGCGGCGTCGACCAGGTTCTGCGATTCGAAGATGATACCGAGATTGGTATGCGCGGAGGCGTAGTCCGGCTTGAGCGCCAGCGCGAGCTCGCAGCAGCCGATCGCTTCATCGAGCTGTCCGAGCTCGAACAGGCAGGCACCGAGATTGCTGAAGATGACGTGGTCGCTGGGATCGCGGGCAGAGACCAGCCGGTAGAGCCGGGCCGCCTCCTCGCGCTGGCCTTCCTCGTGCAGCACGAGTGCAAGCAGGCGCGGCGCCGCGATGTTTTCCGGATCGAGCTCTGTCGCGCGGCGGTAGTGGACGATCGCATCCTCGCGACATCCCTGGCGATAGAATGCCGCGCCAAGGCTGCAATGCAGTCCGGCATCGTCCGGATCCATGCTGAGCCCACGACGATAGGCCGCAACCGCGGCGTCGAACTGGCGTCGATCGGCGAGCACATTGCCAAGGTTGAGCCAGACGCCGCGATAGGCGGGATCGCGCGCGATCACCTCGCGATAGGCCTGCTCCGCCTCGACCAGCCGCTCCTGGCCGGCCAACGCGACGGCGAGGTTGAAGCGTGCCCGCGTCAAGCCGGGATCGAGTGCGATCGCACAGCGGAATGCTGCTTCGGCCTCGGCAAGGCGCGACAGGTCGCACAGCGCGACGCCGAGCTTGATATGCAGGCCGGCATCGTGTGGCCGCAACGTCACGCCGCGCTGGAACGCCTCGACCGCGCCCTCGTGCTCACCTTTCACGGCGAGCGCGTCGCCGAGCGTCGCGAAGGCCGGTCCGTGGTGGGGATCGAGGCTGAACACCCGATTCAGCAGCACGGCGCCTTCGGCGGCGCGATCGGTGACGAAGGCGATGACGGCCGACAGATGCAGCGCCGGGATGTGATCGGGATGGGCGGTCAGGATGTCGCCGCACAACCCATCGGCCTCGTTCGCGCGGCCCGCGCCATAATGCGCAACCGCATCCTGCAACATCCGATCAACCGCCGCACCGACCACGATACCGCCCCCAACCCGTCAGAACCCCGATGAGGGTTTAACGGACAACCGCACCGATTCCGGCACGCGAATTTCCGCGTCAGAACTATATTCACGCCCGCCCTTGACACACGCCTCATCATGTAACATGTAAAGTTACATGATACGCGATAGCCGTCTGTCGAGCGTGCTGCATGGCCTCCTCCACATGATCGGAGCCGGCGAGCCAGTCACTTCAGAGCAATTGGCCCAGGCGATGGCGACCAACCCGGTCGTCGTCCGCCGCGTCATGGCAGGCCTGCGCGAGCAAGGCCTCGTCCGTTCCGAGAAGGGCCATGGCGGCGGCTGGACGCTGGCGCGCGAGCCATCCGACATCACGCTCGCGGACATCTATCGCGCCGTCGGAGCGCCCACCATCGTCGCGATGGGCCATCGCTCGGATAACCCCGGCTGCCTGGTCGAACAGGCTGTCAATGATGCGCTCGGGGATACGTTTCGCGAGGTCGAGGCGATCTTCCTCAAGCGGCTCGGCGCCGTGACACTCGAGGCGCTCGCCAGGGACTTCAAGCGCCGGTTGGCGAAACACCGGCAGAGCATCGAGGATCAGGTTCATGCAGCAAGGTGAGCAGGCGAATCAGATGCGGTTCGACGATCCCGCATTGTGGGACAAGATGGCCGCCATCTACGAAGCGCAGGCGCAACCGTTCACCGCGCACTTCGCCGACGCTGCCGTGGCAACGCTCGCGATCGGCCCGTCGTCGAACGTGCTCGACGTCGCGACCGGCACCGGCGCTGCGGCACTGTCCGCCGCGCGCACCGGGGCGCGGGTCACCGCGATCGACTTCTCCGCCGGGATGGTGCAACTGGTCCGCGCCTATGGTGTCGCGAATATCGATGCGCGGCAGATGGACGGCCAGGCGCTCGACCTCCCGGACGGCGCGTTCGATGCGGTGATGTCGGTGTTCGGCGTGATGCTGTTTGCGGACTGGCGCGCGGGACTGCGCGAGATGGCGCGCGTGACGCGGCCGGGCGGATCGGCGGCGATCGCGGTCTGGAAGAGCCCGGACGGCGCCGCGGTGCATCTCATGGTGTCGCGGATCATCCGCACGCTCTATCCGGATATTGTCGGCCAATCGCCGGCAACCGGCCTCACCGAGCTGGCCGACGCCGATCGCCTCGCCGCGGCCGTTATCGCCGCCGGATTCACCGAACCGACGATCAGGGAGGTCAGCCACGACTCCATCCTCAATGTCGGGGATGACAAGGGGGCTGACCGCCTGTTCGAGTTCGGCCCGCAATGGCGCGTGCTGAATGAGGAGCAGCGCGCGGCGGTCGTGCGCGAGTTCGCGGCAGAGGTTGAACGCGGACGCGTCGGCGACGTGTTCCGGATTCCGTCAACGGCCCTGATCGCAACGGCGCGGCGGCGGCCGTCATAGCCGGTTCGCCCGGTGCAAGATCAGGCCTCTCCCCAATCACCTTGAGAGAGAATCCCCTGCCGCATCGCGAGCCGGACCAGCTCGATGTCGGAGTCGACGCCGAGCTTGGTCTTGATCAGGTAGTGGAGATTGGCGACCGTCTTTGGACTGATGTGGAGCGTATCGGCAATCTCGTCGCTGCTGCGTTCGGCGAGCAGCATGCGCAGCACCTCGAACTCCCTTGGCGACAGCACGTCGGCTGCAACGACTTCACCGCCAAGCCGGCTCAGTGCCAGCTCGTGGTCGATATCCGGGCTGATCGCGATCCGGCCGGCCAGCACGTCCATGGCGGCCTGCACTAGCGTCTCCGGTGGACTGGTCTTGGTGACGTAGCCGCGCGCGCCGGCGCGGATCGCCTGCACCGCGAAGGCGGCATTCTGATGCATGGTGAAGACCAGGATCCGGGCATTGCGATCCCATTGCCGGATACGCCTGATCGCTTCGATGCCGCCGATGCCGGGCATCGCGAGATCCATGATCACGAGGTCGGGCTTGACCTCCTTGAACCGCCGATAGGCCTCGGCACCGTCGGATGCCTCCGCGACGACCCGCAATCCCGGCTGCTTCTGCAGCACGGAGCGATAGCCCTCGCGGACGACCGCATGATCGTCGACCAGCATGACAGCGGCGGCCGAATCTTTCACGCCGCGCGCTCCGTCACCATGTCGCCGGCATCCGATCGATCCATCGTCACCACGGCCGGTATCACAGCGCGCAGGACTGAGCCGCCACCCTGCCTCGCGTCGAAGCTGAGCCCGCCGCCAAGCGCCGCCACACGCTCGCGCATGCCGAGCAGACCCATTCCGGATCCGGTCGGGTGATCGGATCGTTGACCGTCGTCCTCCACCGTCAGCTCGATTTCCCCACGCATGCCGTTGCCTGGCTCACCCTGCGGATCGCGCACCGCGACCGTGAGGCCGATCCGGCTTGCGCCCGCATGCTTGGCCGCGTTGGTGATCGCCTCCTGCGCGATGCGATAGAGGTTGGCCGCCAGGTCAGCCGGCAAGGCGTCGCAGATGCCGGACAGGCTGATATCGAACCGGGTCTGCCCGCGGCTGCGGCCGTTCCATCCGGCGATCAGGCCTTCCAGGCTTGCGGCGAGGCCGAGTTGCTCGACGTCGGGCGGGCGCAACCGGAACAGTGCGCCGCGCAGCCGCTCCATCATGTCGGCCGCCGTCCGGGCGATGCCGTCGCACTCGGGCAGGATGGCCGGACAATCCTGCGCCGCGCTCTGCCGGGCGGATGCCGCCAGTGCACGAACCGCGGCAAGCGACTGCCCGAATTCGTCGTGCAGCTCGCGCGCAAGCTGCCGGCGCTCGTCATCCTGGAGGGCGATCAATCGTCGCGTCAGTTCGTTGCGTTCCGCGAGCGTGGTACCGAGGCGCTCGGCGAGGTGGTTGAAGACGTCGCGGATGGCGGAGAGTTCCGCGAGATCGATCGGCGGNGCGATCCGTTCCAGACCGCTGCGGATCAGGCGCGTGGGGCGGAGCGCGCGCGCGAGCGCGGCATAGACGAGCGCACCCAATAGCGGCAGCGCGAGCGCGAGCGCGACCATCACGCGCCCCGCCCCCTGCCAGGCCTCCGACGCAAGCGTCGCCGGATCGACCGAGACCACCGCCTCACCGACCTCGCTGCCGCGCGAGACAACCGGCCGGACCGTTTCGCGCCCGGGATCGAACAGCTTGCGATAGACCATGGAGAAAGGCCGCGGCGCATCGGCTGCTTCGCTCCGCGGCCCGCCGCAGACGCGTTGCACGATCGCGCCGTCCGTGCCGCGATAGGCGATGCACAGGCCCGGCGTCATCACCGATCCGGCGATCTCCTGAAGATCGGGAAAGCGCGAGCCCGGCTGGCTGATCCATTGGGTCTTGTTCTGCTGCAGTTCAAGCGTTCGCGCGGTGACCGAGGCGATCGCATCCAGCCTCGCCCGCATCGATCGCTCGCCATCGACCAGGAAGAAGGCCGATACGGCGGCAAAGCAAAGCGCCGACGCCGCGATCACGCGCAATGTCAGGCGGAGTTTCAGATCGCTTCCCGGAAACATCTGCATCGGCGGCCGTCCTTGCTCGGCTGACCCTGAGGCATCTCCTCGCCAATCTAGCGGCCCAACCCGCCCGACGGGAAGCGCCGCGGCTCGGACCGCGGCAACGTCGTGAAAATTTCCCGGCCCCGCGCGGGACGGCGTCGGCTGCGACCGGCCGTCCACTCCGGCTAGCCTGCCCCGACTATTTCACCCGCCACGACAGGTCCGCTGCCATGCCCCGTTCCCGCCCCGCGCTGCAAACACTCGTTCTCGCCGGATTTCTCTTCGGCTTCAGCCATGCCTGCCCCGGCGCGCTTGCGGCAGGGCGCGTGGGCGTGGAGATCCAGGATTTCGGTTATATCGACACGTCAGGCGAGCCGACCGACCAGACTGCCTCGCACCAGGAGCGCCTCACGGCATTCACAGCGGCGCTCAAGCGCGACGTCGCGGCGGACCCGCTCTATCGCCTCGTCCCCTCCTCCTGCGGCTCGACTTGCGAGGCCGATGCACCGCTGACGGCCGAGCGGCTGCACGCGGCTTCGCAAGGCGGTGCGAACATCCTGATCGTCGGTCTCGTGCAGAAGATGAGCACACTGGTGCAATGGGCGCGGGTGCGCGCCGTCGACCTCGACGGGAACCGGATCCTGTTCGAGAAGCTCTACACGTTCCGCGGCGACAATGACGGGGCATGGCAACGTGCCGAGGCATTCGTGTCGCGCGAAATCCGCGAGGCGCTGTCGACACGACAGCAGGCGGCATCAGCGCCGGTCAAGCTCGCATCGTTCAATTTCGAGCTCGAGGACGGCAGCGCGGCCAGCGCGGAGACGACCACCGACAATGCCGAACTCGCCAACACGACCGTCGCCGTCAGGCAAATGCTGGGGCAATCCGGGCGCTATGTCGTGATCCCCGTCGACGGCACCAAGACGGATGCTGCGGTGCCGGGAGCAATCCACGACTGCGGCGGATGCGACGCCGGCATCGCCCGCAAACTGGGCGCGGATCAGTCACTGATCGGAGTGATCGTGCGGATCAGCCGCATGGAATATCTGGTGCGGTTCCAGCTGCGTGACGCCGGCACCGGCAACGTCGTTGCGTCAGGCAGCAGCGGACTGCGGATGGGCGCGAATTATTCGTGGAGCCGCGGCGCGACGCGGCTGATCCGCGACCGGCTGCTGGAGCCGGCACAGGCAACCGAACTCACACCGGCGCCGGGCGCGCCGGTTGCTCCAGCCTCGCGCTGAGCATTGCGACATTGGCGCCCGGCCCGTCACCTGCGCGACCGCGCTTTGCGGTCGCCCTTCGTCTCGTCTTCCGTCGGCGGCTGCAGGCCGGAGCTGTTGGCCCAGCGATCGAGTTCTTCGATCACGCGCTGATGGCTCGGCCGGTGCTGCGCCGGCGCACCCGGTTCCTGAGAAAGCTTGCGGGGCAACTTGACCTGTTCTGGCATGATACTTCTCCAGAGCTGGACGTTTCGCAGAATGCCCCGATCGATGATCTCAGCTATGCACGCGCCTTCAGCAGGTCGCGAATTTCAGTGAGCAGCTCCTGCTCCTTCGTCGGCTTCGGCGGCTCGGCCGGTGCCGCGGGCGCCTCGCGCTTGAGCTGATTCATCAGGCGCACCACGATGAAGAGGACGAACGCGACGATCAGGAAATTGAGCGTCAGCGTCAGGAAATTGCCCCAGGCCAGCACCGCGCCCTGCTTCTTGGCATCGGCCAGGTTCGTCGCGGTCACCGACTTCGACAGCGCGGTGAAGTAGTTGGAGAAATCCAGCCCGCCGGTGATAGCGCCGATGATCGGCATGATGACGTCGGCCACCATCGAGCTGACGATGGCGCCGAACGCAGCGCCGATGATCACGCCGACGGCGAGATCGACGACGTTGCCTTTCATGGCAAATTCCCTGAATTCCTTCAGCATGTGATCTCCTCTGAAAAGCTGGATGCTGGTGCAACTGATACGTACAGGATGGTCGAACTATTTGCGGTCGGTCGATACGGCCGGCGTGGCGGCAGGACGGACGGGTGCGGCCGGCTCCCACGGCGCAGGCAGGATGACCCGGGCCGGCGGCAGACTCTGCGCGGTGCGCTGAACATTCGCGTCGGGCTGCCGCGGCTTGTCGTCCGTATTGTCGGCGTGCGCGACGGACGCGCAGACACCGAGCGCGAGAGCGACCAATGCTGTCCTCGAGGCGGTCGAATTCACGGCAATTCGGCCGGCAGAGCATAGCCTGCTCATGGTGGCGACATGACGTGGAGCCATGGCAAACTGATCCTCACGAATACAAGGGCTTGGGTGACAGGCGGACGCGCAACGGTTCGCAGCAGCCGCTACGTTCCGGGGCTTCGCGCAGGCCTATCTGTGGTGATGCCGCAGATATTCATGCAGCGAGCTCGAGCCCGTCTCCTTGAGCAGGGTCTTGAGCATCGTGTCCTTGCGGCGCCCTTCGGCGAAACTCTCGCCGTATTGCTTGCGCAGCGCGGCGACCGTGGTGTTGCCGTGCTTGCGCTCGATGCGGCCCGTCTTGTCGCGATGACGGCCGTCGAGACCCTTGCGTGCCTTTGCGCGTGCCTTTGCCATTTCCCGCTCTCCCATGTCATTTCCGGTGATGCGTGCGAAGCCTCTCATCTTGCGCAAGCGCGCTTCGCACAGGTTCGGTGCAGATCGCCGAAGCGCGATGTGATCGGGATGGATCGTTATCGCGCTTCAGCCGCTTGTTTGAACATGATCGGTGCGGACAGCCGCTACGGGCTTGTCCGGATCGCGCTTCAGACCTTCAAATCGCTCGGCAGCTTGCCGCCGTTGGCGGCGAGCTTGGCCATCACCTGCTGGTGCAGCCAGACATTCATCGCGGCGGTGTTGTTGGTGTCGCCGGTGTAATTCAATTCCTTCGCGAGCTCCTTGCGCGCGGCGAGGCTGCTGTCGAGGCCGAGCGCCTTCATCAGGTCGACGATCGAGCTTCGCCAGTCGAGCCGCTCGCCCGTGGCAGCCACGGCCTTGTCGACGATCGCGGCGACATCGACCGTTTGCGGCGCGGGCGCGTCAGGTGCGGCCGGCGCAGGTGAAGCCGTCGGTGTCGCTTCGGGTGCCGCGGTCGTTGCTGTTGCAGGGGTCTTGGCCTGGGCAGAACCGTGGCCGAAGATTGCGCCCATGATGCTTCCAAAAACGCTCATGATCTTTCACTCCGTTCGCCCGAGACACCGTCGGTCTCGTGCCTGGATCCAGTGACGGGGCGGACGATAGGCAGCGGGTTTGAGGGGCGGAAGATGACCTTCGTCACTTTCGAAAGGCTGGGCGGCGTGATGCAATTTGCCCATGGAGCGTGCGGTTACGAATCAACCCCACGTCGATATCCATTCATCGCGCGCCCCACGCGCGGTGAAGTCAGCCGTCCCGGCCCGATTCGCCAGCCCCGAGAAGTCGGGGCGGCTGACACCGCCGTGCGCTGCGCGCGCGGCGCGACGATGCTTCGATGATGCGATCAGAGCTGACGGCGACGAATGGTCTGCGCAAGTTCGGCAAAGCTTTCCGCAATGCCGGCTCCGGTCTTGGCGCTCACCGATTTGACGCTCGACTTCGCGAGCTCTCCGATCGCGCTTGCGCTTCCCGCGGCTTCCGGAAGGTCGATCTTGTTGAGCAGCGCCTTGTAGGGCCGGCCCGGAAACCTGGCCTCGAAGCCGCGGACCAGCTCGACCATCCGGGTCACCGTTTGCGGACGCGTGACGTCGGAGACGATGATCGCAGCCGATGCGCCGGTGACATAGACGGTGTCGAAGATCTGCGTGCCGAAGTCGCCGTCGGTGTCCCACAATACGAGCCGCATCGGCTC
>NZ_LNCU01000112.1:8856-65653 GCF_001542415.1 Bradyrhizobium macuxiense
GAGCCGATACAGGATCGACGTCTTGCCGACCCCCATGTCCCCGAGCAGCATGACCTTCGCGGTAAGCATCAGTGGGACACTTCGGATCGATAGACGTTTTCGAACGACACCCGGCGGTTGCCGCCGACGGTGGTGTCGATCCGGTCGGTGATCGGCATGGTCGCCGCGCGCGACACCAGGGTCAGCCGCGCCGGATCGACCCCGAGCGCGGTGAGCCGCCGCATCACCTGCTCGGCCCGCTTGCGCGCGAGCGCCTTGTTGGTGCCCTCTGTGCCGCTCTGGTCCGCATAGCCGACGATGCGAACCCTGAGATCGTTGTTCGCCAGCAATTTGGCGAGCTCCTCGAGCTGTCGCTCAGCCTGATCGTTATCGAGGAATTCGTCCGAATTGTTCGCGAAGAACACTGCCGTCGAGGTGATGAAGCGCTCGAACCGCGCGGCGGGGCTGTCGACGACCGACTGCAGCGCCGCAGACTGCTCGCTCAGCCTGACGTACTGCTCGCCGAGCTTGTCATATTGCGCTTGCAGCGCTGCGGATTGCCTGTCGCCCGCCTTCGATTGCTCGGCCATCGCCTCGCGCATCTGGTCGACACTCGCCTGCAGGCGCGCCAGGGTCTGCTGCAGGCCGGCAACTCCAGCCTGCGATGCTGCCAACTGCTCCGGCGCGGACACGAGGCCGATCCGGTCGACGACGCGGTATGGCGCGGCAGCCGCCGCGAGCGCATTGATCAGCGGCGCGGTTTCCACCTGGCTCGGCTCGATGCCGGATACCGCGACGCTCCGGTTCCGGTGATCGAACTCGAGCCGAAGCGGAAACGTCGTCAGCAACGGCTGCTTCGCCGCGAGTTGCTCCAGCGCCGCTTGGGTCCGCCGCTCCAACAGGCTCCGCGTCACCGACACCGCGCCGAACCAGAGCAGCAGCGCGGCGGCGGTCGCGAGCAGGCCGAACAGGATGACCTTGCCGCGCCGGCCCGTCGCCTTGCGCGGCGTGTCATCGGTCTCGATCGACGCCGCCAGCGACGCGAGCATCGGGCCATCGCAGTTAGCGCCGCGGTCGATGCGCTCGATCGAATCGAAGAACAGCGAATTGATCCGGGCGTTGTCGGCAGGACGCAGCGGGCCGAGGCACTCCGCCGCGAGGATGAAGCGCGGCGAGGCGCGCAGCGCGATCTGCCGGCCGCCGAAATCGAGCGTCTGCAGATTGCCCTCTCCGGCCAGCGCCTGAACGGAAAACTCCAGGATCGCCGCGACCATCGCGCTGAGCAGGTCGGCGCGTTCGTCGGGGGTCTCGTCGCGCTTCCAGTCCGCGACCAGGCGACCATTGCCGCGTTCGATGAGCAGGAGCCGGTTCACCCGCGGCGGATTGTCCGCCAGCACGAACTCGCTGATCGGACGTCCCGTGACCAGCGACTTGACGCGCCCCGTCCAGAGTTGCGTCGATGTCAGCGCATTGATGCGCTGCTCGAGCCCGGCAACCATTTCCCGCAAGGAATTTGCCACCGCAGCGCTGACCAGCCGGCCGACAATCGGATAGAGCGCCTCGACCATCAGCTCGCGCGAATTCCTGATCTCGCTCCTGATCGCGGAGACCACGGTGGGCGCGATGGCATTGGCAAGCTCGCGCGGCCGATTGACCTCGGCCCGCTCCAGCGCTGCGACCAGGATATCGGCGGTTGCCGTCTCGAGACGGTCGGCGGAGCCGACATATCGCTGCAGCGACGCAAGATCAGACTCCAGCGACTGCAGACGCGTCGCCTCTGGCTGAAACAGCAATGTCTTGAGCTGCTCGATCTCGCGGTTCTGGCCGGCAGCAGCTGCCATGCTATTTTCCCGTGCGGCCGGATCCCAATCCGCTGATGGCCGCACCGAGCTGCGAAATGGACGCACCGATATCCTTCAGCGAGTCGAGCCGCTTCTGTTCGGTGTCGCGCTCGAGGTCCGAGACCCGCGCCTGAACCGCGGCTATCTCGTTGGCGAAGTCGGCCTGCATCTGCTTCAGCGACGCCTGCATCTCCTCGCGCAGGCCCGCCAAATTACCTTCGATCGAGCGTTGCGCGCCGCCGAACAGAAGGTCGCGGACCTGGTCGATCGTCGCCGCCGCGTTGTGCGCAGCCGAATCCGCGCCGTTTCCCGCGGCTGCGGCATCGGCGGTTCCATCCGTATCCCTGGTCTGGCGCTCGCTGCCCTTCATGATCGTAATCCTGCTCGTCCGAAGCTACGCAAATCCGGCTTTGCTGCAAAAAGCAAATCCAGAACAATCCTATAGCCAATTTCGTCGGCCCGGCACAGGGCAACGCGAGCAATCAGGCGGGGATGAAACCGGACGGCGTGCAGAAGCGAGCAATTATTTTTAATAAGTTATTGCCTTTATTGCGAGTTCTGTACGGTTCTTGACCTGGCATTTTTCCAGAATCGTGCTGACATAATTCTTCACGGTTCCCTCAGCCAAGTGCAGCCGTTCGCCGATCTCGGTATTGCTCTTGCCCTCGACGATCAGGGTGAGAATTTCATTCTCCCGCGCCGTCAGCCCGTCGCGAACCGGCAGCTTCGCCGATACGCGTGGGCCGCGCAGTCGCTTGAATTCGTCGAGAATGCGCGCGGCCACGCCGGGTGACAGGCCCGACTGGCCGTTGATCACCGCCCGGATCGTCGCAGCGATTTCCTCCATCTTGGCGTCCTTCAAGAGATACGCCTTGGCGCCCGCGCTCACCGCTTCGAAGATCAGATCGTTGGTCTCGAACGTGGTCAGGACGACGATATGGATCTGCGGCAGCTCGCGGAGGATCCGCTGGGTCGCCGCAATGCCGCCGACCCGCGGCATCTGCAGGTCCATCAGGATGACATCGGGCCGGTAGCGCCGCGCAAACTCGATGGCCTGCTCGCCGTCGGCCGCGCCGGGAAGCATTTCGAAGTCGTCGTTCTGCTGGGCAAGGAGCGTGGCGATCCCTTCCCGGATCAGTGCCTGGTCCTCGGCGATCAGCACCCGCACTTTCTCGATCTTGCTCACGGGTGATTCCATCGTTCTCTCGAAGGCCTCATCATCCTGAATGCCATGATCCTGAATGCGATGGCCGGTAACTCAGTCGGCCAGCATACCGGGAGACGCCGCCGGCGGCACCCCGACCGGCAATGATATCCGGACCAGCGTTCCCTGTCCCGGTGCGCTTTCCACCGCGCAGTCTCCGCCGACGAGTTCAGCAAATTCGGCCATTCCAATCAATCCGAAATGTCCGGGCTTCGGAAGCGCCGTATCGAAGCCGCGCCCGTCGTCGCGAATCTCGACGACCAGTTTACGGCCGACCGCAGCCGGCTCCTCGAACGCACGAAAAGTCACATGCCGTGCTTTGGCATGCGCCTGAACGTTGCGCAGCGCCTCGCTGACGACACGTTGAACCGTCAACGCGCAATCGCGCAATCCGGCGCGCGCACGATCGTCGATCTGGGTCGACACCTTGATGCCGCTTCGCTCCGCGAAGTCGGTCAGCAGTCCTTCGACGTCCAGGTCGAGCTCCAGGTCGTCAGGCATGCGCAGGCGGGCAATGGCTTCGCGGGCGCGCGTCAGGCCGCTCGCCGCCGCGTCTTCCGCCGTCGCAAGTCCATCGGCGACGCGCGCCGGATCGGTCGACAGATAATGCCGGATCAGCCGGATCTGGGTCAGCAGCGCCACGATCGAGTGCACGAGCGTATCGTGAAGGTCGCGCGCGAGGCGAAGGCGGGTGCGCGCGAGCGAGGCGAAGCGCACCTCGGCGCTCGCCGCCTCGAGCTGCTGCTCCATCAGGCGGCGGGCGCGGCGTTCGCTTCCGAGCAGCGTTTCGACCTGACGCGCGGCGAAGTCCGGCATGGCGATCACGAAATAGTGCGACTGCTCGGCATTCCACAGCACCACTGCGGTCACCGGCTGGGCTATCCCCGGCGAAGCGCCACGCACACCTGCGAGCGCGATCATGTCGCGCTCTCCCGCGGCAAGCGCCGCCAGTTCGGCTTCCATTCCGACCAGCAGCACACAGTCGCAGCAATCGGCGCCGATCGCGGGAAGCCATTCCACAAGGCGCCCGATCTTCCGCACCATCGCTCTGTCGGCGCCGATGACAGCGAGGCCGATGACGTCGGCTTCTGCGGCCGGAAGCAAGTCCGCGCTCAGATCGATCATTCGTTGCCCAAATCAGCTCAGCGAGCCGCCCACTCTGGCGTAAGCCCGCGGCGGCCGCAAACGAATATGACTTTCGTCATGACTGATCCTGACTTTCGTCAGATGCCACCGCCGTCCGAAATGCGGTCTCTGTTCAGTAACGAGCGAAATTGTGCAAGCCGCGATGGGCCACAAGCCCGCGCACGCGGCCGTGCCAACCGGACCGCGCCTCAGCAAGGCCGTGCCGATCGACCGGAGTGAGCTGACGGATGAGCGTTGCGCCACGAAAACTGTCGCGCGCGGAGCCGCCTATTTTGGGCGACACGGCAAAGCCCGCAAAGCGCCGTCGCTTGAGCGCGACACAGAAGGCGGCGCTGCAGGAGGCCCTCGCCGGCCGCCTACAGCTCTTTCCGCGCGGATATGCCTCGAGCAAAACGGGCCCATTCCACTCGCGCCGCGCCGTCCTCGGACTGGTGCGCGCAGGTCTGATGAGTATCAGCGCCACGATGCGCTATGCGGCGGCAACAAGGCGCGCGCGGGAAGCCTATGCGGCCACGGCAGCCGGCGGAACAAGCGGGTCCGGCGATCCGCAGGCATCGAAACATCGTGCCAACGGCCGCCTCGATGGTCCCGTCGATTCCGACAACGGGGCCGCGCGCGAATAGGGTGCCGGGCGGGCGGCTATGCACCCGGACATGCACTTCGCCGGCAGCGAGCGCTGTGCTAGTCGGGAACGAGCCGCATCCGTCGCCGTTGAGTTGCGCGACCAAGGCTGCAACAGAAACGAGGATGCATGCTCGCGCTCTGGATCATTGGGTTGGCATTTGTGGGAAGCGGCCTTGCCGCGATCCTGTTCGGCGTCCGCGCGCTTGAAACGCCCTTCGGCAGCGCCCTGCTCGGCAGCGGGCTGATCCTTGTCGCCTCGGGGGTCGTGATTGCGGCGCTCGGCCTCGTGGTCCGGCACCTCGACCAGCTGCGAGAGGCGATCGAGACGCGCGCGGACCCGGCGATGCCGGAGCCGACCGAAATCGCTCCCGTCATTGCGACTGCGACGATGGAACGTCCTTCTCCGCTCAGATCGCGCGAAGCCAGGCGACGGGCTGCACAGGATGCCAGGCCGGACGGCGCGGCCGCGCCGGAGCAGCCAGCGCGCCCTGCGGCAGGCAGGTCGTTGCGGACCGACCTATCCTCGCTGCGCGCGCAGAGAGCGCCTGCCCAAAGCGAGCCGCCGCAGGCACCTGGACCTGGCGTCCTTCACTCCGGCACCATCAACGACATGGACTATCAAATGCGCGCCGACGGGACCATCGTCGTGATGTTGCCCGACCGCAAGTTGGAGTTCGCGTCGATCGACGAGCTTCGCGCCCGCCTCGCGACCCTTCTGCACGACGACGAAGATGCATCGGCCGGCGAACGCTCGGCCTGATCGACGGCATGGCGCCGGATGCGCCTCGATCTGCCGCTAAAGCGCGATGCGATCAGACCGAATCGTCATCGCGCTGTAGCTTCTTGCTTGAGCATGATCTCCGCGCAAACGCGTTCCGCGTTTGTCGCGAGGGAAAACCGCTTCACACTTTGCGCTAACGCGGCCCTGCGGATCCGGATTACGCTCTAGAACGGAAACGCGAACTCCCGCACCGGGTATCTGGAGTCGAAGTCCACACCCGTCGCCGGTCCGGCGCGGTAATGGCCATCGTAGTAGCCAACGGGACGGCGTGCGGCGGGCGGACATGCCAGGTCGGGGCGGCCCGCGAGCATCGGCCGGCGCTCGTGATAGCGCGTTCGCCAGCAGTGGCAGTCCTGATCGCAGACCATCCTGACCTGCTCGACCGGCGGCTGCCATTCGCGCGCCGTGGCCGGGGCGGCCGGGCTGCTCACGACGAGTGCCATCTGGACGAAATCGAGAAGTAAATTTGCCATGACCATATCCGGGACGGTTTGAGCTAGCGGGCCGATCGCAGCGCGACCGGCCGCGTATCGCGCAGCCGTTCGCAGTCGATCCAGAACTTGTCGCCACGGCGGAGCGTGACCTGCCATGGCGAGTTCTTCAGGAAGGTCTGGTCGACCGTCTGGCCGTGCGGATAGGTGACCCGGACGGTTGCCTTGAGCAGCCAGGACCCGATCGGCGCGTAGGGCAGCTCCTCGGATCGGAGGACCTCGGCACGGCAACGTCCGGCCGGTGCTGCCGCGGACACAGCGCCGCTCGAAGCGATGCCCAGGCACAGGATAATTCCGGAAATCGTGCCGCACCTCATCGGACAGACCCGTTTAACCAAGTCGGTTGTCATCTGGCGGTAGTACCGCACAAAGCTGTGCAGATGCTTATTCAATTGTCGGATTCGTGCTATATGTTGATTTGAAGAGAGTGATGGATGGCTCGAAGGATATGCGGTTCCTCGGTCTCGCTCTACGAACGCTCTTTCTGCTGGTTGTGGTGGTGGTAACGGCCCGGGTGGCCACACCCCAAAATGAGAGCCTGTTGACGGTCTACGACACGCCGGCTGACCTGCTCCGTATCCTCCTCGGCGCCGCCGTCTGCTTCTTCGTCATTATCCAGATCTTCCAATACTCGCGGAATCCGGCCGACATGCGCAAGTGGGTGCCGATCGGCCTTACGATCCTGCCGCTCGCGCTGATTTGCGCACGCGTCATCTGGTAGCGCATTCGCTTCCTGTTCAGCAGACATCTTAGCTCGCCGAAGTTCGCACTGTGACGTCGGTGGAGGAGCTTCGTGCTTCCGCCGCTGTCGTATTGCGGACGGCCTTGTCGACCCGACACCATAGGATCGCGGCCTACTGCCGGGGCGTTGACCATGGATGGAGCTCCCTGCCACCGACAGATCAGCTCTGCAGATAAACTGCACAGATAATCTTTACAGTTTATCTGTATATCTGTATCGATACCGACATGAACGATTCACCGGAATCCCCCCGGATGGCACGCGTCTCGGCACTGGCCGAAGACCTGCGCCTGCTGATCGGACGACTGAAGCGCAGGCTGCGCGAGCAGAGCGATCGCGGAGACCTGCCGCCCTCGCAGGTGGCGATCCTGCTTCGGCTCGAGAAAGACGGGCCCGCGACGGTATCGAGCCTGGCGCGCTCCGAAGGGATGCGCCCGCAATCGATGAGCTCGGCCGTCGCCGCGCTCGAGGCGGCGGGCCATGTCACGGGCAGGCCCGATCCGGACGACGGCCGGCAAACCATCATCTCGCTCACGGATGCCTGCCGCGACTGGATCCGCGCCGGGCGCGCCGCGCGGCAGGACTGGCTGTCGCGCACCATCACCGCACGGCTGTCGCCGCAAGAGCAGGACGAACTCGCGGCCGCCGTCGGGCTTTTGAAGCGGCTCATCGACGATTGATGCGGCCTCAACGCATCGGTCGCGGCAGCAAAAGGAACCAACATGGCCCTCACGACACTGGATCCGGTCACGGCCCTTATCGTTGTCGATTTGCAGAGCGGCATCATGGGCTCGCCCTTCGTCCATCCGATCAAAGATGTCGTGGCGTGCGCGAGCGCCCTCGCCACCGCGTTCCGGCGGCACGGCCTGCCGGTCGCACTGGTCAATGTCGACGGCGGTGCACCGGGACGCACTGAGCGGGCCCCGCACCTCAGCGGCCCGTTTCCAGACGGATGGACCGACCTCATTCCGGAGCTTGATCGGCAGGCAGGCGACATCGTCGTGACCAAGCGAACGCGGGGCGCATTTGCAAGCACCGACCTCGAGAGCAGGCTGAGGGCGCGCGGCGTCACGCAGGTCGTGATCGTCGGCGTCGCCACCGCCGGCGGCGTGGAATCAACGGCCCGGCAAGCTTATGAGGCCGGCTTCAACGTCACGCTCGCCACCGACGCCATGACCGACATGCGGCCGGACGTACATGACTACAGCATCGCCAATGTATTCCCACGGCTCGGCGAAACCGGCTCGACGCAGGCGGTCATCGATCTCCTTGAAAGGACGCGCGCACATGAACTGGCTTGACCTCGTCGCCTATTTCTTCGGCGGCGCCTTCCTCACCAATGCCATCCCCGATGTCGTCGCCGGCATGATGGGAGAGCCGTTCCAGACCCCGTTCGCGAAGCCGCCCGGAGAGGGGCTGTCGACGTCGACCGTCAATATTGTCTGGGGCTTCGTCAATCTGCTCGTCGGATATCTGCTGGTCTGCCGCGTCGGCGAATTCGGCCTGCGGACCACGAGCCACGTCGCGGCGCTTGGGCTCGGCGGGCTCGCGATCGGCGTCTTCCTGGCGCGGCGGTTCGGGCAGTTTCACGGCGGCAACGAGCCAAAGCAATCATGACAAGGCAATCATGAGACGGGTATTTCGATCGCTGCGGAGCTTCAACTACCGCGTCTGGGCCGCAGGCGCGCTGGTGTCCAACATCGGCACCTGGATGCAGCGCGCCGCCCAGGACTGGCTCGTTCTCACCCAGCTCACGAACCACAGCGCAGCCGCCGTCGGTATCGTCATGGCGCTGCAGTTCGGACCGCAGCTCCTGCTGATGCCGTGGTCCGGCTATGCCGCCGATCATTTCAACCAGCGCAAACTGCTGATGGCCACCCAGGCCATGATGGGCACGCTGGCCCTCATCCTCGGAATTCTCACCGTCACCGGGCTGGTACAGCTCTGGCATGTCTACACCTTCGCCTTCCTGTTCGGCTGCAGCGCGGCGCTCGACGCGCCGGTGCGCCAGACATTCGTGGCCGAGCTGGTTGGCGATGCCGACCTGTCGAACGCGATCGCACTGAACTCGACCTCGTTCAACGCCGCGCGCATGATCGGACCTGCGGTCGCCGGCCTCGTGATCGCCTCGGTCGGCACCGGCTGGGCGTTCCTGTTCAACGGGACATCCTTCCTCGCCGTGCTGGCGTCGCTCTCGCTGCTGCGCACCTCGGAGTTGCGCCCGAATGCGCGCGCCCACCACACCAAGGGCAGCGTCATGCAGGGGTTTCACTACGTCTGGTCCCGCCGTGATCTCAGGACCACCCTGGTGATGCTGTTCCTGATCGGCACCTTCGGACTGAACTTTCCGATCTTCATCTCGACCATGGCGGTCGGCGTCTTCCACACCGACGCGCGCGGCTTTGGCCTGCTGTCCTCGATCATGGCGGTCGGGACGATGTCGGGCGCGCTGCTGGCCGCGAGCCGCGATCGGCCGCGGTTCGGCGCGCTGTTGCTCGGCGCTGCGATCTTCGGACTGGGTTGCACGCTCGCGGCGCTGGCGCCGGACTACTGGCTGTTCGCCGCCGCATTGGTCGTGATCGGCGTCGCCGCGCTGACCGTCACCAACACCTCGAATGCGCTGATGCAACTCTCGACGGAGCCTGCGATGCGCGGACGGGTGATGGCGCTCCGGCTCGGCGTCGCGCTGGGCGGCACGCCGATCGGTGCACCGATCGTCGGATGGGTCGCCGATCATCTCGGCCCGCGCTGGGCACTCGGCGTCGGCGCCGCCGCGGGCTTTGCCGCCGCGCTCGTTGCGATCGCCGCCCTCGCTCAATGGCGCGCTCAGACCAAGTCCGACGGCCTGCCTCACGCGGCTGAATGATCGGCTACTGACGCTCGGCTTGAGTGTGCTCTCGCGCGGCGCAGTTCTAATAGGCGTAGGAAGTCTTGCTCGGCTGCACGGTCAGACGCAGGGCGACCTCCGTCGACCCGTCCATCAGCTCCAGGACCTGATCGCAGACCAGGCATCGAAACTCTCCCGCGACGCCGCCCTTCGACGTCAATTCGATCCGGCGATAGCCGGCCTGGCATGTGGGACACATCACATCGGATTTGCGCATGGGACAGCAAGCCGTTGTTCGCACTATTCTTCCACACGCCCATGAGCGGAAATGTGACAGCAACGCCGGGAGGCTCGGCGTCTCCCGACATCGACAGCGCGCATTGTTGCCCAGGCGGCTAAACGCACCGACCGGAAATTCTCGGGCTCATCGCGATCGAAGCGGTGGTCGCGGCGACTTCACGCCGGACGCGACGTCATCACAGAGAACCGCCGTCAACCCCGACCTTCGGTCGGAAAACGAGCGAGCGCTCTCTCAGAAAATTTTCACCGCCCCCTTTCCCGACGGCTGGTCCCTGGGCTACCAATTATGCAAGGGCGCAAAAGCGCTCACGCCCGGACCGACAACAACAACAGCGAGTCCGGGACTTTACATGGGAGGAGGCAACGTTGGGTCTCGCGCGCCAGCGACCGACGACGAATGCGTTCGCGATGGACGTGCTGTGTGCACGTATCCTCGAACGTCATCGCGATTCCATCAAGGTCCAGAAGCCGCACCTCGCCGTTCCGAATCTTGCGCGCATCATCGGCGCCACGCTCACACTGTCCAACAAACACGGCTTTCACGCCACCACGCTGCGCCAGCTCGCGGAGGCCTCTGGGCTCAGCATGGGCGGCCTTTATACGTATTTCGACAGCAAGCCCACGCTGCTGTCGATGATCCTCGGCGAAGTCGCGGCGACGGCCACCGAAGTCCTGACGTCGCCGCCCGACGACGTGAAGCAGGATGCCCGCCGTCACCTCGACTGGATCATCGCAACGCACGTCCGCATGAGCGAGGCGATGCAGCCCTGGTTCGTGTTCGCCTTCATGGAGGCGAAGTCGTTTCCGCCCGCCGAGCGCCAACGCGCCGTCGACATGGAAGTCATGACCGAGAAGATCATCGCCGACGTCCTCAAGCAGGGCGTCGCCAGCGGCCTGTTCACCGTCGAGCAGGTCACGCTCACTGCGTCGCTCATCAAGCCGCTGCTGCAGGACTGGTACGTCAAGCGCGCCAAGTACCGCCGGCGCGGCACCTCGATCGACGGATACATCGACGCCGTCGGAACATTCGTCGGTGCCGCCTTGTCGAACAAGAGCCGGCTCGGCACTCGTTCAAGACCAAGGCAGATGGCGCAGCCATAGCCGACAAGGGGATCAGGCAATGAAGCGATTGCGATTCAATCAACAGGAGATCGTCTTCGCCGTCTTTGCCGTGCTGTTCCTGGCGTTCTCGGTCTTCCTGCGCGGCTTCCTGACGCCAGAGAACATGCTCACGCTGCTGCAGAACGTCGCGGTGCTCGGCATCCTCGGGCTTGCCATGGCGATCGTCGTGATCGGGCGCGGCATCGACATCTCGCTGATCGCAGCACTCGCGGTGCCGCCGGGGCTCGTGCTGCAGATGGTGCAGGACGGCCACTCGCTGCCGGCGTCGCTGCTGACCGCCGTGCTGCTCACGATCGCCTTCGGCCTGGTCAATGGCTGGCTGATCGCCTACGCGGAAGTACCTTCGCTGTTTGCGACATTGGCAACCGGCCTGCTGCTGGCCGGGCTCGGACAGGCGGCGCTGTTTCAGCTCGACGTCGTACAGTGGAGCGACGGCATGAAGGGCTTCGAGCGGCTCGGACAGGGTACCATCCTCGGCATTCCGACCTCGATCGTGATGTTCGCGATCGCCTGCATCGTGGTGGCGTTCCTGCTGCGGCGGACGCGCTGGGGTGCCTATATCTACGCGATCGGCGACAACCCCTACGCGGCCCGCGTCACCGGCATCCCCTCGCGGCCAATCATCGTCCTGCAATATGTCGTGGCGGCACTGATCGGCTGCTTCGCGGGCCTGGTGATGGCGGCGTCCGTCAACTCGATGCCGACCCGCATCTTCAATTCGACCCTGATCTACGACGTCATCCTGGTCGTCGTGCTCGGCGGCATCGGCCTGTCGGGCGGCCGCGGCGGCGTTCTCAATGTTATCATCGGAACGCTGCTGATCGGCACCATGCTCAACGGCATGACCATCATGGACATCTCTTATGCCGGACAGAATCTCGTCAAGGGGGTGGTCCTGCTGCTCGCCGTCATCACGGATTCCTTCCTGAATCCGCGCAACGAAGAAACGGCGCAGCAGGGCGACATCTGAGTGAAACGCCAACGACACCAACCAAGGAGGAAGCAGTGAAGCGCGTGATCAGGACTGCAAAGATACTCGTTGCCACACTCGGGCTTGCGGCAATCGCCGGGCCGGCCCTGGCCCAAAAGGGCCTCGACGAGCCGTTTCAGAAGCCCTTCAAGGAGGCCCTCACCGGCAAGACGGTGGCCTATGTTCCGGTCGCCATGAACTTCGATCTCACCGAAGGCTGGTACGCCGGCCTGAAGAAGGAACTCGAGCCGTTCGGGGTGAAGTTCGAGATCCGCGATCCCAACTGGAACACCAACGCCGGCGCGCAGGCGGTGACCTCGCTGATCTCCGAGAAGCCCGCCGTGATGGTGATCCACAATCCGGACGTGCAGACCTACGCCAAACTGCTGCAGCGCGCCGAGAACGAAGGCATCTACGTCATTCAGATCAACATGGGCTCGGCCTATCGCAGCTCGGCCTTCGTCGGCGCCAACTGGATCGAGATCGGTGAGAAGGACACCGAAGCGGTGGTCAAAGCCTGCCAGGGCAAATCGAACAAGATCGCCATCGTGCAAGGCGCGCTCTCGGCGGCCGCCAGCGCCTACACGCTCAAGGGCGTCGAGAACGTCCTCGCCAAGCACCCGGAGATCAAAGTGGTGTCGAGTCAGGCGGCCGATTGGGACGCGGCAAAGGCCAAGGCGATCACCCAGACCGTGCTGAAGCAGAATCCCGATCTCTGCGGCATCGTCGGCTTCTGGGACGGCATGGACATCGGCACCGCGGCGGCGGTGAAGGAAGCCGGCCTCACCGGCAAGGTGTTCGTCGCAACCTCCGGCGGCGGCGAGCGCAAGGGCGCCTGCGAACTGGTGAAGTCCGGCGCCTTCGACCTCAACCTGAGCTACGACGTGCCGACGCAGGCGGCGCAGATGGCGGGCACGATCAAGTGGCTGCTGTCATCGGGCGCCAAGCCCGGCTCGATCAAGGGTTCAGAATACACCACGCTGATTCCGATCACCAAGGAAAACGCCGATAGCCAGACCGCGTGCTGGAACCTCAGCGACCTGAAGAAATAGCCAAGACGAAAACGTCCCGGGCCGCTGTGCGCCCGGGACGCCATCCCCCGCCATTCGAAGCCGCGATGGAATGCCGATGCGCGACACCCTGACGAGCCTGCGTTATCGCTATTGGCCGGATCATCTCCTCGGTGAGATCCTGTCCAAGCGATGGACCGAAACTGCCGTTCCGGTCATCCTTCTCCTGATCGTCGGCTTCGCGCTGAGCCAATCCATCGATCATTTCCTGTCGCCCGCAAGCCTCGCCGATACCGCACGTCAGGCCGGAGAGATCGGCTTCATCGGGCTCGGCATGGCGCTGGTGGTCATTGTCGGCGGCATCGATCTATCGGTCGGATCGATTTTTGCGCTGACCGATTTCTGCGCGCTCTATCTGCTCGACGTGCTGGGCTGGCCGGTGCCGGCGGTGGTGGCGGCCACCCTGCTCTGCGGCGCGCTGCTCGGCGCCGTCAACGGCGTGCTGATCGGATACCTGCGACTGCGCGCCTTCATCACCACGCTGATCACTCTGATCATCTACCGCTCGGCCTTCGATCTCCTGATCCAGCGCTACTCCAACGACATTGCCGCCGCCTTCCCCGACATTCCGTCCTGGAACTTCATCGGCGGCGGTGACGTGTTCGGGATTCCGAGCGTCGCGCTGGTCTATATCGCGATCGCGATCTTCGGCCACGTCTTCATGACGCGGCTGCGCCCGGGCTGGCACATCACCGCAATCGGCGGCTCGCGCCGTTCGGCCTACAACTCCGGCATCCCGGTACGGCGCACGATTGCACTTTGCTACGTCGCAAGCGGCGTGCTGACCAGCATCGGCGCGCTGTTCTTCGCCGCGCGCCTCGGCACCGTCGGCGGCGACATCGGCGTCGGGCTCGAGGTGATCGTGCTGACCGCAACCGTGCTCGGCGGCATCACGCTCGGCGGCGGCAAGGGCTCGGTCACCAAGTCTCTCGTCGGCGTGCTGATCGTACTCCTGATCACCAACGGCCTGACCACGCTGAACGCGCGCGGCGGCATCAATCGCATGGCGCTCGCCGGCATCCTGCTGGTCGCCGCCATGGTCGACATCCGCTGGCAAAAGAACCGCACGCGCATCATCAGCAAAGTCTATGTCGCGCCGACCTACCACGCCCTACCGCCGCCTCCGCCAACCGAGATCGGCAAGGGCGGGCCGTTCGAGCAGAACGACAAGCTGCGCGACGTCCAGTTGATCGGCCTCGGCCGTATCGAGGCGCCGGAGGACGTGATCCTGGATCGCAACGACAATCTCTACGCCGGTTCACGCCACGGCGACATCATGCGTTTCCTCGCGCCCGACTATCAGCGCATGGAGGTGTTCGCCCATATCGGCGGCCAGCCGCTCGGCATGGCCTTCGACCGGCAGGACAATCTCTACGTCTGCATCGGCGGCATGGGCCTTTACCGCATCAAGCCAGACGGCACGGTGGAGAAAGCCACCGATGAAACCAATCGCAGCATGCATTCGGTCAATGACGATAGCCGGCTGCGGCTGGCCGACGACCTCGACATCACCGATGACGGCCTGATCTTCTTCTCCGAAGCCACCGTGCGCTACGAGATGGACGAATGGCCGATCGACGGCCTGGAAGCCCGCGGCAACGGCCGCATCATCTGCTACGACACCAAGACCGGCGCCACGCACACGGCGCTGCGCGGCCTCAAATTCCCCAACGGCATCTGCGTCGCCGGCGACGGCCAGTCGATCCTGTTCGCCGAGACCTTCGGCTGCTCGATCAAGCGCTATTGGTTCGCGGGCGCCAAGAAGGGCACGGTCGAGGTGGTGATGGACAATCTGCCGGGCTACCCTGACAACATCAACCTCGCCTCCGACGGCAATTACTGGCTGGCGCTGGTCGGCATGCGCAGCCCCTCGCTCGACCTCGCCTGGAAGATGCCCGGCTTCCGCCGCCGCATGGCCAAGCGGGTCCCGGTCGACGAATGGCTGTTCCCGAACATCAACACCGGCTGCGTCGTCAAGTTCAACGAACAGGGCAAGATCCTCGAGTCGTTCTGGGACCTGCGCGGCGAGAACCATCCGATGATCACGTCGATGCGCGAGCATCGCGGCTATCTCTATCTCGGCGGCATCGCCAACAACCGGATCGGCCGCTACAAGCTCGACAACGCCGATCCGAAGTTCGTGCAGTATGACAAGCGCTGGGGGAAGTTGTCGTGATCGCGGCCGTCAGGGAATTCACCAACCGCTTCCTCGGACGCGGCGAAGCCACCATCACCGTGCCGTCGTTCGACGGCGCGCTCAAGCCGAACCAGAAGCTTGAGGCCGCGACGACCTTGCTGGAATGCGAGGCGCCCGAGGACATCGCAACCGATGGACGCAACCTCTACATCGCGGACGACCGGCGCCTGCTGCGCCTGGACGGCAACGCCGCGACCGAGATCCGCAGCTTCGAGCAGCCTATCTCGGCGCTGTGCGCGCTGACAGACGGTGGCATCGCGGTTGCACTCGGTGGACGCGAGGTGCGCCTCTATCCAAGCCCCGCTTCAGGCGAGCCGAGCGTCACCTTCAATGACGCGACCTTCAATGCGATCAACGCGCTGGCGCCGGCGGACGACGGCACCTTGATCGCGACCGACGGCTCGACGACATGCGGCGTCGACGACTGGGCGCGCGACCTGATGGAGCTCAACCGGAGCGGCCGCGTCTTCCGGCTCGATCCCAAGGCCAGGTCGGTGACGCAACTGGTCTCCCGGCTCGGTTACGCCTTCGGCGCCTGCGCCCATGGCGACGGCGTGCTGGTCAGCGAGAGCTGGCGCCATCGCGTAGTGCGCGTCGCAGGCGGGCAATCGCCGCAAGTCGTACTCGCTCACCTGCCCGTCTACCCGTCGCGGCTGTCGAAGGCGGCCGGTGGCGGTTATTGGCTCACGGCATTCACGGCGCGCACCCAGCTGATCGAGTTCGTGCTGCGCGAACCTGCCTACCGCCGCCGCATGATGGCCGAGATCGATCCGGCCTACTGGGTTGCGCCGCGGCTGCGTTCGGGCTTCTCGTTCAAGGAACCGATGCAGGGCGCGCACATCAAGACGATGGGCGTCATCAAGCCGTGGGCACCGCCGCGCTCCTACGGGCTCGTCATCCGCCTGAGCGCGGACGGCAAGCCGCTCTACTCGCTGCACAGCCGCGTCGACGGCGTCAATCACGGTGTCGTTGCAGCGCTGGAGATCGGCGCCGACCTCATCCTGATCGCCAAGGGGCCGGGCCGCATCCTGAAACTGCCTCTCGCCGGCCTTGCCGAGGAGTCCGGCTCATGACCGATACCGTGCTTTCACTGCGCAAGGCCACCAAGCTCTACGCGGGCGTGCCCGCCATCGAGGGCGTGGACTTCGAACTCCGCCGCGGCGAGATCCACGCACTTGTCGGCGAGAACGGCGCCGGCAAGTCGACCCTGACCAAGGTGATGGCGGGTGTCGTGACGCTGACCTCCGGCAGCATGACGGTCGACGGCGCGGAGGTCATGCCGCGGACACCGCTGGAAGCCCGCCACCTCGGCATCGCCATGGTGTTCCAGGAGAACAGCCTGGTGCCGACCATGACCGTGGCGCAGAACCTCTTCCTCGGGCAGGAGAAATTCTACAACCGCCTGCGCGGCATCTACATCGCCGCGCAGCAATTCCTGCAATCGCTCAATTTCGACGTGACGCCGACCGCGACCGTGAGCGGGCTCGGAGCGGCCAAGAAGCAGATGGTCGAGATCGCGCGCGCGGTCCTGCACAAGGCCAAGGTCATCATCTTCGACGAACCGACCGCGTCGCTGACGCCGGAGGAGAAAAAATACTTCTTCGACCTCGTCCGTGACCTGAAGAAGCGGGGCGTCTCGATCGTCTTCATCTCGCACGCGCTGGAAGAAGCCCTGCTGCTCGCCGACCGGATCACCGTGCTGCGCGACGGCAAGCACGTCGTCACCGACGACGCCGCAAAGTTCGACCGCGCGGCGATCGTGCAGGCGATGGTGGGGCGCGATCTCTCCAATACGCTCTATGGCACGCGGAAGAAGACCGTGCGGCCGGCCGGAGCGCGTGTCCTCACGGTACAAAACCTCAAGATGGCGCCGATGGTGAAGAACAATTCGCTGTCGGTTTTTGCCGGACAGATCACCGGCGTGTTCGGCCTGGTCGGCGCCGGCCGCACCGAAACTTTCAAGATCGTCTCAGGTGTGTTGAAGCGCGACTTCTTCCACGGCGGCGAGATCCTGCTGCACGACAAGCCGGTGCGCTACCGGGTGCCAGCACCGGCCGTGAAGGCCGGCATCGCCTATGTGACCGAGGATCGCAAGGTCGAGGGCTTCTTCGAAACCGCCTCGATCGCCCGCAACATCTATCTCGGCCTGCTCTCGAAGTTTCCGAAGGGCCGGATGATCCTGTCGGGCCGCGAGACCAATGCGGCCGGCAAGACCTGGACCGAGCGGCTGAAGGTTCGCGCCATCGGCGACGAGGCCAAGGTGGTCGAGCTCTCAGGCGGCAACCAGCAGAAGGTCGTGATCGCCAAATCCCTCGTGCAGGAGCCCGACCTGATCATCTTCGACGAGCCGACGCGCGGCGTCGACGTCGGCGCCATTGTCGAGATCCACGAGCTGATCAATCAGCTCGCCGACGAGGGCAAGGCCGTGGTGGTCATCTCATCCTATTTGCCCGAGATCATGGCCCTCTCCGACCGCATCCTCGTCTCGCGTCAGGGCAAGGTCGTCGAGGAGTTCTCCGCCGTCGAGGCGACCGAAGAGAAGATCATGTACGCGGCGATCCATTGACGGCCCGACGCGGCATCAGGAATCCGCACCCTTCGAACGGTTCGCCAGTCCGCCGCGGCGCGACATGATCGTGCGGCCAAGCTATTGCTTGGGCCCGACCGTCCCAGCTTGCTTCAGTCGCGCCGATCTCACCCAGCCCGAGACGTTGTTGCCCGTCGTAGGATTTGCATACATCACGGACGACCAGCCGTCACGGGTTTGTGCGTAGGTCACGAGCTCATCCTTCGGAACGACGAAGACGCCGTTGATCGGGCAATGCAGGTTCGGCGCCGAATAGAATTGCACGCGTCGCGTCCCTGTCACCACGCTGGCGAGCGGCGGCGAGAACAGTGGTGCGCCCTTGGCGCCCGCATGCGTCCCCTTGCAGCTCGACGGCGTCTGCGCGTGCACCGACGCGCCCAGCGAACCCAGGATCATGGCACTGCAGAGGATGGAGGCGAGTATCGACTTGTCCGACATCAATTCATCTCCTGGACCGCGCTGGCGCCGATCACCGATTGCTTCGATGTATCTGTCGCCGACCAAGGGTAGCAGGTTCTGACGATGCGACGAAAATGCCGCGCTGAACAGAGCGCGGCAGCATTGCCGATTTGACCATGACGCAAATCACCTGCGGAGCCATGGCTTGTGGCCCGCGCATCAGACCTTGGCCCCTCGAGGCACAATTGGGCGTTACCCGCTGTCAGTGGGCGTGCGGAAGCATCGAGAGACCCGCGAGTTGATCGATGCTGTCACGATGGCGATCGAAGTTGCCAAGGACATCCCCTTGCAGCACCCGACCTCCAGACAATTTGACCCGGAGAGGATCAACGTTGCGGCCGTTGATCCGGACCTCGTAATAGAGATGCGGCCCCGTCGACAGCCCCGTCGATCCGACGAAGGCGATCGTCTCGCCCTGACGGACGCGGTCGCCCACCTTCAGCCCGCGCGGGAAGTTCGCGACATGCGCATAGGTGGTCTCGTAGCCGCGGTCGTGGAGCACCCTGATATATTTCCCGTAGCCTCGCTCGAATCCCATGGTCTCGACGACGCCGGCACCGGCTGCTGCAACCGGCGAACCAAAGGGCGCGGCGAAATCGGCGCCCTCGTGGAAACGGCGATCACCCAGGATCGGATGAATGCGCCAGCCAAAACCGTCGCCGAGTCGGCCATTGACGACCGGCTTGCGCAACAGGAACTTGGTGATGGAATGCCCACTCTCGTCGTAGAAATCCGAGCTGCCGTCGTCCGGCGCGGTGAAGCGGTAGTAGCGGCGCGTCTGTCCGCCTGCCGTGAGGTCGACGAACACCAATTCCGGTTGGCCGAGCTCGTTGGGCGCGTAGATGATCTTGGCTACATCGCCCTCGCCAAGCGGCTCGCCGAGGTCGAAATCGCGGCCGCACAGGCGCATGAGCTCGGCGACGATCGCTTCGTCGACATGATTGGAGCGTGCAAGCGCGTCGAGCCCGTCACGCAGCGTCTCTCCAGAGACAGGGCGGGTGTCGACCGTGTCACGCAACAAACTCTCGGCAGGTCGGGCGGCGCCCGCTTGTTCCGGCACGATCGCCTGGTAGTCGCCCGCATCCGTGCGACCGACCGCAGCGACAGCCGAATCTGCCCGCTCGATCGACACTTTCAGGATATGACCGCGTGGCACGCCGGCGTCCGCGTCCTGTTCGATGATTGTGATCTTCTCGCCACCGGACAACGTCGCCGGGCCGCCGGGCCGCGAGAAGGCCGCCAGGATCGCCGGTTCATCCTCCGCTCCCGCGGCCACCGCGCGCAGAATGGCCGAGAGCGTGTCGCCGCTCCTGCCGATCACGACATGTCGATGAGTATCAGCCAAGGCGGATGACTTCGGAACGCTGCTGACGTTGAGCGCCTCGCCGATCGGAGACAGCGGCGACCGCGCGTCTCCGTCGTCAGCATAGGAGCTGACGCTGCCGGGCAGTCTACGGCGTGACGAGCCGAAGCGAATGATGGGCGGTAGCTGCGATGACGATGTCCCCTGCTGGTCAGCGTGCCGGTTATTCTCGCCGTCTCCCGCCGGTGCGCGACCGTCCTCCGGATGCGGCTCCGGGTCGATCTCGGCGAGCCGGGCCGACACGCGTGTAAATGGACGGACCGCCCCCGCGTCACTCAACTGCTCGATCCTGATCGCTGAGGGATGGCCCTTCCGTCCCGGCTTCCGGTCCAGACGGTCGCCGCGCCCGGCTTCGTCGACCATCTGCCGAGCGAGGCGCTGAATGGAGACAATGGGTGACATGGCGAATTGAGCGCGCTCGCCAAAGACTCCACGAAGCGCTCCGCCAAACAAGGTGACCGCGGCAACCCCCATCAGAACAGTCCCGGCCATCCAGCGAAAACTGGCCGTCCGCCGATCCGGCGGCCCGCCTTCGCCGCCCAGCGGCGGCTCGTTGCCAAGGACCTCGCGCATGCTCTGCGAATACGCATTCGCTGCCCGCGCGTCGCTGCGGTTGGTCATCGGCGTACTTTTCATCCGGTCGGCTCGTTCTGGGGCGACGTCCGCGGCAGGGTTGCGTTCGATGTGCACCGTTGATGGGCGGGCGATCATCACCTGCGGGCGGGCTTGATTGCCCGCAGCGAGTCACAGCGGAAGGAGGCATGCACCTGAGGCGATTGTTTGACCGCCGCTCGATTCCGTTCGCTATTGCCGTTCCGCCGGTGCGAGTTTACCCGGCACGGAAAATGCCCCTTGGATGATTTGTCGAAACCGGGTCCGGCCGTTCGTCGATCCGTTGAAGAGAACACCGTTACAGGAGACGTCATGACGAAGTACCTGGTCACTATTCACCATCCCGACGACTACGACCCGTCCCTCGAGGACGAAGCGATGCGCCGCGACATCGAGGCGCTCAACGACGAGATGAAAGCCGCCGGTGTCAGGATTTTCGTAGGTGGCCTGCACCCGCCAAGCCGCGCGAGGTCGCTGCGGGCACAGCCCGATGGCAAGGTGCTGATCACCGATGGGCCGTACCTGGAGACCAAGGAGTATGTGGGCGGATTCTGGGTGCTGGAAGCCGCTGACATGGACGAGGCGCTAGCGTGGGGCCGCAAGGCCGCCGTCGCTTGTCGGGCACCGGTCGAGGTGCGGCCGTTTCACTGACGGCGAATACAACCGCAGGACAGGACGCTTTGCGTAGCGAATATTCGGCGAAAATGGCGCGCCCGGAACGATTCGAACGTCCGACCCTCAGATTCGTAGTCTGATGCTCTATCCAGCTGAGCTACGGGCGCATTTTCGCGGCAGGGCTTGGGCCCGTGTGGGTCCGGGAAGGCCCGGACCGACGCGAAAGAGCGCTCTAGCTACAGGCTCCGGGTCCAGTTGGCAAGGTCTGGCAGGCATGTTCAGGCCGGCGATTTGAAGGGAGAGCCGGAAACCGCGCCCGAAGCAGCCCTTTCGGTCATTCCGGCACACGATGGCGTCCGGAAGCGCCGCGGTATCAAGCATTTCCGGGCGTCATGCAGGGATCCCTTGGATTGGCGACGGGATCCGGCCCGGCTTATGCCCGCGCCCGCTCGTTTCGGATCGAAAGCAGTTCCACCGGGCGGTCCGGGATCGAGATCCGGAACGTGGCGCCGATCGTGCCCTCGACCAGATGGATGTTGCCGCCATGGGCGCGGATCAGCTCGGCGGCGATGGCAAGACCGAGCCCGCTGCCGCCGGGACGGCCGGAGGTCTGGAACGCCTCGAACAAATGCTCGCGCGCCTTCGCCGGCACGCCGGGGCCGGTGTCGGAGACCTCGATGATTGCCACCGTCCCCTCGCGGCGACCGGTGATGCGGATCTGCGTGCTTGAGGCATCGGGATGGCTCTCCAGCGCCTGCACTGCGTTGCGCACCAGGTTGAGCAGCACACGGAACAGCTGGTCCGGATCCGCGTCGATGGTCAATCCGCGCTCAATCGCACAGATCCAGGTGATCGCGGCGTCCGTCGCGAGGCCCGCCGATTCCCGAACCTCGGCAACCGCGGGCTCGACCAGCATCACGCGGCGGTCGGGCGCCGCTTCCTGCGCGCGGCCGTAGGACAATGTCGACTGGCAGAACGCGATGGCACGCTCGAGCGAGCGCAACAGCTTCGGCGCGAAGCGCTGCACGCGCGGATCGGGCACGCTGGCAAGCTGGTCCGACAACAGTTGCGACGACGCCAGCAGGTTGCGCAGATCGTGATTGATCTTGGACACGGCGAGCCCGAGCGCGGCGAGCCGGCTCTTCTGATGCAGCATCGAGACGAGGTCGCGCTGCATATCCGATAGCTCGCGCTCGGCCACCCCGATCTCGTCGCCGCGCTGGCTCGGCACGATGATTCGCGCTGAACTCTCGGGATTTTCGTGGAAGCCGACCAGGCTCGCAGTCAGCCGCCGCATCGGGCGGACGAACAGATAATGGAGCGCGAGATAGACGAGGCCGGCGGTCAGGCCCGCAATCAGCAGCGCGACGACGAGCACGTTGCGGGAGAAGCGGTACATCGCCTGCCGCAGCGGCTTCTCGTCGATCACGACCTCGATGAACTGCGCCTTGCCGGGTGCAGGACCGACCACGCGGATAGTCTGGTCGCCATGCTCGAGCATCAGTTCGATGGAATCGACGATCGCCGACCACACCGTCATGGTCCGCATGTCGACGTCATGGTCGATCGAGGCTGGCAGGTCGGCACTAGCGAGCAGGCGGCGTTGCTGCCCCAGCTTGATGGCGACGGCGCGGGCGCCGATGCTGGTCAGAATCTGCCGCGCCAGCGAATCCGGCACCATGCCGGAGGGCGCGGCGTCCAGCACCAGCGCCGCGGTGTTGGCGGCGGCCAGACGGTCGTTGAGCCTGTTCATGCGGAAGTTGGCGATCGCGGGCACATAGATCAGGAGCCCGGCAATCATCACCAGGGGGATGGTCAGCAGCAGAAGCTTGCCCGACAGCCCGAGCCGGAGGGACGGCTTGGGCCGCTGCTTCAGCGCGGTTGCCTGATCGTCAGTTACGGCCACAAGAGAAAGCCTTGTTTGGCTCAGGGGTCGGAAGATGCGGCCCGGCCCCCAAGCCGGTCAAATTACGGATCGCTAATGTCGGCGGGTTCCCCCAGGGTGCCGCAAAGCGCCTCCCCTCACCGTCAAAAACCCCGCGAAAACAGATATATTCGCCTCAATTGCGACGTTTCGAAGAAGGCCTTTTGCGTCACCCTGTGACATTGACGAAAAGGGGGCACTCCCTTATAAGCCGCGCCAACTGTCCGCGATGGCCCGGTTCTTGACCCGGGGGCGGCTCATTTGGGGCCGTGAACGGCCCGTTTGGGCCCGCCAGCATTATCGGACTTCATCTCAATTCAACGGCAAATTGCCCGGTCAGCGGAGACTTACCCGTGAAGCGGACTTATCAACCCAGCAAACTGGTGCGCAAGCGCCGTCACGGCTTCCGCGCCCGTCTCGCCACGGCCGGCGGCCGCAAGGTCCTCGCCGCACGCCGCGCGCGCGGCCGCAAGCGCCTGAGCGCCTGAGCCCGGACATCTCCTCTTCGGAGATTCTTTATGGATCGGCTAAGGCAGCGGGCGGACTTCCTCGCCGTTGCCAATGGCGCACGGGCGACGTGCGCAGCCTTTGTGCTGCAGGGGCGCCGGCGCGGCGATGACGGCCCGATCCGCGTCGGCTTCACCGTCACCAAGAAAAACGGCAGCGCGCCCGAGCGCAACCGCATCCGCCGCCGGCTTCGCGAGGTGGTAAAGCAGGCCGGCGTCATATCGATGCGACCGCACCATGATTATGTGCTAGTCGGCCGCCGTGATGCGCTGACGCGTGACTTTGCGACCATGCTTGACGATCTGCGGTCGGCGCTGCGCCGCCTCGACCGGCCTGCGCCCCAGGCGCGTAACAAGGCGCGTAATCCGAACGGAATGACGAGACCTTAAGAGATGTCCGACAACCGCAATACGATCCTTGCCGTCATTCTGTCCGGCCTCGTCCTGATCGCCTGGCAATATTTCTACAACATGCCGCAGATGGAGAAGCAGCGCGCGGAACAGCAGCGGCAGGCCGAGTTGCAGAAGCCGACCCCCAAGGCGACCGCGACGCCGGGCCAGACCTCGACGACTCCCTCGCCGTCCGCCACCGGCGCGCCCACGAGCGCGCAGCCGACCGCCGCTGCCGCCGGGCCGACCGTCAGCCGCGAGGCGGCGCTGGCCGCGGGCCCGCGCGTCAAGATCGACACCCCGCACGTCACGGGCAGCATCTCGCTGAAGGGCGCCCGCATCGACGACATCGCGCTGGTCAAGTTCCGCGAGACGGTCGATCCCAATTCGCCGCCGATCGTGCTGTTCTCTCCGTCGCAGACGGCCGCTCCCTATTACGCCGAATTCGGCTGGGTGCCCGCGACCGGATCGACGGTGCGGCTCCCTGACCAGAACACCGAGTGGCAGCAGGAAGGCTCGGGCAGCCTGACCCCGACGACGCCGGTGACGCTGAAATACGACAATGGCGAGGGCCTGACCTTCCGCCGCACCATCTCGATCGACGACCGCTATTTGTTCACCATCAAGGACGAGGTCAGCAATGTCGGCAACGCGCCGGTCACCCTGTATCCGTTCGCGCTGATCGCGCGTCACGGCACGCCGCAGGTCTCGGGCTATTACATCCTGCATGAGGGCCTGATCGGATATCTCGGCGAGCACGGCCTGCAGGAATTCTCCTACAAGAAGATCGACGACGCCAAGTCGGTCACCTTCGACGCCACCAATGGCTGGCTCGGCATGACCGACAAGTATTGGGCGTCGGCGCTGCTGCCCGACACTTCGGCCAAGCTGCATGTGCGCTACTCGTCCGAAGCGGTCGGCGACAGGCACGATTACCAGACCGATTATCTTCTTGGCGCGCAGACACTCCCGATCGGCGGCACGATCAGCGCCAACGCGCGGCTGTTCGCCGGCGCCAAGGAAGCCAGCGTGGTCGGCATGAACTTCCCGCTGGTCGGCTTCGGCGGCTACAACAAGGAGCTCGGGCTGAACCATTTCGATCTCCTGATCGACTGGGGCTGGTTCTACTTCATCACCAAGCCGATGTTCCTGGCGCTCGACTGGTTCTACCGCCTGTTCGGAAACTTCGGCGTCTCGATCCTGCTCGTGACCGTGATCGTGAAGCTGCTGTTCTTCCCGCTCGCCAACAAGTCCTATGCCTCGATGGCGAAGATGAAGTCGGTGCAGCCGCAGCTGCAGGCGCTGAAGGAACGCTATCCCGACGACCGCGTGAAGCAGCAGCAGGAGATGATGGAGATCTACAAGAAGGAGAAGATCAACCCGATCGCCGGCTGTCTTCCCATCGCTCTCCAGATCCCGGTGTTCTTCTCGCTCTACAAGGTGCTGTTCGTCACCATCGAAATGCGGCATGCGCCGTTCTTCGGCTGGATCAAGGACCTCTCGGCGCCCGATCCGACCAACCTGTTCACGCTGTTCGGCCTGCTGCATTACGATCCGACGCAGCTTCCGATCTTCGGTCACTATCTGGCGCTCGGCATCTGGCCGATCATCATGGGCATCACGATGTGGTTCCAGATGAAGCTCAACCCGGCGCCGCCGGATCCGACGCAGAAGATCATCTTCGACTGGATGCCGCTGATCTTCACCTTCATGCTGGCAGGCTTCCCGGCAGGTCTCGTGATCTACTGGGCCTGGAACAACACGCTGTCGGTGCTGCAGCAGAGCTTCATCATGCGCAAGAACGGCGTGAAGGTGGAACTGTTCGACAATCTGAAAGCGACGTTTGCCAGGAAGGCGACGTAGCGCTTCCAGGCAAATCAGCCTTCTCAATCATGATGCCCGGCCTTGTGCCGGGCATCAGCGTATTGGAGGGTGACAAACATTGGACGTGGATGGTTGGGCCGAGCCCCCGCCATGACGAACCGGAGATCTTCTGGATGGCCGCCGAACCGGACGCGAAACTGATCGAGCAGGGGCGAAAGCTGTTTGCCGGCGACTGGCGCTTCATCTGGGCCTCACCCTCGATCGAGACGCTGCCGCCGATGGCAGGGCTCGAGGTCGCCTTTGCCGGCCGTTCCAATGTCGGCAAGTCGAGCCTGATCAATGCGCTGACCGGCCGCAGCAATCTGGCGCGCACATCGCACACGCCGGGCCGCACCCAGGAGCTGATCTTCTTCGAGGGCCCCGAAAAGGCCGGCTTCCGCCTCGTCGACATGCCCGGCTATGGCTACGCCTCGGCGCCGAAGACCAAGGTCGCCTCGTGGACTGAGCTGATCCACAAATTCCTGCTCGGGCGGGCGACGCTGGCGCGGGTCTACGTGCTGATCGATGCCCGCCACGGCATCAAGGACGTCGATCTCGACGTGCTGAAGACGCTCGACAAGTCCGCGGTCAGCTACCAGGTCGTGCTGACCAAGGCCGACCAGGTGAAGGCCGGCGAACTGAAGACCGTCATCGCCGACACCACGGCGGCGCTGGCGAAACACCCGGCGGCGTTCCCCGAGCTGCTGGTGACGTCGTCGCGCACCGGCGACGGCATGCCGGAGTTGCGCGCCGCGATGGTGCGCCTGATCGAGGAACGGCGCCGATGAGCGGCTTGCCCCGCCTCCTGACCGGCCTCGCCGCCATCATGGGCGGCTGCGGTGTCATACTGGCGGCCGCCGCAGCCCATCTGCCGGATGCCGCGCGCCTGGGCGCGGCATCTTCGATGCTGCTGTTTCATGCGACCGCGGTACTCGCGACCGTTGCGCTCGTGGACAGCACCGTCGTTCATGCCCGGATCGGCGTTGCGGCGGCGGCCGGCTTCGTCATCGCGGCGTCACTGTTCGCAGGCGACCTGACGGCGCGCCAATATGCCGGCCACGGGCTGTTTCCGATGGCTGCTCCGACCGGCGGAACATTACTGATCCTGAGCTGGCTGGTGCTCGCAGTCGCGGCGGCCTGGCCGAAACGTTGACGCGTCTTCTTCCCATCTCCACAAGGGGAGAGGGTGAAGAGCACTTTGCGCCTGCCCGGCAATCAGATAGAACCGCCCCGCCCCCTCCGTGACGACGAGACCAGCCCCATGACCGACCAGCATATCAGCCCGCTCGATCAGGCCCGCATCCTGTCCGAGGCGCTGCCCCACATGCAGGAATATGACGAAGAGACCATCGTCATTAAGTATGGCGGCCATGCCATGGGCGCCGAGGACACCGCAAAAGCCTTCGCGCGCGACATCGTGCTGCTCGAGCAGACCGCGATCAATCCGGTGGTGGTGCACGGCGGCGGGCCGCAGATCGCGACCATGCTGAAGCGCCTCGGCATCCAGTCCGAATTCGCCGCCGGCCTGCGCATCACCGATGCCGCGACCATCGAGATCGTCGAGATGGTGCTGGCCGGCTCGGTCAACAAACAGATCGTCGGCTACATCAACGAGGCCGGCGGCAAGGCCGTGGGCCTTTCCGGCAAGGACGGCAACATGGTGAAGGCGTCGAAGACGACGCGCACCATGATCGACCCGGGTTCTAATATCGAGAAGGCCATCGATCTCGGCTTCGTCGGCGATCCCGAAAAGGTCGACCTCACGCTGCTCAACCAGTTGATCGGCTACGAGCTGATCCCGGTGCTGGCGCCGCTCGCGACCTCGAAGGAGGGCCAGACGCTGAACGTCAACGCCGACACCTTCGCCGGCGCGATCGCAGGCGCGCTGAAGGCCAAGCGCCTGCTGCTGCTGACCGATGTCCCCGGCGTGCTCGACAAGTCCAAGAAGCTGATCCCCGATTTGTCGATCAAGGACGCCCGCAAGCTGATCGCCGACGGCACCATTTCCGGCGGCATGATCCCGAAGGTCGAGACGTGCATCTACGCGCTCGAACAGGGCGTGCAGGGCGTCGTGATCATCGACGGCAAGATGCAGCATGCGGTGCTGCTCGAACTCTTCACCAACCAGGGGACCGGCACGCTGATCCATAAGTAATGGCAGGCGGGGTCAAGCGATCGAGGGCCATCACGGCCGGGTTTGTCCCGGCCATCCCCGCCCTGCGCAGCGAACGCCATACGACCATACACGCCCGCATCGCTGCGGTCCTGAGGCGGTCGCGGCGGCGATCGCCGCTCGCACGGCTGATGATGTCGCTCCCCGCCGCGATCGCTTCGCTCATGTTCTCGTCAGAGCCGGCGCATGCCGACCTGAAGCTCTGCAACCGGATGAGCTATGTGATCGAGGCCGCGATCGGCATCGACGACAAGGCCGCGACGGCGACGCGGGGCTGGTTCCGCATCGATCCGGCGACTTGCCGCGTCGTGGTGCAGGGCGCGCTGACCGCCGACCGCGTGCTGCTCAATGCGCGCGCGCTCGGCGTCTACGGCGCCTCGCCGATCCCGCAGAACGGCACCGATACGCTCTGCGTCGCGCAGGATAATTTCGTGATCGCGGCCGCGCGCCAGTGCCGCTCCGGCCAGACGCCGGCACAGTTCACCCAGATCACCCCGACCCAGACCGATGACGGCAATCTCGTCGCCTATCTCGCCGAAGACAGCGAGTATGACGACGAGCAGGCGCGGCTCGCCGGCATCCAGCGCCTCCTGGTGATCGCGGGCTACGACGCCGCGCCGATCGATGGCGTCGACGGCCCGAAGACGCAGTCTGCGTTGTCCGCCTTCCTCAAGAGCCGCGGGCTCGCCAACGACATCGTGCAGTCGCCGAACTTTTTCGCCACAATGATCGACGCCGTGCAGAAGCCGTCGCCATCGGGGCTGACCTGGTGCAACGACACGCCGCACAAGGTAATGGCCGCGGTTGCCACCGATGACGGCAAGGCGGTGACCAGCCGCGGCTGGTATCGGATCGATCCCGGCAAGTGCCTGCATCCCGACGTCACAGGCACGCCGAAACAGATCTACTCCTTCGCCGAAGCCGTCGACAGCGACAACCGCACCATCCGCATCAAGGACAAGCCGCTCAACTGGGGTGGCCTGACGCAACTCTGCACGCGCGACAGCAAGTTCGAGGTCAACGACCAGGGCGACTGCGCCAACCGCGGTCTCACCGCGATCGGCTTCGCCCCGGTCGACATGACCAGCGGCGGCAAGACGCTGCGCTTCGCGATGCCATGATCATTTCCTTCGTCGTTGCTGCGAAAGCTGAGACGACCCGTGGAGAAAGCCATGACTAAGACCCCCCGCAACTTCGTTCACGTCGACACCTGGGTGTTCGACCTCGACAACACGCTGTACCCGCACCACGTCAATCTGTGGCAGCAGGTCGATGCGCGGATCGGCGAATTCGTCAGCAACTGGCTGAGCGTGACGCCGGAAGAGGCGCGGCGGATACAGAAGGACTATTACCTGCGCTACGGCACCACCATGCGCGGCATGATGACCGAGCACGGCGTGAGCGCGGATGATTATCTCGCCTATGTGCACAAGATCGACCACTCGCCGCTGCAACCGAATCCGGCGATGGGGGCAGCGATCGCGAGGCTGGCGGGGCGCAAGCTGATCCTGACCAACGGCTCGACCGATCATGTCGAGGCGGTGCTCGACCGGCTCGGTATCAGCCACCATTTCGACGGTGTGTTCGACATCATCGCCGCCGATCTCGAGCCGAAGCCTGCGCCGCAGACCTACGCCAAGTTCCTGAAGCTTCACGACGTCGACCCGACCAGGGCGGCGATGTTCGAGGACCTTGCACGCAATCTGGTGGTGCCGCATGAGCTCGGCATGACCACGGTGCTCGTCGTACCCGACGGCAGCCGAGAGGTGGTGCGCGAGACCTGGGAGCTCGAAGGCCGCGACGCCGCGCATGTCGACCACGTCACCGACGATCTGACCGGCTTTTTGCAGCGGCTGAAGCCGTAGCCCGACTGGAGGAAGCGAAATCCGGGCGACGGCGTGGGCCAGCCTTGACTCCGCGGCCGCAAATCCCGAAAAAGCGAACCGAATCCCCAGCAAATTCCGCCCAAGGATCGCCCAATGTCCCTGTCCGCCCTCGAATCCACTGTCAACGCCGCGTTCGACGCCCGCGAAGGCGTTTCGACCTCGACCAAGGGCGAGGTCCGTGACGCCGTCGACCATGCGCTTGAGTTGCTCGACAAGGGCGAGGCCCGCGTCGCCGAGCGCGAGACCGGCGGCAAGTGGAAGGTCAATCAGTGGCTGAAGAAGGCGGTGCTGCTCTCGTTCCGCCTCAACGAGATGGGCCAGATCGCGGGCGGCCCCGGCAAGGCGTCGTGGTGGGACAAGGTGCCCTCGAAGTTCGAAGGCTGGGGCGAGAACCGCTTCCGCGATGCCGGTTTCCGCGCGGTGCCGGGCGCGATCGTCCGCCGCTCGGCCTTCATCGCCCGTAACGTCGTACTGATGCCCTCCTTCGTCAATCTCGGCGCCTATGTCGATGAAGCGACCATGATCGACACCTGGTCGACGGTCGGCTCCTGCGCCCAGATCGGCAAGCGCGTGCATATCTCCGGCGGCGTCGGCATCGGCGGCGTGCTCGAGCCGCTGCAGGCCGAGCCCGTCATCGTCGAGGACGATTGCTTCATCGGCGCCCGCAGCGAGGTCGCCGAGGGCGTGATCGTGCGCAAGGGTGCAGTGCTGGCGATGGGCGTCTTCCTCGGCGCCTCCACCAAGATCGTCGACCGCGAGACCGGCGAGACCTTCATCGGCGAAGTGCCGGAATATGCCGTCGTCGTCCCCGGCACGCTGCCGCCCAAGCCGATGAAGAACGGCCAGCCTGGCCCGGCCACGGCCTGCGCCGTCATCGTCAAGCGCGTCGACGAGCGCACCCGCGCCAAGACCAGCATCAACGAGCTGCTGCGCGACTGATCGGCCTCATCGATCACTGTCACCGCCGCGCAACGGCTTTGCCGTTGTCGCTGGCCGAGGCCACGAAAATGGTGCCGCACAAAGCTGGCCCACCCGCGGTGCGACGTGTTAAGCGGGAGGTATGACCGATGCCGTCTCCATCACCCGCGATCTCGTTCGCTGCCCGTCCGTCACTCCGGCCGATGCCGGCGCGCTCGGCGTTCTCGAAAATCTGCTGAAGACCGCGGGCTTCGACGTCCATCGCGTGACTTTCTCGGAGCCCGGCACCGCCGACATCGACAATCTCTATGCCCGCATCGGCAGCGCCGCGCCGCACATCACCTTTGCCGGCCACACCGACGTGGTGCCCCCCGGCGATGAATCGGCATGGACGGTCGGCGCGTTCTCCGGCGAGGTGAAGAACGGCTATCTCTACGGCCGCGGCGCGGTCGACATGAAGGGCGGCATCGCCTGCAGCGTCGCCGCGGTGCTGCAATATCTGAAGGACCACAACGGCAAGTCAAAAGGCTCGATCTCGTTCCTGATCACCGGCGACGAGGAAGACGTCTCCATCAACGGCACCGTCAAGCTGCTGCAATGGTGTGCCGAGCGCGGCGAGAGGTTCGACCATTGCGTGCTCGGCGAGCCCTCGAATGTCGAGGTGCTCGGTGACATGATCAAGGTCGGCCGCCGTGGCTCGCAATCCGGTACATTGATCGTCGATGGCGTGCAGGGCCATGTCGCCTACCCGCACCGCGCCTCCAACCCGGTGCCTGATATTTCGCGGCTGATCGTGGCGCTGAGCGACGAGCCGCTCGACCACGGCAGCGCGCAATTCCAGGCGTCGAATCTCGAATTCACCTCGGTCGATGTCGGCAACAGTGCGAGCAACGTGATCCCGGGCCAGGCCCGCGCCAAGTTCAACATCCGCTACAACGACAATCACACGCAGGAGAGCCTGCGGCAGCTCGTTGACGAGCGCTTGGTCAAGGCCTGCGGCAACCGCATCCGCGCTCACATCGAATGGATGCCGTCAAACTCCAACGTGTTCGTCACCAAGCCCGGGCCGTTCACCGACCTCGCGGTGGCCGCGATCGAGGAGGTCACCGGCCGCAAGCCGGAGCTGTCCACCTCGGGCGGCACCTCAGACGCGCGCTTCATCTCGAGCTACTGCCCGGTGATCGAATTCGGTCTGGTCGGCCAGACCATGCACCAGATCGACGAACGCGCGCCGGTGGCCGACCTGGAGAAGCTGACCAAGGTCTATCGCGGCATTCTGGATCGGTATTTTGCGTAGTCCTGCCGGTCGGCTGGACCAAAACATCGAAAACAACCCCATGCACAGTAGGGATTGGGGGCGCTAATAATCCACCCGCACCAGATACAGTCCCTCCGGCGGTGCGACCGGGCCACAGGCGGCGCGGTTGCGGGCGGCGAGCGCGGCGAACAGATCGTCCGCACTCCAGCGCCCCTCGCCGACCCAGACCAGCGATCCCACCATCGAGCGCACCTGGCTGTGCAGGAACGAGCGCGCCGACGTCACGATGTTCACGGCATCGCCGTCGCGCGTGACGTCGAGCTGATCTAGCGTCTTCTCCGGTGATTTGGCCTGACACTCCGTGTCGCGGAAGGTCGTGAAATCGTGCTTGCCGAGCAGCCGCTGCGCGGCTGTATGCATGGCAGCGGCGTCGAGAGCGCGCGGCACACGCCAGACGCGGCCGATGTCGAGCGCAAGGTTCGCGCGCGTGTTGACGATGCGATAGAGATAGTGCCGCTTCGTCGCCGAGAAGCGCGCCTCGAAATCGTCAGGCACGATGTCGGCCGCAAGGACCGCGATCGGATTCGGGCGCAGATGCGCGTTCAGCCCGTCGCGAAACCGGCCCGGCGGAAAGCTCTTGGCGATGTCGCAATGCGCGACCTGGCCGCGCGCGTGCACGCCGGCGTCGGTGCGGCCGGCGCCGTGGACGCGGACGTCTTCGCCGCAGATCGCCTTAACCGCCGCCTCCAGCGCGCCCTGCACGGTCGGCGCGGTGTCCTGGATCTGCCAGCCGGAGAACGGCGTGCCGTCATATTCGATGGTGAGCTTGTAGCGGGGCATAGATCCGATCTGGTTGAGCCGTCATTGCCGGGCTTGCCGCCTTCGCTGAAGCATCGGCGCGCCTCAGACCGTAGCCTCGTCGAAGCCCTGGCGTAGACGGGACCCGGCAATCCATCGCCTTCAGGGCAAACTTTTTCGAGATGGATGCGCGGGTCAAGCCCGCGCATGACGATCTCACGAAAGCCGCGCCGGCGGCTTCAGCGGCGTCCCGCGCAAAAAATCCGCCGCCTGCATCCGCGCCTTGCCTTCGCGCTGCAGCTCGAGCAGGCGGATCGCGCCATCGCCGCAGGCGATCGCAAGATTGCCGTCGAGCACGTCGCCGGGCGCGCCCGAACCCTTGGCCAGCTCGCAGCGCAGGATTTTCAGGCGCACCGGGGTGCCGCCATCATCCAGTTCCGCCCACGCGCCCGGGAACGGCGAGAGCCCGTGAATGTGCCGCAGCACCGCGTGCGCCGGCTTGCTCCAGTCGATCCGCGCCTCGGCCTTCTCGATCTTGGCGGCGTAGGTGACGCCGTCCTCGCTCTGCTTCCTGAACTGCAATCCGCCGCGCTCCAGCGCGCCCATCGCGCGCACCATCAGGTCGGCGCCGAGCGGCGCCAGCGCATCGTGCAGGTCGGACGCCGTCATACTGTCCGAAATCGCGAGCCGCTCGGCCATCGCGACGTCGCCGGTGTCGAGGCCGACATCCATCTTCATCACCATCACGCCGCTCTCGGCATCACCCGCCATGATGGCGCGGTTGATCGGGGCGGCGCCGCGCCAGCGCGGCAGCAGCGACCCGTGCAGATTGAAGCAGCCGAGCTTCGGCACATCCAGGATCGCCTGGGGCAGGATCATGCCGTAGGCCACGACGACCGCAGCATCCGCATCATGCGCGCGAAATTCCTCGAGCGCTTCGGGCGTCTTCAGCGTCTTCGGCGTCAGGACGGGAATGCCGAGCCGTCGCGCCTCGCGCTCGACCGGCGTCGGCTGCAATTGCAGGCCGCGGCGGCCACCCGGCTTCGGCGCGCGGGTGTAGACGGCCACGACCTCATGGCCGTGCGCCACCAGCTCCAGCAGCGTCGGCACTGCGAAATCGGGCGTGCCCATGAAGATCAGGCGGAAAGGCATGCGGTCAGATTCTTCCGGGAGGATCCAATTTTCCTCATGGCCGGGCTTGTCCCGGTCATCCACGTCTTTGGCCCCTCCAGAAGGAAGACGTGGATGCCCGGGCCACGCCCGGGCATGACAGCGGAGAGCGTGCGGCTACTCCACCGCGCGCTTGGCGGCCTTGGCGAATTTCTTCAGCACGCGGTCGCGTTTCAGCTTCGACAGATAGTCCACGAACAGCACGCCGTTGAGATGGTCGATCTCGTGCTGGATGCAGGTGGCGTACAGCCCCTCGGCATCCTCTTCATGCACCTTGCCGTTGAGATCCAGGAAACGGACGCGCACCCGCGCGGGACGTTCGACCTCCTCGTAATATTCGGGGATCGAGAGACAGCCCTCTTCATAGACCGACAGCTCTTCCGAGCGCGCAATGATCTCCGGATTGATGAAGACACGCGGTTTCGGCGTCGACTCGCCGTTCTCGTCGCGCTTCGCAAGGTCCATGGTGATCAGCCGCAGCGGCTGCGCGATCTGGATTGCCGCAAGCCCGATGCCGGGAGCGTCGTACATGGTCTCGAACATGTCGTCGGCGAGCTTGCGGATCTCCGGCGTCACCTTCTCGACAGGTTTCGACACCAGCCGCAACTGCTTGTCCGGCAGGATGATGATTTCTCTGATAGCCATGCGCGCGATTTAAGCCGCTGACTTGCGGGGGTCAATGCGCTCTGGAACCGGTTAAGCCAGCCTTAACCACGTTTCTTCAGGTCGCGTTAACCGCGAAAATCAATGATGGATTAACCATAAGCGTTCCCTCTTCGTTCGCGCTTCACGGCGAATCGGCTACAACGGATGGTATGAACGAGATTCTCCTGACAATCGGCGACCTCCCCATCCGCGTCTCCGACGCGCTGATCGCCCTTGGCGTGCTGGCCCTGGTGCTGCTGCTGACCATTGCCGTGGTGATCGCGCGGGCGAGCCGGCGCGGCGCGGAACTCGCCGTCGCCCAGACCATCCGGGCCGACGAGTTGGAGGAGCGGCTCGCCGACATGCTGCGCGCCCAGAGCGAGGCATCCGGGCGGGTCGATGCCATGGCGCAGGCGCTGGCCGGCCGCCAGACCGAGATGGCACGCGCCGTCAACGAGCGGCTCGATTCGGTGACCCATCGGGTCGGCCAGTCGATGGAACAGTCGACGCGCAACACGATGGACAGCCTCCGCGTGCTGCACGAGCGGCTCGGCATCATCGACCACGCACACAAGAACCTCAACGAGCTTACGACCCAGGTGACGACGCTGCGCGACGTACTCGCCAACAAGCAGTCGCGCGGCGCGTTCGGCCAGGCGCGGATGGAGGCGATCGTCCAGGACGGCATGCCGAAGGGCTCCTACGAGTTCCAGTATACGCTCACCACGGGCAAGCGGCCGGATTGCGTGGTGTTCCTGCCCGACCAGCGCCCGCTCTGCATCGACGCGAAGTTTCCGCTCGAGGCGATGACCGCGTTGCACGACGCGCGCAGCGACGAGGAGCGCAAGTTCGCGAGCCAGCGGCTGCGCGGCGACGTGCTGAAGCACGTCAGCGACATCGCGGAAAAATACCTGATCCCCGGCGAGACCCAGGACACCGCGCTGATGTTCGTGCCGTCGGAGTCGGTCTATGCCGAGATCCATGACGGCTTCGACGACGTGATCCAGAAGGCCTATCGCGCCCGCGTCGTGCTGGTCTCGCCGTCGCTGTTGATGCTGGCGATCCAGGTGATGCAGCAGATCCTGAAAGACGCGCGCATCCGCGACGCCGCCGACCAGATCCGCAACGAGGTGATGCATCTCGGTGACGACCTGGCCCGCCTGCGCGAGCGCGTGGTGAAGCTGCAAAACCACTTCGGCCAGGTGAACGAGGATGTCAGGCAGATCCTGATCTCCGCCGACAAGATCGAGAAGCGCGCCGGCCGCATCGAGGAGCTGGACTTCAGCAAGTCCGAAGCCCCGATCGAGGTTCCCCGCTTCGTCAAGACCGCGACGCCCGAGCTGTTCCCGGCCCCGCGCAAGCTGCAGGCGGGGGAATAAGCACTAGCGTCGCAACAAACTCGGTGGATCGCCCGGCCTTGTGCGCAATTGCGCACTAGGACCGGGCGANGATCCAGTATTCCAAAGGCGGGTGGGAACGAGATTGTCTCCACTTGTCGTCCCTGCGAAAGCAGGGACCATACGCCGCGGCTTTCATTGTTGAGGAGCTCGTTGTTCCGACATCGCCCACCAACCGCCATTCGTGGTTATGGGTCCCTGCTTTCGCAGGGACGACACCGAATTTGATGTGGCATCCCCGCCAGGCGATGACAGTCTTTGTGGGGCCGAATCTGGTAACACCGACTCTATGACCGCACCTGAAGCCACGTCAGACGCGTCTGCCAAGCCGGCACCGGCCCCCACCCCCACCTCCTGGCGTGACAGCCTTGCGGTGTATCTGCAGCCGCGCGTGCTGGTCGTGATGCTGCTCGGCTTCTCCTCGGGCCTGCCGCTAGCGCTGTCGGGCTCGACGCTGCAAGTGTGGATGAAGGAAGCCGGGGTCGATCTCGGCACCATCGGGCTGCTCGCGCTGATCGGCACACCCTACACGCTGAAGTTCCTCTGGGCGCCTCTGGTCGACGCGCTGCATGTGCCGCTGTTCACGCAGATCTTCGGACGCCGCCGCGGCTGGCTGCTGTTCTCGCAACTGTTGCTGATCGTCACCATCCTCGTCCTGGCAATGGCCGATCCGGCGCGATCGCCGTGGTTTGCGGCCTTCGCCGCGCTCCTCGTCGCCACCGCCTCATCGACGCAGGACATCGTGGTCGATGCGTTCCGCGTCGAGAGCCTGCCTGAAACCGAGCAGGCCGCCGGCATGGCATCCTATGTCGCAGCCTATCGCGTCGGCATGCTGGTCTCGACCGCGGGGGCACTGTTCATCGTCAGCGGCTTCGAGGCGGCCGGACTTGCCCGCACGTCGGCCTGGATGTGGGGCTATGTGGTGATGGCCGCACTGATCCTGGTCGGCACCATCACCGCGCTTGCCGCGACCGAGCCCTCGCAATCCAAGAACGCCGAAGCGGCGACGCATGCACAGACTGCGGCCCAACGCGTGCTGCGCGCAGCGGCCGGTGCGTTCTCCGAATTCCTCAGCCGCAAGGATGCGTTCGCGGCGCTGGCCTTCGTGGTGCTGTTCAAGTTCACCGACGCTTTTTCCGGCACCATGACGGCGCCGTTCGTGATCGATATCGGCTTTTCCAAGGTCGACTATGCCGCGATCGTGAAAGGCGTCGGCCTGGCCGCGACGCTGATCGGCGGCTTTGCCGGCGGCTTCGTCGCGCGCCGCTATTCGCTCGCGACCAGCCTGTGGATCGGCGGCGTGCTGCAGGCGATCGCCAATCTCACCTTCTCCTGGCTCGCGCATGTCGGCGTCAATCAATGGGCGCTGGCGCTCGCGATCACGGCGGAGAACTTCACCAGCGCGATCGGCACCGTGATCTTCGTCGCCTATCTCTCGGCGCTGTGCCGCAACCCGCTGCACACCGCGACCCAATATGCGCTGCTGACCGCACTGGCCGCGGTCGGCCGCACCTATCTGTCGTCAGGCGCGGGCTATGTCGCCAAGGCCGTCGGCTGGCCGGTGTTCTTCGTGATCTGTGTGCTGGTCGCGATTCCGAGCCTGATCCTGCTCACCTGGCTGCAGCGGCGCGGACATTTTGATGAGCTGGGGCCGGTGAAGGTTTAGCTCCCCTGTCGCGGCAATGACTCCGAACGCAGTATGCGGTGTCGTCCCTGCCTAGTGCGCAATTGCGCACGGGAGCAGGGACCCATAACCACCGGGCCAAATTGTTGGACGAGGTCCGCGTTCCGATCAGTTGCAACCTCGTTTGACGCGATAGATCGCCGTCCGCCCGTTGCGCCTCAAACGATGCCCTGTGGTTATGGGCCCCTGCTTTCGCAGGGGCGACAGCGAGTTTGTGGTGCGACTGGCGGAGATGTGAGGCGATATTGCCATTCGCGAGATGTCGTCCCTGCGCAAGCAGGGACCCATACTCCGCGGCTGATGTCGTTGACGGGACTCGTCGTTCCAACGTCATTCAACAATGACCATCGGTGATTGTGGGTCCCTGCTCCCGTGCGCAATTGCGCACTAGGCAGGGACGACAGCGATGGATTATGCAACAACCTGGCGAACAGTGCGGTGTCATCACCCGCGCGCGAGCCGGGCGATGACATTGCAATTGTGGTGCGTCCTACTTCGTCACCACGCTCCACTTAGTGACGATGGCTTCGCTCATCTGGCCGGCGTCCTGCGCGCAGGCGATCTCGTCGACCTTCACCGAGATTTCCCTGCCGGCGAGGCTCCTGAGCTGAGCGGCCTGGGCCTCGCTGGTGGTGACGAGCTGGAAGGTCTCGGGTCCGGTCTCGAGATTGCACAGACCGTTCGGCGGCGGCAGGCGGCGCGGCTCGCTGGTGATCTGGTAGGTCGCGACGCGCTTGCCGCCCTTCCTGGCATCGCGGACACGCATGGCGTTGAGCTCTCCCGACAACACGTCCCCACTCCTGATCAGCTTGCCGGGCTTCTGCGGCGTGTCGTTCTGCTGCGCGCCGACGCACGGCGCGAGCAAGGTCGCCGCCAGGAACGCAAAGCCCAGGCGTACGCCGAATCGGTGTGTCGTCATTTCCAGTGGTTCCGTATCTGATTCGTCAGAGCGTGAATGACCGTCCCCGAATCGTCATCCAACCCTATCATGTTGTTTCAGCGCGATCATTTTGAAACGCGCTGATCGCACGGCGCCCCGCTGTCTTGGATCGCGTTCTAGAACAGCGTCCGCTGCCGCATGGCTGCGGATAGCGTACCTTCATCGAGGTAATCAAGCTCGCCGCCGACCGGCACGCCATGCGCCAGCCGCGTCACCCGCACATTGGCGTCCGCCAGGAGATCGGTGATGTAATGCGCGGTGGTCTGGCCATCGACGGTGGCGTTGAGCGCCAGGATGATCTCACTGACCTCGGGCGCGTGCGCGCGCGCCACCAGTTGATCGATGGTGAGGTCTTGCGGTCCGACACCATCGAGCGGCGACAGCGTCGCACCCAGCACGTGATAGCGGCCATTGGTCGCGTTGGCGCGTTCCAGCGCCCAGAGATCGGCGACATCGGCGACCACGACGATGATCGAGGGATCGCGGCGCGGATCGGTGCAGACCGTGCACGGGTTTTGTGTATCGATGTTTCCGCAGGTCTTGCAGACCTGGATCTTGTCGATCGCGACCTGCAGCGCCGAAGTGAGCGGCGTCATCAGCGCTTCGCGCTTCTTGATCAGATGCAGCGCCGCGCGCCGCGCCGAACGCGGGCCGAGCCCCGGCAGCCGCGCCAGCAACTGGATCAGGCGTTCAATCTCCGGACCGGCAACGCTTGCGGCCATTTAGGTGAGACCAAGTCCCGGTGGCAGGCCGAGGCCGCCGGTCAATGCCGCCATCTTCTCCTGCATCGCAGCCTCCGCCTTGCGGCGGGCATCGCCATGCGCGGTGACGAGCAGGTCCTCGAGCACCTCGCGCTCTTCCGGCTTCATCAGCGAGGGGTCGATCTTGACGCCCTTCACTTCCATCTTCGCGGTCATGCGCACCGCGACAAGGCCGCCGCCGGAAACACCCTCGACCTCGACATTGCCGAGCTCTTCCTGCATCGCCTGCATCTTGGACTGCAGCTGCGCTGCTTGTTTCATCATGCCGAGAAAATCAGCCATGCGTGCATCCTGTCTTCAGATCAATCGTCGTCGCCGTCGGAAGTTTCAATCGGATCTTCGCCGGTCGCATCCGCAACCGGAACCTCGACAGCAAGGCGGCGAACCTCGACCACCTTGGTGCCGGGGAAGCGCGCCAGCACCTCCTGCACGCGCGGATCGGCTTCCGCGGCGCGCTGATGCTCATTGCGCGCCAATTCGTTCTGCGAACGCACCGTGGGCTGGCCGGCCTCGTTGGAAATGATCACGGTCCAGCGCCGGCCGGTCCATAGTTCGAGCTTGCGCGGCAGATCGGTGACGAGCGCGCGCTGTGCCTTCGGCTCGAGGGCGATCTCGAGCTGGCCGTCCTCGATACGCACCAGCCGCACATCGGCCTCGAGTGCGCTCTTGGTCATGATGTCGCGCTTCTCGCCGGCGAGCGCGATCAACTGCGGAAAGCTCGTGATCCGCAGCGCCGGCGCGGCATTGGCGGCCGGCGACGCCATCTGCGGCCGCGCGGCGAGATCGGCGCGCGGCGCAGCCTGCGGTGCGCGAACCGGCGCCGACGGCATGGCTGACATCGCCGATGTCGGAGCGCCACGCGAGGCCTGCGGCGTGCCTGAACCAGACGTCGCAGGAGCCGCGCCGCCGCCATTCTGCTCGATCATCCGGATGGCCTCATCCGGCGTCGGCAGGTCGGCAACATACGCGATCCGCACCAGCACCATTTCAGCGGCGGCCGCCGGGCGCGTCGCGGTTTGCACCTCGGCGATGCCCTTGAGCAGCATCTGCCACATCCGCGACAGCACCCGCATCGACAGCTTCGCGGCGAATTCACGCGCGCGCACGCGCTCGGTCTCGCCGAACGCGACATTATCGGCCGTCGTCGGCACGACCTTCACGCGGGTGACGAAATTGACGAATTCGGCGAGGTCGGACAGCACCACGACCGGATCGGCGCCGACGTCATATTGCGCGCGGAACTCGGCGAAGGCGCTGGCGAGATCGCCGCGCGCCAGCGAATCGAAGAGATCGATGACGCGGGTGCGGTCGGCCAGCCCCAGCATCTGCCTGACGGCGTCGGCCTTCACCTGGCCTGCGGCATGCGCGATCGCCTGGTCGAACAGTGAGAGCGAATCACGCACCGAGCCCTCCGCGGCGCGGGCGATGATGCCGAGCGCCTCGGGCTCGACCTCGACGCCCTCCTTGGTCGCGATATTTCCGAGATGCTTCATCAGCACGTCGGCTTCCACGCGACGGAGGTCGAAGCGCTGGCAGCGCGACAGCACCGTGATCGGAACCTTGCGGATCTCGGTGGTGGCAAAGACGAACTTGGCGTGCTCCGGCGGTTCTTCCAGCGTCTTCAGGAAGGCGTTGAAAGCCGCGGTCGACAGCATGTGGACTTCGTCGATGATGTAGACCTTGTAGCGCGCGCTCGCCGGCGCATAGCGCACGCTGTCATTGATCTGGCGGACATCGTCGACGCCGGTATGGGACGCAGCGTCCATCTCCAGCACGTCCATGTGCCGGCTTTCCATGATCGCCTGGCAGTGGATGCCGAGATCGGGCATGTGGATGGTCGGCCCCTTCACCGAGCCGTCCGGCTTCTCGTAGTTCAGCGCGCGGGCAAGGATGCGCGCGGTCGTGGTCTTGCCGACCCCGCGCACGCCGGTCAGGATCCAGGCCTGCGGTATCCGCCCGGTCTCGAACGCATTCGAGACGGTGCGCACCATGGCCTCCTGGCCGATCAGGTCCTCGAAACTGGAGGGGCGGTATTTGCGGGCGAGGACGCGGTAGGGCTTTGCGGCGTCGGGCGCGCCGCCCAAATCAAAACCGCCTTGGTCAAAGCCGCCGTCCAGGCTTCCTTTGCCCGCACCGTCGGACTGATGGGAAGGGTCGCCAGCGTCATTCATGCGTCAATCCGCAACTTGGATTTCTCTTGCAGCCGGCGTGCGGATAGAGCCGAAATCGAGCGCCGGGCGCGGAGACCGCCGTTCCAGCGCGATTCGCTCGGAAAAACAGGTAGGAGACTGACGAGCGACCCGATCCGGACCTCGTTAGGGCTGCTTCCTTCCGGACCTGACCCGGTTGGCGAGTGGCTCGTCCACCGCCAATCTCCCGGTCCCTATTTGGGGCCAAAACAGCCGGAAAGCAAGCGGCCTGACCGTGCTTTGTGGGACTTGTAAGGGAACACGGAAAGGCATTATTTCCCCCTCATGCCCGCCTCCAACTGGACGCTGCATTCGCAGCTCAAGAAAGACACCATCGACATCGGCGACCTGCCGCTGTGCAAGGTTCTCGTTATCAAGGATGCGCATTATCCGTGGCTCCTGCTGGTGCCGCGACGCGACGGCGCGGTCGAAATCATCGACCTCGACGAGGTCGAACAGGCGCAGCTGATGACGGAGACCTCCCGGGTCGCGCGGGCCCTGAAAGAGATCACCAAGTGCGACAAGCTGAATATCGCGGCACTCGGCAATCTGGTCCCGCAGCTTCACGTCCACATCATCGCGCGCCGCGCCAGCGACGCTGCATGGCCGCGTCCCGTTTGGGGCGTGATGCCGCCGCTGGCGCATGACGCCGAGGAAGTGCAGAATTTCATCAACGCGCTTCGCCGCAAGATCTGGTTGGGTTGAGATGTCAACATTCGACAAGTTTCCGCTCGGGCAACCTGCCTTCGTCACACACGTTCTGGATCGCGCCGCGCATCTGCGCACCAGCGACGAGAAGCTGTTCGCGCTCGAAGGCCATCGCGAAGCCCGCGCCTATGTGGTCTATCGCGACTCGCTGGTGGTGAAGCAGGACGCCGACGGCCCCCGCGCGCTGCTCTCCTTCGCGGAGGCGCAGGGCTTCGGCGCCAATCCCGGCACGATCTTCCTGGGGCTGCGCGACGGCGCGCCGATCTTCGGCATGGGCATCTCCCCGCAGGCAGCCGAAAAGCTGGTCGGCCGCAGCGACGTCACCGTGACCGAGCTGCGCGGCATGGCGATGCAGGGCGCCGTCCCGGCGGAGCAGCTTTCGGCGATCGCCATGGCGAAGTCGATGGTGAGCTGGCATCAGCGCCACGGCTTCTGCCCGAACTGCGGCACGCGCACCTCGATGCGAGATGGTGGCTGGAAGCGCGAATGTCCGAGTTGCAAGACCGAGCATTTTCCGCGCACCGATCCGGTCGTGATCATGCTGGTCACCTACGGCGACAAGGTGTTGCTGGGCCGGCAGAAGCAGTTCATGCCCGGCATGTATTCCTGCCTCGCCGGCTTCGTCGAAGCGGCAGAGACCATCGAGGACGCGGTACGGCGCGAGATCTTCGAGGAGTCGGGCATCCGCTGCACCGACGTCAATTACTACATGACGCAGCCCTGGCCCTATCCGTCATCCCTGATGATCGGCTGCACCGCGCGCGCCACCACCGAGAACATCGTGGTCGACCGCACGGAGCTGGAGGATGCCCGCTGGTTCAATCGCGATGAGGCAACGCTGATGATCGAGCGGCAGCATCCCGACGGCCTCGCCGGACCGCACCCCTTCGCGATTGCCCATCACCTGCTCGGACGGTGGGTGCATCACGGGGACGCTTCGGGCAAATAACCGGAACCGGACATCGTCCCACCAGATTAAATCCGGGCACAGGTTCTGACAGAACCGTCATGACGGGCCGCCGCATGAATTTTCAGACCGGAGCGCCGAAAATCCCGCCTCGGATTCTCTGCATCGGCATGCCGGTGCGAGACCTCACGTTCCGCGTCAGCAGCGTACCTGCGCGCGGATCGAAGGCGCGCGCCAGCCATTTCGAAGAGATCTGCGGCGGAAATGGACTCAACGCCGCAATCGGCATCGTGCGGCTCGGAGGCCGCGCGTCGCTGTGCGGACCTATGGGTGATTCGCGGGAGACCTCGAGCCGCTTCATCTTCGACAAGCTCGCCGAGGAAGGCGTCGAGACCACGCACATCGTGCATGTGCCCGATCTCGCCACCCCGATCTCGACCATCATGATCGATCCGGGCGGCGAGCGCACCAACGTCACCTTCCGCGATCCCGGGCTCTGGAACGTGAAGCTGCCGCCGACCGAGCTGCTGCTGGAGGATTGCGCGGCGATTCTGACCGAGAGCCGCTGCGCGCCCTTCTGCACCGAGCTTTGCGCCGAGGCGGTTAGGCGCGGAATCCCCGTGATCGTCGACGTCGACCGCGTGATGTCGCTGGAGGACGGGCTGCTGTCCGCCTCGTCCCACCTGATCTTCTCCAGCGGGCCGCTGCAGGAGACGGCCGGCGTCACCGACGACGGCGAGGCGCTCCGGCAGATGGCCAAGCTCAGCGCATCCTTTCTGGCCGCCACGCGGGGGCCGAGGGGCACGATCTGGCTGAATGAAACGGGCGAGCTGGAGGAGACCGCGGCCTTCCCGGTCAACAGCGTCGACACGCTCGGCGCCGGCGACGTCTTCCACGGCGCGTTCGCGCTCGCCATGACCGAGAAGCGGGAGCTGCGCCTGGCGCTGCGGTTCGCCTCGGCCGCCGCAGCACTGAAATGCACCCGCTTCGGGGGTGCTTATGCCGCACCGCAACGTACTGAAGTTGAAGAGTTTTTGGACCAGCACCACGACGAGCGGCTGGCCTAGGCCGGGAAGGAACCACTTGCCAGAGAAGATTTTTCTATATATGAGGTATATCAACCGATCATATGGAACTTTCTTCTATGACTGACCTTGCCGTTCAGATTCACCAGGACAGCCGCCGTCTCGACGCCATCGACCGCAAGATCCTGACCGTGCTGCAGGAGGACGCCTCGCTCTCCGTCGCAGAGATCGGCGACCGGGTCGGGTTGTCGTCGACGCCGTGCTGGAAGCGCATCCAGCGGCTGGAGGCCGACGGCGTGATCCTGCGCCGCGTCGCCCTCGTCGACCAGAACAAGATCGGGCTCGGGATTTCCGTGTTCGTCTCGGTCGAAAGCGCCGACCATTCGGACGCCTGGCTGCGCAAATTCGCCGACGCCGTCAGCGCCATGCCCGAGGTGATGGAGTTCTACCGGATGGCCGGCGACGTCGACTATATGCTGCGCGTCGTGGTCGCTGACATGCAGAGCTACGACATCTTCTACAAGAAGCTGATCAGCGCCGTGCCGCTGAAGAACGTCACCTCGCGCTTCGCGATGGAGAAGATCAAGTCGGTGACCGCGCTGCCGGTGCCGGCGGCGTAAGCGCCGCGGCACATCGCCAGACGGCAACCGACACGATCCCAAGCAGACACGCCCCCAAGCAGACATGCTCCCAAGTAGTCTGCCGCGACGGCGTTTACCTGAAGTTAGCGCCGTCAGCGGTATCGTCCTGCCATGGAGCGGGGGGACACCATCCCGACGACGCGACGGCCTGCATGGCTTGGCGCGGCTGCGTTGCTGATCGCGAGTTGGATCGCAGTTGCGGCCCTGTCGCTGCAGGTTCGCGCCGGTGCCGAGGTGGTGGCCGTGGCTTTTCCGCCGTGGTGGGGGACCGAGCGCGCGCTTGTTGCCGCAGCGTCCGCCAACGCGTCGATCGTCCGGCTGACGGCCCTTCCGACCCTGCTGGTGGTGCGGCCCGACCGCGATGGCGGGCTCAACCGCCTGTATGAGTCCGGTGCCTGGCTGACCATCGATCCGCGGGCGGTCGCTGCCTGCCTGAAGCCAGACGATTTGGGAGCTGGGGATGACCTTCGAGGGCGATGATATGGCGGCCTTGCGCGAGACCGCCAGCAAGATACTCCTCGTCGTGCTTTGGCTCCACGTTCCGATCGCTGTCATCGTCGGTATCGTGCTGCACGCCGATTGGCTGATGCCGGCCGCCTTCATGGTGGCGATGGCATCGTCCGCGACCGTGTCCTGGCATGTCTCGGGGAATGGGCCGGCGACCCGCATGGTCGTCGCCGTCGCCCTGATGGCCGGCGTGTCGATGCTGGTCTTTCAGTTCGCCGGCCACGCCTGGCAAGTCGACATGCACATGTACTTCTTCGCTGCGCTGGCGTGCCTGGTCGCCTATTGCGACTACCGGCCGATCGTCGCGGGCACAGTGGCGGTCGCGCTGCATCATCTGGCGCTCAACTTCATGCTGCCGGCCGCCATCTATCCCGGCGGTGCCGATCTTGGCCGTGTCATCCTCCATGCCGTCATCCTCCTGATCGAGGCCGGCGTGTTGATCTGGCTCGCGCACACCCTCGCCCGGCTGTTCGAGACGGCGGCCGAGAAAGCGGCCCAGGCCCAAGCTGCCAGTGCCGCGGAAGCGCGCGCCAATGCCGACCGGCTCGAGGCCGAGCAGGCCAAGCGGGACCGCGATGCGGCAAGGCGCGACCTCGCCGCCGGCTTCGAGCGCAAGATTGCCGATGTCGTCGAGGCCGTCGCGGCGGCAGCGAGTGCGATGCAGGCGCTCTCGGCATCGATGGACGGCAGCAACGCGGAAACCATGCGCCAGGCCACGGCCGTTGCCTCCGCATCGACGCTGGCGTCGACCAATGTGGAAACCGTCGCATCGGCGACGGAGGAGCTCACCGCTTCGATCAAAAACATCGCCGAGCAGGTGACGCGCTCCGCCCGGATTGCCGCCAAGGCCGCCGAAGAGGCGCATCGCACCAACACCGTCGTCGAAGGCCTTGCCGCCGGAACGCAGAAGATCGGCGAGGTGGTGACGTTGATCCAGACCATCGCCAGCCAGACCAACCTGCTGGCGCTGAACGCCACCATCGAGGCGGCACGCGCCGGCGAGCATGGCCGGGGATTTGCTGTTGTCGCCAGCGAGGTCAAGGCGCTGGCCAATCAGACCGCGAAGGCCACCGAGGAAATCTCGGCGCAGATCCAGGATATCCAGAGCGCGACCGGCAAGGCCGTCAGCGCCATCGAGGTCATCGGCGGCACCATCGCCGAGATCGACCAGATCTCCGGCGAGATCGCAGCCGCCGTCGATCAGCAGGGCGCGGCGACCCGGGAGATCTCCGGCAATCTGCAGCAGGCCGCCGACCGCACCAGGGATGTCAGCAAGGGCATCCTCAGCGTCAACCAGGCATCCGAACAAGCCGGCAAGGCGACCGCGCAGCTGCTCGACGCCGCGAACGGCCTGTCGTCACAATCGGAATGGCTGAAGACGGAGTTGGACAGTTTCCTGGGTTCGCTGCGCGCGGCGTGACAAGACGTCGGCACCAATCTCGGCCGTCATCGCCCGGTCCTAGTGCGCAATTGCGCACTAGGACCGGGCGCTCCAGTATTCCAGAGGCAATCGCGATTGAACCGATGTGCCGCGGCGTCCTGGATCACCCGCATGCGCATGCGCGGGTGATGACACCTTCAAATGCGGCGAATGCTGTCGCTAGATCTTCTGATTGTATTCGCCGACCTCGGGATGCGTGCGCAGCACGGAATCCATCGCCTCGAACATGTCGTGCATACGCCGCTCGCTGGCGGGGCTTTCAACCACGACGACCAGCTCGGGCTTGTTCGAGGACGCGCGCACCAGTCCCCAGCTGCCGTCCTCGACCGTGACGCGCACGCCGTTGACGGTGACGAGATCGCGGATCGGCTGTCCCGCGACCTTGCCGCCCTTCTGCTGCAGTGCCTCGAAGTGCTTTACCACGGCATCGACGACACCGTACTTCGCCTCGTCGGCGCAATGCGGCGACATCGTCGGCGACGACCAGGTCTTCGGCAGCGCGTTCTTGAGGTCGGCCATCGACTTGCCGGGTGCACGGTCGAGCATCTCGCAGATTGCGATCGCCGAGACGAGGCCGTCGTCATAGCCGCGGCCGAACGGCTTGTTGAAGAAGAAGTGGCCGGACTTCTCGAAACCGGCGAGCGCGCCGAGCTCGTTGGTGCGGCGCTTCATGTAGGAATGGCCGGTCTTCCAATAAACCGTCGTCGCGCCCTGGCTCGAGAGCACGGGATCGGTGACGAACAGCCCGGTCGACTTCACGTCGACGACGAACTGCGCATTCTTGTGGATCGCCGACATGTCGCGCGCCAGCATCACGCCGACCTTGTCGGCGAAGATCTCCTCGCCGGTGTTGTCGACGACGCCGCAGCGGTCGCCGTCACCGTCGAAGCCCAGGCCCACATCCGCCTTGTGCGCCAGCACCGCATCGCGGATCGCGTGCAGCATCTCCATGTCTTCGGGATTCGGATTGTATTTCGGGAAGGTGTGATCGAGCTCGGTGTCGAGCGGAATCACCTCGCAGCCGATCGCCTCCAGCACCTGCGGCGCGAACGCGCCCGCGGTACCATTGCCGCAGGCCGCCACGACCTTCAGCTTGCGCTTCAGCTTCGGCCGGTTGGTGAGATCCGCGATGTAACGCGCCGGATAGTCCTCGTGGAATTGGTAGGAGCCGCCGGCCTTGTTCTTGAACTCTGCATTGAGCACGATCTCCTTCAACCGCGTCATCTCGTCGGGGCCGAAGGTGAGCGGGCGGTTGGCGCCCATCTTCACGCCGGTCCAGCCATTGTCGTTATGCGAGGCGGTGACCATCGCGACGCAGGGCACATCGAGGTCGAACTGCGCGAAGTATGACATCGGCGTGACGGCAAGGCCGATGTCATGCACCTTGCAGCCCGCCGCCACCAGGCCCGAGATCAGGGCATATTTGATCGAGGCGGAATAGCCGCGGAAATCATGACCGGTGACGATCTCCTGGCGGACGCCGAGCTCCGTGATCAGCGCGCCGAGCCCCATGCCCAGCGCCTGCACGCCCATCAAATTGATTTCCTTGTTGAACAACCAGCGCGCGTCATATTCGCGAAACCCGGTCGGCTTCACCATCGGCTCGGATTCGAAGGCATAGGTATTCGGAACCAGCACGGATTTCGGCTTGGGGAACATTGAACGGCCTTATCGTCGATTGCGGAAGGACATCGCCGCAGCCTTAGCGAATGCGGGACGTGAGCGAAAGATGAGACTGGGGGCTGGTGGCCGATAAATGCGGCAGAATTGGCGGCCTAACTCGTCGAGCGTGCAATCTCCTGTTCGATGACGGCCCTCAGGGGCGGCAGCGCACGCTCGACCGTGTCCCATACAAGCTGGGCGGCAACATCTTCATAGTCATGGCGATAGACGTTGCCGGCCCCTGCCATCTGTCTCCATGCAATACCAGGATGTCGCGCCTTGAGATCGGCGGGGAGACGCCGTGATGCCTCCGAGATGATTTCCAGACAGCGCGTTACCGCGCAGACGGAACGCGTGTCCGCCTTGAACGCCTGACGAGGCCTTCGACAAACCTCGTCGACAGGTCAATATGGAGGACGTGTGGAGCGCACCGTCCGCGCGATCAGAAGGCGCAGATGGCATCACCCGTCGCGGCAGGCCGGACGTGTGATTTCAGAGCGTCGCGATTGACCACGTCGACAGGTCGCTCGAAAAGCCCGGAAATGTACTCCTTGAGATCCACGTAGTCGAAGACAGTCAGGTGCGCGTCCGGATCGATTTCGATCATGATATCGATATCGCTATCCGGACGAAAATCGCCGCGCGCGACCGAGCCGAACAAGGCGGCATGCATCACCCCACGCCTGCGCAGGGTCTGCTCAGATCGCCGTAACGTGTCGATTGCATCAGAACCGTCCATGAGCCGAATATAGCATGCGCCAGCTCCAACCGGGAGAGGCTCCCGAACCGGCAACGGGCACGCCGCGGCCTATTGCTCCAGCACCAGCTTGCCGTTGGCGTATTCGAAACGCTTCAGCTTCGACAGGAAGGACAGGCCGAGCAGGTTCTCGGACAGCGCCTCATCCGGCAGCACCATGGCGTCGACGTCGCGCACGATGAGGCCGCCGAGCTCGATCATGGCGATGCGGGTGCGCGCGGCCTTGATGGTGCCGTTGGCCGTGGTGACGCGCGCGGTGTAATCGCCCGGCACCGGACGCAGGCCGAAGCGCGCCGCGGACGTTTCGTTCAGCGCGACCACCGATGCGCCGGTGTCGACCATGAAGTCGAGGCGTTGTCCGTCGATGCGGCCGCCGGTCGCGAAGTGGCCGCGGGCGTCGGGGGGAATCGTCAGCGTGCGGGCGCTGGTCGGCGCCGCCGCGACGACGGGCGTCACCACAGTCTTCTGTGCTTGCGCAGTGGTCGCGGCGGCGGGCGTCATCTTGCTGGCCATTTGAGCCATGAACGTGCCCAGCCCGATCATGATGGCCGCGAAAATCATCAAGTTACGCATGACACCACACTCGGAAAACCGAAACGCAATTTGACCACGCCGGACGCCCCGCCGCGAGCGACGCTGTGGGACCAAGCCTGTCATTTTGACGAAAAGGATGAGCGAAGGGTTAATGCAACCTCAGAGAAGCCCTATCGAGGCGCCTGACGGCATCGGTCACCTCGGCAAGGTGACGGGCCTACGTTCGTCATTGCTGTGCATGTTCACTAATTCGCTGATTGGATTGCTCTTCTGGAGGACGATCCGATGCGCGATAACAGCTACGACCGGACAATAGAACGCAACTATTTGCAGAAGTGGCGATTTTTGATTCCGGAGTATGAGGCGGTGAAGGCCGGCCGGTCGGAGTTGTTCAAGCGGGTTGGCGATTTTTACCGCCACCACGGGACCTGCTCGCAGACCTTCCGCAAGTATTACAATCGCTATTTGCAGAGTGGCGATGAAGCGGACTTGTTGCCGCGCCGCCGCGGACCCAAATGGCGGGAGCGGCGTCAGCCGGAAGGGATCGAGGCCGAGATCATCGCCTGCCGCTAGCGGGGGATGAACCGTTACGAGATCCATGCGGTCTTGCGCGAGCAGCGGGACACGGTACCTTCGCCGGTGACGATCTACCGGGTGCTGAGACGCCATCAGCTGAACCGCCGCACGCCGGCGATGCGCGAGGAGAAACGTCGCATTATCAAGGACAAGCTCGGGGAACTGGGGCACGTCGATCTGCATCAATTGCCGCGCGATACGTTCCTCGCGCCACCCCCGGTCGCGGCCTACATCGTCAGCCTGATCGACAGCTGCTCGCGCCTGGCCTGGGCCGAGGTCCTGACCTCCAAGAAGGCGCTGCCAGTCATGTTCAAGACACTGAAGATGATCAACACCCTCAACGTCACTTATGGGATCGCATTCCAGGAAATCTTGTCCGACAACGGCGCCGAGTTCGCCTCCCGCAACACCCCTCAGGAACATCCCTTCGAGGCCATGCTGCTCGAACTCGGCATCAAGCATCGCTACACCAGGCCCTACCGGCCGCAGACCAATGGCAAGATCGAGCGCTTCTGGCGAACCCTCGACGAGGACGTCATCGAAGGCGCAACCTTCGACAACCTCGACCACTTCGCCAATGAGTTGTTCGAGTACCTCATCTACTACAACAACCACAGGCCTCATCAGGCCTTGGCAGGCCAAACCCCGAAGGCCTTCGCAGCTACCAAGACCACCGCAATCCAATCAGCGAATTAGTGAACATCGACAATTGCGAGCCAACGGGTCGCGCAAATGCGCGCCCGATGACAGGCTCCGCGAAGCAATCCATCGTGCCGCGTACGCGGGAGCATGGATTGCTTCGTCGCTACAGCGCAAAATTGCTCTGCAATTTGTCGCGAGCTCCTCGCAATGACGGGAGGAATAGATTCACCGCCTGCGACGGCCTCAGGCGGTACGGCGTCAAGCGGTCTTGGCGACCGGACTCGCCAGCGCGGTGCGCAGCGCGTAATAAACCGCACCGGCAATCCCGACACCGAAGAACCAGCCGTAGACCGCCCACCAGGACGGCAGCAGCGAGGTGAAGTTCGGCAGGATCGACGAGAACAGCGCACCGATCGCCGCGGCAACGAGCGCGCTGACGTTCCAGCCGTTCTGGAAGCGGTACTCGCCGTCTTCCTGGTACAGCGCCGGCACGTTCACCCTGCCCTTCGCGATCAAATAATAGTCGACCATCATGATCCCGAAGATCGGTCCCATGGTCGCGCCGATCAACCCGACAAACGAGGCTGCGCTACCCTCCCAGGGCGCGAAGGGATACAGCACGAGCGCGATCAGGGCCGCGATGTAGCCGCCCTTCTTGAAGTCGATCTGGCGCGGGAACACGTTGGAGAAGTCGAACGCCGGCGAGACGAAATTGGCGACGACATTGATGCCGAGCGTGGCGACAGCGAAGGTGACCGCGGCGAGCAGCGCCAGGAACCAGCTGTCGAACTTCGCCGAGATCTGGTCGGGATGCAGCAGCACCTCGTGATAGACGTTGAATGCCGCGATCGTGGTGACGCCGGCGACCAGCGAGAACAGGATCAGGTTGACCGGCAGCCCCCAGATGTTGCCCTTGCGTAACGCCGCCGCGTCAGGCGCGTAACGCGAGAAGTCGCAGAAGTTGAGATACAGCGCCGCGAAATAGGTGATCCAGGTCGCGGCAACCGCGAACAGCGCGGGCCACGTGCCGGGCTCGCCGGGCACGCCGGCATCCTTGGTCTTCTCCAGCAGCACATCCTGCGGGATCGGCGCCCTGAGCGAGATGCCGCCGGCCGTGATGCAGAGATAGATCGCGAGGATCAGCATCATCAGCCACACGGCAGGCCCCGCCCAGTCCTGGAAGCGGCGCACCGTCTCCATGCCGCGCTGGATGATCAGAAGCTGCAGCGCCCAGATCACGACGAAGCAGATCACCTCGAGGCCGGAATGGCCGAGCACGTGCGTCGACTGGTGGAAGGATTTGAAGCTGTCGATGCGGGTCAGCAGCGCAACAATCGCGCCTGAAGCTGCCGCCGTCTGCGCGCCGTACCAAAAGCACGCGACGATGGCGCGGACCAGCGCCGGGATGTTGGCGCCCCAGACGCCGAACGACGCGCGCGCCAGCACCGGATAGGGCACGCCCGTCTTCACGCCGGCATTGCCGATCAGGCTCATCAGGACAAAGATCACCAGCGAGCCGACGCCGATCGCCAGGATGAAATTGACGAAGCTGCCACAGAGCAGGAACAGGCTGGCCGCTAGATAGTAGCCCCAGAGGCTGTGGACGTCAGACGTCCAGACGTTGAAGATACTGAAGGCGCCCCAGTTGCGTTCCCTCGCGGGGGCCAGATCTTCATTGTAAAGTGACGGCGATGCGTTCCTGATCTCCAAGGCAGCCTCCCCAAAAGTGCGAGCCTGTGATCCCGACGCACAAATTTAACCACCGTTTCCAGGCATTCGCCAGCGCTAGAATTCATCCAGCTCGTCATCTGTGGCCACGCGCTCGCTTCACCTCTCCCGATTGGGGAGAGGTGAAGCTTCGCTGCTGGTCCAGTTCAACCTGATTTCATCACGCTTTAGCGCGAAGACGCGCTTCGCGCTTCTGCCGGCCATGACGAAGAACGAAATTCAGATGTTAGAATGTTTCCGAGCCGCTTCCGTCGGACTCTCAAGTGCCGCGCGGTTTCACCCGTCGGGTCGGCATGGCGCTGGCGGGATCTTCCGGCCAGGGGTGGCGCGGATAGCGGCCGCGCAGGTCGGAGCGCACGGCGGCATAGCTGCCGCGCCAGAAGCCCGGCAGGTCGCGCGTCACCTGCACCGGTCGCTGTGCCGGCGACAGCAGTTCCAGCACCAGCGGCACCGCACCCTTGGCGATCGAGGGATGGGTGTTGAGCCCGAACAACTCCTGCAGCCGCACCGCGATGGTCGGCCCCTGCTCGGCCTCGTAGTCGATCGCAAGCTGCGTGCCGGTCGGCGCCTCGAAATGCGTCGGCGCCTCGCGGTCGAGCCGCGCACGCAGCTCCCATGGCAACAGCACCATCAGCGCGTCCGACAAGTCGCCGGCCGACAGGTCCTTCAGCGCGGTCTTGTCGTAGAGCGCGGGCACCAGCCAGCCGTCGGCGCGGGCAGCGAGCGCGGCATCGGACAGATCGGGCCAGCTCTCGCCCTCGGCCTTGCGCAGGAACATGACGCGATCGCGCCACTGCTTCGAATGCTTCGACCAGGGCAGCCGGTCGAACCCCGCGGCGATCAGGCCGTCGGCGAAGATGCGCGCGGTCTCGGCCGACGGCGACAGCGACATCGGCGCCTCCGACAGCGTGATCGCATGCAGCGAGCGCCTGCGGCGCGCCCGCAGCGCCATAGCGCCGCGGTCGAAAGTCACCTCTTCGAGCGATTCGATCTGGTCGGCGAAGCGCTGCTCGATCTCCTCCTGGGTGATCGGCGCCGCCAGCAGGATGCGGCCGCTCGCCGCCGTGCCGGTCAGTTCGGCGACGGCGATATAGGGCGCGCGCGCCAGCGCCGAGGTCTGCTCGACGGCTGCGCCACGGCCATTGGCAAGCACGAAGCTGCCATTGCCGCGATTCTTCGCGACGCGGTCGGGAAAGGCGAAGGCCAGCATCACGCCGGTGGAGAGATCGCGATCATCGACAGGCACCACCTTTGTGGCCCCCCCTCCCCGGCCCTCCCCCACAAGGGGGGAGGGAGAAGAACGTGTCTCGGACTTCTCGACCTGCGCGGCCCAGCGCTGCGCCATGTTGCGTGCGCGGGTCGCGCGCTGCGAGCGGTCACGGCGGAACTGATCGAGCCTGACATCGAGATCGACGCTGTCGCCTCCGAGCCCGCGCTCGGTCAGGATCGCCGCGATCTCGGCGGCCTCTTCCGCCGCATCGAACCGCGCGGAGTCCACGATCATGCGCGCCAGCCGTGGCGGCAGCGCCAGCGCGCGCAGGCTGTTGCCCTCCGCGGTGATGCGGCCGTCGCCGTCGAGGGCACCAAGTTCGCTGAGCAGCGACTTCGCTTCTTTCAGCGCCGGCGCCGGCGGCGGATCGAGGAAGGCAAGGGTAGCGGGATCGTTGACGCCCCATTGCGCGAGGTCGAGCACCAGCGAGGACAGATCGGCGGACAGGATTTCCGGCGCAGTGTAGGCCGGCAGCGAGGCGGTCTGCGGGTCGTCCCACAGACGGTAGCACACGCCAGGCTCGATACGGCCGGCACGACCGCGCCGCTGGTCGACCGCCGCGCGCGAGGCCCGCACGGTCTCCAGTCGGGTCAGCGCAATATCAGGCTCGTAGCGCGGCACCCGCGCCATGCCGGAGTCCACCACGATCCGGACGCCCTCGATGGTGAGCGACGTCTCGGCGATCGAGGTCGCCAGCACCACCTTGCGGGTCCCTTTCGGCGCCGGCGCGATGGCGCGATCCTGCACGCCGGCATCGAGCGCGCCGAACAGTGGCACGATCTCGACCGCGGGATCCTGCACGCGCTCGGCGAGCAAGTTCTGCGTGCGGCGAATCTCGGCCGCACCCGGCAGGAACGCCAGCACCGAACCGGCATCCGCGCGCAACGCGGTTGCGATCGCATCCGCCATCTGCCGCTCCAGCGGCGCATCCGCCTTGCGGCCGAGATAGCGGGTCTCGACCGGGAAGGCGCGCCCCTCGCTCTCGACCACCGGCGCATCGCCGAGCAGTTTCGCGACGCGCGCGCCGTCGAGGGTTGCCGACATCACGAGGATGCGGAGATCCTCGCGCAACCCGGTCTGCGCGTCCCGCGCCAGCGCGAGCCCGAGATCGGCGTCGAGCGAGCGCTCGTGGAATTCATCGAACAGCACGGCGGCGACGCCGTTGAGCTCGGGATCGTCGAGGATCTGCCGCGAGAAGATGCCTTCGGTGACGACCTCGATCCGCGTCGCGCGCGACACTTTCGAGCCGAAGCGGACGCGATAGCCGACGGTTTCGCCGGCGCGCTCGCCGAGCGTCTTCGCCATCCGCTCGGCGCTGGCGCGGGCGGCGATGCGGCGCGGTTCCAGCACGATGATCTTCTTGCCCCTGGCCCAGGGTGCATCGAGCAGCGCCAGCGGCACGCGCGTGGTCTTGCCGGCACCGGGTGGAGCGACCAGCACCGCGGCGTTGTGGCCGGCGAGCGTGCGGTCGAGCTCATCGAGCACGGCGTCGATGGGAAGCGGCGTATCAAACTTGCGCGGCAAAACCAATCATCCGTCATCACCCGCGCAAGCGGGTGATCCAGTAACCACCATCATGCCCGGCCGCGAAGACCGGGCTTGCTGGATACCCCGCCTCCGCGGGGTATGACAGCAGTATTGAGGCTACGTCCGCGGCAGCGGCGCGCGGCCGACGCTGTCATAGGCAAAGCCGTGCGCGGCCATGTCCTCGGGGCGATAGATGTTGCGCAGGTCGATCACGACCGGCTGCTTCATGTCCGCCTTCAAGCGCTCGAGATCGAGCGTGCGGTACTGCACCCATTCGGTGACCACGACCATGGCGTCGGCACCCTTGGCGCACTCATAGGCATCGTCGCAATACTCGATGTCGGGCAGCTCCTTGCGGGCCTGCTCCATGCCGACCGGGTCATGCGCACGCACCCTGGCGCCCATGTCGAGCAGGCCGGTGACGAGCGGGATCGACGGCGCCTCGCGCATGTCGTCGGTGTCGGGCTTGAAGGTGAGGCCGAGCACCGCGACGGTCTTGCCGCGCAGGCTGCCGCCGGAGAGGTTTGCGACCTTGCGCGCCATCGCGCGCTTGCGGATGTCATTGACGCCGAGCACCGCCTCGACGATGCGCAGCTGCACATCGTGGTCCTGCGCGATCTTGATCAGCGCGCGGGTGTCCTTCGGGAAGCAGGAGCCGCCGAAGCCGGGGCCCGCATGCAGGAACTTGGAGCCGATGCGGTTGTCGAGCCCGATGCCGCGCGCGACTTCCTGCACATCGGCACCGACTTTCTCGGAGAGATCGGCGATCTCGTTGATGAAGGTGATCTTGGTCGCGAGGAATGCGTTGGCGGCGTATTTGATCAGCTCCGCGGTGCGCCGCGCCGTGTACATCACCGGCGCCTGGTTCAGCGACAACGGCCGATAGACATCGCCGAGCACTTTGCGTCCGCGCTCGTCCGACGTGCCGACCACGATGCGATCGGGGAATTTGAAGTCGCGGATCGCGGCGCCCTCGCGCAGGAATTCCGGATTGGAGGCGACCACGACGTCGACCGCGGGATTGGTCTCGCGGATCAACCGCTCGACCTCATCTCCGGTGCCGACCGGCACGGTCGACTTGGTGACGACGACGGTAAAGCCCTTGATGGCCGCAGCGATCTCGCGCGCGGCGCCGTAGACATAAGTGAGGTCGGCGTGGCCGTCGCCGCGCCGCGACGGCGTGCCGACCGCGATGAACACCGCGTCGGCCTCAGCGACGGGTGCCGCCAGATCGGTGGTGAACTCGAGCCGCTTGGCCTTCACATTGGCTGCGACCAGCGCGTCGAGACCGGGCTCGAAGATCGGGATCTCGCCCCGATGGAGCGCTGCGATCTTGCTCGCATCCTTGTCCACGCAGGTCACATGGTGACCGAAATCCGCAAAACAGGCGCCCGATACCAGCCCCACATAACCCGTGCCAATCATGGCGATGCGCATGAG
>NZ_LNCU01000113.1 GCF_001542415.1 Bradyrhizobium macuxiense
GCTTGAGGCGTGTTGTCGCTCACCGATGACATTGCAGCGCGATTTGAAGCGGGCGCGGATAGTCCTGTTAGCGGCGGACGGGCGCAGCACCCGGTCGATCGCCAAGGAAGTTGGGGTCCAGCCGCGGATTGTCAGCGTTTGGCGGCATCGCTATGCCGACCAAGGCCTTGAAGGGCTGCAAGACAAGCCGCGGCCCGGCAAGCAGCCGATCTATACGAAGACGACCGACAAGCGGATTCTGAAGCTGCTGGATAAGCCGCCCCCGCAAGGGTTTGCGCGCTGGACCGGCCCTCTGCTGGCCGAGGCGCTAGGCGATGTTGACGTCCAATATGTCTGGCGGTTCCTGCGCAGCCACAAGATTGACCTCGCGGCTCGCAAGTCCTGGTGTGAGAGCAACGACCCGAACTTTACGGCCAAAGCCGCCGATGTCGTTGGCCTTTACGTCGCCCCGCCGGCGAAGGCTATTGTGCTCTGCGTGGACGAGAAGCCCTCGATCCAGGCTTTGGAGCGAGCGCAGGGCTATCTGAAGTTGCCCAATGGCCGCGCCTTGACCGGCCAGAGCCACGATTACAAGCGGCATGGCACCACGACATTGTTTGCAGCGCTCGAAGTCGCCACCGGAAAGATCATCGCTACGCATTCAAAACGCCGTCGCCGTGTCGAGTTTCTCGATTTCATGAACAGCCTCACCGCGGCCTTTCCGGGCCGAAAGCTTCACGTCATCCTCGACAACCTCAACACCCACAAGAAGAATGAGAGCTGGCTCAAGGCCCATCCCAATGTGCAATTCCATTTCACACCGACGAGTGCGTCCTGGCTCAACCAGATCGAGGTATGGTTCTCAATCCTGCAGGGGCAGTCGCTCAGCGGCACCTCCTTCACAAGCCTCAAGCAGCTTCAGGAACACATCGATGCCTACGTCAACGCCTACAACGACAAAGCCGAGCCCTTCGTCTGGACCAAGAAAAAGATCCGTCAACGCCGTTTCAAGGGCCGCCGTATCAATCAACTCTGATTCCGGGTACTAGATCACGCCCGACTGCAGACCTCGATCAAGAGCTAGCCTGCGAGCCGTGATCGACTTCTCGTTGCCCTACTTGCGATGCCGCTTCATTTGCGGCGGTGGCCTGCTGTACTTTGGCGGCCTGATCCTGCCGGCTGCGCATCCATGTCCTCGTCGTGTAAGCGATGACGAGTTGAACTGACGTGAAGGAAAATGAGCTAAATCAAAGGGAGAGCGACAATGGAGGCCACTTAACGAGCGCACTTATGGCTTGGAGCATGTGGCAGTAGGAGCGGACGTGCGCGTATCGGCATTGAGCCAATGTGATCGCGTCACTTCCGTCGCTGGCGTCATGGTCCTTGCCGAGGTCGTAAGCGCCTCATGTATTCGGCGCTGACGAAGGTCGTCACCGTTGCAGCGATAGCTTGCCAACAGGGTGGACTAAGAAGCCAGGACGTCCGGCGCAGCCATCCCGCCATATCGGACGGAGCAGTTGTCTTCGGCAGTAGCCAGTATTCCTCATACCAGTCAGGCTGGACCCGAAATGCGCCAAGTGTCTGTTCGATCGTCTCGAGAGGAGTCTTTCTTGTGGACATGACACAGCCTCTTCGCAATGCGACGCTCGTCGCGGGGATTCCTGAAGCCGAGCACCTCTGCTCATGGAGGATAGACGGCGCTCCGCGGATCGACCGCGCGATGCGAGGCGACATAGTCGATCTCACCGCGCGCAATACCGATATCCTGTAGCTCGTGGTCACTCAGATTGTTCAGGCGGACCCGTATCTGGACGCGCAACTTCCAATCCAGGAGGGCGGCCCAGCACCTGCCGATGACTGCAAAGCGCGGACGTGCCGGCGCAATCGCATGCGGAGATCCAACCACAATGTAGGGCGTGTCCATTGGACATCTCCCGACGGATTTTCCTCTGCATCAAGTTGACAGGACGCCGGAAGGGCTGCTTGACATACCGCTTACATTTTCCTCACCGGCGGCTTATTCTTTCCATGCCGGCCTGAGCAGCTCGGGCGAGCAGACGGCCATTTGGGGAATGGTGCCTTGCGCTATTTCTTCGAAAATTGTTCGTTGGATACCGAGCGGCGCGAGCTGCACCGCGGGCCTGAGCTTGTCCCGACGACGCGACAAGTTTTCGCGCTGCTTGACTACTTGATCCGCAACAGGGATCGCGTCATCAGCAAGGACGACCTTGCCGACGCGATTTGGGATGGACGCGTCGTTTCCGATGCAGCGGTCACGACGCGCCTGAATGCCGCCCGACAGGCAATCGGCGATTCCGGGCAAGAGCAGCGTTTGATCAAGACCCTGCCGCGACAAGGCTTCCGCTTCGTGGGCATCGTGCAAGAGGCGCAGGGGCCGCCGGCTGGTTCGCCAGCTATGGCTCTGGACGGAAAGAACGCGAGCCACCTCGCTCACCCAGAATGGCCGCCCCGCCGCGAGATCCGGAACGAAGCGGACACGCCGTCCGGCGCTCCAACCAACATGCCGTCCGTCGCTGTGTTGCCCTTCGCTAATCTGTCGGGGGACAAGGAGCAGGATTATTTCAGCGACGGCATCACCGAAGACATCATCACCGAGCTGTCACGGTTCTCTCAGCTGTTCGTCATCGCCCGCAACTCGTCCTTCACGTACAAGGGCAAGACCGTCGACGTCCGTCAGATCGGTCGGGAGCTCGATGTGCGCTACCTGCTCGAAGGCAGCATTCGGCGTGACGGAGGGCGGGTTTGGATCACGGCACAGCTGATCGATGTCCTGACCGGGGCGCATCGTTGGGCCGAGCGCTATGACCGAGAGCTGAAGGACATCTTCGCAGTCCAGGAGGATGTGGCGCGCACCATTGTCGCTGTTCTCGCCGACCACGTGTATGTGGCCGAGCTCGAGCACGCCAAATGCAAGCCGACGGAGAATCTAGGCGCGTATGATCTCTATCTTCGAGGAATGGCGGAAGCCTACAAGTGGACGAGAGAGGGGAGTGAAGCAGCGCTTCGCCTGTTCTACAGGGCGATCGAACTCGATCCTGAATTCCCGACGCCCTACGGCGCTGCGGCGATGCGTTTCAGCGTGCGCAAGGGGTTCGGCTGGATTGTTGATCGTGATCAAGAGATCGCTGAGGTCAGGAGGCTGGCCCGCCGCGTGATGCAACTGGGCAAGAACGACGCGATCGCATTCGTGCACATCGGGCATTCGTTGGCCTATGTCGCTAAAGACCTCGATGACGGCGTCGCCATGATTGACCGCGCGCTGGCGCTGAACCCGAACCTCGGGGCCGCATGGGCCCATAGCGGCTGGTCGCGGCTCTGGCTCGGGCAGGCAGACTTGGCCATCGAGCACTTTGGACGCGCCATGCGGCTGAGCCCCGTCGATCCAGGCAAGTTCTGGCCGCAGGAAGGGACAGCCCATGCTCATTTCTTTGCCGGCCGTTATGACGAAGCGTACGCTTGGGCGGCGACGGCGTTGCGCAGCCGGCCGGATAGCCACGCCGCGTTGCGTATCGGTGCCGCAAGCGGCGTGCTTGCCGGCCGTTGCGACGAGGCAACGAGACTGGCAGCGCGATTGCACGAGATCGATCCGGCACTACGCCCTTCGACCCTGAACACTGTGCTGGGTCCGTACCGGAACCTCGACGACGTCGCGAAGTATGCGGATGCGCTACGACAAGCGGGGCTGCCCGATTGATAGCTGCGATGTCCGCGCGTCACATGCCCGCAAACGTGAGCGGCTAGTACCTCGTCACAGAGGTTTTGACTCTTTGAGTTCGGCCTGGCTAGTCCATTCCTTTGGCGAGTAGAGCACCCGGTCGATGAAGGCATGGCCATGCCGCGACACCTCGGACGTGTGTCACTGACCGCTTACTCCAAACGCTAGCAGAACGTTGCCGGGAATGCCGCTCAATCGTGAGTATCCGGAATTGACGTAGAGCATGCCGTCCACGATTACGGGGCCGGGGCCGTCCATAGCGCCGCCGTGCGCCAAGGCGCCATTCACCGTGGTGTAGTCGCGCGCCGTATCAAACTCCCAGAGGGGCTGTCCGCTGTCCGTGGCGTAGGCGCGCAAAAACCCGCTCAGTCCTGCCGAGAATACAACACCGGGAATCGCGGTGATCGCTGCAGAAAGGGCAGGGCTGCACCGATCACGATTCCCGCAAGGGACGGGTGGCACCTGCATGCTTATTTTGCCGTCGGCCAGATTCAGGCCGAAAAGGCCACCCCCGGCATTCGGGTCGAGACGCAGCGTCCCGTCACGGAGAAATCGAATATCGGAGTTTGCGACGTAAATCCGGTCTTGGTCCGCGGCAGAGCCCCACTCGCTGCCACCCAGTGGTCCACCTTTTCCTGTCCGCGTCTGCCAGAGAACCTTCCCCTCCTGGTCGGGATCGAACGCATAAACGACGCCAGACTTCTGACCGACGACCAGAGCACGATGTCCGTCGGACAATGTCACCAGGATCGGTGACTGACCGAAATCGTAATCTGGGCCATGGTCTTCGGGGCAGTTGGTCTTGTCCAAGCCAAAACAAGCTACGACGAAGCTGTCCTTCGGCGTCGCCTGCCGATGCCAAAGCATCCCGCCCGTTTTCAGGTCGAACGCGACGATGGCATCGCTCATATCCGATGGCGGATTCGAATAGGAATTCCCCGTAGCCACGTAGAGCGCCTGACGCTGGACATCGATCGTGGGAGAAGACCAAACCGACGCACCGGAAGGACCATGAAGCTGCGTTCCGATGGCATTCGTGGTCGTGGGATGCGGGGTCTCCGGAATTGTGTAGGACTTCCAGATCTGGCGGCCGGTGGCGGCATCGAGCGCCACGACGCTGCCGCGGAAGGTGCAGCATTCGTAGGTAGGTCGCGACCCGGTGGTTTCCTCGAACGAGGAAACCGGTACGTACACGCGCCCCGAAAAGAAAACCGGCGTTCCGGTCACTCTGGCGGCGGGGTGATCCTCCACCCTAACCATCCAGAGCGACGCGCCGGTTATTGCGTTTACGGCGTAGACGTTGGCTCGCCCGTCTCCAAAAAACACTGCAAACTGATCTGATCCCGCAAGCTGACCGAAACTGATCGCTGTCCGCACCGGAGCCTCGGTCGAGTACGTCCAAATTGTGCACCCGCTCTTGGCATCGAGGGCATGTACCTTGCTATCCGGTCCCCCGACGAACAGTACTCCGCCAATGACAGTCGGCTGGGCGTGTGAAGGCGCCCCCGGGAATCCAAACGCCCACCTTAGCTGCAGTTTTGACACCTGATCTGGAGCAAGCCGCGCCGCCTCAGCCGGCTGAAAGCGGCTATTGTTGAGATCGGCGCCCCAGCCGTTCCACCGTGGCCCGTCCAGCGCTCCGCTGAAGGAAAGCGGGCGCTCGGCGCACTCCGCTGGGACCTCGGCTTTAGCGGGCTCTGCATTCCAGCCGGTCACGAAGGCCGCGATTGCTTTGCGTTCCTCATCAGTCCGCCCCTTCGTCATTTCTGCCATGCTACCCCATGTGATTGTTTGGAGAACATGCTCAAACGACAATTGGTGCAGTGCCTCGCGACCAGGCATACGGCCTTGCTGGTCCGCGGCGGCATCATGGCACCCAGCGCAACTTTGGACATAAAGGCCGGCGCCGTTCTGCTGTGCCAAGGTCGGCCAGCAATGTACGACCAACAGCGCGGTGACTACGGTGCAAAGCTTCACAGGCGCCCCCAATTTGCTTGGTATAGGAAATTAGTCTTGAAGCGAATCCGCTAATGCTGCCGCCAGCGCTCGCAACGAAAGTCAATGGGCCCAATTTGGCCATCCACCGTTGGCAGGTATCGCAGCCATTCGCCGGATCGGATGCCCGAGGCGATGTTCTCACCGCGCGTGGTGCCGATGTCGATCAGCTCGCTGTCACTTAATTCGGACGAGGCTGTGCGCGATTTTTGGCGTTCGCGGCGAACGTGAAAGGCACGCCAATATTTCCGTATGAAGCTGGTGACCTGCCGGGTCGATGGGGATGTCCAGTCCTGCCACGCTGTGCCGTGCCTCGTACTCATTGCGATGCTCTCCCGGGACGGTGTCTCGTCACTGGCATGAAGGTGCCGCGAGATCGGCGGGCACGCTTGACCGGCCGCTTACATTTTCCTTACCGGCAGCTTATTCTTGCGACGTCCAGCGAGGCCAAAGCCCGGTTGTCGGGGGCCCCCATCCAGCGGGATTCGCGTCTTGCGCTATCTCTTCGGGGAGTACGCATTCGACACTGACCGGCGCGAGTTGCATCGCGGCGCTGACGTCGTCGCCGTCGCCCCGCAGGTGTTCGACCTGCTCGATTACCTGATCCGCAACAGGGAGCGCGTCGTCGGCAAGGACGACCTCATCAATGCCGTCTGGAACGGACGCTCCGTTTCGGACGCAGCACTGACGACCCGGCTGAATGCCGCGCGAAGCGCAATCGGCGATTCCGGGGAGCAGCAGCGCCTGATCAAGACCTTGCCGCGCAAGGGATTCCGTTTCGTCGGACAGGTGCGGGAGGTGGAAGAAGCTGCGGGCCCAAATCCCGGCGAAGCTGCGCCCGAAAGCGCTCTTGCGCTTCCCGACAAGCCCTCCATCGCCGTGCTTCCGTTCGAGAACATGAGCGGCGATCCCGAGCAGGAATATTTCGCCGACGGAATGGTCGAGGAGATCACGACGGCGCTGTCGCGGTTCAAACGGCTGTTCGTAATCGCCAGAAATTCGAGCTTCACCTTCAAGGGCCGAACCGTCGATATCAAGGAAGTCGGGCGCATCCTCGGTGTGCGCTATATCCTTGAGGGGTCCGTGCGCAAGGCGGCGGGGAAAGTCCGCATCACGGGACAGTTGATTGACGCAGTGACGGGCGCGCATATTTGGGCGGACAGGTTCGAGCGTGACCTGACCGACGTTTTCGCGCTTCAGGACGAAGTTGCGATCGCGGTTGTCTCTGCCATTCAGCCAAAGCTGTTTCAAGCCGAACTTGAAACAGCGGCGCGGCGGCGACCGGAGAACCCCAGTGCCTATGATTTTTTTCTCCGAGCGATGCAACAGCACTATCCGTTGACCCGCGAAGCCGTGGCGAGTGCGTTAACACTGGCTCACCGCGCTTTGGAGCTTGACCCCCGGTTCGGCCATGTCGCCGCTGTGGCCGGTGCCCTCCACATGCAAAACGTCATTTGGGGCTATGCCGGTGATCCTGAATTCGAGCGCAGAGAAGCCGTTCGGCTTGTTCGCCTGGCCTTGAGCATCGACGGTGGTGATCCGGAAACGATGGCTCTGGCTGCCGTTACCTCGGCGTTCATGGTCGGCGATCGTGAATGTGAGATCGAATTGGTAGACCGGGCGATCGCACTCAATCCCAATTCATTCAACGCGTGGTTCTGCAGAGGTTGGGTCTACAAAATAGCGGGGCTGCTGGAGGAAGCGGTCCAAAGCTTTGAACGCGCGATGCGCATGAGCCCGGTGGATTCGCGGCTCCCTCAGCTGTTTGTAGGGATGGCGCAGGCCTTTATCGAGCTTGGTCGTTTTGACGAGACCATCGCCGCGGCGAGGAAAACCCTGCGTCAGACTCCGTCCCATTCGGCGGCTTACCGCTGTCTCGCCTCCGCTTTCGCCCATCTCGGACGCGCCGCCGAGGCGCGCGAGGCGGCGGCGTGTCTGCTTGAGGTCGATCCCGCCTTCACAATATCTGCCTGGATCGCGCGGGGCGGACAATCGAACTCGAGGCTGTTGATCGAGGGCCTTCGCAAAGCGGGGTTGCCCGAGTAGACCTCCGATGCCGACGGGATGATGGAATAGCGGCGCTCTGGGTGCGGCGGAGCCGGCCAGGGTATCTTTCGACGTGACTTGGAGCAGCTTTACACCGCAGATAACGATGTGACGGATGGCCCAACCAGCATCGCAGCCGAACATCTGGAAATTGTAGCGATCAAGCAATCGTCATCCGTCTTGTGAAGTTAGTGCCGCGAAATCTCTGCATAGGCGTTGTATTTGTTGGTGGCGATATCTTTCGGATCGAGTTGGCCGGGCTTAATCTTGTCGTCCCGCTCCAACACGTCGAGCCAGAATTTGACATCGCGATCCCTATAGAGCGCGTGCCGCGGCAGGCCGTAGCCAGACCAGGCAGCTGCCGCTGCTGGATCGTCGCCCCGCTTCTTCAGTATATCAGCAAGCATTTTCCTCGCTTCGTCGGGGTGCGCACTCGCCCAGTCGCCCGCCTTGGCGGAAGCGGTCACGAACTCCCTCACGATCCGGGGGTGTTGATCGATGAAGGTTTTGTTCATTACAATATTGCCGAGCACGAGATCGCCGAGAACATCGTAATCGGTGAACATCACCCTTACACCACCTTTCGCCGCAATCGCTGTGGCGATAGAGCCCTGCCAGGCGCCGACGGCCACCAGGTCTGCTTGCCGCTCGCGCAATGTTTGGTCGAGCTTCGGTCCGGCGACCTTGACCAGCTTCACGTCGTCCTTGTTGAGGCCGTGCATCCGCAGATATTCACGGATCGAATAATCGAGGTGAGCACCTATCGCGTTTACAGCAATAGACTTGTTCTTGAGGTCCGACGGAGCTTTGATTGAACTGCCATCCAGCACGAAGAGCTTGCTGTTTATGTCTTTGTTGATGCCTAAGGCAGGCATAACACAGAGTATTTTCGCGCCACCAGCGACGGCATTGATCACCGCGGGGGTGGCTATCCCGCCTGCATCGATGGAGCCTGACAGCAGCGCAGCCAATGTTTCGGGCCCGCCGTGCGAGTCTCCCTTCGATTCGATGCGAATACCCTTGTCCTTCAAGAAGCCCAAAGCCTCGGCAATTTCGAAACTACGTACGGCGCCGGGATCGTTCAGATATCGGATGACAACCTGGTTTCCGTCGGGAGCTTGGGCGCGCACCGGGCATTCGATGAATTTTTCGCAGGCCATCGCTACTACGACGGCGATTACGACCTGAACAGCTCGGCGTAGCGGATGACGCTTCATCTTCGTACTCCTCCGGCACCTCGCCATGGTACTCTTCAGCGCACACGGCCGGCTATGAAAAGTCCGGCCGTCTCCCCGGATAACGCTGCCGCGCGGCACTGGAACCCCCGTCGGGTCTGAGGTTGACGAGGCGACTAGCATCGCACGGCGGGCGATCGTCGAAGCCAGGGATGACCCCGGAGTGCTTACAGCTGCCGGTCACACGCTGGCCTTTTTCCTGGGGACGTCGAAGCCGCGCTCGGCGCATTTGAGTACGCTATCGAATCATGCGCTGCAGGAAAATACCGGGGCACCGGCGCTTCGGCTGAAGCTGAGCCTCTGTGGCCATCTCGGGCGCGATGATGAAGCGAAGTCGTGCCTGCGACTGTTGCGGGAAGTTCACTCCGAGCCGATGGTCGCCGCCTGGTTGACGTCGTTCATAGCCGATGCTCAGATGGTTCTGTCCAAAGACGGAGAAACGTGATGATCAAGTCACTCACAGTTTGCGCCGTACTGGCCGCCCTCATGATATCGAGCACAGCGCACTCACAAGATGCGCCGCCACCGTCCGATCAAGCCAGACGGATCGAAGACCTCGTCAATAGAGCGGCGGCTCTCATCCATCAACGTGGGCGGGCCGCGTTCGACGAATTTAGAAAGCGCGACAGCGAGTGGTGGTTCGGCAATACCTATCTCTTCGCCTATGACGATCACCTCAACGTCGTGCTCAACCCGGCATTTCCCAAGCGCGAGGGGACCAATCCCCATGGCGAAAAGGATGCAAACGGAAAGATGTTCCACGACGAGTTCTTGAAGAAGGTGCAGACAAGTGGGGCCGGCTGGGTTGATTACATGTTTCCGAAGCCAGGTCAGACCCAGCCGTCGCACAAGTGGAGCTATGTGAAGAGCTTCAAGGCTGACGGCATGAGCGGTTTGATTGGCGCCGGCTTTTTTCCGGAATAGAGCGGGCCGCCCGCAGAGGACCTGTCCCGGTATCGGGAGGAGTGACAATGAGGGGGACTTGAGCAGATGCCCGTTCATGGCCCTTCGCGACATTTGCTGCCATTGCACAAAGGCGGTCGGTGTCGGGGCGAACCGGACATCGACGATGATTTTATCAGTACGCGCGTGCCAGATTTAGCGTGTCGGATGATGCGAGGCCCCATTGCTACTTTGCATGGGGTTGTTTTGCAGTTTCTGGTCCCGCCCCTGGTCTCTAGTGGCCGCCGAGATAGGCCGCGATCAGCTTCGGGTCGTGGATCAGGGTGTCGGCCGGTCCCGACTGGGTGATCTCGCCGGTCTCCAGCACATAGCCGTAATCCGCGGTCTCGAGCGCAGCCCGCGCGTTCTGCTCGACGAGCAGGACCGATACGCCAAGGCTGCGCAGCGAGGCGATGGTGCGGAAGATTTCGCGGACGATGAGCGGAGCGAGCCCAAGGCTCGGTTCGTCGAGCACGAGCAGCTTCGGCTTCGCCATCAGCGCGCGGCCGAGCGCCAGCATCTGCCGCTCGCCGCCCGACAACGTGCCGGCAGCCTGCTTGCTGCGTTCCCTCAGGCGTGGAAAGCGGTCGAATACGTCATCGAGGCACTTTCGCGTCGCCGAGCGATCGCGCAGGCTATAGGTGCCGAGCAGCAGGTTGTCAGCGACCGACATGTCCGCGAACAGCTCGCGCTTCTCAGGGACGAGGCAGAGGCCGCGCTCGACACGGCCCTCGACGTCGACCTTCGACAGATCGGCCCCCTGGAAGATCATTCGTCCCGTCGACCGCAACAGGCCGATCGCCGCCATGAGCAGGGTCGTCTTCCCGGCGCCATTGGGGCCGATCACGGTCACGATCTGTCCCTGCTCGACGGACAGCGAGACGTTTCGCACGGCCTCCACCTTGCCATAGGAGACGGACACATTCTCGATCGAAAGCATCTGCGTCACGCGACACCTCCGAGATAAGCCTCCTGCACGCGGACGTCGCCGCGGATCGCCGCCGGCCCGCCCTCGCAGAGCTTGGAGCCGAAATCGAGCACGACGATGCGGTCCACCAGCGACATCACGAACTCCATGTCGTGCTCGACCAGGAGGATGGTCAGGTGGTCCGCGCGCAGCGACCGCAGCAGCTCGGCAAGCTTCAGCTTCTCCTGGCGGCGTAGGCCCGCCGCGGGCTCGTCGAGCACGAGCAGCGTCGGATCCGCAGCAAGGGCACGGGCGATCTCGAGCACGCGCTGATTGCCGAGCGGCAGGTTGCCGGCGAGCTCGAACGGCTTCTCGCCAAGGCCGACCCGCTCGAGCTGCCGCAAGGCCTCGTAACGCGCGCTCGCTTCCTCCGCCTGGTTCAGCCGCAACGCGCCGGCGAGCAGACCGGTTTTGGTGCGCGAATAGGTGCCGAGCAGCACGTTGTCGAGCAACGTCATGCGCGGGCGCAATTTGACGTGCTGGAAGGTGCGGGAGATTCCGGACCGGGCGATGCGGAATTGCTGGTCTCGGGCAATCGACCGGCCCGCGAAGGCGATCTCGCCGCTGTTGGTGCGGAGCGCGCCGGTGAGCAAATTGAACATCGTGGTCTTGCCGGCCCCGTTCGGTCCGATCAGGCCGAGGATTTCGCCGGACCGCACCTCGAAGCTGACATTGTTGACGGCGACCAGGCCGCCGAACCGCCGTTGCGCGCCGCTGACCTTGAGCAAGAGCGTGCCCGGCGCCGGCTGCTCGCGGTGCGGCAGGGGGGCGGCCGGCTGCGGACGGGACAATTTCAGGTCCGGCAGGAAGCCTGCGACGAGCGGCACGATGCCTTGCCGCGCCCGCTGCAGAAACAGGATGAACAGCGCAGAGAACACGACGATCTCGAGCTGGCCCGAGGCGCCTTTCGCGATCAGCGGGAGATAGTCCTGCACGGAATTCTTCAGCAGCGTGACGATCGCAGCACCCACCACGCCGCCCAGGACGCTGCCCGCGCCACCCACCATCGCCATCATCAGATATTCGATGCCCATGCTGGCATCGAACGGTCCCGGGCTGACGAAGCGGCCGAGATGTGCATAAAGCCAACCGGACAGCGCGCCGAGGAACGCGGCGATGACGAATGTCACAAGCTTGATCTGGAATGCGTTGATGCCGAGGCTTTCGACCAGCGTATTGCCGCCGCGGAGCGCGCGCATCGCGCGGCCGATGCGCGAGTCCAGGAGATTGTAGCAGACGAGCAGGACCACCCCGACGATGGCCCAGATCAGGAAATAGATCTGCCAGCTCTCGACCAGAGCGAACGGACCGATCGAGATCGGCGGAATGCCCGAGATGCCGTTATGCTCACCGAGCCCCTCGATGTTGCCGAACAGGAATGCGATCGCCAATCCCCACGCAACCGTGCTCAGCGACAGGAAGTGCCCCTGCAGGCGCAGCGTCACAAGGCCCAGGATCGCCGCGACGCTGCAGGTCAGGAGGATTGCCAGCGCCAGTCCAAGCCAGGGCGAATAGCCGTTCAGGGCGCTGACCCACGCCGTGGAATAGGCTGCAATCCCGACGAAAGCCGCTTGGCCGAACGATACGATGCCGCCGACCCCGGTTAACAACGCGAGCCCGATGGCCGCAAGCGAGTAGATGCCGATGTAGTTCATCAATGTGATGCTGAAGGGATTCAGCACCACGGGCGCGACGACGAAGCAGGCGATCACCGCTGCGACGATGAGACGGATTTGCGTCCGGGTCATTCCTCGACTTCCTCTTCGGAATGCTGCGAGGCGAGCGAACGCCAGAGCAGGACGGGGATCAGCAGCGAGAACACGATGACGTCCTTCAGGGTGCTGCTCTGGAATGAGGCGAAGCTTTCGAGAATGCCCACGCCGAACGCGCCGAGCGCTGCCCCCGGATAGCTGACTATGCCGCCGATGATGGCGCCGACGAAGGCCTTCAGGCCGATCAGAAAGCCGGAATCGTAGAAGATCGTGTTGACCGGAGCGATCAGGATTCCGGATACGCCGGCCATCAGCGATCCCAGCAGATAGGCGATGGTCCCGGCGCGCGCCGGCCTGATCCCCATCAGCCGCGCGCCGGTCCGGTTGAAGGCCGTCGCGCGGAGCGCCTTGCCGAGCAAGGTGAAGTCGAAGAACAGCAGCAAAAGACCGCTGAAGATCAACGCCGCCAACAGGATCAAGACAGTCTGCCCGGGCACCTGAACGCCGGCGATCTCTATCCCAAGCGAGGTCAGCGGCTCGGTCCTGACGCCTTCAGGGCCGAAGAACAACAGGCCAAGGCCGACCAGCGCGAAGTGAAGCGCGACGGAGACCGTGAGCAGCAGCAGCACCGAGGCGTCCGCGATCGGGCGGAATACGATCCGATCGAGCAGCGGCGCAACCGGCATGATCAGGAGCAGCGCCAACACGATCCTGACCGGCATCGGCGGACTGAAGCGCATCGTCAACCAGACGATCCCGACCACGATGAGGGGAAGCACGAGATAGCCGAACACGGCTTTCGGCACCGAGCGCAGGTCGCCGGCGCGCACCAGTGACGTCACCTCCATGACGCAGGCCATGCAAGCGAGCACGACGACCAGCCCGACCGTTCCGGGAAGCTGCTTGGCGTCGAGCGCCGCCAGCGTCAGCGCGGTGAAGGCCGCTATGTCGCCGAATGGAATGAAGATCACCCGTGTGACGGTGAAGATCAGCACGGTCCCGATCGCCACCAGGGCGTAAATCGCCCCGGTCGCTATCCCGTCGATCGCAAGGATCGCTGCGATATCTGCCGTCATGGTCTCGGCCGTTCTTCCTTGGCTATCTTTCGCTCAGGGCTCGTAGGTCCAGGCGCCGTTGATCAGACGCACGATCACCAGGGCGCGCTCGTCGACGCCGTGATAGGCGCCGGCCTTGAAGTTGTAGACGGCGTGCACGCCGTCGAGTTCCCTGGTGTTGAGAATCTCGTCGCGCAGGGCCTTGCGGAATTCGACGGTGCCGGGTTTCGCGGTCTTCAGCGCGCGCTCCGCAGCGGTGGTGAAGATTCTCCAGCCGTCAAAGGAATAGGCCGAGAAGCCGTCCGTCGTCGGCATGTTGTTGGCCTTCTGGTAGGCCGCGCGGAATTCAAGCGCGAGCTTCTTGGCGAAATGATTGTCCGGAAGCTGCTCGGCCACGATGACGGGACCTGCGGAGACCTGGATGCCTTCCGCGGCCTTGCCGCCGACGCGCACGAAATCTGGATTGACCAACGCGACGGTGCCGTAGGTCTTGCCCTTGAAGCCACGCTCGCTCAGCGCCAGCAGCGGCAACGCGCCCTGTGTGCCCGATCCGCCGATCAGCACGGCATCGGGACGCGCCGCCAGCACCTTGAGGATCTGCCCGGTGACCGAAGTGTCGACGCGCGCATAGCGTTCGTTGGTCAGCACCTTCAGTCCATCCGCAGCTTCGGCGGCCTTGGCGCCGTTGTAGACGAGATCGCCCCAGGCGTCGGAGAAGCCGATATAGCCAATGTTCTTCATGCCATCGCGCTTCATGCGGTCGGCGACGACCTTGACCAGCAGCGAGGCGGGCTGCGGAACGGAAATGCCCCATTGATCCGCCGGATCCGGCTGCCCGGTAAGTGGGGAGACGGCGATCATCGGTACTTTCAATTCGGTCGCGACGGCCGTCATCGCGATGGTCGACGGAGTGGTCGCGGTGCCGATCAACACATCGACCTTGTCTTCCTCGATCAGCTTGCGCGCGGCGCGGCTTGCGGCGGAGGGGTCGGAGCCGTCATCGAGCTGGATCAGCTTGATCTTCTCGCCATTGACCTCGCCCTTGTATTCGAGCGCGGCCTGGATGCCGCGTCCGTAGGGAATGCCGAGCGAGGCTCCCGGTCCGCTGAGCGACGTCACGAATCCAACCCTGATGTCGGCCCGCGCAGTCGAAGCCGCGACGAGGCCCGCCATGAGTGCAATCAAACTCAAGATCTTGCGCATTGCATTCCCCCTGTTGAAAACAGCCGCTAGATGGGCGAGATGTGAGTATGGATCGGGATCTGATCCGTGGGAGCTTTGAAATGACCGCCAGCAAACCAGGCTCCGGCGTCGAGCGCCGCTTCATTGCAACGCGCCTTGGCCGCATCCACGTGGCCATGGCGGGAGCGGGGTTCCCCGTTCTGTTGCTGCACCAGACGCCGCGCTCGTGGGATGAGTACCGCGACGTGCTGCCGCTGCTCGGCCGCGATTTCCGTGCGATCGCGATGGACACGCTTGGCTTCGGCGATTCCGACCGGCCGACGGGCGAGCCCTCGATCGAATTGTGGGCGCAAAGTGCGCTCGCACTGCTGGACGCGGTCGAAGAGCCGCGAGCCGCGATCGTCGGCCATCACACCGGCGCGGCGATCGCGGTCGAGATTGCCGCTTCGGCGCCTGCGCGGGTGAGCGCGCTGGTGCTCTCGGCCTGTCCCTTCGTCGACGCGGCGCGGCGTGCCAAGCATGCGGGTACGCGGGTGATTGACGATGTCGAGACGCGGGGCGACGGCGCGCATCTCGCCGAGCTCTGGGCGCGCCGGCAACCGTTCTACCCGGACGGCAATGTCGATCTGTTGCAGCGTTTCATGATCGATGCCCTGCGCGCCGGCGAGATGGCTGCCGAGGGCCACCGGGTGGTCAACCGCTATCGGATGGAGGATCGTCTCGGGCACATCCAGTGCCCTACGCTGGTCATAGCTCCGACAGACGATCCCCACGCTCATCCGGTGGCTCCAAGGGTCGCTGGAGCCATCGGCGGCAGCGTCTTGCACGAGCTCTCAGGAGGCATGGTGCCGCTTCCCGATCAGATGCCGCAGGTTTTTGCCGGCCTTGTGCGCGATTTCGTGGCTGCCAACGTCGCCAAGTTCTGAATCGTCAAGTCTTGAAACGGAATGCCCAGTCGCGGCGAATGCGAAGCCGCCCGTCGCACCTGCTGTTCCGAGCTCGATGATCTCAGCCACGATTGAGGAACCTTTATCAACGGAACGATCGGTGCGAAGCGCGCCATACAAGCGCCGATGCCTGTCAATTGTTTAAAGCCTAAAGTATTTCCTGACGGAACGTCAATACGACAAACCCTGCGGTTCGCGGAAAAGTTTGCGGCAGCGCCGCACCCCGCCGCGAAAGCTGAATTCGCTTATGCGAAAGGGAAAGGCGCCAACTGCCCGTCCTTTTGGCAAGTCAGCAAGGTGAGGCGCAGCGCAGGCGGATGTGCCGTTGAATTGACGTCAAAATTATTTTGTGGTTGAAATATTTTCGTCGATGGGATGGCATCGCGCTCCGGCGCTCCTTCGTCCGTGAACAGGATATATCGCTGTGCGCGTCTTCTGGCAGAGCTTCGTCGACCAGACCACAAGCGCGCCCTACATGGCGCGGCTTGCAGCTTACCTGAACGAGATCGCTGCGCCCGGCACCAGCGTCCATGTCGAGGGTATTACGCCCGCCGATCGCGACTTCGGACGCTTGAGCGAATTCCGCTGCGCGATCCAGGCGGTCGACAACGGGCTCGCGGCGCAGGAGCGCGGCTTCGACGCCTATGTCATGGGTCATTTCCAGGATCCGGGATTGTACGAACTGCGCTCGGCGCTGACGATTCCGGTGATCGGCGTCGGCGAGGCCACGCTGCTTGCGGCGTCTCAGCTCGGGCGTCGCCTCGGTCTCGTCACACTCGATCAGGCTTTCGAGGTTTGGCACTACGAGCAGGCCGATCGCTATGGCCTGGGTGGCCGCGTGGTGCATGTCACGGGTATGGGCTGCCGGCCCGAGGACTTCAGTGCCGCGTTCACCGGCGATGTCGAGGCAAAGGCGCGCATGCTGCGCGACTTCGCGGTCTGCGCACAGCCGTTGGTCGATCGCGGCGCCGATGTCGTGATCCCCGCCGGCGTGTTGCCGGGTCTTCTCATCGCGAGCGAGCATGGCTTCCAGATCGGCCATGCGCCCGTGGTCAACTGCGCGGCGGTAGCACTGAAGAGCGCGGAGATGTGGGTGCAGCTGCGGCGTCTCAATGGCACGGAGCCGAGCCGCGGTCCGAGTTTCGCGCTGGCCAATGAGCGCGCTCGCCACGATTTTCGTGCGCTCGTGGCGCGGACGCGGGCTGCCGAACCCACACGCTGAGGATACCCATGCTGCAGCCTGACAAGATTCTGTATGAAGCCGAAGTCACCGCGACCGGCGGACGCGACGGCAAGGCCGCTAGCGACGACGGACTGTTGTCGGTGGGGCTGTCGCTGCCGAAATCGCTGGGCGGCCCTGGCGGACCGGGCACCAATCCGGAGCAGCTTTTCGCCGCAGGCTATGCCGCGTGCTTTCTCGGCGCGGTGAGGCTTGTCGCGCGAATGCGCAAGATCACGCCGTCGGCGGAGCCGACCGTCACCGCCAGGGTCGGCATGGGACCGGTCACGGTTGGCTACGCGCTCACAGTCGAACTCAAGGTGCGGCTCCCCGGTGTCGAGAAAGCCGTCGCCGAGGAGGTCGTGGCCGGTGCGCACGAACGTTGCCCCTATTCGAACGCGACCCGCGGCAATATCGACGTCAAATTGACCGTGCTCTGAGCGGCTCACGACAGGAATCCGGCAGTCAGATGCAGAGCTCCATCCGCACACCTTATGACCGGGTCGTGATGGCGGTTCCGGTGACGATCCCTTACGTGCGCTACTCGATCGAAAGCGCGCAATGGTGGATCGGCCGAGCGCTGAAATCACTGGTCGATGGTGCCGGGATCACGCCGCGCGATGTCGACGGGTTCTGCATTTCGAGCTTCACGGGCGGGCTCGACAGCGGGATCGGCCTTACCCAGCATTTCGGCTTGTGCGTGCGCTGGATCGACACCATTCCGCTCGGCGGCGCGAGCGCGATTGCCGCGCTGCGTCGTGCCGCGCGGGCGGTGCAGGCGGGCGATGCCCGCATCGTGGCCTGCGTGGCTGGCGATACCAACCATGTCGACTCGTTCCGCTACACGCTGGAGAATTTCTCGCGCTTCAACCAGGATGCGGTCTATCCCTACGGCGCCGGCGGCGCCAATGCCAGCTTTGCGCTGATCGCGCGCAACTACATGCGGACCTTTGGCGCGCGGCGCGAGGATTTCGGCAAGATCGCGGTTGCCCAGCGCACAAATGCGCTGCGCAATCCCAACGCGTTGATGAAGGCGCCGCTGACCATCGAACAATACATGTCGGCGCGGCCGATCGCCGATCCGATCCACCTGTTCGACTGCGTGATGCCATGCGCCGGCGCCGAGGCCTTCCTGGTGATGGGGGAGGATGACGCCGCGTCGTTGAAATTGCCGGCCGTGAAGATCCTCGCCACGATCGAGCGCCACAACGCGTTCGGGGATGACCCCGTCCAGGTGCGGGGTGGCTGGGCGATGGATGCCGACGAGCTCTACGCGATGGCCGGCGTCAAGTCAGATGATCTCGATTTCGTCGAGACCTATGACGATTACCCCGTGATCTCGATGATGCAGTTCGAGGATCTCGGCTTCTGTCGCAAGGGCGAAGGACCGGACTTCGTGCGGCAACACGACCTCACGATCGACGGATCCTTCCCGCATAATACCTCGGGTGGCCAATTGTCGGTCGGGCAGGCCGGCGCCGGCGGTGCCTATCTCGGAGTGGTCGAGGCGATGCGCCAGGTTCTCCATCTCGCCGGTCCGACGCAGGTCAAGGATGCGCGCATCGGGTTGGCGTCGGGCTTTGGAATGATCAATTATGATCGCGGCCTCGCCTCGGGCGCGGCGATCCTCGCGGGACCGGGCTCATGATCGAATCGATCGCAAAACCGCGCCGGAAAAATCCGCTGCTGAGGACGCGGCTGCCGACGTCGCCGCCGCGTCCGCGCAGCCGCGCGTCGCATGGCTTGACGCGCGCTGCCGCCGAGGGGCGTTTCATGCTGCAGCGTTGCGGCGCCTGCGGCACCTTCTGCTATCCGGCGCGCGACGCGTGCCCGGCATGCCTTTCCTCGGATCTCGCGTTTGCGGATGCGCCGCGACGCGGCACGTTGTTATCCGAAACCACGCTGCACGTGCCGGCCGACGTGCATTTCCGCGAGCGCGCGCCCTGGCGTATCGGCCTGGTCGCGATGGATTGCGGGCCGAGGCTGGTGACACACCTGCATGCCGATTGCGAAGAGGGCCAGCCGGTTGTGATGTCGTTTCAGCTGGACAAGAGCGGGCAGGCTGTGGCCTTCGCGCACCCCGAACGTGAGACCCCCAACATGACGGACGACAGGCAGTGGCGTGAGATGACCGCCGATCCGAAATTCCGGCGCGTTCTGGTGACGAATGGGCGGAGCGTCGTCGGCCAGGAGGTGGTCACCGCATTGAAGGCGGCCGGTGCGTCGATCGTGTTCGTCGGCGTCGCCGAACCGTGGAAGCCGTTTCGCGGCGAGGAGGCGTTGCGCGCGCTCGAAGGCGTCGAGATCGTGCCGCTCGACATCGGCGATGAGAAGTCGGTCGCGGATCTCGCGGCCGATATTGGCGGCAAGGTCGATATCCTGGTGAACACCACCGAGCACGTGCGCGCCGGTGGGCTGCTCGGTCGCCAGGGTACCAGCGTCGTCCGCGACGAGATCGACCAGACCTATCTCGGCTTCGTGCATCTGGCGCAGGCATTCGGACCGGCGATGCGGATGCGCGGCTCTGACGGCGTCAACAGCGCCGCTGCCTGGGTCAATATCCTGTCGGTTTATGCGCTTGCGAACTGGCCGGTGTTCGGCGCCTATTCGGCCTCACAGGCTGCTGCGCTCTCGCTGTCGCATTGCCTGCGCGCGGAGCTTCGACCCGGCGGCGTCAAGGTGGTGAACGTGTTCACCGGCCCGCTCGACATCGAGTGGTTCCAGACGGTGCCTCCGCCGAAGGTCGCGCCCCGCGCGGTCGCGGGCGCAATTGTGTCGGCGCTCAAGCGTGGGCTCGAAGACGTCTTTGTGGGGGATGTCGCCGAGGAATTTCGCCAGCGCCTTGCGGCCAATCCCAAGGCGGTCGAGCGTGAGCTGGGGACATAAGCAAAGCTTGTCGAAAGAATAATGGGAGAAGCGCAAATGGACAGCAACAGTCTCGTGCAATTTGCAGGCGCGGTCGCATCGGGTGCGGTGCGTGTCGTTGACCTGACCTTTACGCTCAGCCCCGATTTTCCGGTCATCGTGCTGCCGCCCGAGTTCGGCCAGGCCGCGCCGGTACGCATCCAGCGGATTTCGCAGTACGACGCCGCGGGCCCGGCCTGGTACTGGAACAATCTCACCTTCGGCGAGCACACCGGTACGCATTTCGACGCGCCGATCCACTGGTTCACCGGCAAGGATCTGCCCAACAATTCGGTCGACACGTTGCCGGTCAGCGACATGATCGCGCCGGCCTGCGTGATCGATTGCTGCGCTGGGGCCGCAAAGGATCCGGACTTCCTGCTGACGGTTCCGCATGTCGAGGCCTGGGAGAAGAACCACGGACGAATTCCGCCGCGCCACTGGGTCTTGCTGCGCACGGACTGGTCGAAGAAGGGTTGGCGTGACTACGCCAACCTGAAGGATGACGGCGCGCATACGCCGGGGCCGGATGCCGCCGTGATGCGGTGGCTGGTTGAGGAGCGCGGCATCATCGGCTTCGGCACCGAGACGATCGGGACCGATGCCGGGCAGGGCGGTCATCTCAATCCGCCCTATCCGGCGCATCACTTCCTGCATGGTGGCGGACGCTACGGTCTGCAGTGCCTGTGCAATCTCGATCAGCTGCCGCCGACCGGTGCGGTGATCTTTGCCGCGCCGTTGAAGATCCAGAATGGCTCGGGCAGCCCGCTGCGCGTGCTTGGGCTGGTGCCCGCAGGACAGGGGTAGAGATTTCTGTCCACATCGAGTGAGATCATGAACAAGAAGATAGTTTTGATCGGCGGCGCATTGCTGTTCGCCGCCGTGGTGCCCGCACGTGCTGAAATCCTGGTCGGATTCGTGACCGGGCTGAGCGGACCCGTGTCCTCGATCGGCGTGCCGAACGTCAAGGGGCTTGCCGCGGGCCAGGCGTATCTCGGCGAGGTCGATGGCGAGAAGGTCCGCGTCATCCAGCTCGATGACGGCTCCGACCCGGCGGCCTCGACGCGCGATGCGCGCAAACTGGTGGAGCAGGAAAAGGTCGACTTCCTGATCGGGACATCGGGTGCTCCGCAGACGCTTGCGATGGCCACGGCCGCGATCGAAATGAAGGTGCCGATGGTGGCGATCTCGCCGATCGCACCTGTGCCGGCCGGCGAGGGTGGGCCATGGGTGGTGCAGACACCACAGCCGACGCCACTTCTGGTCCAGGGGATCGTCGATCACATGAAGAGTCACGGCGTGAAGACCGTGGCCTTCATCGGCTTCTCCGATGCTTTCGGCGATCTGATGTACAATGCGCTCGCGCAAAGCGCAGAGAAGGCCGGTATCAAGGTCATCGCGAACGAACGTTATGCGCGTTCGGACACTTCAGTTACGGCGCAGGTGCTGCGCGCAGTTTCCGCACGCCCCGATGCGATCATGCTGGGCGGCACCGGAACACCCGGCGCGCTGCCGGTGATCGCGCTGTCCGAGCGCGGCTACAAGGGGCCGCTCTACGGTAATCACGGCATGATCAGCGCAGACTTCCTGCGGCTTGCCGGCAAATCGGCAGAGGGCATCATCTGTCCGACCGGGCCGGTGACCGCAGCCGAGCAGCTTCCCGAGAGCAATCCGATCCGCAAGGTCGCGCTTGCGTTCCGCGCGGCCTATGAAAAAGCCAATGGCGAGCCGCCGGCCGATGCGTTTTCTCCCTACGCCTTTGATGGCTGGCTGGTGTTCGTGGATGCTGCCAAGCGCGCCAAGGCAACAGGCGCGGCGCCCGGCACGCCGGCCTTCCGCAATGCGCTGCGCGAGGCGCTGTTCACGACGAAGGATCTGGTCGGTGCGCACGGTGTCTACACCTACACGCCGGCTGACCGTCACGGAGTCGACGACCGCGCGCGGATTCTGGTCCAGATCGAAAACGGCAAGTACAAGCTGCTGCCGTGACGGCAACAGCCTGGCGGCTCAGGCGTGCCGCAGCTTGGCCTTGAGCGCGCGCATGTCGATAGCGCGGTTGGCGGTAACTGCCGCAGCCGCCAGCGTCTTGATCTCGCCACGTGCGAGCTTGCGCGTCGATGACAACGGCAGCTCGTCGACGATCGCGACATAGCCGGGCACCTTGTGATAGGCGAGGCGTTCGGCACAGCTCTGGACGATCGAGGCGGCGAGCGCGTCTGCGTCATCGACCTTTGCGGACGGGACGATGAAGGCGAAAACCTCCTCGCCGCGGATGTCGTCCGGAACCGGCGTGACCGCACAGCCGCCGATGCGCGTGTCCATATAAAGCGCGCTTTCGACCTCGAGCACGCCGATGTTTTCACCGCTGCGTCGCACGATGGTCTTCTTGCGATCGAAGAAATACATCAGCCCGTCTTCGTCGGCGAACACCAGGTCGCCGGTATGGAACCAACCATTTTCCCACGCGGCTTCGGTGGCCTCCTGATCCTTCAGGTACCCGCTGAAGAAGCCGGCGCGCGGGGCATCGCCTTTGGCGCGGACCAGCAGTTCGCCGGGTTTGCCAGGTGCGACGTCGGCGCCCTGATCGTCGACGAGGCGATATTCCATGCGTTCCGACGGCCGGCCGACACAGCGCGCACCGAAACCAGCCGGCTCGTGCGCGGTGGTGGTGGCCGCGGCGCCCCCGGTCTCGGTCATTGCCCAGGCCTCGACGATCGGGATGCGGTAACGCTCTTCGAAGGTGGCGCGGTGGCGGACATCGACACCTGGCGCAAAGGCAAAGCGCACGCGATGCTGCCGTTCAACCTCGGTCACCGGCAGTTGGAGCAGGATGGCGGGGATGACGCCGAGACAGTGCACGACCGTTGCGCCGCTGTCGGCTACGCATTGCCACCAGCGGTTGGCATGAAAGCGGTCGAGCGGCACCACGGCGCCGCCCAGCACCATCATTCCGACGGCGCTGCAGCCAAGCGCATTCATGTGGAACATCGGCAGCGGCGTCAGGTTGACTTCGCGGTCGGGCTGCAGCGCTGCGACGCCGCCTTGCGCGAGATACCAGTCGGCGACCTGCAGGAAATAGCGGTTCGAGAGCATGCATCCCTTCGGCCTGCCGGTGCTGCCGGAGGTGAATAGCAGCGCGCACTCGGCGTTGAAGTCGGGATCCTGGGCTATGACCTCGCTCTCGCAGGATGGAATGCGGCCGTCGGTGTCGATCAGGCGGGCACGCCCGAGTGCCGCATCTTTGGTCACGTGGATGCGGTCCGGCGTTGCCACCAGCAGGTCCGCCTCCGACAATTCGAGCTGGAAGGACAGCTCGTCGGGACGGACATCAGGGTTGATCGGGACGATCGAGACCCCGAGTGCATTGAGTGCGAGCCAATGCAGGAAGAAGACCGGGCGGTTTTCGAGCAACAAGGCAACCCGCGCGCCGCGGCCATAGCCGGCAGCCGCGTATTCCGCGCGCAGACGGTCGACCTCCGCCTTGAATGCTCCGTACGCGATCTTGAAGCCATCGGGTGCGTAAGGCAGCTTCGCGCTCGCAGGCGCGAGCAGGAACGGCGCGTCCGGGCGCGTTGTCGCCGTGGCGATGAAGGCATCGGAAGGCGATCGATAGGGAAGGTCGCGGCGCATTGCGGGCAGTGCTCCTGTTGATGCCTCCGGCCCTTCACCAGATCGCGGCCGGAACCCGCACGCAGCCCTTGCTGAGGCGGCAGCTTCGGGAATACTTTAAGCATAAACTATCTTGCTGGCCAGCGGCGATCTGGGCATATCGGCGCTTAGAGGCGGAGGGACGCGTGCAGGCAGGTGACGCGGACGGGCAGCAGGCGGGGCGGCCGATCTGGCCGCAGGCGGCGGAGCGCTTTCCACCGGCGGGTGGTCACCGAGACGCCCCTCACCGAGAACGGCAAGATCCGAAAGGCCACACTGCGCGAGGCCGGTAGGACCGCCGACACCTCTGACCGCGACGCAGCGGGATATCGGCTGCGCCGCTAACTAATCTTACTGCGTCACAAGCGCCTAAGCCTTCATCTGAAAGGCTGTAAATCTGCGCGGCTCGTCATTGCGAGGAGCGATAGCGACGAAGCAATCCATGTTTCCACGTATGCTGCATGATGGATTGCTTCGCTTCGCTCGCAATGACGAGGATGGCTGACATCCCAATGACCTTGTGACCAGTAAGACTAAAGCGCGATGAGATTGGGTTGAATCGTCATCGCGCTTTAGCTCCTTGTTTGCGCATGATCGTCGCGCAAACGCGTTCCGCGTTTGTCGCGAGGGAAAACCGCTTCACACTTTGCGCTAACGCGGCCCTTCGGGTCCGGATCATGCTCTAAGGTCAACACGGTCCGCGATCTAGTTAGACCCAGCCGCCATCGACGATGTAGTTCTGGTTCGTGCAGGCACCGCTGTCGTCAGCGGCAAAGAAGAGGACGACGCGGGCGATGTCGTCCGGCATGAGCTTGCGCTTGAGGCATTGGCGCTGCATGAGCTCGGCCTCGCCTTCGGGCGTCAACCACCGATCTTGCTGCCGCTGGGTCATGATCCATCCGGGCAGGATGGAATTGACGCGCACGTTGCTCGGCCCGAGATCACGCGCGAGCGCGCGGGTCAGGCCCTGAACCGCTGATTTGGCCGTCGTGTAGCAGGGCATGTTGCCCTGGCCGATCACCCAGCTCACCGAGCCGATGTTGACGATCGCACCGCCCCCCGCCTTGATCATATCAGGTGCGATTGCCTGGGCGCTGAAGAACTGGTGCTTCAGATTGACCGCGATCCGCTCGTCCCAGTATTCGGGCGTGACGTCTTCGATCGCATGACGGTCGTCGCGGGCTGCGTTGTTGACGAGGATGGTGATCGGCCCGAACGCCTCGCGGATATTGGCGATCGCTTGTCTCAGGGCGGCGATGTCGCGCAGATCGGCGTGCTCGAACTGTACGCTGGCATGCGCGGGCAGGCTGGCCAGCAGCTGCTTTGAGGCCGTCACATCGATGTCGATGAAGCCGACCCGCGCGCCCTGGCCGACGAACTGGCGCACGATGGCCTCGCCGATGCCGGAGCCGCCGCCGGTCACCAGTACAGTCCGGTCCTTGAGGCTTGGATAGATGGCGCCCTGCATTGGAATCCTCTCGATTTGCGCCTGGAGGGCGTCAGTTGCGTTGCTGCGGCTCAAAGGCCGCAGCTCCCGGTGTTCACTCGGTCGTTTCCATATAGCTTCTGTCCACGATCCGCAGCGTCCGCCGGACCATGCCGTCGACAATTGTCGCCGACTCGCTCGGACGCACATAGATCGCCGTGGACTTGAGCAGCCACGGCAACACCGCCTGCTCGAGCCGCTCCTCATAGGCGTGGCGCATCATCTCGAATGCCTGCAGGCCGGGGCCCGCCAGAATGACGTGATGCGGGCGCAGCACCGAGATCGTTGCGGCGACGGCCTCTGCAAGCGAACGGCCTGCCTGCTGGAACAAGTGCTCGAGGCGGGGATCGCCGCTCTGCGCTCGTTCGCGCAGCAATGCCATCTGCGCCTCGGACGGCTGCTGCGACGCTGCCGGCGGCAGGTCGAGAAAGGTGCGAGCGTCGCGGTAGAGCGCATAGTCGGCGAGATAGGCCTCAATACAGCCGCGCTGACCGCAGCGGCATTGCGGACCATCGGGCGCCAGCTTGACATGGCCGATCTCGCTGCCGGCGTCGGCGCCCCAGCGGGCCTCACCGTCGACAACGACGCCCATTCCGACGCCGTGACCCACCATGATCGTAGCCGAGAGGCCCTGCGCCAGTGCCGGTTCGGAGGCGGCGAGGGCCAGCGCAACTGCGACAGCGTCGTTCGCCATCACGACTTCAACACCGAATGTCTCACGGATCGGATTCGCCAGATCGACGTCGGTGATCGAGAGCGCCGGGCTCCACAGATGCCGGCCGGTATCAGGATTTACGATGCCTTGCAGCGCGATCCCGATTCCCAGCAGCCGATGGCGGGGCGTGGCCGTTGCATCGAGCATGGCCTCGATCTGCTCGACCACGAGCTGGCGCAACGCGCCTGCATCGAGTGCGCGCGTCGGGAGTTCAAGTCGCGATTGCGCCAGGCCGGAGCCACTGAAATCCGCGATCAGTGTCTCAATCAGATTCATGCGCAGCGAGACCGCAACGATACGGCCAAACTCCGGGTTCAGGGTCAACAGGACCGCCGGCCGGCCGCGCCGACGGCCATTCGGGCCGTCCGCATCCTCTTCATTGGTGTCGTCGGGCCAGGACATCGTCTCGGTCTCGGCCTCGCACAGCACCTCTTCCGCGATCAGTTTCGACGTGATCGCCGAAATGGCTGGGAAGCTCAGCCCCGTGCCGCGTGCGAGCTCCACGCGCGGCAATGGCCCCTGGCGTCGCAGGACTTCGACGAGACGGCCGCGATTCGATACGCGGGCTGCGCCTGAAGCACGTTTCGACGGCTCCGTCTGCTCATTCATATCGCCTCTTTAATTTGGTTCGTGAAATTAATCAACGTGCGTCGCACCGAAGTGTAATCGAAAAAGCACAGCCAGCGGCTGTTTTATCGTACCATGTTTACTATTATCGTACCTTGTGTACTATTCAAGCGAGAGGAGATGAGTAAGAGCATCCTTGACTGGATATTTTGCCCCTCCTAATTTATTCGCTGCGTAAATAAAATAAGGTGCAGAAAAAGCGCCGGGCGTGAAGCCCCGATATCGGGGTGACAAAGGGGAGGTGCATATGAAAGGCCCAATAAAGAAATTGATCGTGCCGGTGCTGGCGAGCGCAGTGGCGCTCGCGATGGCGACGGGGATAGCGCAGGCGCAGCAGAAAAAGACCATTGCGCTCGTGACCAATGTCGCGGCCGACTTCTGGATCATCGCCGGCCGCGGGCTTGAGAAGGCCCAGAAGGAGCACCCGGACTACAATATCGAGTTGATCGTCACCAACGAAGGAACGGCGGCGGGTCAACGGCGCGAACTGGACGATCTGCTCGTGCGCGGCGTCGCCGGCATCTCCATCTCTGTAGACGATGCGCCGCATGCAACCGAAGAACTCAACAAGGTTGCGGCCAAGACGGTGTTGATCACGACGGATAGCGATGCGCCGCAGAGCAAACGTCTCGCCTATATCGGCACCGACAACGTCGCCGCCGGGCGACAGGCGGGCGAGGAGATCAAGAAGGCGCTGCCGAACGGCGGCAAGATCGCGTTGTTCGTCGGCACGATGGATGCTGACAACGCCCGCGAGCGGGTGCAGGGCATCAAGGAAGCGATCGCCGGCACCAAGGTCGAGCTGGTCGACGTGTTCACCGACCAGGTGGACTTCGCCAAAGCCAAGGCGAACATGGAAAACGTGCTCGTCAAATATCCCGACATTGCGCTGATGTCCGGACTGTGGAGCTACGAGACGCCGCTGATCTATGACGCGGTGAAGGCGGCGGGCAAGGCCGGCAAGGTGAAGATCGTCGGCTTCGACGAGGACCAGCGCACATTGCGCGGCATCTCCGACGGCACGATCGAATCCACGGTCGTGCAGCAGCCGTACGAATTCGGATATCTCTCCGCCACCAACATCATCAAAACGCTGAACGGGGACAAGTCCTGGATTCCGGCTGACGGCAAGCTGATCGTGCCGACCAAGGTGATCAACAAGTCCAGCGTCGCAGAGTTCGCCGCCTCTTTGAAGGAACTGCTGAAGAAGTGACTTCAGTGTGCTTCAACGCCCGGCTGCCCCAAGCAGCCGAGCGTTGTGCGGGAGGATACGCCATATGGCGGAGACGTTGCTTGAACTCAGCGGGATCAGCAAGACCTATCCCGGGATCAGGGCCCTGGACAATGTCAGCTTGCGCGTGTGCCGCGGCGAGGTGCTGGGCCTGATCGGCGAGAACGGCGCCGGAAAATCGACGCTGATGCGCGTGCTGGGCGGCGTGATCGCGCCGAGCGAGGGCGTGATTCGTATCGGCGGCCACGACCACGCCCGAATGACGGTGAGCGAAGCGACACGGGCGGGCATCGCCTTCGTGCACCAGGAACTGAACCTGTTCGAGAATCTCGACGTCGCGGCCAACGTCTTCATAGGGCGGGAGAAGCTGACCGGCGGCCCGCTGAAGCTGGTCGACAATGCGGAGATGCACACCCGCGTGACGCCGCTGCTGGAGCGGCTGGGTGCCGATTTCACGCCGAACACGCTGGTCGACAACCTGTCCATCGCAGAGCGCCAGATGGTGGAGATCGCCAAGGCGCTCTCGATCGACGCCCGTGTGATCATCATGGACGAGCCGACCTCCAGCCTGACGATTTCGGAGACTGAACGGCTGCTGGCGGTGATTGCCGACCTGAAGGCACACGGCATCTCGGTAATCTATATTTCTCACCGGCTGGGCGAGATCATGGCCTGCGCCGATCGCGTCGTGGTGCTGCGCGACGGACGCACGGTAGGGGAATTGGCGCGGGACGAGCTGACTCATGCCGCGATGATCCGGCTGATGATCGGTCGCGACCTGAAGGCGCTGTACACGCCGCCAAAGCGTTCGCCGCAGCCGGGCGGCTGCGATATCGCCGGCGTTGTGACGGCCGGCTTTCCCGACCGGCAGATCAACCTGTCCGTTCGGCGCGGCGAGATTCTCGGTCTGGCCGGGCTCGTTGGCGCCGGCCGCACCTCGCTTGCCCGCGCGGTCTTCGGCATTGACCCGCTGCTCGGCGGCGAGATCAGGATCGACAACGCGCCAGTGGATGTCGCGTCGCCTCGGGACGCGATCAGGCAGGGGATCTATCTGGTGCCGGAGGACCGCAAGAAGTCCGGGTTGGTGCTGGAACTGCCGATCAGGGAGAACGTGACCCTCGCGAGCCTGCTGGATTATGCGCGGATGTGGCTGGTCAATGGCACGGCTGAGCGCAAGATCGCGAAAGAGCAGGCGAGGAGCCTGTCCATAAGGGCGCCGAGCATCGATATGGAGGCCGTGACGCTCTCCGGCGGCAACCAGCAAAAAGTCGTGCTGGGCAAGTGGCTTTCCATGCAGCCGCGCGTGATGTTCTTCGACGAACCAACCCGCGGCATCGATGTCGGCGCCAAGAGCGAGATCTACACGCTGATGCGCGGCCTCGCCGACCAGGGAGTCGCGATCGTGATGATCTCCTCGGACATGGAGGAGGTCATCGGCGTCTCCGACCGGGTGGCAGTGATGCACGAGGGGAGCGTCAGCGGCGTGCTCGAGCGCGATCAGTTCAGCGAGTACAACGTGTTGCGGCTGGCAGTCGGCCAAGAACTGGAAACCTTGGAGACCGCCCTGCAATGATGAAGAAGGAACTCGGCCTGTGCTTGCTGCTGGTGGTGATCTCCGCCATTACGGGGGGGATCAATCCAGCCTTCCTGTCGTGGGTGAACCTGCTGAATATGGCCAATCTGATCGGCCTGTTCGGTGTGTTCGCGCTGGGCGAGGGGCTCGTGATCATCACCGGAGGCATCGATCTTTCGCTCGGCTCGATGTTCGCGCTGCTTGGCGTCGTCTTCGTCGACCTTCTGACGACGTATCAGATTGCCTGGCCTCTCGCGCTGCTGCTGGTCCTGATGGGCGGACTGGCGCTAGGCGGTATCCAGGGTTTCCTGATCACACGGCTGAAAATGCAGCCCTTCATCGTGACGCTGTGCGGGTTGCTGATCTATCGCGGCGCCGCGCGCTACTATACGAGCGATTCAACACGCGGCTTCGGCTACGGTGACGAGGCGAGCACGCTGAGCAACATCGCCTCCGGCAATGTCGCGGGTATCCCGAATACCTTCATCTTCCTGATCATTCTTGCGCTGATCCTCGGCGTGTTGCTGCACCGCTCGGTCTACGGGCGCTGGCTCTATGCCGTGGGCAAGAACGAGGAAGCGGCGCGCTTCTCCGGCATCAACACCAATGTCGTGATTGCGACCGCCTACATCATCAGCGGCGGGCTCGCCGCGGTCTCGACCGTGCTGTTCGTGTTCTACACCAACTCGGTCTCACCGAGTTCCTTCGGGAATTTCTACGAGCTCTATGCGATCGCGGCTGCCGTCCTGGGCGGGTGCAGCCTGCGCGGCGGCGAGGGCTCCATTCTCGGTATCGTGCTGGGGACGGCGCTGCTGCAGGTGCTGCAGAATCTCGTGAATATCCTGGGCATCCCCAATTCGCTGAACTTCGCGGTGATGGGAACGGTGATTTTGATTGGTGTGCTGGCGGATCAGCAATTGCAGAGCCGTCGACGGCGCCAGGCGGCGCTGGAAGGCCTCGCCCGTACCGCGCCGCGATCGACGCATTCGCAGGGAAAGCAAGGCGCATCGGCGCACGGCGCGGCTGCGTTGCCCACGGGTACGGGTGATCAGGCGTGAGAGCTCGATCAAGGAAAGGCCTCTCGTTATCGGGGTGAAGGGCGACTGAAATCGGTGTGTGTGTTGGGGAGCTAGCGCGTTCCAGGCTCGAGGGCTTTGGGCCGGGACGTGACAAGAACAGACAAAGCCTAGGACGCTGGGGAGTAATGGAAATGCTGTTGGACAGGTCTATAAACGTCGCGCGCGTATGCGGCATGGGGATTGCGCTGTCATCCCTGTTGGGCGGTGGAGCGCATGCGGCCGATCTCTTAACGAAAGCTCCGCCGCTTCCTTATGCCGAGACCGATGATTTCTGGACAAGACCATATTTGTTCGGCGATCTCGGCAGGACGAGGCTGAAGGAGATGGGCATCGATATCGGCCTGACGCTGGGCAATGAAACCGTCGGCAACTTGTCGGGCGGAAACAGAAACACCGGAGCCAACGCTGGGCAGCTCTGGTTCGGGGCCAAGTTCGATATGGCGAAGCTTGCCGGCATCCAGGGCGGCACCGTTGGCCTCACGCTGGTCGACCGCTTCGGCGACAATCTGAATAGCGAGGCAGGCATTCCGGCGCTGCAACTGACCAACGAGGTCTTCGGCCGCGGAAACATCCTGCGCCTGACGGAGCTCTACTACTCGCAGAAGCTCTTCAATGGCCTCGTTGAAATCAAGGGTGGCCGTCTTCCAGTTGGCTCCGACTTCTTCTTCGGTCAGTGCGAGTTCATCAACCTGACCTTCTGCGGCGGCCAGCCCGGCAACATCCAGGGCGGCTACATCTATAACTGGCCGGTGAGCCAATGGGGCGGTGTGGTCCACTACAACTTCGCCAAGGAATTCCAGTTGTCGGTTGGCGTATACGACTCCAATTCGAATTATCTGACGACGTCAGATCCCACCATTTACTACCTGCCGGGCGTCCCCGGCTCGATCCCCGGCTCTGGCGTGCTGGTGCCGGTGGAATTGGTGTGGGCGCCGAGCGGACCTTTGAACGGGACCTGGAGGTTCGGCGGCTGGTATGACAGCGCGTCGACCATTGATGGCGGCCTCCCAGGCATCATTACGACCATTCCGGGCGTCGGGGGCGTGCCGGACCAGAATCTGAGCGATCAGCGGGGCCGCTACGGGTTCTATGAATCGATCCTGCAGCGGTTGACCGTTGATGGTCCCAAGGGGCAGGGCTGGTACACCTTCCTGAATACGACCGTTGCCGATCATCGGACGTCGTATCAGGACTACCAGATTGCCTGGGGCGTCAAGCACACCGGCACGTTCGCTTGGCGTCCCGACGACGAAGTCGGCTTCGCGGTAGGCACGACCCACGTCAATTCGAACGCTCTCAGCCCGAATGCCGGCGGCAACGAAATCCCGATCGAAGCCTGGTACGGGTGGCAGGCGACCGGCTGGATGAATCTCAAGTTCGACGCCCAGTATGTGATCAACCCTGGCGGGCGTGGGTATAATGCCGCCGGCGTGAAGACCGACAATGCCTGGGTCCTCGGCATGCGCACCACGGTTCACTTCTGATCCGGTGGTGCTCTGCCAGGATGTCTGAGCGAGGCCAACCATGGTAACCCCTCACGCAGCCGGGCAACCGGTCCTGGAGTTGAAGGGCATCGGCAAGGAGTTCGGCGCCATTCGTGCGTTGCATGGCGTCGACCTCTGCATCTTCCCCGGCGAGGTGGTTGGCTTGATGGGAGACAACGGCGCCGGCAAGTCGACGCTCGTCAAGATCATCGCCGGCAATTTCCCGCCGAGCCACGGCGAGATCCGCTTTGACGGCCAGGCGGTTCATTTCGCCCGTCCGATCGATGCCCGCGCGGTCGGAATCGAGGTCGTCTACCAGGACCTCGCGCTCGCCGACAACCTCACGGCGGCAGCCAATGTCTTCCTCGGCCGTGAGCTCAAGCGCAAGTTTGGTCCGCTCGCCTTTCTTGATCACAAGGCGATGGCAGCGCGCGCGTTGGAGCTGTTCGGGGAGCTGCGCTCCGAGACCCGGCCGCACGACCTCGTCAAGCAGATGTCGGGCGGCCAGCGTCAAGCGGTCGCCATCGCGCGGACACGGCTCTCCAATGCCAAGCTCGTGATGATGGATGAGCCGACGGCTGCAATCTCGGTCCGCCAGGTCGAGCAGGTCCTGGGCCTGATCCATCGTCTGAAAGAGCAGGGCGTCGCTGTCATGCTGATCTCCCACCGCATGCCGGATGTGTTCGCTGTTTGCGACCGCGTCGTCGTCATGCGCCGCGGCGAGAAGCGTGCCGACAAGGAGATCGGCGACACCAGCCCCGAGGAGGTCACCTCCCTCATCACGGGAGCGAAGGAGGCTGCGTGATGGCCACGCCCCTGGAATCTCCCATCTCCTTCAGCAATGTCGGCCGGGCCAAATGGTGGCAAAGCGGTTTCTTCGCCTCGCAGACGAGCTATGTCCTGCTCGCGCTGGTGGCTCTGTTCGTGGTGATGAACTTCGCCAGCCCGTATTTCTTCACCGAAGGCAATCTGCAGAATGTGGCGAAGAACTTTTCCTTCATCGCCATCGCCACGCTCGGCGTGACCTTGGTCATCATCACGGCCGGCATCGATCTCTCGGTCGGCTCGATGATGTGCTTTTCCGCGATGATCACCTCGATGGTCATGACCCACATTTCGACGCCGGGTTTGCCTGGCGCGGAGTGGTTCGTGCATCTGGCCGCCGACGGCAAGACCGTGATCGCCAACGTGCCCGGCTTGATCCTGGTCGTCTCGGTCCTGGCGGGGCTCGGCGTCGCGCTGATGGTCGGCCTCGTCAACGGCTTCTGCATCGCCGTGCTTGGGCTGTCGCCTTTCGTCACCACGCTTGGCATGCTCTCGATCGTGCGTGGCCTCGGCTACGTCGTGTCCAACGGCCGCGGCAGTTTTCCCAGCGGTCCCGACGCCGACTATTTCTACGCGCTGACATCGGGCGTTGTGTTCGGCATGCCTGCGCCGTTCATCTATCTGGTGGTTCTCGCGGTGGCGATGGCGGTTGTGCTGCACCACACCAGCTTCGGCCGCTACGTCTTCGCCATCGGCGGCAATGAGAAGGCGGCGGCGCTGACCGGCGTTCCGGTCGTGCGCGTGAAGATCGAAGTCTATGTGATCTGCGCGCTCGCGGCGGGTCTGCAAGGCATCATCGTCTCCGGCTGGCTGGGATCCGCACCGGCAAACATGGCGACGTCGTACGAGCTCAACGTCATTGCCGCCGCCGTCATCGGCGGTGCCAATCTCGCCGGCGGCGTCGGCGGCCCGCTTGGGGCCATTGTCGGCTGCGTGCTGCTCGAGGTGATCCGCAATGGCCTCGTGCTCGCACAAGTCAACTCCTATTGGCAGCAAGCCCTGGTGGGTGTGATCATCATCGTGGCAGTGCTCGTCGATCGTATCCGATCGCGCATGGCCTGAAGAATTCCTCCGGGAGGATAACGAAACGATCGTCTATCCGCCTCCCGGAGCCGCTGATTTCAAGGGATAGGCACGATAAAAAGTGGAGGGAAGCAATGAGGAAGCTACTTCTAGCCGGCATGGTCCTCGCCGCGATGACGACGCCCGGATTTGCCCAGAGCTACAAATTCGTGATCGTGCCCAAGGCCATGAACAATCCGTTCTTCGATTTCGCGCGCGACGGCTGCGAGAAACGCGCCAAGGAGCTCGGCAACGTCGAATGCACCTATAAGGGCCCTGTCGAGCACGAGCCGGCGACGCAAGCGCAGATCATCCAGGATTTCGTCACCCAGAAGGTGGACGGCCTGGCCATCTCGGTTGCCGATGTTGCCGCGATGACCAAATCGATCGAGGCGGCGACGGCAGCCGGCATTCCCGTCATCACGTTTGACTCGGACGCGCCGAGCTCGAAGCGCATTTCCTATATCGGAACCAACAACAAGGAGTTCGGCGTCGCACTCGGCAAGCAATTGCTGAAGCTCCGGCCCGACGGCGGCAAATACGCAATGATCTCCGGCGGACCGGGTGCGGAGAATCTGGCCGAACGTGTCAATGGCGTCCGCGAAGCGCTCAAGGGCTCGAAGTGGACCGAAGTCCCGGGCTCGCCAAGCTTCTGCAACGACGATCCCGCGCTCGCCGTGCAGCAGATGACGGATCTGCGCACCGCGACGCCCGACCTTGCGGCGATCATCCCGGTCGGCGGCTGGCCCATGTTCGCGCCGGAAGGATTCAAGGCGTTCGCCAGCAAGAGCAAGAAGGAGATGGACGCTGGCAAGTTCACGATCGTCGCGGCCGACACTCTCAAGATGCAACTTGAGCTGCTGAACGAGGGTTACGCCAATGCGCTGATCGGCCAGCGTCCGTTCGAGATGGGCGAAAAAGCGATGGACACCCTCCTTGCCATCAAGAAGGGCCAGAAGGTGCCCGAGATCATCTATACCGGTCTCGACGTTGTGACAAAGGACAACGTTGCGACGATGTTGAAGTAGGAACGTTCGCTGCCCCCCAACGTTCCAGCGCGTCCTCTTCCAGCTTCGGAAGAGGGCGCGCGACCTTCGTCGATCAGGAAAGATCGCACAAGGAATGTGAGTCCTTCGTATGAGGTAGCGCAGACGAACCACGGACAAAAAGCCGTGTGCGCCGGGAGGCATAATGAGCGATCCGATCCTGGAAATGCGCGGAGTCTCGAAATCCTTCTTCGGCATCAGGGCGCTGCGCAGCGTCGATCTCACCGTCCACGCCGGTGAGATTCATGCCTTGATGGGAGAGAACGGCGCCGGAAAATCGACGCTGATGAAGATTCTATCCGGGGCGTACAGGCCCGATCCCGGCGGCGAGATTCGGATCGAGGGCAGGCCCGTGCGGATCGAAGGCCCCCTGGGTGGCCGTGCGGCCGGCATCTCGATCATCTATCAGGAATTGTCGCTAGCCCCCAATTTGAGCGTCGCCGAGAACATCTATCTCGGCCGCGAGATGTCGCGTTCGGGGTTGCTTGCGCGCGGCGCCATGCGTCTCGGCGTCGGCCCGATACTCGCGCGGTTGGGAGCGGATTTCCTGCCGTCGACCCCGGTGGCGCAGCTGTCCATGGGCCAGCGTCAGCTCGTCGAGATCGCTCGTGCGCTGCACGCGAGGTCGAAAATCCTGATCATGGACGAACCGACCACGGCATTATCGGCGGGTGAGAGCGAGCGGCTGTTCGCACTGATTCGCCAACTTCGTGCCGAAGGTCTTGCCATCATCTACATCTCGCATCGGATGGACGAGATTTGCGCGCTGGGCGACCGGGTGACGGTGCTGCGCGACGGCCGGCTGGTGGGCTCGCTCGACAAGGCCGAGATCCGCGCAGACACGATCGTTCGGCTGATGGTCGGGCGCGATGTCTCCACTTTCTACAAGAAGGATCATGATCCGGCAGCGGGGCGGGGGCATGTGGTGCTTACGGCGACCGGCCTGGCCGATGGGCGACGCGTCCGCGGCTGTTCGCTCACCGTACATGCCGGCGAGGTGGTCGGCCTCGCCGGCCTGATCGGGGCGGGCCGCACCGAGCTTGCGCATCTCATCATCGGAGCGTCGCCCAAGACTGCCGGCCATATCGAGATCGAAGGCCGTCCAATCGATATCCGTACGCCCGGCGAGGCGCTCGACGCTGGAATTGCCTATCTGACCGAGGACCGGAGGTCCCTCGGGCTGTTCCTGGACATGTCGTGTCTCGACAATATCAACCTCGCCGTGCTCGGCCGGGATGCGAAGCTCGGCTGCATCCTCGATCGCGACACGGCCCGCGACCGAGCCAGCAAGGCATTCACCGCCCTCGGTATCCGTGCCGCCAATGTCGGCGTCTCGGCCGGCGTGCTGTCCGGCGGCAACCAGCAGAAGGTGCTGCTGTCGCGCCTGCTCGCGACCACACCAAAAGTCCTGATCCTCGACGAACCGACGCGCGGCGTCGACGTCGGAGCCAAGTCCGAGATCTATTCCATCATCGATAATCTCGCGAAATCCGGCACCGCAATCCTGGTCATCTCATCCGATTTGCCTGAAATCATCGGGATCTGCGACCGTGTCATTGTCATGCGTGCGGGGCAAATTGCCGGTCAAATGGAGCGCACGGCGGCGTCGCCGTTAAGTCAGGAGGACATCATGGCGCTCGCAACCGGGATGGAGCACGCGCATGCCTGACAGTTCTCCGCAGACGCAAGTTCGCTCAGTCGCGGCTCACGATGCAGCCGCCGCGCAGGAGACGAGGCGTCAGCGCATGGTGCTTCTGGTCCGCGCCGCCGGCATGCTGCCGGTGCTGCTGCTGCTCTGCCTTGGCTTTCATTTTCTGTCGGATGGTCGCTTCTTCTCCGGCCAGAATCTCGGCATCGTCCTGCAGCAGGCTGCAGTCAACACCGTGCTCGCGGCAGGCATGACCTTCGTCATCCTCACCGGCGGCATTGACCTGTCGGTCGGCTCGATCCTGGCCGCGTCGGCGATGGCAGGATTGGCGATATCCACGATTCCCGATCTTGCGGCGTTCTGGCTGCTGGTCTCGGTGCTCACGGGTCTGGGGTTCGGTGTCATCAACGGTGCGCTGATCGCGCTGTTGCGTTTGCCGCCCTTCATCGTCACGCTGGGTTCGCTGACCGCCGTGCGGGGCTTTGCTCGTCTGCTGGGCACCGACACCACGATCTTCAATCCTTCCATTCCCTATGCTTTCATCGGTAACGGCTCCCTGACGCTCATTCCAGGTGTCGTGTCGATCCCGTGGCTGTCGGTGATCGCATTGCTCGTCATCCTTGTCTCCTGGCTGGTGCTGCGCCGGACCGTCCTCGGCGTGCACATCTATGCGGTCGGCGGGAACGAGAGTGCGGCGCGGCTGGCCGGCATCAAGGTGTGGGCCGTGCTGATCTTCGTCTACGGAGTGTCGGGACTTCTGGCGGGCCTTGGCGGCGCCATGCAGGCGGCGCGGCTCTATGCGGCCAATGGGCTGCAACTCGGCCAATCCTACGAGCTCGACGCGATCACCGCCGTGATCCTCGGTGGCACCTCCTTCGTCGGCGGTATCGGTTCGATCTGGGGAACGCTCGTCGGTGCATTGATCATAGCGGTTCTCTCGAACGGCCTCATTCTCATCGGTGTCTCCGACATCTGGCAATACGTGATCAAGGGTCTGGTGATCATCGGTGCCGTCGCGCTCGATCGTTATCGCCTGCAAGGCTCAGCGCGCACCTGAAGGGGGCGCGCGCCGCCGCCATATGCGGATCTGGTTACGGCAAACTGGTCAGCCGTACCCCGGGGTGAAGAAAGACCAGGGAGGAAGCCAATGTTGAAGACGATGTCGTTCGCCGGCGCCGCCATGGTGCTCGCCCTCAGCTCTGCTCCATCGTTTGCGAAGGAGCTCAAATCAATTGGGATCTCGCTGGGCTCGATGGGCAACCCGTTCTTCGTGGCGCTTTCGAAGGGGGCCGAATTCGAGGCCAAGAAGACCAATCCGAATGTTAAGATCACCACCGTCGGCTTTGAATATGATCTCGGCAGGCAGGTGACCCAGATCGACAACTTCATCGCCGCGGGTGTCGACCTGATCCTCCTGAACCCCGGCGATCCCAAGGCGATCGGGCCCGCGATCAAGAAGGCCCAGGCGGCCGGCATCATCGTCGTCGCCGTGGACACGGCGGCCGAAGGCGCCGACGCCACGGTGACCACGAATAACGTCCAGGCCGGGGAGGTCTCCTGTCAGTACATCGTCGACAAGCTCGGCGGCAAAGGCGATGTGATCATCGAGAACGGCCCGCAGGTTTCCGCCGTGATCGACCGTGTGGTCGGCTGCAAGAATGTCCTCTCCAAGACTCCCGGGATCAAGGTTCTCTCAAGCGATCAGGATGGCAAGGGATCGCGTGAGGGAGGCCTGACGGTTGCGCAGGGTTATCTGACCCGCTTCCCCAAGATCGACGCCATTTTCGCTATCAACGATCCGCAGGCGATCGGTACTGATCTTGCCGCGCGCCAGCAGCAGCGCTCCGGCATCGTCATCACGTCGGTCGACGGCGCACCCGACATCGAGGTCGCGCTCAAGGATCCGGCGACGCAGCAAATCCAGGCGTCCGCTTCGCAGGATCCGTTCTTCATGGCTCGCCGCGCCGTGCAGGTCGGCGTCGGCATTCTCAATGGGCAGAAACCTGCTTCAACAGTCGAACTTCTGCCGTCGAAGCTCGTGACCCGCGACAACGTGGCCCAGTATAAGGGGTGGACCTCGGACCGTTCGCAGTAATCGCGCCGGCGTTGTCCTTCGCCCATTCCTATCCCGGATTGGAGCCAAGGCAGTTCGACTGACGAAGTACGAGCGCCCACAGGAATGCCGGTTCGTCCTGCAGGCATACCTGGCTAAAGCGGGATGGGGTTAGGTTGAACTGATTGGGATTCCCAAATCAGTGGACTTATGTTTCACCATGCTGGGCTGGGCGGAGGCCAGCAGGGGCGTCTCCTTCGACCAGGGCGTCATCTCCGAGGAGCCGGGAGGGGTAGGGCGCGGTAGCCGGACGACCGTGGCGCCGGGCAGGGCGATCGGCTGCTAGCACCGAGAAGCCGGCGAGGCACGAGATGTTGTCATTCGCCCATCACAGGGTATAGACGGAGGACATTCGGCGCGAGCGGCGCCATTTCTGAGTATCCTGGAACGGAATTCCTATGACGCTCGATGCAATCTTCGACGCCTCTTCGAAGGCCAAGGCACAAACGGCGGAAACCATCAGGATCCGGCGGCCGGACGATTGGCATGTGCATCTTCGCGACGATGCGATGCTGCGAGCGGTGCTTCCGTTTACTGCCGCGCAATTCGCCCGGGCCATCATCATGCCCAACCTCGTGCCACCAGTGGCGACGGTGCGTGCGGCGGAGGCCTACCGCTCGCGCATTCTGGCGGCCCGACCGTCCGGAAGCGACTTCCAGCCGCTGATGACCTGCTATCTCACCGACACCGTCGCGGCGGACGAGATCGAGGCGGGACATTCGGCCGGCGTCTGGATTGCGGCCAAGCTTTATCCCGCCGGTGCCACGACCAACTCCCACCACGGCGTCTCGAACATCGCCAAGATCCGGCCTGTGCTGGAGCGCATGGAGCGGATCGGCATGCCGCTGCTGATCCACGGGGAGGTAACCGATCCTGATGTCGACATCTTCGATCGCGAGGCCGTGTTCATGGAGCGGACGCTGTTGCCGCTGCTGCGTGAGCATCCCGGATTGAAAGTCGTGGTCGAGCACGCCACCACCGAAGAGGCGGTCGCCATCGTGCGCGACCATCAGCCACGCGTGGCAGGGACGATTACACCGCACCATCTCGTCATCAACCGGACCTCACTGTTCCAGGGCGGATTGCGTCCCCATCTCTATTGCTTGCCGGTCGCCAAGCGGGAGCACCACCGACAGGCGCTACGCAAGGCCGCAACTTCCGGAGAGCCGTGCTTCTTTATCGGCACCGACACCGCACCACATCTCTCCAAGGCCAAGGAAGCCGCCTGCGGCTGCGCGGGGGTGTTCGTCGGCGCGACCGCCTTGCAGACCTACGCCCAGGTGTTCGATGAAGAGAGCGCCCTCGACAGGCTGGAGGCGTTCGCGTCCTTGAACGGAGCGCGATTCTACGGTGTGCCCGCTAATACCGGCACGATCGAACTCAAGCGAAGCCCCGGAACTGCCCCTCTGGCCGTTCCGGTCGAGAGCGAAGAGGTCGTGGTGTTCCGCGGCGGAGAAAGCATGCCGTGGTCGATCGGAGAGACAAAGATCTGAAGAGGGGCTGGTAAAGCTCCTGCCGCTGCCAGCCCGCCTCCACGGTAGAGATAGTGGCTAACGAGATCGGAACGCTGCGATTGCCTTTCAGCGGGATGGTGCGCGCCTACTTCGGTCGAGACTTCAGAAGCGCCCGGATCTTGTCCTTGTCCGCGGGCGTTGCGGGATTGTAGATCACCATATTGAGGTCAGGCCGGCCACCGACGGCAAACGCAGAGAATTCCATCGAGAGCGGGCCCGCGGTGGGGTGATGCAGGACCTTCACGCCATCGCCATGACCTTGCACGTCGTTGTCACGCCACATGGCTGCGAATTCAGGGCTTGTCGCGGAGAGCTCATCGACCAGCGATTGCACATTGCGCGCCGCACCGGCGCGCGCCACATCGGCGCGGAAGGACGCCACCACATAGCGCGCGACAGTTTGCCAGTTTTTCTGCGCCGCGCGCACGCGGCTGTCACGGAACATCATGCGCAGAACATTGCGTTGTCCCTCGGGCAGTGTGCTGTAGTCCGTGAGGACCGTCGCGGCGGGCTTGTTCCACGCGATCACATCCCATGTCGCCGTCCGAATAAAGGCGGGACTGTATTCCAGCGTGTCGAGCACGCGCTGCAGACGGGGTGAGATGCCTTCGGGCGCGTGATAGCGGACTTCGGGTGGCCGGCCCAGACCGAGCAGAAACAGATGTTCTCGCTCCACGTCGGTCAGCATCATGGCGCGAGCTATGCGATCCAGCACATCGGCGGAGGGCGCACCGCCGCGCCCCTGCTCAAGCCAAGTGTACCATGTGGCGCTCACATTCGCGCGCTGCGCCACCTCTTCGCGCCGAAGTCCCGGCGTTCGCCGCCGCTTCAGCGCAAAGCCGAATGCCGTGGGATCGAGCTTGGCGCGACGATCCCGAAGGTATGCCCCGAGCGAGTTCACGTCGTTCATCCAGTTAGCAATTATACCCGTATAATCTCACTACTTTACCCGAATGAGGACCATAGCAATATTCCGGCACTCTGAACAGGGAGAGCTTCTCATGCGCGTATTCATCACCGGTGCCGCGGGATTTATCGGCACCGAAACCACCAAGGAACTCATCGCCAGCGGGCATCAGGTCGTCGGCCTCGCGCGCTCGGAAGCGAATGTCGAGACGCTCCGGAAACTGGGCGCGGAGGTTCATCGCGGCTCGCTGCAAGATCTCGAAAGCCTGAGGAGCGGCGCAACGGATGCAGACGGCGTGATCCATCTGGCCTTCATCCATGATTTCGCAAAGTTCGCGGAGAATGGTGCAATCGACAAGGCCGCCATCGCAGCAATGGGCGATGTGCTGGCCGGCACGAACAAGCCATTCATCGTGACCTCTGGAACGGGCCTCATCGCGCCAGGTGTGCTGATCAATGAAGACATGCGACGCGAATCCAGCCCGCATGTTCCGCGTGTGTCCGAGCAGGCGGGTTTGGCCTATGCCTCGCGTGGTGTGCGGGCGATGACCATCCGCCTGCCGCAAGTGCATGGTGCCGACGGGAAGGCTGGGTTGATCACTTATCTGCTCGAGCTCGCGCGAAAAAAGGGCACCGCTGCCTATGTCGGCGAAGGCAGCGAACGCTGGGCTGCGGCGCATCGGCGCGATGTTGCCCGCCTGTACCGGCTTGCGTTGGAGAAGGGCGCGACGGACGGAATTTATCACGCCGTCGGCGAGGAGGGCGTCCCCATGCGCCAGGTCATCGACGTGATCGGCCGCGCGCTGAATGTACCGGTGGTTTCAATCAAGAAGGAAGAGGCGGGCGATTATTACGGGCCGTTGGCCATGTTCGCCGGCTTGGACATGCCGGCCTCCAGCGCCTTGACGCAGCAGCGGTTGGGCTGGACGCCGACTGGGATCGGTTTGATCGCGGATATCGGCCAGCCGGGTTATTTCAAGGTTTAGGCAGTCCGAGAGGCTTGCGAACATACAACTCGAATGCCAGTGGCGGACCGTCGCTGGCATTCTTCGCTTCGTTGCTTTCTTGGGCGTCCGTTTGGTTTCGGTTTCCTGTGGCCGACCTGCGGTATACGATGACCGTACTCCAGAGATGGACAGCCGACGCCGGCGAAGCGTTCTTCGCCGCGTTTTTTTGCGCCGCCAAAAGAGCGCATGCAGTGGAAGTGACCGGACGTGATTGAACAGGAATACGACACGATCATCATCGGCGGAGGTTCCGCCGGAGCGACACTGGCGGCACGCCTCAGCGAAGACCCAATTCATCGTGTGCTGCTGCTCGAGGCCGGACAAGATCTGCGTACCGCGACCACGCCGGAACACATCCGCATCCCGAACCCGATGCGCGCCATCGGCGATGATGACTTCCGCTGGCCGAAGCTCTTGGCGCGACGCACCGAGCGGCAGCAGCCGGTGCTGCTCTGGCGCGGTCGCGCCATGGGCGGCAGCTCGACCATCAACGGCCAGATCGCGATCCGCGCCGTGCCCGACGACATCGACCGCTGGGCAGCCGCGGGCTGCACGGGTTGGTCGTGGGACGAGATGCTGCCCTATTTCTGCAAGCTCGAAACCGACAAGAACTTCCCCGACGCTGCCTATCACGGCGATCGCGGTCCGATCCCGGTGTATCGCGCTCCGATCCCGGATTGGGGCAATGTCGATCGGGCGCTGCGCTCGTCCGCGCTCGCGCTCGGCTATGGCTGGTGTGAGGATCACAACGCGCCGACCGGCACCGGCGTCTCGCCCTACGCCATCAACAGCGAGGCTGGCTTGCGGATCTCCACCAATGACGGCTACCTCGAGCCGGCGCGCGGTCGCGCCAATCTCGACGTCGTCGGTCACGCCCTGGTCGACACCGTCACCTTCGAGGGCAACCGGCTGCACGCCAGCGGCGTCCTGGTCCGCGTGAACGGCCAATCCTGCACGTCCCGCGCGGCGCGCGAGGTGATCCTCTGCGCCGGCGCCATCCATTCGCCGGCCATCCTGCAACGATCCGGCATCGGGCCCGCCGCCCTGTTGGAGACGCTTGGTATCCCGATCCGCGCGGATCTGCCTGTGGGCGAGAACCTGCTCGACCATCCGATCGTGAATGCATTGCTGCATTTGCGCGAAGGCAGCCAGGTCAGCACGCTGATGCACCGGCACACCAATTGCTGCCTCCGCTACTCGTCCGGGCTCGCAGATGCCGGCGACAACGACATGATCATGATCGCCGGCAACCTTGCCCGCTCGCCGCAATCGATGACTGAAGTGACGCTGGGACGCATCGCCGTCTCCGTCTATCAGGCCTTCAGCCAGGGCCACGTCCGCATCACCACTGCTGACCCAGAGGTCGATCCGGCGGTCGAGGAGCGCATGCTGTCCGATCCTCGCGATCTGGTGCGCATGCGCGACGGCGTCCGCCGCCTGCGTGATATCTGCCTGCAGCCTGCAGTGACCGATATCGCCGACCGCGTCGATTATGACGCCAGCGGGCGGTCGATGAAGGATCCACTCGGCGGCTCAGAGCTGGATGACTGGCTGTTCGCCGAGTGCAGCGACGCGCAGCACGCGAGCGGCACCTGCCGCATGGGCGCACCGGACGATGCGCGCTCGGTCGTCGATCACGAATGCCGGGTCATCGGATGCACTGGGTTGCGCGTGATCGATGCCTCGATCATGCCGGAGGTCCCGCGCGCCAACACCCATCTGACCACGGTCGCCATCGCTGAGCGCATGGCGGATCGGTTGAAGGGCGCAAACCGCGCGGTTTAGGTGCGATCGACATTGCGGTCGGCGACGAAGAACTCACGCGCGGAACCTTCTGAACGTGCTTCGTTGGCGCCAACTGGGTTCCGCTCGGGGACATGGTTGATCTCGACGGCATCGCGTCGTGATCGGCGCTGCGCCTGCCCGTTTGGTCCCTCCAGCAGGAGCCGGCGGAAGCGCCTTCTGCGGGCCTCCCGATACAATTGCGCTTCATGCTATCATGTGGTTTGTCCAAATTGCGCTCGTCCGAGAGCCGCCGCCCGGACTTATAAAACTGGATATCCAAGATGTTATCGCTTCCCAAAACCAAGATACGCGTCCTGCTGCTGGAAGGCGTGAACGATTCTGCGGCCCGGATGTTCGAGGCCAATGGCTATACCGAGCTGCAACGTCTGCCCAAGGCGCTGGGACGGGAAGAACTCAAGCAAGCGCTTTCGGGCATCCATATGTTGGGAATTCGTTCGCGGACGCAGTTGACCGCGGAAGTCCTGGAGGCCGCCGACCGCCTGCTCGTCGTCGGCTGTTTTTCGGTCGGCACCAATCAAGTCGATCTCGACGTCGCGCGAAAGCTCGGGATCCCGGTATTCAACGCGCCATATTCCAATACTCGCAGCGTCGCCGAGTTGACCATCGCCGAGGTCGTGATGCTGTTCCGCCGGATATTTCCGCGTTCGATCTCCGCACATGCCGGCGGCTGGGACAAATCCGCCGAAGGCAGCCGTGAGGTCCGCGGCAAGACGTTGGGCATCGTCGGCTACGGCAATATCGGCTCGCAACTATCGAACCTCGCGGAAGCCATGGGCATGCGCGTGATCTATTTTGATCAGACCGACAAGCTGCGTCACGGTAATACCGAGCCTGCCGATTCGCTTGACGCCTTGCTCGCAGCGAGCGACGTCGTATCGCTGCATGTACCGGAGACCCCAGCTACCGCCAATATGATCGGCCCGGCCCAACTTCAGCTGATGAAGCCCGAGGCCTTTTTGATCAATAATTCGCGCGGCACCGTGGTCGATCTCGATGCGCTGGCGAGCGCCTTGCGTGAGGGCCGCCTGGCAGGTGCTGCGGTCGATGTGTTTCCGGTCGAACCGGCGTCGAACGAGGCGCGCTTTGTCTCGCCGTTGCAAGGACTGTCCAATGTGATCCTCACGCCGCATGTCGGCGGTTCGACGGAAGAAGCGCAGGATCGCATCGGCGGCGAGGTGGCGCGTAAGCTGATAGATTATTCCGATGTCGGCTCGACCTTCGGTGCGGTCAATTTTCCGCAGGTGCAATTGCCGGCGCGGCCGACCGGTACCCGCTTCATCCATGTTCACCGCAACATTCCGGGCGTCATGCGTCAGGTTAACGACGCGGTCTCCCGGCACGGGATCAACATTCTGGCGCAATACCTGCAGACCGATCCGGAAGTCGGCTACGTCGTGCTCGAGACTGACATTGTCGGCGGCGAGGGCGAAGGACTTTTGGCCGAGCTGAAAGCCATTAACGGCACGATCCGGGTGAGGGTGCTGTACGACCAGAACCGGCCGCAGGGTTGATCAAGCGATTGCGCGATCGCCGTGAGGCGGCGGTGCAAGCTGCCAAGGTTCCCTGCGACTAGTTCGGCTTAGGCACTCAGCGCAGCCTCAGAGCGTATGGATGATGGGCTGCCAAAAAAGAGAGTATCTTGCTCCCGGCGCAGCGCATCGCACAATCGGCCTGCCGGAATCTCGACGTCATGATATCCGAGCACCTGGTCTCGCGCGATGTTTCGCCGAAGACGACAGCCTTCGGCGAGGCCGATCGGAAGAAGGCGCTCGGCGTGAACGACGTGCGCGTTCTCGCACAAGCCGTAGGTCATGTACTGGCCAAGTCCGTCCAGGACCTCTCCGGCCTTGAGATCCCTCTTCGCGGCTGCAACCACGTCGACGCACGGCGCACCGAGCGGAGTGATTGCTGCATCCTTGAAGATCGCCGCGCGGGCAATCGTGAACGGGACTTCAAAGTGACAAAGATGATAGGGCCAGTAGAAGCAGTAGAGCGGGCCCGCTCCCATCTTGTAGAGCGATAAATAGTGCTTCTCGATCGTATCGTCAGTTGTCCCTAGTACGAATATGCCTGGGTTCGGCATCGCTCCCACGCAGTAATCAACGATACCGGGACCCTCGAGGAGTTCGTCGATCGGGTACCAGTTGACTGCTTCCTGGATCGGGGTGCCGGGCTCGACGACGGGACCGTGCATCCCGCGCCTGGCGACCCGCATGCCCGTTGCATTGGCAACGATCGCGTTCTCGAAAGATATTTTGGTGCCGTCTGCGAAAGACGTGACCATCGGGGCCTTCATTCCCCATTTTCTGGCGAACCCTTCCTGGGTTGTGGGATTGCGGTAGGGGTCGTGCAGACCCTTGATGTTCCCGCACAGAACGGGCCTGATCCCCAATCCCTTCACCCACCGGTACAGATTCATGATGACGCCAGGCTGGTCGCCTTCCGTGTTCGTGATGACGACGCCAGCGCGGTCAGCATGAATCTTCAGGATCGGGCCGAGGGTGCCATCGAGTTCGGCGTTCATCATGACGACGTGCTTGGCTCGGGTGATTGCCCGCATGACCACGTGGGCCGCGAATTCGATCGCACCAGTGACTTCCAGAATCAAATCGATGCCATTAGCGTCGCAAAGGAGCATTGGATCTTCGGTGATCGCGCGCTGGCCCCGGGCGATGCAGTCGTCCAGCTCGTCTGCGGTGCGCACATGCCTGACATTGCTCTCGCCGGATTCGGCGTAGGCCTTGCGGGCTCCCTCAAGATGACGGTTGGAAATCGCCGCGAGTTCCATGCCCTTGGTATAGTGCAGCATCTGGCGCACGATGCCCTTGGCCATGAACCCGGCGCCCACCATTCCAACCCTGATTGGGGTTCCGGCCCTTTGCAGCCGCTCCAGCTCGCGGTCGACGATGAACATGCTGTCTACTCTTGATCGGCAGTCGCGACGAGCCTGCGCTCGCCTACAAAATCAGGCCAACTGCTGTCCTTTTCGGAGATGACGGCAGGCTCGGCGGGCCACGCGACGCCAAACGCCGGATCGTTCCAGCGCACACCCCGCTCAGCGGCCGGCGTGTAGAACTCGGACACGAGATACGTAACCTCCGTGTCGTCCGCGAGGGTCAGGAAGGCGTTCGCGCAGCCTTTCGGGACGAGGAGCATGCGGCGGTTCTCCGCGCTAAGCTCGACCGCTATGTGACGCATGAAGGTAGGTGAGTCCGGCCTCAAATCGAGCAGCACGTCGTGCACAGCGCCGTGAATGCAGCGCAGAAGCTTGTCCTCCTGATACGGTGCGACCTGGTAGTGGAAGCCGCGCAGCGTGTGCTTGCGCCGGTTGAAGGAGATATTCATCTGGACGATCCGGTTGGGGAGACCGCGATCCTCGAATTCCTGGCTGCACCAGCCGCGGGCAAAGAAGCCGCGGCTGTCCACTCGCTTGTCGAGCTCTACCGTATAGGCGTCCTCGATCTCAGTGGCCTTGAAAATCATCGGATCCTCCGAGACCAATCTCATGCAGCCGGGTAAAGCACCCGTGAGCCGTGCACCTCGTAGCCAAGCGCCACCAACGGGAGGTCCGCGAGCGCCTGACGCACCCGCTCGCGTTTCTCCGGTTTCACGATGAACATGAGGAAGCCGCCACCGCCGGCGCCGCAGAGCTTGCCACCTTCCGCACCTGCCTCAAGGGCTCGCGCGTAGTGGCTGTCGATCTCTGAGGTGGTGATCTTGGAAGCAAGCCGCCGCTTCATCTCCCAGCCGCGGTGAAGCGCTTCGCCCACCGGCTCGAGCTCGATGTGCTGACCGGAGCAGAGGGCACGAAACTCATAGGCGTCGTTGCGCATGTGCCGTAGAACGTCCAGGTTGCGCGACGTGTTGCTCCTCTGCTCCGTGAGCACCGAGGCGGCCGGACGTTGATGACCGGTCCAGAACATCATGATGTTGCTGAACAGGGAAGCAACAGAACCGCTCCGGACCGGCTGCGGCTCGACCGTAACGCGGCCGCCGCGCCCGAACCGAAGCAGATTCAGGCCGCCGAAGGCGGCGGCGTATTGGTCCTGCTTGCCGATCGGCTCTTTAAGAACCTCCATCTCAATGTGGCAGGCCTCCTCGGCGAGTTGACCCGCGGTGACGCGCTCGCCACGAAAGGCGTGGAGCGCGTGGAGCAACCCCACTGCAAACGAGCTCGATCCCCCCATGCCGGTCGAGGCCGGCATGTCGGCAACGGTGCTGATGAAAATCGGAGGCTCGATATTAAGGAACTTGAGGCACTCACGGGCAATGTTGTTGTCAATCTCCTCAATGGAGTTGACCTGCTCGGTGCGCGAGTAGTTGATCCGGATCGGCTCGTTGAAGATGTCGCTGTGGCGCTTCACAGTGACGTAGACGTATTTGTCGACGGCCGCGCTCAGGACGGCGCCTTCTTCAACTTCGTAGAACTCCGGCAAATCCGTGCCGCCTCCTGCAAAGCTGACGCGCAGCGGGGTCCGCGTCATCACGATGTTGGTCGGACGCCAATCGGCGTAGGCAGGTCCATGCCGCTCCCGATCGAGGACTACGGATGCCGGCTCGGGTTCTCGTGTTGATAGGGTTTCCACTGCGCTCGGCCTCCTAGCCTGTTGAGACTTTGGCGCGATTTCGGCTCGCGTCGGCTCTGACCTCAGTCCACCTGAGCGACTCATCGATCGATTTACTGTCGATCAGGTGCCGCAACCAGCTGAGACGCGTAAAACGCTTGTCCGTGAACAGGCTATGCTTCAGACCGATTTCTTGGAACGCCGCATAGAGCTCCTTCGCTCCGTCTTTCGCCGTCCATCGGAAGCTGAATCCCGGAAAGGTCCGCTTGAACTTGGCAAAATCAGCTTTGTAGGTGCGTTGATCCGCGCCGGGCTGCGGTACGCTCGCGAGTTCGCAGCCAGGAACGCTTTCTGCCGCAATCCGCCCGAGATCACGGATCTGGTAATTGATTTCCTCCGCACCGATGTTGAAAGCTTCGTTGTGGATCGTCTCCAATGGGGCTTCGAGCACCGCCTGAAACGCGCGCGCAACGTCCTGGACATGGACGACCGGCCGCCAGGGTGTGCCGTCGCTGTGGATCACGATACGGCCAGTCGTAAAGGCATTGCCCATGAAATCGTTGAGGACTGTGTCGAACCGCATCCGCGGCGAGAGGCCGTAGACGGTGCCGTTGCGGCAAAACGTCGGAGAGAAACGATCGTCGGCGAGCGCGCGCAGCGCCATCTCCGCCTCGACTTTCGAGCGGGCGTATTCGGTGCGCGGCGCGAGCGGCGAATTTTCGTCGACAACCGCCGCTTCCGACGTCCCGTACATGATGCAAGAAGATGAAAGAATGAAGCGCGGGATGCCCGCTTGCTTCGCGAGTGTCGCGAGCCGGATCGTCCCCTGCGAGTTGATCTCCCGCGTCCAGGCTGTGTTCAAGTTGCCGATCGGATCGTTGCTGAGTGCCGCGAGATGAATCACCGCGTCGAAACCGGCGAGTTCCTTGGCGGTAACGTCTCGTAGGTCCGCGCGGACTGTCGGGACGACGGCTCGGTCGGGGACGAGTGTGCAGGCAGAGAAATATCCGGTGTCGAGACCAATCACGTCGAAGCCTTGGCCCTGGAGCCAGGGCGCCATAACCGATCCGATATAGCCGTTATTGCCCGTGATCAGGATGCGCTTGTTGTCAGGCATATTGCGGGGGTGCTTTCTGTTCAAGCAGTTGTCGGGTGAGGTCGAGGAGGGAACAGGCATCGGTCACGCGGCGGAAAGGGCAGCCAGCTGCCGCCGCTGCCGCGGCGTCGCGCTCGTCGTCGCCGATAAACAGCGTGCGCGTGAGGTCGAGGTGGAAATCCCGCTGGGCCTGGAAAAGGAGGCCGGGTTTCGGCTTGCGACAGTCGCAGCCGTCTCCCCAATCGTGCGGACAATAATATATTGCATCGATCGAGCCTCCCACCTGCGCGATCTCCTGCTTCATGTGGGCATGCACGATGTCCAGGTCGGCCTCGCTCATGATGCCGCGACCGATGCCGGGTTGGTTCGACGCGATAATTGTCCGGTAGCCGCGGTCATGAAGGATTCGCAGTGCCTCAAGAGAACCCGGGCACCATGTCCATTCATCCCAATTCCGTACGTATTGCGCTTGCGGCGGCTTGCGGTTCAGCACGCCGTCGCGATCGAGGATCAAGGTTGGCTTGCGCTGCATGAAGGCCTCGGTTGCCGGCAGTCGGTCCAGCGAGCCGACGCCGTAATAGCGGTGATCGCTTGAGTAGGACGTGAGCCGCCCTTGTTGGGCGAGCGGTGTATAGATCGCCTCCTCGAGCAGCGTGTCCTGCTCGGGTAGTAGCGCGAGAGCGAGATCCGTAAGGATCGCGTAACTGATTTCGACCTGCTGCAGTCCGGGGGTCGTGCGCAAGCGATCGAATATGCCGACATGACCGTCGCGATCGAGGAGGGCGCTGCCTCGGGAGTAGCCATCCTTGTTGCTGTAGACGGTGATCAAACCGGGCTTGCCGGCCTCGCAGAACCGCGCCCACAGCCGGTCCATCTGCATCGGCCAGTAGTTGTCGCAGTACAGCAACAGGAAGCAAGGATCGATCATGTGCCGAGCGGTTGCCACTCGGCTGCTGGTCAGTTGGTCGGGATCCGTTACCGAGTACTCGATGTGCACACCCCAGTCACGGCCATCGCCGAAATGGTCCTGTACGACCTCGGGCAGATATCCAAGGAGGATCAGGACTCGTTCAAAACCCTGATCGCGCAATTGCTCGATCTGGTACTCCAGAAAAGGCCGGCCCAGAACCGGCACCATCGGCTTGGGCCGATCAAGCGTGATCGGCTGCATCCGGGTGCCACGTCCGCCGGCGAGGATGACCGCCTGTGTCGGCCGATCATAGATCCGGCCTTCGATATGCGCGTAGCGGGAAGTGCCGTTGGGAACGGCCATTAGTTCAGTCCTGGTCTGTCGGCAACGAGGCACCTTGTGGCCGCATGACAGATCGCAGAATGGACGTCCTCGACGAGCTCGTACCTGCCTTTCTCGGTCTCGACGCACACCGGCTCATCAACCAGCCCCTTCAGCACGCCGCCATCAAATCCGAGTAGCGCCACGGTGGTGAGCTTCCGGCTTCGCGCCAGTTCGACCGCGCGAACCAGGTTCGGTGAGTTGCCGCTCGCAGAGATGCAGGTCAATACATCTCCCGGGTTCGCAAAATTCTCGAGCTGGCCAGAGAATGCCCTCTCGTAACCTTCGTCGTTTGACAGGGCGGAGAACCACGACATGTTGTCAGACAGGCACATGACTTTTAGCGGTCGGCAGCCCGAGCGTTTGGTCGCCTTGCCAAGGTCGTTGACCCAGTGAGAGGCGGTTGACGAACTGCCGCCATTGCCGGCGATGTAAATGAAGGCCCCTCGATCGCGGGCTTGACGGAAAATATCGACCAGTCTCCGGACCGCGTGCACTTGAACTTCCGCCAGCACACGGCGCACACTCTCAAAATGCATCGAGATGACGTCTGACGCCTCGGGTGATGCCGAAATCACCGGTGGCACATCTGGTGCTTCAGACCGAATCGTGTGCATACGCCCGGTTCTCCACGGTGAGCGATGGCTCAAACATCTGGATGTATTAGACGCCAGTTCTTACCGCGCGACATTCACTCTTTGGAGGTAGGCCGGATGGCGACGCAAATTCATTGCGGCCAAATGGTTGTGCGCAAAGAAGTCTCTAAGTGATTGAGCATGGAGTCTGTTTTCGAATGTGGAATGGAATTTGACGGTCCGCAATCTATCGTCGGCGACGCAGCGATCGTGTATCGGTGCGGCATCGAAGTTCAGTCGATATCTTGGCCGATCGTCCGGGCCAGGAGGATGTCCATGCGTTCCAGGTTCATCCGGTGGCGAGGGGATCATTCCGCACCTGCATTCCGGGCCAGAAGCGCGGCTGTCTCAGGTTGCGCTACGCCGGCAATGGCGACATTGCGGCGGCTGCGACTTCGCTGAGCCGGGACTTGCGATCATGGAGCTGCTGCAATGTCTCCATTCCGATTGTCGACAAGATGTGCTCCCAGCGGTAGACCCAATCGTGCCGCTGCAGGCTACGCACTGCGTTCGTCCGTCGCACGCGTGCGATCCGCTCGGGCTGCGCATCCAATTCGTCGATCACGGCGGCAATGTCGTCCGTCTGCGGAGAGACCTCAATCACTGCGTCTGGCCAATCGAACCACTCCTCGAACTCGGCGCATTGCGGCGCGCTTCCAAGGATGACGGCGCCTCCGGCGGCACCCTCGAACAGACGTGACGGCAGGACCTGCTCGCCCGAGATCATGCGCGATCTTGCACTCATGACTGCCGCTGGATTGAAGCCCATGAAGTAGCGGGTGCGCTTGATAATGTTGGCGAGAAGCAGTCGATGCTCGCGCCAATCCTTGACCTGGGAATCGCTGCTCGAGAGCGAGTCGTAGAGGTAGAAGAAATTTCGGCGTTCAGCTAGCGCCACCAATTGCCGATGCGGTTCCGCCGCGCGATTGCCTATCGAGTAGACATCGACGACCCGCTCAGGCGGCGATGGATACGGTGTGGCGATCAGACAATCGACGCCCGTCGGCAGAAAGGAGCAGGGAGCGGATGTGTATCGGGAAAGGTGCGCGACGCTTGCGCTGTGAAGCAGAAATACGTGGTCGAACTGGTCCAATAGTCTCAAGTAATCGCGGTCCCGTTCAAGTGTGCTGGACCAGAGCTCGAACAGATATGCCACGGCGATCTTGCACCGGTTGCGCCAGTTCTTTATGCGCGAGAGCTCAACGAAGCTTTGCGGAGCCCAGGCCACAAAGAAGAAGGCGTCGTAGTCCTGGTCGAGATCGACACGATCAATCGTCGGTGCGTTCTTTAGTCCAAGCCCTTTACGGACACCATTGACGAGCCTGTTGAAGTCACGCTGGACGTTTTGACTGTCGTGAGGCGGCAGAACGCCACTGAGATGCTTCGTCAGGTAGCTGTCGATGCCTGGCGCGACGAGGTCTGCGTGATCGCACTCGGTGACGATACGGCAGAACTCGTAGGACAACGCGAAGTGGGCTCGATCTTTCGCGTTGAAGTCAGAAGCAACGAGGATTCGTTTCTTCAAGGACAGGGCTCCATGTTACCTTGTGGCCAGCTCTGGGCTCTGGAGTGCGATCTATGCCTGTACGGCAGACTTAGGACGCTGGACCTGGTCGGAGGGATCGTAATGCATTGCGGGCAGAGGATGCCGTCCGAGAATCATGTCGGCAGCCTTTTCTGCGATCATGAACACAGCCGCGGACGTGTTGGCGGAGGGCACGGCGGGCATGATCGACGCATCCGCTATCCGCAGGTTCTCTAGACCGTGGACACGCAATTGATCATCGACGACCGACGCCGGGTTGTCTTGCGGGCCCATCTGGCACGTCCCGCACGGGTGATATGACGTCAATCCAGCTTCCCGCGCATATTCCAGGCACTCGGAGTCGTTCGTAACGGAGGGACCGGGCATTTCCTCCCCGCGGTAGAGAGGCTGAAGCTCCGGGGCGTCGAGCAGACGCCGCATCATCCGGATGCCGTCAACGGCAACACGCTGATCCCTTTCGTCCACGAGAAAGTTGGGCTGGATGATCGGGGCACGGAAGGGATCGGGCGAGCACGCGCGGACGAATCCAGTGCTATGCGGCCGCAGCTGATAGAATCCGGGCTTGAGGACGGGAAAGCGTTCCTGGAGGTTGGAATAATTTCCGATGGAAACGTCTATTTGAACATCCGGAGTGGAGGAGAGATCCCGCGAATTGGCAAATCCGTACACGAGAGACGGACTAAGAGCGAGAACGCTTGGACGGCCGAGGAGCCATTTGGTGCCTTCCCGAAGCAGACCAAAGCCGCGCCCGCTGATCGTCTTGCCGTTCACCCTGACGATGAAATGGATCATGTAGTGGTCCTGCAGGTTCTGGCCGACGCCCGGCAGTTCATGCAGCACCGGAACGCCAAGGTCTGCGAGCAATGCCGGTGGACCGACCCCTGAGATCTGCAGCAGCTTCGGCGTGTTCGCGGCCCCGGCGGTGAGGATCACCTCGCGACGTGCTTTCACCTTACGAGCAGGACGGCCAGGTCCTTGCACGTACCGAACCCCGATCGCTCGCTTTCCTTCGAACAGCACCGCGGTGGCTTGGGCCCCGGTCCGAATCTCCAAGTTCTTCTTCTTGGCAATTGGTCGCAGAAATGCCCGCGCCGCACTTATGCGCCAGCCGTTCTCGATATAGCGCTGATAGTACCCGACCCCGGCCTGCCTTGCGCCGTTGTAGTCGGAATTGCGCGGCAGTCCGAGATTGTGCGCGGCCTCAATGAAAGATTCGCAAAGCGGGTGTTGCCAATCGCAATCTGTGATCGGGAGCGGTCCCTCCAGGCCCCGGTATGTGGTGTCGCACGTCCCGGTTCTCCGTTCGCTTCTTTTGAAGTACGGAAGCACGTCAGCGTAGCCCCAGCCCCGGTTGCCCTGTCGGGCCCAACTATCGAAATCATCGTAATGACCCCGGACGTAGTTCATTCCGTTGATGGCAGTCGAACCACCGAGCGTTTTGCCCTGCGGGATCGGTATGGCGCGGTTTGCCGTCGCTGGGTTTGGTTCCGTCTCGAACTGCCATGCGAATTTCGGAATTGATGCGGCCTTGTACACCCCGGCGGGGATACGCAGAAAGACGCTGTAGTCGGGTGGGCCCGCCTCGAGCAGGCAAACGGTGCAATCTTCTGCTGCCACGAGCCGATTGGCCACCACGCACCCCGCGGCCCCGGCACCGACAATTACGTAGTCGAAAACCTCTGTCTCCGCCGGCATTATTTCTGCCCCTCACGTTGCACTGCACGGAGGATGTTAGCTGATGAGTCTTCGCGTCACTCGGCTCATCGGTGTTACCCCTTCGGAGCGCTTTTTGAAGGGGGCAATCGCAGGCATGCTCGCCGGGATCGCTCCACGTCTAGCCCCCATAAGATTGAGCCAGCAAGCTCAGGCTCGAGAATCTCCTTGGTCAGGGCGTCTGCGGCTTCGTCTGCCTGAAGGTGCCACGACTTATGGGACCTCTCTCAGTGAGGACTGCTTATGAGCCTGCGAAAGCAAGCCGCCAGTTTAGCCATTATGCATGCGGCCGACGTCTTGCAGCCCCTTCTCATTCTTCCATATGCCGGCAGGGTTCTGGGGCCCCTTCATTTTGGACAGTTCGCATACGCCCTGAGCATCGGATGGCTCGCAACCACGATCGTGGACTATGGTTTTCATTGGACCGCGCAACGTGCGGCGGCGTCGGTGCGGCACGAGCCAGCCATGATCGCCTCCCTCTTCGCGGAAGTCACCGCCACCAAAGCTATACTATGGTTCGTGGTGACGCTCGCCGGCGTCGCTGCCTCGGACGGCCTCCTCGCTGTCAGCAGGCCCTTGTTTTTGTGTGCCATGTTGAACGCGGTGGGAGGCATCTTGTTTCCGACCTGGCTGTTCATCGCTCTGGAACGCGCATCGCAAGCGGCCGTCGCGGTGGTCGTCAGCCGCGGTGTGGCTCTGCTGTGCTTCCTGACGATGGTGACCTCGTCTGCTCATACCGAACTTGCGGTGGCGATTCAGAGCTCCGCATCCATTGCCGCAGGCTTCGTCAGCTTGCCGTTCATCGTTCCCATCGGCTTCAGCGGGTTCAGAGCCGTGACACCGTCAGCGGTTGGAATGCAACTTCGCAACGGTTGGCGAGGATTCCTCTTTACTCTTGTAGAGAGAATATTCGTGACTCTGCCTGTTCCGCTCGTTCAGCATTTTTCGGGTTACGTTGCCGCCGGGCAATATTCGATCGCCGAGAAGTTCGTGAACGCGACACGGCCGTTTTTCAGAGCCATGTGGGAAACGCTTTTACCCAGAGTCGCATATTGCGCGCGCCACGACCCGGAAGCTGGGCTCGTTCTTATCAGGCGTTCCTTGCTGACTCTCGTCGTTGGCGCGGGATTCACACTTTTCCTGTTCTTTCTCGCCCCCTACGTCATCATCCTGTTGTTCGGCGAGAGTTTTTCGGGTGCGATCCCGATCGTTCGGGTGATGTCTGTCATCCCGCTCCTCATAAATGCGAATACCTGCACGTCGAACCTCTATATGTTCAACTACGGTCACGAGCGCGCTTGGACCTTTCTCAATGTATCAGGCTTGTTGATCTTCCTTGCTGCAGCATTCCTGCTTTCCCCCCAACTCTCGAATGCGGCTATTGCCGTGGCGATCGCGCAAATTGCGAGGGAATGCTTTGTGCTGGTGGTCTCGGCAGGCTTCTTCTTGACCTTCGGCGCGGCCCGAGCGCGCAGTTCCGCAACTCAAGGTGACGGCGAAGCGCGCGCAAGTGACGTTGCGGCGGGTTCCATGCTCATCTCTCCTACTAACGCCCAGGGCGGGCGGCACGTACGTATGGAGTACTCCTCTGTTGATGATTGAAGCTATGCCCTCTGTAGTTCACAATCGACAGACGGAAAGGTCGGTCGCATGCGTGTTGTCGTCACTCGGCGCGAGGCACTCGACTCGCCCGACGGCATCAATATTTTCATTGTGTCGCTTGCTCAGGCCCTGTCCGACCTGGGCCACGAGGTGAAGATCGTTGTGGCTAGCCTCCAGAGCCATGCGGAGTACCGGCGTCTTCTATCTCCTCGTCTCGATCTGCCGATCGTAGCCTTGAGCCGCACGCCTTTGACGGGGCTTGCGTCCGCGGCGGCCTGGCTTCGCGCGAAGTGGATCATCGATCGCTTCAGGCCGGATATTGTCGTCCACAGCGAGGCCGTGCCTCTCCCGCTCCGCGGCACCATCGTCCAAGTCGTCCACAATCTCGAGCTTCGCAGTGGGCGACTTGCTCCAGTGTGGCGGATTATCCGGCGGTTCAGCACCAAGCGGTGCGACTGCGTGGTCGCCACGACGACAGAGCTCCGTGATGAACTAGCCCGCGATCTCGGCATGCCGCGGCACCAGATTGCCCTGATCCCGAAATGCATCGACCTTCAGTCCTATCATGGGAGTGACCTTGCCGCCCGTGAGCGGGCGATCCTCCATTCCGGAACCGCGCCCTACAAGGATCCCGCTGCCACGATCCGGGCGTTCGGTGCGCTCGACGATCCGTCAGTCGGGCTCTACGTCGCAGGCGACATCACCCAACCAGCGCATGCGGCGGTGGATGCCCTCCCGGATCGGCTTCGCAGCTGCGTGACCTTGGTGGGTCCCGCGGACGGGCAGACCGTGCGGATGTTGCATGGCCGGGTGAGGGTCGTCGCCTTTCCCACTCGCTATGATACCCCCGTCGCATCTGCAACGGTCATGGAGGCGATCGCCAGCGGCACGCCCATTGTCGGTTCCTCACGGCTCAGCCGCGATGTGCTCGTGAACGACGTGAACGGGCTTGTGGTAGACACAGATCCAGGCGCGATGTCGATTGCATTCAGATCCCTCCTGAATGATGACGCGTTGTGGCTACGGCTGTCCTCGGGCGCCCGCCGAATGTCCGAACGGTTCGATGGTTTTCGCGTCGCACGGCAGTACATCGAACTTGCATCTGCGAAGAGCCTGCGGCAGCTACCGTCTTATCGACTGCGAAAGCGGTTCCGGTGATAATCAACTCGGGCGGGACAACCCGCAATCGCCGCGGCGGTTATCGAACAGCCTTTCGTGGCTCTAGTACCCGGAATCAGAGTTGATTGATACGGCGGCCCTTGAAACGGCGTTGACGGATCTTTTTCTTGGTCCAGACGAAGGGCTCGGCTTTGTCGTTGTAGGCGTTGACGTAGGCATCGATGTGTTCCTGAAGCTGCTTGAGGCTTGTGAAGGAGGTGCCGCTGAGCGACTGCCCCTGCAGGATTGAGAACCATACCTCGATCTGGTTGAGCCAGGACGCACTCGTCGGTGTGAAATGGAATTGCACATTGGGATGGGCCTTGAGCCAGCTCTCATTCTTCTTGTGGGTGTTGAGGTTGTCGAGGATGACGTGAAGCTTTCGGCCCGGAAAGGCCGCGGTGAGGCTGTTCATGAAATCGAGAAACTCGACACGGCGACGGCGTTTTGAATGCGTAGCGATGATCTTTCCGGTGGCGACTTCGAGCGCTGCAAACAATGTCGTGGTGCCATGCCGCTTGTAATCGTGGCTCTGGCCGGTCAAGGCGCGGCCATTGGGCAACTTCAGATAGCCCTGCGCTCGCTCCAAAGCCTGGATCGAGGGCTTCTCGTCCACGCAGAGCACAATAGCCTTCGCCGGCGGGGCGACGTAAAGGCCAACGACATCGGCGGCTTTGGCCGTAAAGTTCGGGTCGTTGCTCTCACACCAGGACTTGCGAGCCGCGAGGTCAATCTTGTGGCTGCGCAGGAACCGCCAGACATATTGGACGTCAACATCGCCTAGCGCCTCGGCCAGCAGAGGGCCGGTCCAGCGCGCAAACCCTTGCGGGGGCGGCTTATCCAGCAGCTTCAGAATCCGCTTGTCGGTCGTCTTCGTATAGATCGGCTGCTTGCCGGGCCGCGGCTTGTCTTGCAGCCCTTCAAGGCCTTGGTCGGCATAGCGATGCCGCCAAACGCTGACAATCCGCGGCTGGACCCCAACTTCCTTGGCGATCGACCGGGTGCTGCGCCCGTCCGCCGCTAACAGGACTATCCGCGCCCGCTTCAAATCGCGCTGCAATGTCATCGGTGAGCGACAACACGCCTCAAGC
>NZ_LNCU01000114.1:0-15101 GCF_001542415.1 Bradyrhizobium macuxiense
GCTTGAGGCGTGTTGTCGCTCACCGATGACATTGCAGCGCGATTTGAAGCGGGCGCGGATAGTCCTGTTAGCGGCGGACGGGCGCAGCACCCGGTCGATCGCCAAGGAAGTTGGGGTCCAGCCGCGGATTGTCAGCGTTTGGCGGCATCGCTATGCCGACCAAGGCCTTGAAGGGCTGCAAGACAAGCCGCGGCCCGGCAAGCAGCCGATCTATACGAAGACGACCGACAAGCGGATTCTGAAGCTGCTGGATAAGCCGCCCCCGCAAGGGTTTGCGCGCTGGACCGGCCCTCTGCTGGCCGAGGCGCTAGGCGATGTTGACGTCCAATATGTCTGGCGGTTCCTGCGCAGCCACAAGATTGACCTCGCGGCTCGCAAGTCCTGGTGTGAGAGCAACGACCCGAACTTTACGGCCAAAGCCGCCGATGTCGTTGGCCTTTACGTCGCCCCGCCGGCGAAGGCTATTGTGCTCTGCGTGGACGAGAAGCCCTCGATCCAGGCTTTGGAGCGAGCGCAGGGCTATCTGAAGTTGCCCAATGGCCGCGCCTTGACCGGCCAGAGCCACGATTACAAGCGGCATGGCACCACGACATTGTTTGCAGCGCTCGAAGTCGCCACCGGAAAGATCATCGCTACGCATTCAAAACGCCGTCGCCGTGTCGAGTTTCTCGATTTCATGAACAGCCTCACCGCGGCCTTTCCGGGCCGAAAGCTTCACGTCATCCTCGACAACCTCAACACCCACAAGAAGAATGAGAGCTGGCTCAAGGCCCATCCCAATGTGCAATTCCATTTCACACCGACGAGTGCGTCCTGGCTCAACCAGATCGAGGTATGGTTCTCAATCCTGCAGGGGCAGTCGCTCAGCGGCACCTCCTTCACAAGCCTCAAGCAGCTTCAGGAACACATCGATGCCTACGTCAACGCCTACAACGACAAAGCCGAGCCCTTCGTCTGGACCAAGAAAAAGATCCGTCAACGCCGTTTCAAGGGCCGCCGTATCAATCAACTCTGATTCCGGGTACTAGCCATGCGGAAGACGCAGCCGGCCGCGCGGATGCGAACCGTCTCGCGCGGTTGCCATCGGCTGGTCTCCGGCCGATGATGCACAAAACAGAACCAAGCGAGAGGAAGCGAATGCGCGGGCGTCGTGTGCTGATGGAATCGTTCGTGTCGCACGGCGTGCGTCATATCTTCGGCAATCCCGGCACGACGGAAACGCCGCTGCTCGACAGCCTGCCGGCATTCCCACAGCTCGAATACATCATGGCCCTGCATGAAGGCGTCGCGGTCAGCGCCGCCAGCTTCTACGCGCAGGCGTCGGGGCGCGTTACCGTTGCGAACCTGCACGTCGCTCCCGGCCTCGGCAACGGCATCGGCTCGCTCTACGGCGCGCTGAAAGCAAGTTCGCCCGTGGTGGTGACGGCCGGCCAGCAGGACACGCGGATGCGGTTCAAGAATCCGCTGCTCGGCCACGACCTCGTCGCGATGGCAGCACCGGTGACGAAGTGGAGCGTGCAGATCGAGCGCGCCGACGAGATCGCGCCGATCATGCGCCGCGTGTTCAAGGTCGCGACCGATGCGCCGCAGGGGCCGGTGTTCGTGTCGCTGCCGATCGACGTCCTGGAACAGGAAACCGCGGTCGATGCGTCGACGCCGGATCATCTGTGGCGATCGACGCGACCCGATCCGGCCGGCATCGAGGCGCTCGTCGCGCTGCTTTTGAAGTCGAAAAATCCGGCCATCATCGCCGGCGACGACGTGGCGAGATCGGGCGGCGAGCAGGCGCTGGTGGCGCTCACGGAAGCGATCGGCGCCACCGTGTGGTTCGAAGGACTGCGGCATCACGTGCCGTTCCCGACCAGCCATCCGAGCTATCGCCAGTCGCTCCCTGGCGACGCCCGGCAGGTGCGCAAGGCGCTCGGCGATACCGATCTCGTGCTGCTCATCGGCGGTCCCTTCTTCGAGGACATCTGGTTTGCGCCCGGCGGCCATATTCCTGACGGCGCGTCCCTGCTCCAGATCGAAGCCTCGGCCGAGCGTCTCGCGCTCAACAACCGTCTCGATGCCGGCATCGTCGGCGACATCGCCGTCAGCCTCGGCGCGTTGACGGACGCGTTGCGCGCAAAGGCGGATGCGGACTTCAAGCAGGCCGCGCAGAACCGCAATGCCCGGCTTTCCGAATTGCAGGCGAAGGAGAAGGAAGCCTATCGCGCCCGGGTCGAGAAGAGCTGGGACCGGCAGCCGAATTCGATGCCGCGCGTGACCGCGGAGCTTCGTCGCGGTCTGCCCGATAACGTCGTGATCGTCGATGAAAGCATCACGGCCAGCCTCGATCTCGCGCGCGCTTTCGACTATCGCGGCTTCGGCGATTATTTCGGCGGCCGTGGTGGCGGCATCGGCCAGGGCCTTGCCGGCGCGATCGGCGTCAAGGTCGCAATGCCAGACCGGCCGGTTGTCGCCATCTCCGGCGACGGCTCGGCGATGTACGCGATCCAGGCGCTGTGGACCGCCGCGCACCACAAGCTTGCGATCGTGTTCGTGGTGCTTGCCAACCGCGAGTACCGCATCCTCAAGCACAATGTGGATGTCTGGCGTCAGAATTTCGAAGCCGGCACCCAGCATCCCTATCAGAATATGGACATCACCGGCCCCGTGCTCGACTTCGTGCATCTCGCCGCCGGCATGGGCGTCGAGGCTGTCAGGGTCGAGATGGCCGGCGACATCGCGGGTGCAGTTGCAAAGGCTGTCGCGGCAAACCGGCCGTATCTCGTCGAGATCGCAATCGAAGGAAAGCGCTAGAGGAGGTTCTCATGGCTGGCATTCTGGACGGTAAGGCCGCATTGGTGACGGGCGGCGGCTCCGGCATCGGCCGGGCAACGGCGATTGCCATGGCGCGCGAAGGCGCGCGCGTGGCGGTGTCGGACCTCTCGAAGGAGGGAATTGACGAGACGGTTGCCCTGATCAACGCTGCCGGCGGCCAGTCGATCGCCATCCAGGGCGATGTCACCGAGAAGGCTGATGTCGCGAACATGGTGGCACGTACGGTTTCGGCGTTTGGGCGCATCGATTGCGCGTTCAATAATGCCGGCGTGGCCGGGCGCTCCGTCGGCCCGCCCGGCCAGCGCATTCATGAACTCACGCAGCCCACCGTGGCGAAGATGTTTTCGGTGAATCTGATGGGCGTGTTCCTGTGCCTGAAATACGAGATCGCGCAGATGCTCAAGCAGGGCGGCGGCGGTGCGATCGTCAACACGGCCTCGATCGCCGGGCTTGTTGGCCTCGCCACCTCTGGCCACTATGTCGCGACCAAGCACGGTGTCGTCGGGCTGACCAAGACCGCGGCGATCGAATATGCCCAGGACGGCATCCGCGTGAATTGCGTCAATCCCGGATACATCAAGACGCCGATGACCAAGGAGACGATGGACGAACGTTACGACGAGATCATCGCCAAGGTACCCGTACGCCGCCTGGGCGTGCCCGAGGAAATCGCGGAAGCCGTGGTCTGGATGTGCTCGGACAAGGCCTCCTTCATGACCGGCGCATCGCATGTGGTCGACGGCGGCTACAGCGCCGCCTGACACGCGAGGGCGCGGCAAGGATCGCATGAAGCAGCGTCCGCTGCAGGCCGACCCGGTCTCACGCTTGCGTCGGCGTGAACCGGACCTGCCGGCTCGACCGACCAAAACGCCATGATTACGATGGTGCTACCAGCCGATCCTTGCTATCGGTGAGCCTATGAGACGGAAACATGGGCATAGAACGTCTGTTCTGCGGGGGCTCCTGACCGGGTTCCTCGCGATGGCCTATATCCTGGTCGGGATTGGTGGAGAGATTTCTTGTGCCGAAGAGACACTGGAAGTCGCCGGTCAGGTCGTGGCGGACGTTGCGCAGGACAAGGCCGACCAAGGGACCAAGAAGTCCGTCACCGTGGTCGATCATTGCTACACCTGCGTGCCTCTCTTGCTGCCGGCGCCGGTGCTGATCGTGGCGCCGCAGGCGAAGCCAATGGCTCCGGCCTTTACGACGCCGATGTTCATCCTGGAAGATCATCCCCGGCTCGACACGCCGCCGCCCAAATATCTGGCCTGAGCGCGTCTTCGGACGCGCAAGCGTTCGATCGATTGGGTTCGTCAGGTAGCTCTTCATGTTCGTCAAGACAGTCACGCGTCTTGCGTGCGCAGCGGCGTTTCTAGCCAGCCCGTGGCTTGCATGTACGTCGTATTCGCAAACCCTCACGATGAGAGGCGCTCTGGCGCGCGCGCTCGTCGCCAGCCCCCGTCTGACCGCCGCCGACCACGACGTCGGGATTGCGACCGGCCAGCGCATTCAGGCCGGAGCCTTGCTGAATCCTGAGGTGTCGTACGAGCAGGACAATTCCTTTGGGACCGGCCCCTACCGCGGGACGAAATCGGCAGAGACCACGCTCCAGATCAGCCAGGCCTTTGAATGGTTCGGGAAGCGCGAGGCACGTATCGCGGCAGGCCGGGCGGGCATCGAAGTGGCGACGATCCAGCGGACGGCTGTCCGGTTGGAGGTGCTCTCGGAGACCGCGATCGCATTTCTCAACGTACTGGGTGCGCAGCGGCGGATCCAGATCCTCGACGAGCAGGTCGCCGCCATCGACCGGCTAACTCCGCTCCTCCAGCGGCGTGTCGAGGCCGGCGCATCGTCGCCCGCGGAAACCGGACGGGCGGAAGTCGCTTCAGCCCTTGTGAAAGCGGATCGCGAACGCGTCAGAGCCGCGCTTGCGAGCGCGCGGCGCGAACTGGCGGTCCTCATGGGAGACACGACACCCAAATTCACGTCGGTCTCGGGCCGTCTTGATGCCGCCGGGCGGCCGCCCTCGTTTCAGTCGGTCGTGACGGCGATCGATGCCAACCCGCAACTGGTCCGGTGGACTGCGGTCTACGCCCAGCGGAACGCCGAGCTCCTGCTGGCGCGGCTGAAGCCATATCCTGACGTCAGCATCGCCGCCGGATGGCGTCACTTCAATACGACGAACGACGACGCGGTTCGACTGACCTTCTCGGTGCCAATTCCGGTCTTCGACCAGAATCAGGGCAACATTCTTTCGGCTCAGGAAAGTCTGGCGAAGACGAAGGCGGAGCGAGAGGCAAATCGCAACACCCTGATTGTGGTGGCGGGTCGCGCCTACGATTCGCTGCAGGGTTCGCTGCGCGAATTGGCTGTACTGCGGGAGACTGCAATCCCCAAGGCGCAACAGGCTGCGGACGCCATTTCGGAGGGGTATGGCCAGGGCCGCTACACGCTCCTCGAGGTGCTCGACGCCCAGGCGACCGTGGCACAGGCGCGGCTGCGCGAGCAGGAGGCGCTGCAAAACTTCCACATCGCCGTCGCGACCATCGAAGGGCTCGTCGGTCATCCGTTTTCCCTCGCCCGCGAGAGCTCAAGATGATTTCCCGGATAGTCGCGTATCTCGCGTTCATTCTGGTCGCAGCCGGCCTTGTCTACACCGGTTATCGGATGTTGACACAAGCGGCGACACAAAGCGCGGTAACGGAGAAGGTCGAAAAAGAAGAACCTGCCGAAGGCGTCACCCTGAGCGACGCCAAGGTCGCGGCGGCCGGCATTGAGCTTGCCACGGCAGGNCCCGCCGTACTGCACGACAGCTTTCAACTGAACGGAGCAGTTCAGCCGAACCAGGAATCGCTCGTGCAGGTCACGCCGCGGTTTCCGGGAGTCGTGAAGGAAGTCCGCAAGCGCATCGGTGATCGCGTCCAGAAGGGCGACGTGCTTGCGATCGTCGAGAGTAATCAGAGCCTGACTCCTTACGAGCTCAAGGCAGCGCTCGCGGGAACCGTCATCGATCGCCAAACCACCCTCGGCGAGTATGTCTCAGAGCAGAAGCCGGCGTTTGTGATTGCCGATCTGTCGACCGTGTGGGCCGATTTTTCGGTTTATCGACGCGACATCAACCGGGTGCATCTCGGAGATCGCGTGCTTATCGATCCGGCGGACGGCGGTCCGGTCATCGAGGCCCAAATCGCATACCTATCCCCGGTCGGAAGCAGCGAGACCCAGAGCGCGCTTGCGCGCGCAATCGTACCCAATCCGGACCAGCGACTTCGTCCCGGTCTTTTCGTCACCGGCCGACTGATCCTGTCGACAAGACAGGTGGCGGTCGCCGTCAAATCCTCGGCATTGCAGATGGTCGAGAACCGTCCCGTCGTCTTCGTGCGCGATGGTGACAAGTTCCAGACTCGTGACGTCGAGATCGGCGATCGCGATCCGGACTTCGTTGAGATCACTTTCGGTGTGCTGGAGGGGGACCGTTACGCGGCTCGGAACAGCTTCATCATCAAGTCGGAAATGGCCAAAGGGTCAGCGGACAATGATTGAACGCTTCCTATCCCTTGTAATCCGTCAGCGCTGGCTGATGATCATAGGATCGCTCGCGATTGCGCTTCTCGGCATCTGGAATTTTTCGCAATTGCCGATCGATGCGGTCCCGGACATCACCAATGTCCAGGTCCAGATCAACAGCAGAGCGCCGGGCTACTCACCGCTCGAGGTCGAGCAGCGCGTGACGTTCCCCATTGAGACAGCGATGGCCGGTCTGCCTCGGCTCGACAATACCCGGTCAGTATCGCGCTACGGTATCAGCCAGATCACGGTCATCTTCAAGGACGGCACGGACATCTATTTCGCCAGGCAGTTGGTCAATGAGCGCATCCAACAGGTCAAGGACCAGCTTCCCGCCGGCATCGAGAGCGCAATGGGGCCGGTCTCGACCGGCCTTGGCGAGATCTACATGTACACGGTCGAGGCCAAGCCGGACGCTCACAAGACCAGCGGCGCGCCGTACACCCCGACCGATCTGAGAACCATCCAGGACTGGTCCATCCGGCCACGGCTGCGAACGGTCGCGGGCGTCAACGAGGTCAACACGGTCGGCGGGTTCGAGAAACAGTTTCACGTGCTTCCGGATCCGGCGCAGCTAATGGCCTACAAGCTCACCTTTCACGACGTGATGACGGCGCTTGCGGCGAATAATGCGAATGTCGGTGCCGGCTATATCGAACACAACGGCGAGCAGTATCTTGTCCGCACACCGGGACAGGTTGCGACGATCGACGAAATCAAGCAGATCGTGATCGGATCCCGCAACGGCGTTCCAGTGCGGGTGTCCGATGTCGCTGACGTCAAGGAGGGCACTGACCTGCGCACCGGCGCGGCAACGCTCAATGGCAAGGAAGTGGTGCTCGGCACCGCAATGCTCCTGATTGGCGAAAACAGCCGGACGGTGGCGCAGGGGGTGGCTACCAAGCTCAAGGAGATCGCCGGATCGCTGCCGGACGGCGTGACCGCGCGGACCGTCTATGACCGCACGCGCCTGATCGACGCGACCATTGCGACGGTCCAGAAGAACCTTTTGGAAGGCGCGGTTCTGGTGATCGCGGTGCTCTTCCTGATCCTCGGGAATTTCAAAGCAGCGGTCGCAACTGCTTGCGTCATTCCGCTCTCGATGTTGTTCACGATCACCGGCATGGTGGAGAACCGGATTAGCGCCAACCTGATGAGCCTGGGTGCGATCGACTTCGGTATCATCATCGATGGCGCCGTGATCATCGTGGAGAACTGTCTACGGCTCCTGGCCGCCGAGCAGCACCGGCTGGGACGCCTGCTCAGCCGTCAGGAGCGATTTTCGACAATTCTCCGCGGGGCGCATGAGGTCGTCCGTCCGAGCCTGTTCGGGACGTTCATCATTGCCGCTGTTTACCTCCCCATTCTCACGCTGAGCGGGGTGGAAGGGAGAATGTTCACGCCGATGGCGCTGACGGTGCTGATGGCCCTGACGGGGGCAAGTATCCTGTCACTGACCTTCGTGCCGGCTGCCGTCGCCCTCCTTGTCACGGGCCGCGTCTCCGAGCGCGAAAATCTGTTCATGCGAGGTGCGCGGCGGGTCTATGTGCCATTGCTGGACGCATCACTTCGAAACAGGTTCGGCGTCGTATCAATAGCTGTGCTTCTCGTCGTTGTTTGCGGGATTGCCGCAAGCCGCATCGGCGGCGAGTTCATTCCAAGTCTGGACGAGGGCGACGTCTCGATGGAGATCACCCGCATTCCAGGAACGAGCCTGACGCAGGCGGTCGAGATGCAAGAGATGCTTGAGAAGCGGTTGCTCAATCTGCCTGAGGTCAAGGATGTGTTTGCGCGGATCGGCTCGGCGGAAATTGCGACCGATCCGATGCCGCCGTCGTCGACCGATGGCTATGTGATGTTAAGGCCCCGGGACCAATGGCCAGACCCCGACAAGTCGAAAGCGGCGCTTGTCTCCGAGATTCAGGAGGCAATGGAACAGGTCCCGGGAAGCGTATATGGAATTTCGCAGCCGATCGCGCAGCGCATGAACGAAATGGTCGCCGGTGTCCGGAGCGACGTCGGCGTCAAGATCTTCGGGGATGATCTTGATGTTCTGGTTCAGGCCGCATCACAGGTGCAGGCAATCTTGCAAAAGGTGCCAGGTGCGTCGGATGTCAGGGCGGAGCAGGTCCAGGGCCTGCCTGTGCTGACCGTCAAGGTCGACCGTCAGGCCTTGTCGCGCTACGGGATCAATGTCGCCGACGTTCAGAATCTCGTGGAGATCGCCGTGGCCGGCAAGAGCGCAGGCCGGGTCTTCGAAGGCGATCAGCGCTTCGATATCGTCGTGCGGCTTCCCGAGCAGCTGCGCTCGGACGTGGAGGCGATCAGATCGCTGCCAATTCCGTTGCCGCCGACAGAGATCCAGGCCAGGGCCACGCAAGCGTTGTGGGGCAACTCGCCCTTGGCCCAAATCCGCTACGTGCCGTTATCAGAACTGGCACAGATCGATCTCGCGACCGGCCCCAACCAGATCAGCCGGGAAGATGGAAAGCGACGCGTGGTGGTTACCGCGAACGTCCGGGGACGTGATCTGAAATCCTTCGTCGTCGAGGCTCAGAACCAGATGGCGCAAAAGGTCAAGCTGCCCGCCGGGTACTGGATCGGTTGGGGCGGGCAATTCGAACAACTGGTCTCGGCCACCCAGCGCCTGACCGTCGTGGTGCCGCTCGCGCTTCTTCTGATCTTCCTGTTGTTGTTCCTCAGTATGGGGTCGGCGGCGGACGCCCTCCTTGTTTTCAGCGGAGTTCCGCTCGCTTTGACCGGAGGCGTCGTTGCGCTCCTCCTGAGAGGAATCCCGCTGTCGATCAGCGCAAGCATCGGCTTCATCGCGCTCTCCGGCGTGGCGGTGCTCAATGGCCTCGTTATCATCGCCTTCATCGAAAAGCTGCGCAGCGAGGGTTTGCCTCTCATCGATGCCGTGCGCCAGGGCGCCCTCACGCGGTTGCGGCCGGTGCTCATGACGGCGCTCGTTGCGTCCTTCGGCTTCGTGCCGATGGCGATTGCCACCGGTGCCGGCGCGGAAGTGCAGCGGCCGCTCGCCACCGTCGTCATCGGCGGAGTGATTTCGTCGACGATCCTGACGCTGTTGGTGTTGCCGGCGCTTTATCTGCTGTTTCGGCGAGACGATGTGAAGGATGGAGTGCAGTCATGAAATCTATCTTGTTGTTCGTCGCAGGTCTGATGTTCGCAACCCCCGTCCTGGCGGAGGATTACGAAAAGGGGCCGAACGGAGGCCTCATGCTCGACGTCGCGGGCATCGATGCCGAGCTCCTGACGTCCGGTAACACCGTGACCATAAACGTTTGGGAGGCGTATAAACCGACCCCGGTCCCAACCAAGGGATACTCGGCGGCGGTACTGGTCGTCGGCGCAAACGGGCGAGAGACTTTGCCACTCGCGCCATCGGATCCGAACTCGTTGAAGGGCCAGGCCAAGAACACGATTGGACCCGGTTCCACGATCACGCTGACGATCAAGACGGCTGAGGGAAAATCCGGCCAGGTCAAATTCAAGACCAGGTGAGCCAAGGTCAGTCGAGACACAGACCAGCGGGTTTTCAGGAAGGAAAGGCATGATCGAGCTGGATAGCGCACCCGCGGGGAAGCAAGTGAACACAGCCCAATACCGAGTCACGGGTATGGACTGCGCTGCCTGCGCAGCCAAGATCCAGGGCGCCGTTCGCAAGCTTCAGGGTGTCCGCGACGCAAAGGTTTCGATCGCGAGCCAGATGATGACGCTGGAGGTGGATGGAGAAGACCCGTCCCTTGAGCTGATCGAAGAAACCGTCACACGGCTCGGCTATCAGCTTGCGCGCGCGGACGGACTGTCCGGCTCAGACCTCGACCCCCATCTCGCGCCGGCTTACAGGCGCGCTCTTTGGATCGTCGTACTCCTCAACGTCGGTTATGGCCTTGTGGAGATTGTCGGGGGATTCATCTCCGGATCCCAGGCGCTCAAGGCGGATGCGCTCGACTTTCTCGGTGACGGGTCGATCACCTTCCTGGCGTTGCTGTCGATCGGCTGGAGCCTTCGCTGGCGCGCGCGATCCGCTCTGTTGCAGGGCCTGTTCCTTGGTGCGCTCGGAATGGTCGTGTTGCTGAACGCGGCCTATCGCACGATCATGCTGAACCAGCCCGAGGCTGATTTGATGGGTATCTTCGGATTCGTCGCGCTGGTCGTGAACCTTGCCTCGGCAGCGGTGCTCGTTCCGCACCGGACCGGCGACGCCAATGTTCGCGCCGTCTGGCTGTTCTCGCGCAACGACGCAATCGGCAACGTCGCCGTGGTGATCGCGGCAGGCCTCGTCTGGTGGACAGGGACGCCATGGCCGGATCTCGTCGTCGCTTTCGTGATCGCTGGCCTGTTTCTTCAGTCCTCCTGGGTCATCGTTCGTGATGCGCGGCGAGATCTGGGCTCATCCTGACGCTTGTAACGCGATCTGACGGAGCCGAGTTGCCGGCAGGCAAGGGAAAGTCGGGTGCCGTACCTGCGACAAATCAACCCGACGGGCAGCTCAGCGAAAACTCGTCAAGTCCTCGCAGGAGAAATATTTCTGTTTATCAGAATTCCGCGTTGGTGTATGAATTGCCCGTCTCACCCGATTGAGGGGCGCGTCGCGATCGTCACGAGTGTTGCGGTGAGATGCGGTGGACGCGGACTGTGTGGTCGACGAACACGCATGAAGCGGACGGCGAAGTCGTGCAGGCCTGACGCCCTAGTGGCAGGTGTCCTCGTTCAAGACGCGCTTGCGTCTTGAACGGGCGGTGACAAAAGAGCCCAGTCTCGCCGGGGAGAGCCCGTATAAGCCGTAACCCATCGCGCAGGGAAAGCCGGATTGCTCCGGTTACACCTGTGGTCCTACCCCCGAGCTTTCTACCATTGCTCGGGACCCATGGGTGCGATCGGCACCCGGCTTTCCCTGCGCCCTCTGTTTGAGAGAGGGCGGAACGAAAGACAAGACTCGGACGGTTCACGTCGCGAGAATGCGAAGCTACATCCCCATCCATAACTGTCATCGACCGGCTTGCCGCCTCCGCTAAAGCTTCGGCGTGCCAGAGACCGCAAGCCTCGTCGAAGCCTTGGCGTAGAAGCCTTGGCGTAGACGGGACCGGGCGATCCAGTACGCCGCGGCCTCTCGGCTCTTACACTGACGTCTCTGGAATACTGGATCACCCATGCGCGGGTGACGACACCGAGCAAGCTCTTTGACAATCGAATCAAAAGCCACTCCCGTCATCCTCAGGATGACGGATTTGAGAGCTCTTGTCGGGACGACCAAGGACGTGTGGTGCTTGCGCGATCGCCGTCATCGCTTGGCGGCGCGCGTGACCCCGTGAGATCAGCGCCCCCTGAACTGCGGCTTGCGCTTGTCCATGAAGGCGCGGCGCCCTTCGCGGAAATCCTCGCTGTCCATGCAGTCGATGCCGATCTGCTTGATCGCGGCCATGTCGCGGTGATCGGGGTCGTTCAGCACCTGCGCGATGGTGATCTTGGCGGCCTTGATCGCGAGCGGTGCGTTGCCCGAGATGGTGCGCGCGATCTCCATCGTCGCGTCCCAGAGATCGGCATCGGGCAGCACCCGATCGACCAGCCCGATCCGCAGCGCTTCGGCGGAATCGATCCGCATGCCCGTGTACATGATCAGCCGCGCCCAGGACGGGCCGACCAGCGACACCAGATGGCGCAGCCCGTCATAGCCATAGGCGATGCCGAGCTTGGCGGCGGGAATGCCGAACTGGCCGCTTGCGCCGGAGATGCGGATGTCGGCGAGCATCGCGACCTGCATGCCGCCGCCGAGGCAGAAGCCGCGGATGCAGGCAATGGTCGGCTTCGGATAGTCGGCGAGCAAGGCGCGCTGGGCGGCGCTGCGCCGCGAATATTCCTCCGAAGCCTCGGCGTTGTGCCTTGTCTTCTCGAATTGGCTGATATCGGCACCCGAGACGAAAGCCTTGTCGCCGGCGCCGACCATGATCACGACACGGACATCGGGATCGTCGCGCAAGGCCGTCAGTGCCTCGCCAAAACCTTCCCACATCTCAAGCGACATCGCGTTGCGCTTGTCGGGATTGTTGAAGGTGATGACGCCGACGCCGTCGGCCACGCTTTGCAGGATCCTGCCGTCGGCGAGGGATTTCCGGGAAACGTTGAGCATGAAGAGGTCCAGTCTGGTTCAGGATTCGAGGAACGGGCCGAAATTGGCGCGGGCATAGGCCGGTCGCGCCTGCACCTTGCCCCACCATTCATTGACGCGAGGATGCCGGCTCGTGGTGTTCTCGTCGGGCGCGATCTCCTCGTCGATCCGCTTGACGAAGGGCGCCGCCGCGATATCCGCGATCGAATAGGCCGTGCCGACCAGCCAGCCGGAGGGGGCCAGCGCCGCCTTGAGGCACAGCCGCACGCGTCGGGATGCGCTCGATCTCCAGCCATGGTGCAGGATCATCATCAGCGCGGTTTCCCCTGTTGTTCTTGTTGGCGTTGCGGGCCTTCGCCGCTCATCGGGTGGTGGCGAAGTTTATCTAAAACGGCCGGCGAGTCATCCCGCAGAGAACGACGACCTGACACCCGCAAGCGTGGGACCTTGTGCGGCCCATTGATCACAAGGTTACGGCGCAAGGTCTTCCGGATCCCGCGCAGACTGCAGGCGCGCTGTGTCGCCGGCCGGCGCTACCGCGATCGCAATCTCCCGCGCGAGGTTGGTGCATTCAGCCCACAGCAGGAAGAACACCAGCGGCGGCCGTTCGTGGGCCTGCAGCATCTGCCGGCAGCGTTCCGCCGCGCCGTCGAGCGCCCACCACTGCCGGGCGATGACCGTCACCTTGCGGAAGCTTCGCAATGTTCCGGAGAATTTTTGCGGATCGGCGTCTGCGATGGCGCCGCAATGGTTCAGCCAGTTCAGCGCGGCGTAGATGGCGATCCCGTAATCCTCGATCGCCGTTCCCGTGAAATCGATTATCGTGTTCTCGTGCGGGCGTTGCCGCAGGAAGGCGTCGATCATCTCGGCCTGGCGGGCCGGATCGATGAGCAGAGCCGTGTCCTGCCGCGGCACCATCGGGAGATAGCGCAGCGCCTCGAGCCGCGTGTGCTCCCAGATGCCGCTGATGTCGCCATGGACGTCCTCCGGCTTGCGCTTGCAGGCCGGATAGACCAGGGCACGGTTGTCGACGAGGTCGAGATAGCGCGGCACCGCCCTGTCGAGCGCCGCAAGAAATGCCGATGGGTCGGTGAGGCCGCCGAAGTCGAAGGCGGCATCCTCCGAAGGCTTGCTGACGCGTGTCCAGCCAAAATTGGCCATGCGGGCGCCCCGATCTCAACCTGTCCGTAGGCTAGATGGAAAATGAGCCAAATCAAATGCGGCATTTGCGGTCGGTTGACGGGGGAAGCGCCCGCACCTAAGTCAGGGTTAACGGAGCGCAACGCGGGTTGCTCCCCGCCCATCGATTGCCGGAGCGCACCGCCATGACCCAATCGTCAGACCGTCAATCGCATTGGCAGACCGTCTACCTGAGCAAGGGCGAGCAGCAGGTGAGCTGGTCGCAAGCCGATCCCCAGCCGTCGCTGCGCCTGATCGAATCCGTCGCCGCGAGCCGGGACGCGTCGATCATCGACGTCGGCGGCGGCGCCTCGCGCCTGGTCGATGCGCTGCTGAAGGACGGCTTTCATGCCCTGACCGTGCTCGACCTCTCCGAGGCCGCGCTCGCGAGTGCGAAAGAGCGGGTCGGGGCGGCGGGCGATGGGGTGCGCTGGATCGCCGGTGATGCGACCGTCTGGCAGCCACAGCATGCCTTCGACATCTGGCACGATCGTGCCGCGTTTCACTTCCTGGTCGAGGAGGCGGACCGCGCGGCTTACGTTGACAGGCTCCATCGCGGCGTCAGGGCCGGCGGCCACGCCGTCATCGGCACGTTTGCGCTCGACGGTCCGGAGAAGTGCAGCGGCCTGCCGGTGCAGCGCTATGATCCCGTGACGCTCAGCCGGACAATCGGCCCGGCGTTCGAGCTGGTCGCGCAAGAGCCGCATCGGCACGTCACCCCTTGGGGCGCGACGCAGTCGTTCCAGTTCAGCGTGCTGCGGCGGACGTGAGTGGCCTTGGTCGGAAGGAAGGGTGACAAGATGACGGACGCGCCACGGACGATCGCCGAGATCGCAAGCTACCACGCCCATGTCTATTATGACCCCGCCACCAGCCGGGGCGAAGCGGAGCGGCTGCGCAACTGGATCGGTGAGCGCTTCCTGGTCACGCTCGGGCGCTGGCATGACGTCAAGGTCGGCCCGCATGACCAAGCGATGTATCAGGTGGCGTTCGCCGCCGAGCTGTTTCCGACCTTCGTGCCGTGGTTGATGCTGAACCATGGCAGCCTCAGCATCCTGGTCCATCCCAACACGACCAATCCGCGGCGCGATCATTGCGACGATCCGCTCTGGATCGGGACGCCGCTCGCCGTCCATGCCGACAAGCTGCCGGAAGAGGCCGAGATGGAGCAGGCCCCGGCGCCCAACACGATGCCGGACTTGCGTCCCTGAGCGGGCGAGCCAGGTTCGTGCCCCGGCGCCGGGATATGTAAAGTTTGAGCGAATTACGTTGCAAGCAGTCGTTTCAAACTCATCGCGTTTTGCAACGTGAGGTTAAGCCGCCATTCCTACGCTCTGCCCGATAGTTATTGTTTTGGGCGTTCGCATGTTCTTTTCATTCCGAACCCGGTTGCTGTGGCGGG
>NZ_LNCU01000114.1:15107-33171 GCF_001542415.1 Bradyrhizobium macuxiense
CGCTGATCGCAATCGTATGGTTGCAGGCGAGCCTGTCGGCCGGCAGTCTCCAGGTGATGTCGGCGGTGAGGGCCTATGTGGCGGGGGAGAGCCTCTGGTCCAAGGGGCAGAAGGACGCGATCCACGACCTGCAGGTCTATGTCAGCACCGGCACCGCGGACTATCTGCGGAAGTTCGACGCCGCGATCGCGGTGCCGCTCGCCGACCGCACGGCGCGGCTCGCCCTCGAAGCGCCGGGCAATAACGACGCTGCAGCGCGCGACGGCTTCGCCAGAGCAGGCAATCACGATGACGACATCGGCGGCCTGATCTGGCTGTTCAAATATTTCCGCACGATGCACCACGTCGCCGGTGCAGTGACGGCCTGGCGGAATTCCGATGTGCTGCTCGACCAGCTCATCCAGATTCGCAACGAGGCCGAGAACGATCGCGCATTGCACGATCCGTCGGCCGCGACCATCAGGCATTGGGCGGAGCGGATCGGCGTGGTCGATGCCGCGCTGAGCACGCTCGCCGTCGACTTCTCCGATCATCTCGGCAAGGCTTCGCGCCAGGTCTCCTCGCTGTTGCTGCTCGTCAATCTCCTGATCGCAGCCTGCCTCGCCGGCATCGTGCTGTTCTTCACGCGGCGGATGCTGCAACGGCGCTGGCTGGCGGAGACCGCGCTCGCGGAGGAGAAGGAGCACGCTCAGCTCACGCTGGCCTCGATCGGCGACGCGGTGATCGTGACGACGCCGGACGATCGCGTCGGCTTCATGAATCCCGCCGCACAACGGCTGATCGCGGCAGGGCAGGACATGACCGGCCGGCAGGTCTCGTCCCTGTTCAGCATTGCCGAGCAGTCGGTGCGGGGATCGTTCCGGACGATCGATGCCGACGGCGAGAGCGAGCCGCCGCAACGGCTGTTGCTGCGGCCGGATCAGTCCAGCGTGCCGGTCTCGGTGGTCGAGACGCCGATCATGCACGCCGGCCACCCGGCCGGCCGCGTCATGATCATTCATGACATGACGGCGGAGCGGCGGCTGGTCGAGGAATTGGCATGGGCCGCGTCGCACGATGCGCTCACCGGGCTCGCCAACCGGCGGCAGTTCGAGTTCGAACTGCATAAATCGATGCTGGATCCCTCGGCCGCCAACGCCAACCTGATGCTGATCGATCTCGATCAGTTCAAGATCATCAACGACACCTGCGGCCATATGGCGGGNCCGGCTGCTCAAGCAGGTGGCGAGGCTGCTGGCGGACGAAGTCGGCGACAGCGGACTGGTGGCACGTCTCGGCGGCGACGAGTTCGGCATCCTGCTGCGCGAGGACGGCGTCGCTGCGTCCGACGTTGCGGAGCGGATCAGGGCGGTGGTCGAGCAGTCGACCTTCGTTCATGAGGGCTCGAGCTTCCGGATCAGCGCGAGCATCGGCCTGGTCAAGCTGGACAATTGCGCCGGCGTGCAGGATGCGTTGCGGCTTGCCGACGTCGCTTGCTTCCTCGCCAAGGACAAGGGACGCAATCGCGTCCAGGAGCATCGTCCGTCGGACAGCGATCTGACGGTGCGCGTCGCCGAGATGAGCTGGGTGAATCGCATCCGCAAGGGATTGGATGAAGAGCGCTTCTGTCTCTACGAGCAGGAAATCCGTCCTGTTGCCGGCCAGCTCAAGGGCAACGAGCGGCGCGAGCTGCTGCTGCGCCTGCGCGACGAAAGCGGCGGCCTGGTGCCGCCCGGCAGCTTCCTGCCAGCGGCCGAACGCTACGGGCTGATGCCGCTGATCGACCGCTGGGTGGTGCGCCGCGCCTTCGAACTCATCGCCGAGCGCAAGCACAGCCATCGCAAGATCGCCGGCTATGCCATCAATCTCTCCGGCGCCACCATCGGAGACGGCGATTTCGTCGACTTCGTCGCCGACCTGTTCGCGCGACATGACGTGCCGCCGACACTGGTGTGCTTCGAGATCACCGAGACCAGCGCGATCTCAAATCTGGACGAGGCGCGGAAGTTCATCGCGCGATTGCGGGAGATCGGTTGCAGCTTCTCGCTCGACGATTTCGGCACCGGCATGTCCTCGATCGCCTATCTGAAGCATCTGCCGGTCGACTTCATCAAGATCGACGGCTCGTTCGTGAAGGAGATCCTGAGCAGCAAGGTCGATCGCGCGATGGTCGAGATGATCACCAAGACCGCGAAGATCATGCAGAAGCAGGTGGTCGCCGAGTTCGTCGAAAGCATCGCGATTCTGGACGAGCTTCGCCAGATCGGGGTCGACTACGTCCAGGGCTACGCCATCGGGAAGCCGATACCGGTCCTGACCCTGCGGGAGGAAAAGATCGCCTGACGCCGGGAAATCGTCCCGAATCGGGGCGCTTTCGGGCGTTTCAGCCTACTCAGGCACCGATCCCGGGCTATTTTTCCACCCCGAGAAGCTTAAAAAAACGTGCTGTCCCCCTGTCTGTCTCGAATATGCCTTACTCTAATTCCCTGATATGATGAGGCTTCGGTGAATCCCGCATGGGCCAGTCAAAGGCCCGAGAACACCGAACTTGGGGATGGATGGGTCAACGTACGACAAAAGCTGCCGGGCGCAGGTCTAGCCGCGGCATGTCATTGGTGGGCAGCACGGCATTTGCCGTCGGCGCGCTCGTCGTGTCGTCGGGTCTTGCTGCCTGGGTCGTCGGTATCGATCCCACCGCCTGGCTGCATGAACCGGCCCTGGCCAATACCTCCGCCGCGCTGACCTTCGACGACCGCTTCGGTTCCCGCTCCACGCTCAGCGCCAGTTCAATCTATTATCCGTCGCGCCGCGGCATCCGTTCGGATCGCGATTTCAAAGCCGAGTTCGATCAGATCGAGGACGCGCTGGCCGGCCAGCAGTTGCGTGAGACCCAGATTGATCTGCCGAGCGAGCAGGCGGCCGTCGAGTTGCCGCCGCCGTCTGCGCCGGCCGTTGCTTCGGTGCCGATGCCGCGATCGCGGCCGGCCGAGGCCAACGTGATTGCGCGGAACGATGCGCCGCCATCGCCGGCGGCCCCGGTGCAGCAGGCCGACAACCGGACGTTCTTCCAGAAGATTGCCGACATGATGCCGGCAAGGATGCAGCTGGCTTCGCTCGATCCCAATGATGGACTGTTGGCTGGTCCGAGCCCCAATCTCGGTGCGTTGGGCTACGACAGTACCACGGCGGTCTACGACATCACCGGGCGCATCGTGTACATGCCTGACGGCACCAAGTTCGAGGCGCATTCCGGTCTCGGCAATCTGCTCGACGACCCGGCGCATGTGAATGCCCGCAATGCCGGCGCAACCCCGCCCGGCATCTACGAGATGAAGCCGCGCGAGAAGCTGTTCCACGGCGTGCCCGCGCTGCGCATGACGCCGGTCGACGGCAGCGAGACGTTCGGACGTGTCGGCCTGCTGGTTCATCCCTACATGCTCGGGCCGAACGGCGACTCCAACGGCTGCATCTCGGTCAAGCACTACGAAAGGTTCCTGCAGGCCTACCGCAACGGAGCGGTCAAGCGCATCGCCGTCGTGGTCAGCATCAAGGACACGCAGTCGGCCTCGAGCCGCGCTCCGTCGAACTCGTAAGGTGGCTGGTGCGGCCGCCGTGTTGCGGCGACCGCTTCGATTTTGCCCTCACATGACCGTCTACGAAGCGTGATGGCGCGACGCGCCTAGCCGATCTCGCTGCGCACCGTCGCGGCGGCGTCGCACATCGCCTTCAGCTTTCCGAACGCGACGTGGCGCGGCATGTACTTCATGCCGCAGTCCGGCGCCACCACCAGCCGCTCGGCGGAAACATGCTTGAGGCCGTTGCGGATACGATCGGCGACGACCGGAACGGTTTCGATCTCGGGATTGCCGAGGTCGAGCACGCCGAGCATGATCGTCTTCGACGAGAGATCCTTGAGCACGCCGAGATCGAGCTTCGGCTGGGCCGCCTCGATGGAGATCTGATCGGCAATAGTGTCGTCGAGCTCGGCGAGGAAGGAATAGCCGGCCGGCTTGTTCGAGCCGGGCACGACGGCCGCGTAACCGAAGCAGAGATGCACCACGGTCGTTACCGTGAGTCCCTCGAGCGCACGGTTGATCGCCTTCACGGCATAGCGCTTCGCCAGCTCCGGGTTGTTGCGCACCCAGGGCTCATCGAGCTGAATCACGTCGGCGCCGGCCTTCTCGAGATCGCGTGCCTCGGCATTCACCGCCGCGGCGAGGGCCATCGCGAGCTCCTCGTCGTCCTCATAGAACTCGTTCTTGGCCTGCTGGCTCATCGTGAACGGGCCGGGCAGCGTGATCTTGGCGGCCCGGTCGGTGTTCTTGCGCAGGAACTGCATGTCCGGCAGCTCGACCGGACCCTTGCGCTTCACCGGGCCGACCACGCGCGGCACCGGCGTCTGTGTGTTGCCGGTGCGGGCCGTGATGATGGCGGGATTGTCGGCATCGATGCCATCAAGCGCGGTGGCAAAGCGGTTGGAATAGCTTTCGCGGCGGATCTCGCCATCGGTCACGATGTCGATGCCGGCGCGTTCCATATCGCGGATGGCGACGATCGTCGCGTCGTCCTGCGCTTCCTGCAGATGTTCGGCCGGCAGGCGCCACATCGCGTGCATGCGCGTGCGTGGTACCGATTTCGACAGCATCGCGCGATCGACCAGCCATTCCGGCTGCGGATAGCTGCCGACGACGGTGGTCGGCAGCGGGTGGGTGGGCAGGTTCATGACAGCCTCCTTCTTGTTGTTGGCCAGGATCGATCAGGCGGCGCGCGTTGCGGCTGCCGTTTCGTCTTTCACCGGGTTGCGCAGCACGCCGATGCCGGAAATCTCGACCTCGACGACGTCGCCGTCCTTCATCCACAGCGGCGGAGTGCGGTAGGCGCCGACGCCGCCGGTGGTGCCCGTGACGATGACGTCGCCGGGAACGAGTTCGGTGAAGGTCGAGCAATAGGCGATCAAGGCGGGCACATCGAAGACGAGGTCCGAGATCGGCGCAGCCTGCACCTCGGCGCCGTTGAGGCGGGTCGCGATATGCTGCTTGCTGATGTCGGGGAGTTCGTCGGTCGTCACCATCCACGGCCCGAAGCCGCCAGTGCCGACGAAATTCTTGCCCGGCGCGAACTGCGAAGTGTGGCGCTGCCAGTCGCGGATGCTGCCGTCATTGTAGCAGGCGTAGCCGGCGACGTGGGCAAGGGCTGCTTCCCGCGCGATGCGGCGGCCGGCCTTGCCGATGATGACGGCCATTTCGCCTTCATAGTCGAAGCGCTCGGACTCCAGGGGCCGGATCATCGGTTGGCCGGCGCCGACTTGGCTGTTGGCGAAGCGCGTGAAGATCATCGGGTGCGGCGGGGTCGGATGGCCGCTTTCGGCGAGATGCGTGGCGTAGTTGACGCCGATGCAGAAGATCTTGTCAGGATCGGGCACGGTCGGCAGCAGCGCGACATCCTTCAGCGCGTAATCCGCGCGCTCGCTTTGCAGTCTCTTCAATTCATCCAGCGATCCCTTGGCGAGCAGCGCCTTCAGTGTCGGATAGGCCTTCAGCCGCTTGCCGGCGTCGACCACGCCCGCATCCGTCACGATGCCATAGCTCGCGGTACCCGCCGCCTTGAAACTTGCGATCTTCATGGTCTGGCACTTTCTTCGATGGAGGAAACATAGGCTTGGATGGGAAGCGCGATCGCGCCGCCCCGGATCGGAACGCATTGCGGCGGATAGTCCTGGCGGAAGCGTACGCCGCTCGCCTCGGCGCGATCGAGGAAGTCTTCGAGATGCGCCATGGCGCCGGTCGGCAGATCGTGCAGCACCATCAAGGTCCAGGGCTGTGCGCGGCATTGGTCGAGCGCGCGGTCGGTCCAGCCGTCGGGATCGTTCCAGTCGCGCGGGATCGCGTTCCACAGCACGCAGCTATGCTTATTGCGGACGAGATGGTCGATGACGGACGGCTTCAGGAGCCGCTCGTCGAGATTGCCGCCGCCGCCGAACGGCCGGAACCAGCGTTCGGGGTGCGCCAGGTCGCCGATCGCGGCCTGCGTCCGGCCGATTTCCGCCTCCGCGACATCCGGGTCGGCTTGCAGGCCAAGCGGAACGCTGTGCGTATAGGTGTGGTTGCCGATCCAGTGACCTTCGTCGTGAGCGCGTGCAGCCAGACGGCGCCGCTCGGGATCGTCGAGCTTCTCGCCGATCACGAAGAACGTGGTCTTGATACCGCGCTCGCCGAGGATATCGAGCACCCGCGGCGTCACCTCGGGCTCCGGTCCATTGTCGAACGTCAAGGTCAGGTCGAACACGTCACGATCCCTACGTCGCAGGCTGCATCGCGCCGGAGCCGATCTCGTCGCGGGCATTTTGGCCGGCGCGAGTCCCTGTTTGCCAGATCACCGCCTTGCCCTCGATCCAGCGGATCGCGGTGTTGAAGGCGATCGCCATAAACAGCACCAGCAGCACGCCGGCGAAGACGTGCGGGCTGTCGAGAATGGTGCGGTAGCGCGAGATCAGGTAACCGATCCCGGCCGACGAGATCAGCATCTCCGAGACCACCACGCCGACGATGACGAGCGCGCCGCCGATGCGCAGGCCGGACAGCACAGTCGGTATCGCCGCAGGAATGATGACGCGGACGAGNGAGCCGCTGGCTCAGCGTCGCGCCCATGCTGCGGGCGGCGATCAGGAGTTGCGGATCGATGGTCTGGATGCCGGCAGCAGTTGCCAGCATGGTCGGCAGGAAGCCGTAGATCGAAGCGAATGCGATCTTCGATTCAGAGCCGATGCCCAGCCACACCGTGAAGACGGGATAGAGGATCACGAGCGGCACGGCGTAGAGGCTCGACAACATCGGCATGATCAGGATGCGCGGACGCGGCAGGCTGCCGACGAGCGCGCCGAGCAGGATGCCGCCGCCGCAGGCGATCGCCATGGAGACCGCGACCTCGTAGAGCGTCACCGCAAGCGCATGCCCGTATTCGGCCGCGTCGCTCCAGCCGGCGAGCAGCGTCGAGGACAGCGACGGCAGGAACAGTTCCGGGATCAGGCCGGTGCGCGGCAGCACCTCCCACAACGCGAGCAGGCCGATGATGATCAGATAGCGAAGTGTCTTTGCGCTCATCGCGGTCTCACGCCGATTTGCGGATGTGCCGCCAGATGCGGTCGCGCAGCGCGCCGAAGGCATCGCCGCTCAGCATTTCGTAGGTGCGCGGGCGCGGCAGCGGGACCTGCAGGTGATCGACGATGCGGCCGGGCCGCGGCGACATCACGATCACCTCGTCGGCGAGATAGACAGCTTCGGTGAGGCTGTGCGTGACGAACACGACCGTCTTGCCGGTGGCGGCCCAGATCCGCAGGAGCTCGTCGCCCATCGTCATGCGGGTCTGCTCGTCGAGCGCGGCAAACGGCTCGTCCATCAGGAGTACCGGCGGATCTTGCACCAGGCCGCGAGCGATCGAGACGCGCTGTTTCATGCCGCCGGAGAGTTCATGCGGATGGCGCTTGCCGAAGCCTTCAAGGCCGACCAGCTTGAGCGCATCCTGTGCCTTGGCACGGCGCTCCGCTTTGGCGACGCCGCGCAGCGCGAGCGGAAACTCGACATTGTCTTCCGCCGTCAGCCAGGGAAACAGGCTCGCTTCCTGGAACACGACGCCGACCCGATTTGGATCGGGCTTCGGAATCGGAGCCCCATTGACGGTGATCGTGCCCGAGGTCTGCTCGCGCAGTCCGGCCATCATCATCAGAAGCGTCGACTTGCCGCAGCCGCTCGGACCGACCAGCACGACGAAGCGCCCCGGCTTGATCTCCAGCGAGACGTCGTCCAGCGCGACGACGTCCTGAGACTTCGTCCGGAACACCTGGCGGACGTTCTTCACTTCAATCGCACCGGCGCGGGGAGGAGGCTTCAACGGTGTCACGTTCGCCAATGACTGCATTGTGTTTCAACCCATCTGACAATTTCGTTGAAGGCCATGGCGATCGCGGCGACCATCAGAACGCCGGCGAGCAGCTGCTTCATCTGGAAGTTCTCGCCCCAGGTCGCGATCTGGTGGCCGATGCCGTCGCGCGAGGCGTACATCTCGGCGAGGATCACGCCCGTGAGGTTGAAGATCATCGATATCCGCAGCGCTTCCAGCAGCACCGGCAGCATGCTCGGCAGATAGACGCGGAATGCGGTCTGCATCCGCGTCGCGCCATAGGACCGGGCTACGGTCAGGTGCTCGACCTTGACCGATTCCACGGCCGTCGTGGTCGACATGATCACGATGAAGATCGTGGAGAAGAAACCGAACCCGACTTTCTGCGCGAAGCCGACGCCGAACACCAGGATGAACATCGGCAGGAAGATCGATTTCGGGATGCTGAAGGCGAAGAACAGCAGCGGCTTCGCCACGTCGGCAAAGTAGCGGTTCTCCGCGATGAGGAAGCCGATCAGCGCGCCGAGCGGTACCGCGAGCGCGAACGCGGCCAGCACCTCGGTCGCCGTCACCATCAGGTCCTTCTGCACGCTCGCGCGCTGCAGCAGATCGCCCAGCGTCAGGAACGTGTCCGATGCCGACGGCAGCAGGCGTGGATTGACGAGGCCGGTCCGCGACAGCGTTTCCCACAGCGCGAAGATCGCGATCACGATCGCAATCCGCACCAGCTTGATGGTGAGGATGGCCTGCATTCTACGGCTTGGTCGGAACCGGCTTGAATTTGGCCGAGATCACGTCCTCGACGGGCATGATGTCCTTGAGGCCGCCGAGCTTGGCGAGATCTAGCGACAGCTGCACGGCGGCCGGCACGTTGGCGGCGCCCATGTTGCCGTCAGTCTCCAGCTTCATGATGGTGTTCTCGTATTCCATCGCGGCGATCTCGGGCGGCATCTCGTAGAGATCGGCGATCAGCTTCACCGTGACGTCGCGGTTGGCGCGCATGAACTGCAGGGCGCCGTAGAGCGCATTCAACGCTTTCTGCACCACCTCGGGCTTGGCGTCGGCAAACTTGTCGAGCACGATCCAGCCCGCGGCCAGATTGGGCGGAACCGCGGTCGCATAGTCGAGGATGGTCTTGGCTTCGCCGGACTTGGCGACCTGGAAGCTGAGCGGCGAATAGACCACGGCGGCATCGACATTGCCGGCGAGCAGGTTCGGCACTAGGCCACCGCCGCCGACTGGCACGCGGGTGAAATCGATCTTCTTGTCCTGGATGGTCCATAGCGCGAGCAGGTCGGAGCCGGATCCCGTGGCGGTGATACCGACCTTCTTGCCGTTGAGGTCCTTGACCTCGAGCGTGGATTTGGTCGGCACCATCAGCTGCCAGCCGAAATTACCCATCGCGGCATTGGCGACGATCCGCGACATCACGCCCTTCTTGCGGCCGGCCGACACCAGCGACGGCGGATCGAGGATGATGTCGGCAGCGCCAGCTGCCATGCCTTCGAACGTCTCGGCGCCGCTGCGATAGACCGTCAGCTCGGCCTTGATGCCTTCCTTCTCGAACAGCTTTTGCCGCACGGCGGTTTCGGCGATCGTCGTCGGCCAATAGGTCTTGGTCGGCAGGCCGACGCGGATCGTTTCGGCGGAGTAGGCCGGACCGGCAAACATGGTGGCTGCAACGAGGGATGCCAGCGCGTGGCGGCGCGTGATGATCATTGTCTTGTTTCTCCCGGATCGGTTTTGTTGTTTGTAGGCGCATGTCGCGCCGAATAGTCAGGTCGCGCCATTGACCTCCGCAATGCGCGGGGCGGCGAGCTCGACGAATTCCATGGTGGTGCTGAAGTGCTCTGACAATGCGCGAACTGCCGCATCCGCATCGCGCGCAAGGACGGCGTCCACAATCGCAGCGTGCTCGGCCTCGACGTCGCGCGACTTGCCGACCTCGCGGCGGATCGACAGCCTCCGGTACCGTTCGCTCTGCTCGTGCAGCACGTCGCGGAAGCCGAGCAGCCATTGCGAGCCGCAGGCGTTGACCAGTGCGCGATGGAAGATGCGATGGCGGACGACCCACTCCTCGTAATGCACCGTCGGGTCGTCGGGATAGCGATGAGGAACAGCCTTCAGCGCGTTCCAAGCAGCCTCAACGGACGACAGCCAGGCCTGGTCGCCGCGCTCGATCGAACGCCGCAGCGCGAGTCCCTCGATATCGATCCGGGTCTGCGTGACATCGGCGAGGTCGGCGAGCGAGACCGGACAGACGCGAAAACCGCGCTGGTCGGAGGCCTGCACCAATCCGTCCGCCACCAATCGCGACAGCGCCTCACGGACTGCGGCGAGACTGACCGAGAACTGTTTGGCGAGGCCTGCGATGTGGAGCTTCTGGCCGGGCAGCAGCCGGGTCGACAGGATGTCGGCCCGCAGCCGCTCCTGGACCGCCGACGTCAGGCTTCGAGGCCCGTCGCCGGCCAGGCCTTCCCGAATATTCAACCCGATGTTCATGGCAGGCGACTTTGGCGGGAGCGCATGGCATCGTCAATCGAAAATCGATTTTTTACTCTTGTATACACCAATACCAGAATTGGAGGGCTAACCGCGCAATATTGCTGGGAACGCGCAAGTAATGTATACAGAAGGTACTCAGAACGGATCGCTAGGGAGTACTCCGTGTCGAAATCCTTCCCGATGAATGCTTGGTACGCAGCCGGCTGGGACGCCGAGATCAAGCATGCGCTGCTGCCGCGCACGATCTGCGGCAAGCACGTCGTGATGTACCGGAAGGGTGACGGCGAGGTCGTGGCGCTGGAGGATGCCTGCTGGCATCGCCTGGCGCCGCTGTCCAAGGGCCGGCTCGATGGCGACACCGTGGTCTGCGGCTATCACGGCCTGAAATACAACGCGCAGGGCCGCTGCACCTTCATGCCGTCGCAGGAGACGATCAATCCGTCGGCCTGCGTGCGAGCCTATCCGGTGGTCGAACGCCACCGCTTCATCTGGCTCTGGATGGGGGATCCCGCGCTCGCCGATCCCGCGCTGGTGCCTGACATGCACTGGAACGATGATCCCGCCTGGGCCGGCGACGGCAAGACCATTCACGTCAAATGCGACTACCGCTTGGTGGTCGACAACCTGATGGACCTGACGCACGAAACCTTCGTGCACGGCTCCAGCATCGGCAATGACGCCGTCGCCGAAGCGCCGTTCGACGTCACCCATGGCGAGAAGACCGTGACGGTGACGCGCTGGATGAAAGGCATCGAGGCTCCACCGTTCTGGGCCAAGCAGTTGCGGAAGCCGGGCCCGGTCGATCGCTGGCAGATCATTCGCTTCGAGGCGCCATGCACCGTCAATATCGATGTCGGCGTCGCGCCGGCCGGATCGGGCGCACCGGAGGGCGATCGCTCGCACGGTGTGAACGGCTATGTGCTCAACACCATCACACCCGAGACCGAGAAGACCTGCCATTATTTTTGGGCCTTCGTGCGCAATCATCGCCTCACCGAGCAGCGCCTGACCACCGAGATTCGTGACGGTGTCGCCGGCATCTTCCAAGAGGACGAGATCATCCTCGAGGCGCAGCAGCGCGCCATGGACGAGAATCCGGACCGTGTGTTCTACAACCTCAACATCGATGCCGGCGCGATGTGGGCGCGGCGTGTCATCGACCGCATGGTGGCGAAGGAAAATCCGCCGCAGCACCTGCAGGCGGCGGAATAGGCGGGGAGCAGGCGATGCCGGAACGCGAGGCCGATCGCTCCGTGTCGCAGACCGTGCGGGCGCAGCTCGCGCTGCGCGACCTGATTCTTTCGGGCGGCCTTCGTCCGGGCGAGCGCATCTCGGAATTGCAGGCGGTCGAAACCACCGGCGTCTCGCGGACCCCGGTGCGGATGGCGTTGGTGCGGCTGGAGGAGGAAGGCCTGCTGGAGGCGATCCCGTCCGGCGGCTTCATGGTCAAGGCGTTCTCCGAGCGCGACATCCTCGATTCGATCGAGCTGCGCGGCACGCTCGAGGGTCTTGCCGCACGCTTTGCCGCCGAGCGCGGAGTGTCCGCGCGCGATCTCGAGCCGTTGAAGGAATGTCTGAACGAGATCGATGGTCTGGTGCGGCAGGATCCGATCTCGGTCGAGGCCTTCTCGTCCTATGTCGCGCTGAACGCGCGTTTCCATCCGCTGCTCACCGAGCTGTCCCGCAGCCCGCCGTTGATCCGGCAGATCGACCGCGCCTCGGCGCTGCCCTTCGCCTCGCCGAGCGGCTTCGTGATGGCGCAATCGGCCTTGCCCGAGGCGCACCAGATCCTGCTGATCGCGCAGGATCACCATCGCGTGGTGATCGACGCCATCGAGAACCGCGAGGGCGCGCGGGCGGAAGCCATCATGCGCGAGCATGCGCGGCTTGCCGCGCGCAATCTGCGGCTGGCGCTGCGCAACCGGACCCATCTCGATCTGTTGCCGGCCCTGGCGCTGATCAAATCGGCGGCGGCCGACTGAGCGGAGAGTTTGATGCGTTTCACCGAAACCTGGACGCCTGCGACCGTCGTCGCCATGCGCGACCTGACACCAGGCATCCGTGAATTCCTGCTGCGCCCTGAAGCTGCAGCCGCGTCGCCCTATCCCGTCGGAAGCCACATCCAGGTCGGCGTCACAATCGATGGCCGGCCGGAGACGCGTTCCTACTCGCTGGTCAGCGAAGCGGATCCGCAGGGCTACCGGATCGCGGTGCGCCGCGCGGCGGAGTCCCGCGGTGGATCGCGCTACATGTGGTCGCTCGAACCCGGGGCGCGCCTCGCCATCACGCTGCCGACATCGCTGGTTCAGCTTGACTGGACGCGGCGGCATGTCTGCCTGGTGGCCGGCGGCATCGGCATCACCCCGATCGTCGGTGCTGCGCAGGCGCTCGCCCGTCGCAACATCGAGGTCACGCTGCATTACGCCGTACGCTCGCGCGGCGATGCCGCCTATCTCGACGAGCTCGAGGCGCTGCTCGGCCGCCGCCTCATCGTTTATGCCAGCGACGGGAACAACCGGCTCGATCTCTGCGCGGTGTTCGCAGCGCTGCCGCAGGATGCGATGACTTTGTTCTGCGGCCCGATGCGGATGCTGGACGCGGCGCGGCGCGCCTGGGAGTCGGCCGGCCGGCCCATGACCGACCTGCGCTACGAGACATTCGGATCAAGCGGGTTGTTGCCGACCGAAGCCTTCCGCGTGCGGCTGAGGCAGGAGGGCGTCGAAATCGTGATCCCGCACGACCGTTCCATGCTGGATGTGCTCAATGATGCCGGCCACGAGGTGATGAGTGACTGCCGCCGCGGTGAATGCGGCGTCTGCGCGCTCGACGTGATCGATGTCGATGGTGCGATCGATCATCGCGACGTTTTCTTCAGCGCGCGCGAGCGGCAAGAGAGTCGCAAGATCTGTGCCTGCGTATCACGCGCCCGTGGCACCATCACGGTGGATACCCTGCGTCGCGCGGACACAATCTGACGCCGCCCGGTCGCTTCGGGGCGTGACTACGCCGCGTGTACGGATTGCCGCGAACTGCGATCGAACAGCGCGGAAATCTCGCTCGCCGACATCGGCCGGCCGATCAGGTACCCCTGAACCTCATCGCAGCTGGTCTGGCGGAGATATTCGAGCTGGTCTGCGGTCTCAACACCTTCGGCCACGACGCCGATCTGCAGGTCCTGTGCGAGCCCGATCACCGATTTCACGATCGCGGCACAATCCGGCTGCGTCAGCATGTCCCGGATGAAGGATTGATCGATCTTGATGCGGCTAAACGGCACCTTCCGCAGATAGGTCAGCGAGGAGAAGCCGGTACCGAAATCGTCCAGCGCGACGGTGACGCCTAGCTCGATCAGCGAGTTCAGGATGGCGGGTGCCGATCCATATTTCGAGATCAGCATCGATTCGGTGATCTCGATCTCGAGCCGGTGCGGCGAGACGTTCGCCGCAGTCAGCGCCTGCACGATCGTCTGCAGGATGCCTACGTTCTGGAACTGGACCGCGGAGAAGTTCACTGCGATCCTGATCCGATCCGGCCAGCGCGAAAGCGTCGCGCAGGCCTGGCGGATGACCCATTCACCGAGCTGATGAATCACTCCGCTCTCCTCGGCGATCGGAATGAACACGGTCGGCGGGATCAGGCCGCGCTCCGGATGCTGCCAGCGCAAGAGCGCCTCGAAGCCGGTGATGCGGCCGGTGCGGATATCGAGGAAGGGCTGGTAGACGAGGAACAGTTCGTTCGCGTCGATGGCGCGTTCGAGGTCCCGCTGCAGGGCCCTGCGGTCGCGCGCCGATTTGTCGTCGCTCGCCTCGAAGAAGGCGATGGTACCCGGCCCCGATTTCTTCGCGCGGTGGAGCGCGATATCGACATGCTTGAGCAGGTCGTGGGAGGTGTTGCCGTCCCGTGGCGCCAGCACGATGCCGATATTGGTTGCGCCGGCGATCTCGCAGCCCTCGATCACGAATGGTTCCGCAAACGACGCCACGAATCGCTCCGCGATCGCGAGCGCATCTTCCGGCCTGGTCAGATTGGACATGATCAACGCAAACTCGTCGCCGCCGATGCGCGCGACATGCTCGGCCGCGCGCGTGCAGCGCTGCAACCGGGCCGCAACCTGCACCAGGAATTCATCGCCGGCAGGATGGCCGAACCTGTCGTTGACCTCCTTGAAGCGATCGAGATCGAGCAGCAGCACGGCGAATTCCTCGCCGGACCGGGCCAGCCGATTGAGCGCGCCGGCCAGCGCTTCATTGAAAGCGATGCGGTTCGGCAGATGCGTCAGCGAGTCTTGCCGCACCGTCCGCTCGGCTTCATGCTGGGCGATGACCCGCCGCCTGAACTCGAAGGCGTGCACGAAGACGCCGCGCAGCAGCACAAGGCCATAGACCACAACCAGCACTGCCACGAGCAGGTAGACGAAATCGCCCTCCCGGGCGAGGCAGACCGCCGTGCCGAGGAAGATCGGTGCGGTGAACGCAATCGCCGCGATCGGGACGGTGGAGAAGGCAAATGCGCCGCCGGCCAGCATGCCGGCGCAGAGGCAGGTGATCACCAATTGCGCGCCGCTCGATGCGTCCGCGAAAAAGGCGACCGGGACGATGCCCCAGGCGGCGCCGAGTGCGAGCGCGTTACGCACCAGCCGGTACATGGTCCGGCGCGACACGAATTGCGGCTTCGCGATGCGTCGTGATGCGCGCGCCTGCAGGCCGAAGAACAGAGCTGCGCTGATCACTCCCGCCGCCCACACGAGCGCAAACGCCCAATCGGGCGATTGCCAGAGCGCGACCGCGAGCACCAGCGCATTGCAGGCATTGGCCAGCATGATGCCGACCGAATAGCCGAGAACGAGCGAGATCTGCTCGGCCCGGATGTGACCCGCGAGCGCGTCATCCGTCGGCGGCGCGCCGAAGGCAGCCAGATCGCCCGCAAGCATTCTCGCGAGATATGAACTCAAATAAGTACGCATACGTATACCGCGCGATTGGGCCCGGCGCTGGCCTGAAAAGTTCGCTGCAAACCTTTGACAAACTATGAATATTTGAAACGAACGGAACCATATGGGAGGCGCGTTCGGTTCCAGCGGCGGGCATTGCTAACAAATCGATACAAATGGGTGAGGACAGGCCCTCTCGGCCAAGCCGCCCGGCAATCGTTGCCTGGCGGGGCTGCTTGATCCTTCGTTGGTTTTTCGCAATCGTCATCGCGACATCAGGCGAAAGCACTGACGCCGATGGCACGCCGATGGCATCCTGACCGTGGTGGAGCGCGACGGGCTGTTTGCCGGCTGGATGCGGGACAACGCCGTCGGGGCTGTCATCGTGCGGCCGGACCGCTACATCTTTGCTGCCGCCGCTGATGCCGACGAGCTCAATCGGCTCGTCGGGCAATTGCTCCAGACCTTCAATGCGGGTCGCGCCTCCCTGGAGCCAACGCGCGTCACTTCTTGATGTCGGCCGCGACGAGGACGCGATGGCCGCGCAGCAGCTCCTGCAGGGCCTGCAGCGCGGCAATGCCGCATTGCGTGTCCTGCTCGCCGTTGCCGCCGCTCAGGCCGACGCCGCCGACCACTTCCTCGTCGACGACGATGGGGAAGCCGCCGACGAACACCGCGAACTTGCCGTCAAAGCTCCACTGGATGCCGAACGCTTCGTTGCCGGGCAGAGCAGGGCCGTTCGGTGGCTGGTTGAACAGGTGGGTGGAGCGCTTGTGCCCCGCCGCGGTGAATGCCTTGTTCCACGCGATCTGCGGACCGGTGACCCGTGCACCATCCATTCGCTCCAGCGCCAGCGGATAGCCGCCTTCATCGGTGACGCAGACCGTCTCCAGGACTCCGATCTCGGCCGATTTCCGGATCGCCGCGGCGATCATGTGGCGGGCTTCGGCAAGCTCAAGTTTGAATGATTGTCTCATCGCTTTCTTCCGTGAATGGGCCGTCAATCTGTTCTCAAGTGCCGCGATAGACGGTCTTGATCTGGGTGTAGAATTCGAGGCCGGTGCGGCCGGACTCGCGGAATGTCGAGGTGCTCGATCGCTTCAGGCCACCGAACGGCGCGTTGATCAGGTTGCCGGTCGTGGTGCGGTTGATCTTCACCGTTCCGGACTGGATGTCGTTGGCGAAATCATGCATGACGCGCGGATTGCGCGTCACGATCGCAGCCGACAATCCGTATTCGGTTGCGTTGGCCTTGGCGATGGCATCGGCGTAGCTGTCGACCTCGATGATCGCGATGACAGGGCCGAAGATCTCCTCGCGGGCGATCGTCATGTCCTGGGTCACATCGGTGAAGATGGCAGGGGACACGTAGTAGCCGCCGTCATAGCCCGGGCCGGCGAGACGATCGCCGCCATACAGGTGCGTGGCCTCGGTCTTCCCGATCGCGACGTAGCGCAGCACGGTTTCGAGCTGCTTGGCCGTTGCCAGCGGCCCCATGTCCATTCCGCCGGCAAGGCCGCTGCCGATCTTCATCGCCTTCACCTTCGCAAGCAGCCGGGCGGTGAATTCGGCCCGCACCTGCTTCATGACCAGCACGCGGCTGGTGCCGGTGCAGGCCTGGCCGGCGAGCGAGAAGCCGCCCTTGATGGTCAGGTCGACCGCTTGGTCGAGATCGGCGTCGTGCATCACGATCAGCGGATTCTTGCCGCCGAGCTCCATCTGCATGCGTGTGGTGAAGCCGACCGAGCGGCAGATGTGCTCGCCGGCCGCGGTCGACCCGGTGAAGGAGATGGCGCGGATCACCGGCGGTTCGGTGATGGCGGCGCCGATCTCGCCGGCCTTGCCGGTGACGAAATTGAGCACGCCCTTCGGCAATCCGGCCGTGATCAACGCCTCGGCGAGGCGATAGCCGCTGAGCGGCGCATCCGATGACGGCTTCAACACGACAGTATTGCCGGTGATGAGGGCCGGTGCGATCTTGCGTGCCGGGATCGAGATCGGGAAATTCCACGGCGTGATGACAGAGACGACACCGAGCGGTTCGCGCAGCGTGTAGACGGTCATGTCGCCGTCGTCGTTCGGGAACACTTCACCGGTCAGCGACTGGCCTTCGACGGCGTAAAATCGCAAGGTCTGTGCCGAGCGCAGCACCTCGTCACGGGCGAGGCCGAGCGACTTGCCCATTTCCCGCGTCACCTCGCGTGCGATGTGATCGGCGCGGGCCTCGAGCTGATCCGCCGCGCGGTTCAGGATGCCTGCGCGCTTCGAGATCGGCGTTTTTTTCCAGGCTGGGAAGGCGGCGGATGCAGCGTCGACGGCCGCCTGCGCCTCGGCAGCCGTCGAGGCCTGAAAGCGTCCGACAAGGTCGGCAGTATCGGCGGGATTGAGGTTCGCGAACGACCGTCCGGAGACGCTGCGGACCCGCTCGCCGCCGATCAGGTTCGGGAACTCCTCGATCTCGGCGGTGTCTCCGCCGGAGATGCGTGCTGCCGTTTCAGTCATCGTCACTAGACCCTCTTTCAATGCCAGATCAGAACCGCGCAGATCGTCGACGTCGCCAGTCCCAGCAGCACCGGGATCATTGCGGTCCGCACGATTTGGAACACCGGCACGCGTGCGAAGCCGGCCACTGCGATCAGCGATGACCACGCTACCAGCGTGCCGCCGCCGGTCCACACCGCGCCCATCTGGCCGATCGCCGCAAGCGTCGCGGATTCGAGCCCGACCGACGGCGCCAGCGCGCCGGACAGCGAG
>NZ_LNCU01000114.1:33176-81928 GCF_001542415.1 Bradyrhizobium macuxiense
GAGCCGGTCAGCGGCAGGCCGGCGAAGCCGGAGCCGTCGATCCCGGTGATCATGCCGGCGATCAGCACGCCGAAGGCAACGAACAGCTGATTGCTCGGGATCCAGGCCTGCGCCGTCTGGATCAGCTCGAACAGCAGGCTCGGCGCGTGCGCAGCGGGCATGCCGAGGATCGGCGAGGACAGGCCGGGCTCGGCGCCGAGAAAGAAGAAGCCCGCAATCGGCAGCACGGAGCCCATCGCCTTGAACGCGAAGACGAAGCCTTCGGTGATGTGATCGGCGCTGGTGTCGAGGAACTTGCGCAGATCGCCGGAGACGGAGGACGCACAGATCATCAGCATCGCGGCGACGCCACCGACCAGCGCGGCGGCATTGCCGCCCTTCAGGTCGTGACCGATGCCGATCTTGGCCAGCACCATGACGGCGATGACGCAAAGAAAGGCGAGCGGCGTCGCGATGGCAAAGAATTTCGACCAGCCCTCGCGCCGGGGCGGCACTTGGGCGAGTTCCTTGTCGATCTGCGCCTGGGTCGCAAACGGCCGCTGGCCGTCGGCGGTGCCGCGCGCGATCTCGGCTTTGTCGAAGGTGCCTTCCTGCTCCAGGCGCGCCAGTTGGCCGTTGCTCGACTGCGCCTGCCAGCGCCCCAGCAGCCGGTCGTCAGCCTTGGTGATCGACTTGCGGATCGAGAGATAGGCGAGCGTCAGCGCGATGCCGCCGGTGATCAGCGACAGCACAAGCGCGCGGTCCGCCACCGTTGCGGCGCTGACCGCGGCGCCGGCCGCTTTGGCGCTGATGCCGGGAGCGACGCCGATCACGTAGTCCGAGGACAGCGCCATGCCCTGTCCGGCAATCGCAATCGCGATCGCACCGCCGAGCGGCGGCAACCCGGCCGCGATCGCCGCCGGCAACAGCACCGCGGAGACCAGCGGCACCGCCGGCGTCGGCCAGAAGAACAAGGAAATCACATAGGTGATGGCGGCGAGCACGAAATAGGCGGTGTGCCCGGTCTTCATCACGGCACGGAACGGTTCCACCATGCGGATGTCGGAGCGTAGCACCTTGAGCGCATTCAAGAGCGCCGTCATCAGCGCGATCACCAGGAAGATGTTGAAGAGCTCTTTGGCAGCGGTGAAGCTCGCATTGAAGACGCTGGCGAGCGCCGCGACCGGGCTGTGCGTCCATGCCAGCGCGACCAGGAATGTCGCGAGAATCGACGGCACGACGACGTTGGCGCGCCAGATCATGGTCAGGACGATGATGGCGACGCCGAGCAGATAAACCCAATGCGCCGCAACGATTGGAACGTGCTGCATGCCGTTGCTTCCCCCCTCAGGAATGCGGCGCATGATGTATACTGTATTCAAATATGGCAAGAACAAATTGCGAGCGCATCATCGGGATGTACGCGGTGCGGTGCCACCACTGAATAGCATTTTGAAGTGGAAATGCGCATAACGAAGGCACATCTGCCACGTTTGTGGCCATGCCCGCGGCCTGTGTATCCGGCCGGTCTTCAACGTTGACAGGCATCAATTTAGTATACAGTATACCGAAAATGACGCCGTTGCGGGCCACGGTCAGCGGTCCAACGCCCGGACGGCCATTGTTCACGGCACAGGAGCGCGACCATGCAGAAGCTGATGGATCATGTGGAATTTCGTACCGCCCTCGAAAACGCGATCAAGGGCAAGAGCGCCAACAAGGCACCGTTCAGCGTGGCGTGGGCCAGCGGCAAGCTGAGCCGCGCGCATCTCGCGCGCTGGGCCGAGAACCACTACCACTATGTCGGGCCGTTCGCCGATTACCTCGGCTACATCTATGCGCGGATGCCCGAGCAGTACCAGGAAGCCAAGGACTTCCTGCTCGCCAACATGTACGAGGAAGAGATCGGCGGCGACCGCCACACTGATCTGCTGATCCGCTTTGCGGAGGCTTGCGGCACCACCGGAGCGCGGGTCAAGGATCCCGACAACATGACGCCGACGACGCGCGGGCTGCAGAGCTGGTGCTATTCGGTTGCAATGCGTGAGGACCCGATCGTCGCGGTGGCGGGCCTCGTGGTCGGTCTGGAATCGCAGGTGCCGTCGATCTACCGCAAGCAGACGCCGACGCTGCGCGACAAGTATAAGTTCACCGACGAGGAAGTCGAATTCTTCGACCTTCATATCGTGTCGGACGAAATCCACGGCGAGCGCGGTTACCAGATCGTGCTCGAGCACGCCAACACGGTGGAGCTGCAGCAGCGCTGCCTGAAGATCTGTGAAATCGGCGCGCAGATGCGGTTGCTCTACACGACCGCGCTGTACCACGACTACGTCGCGAACGACATTCCGCTGTCGGAGCTCGATCTCGCCAGCGGCGTGCCCGCCGACGAGCGTGTCCTGCTGCAGGCCTGAGCAGCTGCGAGCGGAGAGCGGCGCGATGCCCAGCGTGGTTTTTCACCGTAACGGCGAAACTTTCGTCGGCGAGATCAAGGAGAACACCAATCTCGTCGTGCGTGCGGGCATCCGCCAGTTTCCCTATCCCAACCTCCTTTACGGCTGCGGGATGGGGAAGTGCGGGAAATGCGCGTCGCTGATCATCAAGGGCAGCGAGCATTTGCCGGAGCCGAACTGGAAGGAAAAGAAGCGCCTCGGCGCCAGGATCGAGCAGGGCTACCGGCTCGCCTGCCAGCTCTGGCTCACACACGACATTGAACTGTCGCAGGAGGCGACGCCGCTGGCCGATGTCGTCGCGCCGGCGGGTGCCGCGGTTGGGAGGCCGTGACCGATGTATGTGATACTGACGAGCAAGCCGGGACAATTCCACACCGAGATCGTCGAAGGCCTGCGGCCGCTCGCCGCCTATGACTATCTGTTCTACGGCGTCAGGAAGGCGACCTTCGTGATCGCGGAGCTGGTCAAGGAGACCAAGGTCAAGGTCATCGATGAGGCCTGGTCGCCGCAGATCGTGAACGAGGTGCCGTCGAAATTCCTCGAGAAGTTCGAAACGCCGGAGCGGGCGCTGAGTGAGCTCGAGCACCTCGTCACGTTCGGCCACATGGATACGAAGCTGCAGAAGCGCTGAGCGGATGTCGCGATGATCGAAGTCACGTTCGTGACCAATAACGGGAAAACCGTGACCGCGCCGGAGAACAGCAACCTGCTGCGTGTCTCGCTGCGCGAGCAGGGCGGCATTCCGTTCAAGTGCGGGGGCGGCCTGTGCGGCACCTGCAAATGCGTGATCGAGAAGGGCATCGAGAACACCGACGCGATCAAGCCGAAGGAGCGCAAGCACCTCACCGAGGAGCAGTTCGCGGCCGGCTACCGGATGGCGTGCCAGACCTTTCTGACCGGCAGCGTGAGCGTGTCCTGGACGCCGAAGCCGGCGGTACAGCCTGTTCGCCCTGTAGCTGTTGACGGCGAATGAGCGCGGCTTGATGGTGTGCAGCCGGCGGTCTAAATACGCTGATATCGCCGTCGGCTAGGATTCTGGCAACTCGTAGGACCTCGTCGTTCGGTGGTCCACGCAATTGAGTGGAGTGCGGCCGGACAGGTCACTTCATGGCAGGCAGGCTCGGAAACTCCAAACGTCTCGGCGACGATTACCTTTCCCTCCACGGTCGGGTGATCGAGGAATTGCGACAGGCTATCCTGAGCCGGCGGCTGAAGCCCGGCGAGCGGCTGGTCGAAGGACGCCTCGCCGATGAGCTCGGCGTCTCCCGCAATCCTGTGCGCGAAGCGATCCGCGTGCTGGAGTCGGAGGGACTGGTCGAGGTTACCGCGCGGCGCGGCGCCTCCGTCGTGACGATGTCCGACGAGGAGGCGCGTGAAACCATCGAGGTCCGTGCGCTGCTCGAGGGGCAGAACGCCCGCCTTGCCGCGCGCCGCCGCGAGGAGAGCATCATCAAGCGGATCGCTGCCGTGCTGAAGCAGGGCAACGAGGCGGTCGCGGCGCGGCGCTACGATCTGCTGTCCGATCTCAATCAGCAATTCCATCATGAGCTGGCGGAAGCCGGCCGCAATCGCGTGCTGGCAGACCTGCTGAAGCGGTTGCGCGAGCGCACCGCGATGCTGTTCGCGCCGACCGATCCGGTGCGCCAGGCCCGCACCTGGGACGAGCACGCCGCAATCCTGCGCGCCATCATTGCCGGCGACGAGCGCGCCGCAGCCACGCTGGCCGCGGAGCATGTGATGCGGGCCGGGGCGGATTTTCTCTCGAGCCTCCACGTGCCGGATGAAGATGCCTCGCTGGAGCAGATGGAGGCGAAATATGGCCTGCCGTCGGCATCTTCCAACCCCGAACGCGCTTTGGCGACCAAGCCGGCGCGCCGCGGCGAGGCACGGCCAGCCACGCGGCGGCGAAAGACCGAGGACTGACACCGTCAGCACGCGCGGCACCCGACGACCGGACGTCCTGTAGTACCTCCGCCGGATCGGCGCTCTATCTTTCTTGACCGCATCTGCCACGCTCGCTACGTCTTCTCGGGTCGGTTCGACACATGGCGACGCGTGCGAGTCTCGTTGAGATTCCCAGACGATCTCCGTGGTCGCTTGCCGGCCGCGCCGTATGGCCCGGGGGAAACGAATGAACAACAACAATCATGGCGCGTCGCCGAACGACGTGGCCGAGTTCGATTATGTGATCGTCGGAGCCGGCTCGGCCGGCTGCGTGCTGGCCAATCGCCTCAGCGCCGACGGCAAGCATTCGGTGCTGCTGCTCGAGGCCGGGCCGAAGGATTCCAATATCTGGATTCACATCCCGCTCGGCTACGGCAAGCTGTTCAAGGAAAAATCCGTCAACTGGATGTATCAGACCGAGCCGGAGCCGGGGCTGAACGGCCGCCAGGTGTTCCAGCCGCGCGGCAAGGTGCTGGGCGGCTCCAGTTCGATCAACGGCCTGCTCTATGTGCGCGGCCAGCACGAGGACTACGACCGCTGGCGCCAGCGCGGCAATGCCGGCTGGGGCTATGACGATGTGCTGCCCTATTTCAAGAAAGCGGAAAACCAGCAGCGCGGCGCCGACAAGTATCACGGTGCGGACGGACCGCTGCCGGTATCGGACTGGCGGCATCATGATCCGTTGTCGGAAGCCTTCGTTCATGCGGCGGCTGAAGCCGGCATTCCCACCAATCCGGATTTCAACGGTGCGACCCAGGAGGGCGCCGGCTTCTTCCAGACCACGACCCGGCGCGGCCGGCGCGCCAGCACGGCGCGTTCCTATCTGCGTCCGGCGCTGGCGCGCGGCAATCTCAGCGTCGAGACCTCGGCACTGGCGCAGCGCATCGTGTTCGACGGCCGTCGCGCCAGCGCGGTGGAGTACAAACAGAACGGACAATTGCGTAGCGCGAAGGCGCGCAGGGAAGTCCTGGTGTCGAGCGGCGCGTACAATTCGCCGCAGTTGCTGCAGCTCTCCGGGGTCGGACCTGCTGATCTCCTGAAGCAGCATGGCATCGATGTGGTGCTCGATGCGCCCGGTGTCGGCAATGACTTGCAGGACCATCTGCAGGTCCGGATCGTGACGCGATGCCGGCATCCGGTCACGCTCAACGACGTCGTCAACAATCCGCTGCGGCGGATCTGGGCCGGCGTCCACTACGCCGCCTTGCGCCGCGGGCCGCTGACCATTGCCGCCGGCACCTCGGGCGCATTCTTCAAGACCAGTCCGCGTCTCGCGACGCCGGATATCCAGATCCACTTCATCCCGTTCTCGACCGACAAGATGGGCGAGAACCTGCATCCGTTCTCCGGCTTCAGCGCTTCAGTTTGCCAGCTCCGGCCCGAAAGCCGCGGCTCGCTGCGGATCAGGAGCGCGGACCCGAGCGTCCCGCCGGAAATCCGGATCAACTATCTCGCCACCGAAACCGACCAACGCGCCTTCATCGACGGCATCCGCATCCTGCGCAAGATCCTGGCTGCGCCCGCGCTGAAGGACTATTGCGCTGAGGAGGTCTATCCCGGCGCGAAGACCGTCAGCGACGAAGACGTGCTCGCGTTCTGCCGCAGCACCGGCAGCACGGTCTATCACCCGACCTCGACCTGCCGGATGGGCAACGATCCGACCGCGGTCGTCGATCAGCGGCTCAAGGTGCGCGGCATCGAAGGCCTGCGCGTGGTGGACGCATCGATCATGCCCGACCTGATGTCGGGCAACACCAACGCGCCGACGATCATGATCGCGGAAAAGGCGTCGGACATGATTCTGGAGGATGCGCGGTAGCTGCCTTCCGACCCGTCATCCCCGCGCAAAGGCTTTGCCTTTGTCGCTGGAGCAGCGCCAACGGGTCCGCGCGAAGCGCGGCCCGATGACAGGCTCCGCGCGTCTCGAAAGGATGAACGGCCGAGAGCCGGGCCGTCGCCCTTCGAGGGCCGCTGAAGATGCGGCCACCTCAGGGGTGACGGTCTATCCCTCCTCATTGCTGCGTAGCCGGATCCGGCGACGCAAAAATCCGGACTACAAGACATCAGCCCTTATATGCCCGCATCCGCTTGACCATCTGCTCGACATGGGCGATCGGCGTTTCCGGCTGGATGCCGTGGCCGAGATTGAAGATCAGCCGGCCCTTGCCGAAGTTTTCCAGGACATCGTCCACCGCGCGGTCAAGCGCGGCACCGCCGGTGATCAGCGCCAGCGGATCGAGATTGCCTTGCACGGCGACGCGCGACTGCACGCGCTCGCGGATCATCGACGGCTCGGCAGTCCAATCGATGGATACGGCATCGACACCAGTCTGCTCGACATAGTTCGGCAGCATGCCGGCAGCACCGCGCGGGAAGCCGATGATCCTGGCGCCCGGGACCTGCTTGCGCACTCCGGCAACGATGCGTTTGACCGGCCCGATCGACCAGCGCGCGAATTCGCGTGGCGGCAGCACGCCGGCCCAAGTGTCGAATATCTGCAGGCAGTCGGCGCCGGCCTGCAACTGGCCGACGAGATACTGGATCGAGTTCTCAACCAGGACGTCGATGATCTTCGCGAAGGCATCCGGATGACGATAGGCGAGCATGCGCGCCGGCACCTGATCCGGCGTACCTTGTCCGGCCACCATGTAGGTTGCAACCGTCCACGGCGCGCCGCAGAATCCGATCAGCGCGATCTCGGGTGCAAGCTGGCTGCGGACGCGGCGCAGCGCTTCATAGACGGGCTCCAGCTTGTTGAAGTCCGCTTCCGTTGCGAGGGTTGCGATCTGATCGGGCGTCGCGAGAGGATCCAGCCGCGGGCCTTCGCCGACCTCGAAGCGCACCGCGCGGCCGAGCGCGTGGGGGATCACCAGGATGTCGGAGAAGATGATCGCGGCGTCGAAGTGGAAGCGGCGGATCGGCTGCAACGTGACTTCGGCGGCATAGTCCGGGTTGAAGCAGAGATCGAGGAAGCTGCCGGCCTTCGCGCGCAATTCGCGATATTCCGGCAAATAGCGGCCGGCCTGCCGCATCATCCAGAGCGGCGGCACGTTCTGCCGGTGACCCGACAAGACGTCGATGAGCGGCTTGGTCGCGGAATCCTGGGGCACGCAAAAGTTCCTGAGCGCGAAAGAAAGTTGCTGCCCCTGATACACGGTGCATCGTCACGGGCCAAGGCGGATCTGGAACCCCGGTTCGCGCGGGCGCGTTGATCCAGCAATGGAGGACGATATGGCCGAGAAATTCGATCCTGCTGCGCATGACAAGCATGCAGACGCGCCGCACAAGGCGCAGGCTGCCGACCGCGACATTTGCACGGAGCTGCAGGCCGGCCTTGAGGGCACCTTTCCGGCGTCCGATGCGGTCAGCGTGACGCAGCCCGCCCCGTCAAGGCGCGACCGCAACGAGGGCAATTGATCGTTTTGGGCAGCGTTGCGCTAACCACGAATCAGGCTGAGTTCGACTGCGCGGCGAGCCACTCAGTGGTTTGATGACGATGGCGCAGGTGGTGCGGGGCGTGATCGCGGCATTTGGTGTGGGCAGCGTGCCCAGCTGATACGCCGCGCGGATGCCGGGCGGCTCTCAGGGGAGCTGGTGTCTTGGCCTGTCGCGCGATCTAGACCAGGCCCTGCTCGGGGCGTTGCATCCGGTCGAATTCAAAGGTCACGCCGAGCCGGCGTTCGAGACGCCAGGCGACAACGCAGCGTCTCCGGATCGGCTCGCTTTCGATCTCGAGATTAAACGCGAACGGAATCGGCGCGTCGTTCTCGACGGCGAGTCCCGCGCCCCCGGTCGAGATGTTGAGCACGAGACATCCGATCTCGGTATCGCGGAAGAAGATCGTTCCGCGCTTCATCAGGACGGTTCGCTGGCTGTCGGTTTTGTACCGCTTCAAAGTTGCGTTCACAGCAATCTCCTGCCCCGTTGTCGGCCTGTCGCGATCGCCGCTAGTTGACCAGCACCGCGCCGTCGCAACGGATCCCCATGACCCACAGATCGACCGAACCGATCTTCACGCCGAGCGTTGCAAGCACCGATGCCAGCACCTGGTCGACCGGGTTGGTGACGCCGTTCAGAATGCCGGCGACCGTCGCGCCGACGCCGGGAATGGAAAGCCCATTGACGTTCAGCGTCAGATTGCCCAGCAGGCTCGACGTCAGTGACGAGGTGAAATTGGTCGTCGTCACGTTCTTCGTGTTCAGCGACTGAATGTCGCTGTAGCTGAACGTCACGTTCGTCGGCGTGGTGTTGCCCATATAAGCGTTGGCCCGGCCTGTCACGGTGACGGGAAGTGGCGCAAGATTGACCAGCGTTGCCGCCGGCGGGTTCGGCTGGCTGGTGAAATTCGTCATGTCGGCGGCGGTGACGCCGCCGATCCACGCATTGACGATCCCGGGCGTCGCGCCCAGCGTGACCTGCGACGTGTTGATGTTCGGATAGCCGCAGGACACCGCATTGAGCGTCGCCGTGCCCGCAGCGACCTCGACATAGATCGGCAGGTTGACGGCAGGGACACTGCCGCTGCCGAGCACCTGGATCGACGCGAGGATTCTGGTCTGGGCCGTGTGGACGCTCGCGCCCTGGGTGCCGAGCGATACCCAACCCGATCCGACCGGCCGTTCGCCGACGGTAGCGAGCACGGTCACGTTGGCGATGCCGGGCAAGCCGAGATTGACCGTGGTCGCGATCTGGTTCGTGCCGTTGGCGATCTGCGCGACCGTGGACAGCAGGTCGAATAGCGTAACGGTGGCGCTCAGCTTCGGCTTCTGCCCGACCGTGAGGTTGGCAAAGGGGCCGAGGTCGATCAGTGAGCCGGGGGTGATCTTGGTCGTGAGGCCGCTCACGGCCTGGGAGACCGTCGACAGTGCTGTCGTCGCGGAGTTCGCGCCGTTGGTGCTCTGCTGCGCGGCCAGTGCGGCCGCGATGATGTCGGGAAGCTTGATGTTGCTGGTCAGCAGGGTGTTGTAGGTCACGCCGGTCAAATTGACCCGCGTCGCCAGCGCCGAGAGGAGATCCAGCGCGTCGACCTTGGCGCCTAGCAGGGCATTATAGTCCATCACCGAGAGCGACAGCGTCGTGCCGAGCATGCTGCCGAGCATTGCGTTGAGCAGGCCGCCATTGAGCGAGAGCAGCCGCGACCCGATCGCGAACGATGCCATTTCCGTCGACGCCGCGGTGGCCGTCGTCCGGATGGTGAAGCTGCTTTGGCCGGTCAGATAACGCGCGAAATAGAGCGACGTCTGCGTATTCAGCGTGACCCGTGCGGCGTTGGCGGTGCCGACTGCCGGCGTCACGAACCGGGATTGCGGCGCGACGGCGCTGTTCGCCGTGTATGTTCCGGTCTCGACCTTGACCAGCGCGCTGGCTGGATAGTTGTTCTGCGTGACGGTTGCCGTCGCGGCATTGACTGCATTGTTGAGGTTGCTGGCGGCGATGATCGCGGCGAGGTCCGCCGTGCTCTGCGTCTTTCGCCGGTCGGTGAAGATCGTGCCGAGATCGATTGCAAGTCCGGCACAGCCGACGACGAGGGTCATCAGACCCGCGCTCATCATCGCGAAGTTGCCGCGACGATCGGCGCGGAAACGCCGCAACAGCATCAGCATCGCGGACATTCTAGAACCCTCCGTACTGGATCGCCGCCGAGCGGACGATCGTGGCCGACGGCGCGGGCACGAAGGGGAGCTTGTAGATGAAGTTGCCAGCCGCGTTGTAGTTCACCGTCACGACGTAGACGTTTGCGTTAGACGGTGACGACGCAGCGCTGACCGAGAGATTGCCGGGAACCAGCAGGGGATAGGTCGAGGCATTCGCCGCGACGTAGTTTGTCGCCAGGCTGTTGCGCTCGCTGTCGGTCATTCCGGCAATCGACGAGCGTGCCGCCTCGGCGGCGAGTTGCTGAACGCCGTGCACCATCGCCAGATATGAGCCGAACACGACGATGCCGAATATGAAGGCGAGAAACAGCGGCAACAGCAGAGCAAACTCGACGGCTGATGCGCCGCTTCGGCAGCGGAAAAACCCGAACATGGCAAACCTCGCAACGCGAACTGTTTCGCATCGTTGCGAGGCTTTGATTAAGGAAAACTATGAGAACGCTTCAGCGAATCAGTGACAGCAATCCGCGCAAATAGCCGCACTACCCTTTATGGGCTGCCCGGTGCGTTATGGGGCGATCAAAAAAATTGATGCGCACCCGGAGAAACCCGGGGGGAGATGCAGCGCACAGCAGCAAATGCGGCCGTTCGATACCGTAGCACTACGTGGTAATGCACGTAACGATGCATATGATGGGATATCGCTGCAAATTGAAGCTAAACCAAAGTGCAACCAAATGTTAGTATAGCTCAATCACATAATGTGGAGATCGTTATTGCGTCCCGTGCTGAGATTGGAGGGCTCGCGATGCACAGACCACGTCAATACTTGAATATTCCTACCGAGATCGTTCGCACCGTCGTTGCCATTTCTGAAACGGGAAGTTTATCGAAGGCCGGTGAGCGTCTCGGACTGAGTCAGCCGGCGATAAGCTCGCAGGTGAAGCGCCTGCAAAGCCTGGTTGGTGGTGCGCTCTTCGTCAGAACGGCGAACGGGACAACGACGACCGAACTCGGCAAGGTCGCCGTGCAGCAGGCAAGGCGTATCCTCGAAGCGAATGACCAACTGCTGCGGCTCGGCGGCAACAATGAGGGCCCGCAGCCCTTACGGCTCGGCATGAGCACGATGCTCGCGGAAGAATTCCTCAAGCTCCAGCCGGTCGATGCGCTCGCCGATATCATGGTTCACGTCGACATGTCGCCGGCGATCATCAGGGGACTGATCGACGGCTACGTCGATATTGCCTTTGTCTACGGTAATCCCTCGCTGGAAGCCGAAGACGAAGTCACGATAGCGAGCGAGGCCGAAGAGCGTTCGGTGTGGGTGCGGTCACGGGATTTCGTCTTGCGACCGGGTGCGCCGATCCCGATCCTGGCGTGGCCTGGTGACGACTGGATGATGCGCACGCTCACCAAGCACAACATCTCGTACAAGATCGTGTTCAGAAGTCCGAACCATCAGTTGCGGCTCGAGGCTGCGCGGGCAGGTTACGGCCTCACCGCATGCCCCGAGCGAATGATCCCGCCGTTCCTCGTTTCGGCGAAGGATTATTATCTGCCGGAACTGCCGGTTCGGAAGCGATTGTTGTGTGTGCGCCCTGGCCTCGAAGGAAGCCGTGCGACCGCGCTGGTGCAGCGGCTGTCCAGCCTGTTCTTCAACGGCACGAAGACGATACGCCAGGTGAGCAACGTGTAGTTCGGCCGGTCTCGCCGTGCCGTGACGGCGCCGGTCAATAGTGCGGCGGTCTCTCGTTGGCGGGCCCCGGCGTACTGCGCTCGGCTTCCTGCAGCCGGTCGCGGAGCTCGGCGATCTGACGCGTCAGCGCGTCGATCTGCTTCCACTGTGCCGTGATGGTCTGGTTCAGTGTCTCGATGGTCTCGTCCTGGTAGGTCAGCCGGACCTCCAGCGCATCGATCCGGGCGCCCAGTTTCGCGGTGTCAGTCATGGGGCGCGCTTTCGGATGTGCGCTCGCGCAAGCCGTGGCCGAGCGCGACGCGTTCGTCGAACACGAAGCATTCGCCGCGCCAGCGGCTCTCCCGCTCCGGCGTTTCCTCGAGATATTTCAGAATGCCGCCCTTGAGGTGATAGACCTCGGCAAAGCCGCGCGCGAGCAGATAGGCGCTGGCCTTCTCGCAACGGATGCCGCCGGTGCAGAACATCGCGATCTTGCGATGCCTTGCCGGATCAAGGTGACGCGCCGCAAATTCCTTGAATTGTCCGAAGCTGGCGATCTCGGGATCGAGCGCACCTTCGAAGGTGCCTATCGCGACCTCGAAAGCGTTGCGGGTGTCGAGCACCAGCATGTCGGGAGAGGCGATCAGCGCGTTCCAGTCGGCGGCGTCGACATAGGTGCCGACCCGCCGTGTCGGGTCGACCGTAGTGTCGCCGAGCGTCACGATCTCCTTCTTCAACCGCACCTTCAGCCGCTGGAACGGCATCTGTGCCGCTTCCGAGAATTTCAGTTCGAGATTGTCGAGGCGGCCGTCGAACAACGCCCCGTGCCGCAACTCCGCGACAAGGGCATCGATGGCATCAGCCGTGCCGGCAATGGTGCCGTTGATGCCCTCATGTGCCAGCAGCACGCTGCCTTTGAGACCAAGTTCGGCGCAGAGCGCGCGCAGGGGCTCGCGCAGTGCCCGGAAGTCCGGCAATGCGGCGAATTGGTAGAAGGCGGCGACCTTGAGGAGCATGGCGGCGGTTTATCAGGCTGGCCAAGCCGGCGAAACCCCGCAAAGCCATGCGTTATCGTGATAATTCCTCTGGCATACCAGGCATTGCCCTGCCGGGGATGAATGTGCGATGTACTCCGCGTCCGCCGCGGCGGTATCAGAAGATCACGATCAAGCGAGCTCCCCGTTATGAGGAATTTCCATTTCGCCGGCCGTTCCACGGTTCGTGCCCAGAACGCGATGGTGGCGACGTCGCATCCGGAGGCGGCGCTTGCGGCCATCGAGATCATGCGCGAGGGCGGCACGGCCGCGGACGCCGCGGTTGCGGCCTGCGCGCTGCTCGGCGTCATCGAACCGCAATCGACCGGCATCGGCGGCGATTGCTTCGCGTTGGTCCAGCCGCGCGGCGAGGGCAAGATCGTTGCCTATAACGGCTCCGGCCGCGCGCCGATGGCGGCGAATGTCGACTGGTATCTCGAGCGCAAGATCCATTCGGTGCCGTTGACCTCCGCGCATGCGGTCAGCATTCCCGGCGCCGTCGATGCCTGGGACGTGATTCTCAGGGATCACGGCAAGTTCGGTTTCGACCGGCTGCTGCAGCCGGCGATCAAGGCCGCCGAAGAGGGCTACGTCGTCGCGCCGCGCATCGCCTTCGACTGGAAGAACCAGTTCGAGAAGCTGAAGAACGGCACCAACACCGAGCGCTACCTATTGCCGCACGGCAAGCCCGCGGTGGCCGGCGACGTGATCCGCCAGCCGGAGCTCGGCAAGACGCTGCGCGCGATCGCGCAAAAGGGCCGCGACGCCTTCTATAGCGGCGAGATCGCGGCCGACATGGTTGACACGCTGCGCGGGATCGGTGGCCTGCACACGCTGGAGGATTTCGCCGCGCACTCGACCGAGACGACGTCGCCGATCGGCACGATGTACAAGGGTTACGACGTCTGGCAGTGCCCGCCGAACGGTCCGGGCATCACCATGCTGGTGATGCTGAACATCCTCTCGCGTTTCGATCTCACCAGGTTCAAGCCGCTGAGCATCGAGCGCTTCCATCTCGAAGCGGAAGCCGCGCGCATCGCCTACATGATGCGCGAGCAGCATATCGCCGATCCCCAGCACGTTCATGTCGACGTCGCCGGCATCCTGGCTAGGGAATTCGCCGACGAGCACATCAAGAACATCCGGATGGACCGGTTACTCGACCTGCCCAACGTCGCGCCGCCGATGAACCCGTCGACGGTCTACATCACCGTGGTCGATAAGGACCGCAACGTCTGCTCCTTCATCAACTCGATCGCGCACTCCTTCGGGTCGGCGATCGTCTCTGATAAGACCGGCGTCCTGCTGCAGAACCGCGCCGGTGGCTTCCGCATCCAGCCCGGCCATCCCAACTGCATCGCGCCGGGCAAGCGTCCGCTGCACACCATCATCCCGTCGCTCGCGACGAAGAACGGCCGTGCCGTGATGCCGTTCGGCGTGATGGGCGGGCAGTACCAGCCGGTTGGTCAGACCCGCGTTTTGACCAACATCCTCGACTATGGCTGCGACGTGCAGGAGGCGATCGACATGCCGCGCGGCCTGCATTACGAGGGCGTCTACCAGCTCGAGGACAGCGTGCCGGCGGAGATTGTCGAGGGGTTGAAGACAATCGGTCACAAGACCACCAGCGTAGTGGCCCCGCTCGGCGGCGGCCAGGCGATCTGGATCGATTGGGACAAGGGCACGCTGACCGGCGGCTCCGACCCGCGCAAGGACGGCTGCGCGCTCGGCTACTGACCGGCTACCGTCAAACAAGCAGAGGGATTCAGATGCGATCGTCACGACGCACCATCATCAGGACCGCATTCGCAGCCGCGGCTGCGGCGATCTCCACGCCCGTTGTCATCAGCACGGCAGCGGCCCAAACTGCAGGAAAGCCCATGACCACGCCCTCAGGCCTCCAGATCATCGACAGCAAGGTCGGCACCGGCGCCTCGCCGAAGCCCGGCCAGATCTGCGTCATGCACTACACCGGCTGGCTCTACGAGAACGGCCAGAAGGGCAAGAAATTCGACTCCTCGGTCGACCGCAACGAGCCGTTCGAGTTTCCGATCGGCCAGGGCCGCGTGATCAAGGGCTGGGACGAGGGCGTCGCCACCATGAAGGTGGGCGGCAAGCGCACGCTGATCATCCCGCCCAGTCTCGGCTACGGCGCCCGCGGCGCCGGCGGTGTCATCCCGCCGAATGCGACGCTGATGTTCGATGTCGAACTGCTGGGTGTGAAATAGCCGGCATGCGACAACAGGAGGCGCAGCCGTGAAGATCTCGATTCTCGACGATTATTTCGACACGGTGCGCACCCTGGATTGTTTCCGCAAGCTCGACGGCCACGACGTCAAGATCTGGAACGATCACGTCCAGGACGTCGATGCGCTGGCCGAGCGGTTGTGTGACACCGACGTTCTGGTGTTGATCCGCGAGCGGACGCAGATCCGCACGCCCTTGCTGGAGCGTCTGCCGAGGCTGAAACTGATCAGCCAGCGCAGCGTTTTCCCGCATATCGACATCGAGACCTGCACGCGACTCGGCATCATCGTCTCGTCGAGCCAGCACGCCGATACGCCGTCCTACGCCACTGCAGAATTCACCTGGGGTTTGATCCTCGCAGCGATGCGCGCGATCCCGCAGCAGATGGCCGCGCTGAAGGCCGGCAAGTGGCAGATCGGCGTCGGCCACACCCTGCGCGGCAAGACGCTCGGCATCTACGGCTATGGCCGCATCGGCGCTGTGGTCGCAGGCTATGGCAAGGCGTTCGGCATGAACGTGCTGGTCTGGGCGCGCGAGGCCGCGCTTGCGCAAGCGCGTGCCGACGGCCACGAGACGGCCGCCAGCAAGGCGGATTTCTTCGGGCGATGCGATGTGCTGTCGCTGCATATGCGGCTGGTCGACGCCACCCGCGGCATCGTCAAGGCGGAAGACCTCGCGCAGATGAAGCCGACGGCGCTGATCGTCAACACCAGCCGCGCGCCGCTGATCGAGCCGGGCGCGCTGGTCAACGCGCTGCGCGCGGGGCGGCCCGGCATGGCCGCGATCGACGTCTACGAAAAGGAGCCGCTGCGCGACACGTCCGATCCGCTACTGAACATGGACAACGTGGTCTGCACGCCGCATCTCGGCTACGTCTCGCGCGACGAGTACGAAATCCAGTTCACCGATATCTTCGATCAGACCGTGGCCTACGCCGCCGGTACGCCGACGAATGTCGTCAATCCAGATGTGCTGACACATCCGGATGTGCTGGCACGTCCGCGCCCGCGCGGCTGACCAGCGTCGCTCATGCTCGAACGGCAGGCCCGATGGGCCGGCCGTCTTGTCTATCGTTCAGCGAGGCCAGTGGGCCGCTGCGCTCGCCCTGTCGACGGCATGTCGGAGGATCCTCTTGGCGCCGCCGAGCGCCTTCTGTCCCTTGCCCTTGGCTTCCTGGATCGCGCCTCTGCCCTGCATCGCCAGAGAACCGGTGGCGCGGCCAAGATGCCGCCTCATCCTGCCGATCGCCTCGTTGGCCTTGCCCTTGATCTTGTCGGTCGAGCTACTCATGAATTACTCCTTCAAAATACGCTGACGCAACGCGCCGGGACATGGCTATGTTCCCGATTTGGCGATGTTCCGATTTTGCACTCGCCTGCGCGCGTGCTTTTCGGTAGCGTTCCACGCACGAAACTTGGCCAACGAAAGCAAGAACGATGAGCGGTTCCCACGATCACACCCACTCCCACGACCATCACCACCATCACGACGACGAGCGCTGGAAGCACGATGGCGTACGCGTCATTCCGGGCAATCAGCTCGACCCGAACGTGCCGTCGACCGCCGGCATGGACCGCAAGGCCGCGATCAATTTCGCCCGCGTCGGTGCGCAGAAATTGTGGGCCGGCACCGTCAGCATCAAGCCCGATGCCAAGACCGGAGCGCATCATCATGGCCATCTCGAAAGCATTATCTATGTCGTGAAGGGCAAGGCGCGGATGCGCTGGGGCGAGAAGCTGCAGTTCACCGCGGAAGCCGGTCCCGGCGATTTCATCTTCGTGCCGCCCTACGTGCCGCATCAGGAGATCAACGCCAGCCCCGACGAGGTGCTGGAATGCGTGCTGGTGCGCTCCGACGGCGAGGCGGTCGCGATCAATCTCGACATCGAGCCGGTCGAGAAGCCTGAGAACGTGCTGTGGGTCGATCCGGTGCACCGGCATCCCGACGAAAAGAAATAATCGCGCGGCAAATTTCGCGCGGTCAATTCCGGGGCGATGCCACCGGGTCCGCGCAAGGCGCGGCCCGAAGACAGGCTCCGCATCGAACCCGGAATCCCGCTCCATCAGCCCCAGATTCCGCGCTGCGCGCGTGCCGCGGAATGACAGTGTAGGTAGGAGGCCAGCATGACGCTCGTCCGTTACGAGAGCGCCGATCATATCGCGACCATCACGATGGAGCGTGTCTCGTCGCACAATGCGCTCAACAATGCGCTGTGCGACGAACTGCGTGACGTGTGGCGGCGTTTCCGCGACAGCGACGATCGCGTCGCGGTGCTGGCCTCAGTCGAGGAGAAGTATTTCTGCGTCGGCGCCGACGTCAGGGATTTCCCGGCCAATATGTGGCAGGCGGTGCCCGGCCTCGGCGTCGAGCTCGACAAACCGGTCATCGCGGCCACCTCCGGCTGGGTCGTTGGTGGTGGCTTCGTGCTGGTGCAGATGGCCGACATCTGCGTCGCATCAGAGACGACGCGCTTCGTCTATCCGGAGGCCAAGATCGGCACCACCGGTGGCGGCGTGTCCTCGGTGCTGGCGCGGATGCCGCACAAGATCGCGATGGAGTTTCTGCTGATCGGCGAGGAGCTGCCAGTCGAGCGCGCCTATCAGATCGGCTTCGTCAATCGGGTCGCGCCGGCAGGGCAGCATGTCGCGGTGGCGCAGGAGATGGCGGCCAAGATCGCCGGCAACGCGCCGCTGGTCGTGCAGACACTGAAGAAGCTCGCGCGCGACGCGATGCCGAAGGGGCCGCTCGAGACGGTGGCCGAGGTGCGCAGGCTGCTCGATGCGATCAAGGACAGCGAAGACCTGAAGGAAGGCGCGAAAGCGTTCGGCGAGAAGCGGCCGCCGAGGTTCACGGGGAAGTAGAAGCAACCGCTTTCCGCCGTCATTGCGTGGAGCTCGCGACAAAATTGCGGAGCAATTTTGCGCCGAAGCGACGGAGCAATCCATCTATCCCCGAGCCGAGGAATGGATTGCTTCGCTTCGCTCGCAATGACGGGTTAGAACCTCAGGCAAACACGCTGTGATCGATCGGGCCGTTCGGCACCACATAGCCGTAGCGCCGGTTGGACGGCTCGGGGCCGGCCTTCTCATATGTCGCCTTCATCATTGCGAAGCGATCGCCCTTGATATCGAGCATCGCGCGTTTCGGCTGGATGCCGTAGAGCCGCGCATTGTTGTCGCCGAAGATCGCTGATTTCACCGGTCCGTCGGCCGGCCCAAGCGGCGCATAGCCGAACTTCCTCTGCATCATTTCGGGGATTTCGAGCCGCCGCAGTCCTTCGATCTGCCATTGCGGCGCGCCGGTCCACAGCGCATCGGTGCCCCAGCAGACGTGATCGACGCCGAGCCCCTTGATCAGGGTCCCCATCAGTGCAGCGCAGACGTTCGGCTCCGCGACCAGCGTGGTCGCGAACAATTGCCCGACATCGCCATAGACGTTGTTGACACCGTATTGCGCCGGGATGTCGGCGAGATCACTGGTCCAGGCGATGCGGCCGGTGCGCTCGAACTCGGCGAGCGCGACCCTGGGATCGCCGCCAACATGGCGATAGGCCGAGTGATAGATCACGAAGTTGAGCTGCGGCCAGTCCTTGGCGGCCTGTCCGACATCGGCGACGTCGGCGAAGCCACGAAGGTTGGGATACTGCTTCTCGATTCCGGGCGGGAACAGGCCCTTGTGGATGCAGACATTCTTGATGCCCGCCTTCACCATCTTCTCGTAGCCTTTGTAGGCGACCTTCTCGTCGTCCATCCGCCACGGATAGCGGCTGATGTCCTTGTGGGTGTTGTCGCCGATCGTGTAGCCCTTGCAGGATTCCGGCTTCAGGGCCAGCGCAGCGTCGAGCTTGTCGAGCCAGCCGGGCTGCCCCGGCGTGAAGATCGCGTGACAGAACATGCGCCGCGTGCCGGCCTCGTCGTTGATCTTCTTGCGAGCATCAGCCATCTGCTCGTTGGTCAGGAACCAGTCCTGCTCGATGTCTGATGGTGCCGAGGAGATCAGCGCGATCTTGGTGTCGGAATCGAGAAACATCTCCTTTTTGTAGTTGTTGAACTTCAGGTCCTCGATGGTCTGCTCGTGATCGTTGAGCTCCTTGTTCCAGCCGGCCTTGCCGACCGCCTTGCGCATCTCGACGAAGCCCATGATGCGGGTGTCGTCGCGCAGGAAATGCGTGTGCATGTCCATGATGAACTGGTTCTTCAGCCCGCTGGCGCGCTCCTGCGCCATCGCGGGTGTCGCAGCTTCCGCAGGCGTCACATCGAACAGCGGCCCGTAGACCTGGTTCATGGCGACGAAGGAGGCCGCCATGCCGGCCGCGGTCTGGAAGAACCTGCGGCGGTCGAGGCCCTGCTTGCCGCCGAGATCGTCGGCCATCGCGAGCAGCCGCGCCTCGACCTCGCGCTGCCGTTCATTCTGCGGATCGGGATAGAACTCGTCGCTGGAGACGATCTGCGTCGGGATCGGGGTCTGGTACTGGCACAGTTCGGAGGGCATCAAGGCGGCAAGTTCTTCTTCGGTCAGATTGCTGCTCATACTTGGCTCCCGCTTCGCGCCGGATATTTCCGGTCGGATCGCCGCGGAGACTAGGCCCAACTCCATCGGTCGTCCGCGCTGAACTCCGGCAGCCGCGTTCACAAGATCGTGCAGCGAATTTGTCATTGTGAGATGCCGGCACCGCGCGTCCGCTCGCGGCATCGTGTGTGCGCTGCTATGCTCGATCTCACCGGATCCGATGAAGAAGTCCGAAAGGGAAGGCGAGCCATGACGCAGTCCGATCAATCGCGCCGCACCGTCATCAAGGGCATCGGCGTTGCAACGGCAGCGGCCCTCGGCGCTCCGCCGGTGCAGGCTGCAACCGCAGTTCCTGCCGAAGGCGAAATCTGGAGCAGCGAATACTGGGCGAAGAAGGGCGACATTCCGCTGTGGATGTTTCGCAAGCGGATCGGTGCGCCGAAGCCGGGCGAGCCCGCGCGTCCCGTCGTGTTCTTCGTCCACGGCTCGTCGGTCACATCGCGCGCGTTCGACCTCACCGTGCCGGGCAAGGGCGAGTATTCGCTGCTCAACGCATTTGCCCGCTTCGGCTTCGATTGCTGGACCATGGACCACGAGAACTACGGCAAGTCGGGCCGCACGTCCGGCAATGCGGACATCGCAAGCGGCGTCGAGGACCTGAAGGCCGCGGTGGAGGTCGTCGCCCGCGAGACCGGACAGACCAGATATCATTTCATCGGTGAATCCTCCGGCGCGCTGCGCGCCGGCGCCTATGCGATGGCCGCGCCGGAGCACATCGACCGGCTGGTGTTCGCCGCCTTCACCTACAAAGGCGAGGGATCGCCGACACTGGCGAAGCGCGCCGAGCAGCTCGCCTATTATCGCACCCACAACATGCGCAAGCGCGACCGCGACATGATTCGCTCGATCGCAACCCGCGACAAGCCGGGCACGTCGGATCCCGCAGTGATCGAGGCGCTGGCCGATGTCGAGATGCAGTTCGGCGACCAGATCCCGACCGGCACCTATCTCGACATGACCGCAAACCTGCCGGTGGTGCATCCGGACAAGGTGCTGGCGCCGGTGCTGCTGGTCCGCGGCGAATATGACGGCGTTGCCGCCGTCCCCGATCTCGAGGAGTTCTTCAACAAGCTGCCGAACGGCGATCGGCAATTCGTCATTCTGCCCGGTACCGCGCATTCTGTCGCGCTCGCGATCAATCGGGAGCTGTTCTGGCACGTTGCGCGGGCGTTCCTGACCATGCCGAAACCGATCGTGATCTGACGCCTCGCCTGCGTCAGGACGCCGCAAAGAAAATCTGCGGTGCGATGTCGGGTGCTTGGCGTCGGCTTCGTCCTTGGGGCACAACCCGCCAAAAAGGAGTGCCTCATGGCCAAGATGATCTTCGTCAATCTGCCGGTCAGCAATCTCGCCCGCTCTACCGCCTTCTACGAGGCGGTCGGTGCGACAAGGAATCCGCAATTCTCCGATGACACCGCCTCCTGCATGGTGATCTCCGACACGATCCACGTCATGCTGTTGACGCATGACAAGTTCCGGCAGTTCACGCCGAAGACCATCTCCGATGCCAAGACCACGAGCGAAGTGCTGATCTGCCTTTCCGCCGACGGCCGCGATGCGGTTGACGACACCGTGACCAGGGCCAAGGCCGCCGGCGGCTCCGCCGATCCGAGCCCCAAGCAGGATTACGGCTTCATGTATGGCCGCAGCTTCGAGGATCCCGACGGTCATATCTTCGAAGTGATGTGGATGGATGTCGAAGCCGCGATGAAGGCGCAGTCCGCCGCGGCCAACGCCTGATCGCCTCCCGCCGTCACAAGGAACTCACGCATGTCCAAGGTATCACCCTGCCTGTGGTTCAACGGCGAGGCTGAGGAGGCCGCGAACCTCTACGTCTCGCTGCTTCCCGATTCCCGGATCGAGACGGTCCAGAAGAACGTCATCGACAGCCCCGGCGGAAAGGCCGGCACGGTGCTGCTGGTCGAATTCACGCTCGCCGGTCAGCGCTTCATGGCGCTGAACGGCGGAATGAAGATGGAGCATACCCACGCGGTCTCGTTCGCGATCGACTGTGTCGATCAGGCCGAGGTCGATCGGCTTTGGGCCGCGCTGCTCGCGAATGGCGGCAAAGAGGAGCAATGCGGTTGGCTGCGCGATCGCTACGGCGTGGCGTGGCAGATCGTGCCGATGGCGGTCCGCCGATATCTCGCCGGCCCTGACGCCGCCGGTGCCGCGCGCGTGATGCAGGCGGTGCTCGGTATGATCAAGCTCGACGTCGAAGGCCTGCGCAAGGCCTATGAGGGCGAGGCGGCTGCGTAAGCCGGTCGTCAACACTGTCACCGCCCGGCTCGTCCGGGCGATGACAGCACTCCAGAGACGCCCTCGCTCCGCCGATGGCCCACGGCGTACTGGATGCCCCGCATGAAGCGGGGCATGACAGTATGCCTAATAATTGATCCGCAAGCCCACGCCGCCATGAACTGTGCTGCCGACCGGCTGCGGGCCGGCGGTGCCGTTCACGAAGAGGTCTGCGACCCAGCCCTTGGTGATGCGGAAGCCGAGCCGGCCGCCATATTCGAACCAGCCTTGATTGCCCATCGTGGGCACGATGGTGCCATCGCCAGTGACGCTGGCGACGATGCCGGAATGGGCGGCAAAGGATTGCACGTAGCCGCCGTTGATGTTGGCTTCGACACTCGATCCGAACAGATGCGTCCATTGGCCGCCGATCTTGACCAGATTGGTGCGATCGGTGCCGTCAGCGATCGCAGCGTCGAATGGATTGAACGCGACGGCGGGATCACTGTAACCCTTGACCCGTTGCCAGAGCTGCCAGACCTCGACCGAGGCTGCGACCTCGTCGCGCGCCGACAGCCGGGTGATCCAGCCCGCGCGGCCATAGACACCGTAGTTCTCACTTGACGTTTCGCCGGTCACCGACACCGCGCCCAGGCTCGTCGTGTAGGTGCGGGTGTAGCGTACCTTCTCGAACGGCGAGAGGATCGCGCCGATGTCGAAAAACGGCCGCGACGAGCCCCAGTCGACGAAGTCATAGCGCAGCGCGAAGGCGCCGATCGGCGCGCTGGTGACGTTGTAGCCACCCTCGCCGTATTGCGTATAGGCGATGCCGGCGAGCAGCGACAGATTCGGCGTGATGGTCTTGCGGCCATGGATGCCGGCCGAGAACGAGCCGGCCGAGCCGAAGGCGCTGACGCAGTCGTTGCAATTGATCTGCTCGTTGACGCCGAGCAGCACCGAACCGAGCACGCGGTTGGTGATCATCTGGTTGAAGCGCTGATCTGCGAGGCCGTTGATCGAACTGCCGCTCGACGGCGCGCCGGTGATCGGCGTCGGCGAGGGCGAAGGACTCGGGGTCGGTGTGGGCGTGATCGTCGGTGTCGGCGTGGGGGTCGGCGTCGGAGTAGGCGTAGGTGTCGAAGTATATGACGGGGTCGGCGTCGGTGTGGGCATTGGGGTATAGGTCGGCGTGGGTGTCGGCGTTGGCGACTGGGCCCGAGCCGGAGCCCCCAGCGCCTGCATCATCGCAAGCGACAGCATCGCGACCGTCGCCGCGGACTTGATCCGATGATGCGTGCGCCGTGCCATGGTCACCGCCCGCACAATATGCCGGTGGGATCGTCCTCGACCGGCGGTGTCACCGGCGTTGCATCGGCATATTGTGTGACCGAGCAGAGGCCTGCAGCCTGAGCGCAGTTCGCAGCAAACGTCCAGGGCGAGTTGTTGGTCTTCTGAATCGTGGTGCGGCCGCCGGTCGAGGTGATGATCGCGGTATCGCCGGGCTGGGTCAGGTCGAGGCACTGCCGGCTCGTGGTGCAAACGGTCGAAGCACCTTCCTGCAGCACCACGGTGGTCCTGCCGCGCTGCGACAGGATATCGAGGATGGTGCCGCGAACGCCGATGGTCGCAAGCGGCGTCGTGACCTTGTAGGCGGCCTTGTCCGAATGACCGGTGACGAAGCGGAATGCGCCCGATGTCAGACGGATCGCGACGTCGCGATAATGATGATCGTCGTCGAACACGGTGCGATCGAGCTTGATCGTCGCGCTCGGTCCGAGCGAGAGGTTGGTGCTGTCGGCCATCACCAGTCGCGTGGCGCTGTCGAGACCGGTGCGCACGACCTCATCGCGCAGCACGGCATCGCCGACATTGATCTGCGTTGTCGACGCCGCGATGCGAACGACCTCATTCTTGACGACGGCCGCTTCGCCGACGCGCGTCTGCGCCTGAGCGGGACCTGCCGTCAGCGCGACTACAAAACCCAGTGCAAGGATTGAGAGAAAGCCGTGGCGCGAATACATTTCAAAACCGATCGATTTAACCCCATCATCGTACCGGACCGCGCCAGCATCTGATATTGTATATTTGTCACAAGCAGCGCTGAGCTGATTGGATGGTTAGTGTCGGCGGATTCGAAATCGTTCAACGCAATGCGCATGAAAGTGAGCTCCAATCACACAGGTCACACACATCACACCCGAGAATATCGGCGTAGCTCACACTTCGATCACACACGCATCCGTTGCAGCGCCGTCGATCCGTGAACACCGCATCTGAGCCACAGCCGCGGCGTTCAGCCGCGCGCACGGCAATCGTCGCGGCAGCCATTTTCGTCGTCGCCCAGGTCGTGTTGCTGCTCGGGGTCACCACGCCGGACAAGCTCTATTTCGACGAGGTGCATTACGTGCCGGCGGCACGGCAGATGCTGTTGCCTGTGATCGAGGAGCCGATCCTCAACCCGATGCATCCGCCGCTCGCCAAGGAGATCATCGCACTCTCGATCAGGGCGTTTGGTGACGGGCCGCTGGGGTGGCGCTATCCCGCGACGCTGTTCGGCGCGCTCGCCCTCGTTGGCGTCTATTTCTGTGGGCTCGCGCTGTTCGCATCGCAGGGACGCGCGCTTGCGGCCGTGCTGCTCGCCTTCTTCAACCAGATGCTGTTCGTGCAGTCGCGCATCGCGATGCTGGATATTTTCGCGCTTGCCTTCAGCCTGTTTGCGATAGCGGCCTTTATCCACGGATTCAGGCAGCAGCGTCCGCAGCTCGCTTTCGCGCTGGCGGGGCTTGCTGCCGGCCTGTCGGCAGCCTGCAAATGGAGCGGATTGTTCGTGCTCGCGACCTGCATCGTGATCGTCGCCGCGGTCCGCCTGATGCAGGGCTGGCGCACGCGCTTTGCCGACGGCAATTCCGAGGACTGGTACCAGCCCGATCTCTGGCCGGACTTCCGCCTGCACCACTTCATCGCCTGCTTCGTGCTGATCCCCGCGGTCGTTTATCTCGCGACCTTCGTGCCGCTGTACGGCTTCTCGCTCCCGGACCTCCTGGAGGCGCAGCGCCGCATCTTTGCCGACAATACGACCAGTGCAATCGCGGGCCATACCTACATGAGCTCGTGGCCGTCCTGGCCGTTCCTGGTGCGGCCGGTCTGGTATCTGTTCGACAAGCTGGCCGACGGCAGGATCGCGGCGATCGTGTTTCTCGGCAATCCGCTGATCCTGTGGCCCGTATTGATCGCGCTCGTCGTCGCGCTGCGCGACTGGATTGTCACGCGCAACCGCGATGCGTTCCTGGTGCTGGCGTTCTACCTGGGCCCGTATCTCGCCTGGGCGCTGCTGCCGCGCGTGCTCGGCTTCATCTACTATTATCTGCCCGCGGCGACGACGGCGAGTTTCGTGCTGGTCTATGCACTGACGCGCAAGCCCGCGCCGCGCTGGCTGCTGTGGGCTTTCGTGGCCGTCGGGTGCGCGGGCTTCGTCGTGATGCTGCCGATCACGGCGGCCTTCATCGAGACGTCGATGGCGACCTTCAACCGGCTGATGCTGTTCCAGAGCTGGATCTGAGATCCGGCGTTGGCTTACTGTGCGGCAGTCTTGGTCGCCATGTTCACGACCTGCACACGACGGTTGGTCGGATCGAACGGTGCGTCGGGGTTCTTCGGCCGGGTCTTGCCATAACCGACGGTCACCAGGTTTGACCCGTTCAGGCCGTAGTGCTCGACCAGATACGTCTTGATGGTGTCGGCGCGGCGTTCCGACAGATCCTGATTGTAGGCCTCGCCGCCGATGGCGTCGGTATGGCCGGCGACGACGAAGGTCGAACCCTGCAGGCTAGGATCGGACAGCGCCTTGCCGAGTTCCTGCACGGCCTGGGTCGAGCCCTTGTTGATCTCGGCCGAGTTGTAGTCGAAGTGAATCTCAAGATCGATCTTCGGCTTGTTGGTCGCGATCTCGGCGATCTCCTGGCGTTCGCCGAGCGACAGCGATCGGGTCTGACGGTTACGAACGCTGTTGAGGAAGGCCGTCTCCTTCGCCGAGACGGCTGGATCGACCTGCGCGCCGGCCGAGAGGCTGCGGGTCACCGGCCTGGGCTTCAGCGCGGTCAATATCTGATCGGCCGGGACGATGTTGTCGCCAGCCAGCGCGAGGCCCGCCGTCATCGCCAGCGTGGCGCCGATCAGAAGGGAAAGAACATGAGAGCGGGTCATGGGTTGCTCCTCAACTTTCACGCGAGCCAATCCGGCTTGCTGTCGATTTGATGGTGCGACCGTAGGATCGGTTCAAAGTCGCGAATGTGATGTAAGTCACATAGCCGGCATTGCCGTCGCGACGTGGCGGAGCAAGGTCAAATAATCGGCCAGATAGTCGCCTAGCCTGAGGCGCATCGGAAGTGCGTCAGCAAGCTTAGACGGGCGGGTGTGTTCGAGCAGATCAGGCGGCAGCGTGGCTATCGGGACCATCGCAGGGACGATCATGATCGCGACCAGTCGGCGACGTCGATGCGCTCTGCGAGGCCGAGATGTCGACCGGGTCGGTCACGGAGCAGCCGAAGCGCTGACGACGCTGCGGAGCTGATATCCGCCGGACCGCTCTCCACAGGCGCGCAAATCTCGCTACATTGCAACGAAATGCCCCGCACGACCGCCCCCATTCCGTTGAGCAATGCCGACGCCCGCCGCATCTGGCTGCGCGCACAGCGGCTCGATACAAGAGCGCCGTTCGGTGAGGGGCCTGCCGCCGTGACGGCAGCTGTCACCCATCTCGGCTATGTGCAGATCGACACCATCAACGTGATCGAGCGCTGCCATCACCACATCCTGTTTTCCCGCATTCCGGATTACCGCCGCGCCGACCTCAAGCAGGCGCAGAGCACGGACAAGAGCGTGTTCGAATACTGGACGCATGCGCTGTCCTACATCCCGTCGAAGGACATCAGCTTCTTCCTGCCGGCGATGAAGGCGCACAAGCGCGAGGGCCACAAATGGTTCGCCTCGGTGACGCCGGCCGACACCCGCAAGGTGATGCGGCTGGTGCGCGCCGGTCCGCTCACCATCCGCGACATCGAGGACGACGTGCTGACCGAGAAGGAGCACCTCTGGGCGAGCCGGAAGCCCTCGAAGCGCGCGCTGCAGCTCGCCTTCTATGGCGGCGCGGTCACGATCAGCGAGCGCAACGGCATGCTGAAGACCTACGAGCTGACGACCCGGCATTTCGGCTGGGAGAAGCCGCCGAAGCCGGCCGCCGCATCCGGAATCATCGCCTATCTGCTCGACCGTGCGCTGCGCTCGCAGGGCATCGTCAGCCTGGACTCGATCTGCCACCTCGACGCGCCCAGCAAGCAGGCGGTGCGTCGCCTGATCGAGGCCCGCGTGCGCCGCAAGGAGCTGGTTCAGATCGCGGTCGACGGCGCCGGCAAGCAGGAGCACTGGGCGCAGCCGGACGTGCTGGAGCCGACCGGGGAGGGCGACCCCGGCCTCGTCCACATCCTCTCGCCGTTCGATCCCCTGATCATCCAGCGCAAGCGCACCGAGCTGATCTTCGGCTACGGCCATCGCTTCGAGGCCTATGTGCCGAAGGACAAGCGCGTGTTCGGCTATTTCGCGCTGCCGGTCCTGGTCGGAGACGACATCGTCGCCGCCCTCGACCTGAAGACCGACCGGCAGAATAAGAAGCTCTTGATGCAGAAATGGAGCTGGGTCGGCAACGGCAAGAAGCAGGCGGCGCGCAAGGAGCTGAAGCGCCGGATCGAGGAGGAGCTCGATCGCTTCGAGCGGTTTCAACTGGCGGAGTAGGGCGGGATTCCCCCGCCGTCATTGCGAGCCACCGGGTCGCGCGGCGTCGCTCGCGTTCCCGTTTGGCGCTGTGTGTTATGAGTTTTTGCCATTGCTCAACGCGCTGCCAATCAATAATCGTCGGGGCAAGCAGATACCCTGGGGGAAACACATGAGCCAGACCGCGACCATCGCGCCCAACAGCGGCGCCCGCAGCGAGATCGAAACGTCCACCATCCGCGCGATCTCCTGGCGGCTGATCCCGTTCCTGATCCTGGCGTACTTCTTCTCCTATCTCGACCGCGTCAATCTCGGCTTCGCCGCGCTCACCATGAATTCGGAGCTGAAGTTCTCGCCGACGGTGTTCTCTTTCGGGGCCGGCATCTTCTTCGTCGGCTATTTCATCTTCGAGGTGCCGAGCAATCTGGCGCTGGAGAAGTTCGGCGCCAGCCGCTGGATCGCCCGCATCATGGTGAGCTGGGGCATCCTCTCGGCGCTGATGGCGGCGGTCTATGACGAGCGGAGCTTCTACGCGCTGCGCTTCCTGCTCGGCGTGGCGGAGGCCGGCTTCTTCCCCGGCATCATCCTCTATCTCACCTACTGGTACCCGGCCCAATATCGCGCCCGCTTCCTGGCGGCCTTCGCGCTCGCCGTGCCGATCTCGACCGTGATCGGCGCGCCGATCTCCGGCATGCTGCTCGGGCTCGACGGCGTGATGGGGTTCAAGGGTTGGCAGTGGCTGTTCATCGTCGAGGGCGTCCCCTCGGTGCTGCTCGGCCTCGTCACCTGGTTCTACCTCACCGACAGGCCGGAGAAGGCCGATTGGCTTTCGGCCGAGCAGAAGGCATGGCTGAAGTCGAAGCTCGATGCCGAGGTTGCGGCCAAGCAGGCGGCCCAGCACTTCTCACTCGTCCAGGCGCTCACCTCGCCCAAGGTGCTCGCGCTGAGCGCAATCTATTTCGGCTTCGTCGCCGCGCTCTATGGCATGCAGTTCTGGCTGCCGACGATCGTCAAGGCGTTCGGCCTCACCAATGCGCAGACCGGCTTCGTCACCGCGATCCCCTATGTGTTCGGCACCATCGCGATGATCCTGTGGGCGCGCCGCTCGGACGCCACGCGCGAGCGCGTCTTCCATGTCGGCGCTCCCTTGCTGCTCACCGCGCTGGCGCTCGGCGTCTCCAGCTACATCACCGATCCCACCATGACCATGGTCGTGCTGACGATCGCCGCGATCGGCGTGTTCTGCACCTTCGCGGTGTTCTGGACGCTGCCGACCGCATGGCTCTCCGGCACCGCGGCCGCCGGCGCGATCGCGCTGATCAACTCGATCGGCAACCTCGCCGGTTTCGGCGGCCCCTATCTGATCGGCTGGGTCAAGGAGTCGACGGGCAGCACGTCCACGGGCTTGCTGGTGTTGTCGCTGCTGCCGCTGATCGCGGGCCTGCTCGTCTTCATCGGCAGCCACGAGACCAAGGCCGAGTTCGCCGGCGCGAAGTAGCGATGACGTCTGCGGAGGGGCGGGCTGACCCGTCGTAGCCTGGATCGCGCCTTTCCGCTCCACCCGTCCTCCGACGTCCGACGCTACCGGGCGTATGGGACAGGTATTGGCGTGATCCAGCCGCTCGGCTGGACCAAAAAAATCGAAAACAACCCCATACACAGTCCCGGACTAGGCATCTTCCAAGTCGCCACACCCGCAAATCCGACGCCGATTCCCAGGCCGTCCTCACGAATTAGTTATTACTGACGAATATTGACATTTATCAGTGATAAATCGATAGTCTTCATCAGTCGTCAGCCGATGGAGATGTCAGATGTTCGTCCGTTCCATTTTCTCGAGCTATTACAGGCTCTTGACGGGGGCGTCGTTAGCATTTGCGGTATTCGCGCTGACCGGCTGCAACGAGAAGACGGCCGAGAAGGTCGAACCGGGACGCCCCGTTCTGGTGGCGACCGTCCATTACGAGGCTGAAACCCCCGAGCGCAGTTTTGTCGGCACCATCAAGCCCAGGATCGAAGCCGACATGGGCTTCCGGGTTGCCGGCAAGGTGGCCAAGCGGCTGGTCGAGGTCGGACAGACAGTCGACGTCGACCAGCCCTTGGCCACCCTCGACGAGGTCGATCTGAAGCTGCAGGCCGAGCAGGCGGAGGCCGAGCTTCGCGCCGCCACCGGCGTGCTGGCGCAGGCCGCCGCCGCCGAGCAGCGTGCCAAGGATCTCAAGGCCAAGGGCTGGACCACCGACGCGCAGCTCGACTCCGCCAAGGCTGCCGGCGACGAGGCCCGCGCCCGGCTGAACCGCGCCGAGCGCTCGGTCGAGCTGACCAGGAACTCCCTCTCTTACGCAACGCTGGTGGCCGACACCCGGGGTGTCGTCACAGCGACCATGATCGAGCCCGGCCAGGTGGTTGCCGCGGGCCAGGCATCGATCCGTGTCGCCCGACTTGGCGAGAAGGAAGCTGTCGTCGCGATCCCAGAGACGCTTCTCAATCGTGCCAGGTCGGGCGTAGCCACGGTGACGCTGTGGTCGGACGCCAAGAAGACCTATACCGCGAAGCTGCGCGAGGTCGCACCGTCGGCCGATCCGGCAACCCGCACCTATCTGGCAAAATTCTCGCTGCCTGACGCCGACGATTCCGTCTCGCTCGGGATGACCGCGACGCTGACGCTGGCCGACAACGCGAGCGAGCGCGTCGCCAAGCTGCCGCTGTCCGCACTGTTCAGCGAGGGCGGCGATCCCTCGCTCTTCATCGTCGACGACAAGGGTGATGTCGCGCTGAAGCCGGTCAAGGTGAAGTCCTACGAGAGCGACAGCGTCATCATCTCGGGCGGCGTCGACGAAGGCGCCAAGGTGGTGGCGCTCGGCGTGCAGAAGCTCGATCCGAGCCAGAAGGTCCGCGTCGTCTCGTCGCTGTCGTTCTGATCCCGGATCATTGAGTTCCGTCATTGCGAGGAGCGAAGCGACGAAGCAATCCATGTCGCCGCAGGTGGAAGAATGGATTGCTTCGCTTCGCTCGCAATGACGGTTGAAGTCGAAACGAATTGGACTTGGAGAGTTCGATGAAGCGCTTCAACCTTTCGGCGTGGGCGGTCAGCCACCCGACCCTGGTGCTGTTCCTGATGATCGTGCTCGGCGTCGCCGGTTACTTCTCCTACGAGAAGCTCGGCCGCGCCGAGGATCCGTTCTTCACCGTGAAGGTGGTGAACGTGTCGGTGATGTGGCCGGGCGCGACCTCGCAGGAAATGCAGATGCAGGTCGCCGATCCCATCGAGAAGAAGCTGCAGGAGCTGCCGTTCTTCGACAAGGTGCAGACCTATTCCAAGCCGGGCTTCACGGCGATGCAGGTCTCCTTCAAGGATTCGACCTCGCCGAAGGACGTGCCCTATCTCTTCTATCTCCTGCGCAAGAAGCTGGTTGACGTGCAGGGCGAGCTGCCGGCCGGAATCCTCGGTCCCGTCGTCAACGACGAATTCTCCGACGTCGATTCGATTCTCTACATGATGACCGGCGACGGCGCCGACTATGCGCAGCTGAAGAAGGTCGCCGAAGGCTTCCGCCAGCGACTCCTGAAGGTGCCGGGGGTGACCAAGATCGACCTCTACGGCATCCAGGACGAGCGCATCTACGTCGAGTTCTCGCATGCCAAGCTCGCCACGCTCGGCATTACGCCGCAGGCGCTGTTCGATTCGCTCGCCAAGCAGAACAACGTGACGCCCGCCGGCACCGTCGAGACCTCCTCGCAGCGCGTGCCGCTCCGCGTCACCGGCGCGCTCGACGGCGTCAAGGCCGTTGCCGAAACCCCAGTCGAGAGCAACGGCCGCGTGTTCCGGCTCGGCGATATCGCCACCGTCACCCATGGCTATGTCGATCCACCGACCTTCAAGGTGCGTCAGGAAGGCAAGCCCGCGCTCGGCATCGGCGTCGTCACCGCCAAGGGCGCCAACATTCTCGAGCTCGGCGAGGACGTCAAGAAGGCAACCGCCGAGTTCATGAAGGCGGTGCCGCAGGGCATCAATGTCGAGCAGATCGCCGATCAGCCCAAGGTGGTCGAGCATGCCGTCGGCGAGTTCGTGCACTCCTTCGTCGAGGCGCTCGCGATCGTGCTGTTCGTCTCCTTCGTCGCACTCGGTTGGCGTACCGGCATTGTGGTGGCGCTATCGGTGCCGCTGGTGCTCGGCATCGTCTTCATCGTGATGAACGCGATGTCGCTCGATCTGCACCGCATCACGCTCGGAGCGCTGATCATCGCGCTCGGCCTCCTGGTCGACGACGCCATCATCGCGGTCGAGATGATGGTGGTGAAGATGGAGCAGGGCTGGGACCGCATGAAGGCGGCGTCCTTTGCCTGGGAATCCACCGCGTTTCCGATGCTCACGGGAACGCTGGTCACGGCCGCCGGCTTCCTCCCGATCGGTTTCGCCAATTCTGCGGTCGGCGAATATGCCGGAGGCATCTTCTGGATCGTGGCGATCTCGCTGGTCGCCTCCTGGTTCGTGGCGGTGATCTTCACGCCCTATATCGGCGTCAAGCTCTTGCCGAACATCAAGGTGCACCAGAATCACGATCCGCACGCGATCTACGAGACGCGGATCTATCGCGGCCTGCGCAGCGTCGTGCAGTGGTGCGTCGATCACCGCGTCAAGGTGGTGGCCGCGACCGTCGGCGTCTTCGTCGCCTCGATCGTCGCGTTCGGTCATGTCCAGCAGCAGTTCTTCCCGCTGTCGGAGCGGCCCGAGCTGTTCCTGCAGCTCCGTCTGCCCGAGGGCACCGCCTTCAACGTCACCGAGAAGGCGGTCAAGGAGGCTGAAAAACTCCTGAAGGACGATCAGGACATTCAGACCTATACCGCCTATGTCGGCCAGGGCTCGCCGCGCTTCTGGCTCGGCCTCAATCCGCAGCTGCCGAACGAGGCCTTTGCCGAGATCGTGATCCTCTCCAAGAACGTCGAGGCGCGCGAACGCATCAAGGCGAAGATCGAACAGGCGGTGGCCGACGGTGCGCTGAACGAGGCGCGGGTCCGGGTCGATCGTTTCAATTTCGGTCCGCCGGTCGGCTTCCCGGTCCAGTTTCGGGTGATCGGGCCTGACGCCGAGAAGGTGCGTGATATCGCCTACAAGGTGCGCGACATCATGCGCCAGAATCCGAACGTCAAGGACGTCCAGCTCGACTGGAACGAGCAGTCGCCCTACCTGAAGCTGGTCGTCGACCAGGATCGGGCGCGCGCGCTCGGCCTCACCCCGCAGGACGTCTCGCAGGCGCTGTCGATGCTGATCTCGGGTGCGCCGGTCACGACAATCCGCGACGGCATCGAGAAGGTCGGCGTGATCGCACGCGCCGTGCCGTCGGAGCGGCTCGACCTCGGCCGGGTCGGCGATCTCACAATCACGTCACGCAATGGTGTGGCGGTCCCGCTCCAGCAAATTGCAAAAATCGAATATGCGCATGAGGAGCCGATCCTGTGGCGGCGCAACCGCGACATGGCGATCACCGTGCGCTCCGACGTCGTCGACGGCGTGCAGGCGCCCGACGTCACCAACCAGATCTCGCCGAAGCTGAAGGACATCCAGGATCATCTCGAGCCGGCCTACCGGATCGAGCCGGGCGGGGCGTTCGAGGAGTCGGCCAAGGGCAATGCGTCGATCTTCGTCCTCTTCCCCGTGATGGTGATGGTGATGCTGACGCTCTTGATGATCCAGTTGCAGAGCTTCTCGCGCCTGTTTCTGGTGTTCCTGACCGCGCCGCTCGGCATCGTCGGCGCTTCGCTGGGCCTGAACGTCGCTAACCAGCCGTTCGGCTTCGTGGCGTTGCTCGGCCTGATCGCGCTGGCCGGCATGATCATGCGCAACGCGGTGATCCTGGTCGATCAGATCGAGAGCGACGTGTCGCACGGCCTGACGCGGCGGGAGGCGATCGTCGAAGCCACCGTCCGCCGTGCCCGGCCGGTGGTGCTGACCGCGCTTGCCGCCATCCTGGCCATGATCCCGCTGTCGCGCTCGGCGTTCTGGGGCCCGATGGCGATCACCATCATGGGCGGATTGTTTGTTGCGACCTTCCTGACCTTGCTGTATCTGCCGGGCCTTTACGCCCTCTGGTTCCGCAAGACTCTGGACGAGTGCGGTCCTGGCGAGCAGTCCAATACCGCGCCGCAGCATGCCGGCGATGCGCAACGCGCATTTCCGCTTGCTGAAGCGGCAGAATAAATGAACATTGAGTAGACCGACATGACGCTGATTTCGGAGCATAGCGAAACTGACACCCGCGAGCGGATTCTCGTGGTGGCGGAGCGTTTGTTCCGGCAAATCGGCTACCAGAAGACCACGGTGGCTGACATCGCCAAGGAGCTGCGCATGAGCCCCGCCAACGTGTACCGCTTCTTCGACTCGAAGAAGTCGATCCACGAGGGCGTGGCGCGCGGCCTGATGGGCGAGGTCGAGATCGAGGCACAGCGCATCGCCCGATCAGAAGGGCCGGCCGCAGCGCGCCTGCGCGAGATGATGACGACCATCAATCGCATGAACACCGAGCGTTATGTCGGCGATTCCAAGCTGCACGAGATGGTCGAGATCGCGATGCAGGAGGACTGGGAAGTCTGCGTCGCCCATATGGAACTGATCGCCCGCATTATCGGCGAGGTGATCGCCCAAGGCGCGGCCTCGGGGGAATTCGAGGTCAAGGACCTGCAGCTCGCCTCGCTCTGCGCCTGCACCGCCATGATGCGCTTCTTCCACCCGCAGATGATCGCCCAATGCGCGACCAAGCCGGGCCCGACCATCGACCAGATGATCGATTTCGTGATTGCCGCCCTGTCACCGCGGGCCCGGGCGAATTGAGCCGTCAGAGCTGACGTTTTAGTCAGTTGACTTCCTCGTCATTCCGGGGCGATGCGTAAGCATCGAACCCGGAATGACGAGGGGCCCAGCGTGACCGCGAAAGACCTGCATTTCTACGAGCCGAAGAACGGCCACGGCCTCAAGCACGACCCGTTCAACGCCATCGTCGCGCCACGCCCGATCGGGTGGATTTCCTCGCGCGATGCCAAGGGCAACGTCAATCTGGCGCCCTACAGCTTCTTCAACGCCTTCTGCTACGTGCCGCCGATCATCGGCTTCTCCTCCACCAACTGGAAGGACAGCGTCGCCAACATCCAGGACACCGGCGAGTTCGTCTGGAATCTGGCGACGATGGATCTCGCCAGGCACATGAACGCGACCGCCGCCCATGTCGCGCGCGATGTCGACGAATTCAAACTCGCGGGGCTGACCCCCGTGCCCGGCAAGCTCGTCAACGTGCCGCGCGTCGCCGAGAGCCCGGTCTCGTTCGAATGCAAGGTGAGCCAGATCGTCCAGCTGCAGGGTGCCAACGGCCGCAAGGCCGAAGCCTGGCTGACGCTCGGCGAGGTCGTCGCCGTCCATATCGACAAGGCCTTCATCAAGGACGGCATCTACCAGACCGGCCTCGCGCATCCCATCGTCCGCGCCGGACGGAGGGGCGACTATTTCGAGATCAAGCCGGAAAACATGTTCGAGATGCTCCGGCCGGATTGAGCTTGTCCACGTAGCCGTCATTGCGGGCCTACGGGCGCGCATTCGCGCGGCCCGCTTGCTCCTCGCAACGGACGTTTGACTCACAAATCGCGGAACACACTCAGTGTCGTCCCTGCGTTCGCAGGGACCCATAACCACCAATGTTCATTGTTGCATGATGCTGGAACGACGAGCCCCATTCACAACACCCGCCGCGGCGTATGGGTCCCTGCGTTCGCAGGGACGACAGTTGTGAATGTGGCGTGACGCGCGGATCAAGCGACGCAGAGGGCAACGGACGTTCGACTCACAAATCGCGCAACACACTCAGTGTCGTCCCTGCGAACGCAGGGACCAATAACCACGAATGTTGATTGTTGCATGATGCTGGAACGACGAGCTCCATTCACAACACCCGCCGCGGCGTATGGGTCCCTGCGTTCGCAGGGACGACAGTTGTGAATGTGGCGCGACGCGCGGATCAAGCGACGCAGAGGGCAACGGACGTTCGACTCACAAATCGCGCAGCACAGTCAGTGTCGTCCCTGCGAACGCAGGGACCCATAACCACCAATGTTCATTGTTGCATGATGCTGGAACGACGAGCCCCATTCACAACACCCGCCGCGGCGTATGGGTCCCTGCGTTCGCAGGGACGACAGTTGTGAATGTGGCGTGACGCGCGGATCAAGCGACGCAGAGGGCAACGGACGTTCGACTCACAAATCGCGCAGCACAGTCAGTGTCGTCCCTGCGAATGCAGGGACCCATAACCACGAATGTTCATTGTTGCATGATGCTGGAACGACGGGCCCGATTCACAACACCCGCCGCGGCGTATGGGCCCCTGCGTTCGCAGGGACGACAGTTGTGAATGTGGCGCGACGTGTGCATCAAGCGACGAAGAGGGCTTATGGCGAGTACGGCGCTTTGCCTTCTCGCCCCGCGATGATGGAGGCGGGAACCACAACAATGTGAGCTTTCCGCGCGCAGACATGAAAAACCGTCACTCGCAACCTCGCCGGGAGCAGTCTAACCTCCACGCGCCAGGCCGGATCAACGGCCGGCTAACTCAGTGGGAGGATGCGATGACACGCCAAGAGCGGCGCGATCCGACAGAAGTGCGGCGCGAGCCAAACGTTTCACGACGAACGCTGGTCCAGGGTTTGGCAGTTTCTGCCGCCGCCACCGCCACGGGACTCGGCAGTGCGCTGGCCCAGAATGCGACAGCGCCTGCGCCGGTCAGTCCGCCGACGACGATCACGAGCCCACCGCGCGACTTCAGCCCGAGAGGGGCGCCGACCACCTATTTCTGGGACCCCGACGTCATCGCGGTCGATCCGTCCTTCAACGACCTCGCCCAGCCGAATACCTCGATCAAGCGTCTCTACACGGGCGTCTTGTGGGCGGAGGGCCCGGCCTGGAGCTCGCAGGGCCGTTATCTCCTGTGGAGCGACATCCCCAACAACCGGCAGATGCGCTGGTCGGAGGATGACGGCCACGTCAGCGTCTTCCGCATGCCGTCGAATTACAGCAACGGCAACTCGTTCGACTTCCAGGGCCGCCAGCTCTCCTGCGAACATCTCACCCGCCGCGTGGTGCGCTATGAGAACGATGGCACCGCCACCGTGCTCGCCGACTCCTACAACGGCAAGAAGCTGAACTCGCCGAACGACATCGTCGCGCATCCCGACGGCAGCTATTGGTTCACCGATCCGCCCTATGGCAGCCAGCTCTATGAGGGCGAGCCCGACGCCGCGGGCGGCCCGGTCAATCCGGCCGGCAAGCTCAATCCGCGGATCGGGCAACCGCCGGGCTTCGTGCCGTTCAAGCGCGAATTGCCGACCAACTGCTACCGCGTCGATCCGTCCGGGCGCATCGATGTCGTCGTGAGCGAGGACCAGGTGCCCGATCCGAACGGCATCTGCTTCTCGCCCGATTACAAGAAGCTCTATGTCGTCTCGACCGGCAAGGGACCGGGCGACACCGGCCCAGGCGGCAAGGGCGACGTGTTCGTGTTCGATGTCGGCGCCGACAACAAGGTCTCCAACGGCAAGCGGTTCGCCGACTTCATGGTCGACGGCGTGAAATGCGGACCGGACGGCATCCGCTGCGACGTCAACGGCAATGTCTGGTGCTCCAGCAATGCCGGCCGCGCCGTCGGCTACAACGGTGCGACGTGCTGGTCGCCGGAAGGCAAGCTGCTCGGCCGCATCCGCCTGCCGGAGGTCTGCGGCAACATCACCTTCGGCGGCCCCAAGCGCAACCGCCTGTTCATGGCCGCCAGCCAGTCGCTCTATGCGGTCTATACCGCGACCCAGGGGGCGGGGCCGGCCTAACGAGGAATGGACCGGATTGAACGGTTCTGACCGCGGACTCGTTTCACCTCTCCCCAGCGGGGAGAGGTCGATTTGCGCAGCAAATCGGGTGAGGGGCGCTGCTCTCACGAGGGACCGTAACCCCTCACCCGGCGCTGCGCGCCGACCTCTCCCAAGGGAGAGGTGAACTTCCGCTGCCGCGCCTGCTCGACTAAGCCTCGCGTGGATCGGACGGACGGCGCCATCCCCGGCTACCTGATTGTCGCACCTCGGCTTTCGGAACTGAACGCACGGCCTGCCGTTAACAAACGGCGCGCTGCCAGTGTCAATTTCGCTTTATTTGAAGGGCGAAGTGTTCACCGGTGACAGGCACTTTCCGCTAGGATCACCCCGCCCGCGCCGCCGATTCATGAGGACCCCACCATGAGCTTCCGCCGCGACTTCATCACCAAGCCGATCTTCTCCTGGGCGCGCGGCGTGCTGCCGACGATGTCGGACACCGAGCGCGAGGCGCTGGAAGCCGGCGACGTCTGGTGGGATGCCGATCTCTTCACCGGCAATCCGGACTGGTCGAAGCTGCTGGCCTTCGCGCCGGCGAAGCTGACCGACGAGGAGAACGCCTTCCTGCACGGCCCGGTCGACCAGCTCTGCGCAATGCTCGACGAGTGGAAGATCAACTGGGAATGGCGCGATCTGCCGCCCGAGGTCTGGGACTTCGTCAGGCGCAACAAATTCTTCGGCATGATCATCCCGAAGGAATTCGGCGGCCTCGGCTTCTCGCCCTACGCGCATTCCGAAGTGGTGCGCAAAGTCTCCTCGCGCTCGCTGACCGCGGCTGTCACCGTGATGGTGCCGAACTCGCTCGGACCAGGTGAATTGTTGATGCGCTTCGGCACCAGGGAGCAGCAGCAGAAATGGCTGCCGCGGCTCGCCGACGGCCGCGACATTCCCTGCTTCGGCCTGACCAGCCCCGAGGCCGGCTCGGACGCTGCCTCGATGATCGACACCGGCATCATCTGCAAGGGCATTTTCGAAGGCCGCGAGGTGCTCGGGCTGAAGCTCAACTGGCACAAGCGCTACATCACGCTCGGTCCCGTCGCGACGCTGCTCGGGCTCGCCTTCAAGGCCTACGACCCTGATCACCTGGTCGGCAAGGAGGAAGAGCTCGGTATCACCGTTGCGCTGATTCCGACCAATCTGTCTGGCGTCTCGATCGGCCACCGCCATCTGCCGGCGATGCAGGTGTTCCAGAATGGCCCGAACTGGGGCCGCGATGTTTTCATCCCGCTCGATTACATCATCGGCGGCCAGGCACGGCTCGGTCAGGGCTGGAAGATGCTGATGACGGCGCTCGCCGCCGGCCGCGGCATCTCGCTGCCGTCGCTGTCGGCCGCCGGTGCCGCCTATGCTGCGCGCACCAGCGGCGCCTATGCCCGGATCCGCGAGCAGTTCGGCATCTCGATCGCGAAGTTCGAAGGCATCGAGGAGCCGCTCGCGCGCATCACTGCCACCGCCTATCTGCTCGACGCCGCGCGGCGGCTGACCTGCGCCGCGCTGAACGAGGGGCATCATCCCGCCGTCATCTCCGGCATCATGAAGCTGCACGCCACCGAGCGGATGCGGATCGCGATCGACGACGCGATGGATATCCATGGCGGCAAGGCCGTGATCGACGGACCCCAGAACTATCTCGGCGAGCTCTACCGCTCGGTGCCGGTCGGCATCACGGTCGAGGGCGCCAATATCCTGACCCGCAATCTGATCGTGTTCGGGCAGGGCGCGATCCGCGCGCATCCGTATCTGCTGCAGGAGATGAACGCGCTCGGCGAGGCCGATCGCGACAAGGGCCTGACCGCCTTCGACACCGCGTTCTGGAAGCATGTCGGTCACAGCTTCGCGACCATGGTCCGCGCCTGGGGCCGGAGCTGGACCTTTGGCCTGTTCGCGCCGGCGCCGGATGCCGGCGAGGCGACAGAGTACTATCGCCAGCTCTCGCGCTATTCGTCGGCGTTCGCGCTCTGCGCCGACATGGCGCTGCTGACGCTCGGCGGCGCATTGAAGCGCAAGGAGATGCTGTCCGCCCGCTTCGGCGACATCCTGTCCGAGCTGTACTTGCTCTCTGCCGCGCTGAAGCGCTGGCAGGACGAGGGCCGCCAGAAGGAAGATCTCCCCGCGCTCGAATGGTGCATGGCGACCGGCTTCAAGACCATCGAGAACCGCTTTGCGGAAATCCTCGCCAATCTGCCGAACCGCGTCGTCGGATGGGTGCTGAAATTCCTGATCCAGCCGTTTGGCGCGCGCGTCGTCGGACCGTCGGATCGCGTCATCCACCAATGCGCGCAGCTCGTGCTGTCGCCGTCGGCGGCGCGCGATCGCCTGACGCCGGATCTCGCCTTCGTCGAGGACGATCGCGGCATCGCGCGGCTCGAGAAGGCCTTCCGCCTCGTGACCGAGTCCGAGGACGCTGCGAAACGGCTGCATGCCGCGCGCATCCATGACTGGCAGGACGCGGTCAAGAAGGGGGTCATCACCCAGGGCGAGGGCGAGAAGCTGGCCGCCGCCCGCGAGGCCGTTGCGAAGGTCATCGAGGTCGACGATTTCGCACCCGAGGCGCTGTCCCCGATTTACAAGAAATCCGCCGGCGTGCATCAGTTCTTCCAGGAACTGGGTGAGCAGAGGGCGGCGAGCTGATGGCGCGACCAGTCTTTATCGTTGACGGCAGCCGGACGCCGTTCCTGAAGGCGCGCTCCGGCCCCGGCCCGTTCACTCCGGTCGATCTCGCTGTGCAATGCGGCCGGCCGCTGCTGGCGCGGCAGCCCTTCGCACCCACCGCCTTCGACCAGGTGATCCTCGGCTGCGTCAACGTCATCGCCGACGAGATGAACCCGGCGCGTGTCGCGGCACTGCGGCTCGGCATGGGCGAGAAGATGGTCGCTTTCACCGTGCAGATCAATTGCGGATCCGGCATGCAGTCGATCGACACCGGCTATCGTTACATCCGCGAGGGCATCTCCAATCTGATCCTCGCCGGCGGCGCCGAGGCGCTGAGCCACGCGCCGCTGGTCTGGCCCAATGCCGGCGTGCGCTGGTTTGCGGGCCTCGCCGGTGCCAAGGGCATCGGCGCCAAGATCGCCGCGGCGCTGAAGGTGAGGCCGAGCTATCTCAAGCCGATCATCGGCCTCGAGCGCGGGCTGACCGATCCCATCACCGAGCTCAACATGGGGCAGACCGCCGAGAAGGTGGGCCATCTCTTCGGCATCACCCGCGCGCAGTCCGATGCCTATGCCGCAGAGAGTCACCAGCGGCTGGCGAATGCGCAGAAGCAGGGCTACCTCAAGGGCGAGGTCGAAACCGCCTTCTCGCGCGACGGCAAGTTCTACGACCATGACGACGGCGTCCGCCCGGATTCGACGCCGGAGACATTGGCAAAGCTCAAGCCGGTGTTCGAGCGGCCCTGGGGCCAGGTCACCGCCGGCAATTCCTCGCAGATCACCGACGGCGCGTCCTGGGTGATCCTTGCCTCCGAGACCGCGGTCGCACAGCACGGGCTGACGCCGAAGGCCGTGATCCTCGACAGCCAGTGGTCGGCGCTCGATCCCTCGATCATGGGCCTCGGCCCGGTGCTGTCGGCGAGTGCGCTCTTGAAGCGCAACGAGCTGACCCTGCAGGATGTCGAGACCTGGGAGCTGAACGAGGCCTTTGCCACCCAGGTGCTCGGCTGCCTCGCCGCCTGGAACGACGACAAGTTCTGCCGCGAGATCCTCGGCCTCGACGGCGCCGCCGGCGAGATCGACCGTGCCAAGCTCAATGTCGACGGCGGCGCGATCAGCCTCGGTCATCCCGTCGGCACCAGCGGCAACCGCATCGTGCTGCATCTCGTCAATGCGATGAAGCGGCTCGGCACCAGGCGTGGCGTCGCCACCGAATGTATCGGCGGCGGGCAGGGCGGCGCGATGTTGATAGAGACGGTGTGATCATGGATTCTCAGATCATCGACGTCCTCGCCGACCGCGTGCTCGAGCTCGGGCCGACGCCCGCGGCCGACAGTCCCTACCGGAATTTCAAGCTGACGCGCGACGACGACGGCATTGCCTGGCTGCTGTTCGACCGCGCCGGCGCCAGCGCCAATACGATCTCCGCCGACATGATCGACGAGCTCAACGCGATCGTGACGTCGCTGGAAAGCCAGCGGCCGGCCGGCCTCGTGGTCCGCTCGGCGAAGCGAAGCGGCTTCATCGCCGGCGCCGACGTCAACGAATTCCGCGGCGTGAGCGACCCGCGCGCGGTCGAGACAGAGATCGGCCGGGCGCATGCGGTGATCGACCGGCTGGAGGCCCTGCGCGTGCCGTCGGTCGCCGTCATCCACGGCTTCTGCCTCGGCGGCGGGCTCGAGGTTGCGCTGGCCTGCCAGATGCGGATTGCGATCGACGATGCGCGCTTCGGCTTTCCCGAGGTGCTGCTCGGCCTGCATCCCGGCCTCGGCGGCACCGTGCGTTTCACCGAACTGATCAATCCGATGCAGGCGATGACGCTGATGCTGACCGGCAAGACCATCGATGCGCGCCGCGCCAGATCGCTCGGGCTGGTCGATGCCGTCACGCAGGAGCGTCACGTTCGCAACGCCGTGAGGGACGCGGTGTTCGGCCGCCTGAAGCGCGCCAGGCGGGGCGCAATGAACTCGCTGCTCAATCTTGCGCCGGTGAGGGGCTTCCTCGCCTCCCGCATGCGCGGCGAGGCTGCGAAGGCGGCGCCGCGCGTCCATTATCCCGCGCCCTACGCGCTGATCGATCTCTGGGAGAAGCATGCCGGCAACCGTTCGGCGATGCTGAACGCGGAAAAGACCTCGTTCGCCAATCTCATGGTGACGCCATCAGCGCAGAACCTGATCCGCGTGTTCTTCCTGCGCGAGCAGATGAAGAAGGCGGCCGGCGGCGGCAACAAGGTGCAGCACGTCCATGTCATCGGTGCCGGCGCGATGGGCGGCGACATCGCGGCCTGGTGCGCTCATGAAGACATGCGGGTCACGCTGGCCGACATGAAGGCCGAGCCGATCGCCGGCGCGATGAAGCGTGCCGCCGATCTGTTCGGCAAGATCATGCGCAAGAAGATCGACCAGCGCGACGCGCTCGACCGCCTGATCCCCGACATGGACGGAGAGGGCGTCCGCAATGCCGATCTGATCATCGAGGCGGTGCCGGAAAAGCTCGAGCTGAAGCAGAAGGTCTATGCCGGCCTCGAGCCGAAGATGAAGCAAGGCGCGATCCTCGCCACCAACACCTCGAGCATCCCGTTGCAGGATCTGCGCACCACGCTCGCGAGGCCGGAGCGGCTGCTCGGCCTGCATTTCTTCAACCCGGTGTCGCGGCTGCAGCTCGTCGAGGTCGTCAGCCATGACGGCACCGATGCTGCCATGCTCAGGGAAGCGCAGGCCTTCGTCGGCGCCATCGATCGCCTGCCGCTGCCGGTGAAGAGCTCGCCCGGCTTTCTCGTCAACCGCGCGCTGACGCCCTACATGCTCGAGGCGATGGTGATGCTGGACGAGAAGATCGACCAGCGCCTGATCGATGCGGCCGCGGTGCAGTTCGGCATGCCGATGGGCCCGATCGAGCTGGCCGACCAGGTCGGCCTCGACATCTGTCTCGATGTCGGCGACATGCTGCGCTCGAAGTTCGGCGATCATCTGCCGCCGACGCCGGCTTGGCTGCGCGAGAAGGTCGCCAAGGGCGAGCTCGGCCGCAAGACCGGCAAGGGCTTCTACACCTGGAAGGACGGCAAGGCGGAGAAGACCCCGCTGCCGGAGACCGGTCCGCGGGTGACCGATGAGATGATCGATCGCCTGGTGCTGCCGATCTCGAACGTCTGCGTCGCGGCTTTGCGCGAGGGCATCGTCGATGAGGCCGACATGGTCGATGGCGCGATGATCTTCGGCACCGGCTATGCGCCGTTCCGCGGCGGGCCGCTCAACTACGCCCGCACGCGAGGCGCCGACAATGTGGTGTCCGCGTTGCGCGCGCTCGCGCAGAAATTCGGCGATCGCTTTACGCCTGATGCCGGCTGGGAGACCTTCAAGTGACCGACACGCACATCCACGCGCCGCCGATCTCCGGGAACGAGCCGCAGGGCGATCTCTGCATCCGTGCGCTGGCGATGCCGGCCGACACCAACGCCAATGGCGATATCTTCGGCGGCTGGCTGCTCAGCCAGATGGACCTCGGCGGCGGCGTGTTCGCCTCCAAGGTGGCGAAGTCGCGCACCGTGACGGTCGCGATCGAGGCGATGAATTTCCGCAAGCCCGTTTATGTCGGCGATCTTGTCTCGGTGCACGCCAATCTGGTGCGCGTCGGTCGCACATCGGTCACCGTGCATCTCGAAGCCTGGGTGCTGCGACGCCGCGACCAGCAATCAGTCCTGGTGACCGACGGCAACTTCACTTACGTTTCGATCGACGAGCAGGGCCATCCCCAGGCGATTCAGCGCGACGGCGAAACGATCGAGACGTAGCGCGTTGCCTGCGCGAATCAGTCTCCGACTCGCTTCAACAAAACGTGTCAAAATCGAGCCCGGCTCTGGTCAACTGCAGGCTACGGCGCTTCGCCACCTGCAAATTTGATGAGGAACAAACGGGCGGCAATGCCGTTGTCGGCGCGGAATCAATCCGAGGCCAACAATGTCCGACAGCTACGTCATCGAAGTCAGTTCAGAGACAGCGGGTATCGTGGTGCGCGATGCGCGCGGTTATCAGTTCTTTGCAGCATCGCACCGCTTCGACGCCCTTGAAGGCCAGATATTCCGCAATGCACGCGAGGCCGAGCGTGCGGCGCGCCGTCTTGTGACCGGGCAAATTCTGCAGTTTGCCTCCTGAACGGCCTTTGACCTGCGATGCGCCATTTGCGCGCGCCGCAAGAGTCTGTATTGATGCATCCGGACTCACGGAAACATGACCCGGATGTTGCAGGAACAAGGCAAGGCGCTGCTGTTCGATATTGACGGCACGCTGGCCGATACCGATCCGCTCCATCTGGCTGCGTTCAACCAGGTGCTCGGTCCTCACGGACATGCCTTTGATCACGCGCGCTTCGGCAAGGAGTTGCAGGGCTTCTCCAACGCGTCGATCGGTGAGCGTTTCCTGGCACACGAACCGGTCGAGCGCCGCATCGTCATCCTCGGCGAGAAGGAGCGGGTCTTCCGCGAACTGGTCCGCGGCCAGATCGCACCGGTGCCGGGATTGATGGCATTGCTCGACCAGGCGGATCATGTCGGCGTCCCCATGGTCGCGGTGACCAACGCGCCACGCCCGAATGCCGAATTGCTGTTGTCGGGACTCGGCATCGCGCATCGCTTCAAGGCTGTCGTGATCGGCGACGAACTGGCGCACGGCAAGCCGCATCCTTTGCCCTATCTGGAGGGCTTGCGCCTCGCCGGCGCGTCGGCAGAGGCCGCGCTGGCGTTCGAGGATTCGCGCTCCGGCGTTCAGTCCGCCACCGCCGCAGGGATCGCGACGATCGGGATGCGAACCGGATTGAGCCATGCGGATCTGGTCGCAGCCGGCGCCATCGCCAGCGCGAAGGCGTTCGACGATCCGGAATTGATCAGGCTGGTCGCGTCGGCCATGGCGTGGTGACGTGTTAGCGATCTGGCCGTCGCTGCGACGCGACTCCCGGCTTGGCCCTGCTTCCCTCGTTGACCTCGGTGCCGAACGGTCGCACGATAGGCGACTTGCCGCTTCGAGGGTGCCACCGTGGCCGGACTATCGCATCGTCAGACTGAAATCCTCAACATCGCACGTGCCTTCGGCCGGGTGATGGTGGAGGACCTTGCCAAGCGATTCGAGGTGTCGGCGCAGACCATCCGCAAGGACCTCAACGATCTCTGCGACCAGCGGTCGCTGACCCGCATCCATGGCGGCGCGATCATCGCCTCCGGCGTGGAAAACCTCGCCTATGAGGCGCGCCGCTTCGTCGCGGCGGACGAGAAGAAGGCGATCGGCGCCGCCGCGGCCGCACGAATTCCGAACGGCTGCTCGCTGTTCATCAATATCGGCACCACGACCGAAGAGGTGGCGAGCGCCCTGACTTCGCACGAGGATCTGCTCGTCATCACCAACAACCTCAACGTTGCGATGCTGCTCTACCGCCATCCGCGCATCGAGGTGGTGGTGGCCGGCGGCACCGTGCGCCGCGCCGACGGCGCCGTGGTCGGCTCGACCGCGACGCAGCTGATCGGCCAGTTCAAGGTCGACTACGCCATCATCGGCGCGTCCGCGATCGACGAGGAGGGCGCGCTGCTCGACTTCGACTATCGCGAGGTGCAGGTCGCGCAGGCGATCATCGCCAATGCGCGCAACGTCATGCTGGTGTCCGATGCGACCAAGCTCCGCCGCAGCGCGCCGGTGCGCATCGCCCATATCAGCCAGATCCAGACCTTCATCACGGATTCACCGCTGCCCGCGGGCCTCGCCAATATCTGCCATTCGCGCGGCATCGAAGTCGTCGTCGCGATGGACAAGCCGCCCACGGATATCGACGACAACGGCGCCGAGCCCGCCCCCGTCACGCTGCGCAGCGCCTGATTCCGTACCCTCGCTGTCATCGCCCGGCTTGCCGCCTCCGCTGAAGGTTCGGCGTGCCTGCGGGTACTGGCCCCGTCGGAGCCTTGGCATAGAGGGGACCGGGCGATCCAGTATTCCAGAGACGCGGCGTTCGACGAAGCCGCGCGCGCAAATCTCTCACCGTCACCCTGAGGTGGCCGCTTCTTCAGCGGCCCTCGAAGGGTGCACGGCCACCAGTGGGGCCGCGCACCCTTCGAGACGCCGCTGCGCGGCTTCTCAGGGTGACGGTCAAAGATTTGGACGAACCGCAACCACCAAGCCCCGACCGGTTCCCCTCCCCAAAAATCCCCAACGAAAGTTCCCATTTTCGGTTTGCTTTCGTTTTCTGTTGTGATTTAATCCAATCCGAAAGTAAAACCGCCGAAGCGAAGGCGGTCACTGGGGGAAGCGTTCTTTGGATCGAATTTACGACCTCGCCATCATCGGAGGCGGCGTTAATGGCTGCGGCATCGCGCGCGATGCGGCGGGCCGGGGCAACTCTGTTTTCCTCTGTGAAATGAATGATTTGGCGAGCGGGACGTCGTCCTGGTCGACCAAGCTCGTGCATGGCGGTCTGCGCTATCTCGAATATTATGAGTTTCGCCTGGTGCGCGAGGCGCTGATCGAGCGCGAGATCCTCTGGCAGATCGCACCCCACATCATCCGTCCCCTGCGTTTCGTGTTGCCGCACCATGCCGGCCTGCGCCCGGCCTGGCTGCTGCGGCTCGGCCTGTTCCTCTACGATCACATCGGCGGCCGACACCTGCTCCCGGCGACGCGCTCGGTCGATCTCGCCCGCGACGTGGTGGGCAAGCCGCTGATCCCCGGCCGCTACAGCAAGGGTTTTGAATATTCCGACTGCTTCGTCGACGACGCGCGGCTGGTGGCGCTGACCGCGCGCGATGCGGCCGATCGCGGCGCCGACATCCGCACCCGCACCCGCGCGGTCGAGATCAGGCAGGTCGACGGCGTCTGGCACGTCACGATCGAGGACCGCGCGAGCGGCGCGCGCGAGGTGATCAAGTCCCGCGTCGTGGTCAATGCCGGCGGACCCTGGGTCGAGCAGGTGCTGGCGTCGGGTGCCGGCGTCAATGCCCGCGCCAAGGTGCGGCTGGTGCAGGGCTCGCACATCGTGGTCAAGAAGCTCTACGACCACGACCGCGCCTACATCTTTCAGAACGCCGATGGCCGCATCATCTTCGTCATCCCGTATCAGGATGACTTCACGCTGATCGGCACCACCGATCGCGACTATGACGGCGATCCGGCCAAGGTGAAGGCGACGCGGGAGGAGATCGAATATCTCTGCGCCTCCGCCAGCGAATATCTGGCGAAGCCGGTCAAGCCCGAGGACGTCGTCTGGGACTATTCCGGCGTGCGTCCGCTCTATGATGACGGCGCGAGCGAGGCCAAGGCCGCAACCCGCGACTATGTGTTCGAGCTCGACACGCCCGGTGGCGCGCCGCTGCTGTCGATCTATGGCGGGAAGATCACCACCTATCGCCGGCTGTCCGAAGAGGCACTGGAGCGGCTGTCACCCTATCTTCGCAACGCGAAAGCGTCCGAGGGTTGGACCGGCAAGGCGCCGCTGCCCGGCGGCGACATGGACGTCTCCGCGGTCGCGGCGCTGACCGCCGAGTTGATGCGCAACTACCCGTTCCTCTCGCAGCCGCACGCGAACCGTCTTGCGCATGCCTATGGCACGCGCGCGACCAAACTGTTGGGCAATGCGAAATCCGCTGATGATCTAGGCCGATCGTTCGGCGCCACCTTGACGGAAAGTGAAGTCCGGTACCTGATGGCGAACGAATGGGCTCAGAGCGCGGAAGACGTCGTATGGCGGCGATCCAAGCTGGGCCTGCGGATGACGGCGAGTGAAATCGCCGCGCTCGACGAGTGGATGGCCGCCAACCGCGTGTCCGGTGAACGTCCCCTCCGCGAAGCGGGAGGACGGCCATGAGCGTCACTTTGCAGAACGTCACGCGGACGGTGGACGGTATTCCGGCCATCCGCGACGTCTCGCTCACGCTGGAGCGCGGCACGCTCAGCGTGCTGCTCGGGCCGACGCTGTCGGGCAAGACCTCGATCATGCGGCTGCTCGCCGGCCTCGACAAGCCGACCACGGGTAGCGTGCTGGTCGACGGCAACGACGTCACCGGCGCCGACGTGCGCCAGCGCTCGGTCGCGATGGTCTATCAGCAGTTCATCAACTACCCCTCGCTGACTGTCTACGAGAACATCGCCTCGCCCTTGCGCGTGCAGGGCAAGCCGCGCGCCGAGATCGAGAAGCGGGTCGCGGAAGCCGCAGGCTTGCTGCGGCTCGAACCTTTCCTGAAGCGCACGCCGCTGCAGCTCTCCGGCGGCCAGCAGCAGCGCACCGCGATCGCGCGGGCGCTGGTCAAGGGCGCGGACCTGGTGCTGCTCGACGAACCGCTAGCCAATCTCGACTACAAGCTGCGCGAGGAGCTGCGCGCCGAACTGCCGCGGATCTTCGAGGCCTCGGGCGCGATCTTCGTCTATGCGACCACCGAACCGTCGGAAGCGCTGCTGCTCGGCGGCAACACCGTGTGCATGTGGCAAGGCCGGGCGCTGCAGATCGGCGAGACGCCGAAGGTCTACCGCCATCCGGATACGCTGCGCGTCGCGCAGGTGTTTTCCGATCCGCCGCTCAACATCATCGGTATCGAGAAGAAGGGTGGGCAGGTGATCTATACCGGCGGCGAGCAGGCGCCCGCGACCGGCCTCTACGCCAATGTGCCCGACGGCATCTACCGTGTCGGCTTCCGCGCGCACCAGCTCGAGGTCGGCAGTGCCGCGGCCGGCCGC